>CAWDKT010000013.1:0-70022 GCA_963802955.1 uncultured Acidobacteriaceae bacterium
ACAGACGCGCGTCCGGATCGGTCGTCGACTCCACCTTGTCGCGCAACAGCACCTCGCCCCTTATGTCCCGTGCCGCTGCCCGGAGCCGGCGGATCGCTCTTCTCCTTGAAGCTGCGTGCCGACGGCCCAAGCCTGAATCAGCGTCCCATCCACCGTGAAATGCTCCTCGCTCAACAGATCGTGCTCGCCCGCCTCCACCAATACCGACTCCAGCAACCGCTGGCTCACCGCCCCGTCAATCAGACGCTCCCGGTTCTTAGTGAACACCGTCACGTCCCACACCGCATCGTCCATCTCCAAACCCACAAACCAACGGAACAGCAGGTTGTAGTTCATCTGCTCCATCAACTGCCGCTCCGAGCGGATCGAGTACAACACCATCAGCAGCGAGGCCCGCAGCAGACGCTCCGGGGCAATCGACGGACGACCGGTGTGCGAATAGAGCTGCTCCAGTTCCGCATCCATCCGCTCCAACGCCCGATCCACCATCGCACGGATCTGCCGCGCCGGATGATCGGCCGGTATCCGCTGCGCCAAGGTCACATAGCTGTACATCGCCGCCTGCTTCTCGTCGTCTCCACGCATATTTCTGATCTAATTCATATCCCTGTGGAGAAAAAGTGACTATCTAAAGGAGTTTTTCCGCAACCTGTTTAACCCCTGAGGGGCGACCATTCGGATACGGCGGCTATTCATGAAACACGCTCTAGTGTCCTGAGTCTAAAGTTCGTGCACAGAAGCGTGCGACGGAATCGAGGATTTGGTCGGCGGTCTTGTGCCAGACGAAAGGTTTGGGGTCGCGGTTGTTGCGACCGATATATTCGTGGATTGCGTTTTCCAGTTCGCGTGTGGAGCGATGGACCCCGCGTCGGAGTTGCTTGTCGGTCAGCAGGGCAAACCAGCGTTCCACCAGGTTGAGCCAACTGGCCGAAGTGGGCGTGAAGTGCAGGTGGAATCGCGGCCGCTTCACCAGCCAATCGCGGATCAGTTGCGTTTTGTGAGTGCCGTAGTTGTCCAGGATCAGGTGGATGTCCAGTCCCACCGGGACGTTCTTTTCGATGGTGTCGAGGAAGTTGCGGAACTCCACCGAGCGATGACGGCGCTGCGTTTGGCCGATCAGTTTGCCGCTCTTGGTATTCAACGCGGCGAACAACGTCGTGGTGCCGTGGCGGGCGTAGTCGTGGGTGCGGCGTTCGATCTGTCCAGGACGCATGGGTAACAGCGGCGCGGTTCTGTCCAAGGCCTGTATCTGGCTCTTTTCATCCACGCATAAGACCAGCGCGCGTTCCGGCGGAGCCAGATACAGGCCCACGATATCGCGCACCTTCTCGATGAACAACGGATCCTTAGATAACTTAAACGTCTCGGAGCGATGCGGGGCCAGAGAAAAGGCTCTCCAGATGCGGCTGATCGACGACTGGCTCAATCTACACGCCTTGGCCATGTCGCGGGTCGACCAATGCGTGGCTGTCTCCGGCTGGCTCTCCAAAGTTCGCGCCAAAACACGCTCCACTTGTTCGTCACTTAATTTGCGCGACGTGCCCGGGCGGGGCTCATCCAGCAACCCATCCAGGCCTAGGTCCAGATAGCGCTGGCGCCATTTGCCCACCGTCCTCAGGGTTACAGGCAACTGGCGGGCAATATCGCTGTTGCTCACGCCCCGGCTGGCTAACAGCACAATGCGAGCGCGCACCGCGAGTCCTTGCGCGGTCTTGGGACGCCGACTCCAGGCAGTGAGTTGCACCTGATCCTGGGGATCGACCGTGAGTGGCTTCAAATGCGGGCCTGGCAGCATCGGATTCCTCCTACTCTATCCGATGCTGCAAAGTTGCATATCTATGTATTTATTTCAGACTCATGACACTAGGGCGGGAGGGATGAGATTTTCCTCCTCGTCACCGACAGCGGCGCCCGCGCGTTGGCGGACAAGCCCAAGGACTGGCCATGGTCCAGCTACAGGCACTACCTGACGGGGCTGGAGGGTATCATCGAGATCGAGTCGGAGTGGACGGCTGCGAAGCGCGAACGCATGGGGCTCAGACCCCAAATTCGGTCGGGACCGATCCATCGATTCCCGCCCTAACAAGTTAGGACGGGGCACCCCTCGTGCTGGGGGAGACCGTAGACGTGAGAATCAGCGTAAGGCGGGCCACCCGCCCAGTACGGTGCGGCGCTGAAAGTGTCGCTCACGTAGCGCAGATAAACTTTCGGGGTGCCCACCCTAGCTTGTTACGGTAGGCCTCGTATGATCGGAGCAGTCTCGCTTCGGTACCTACCTCATCCTGGAGCTATCCCCGGCATGCGTCGATTCAAACTCGTCTGGATTCCTTCATTCGTTGTACTAATGCTCGGCGTTGTGGCCTTCATTCTTGCCGCACGCGCGCAGACGCCCGGCACCATCACGCCGGCGCCGCCCGACCCAACCGCGCACCCGCCGTACGGGATTGCCCTGAAGAGGCCGTTACTGGCCGCTGCATGCAAAGGCTGTCCATGGGGCGCTTTAGCCTACGCAGTCACGGCAGCCATGCAACCGTACGGCTACGACGTGCAGGTGTGCTGGGTTTGCTGGTCAAGCTACGGGCCGCGCGAAGTGGCCGACCGGACGAAGCCGGTGATGCCGACGGGAGACAATTTTCCGTGGTACATTGAGCCGCCGCCCGACGGAGTGCCCGATTTCGGGATCACCAGTGACACAAATCTGACGGACCTTTATTTGGGGCGCGGCGCTTATGCAAACGATCACAAGCCGCGGCAGAACGTGCGCGTGGTCGCAACGGTGCTGCAGCCGAACTACATGCTCATTGCGGTTGCGGCCAAATCGGGCATCAAGAGCCTCTTCGACATCAGGAATCGCACCGAGCCGACTCGCATCTGGGTGGATGGCAACAGCGAGGCGACGCGAACGGTCCTCAAGTACTACGGAATCGACGAGAGGGAACTGGAATTGAAAGGCGGCGGCTTCATCCATCCGTTGCTGATCGAGCGCCAGGAACGCGCATCGGCCGATGTCTATATCGGCGGCGCGGTACTCGCCAACACGCCCGAGCAGCATACGTGGTACGAGGTCTCGCAACTGGCCGACCTGAAGTTTCTGCAGATGGATGACCAGTTGATCGATCAGTTGGCGCAGATTTACGGCTACAAGCGCACCCTTGTGCCGATGGGCTATTTGCGCGGCATCGATCACCGCATCCCGACCGTAATGCGCGATCGCCACGTGATTTATGTGCGCGACGATGCGCCGGACGACTTCGTCTATACGCTCGCCAAGGCCCTCGACGAGCACCAGGATGAGTTCCGCAAACTTGCGCAGCCCTACTACTACGACATCCGGCAGGTGGGCGTGAGCGACGTGGTGCCGCTTGCACCCGCGGCGCTCAGGTATTATCGCGAGCGGGGCTACATCAAGTAGCTTCGTGGTTGCACGACTTGCATGGGCCGATTTCGGTGCAACGGGGATAGGAATTACCCGGAGAGCCGCACCAGTTCCTGAGCCTCTTGCCGCGGCCCTAGGATGGACATGCGCGGAATGCGCCCGCGCACCATCGCGACCTCGTCGCAGCGGTGCAAGCGAGGGCAACTCTGGCAGTCTTTGAAGACCTTGTCAGGTAATTCAGACTTGTCTTCCACGATGCGGAAGCCGTACTTGAAGAAGAAATCGGGGATGCGAGTAAAGAGACAGACGGATTGAACGCCGTGCATCTCAGCCTCTTCAATCAGCGCTTTCAGGATTCCGCCTCCGGCGCCCTGGCTTTTTGCCTCCGGCTTTACCACGATCGATCGGACTTCGCAAAGATGCGGCCCGTACAGGTGCAGCGCTCCGCAGCCCAGAAACACGCCGCCATCGGACTCGGCGACGGTGAAGTCGCGGATGTTTTCGCAGACTTCAGCGAAGGGCCGCTTGAGCAAAGTACCGTCGCCCGAGAGCGAGTTCACCAGATCGTAAATGTTGGAGGCGTCGTGCAAAAGTGCCTTACGCACCTGCATGAATGGCCTCCTCAACGGCAGCCTTGGCAAGCGCTGCAACTCTGTTTGCCGCAGTATTCAGCGCTTCGCGCACACGTTCGCGCGCGGTTCCACCGATCACATCGTGGCAATCGAGCGTGGCCTTCAGCGTGATCGCGGCGTAGAAGTCATCGCCAAACTCCTCGCCAAACCGGTGCAGCTCATCGAGCGTGAGCCCGTCCAGCTCGACGCCCTTTTCAAGTGCGAAGCGAACAGCCTGACCAACCTTCTCATGCGCAGTGCGGAAGGCAACGCCCTTGTGAACCAGGTACGTGGCCGCGGCCATGGCGTTCAGGTACCCCGACTGCGCAGCTGCCTGCATGCGATCGTGATGGAAGTGAAGCGCTCGCGTGAACCCTGGCAAAACCTGCAACATTCCCTCCACCGCATCGGCCACCGCGAACACTGGCTCCTGCGTCTCCTGCAGATCTTTATTGTAAGCAAGTGGGAGCCCCTTGAGCAGTGTGGCCACTGTTGTGCACGCGCCCAGAATGCGCCCGCACTTGCCGCGGAGCAACTCGGTGAGGTCGGGATTCTTTTTCTGCGGCATCGCGCTTGAGCCGGTGGAAAAGCGCTCCGGCAGCTCGATGAACCCATATTCACTGGTCGCGAACAGCGTGATCTCCTCGGCAAAGCGGGAAATGTGAATGCCGAGCACAGAGGCACCCTGCACAAACTCGAGAACAAAATCGCGATCGCTCGTAGCATCCATCGAATTCGCGGTCGGCGCGGTGAATCCAAGTTCGCGGGCGGCGATCATGCGGTCGAGCTTGAGCGTTGCACCCGCAACAGCGGCCGAGCCGAGCGGGCAGAAATTCAAACGGTCAGCGCAATCTTTGAGCCGCGACACGTCGCGCAGAATCATCTCGACATATGCGAGCAGCCAATGCGCAACCAAAACCGGCTCAGCGCGCTGCAGATGCGTATAGCTCGGCATCACGGCATCGTTTGCCGCGCGTGCCTGATCGATGAACGCTTCGGCCCACCGTGCAAGACCCGCAACGGTTCGAGCGATTGCCTCGCGCACATAGAGCCGCAGATCGGTCGCAATCTGCTCATTGCGGCTGCGGCCAGTGTGCAGCTTGAGTCCGAGCGAGCCCACACGCTCCACCAGTTTCAATTCGACGAAGTGATGAATATCCTCGGCGGTTGCGTGGTCGCGAACAAGCGTCTGCCCAGCTATCGACGCGTGCTCCGCGGCAATCGCATCCAGCGCGCCCCGCAACTCCGCTGTCTCCGCTTCAGTGAGGATGCGCGCCGCGCAAAGTGCGGACGCATGCGCCTTGCTCGCCGCAATCTCCTGCGGCAGCAGCCGCCAGTCAAACGGCAGCGACCGTTGCCATGCTTCGAATTGTGGATCGAGCGGCTCACGAAAGCGGCCGGACCACATCTTCACGGAATGTTGTTCGCTTGACATCGATTTCGAGCCTGATACCTCAGCCTGGTCATCCGAGGCTTGCCATTGCTCCGATCACCAACCGCGATAACCGATCACCGTCCACGGTTCCCTGTTTGTTGAAAGCTCGCCGTATTCGCCAATCCGCCCAGCAGCAACAGCAGCAGCGCCTTCTGCGCATGCATGCGATTCTCCGCCTGGTCGAAGACGATCGACTGCGGGCTGTCGATGCACCGCGTCTGTCACTTCCTCGTTGCGCCGCGCCGGCAGGCAATGCATGAAAACCGCGTGCGACGGGGCCTTGGCCATCAGCGCCTCGTTCACCTGGAACGGCCGGAAGATGGGCGCGCGCTTCGTCGACTCATGCTCCATGCCCATGCTCACGCATACATCGGTGTAGATTGCATCGGCGCCTTCGGCGGCGGCCTGCGGATCCTGCAGCAGGCGAATCTCGCACTGATTGGTCTCCGCGATCTCGCGCGCCTTGGTCACAATTTCAATGTCGGGCGAGTAGCCGCGCGGCGTCGCCACCGTCACGTTCGCGCCCAGCTGCGCGCCAGTCAGCATCAGCGAGTGGCACACGTTGTTGCCGTCGCCCACGTAGGTAAAGTTGAGCCCGGCGGCGGAGCCGAAATGTTCCTCGAGCGTCATGAAATCGGCCAGCGCCTGGCAGGGATGCTCGAAGTCCGACAGCGCATTGATCACCGGCACGCGCGAGTTGGCCGCCATCTCGGTGATGGTGTCGTGCGCGTAGGTGCGCAGCACAATCACGTCAACCCAGCGCTCCACGTTGCGCGCCACGTCGGCAATGGATTCGCGCTCGCCCAGCGGCGAATTGGTCTGGTCGACGAAGATCGCGTTGCCGCCCATGGTGTTGATGCCCGTTTCAAAGCCCAGCCGCGTGCGCAGGCTCGCCTTCTCGAACATCAGCACCATCTGCTTGGCGTCAAGCGCATGGCGATACTCGCGCGGATTGCGCTTCACATCGTGGCCCAGCTTGAGAATGGCGCGCACTTCGCCGCTCGACAGATCGGCGATCGAGCACAGATCTTCGCCCGCCAGCCGCGCCGCCGCGGCAAGAATATCGGGGTCTTTCTGCACGGGAACAGCGCTCTCCTTGCTTTCCATCGCTGTTTTGCTAGCCATGGTGTTGTCCTCCTGCGGTGCGCAGCTGTGCGGCTGCGCGCGCGTGTTCGGTGAAGATTTCGTCGAGCGCCGCGATGGCTGTATCCACATGCGCGCGCTCCAGAATGTACGGCGGCAGGAAGCGCAGCACCGTGTCGCTGGTGCAGTTGATCAGGATGTGCCGCTTCAGCATCTCCGCCACGGTCAGCTTGGCCAGTTCGGCGGAATCGAGCTCTGCCGCGATCATCAGGCCCTTGCCGCGCACGTCCACGATCGTTTCGTGCGCGTCGGCGAGCCAGCGCAGCTGCTCCTGGAAGTAATCGCCCACCTCGGTCGCATGCGCGAGCAGGCCTTCCTTCTCAATGGCGTCGATCACCGCGATGGCCACCGCGCATGCCAGCGGCCCGCCGCCGAATGTTGTTCCGTGCATGCCGGCATGGATCGCGCGCGCAACTTCTTCCGTGCACAGCACAGCGCCCAGCGGAATTCCGCCGGCAAGCGGCTTGGCCAGCGTGGTCACGTCGGGCTGAATTCCGTAGTGCTGATACGCGCACCACTTTCCGGTGCGGCCCATGCCGGCCTGAATCTCGTCCACAATCAGCAGCGCACCGGTCGAATTCGCCAGCTCTCGCGCCTCTGCGAAGAACTCCTGCGTCAGCGGGCGCACGCCGCCTTCACCCTGGATGGCCTCAACCAGAATCGCGCAAACATCGTTCGAAAATTTCGCGCGCAGATCGGCAACGTCGTTGAAGCGCACAAACTCCACGCCGGGAACCACTGGCGCAAACGGCTCGCGGTACTTGGCCTTGTACGTAGTCGACATGGAGCCGAAGGTGCGCCCATGAAAGCTCTGCTCGAGGGCCAGAAATCTGGTGCCGATTTGCGCGCCTTCGCTGCGCCTCAGGCCGGCATGCGCGCGCGCCAGTTTCAGCGCACCCTCCCATGCTTCGGTGCCGGTATTCGCAGAAGAAGACACGGTCGAGGCCAGTACGCTCGGTGAGCCGCAAGCGCGAGTTCCGCCTGGCCCTCGTGATAGTAGAGGTTCGAAATGTGGATCAGCGAACGGCTCTGCCGGGCAATCGTCTCCACGATGGCCGGATGGTTGTAACCGAGCGCGTTTACTCCGATCCCGCTCAGCAAATCGAGATAGCGGTCGCCTTTTTCGTCGATGATGTGCACGCCTTCGCCGCCGGTGAAGAGGACCGGGCTACGCTCATACGTGGTCAGCAGCAGCCTGTCTTCCGCGGCGCGAATCTCTTCGAGTTTCATCGTCTCTCAAAAACCTCCTAGCATTCCTCAGGGACTAAAGCCCGGTACTTTCAATCACCCGTTTGGCACAACTAAAGTCGCGCCCTTTCAAAACCGTTCTTTCGACCAGGATTCTCATGCCACCATCACTTCAGTGCCGTGCGCTACGCGCGAGCTGCACAAATCGGGAAGGGAAACGGCAGCGTCGGCGGGCAAAATTCGCACGCGTTTTACGCCATTCAACAAAGCCTCACGGCAGGCGCCCAGTTTGGGCAACATACCTCCAGTGATTACCGCGCTCTTGGCCATCTCCGCAATCTGGTCGATCGAAAGCCAGCGCAACACCTCACCGTTTGCTCCTTTCACGCCAGGAACATCGGTGAGAAAAACCAAAGCATCGGCGCGGCACGCAATCGCGCAGGCCGAGGCCATCTCGTCGGCATTGATGTTGTAATACTCACCGTCGAAGCCGAGAGCCATCGGGCAAAGCACAGGCACACCGTTCAACTGCCAGATGGCCTCGATCCACCGTAGATCGCTTGCTGCAATCTCGCCCACGTAGCCCAGATCGGGCACCGTGCGCTTTTTGCGCGCGCGGAAGAGCAACCCGTCGCCGCCGCAAAGGCCGATCGCCGGCTGACCGAGTGCTCCCAGCGCCGCTACCAGCCGCTTGTTCACGCTGCCGGCAAACACCATCAGCGCAGCATCGCGCGTCTCCGCATCGGTCACGCGCAGCCCATCGATAAACTCGCTCTGCTTGCCCAGCGCCTTGAGCGTGCGCGTAAGTTGCACGCCGCCGCCGTGAACCACAACCACCTGGTTGCCATCGCGCACCAGTTCGGTGATAGCGCGCGTGCAGCCTTCAAACAGGGAAGGAGTCTCGAGGCCCGCGCCGCCCAACTTGATCACGTACTTCATGCCCGTTCCTCCGCGGCCGATTTCATGCGAGACCTTCCGATTCCGGCCAACCCTGCATCACGTTCATATTCTGCACGGCCTGGCCTGCAGCGCCCTTCAGCAAATTATCGAGACAACTGACAAGGATCGCCCGCCGGCCGCTCGCGTCAAGCTCGAATCCGATATCGGCATAATTGGTCCGCACCGAGTACTGAATCTGCGGCAGTGATTTCTCGTAGAGCCGTACCATCGGGCTTGCGGCAAAGAACTCGCGATAGACTTTTGCCACGCTCTCATGCGTCTGCGCGTTCTTGAAGCGAACGTAGATGGTGGACAGAATGCCGCGCGGGATGGGCAGCAGATGCGGCGTAAAGATAATCTGGCAGGCTGTCACGCCGATCTGTTCCAGCAATTCGCCGGTATGGCGATGCGTAAACACGCCGTACGCCGAAAGATTATCGGCCGCGTACATGAAATGGGTCTTCGCCGTCGCCGCCTTTCCCGCGCCGCTCACGCCGCTCTTGGCGTCGGCCACAATGCCGTGCTCAAGGTCGATGAGCCCCGCCGCGACCAGCGGCTTCAGCGGCAGGATGATCGAAGTCGAATAGCAGCCGGGATTCGCGACCAGCTTCGCGCCGGCAATCTCTTTGCGGTGCAACTCAGGCATGCCGTACACAGCCTGCGCCTGCGTGGCCTCGGCCCGCTCGCTTCCCTCGTCCTCAAAGGCATACACGGCGCGATTGGCCGCGTCGGTCAGCCGCCACGCACCGCTCAGATCGATGACGCGCATTCCGTGCTTCAGCGCTTCGGGAGCCCACTCGCGCGACTGCTCATGCGGCGTTGCCATAAACAGCACATCCACGCTGCGCTCGGTGAGCAGATCCCAGGAGAACGGCTCCATCTTCAGATCGGCGCTGCCATTGTTGCCGGCAAGCTGGGGATGAATCTCGACCAGTGGCACTCCCCCGCGCGCGTGATCCTTGGCGTCCACGCGCCCGGCGAAGACCGGCGGCGTACCTTCGAGCCGCGGATGGTGCAGCAAGAGCCGCGCCAACTCGCCGCCGGCGTAACCGGTCACTCCCAGCACCGCTGTTTGTATGGTCTTTGTCATCCTTCCAGCATCGTCCTCAGCCGCGCCGCCACTTCGCTCGCATGGCGCGTATCCGTGCAAATCACCAGAACCGTGTCGTCGCCCGCGATCGTTCCCACCACCTCGGGCCATTCTTCGCGATCGAGCGCCGCCGCCACCGGCTGCGCGCCGCCCATCGCCGTACTCACAACCACCTGGTTCATCGCCTGCCGCACGCGCAGGCCAAAGCTGTCGATCATCTCCCGGAACGAAGGCGCCTGATCGTCTTCCACCTCCGCCTCTTCATCCGGCGCATGGCCGTTGGGCAGGGAATAGCCGCCGGGGCCCTTGAACAGCCGCAGCTCATGCATATCGCGCGAGAGCGTCGCCTGGGTCACGCGAATTCCGCGTCGTCGCAGCTTGCGGCGCAGCTCGTCCTGGCTCGAGACATGCGAGCTGGATAGAACTTCGCGGATTACGTTGAGGCGTTCGGTTTTCATGTTCGTGTTCCGGCCCAGTTTCCGTGCAAAGCAAAGGCGCGGTCCCCTGGCGGAAACCGCGCTTGAATAAATATACAACAGATTTGGATAAGTATGCAAGTGGTTTTTTGAGGTGATAATCACCTTCACGCAAGGTAAAAACATGCATACTTATCCATTTTGGCGAATAAGAGTCACAGATTGTTCACCTTTACACAAGGTATGCCCCAGTGGGAGGATTAGGGCATGGCCGAACAGAAATGGTACCAGCGATACGCGGAGGGAATCGTGATTGCAATAATCGCGCTTCCCGCAATCGCCGCAGTGTCTTATCTCTACAACGTTGCCTCGCCAATGGCTCAACCGCTGTTTTATGGGCTTGTAGCGGGGGCAGTTGTCATCGTGGCAGGCATGGGAATATGCATCCTCTCTCGAATGCCAGCTAAACGTACCATTCCAACGACGGAGAACATCGAACAGTGTGTCCACACATGGTTGCACGCTCATCACATCGCAGTGAAAAACGATCCCGGTGAAGACTTGCACTTCCGCTTCAGAATCACACTGGATTCTGAGAAGCAGATGACTGTCCTGCGCGGGAAGACAAAGTTTCCAGAATATGTAGAGATCATAGCGGACCTAGGTATAAGAGGAGATGACATCCGGCTTTTAGATCAATTTACACCAGAAGAAATCGAAGAGATTCGCATGGAAGTTGGGCTAGAACTGGCTCGCGCAAAACTTGGTTATACCGGCCTGACCATGCCACCAGAGCATTTCTTTCTTTTTCGGCGTCTTCCAATCGTCGCGGCACTGACCGAGCACATATTTATAGCAACGATTGGCGACGTTGAGGCTGGAATGAACCTTGTGGGGTGGAATTTTTTAAAAGGGAAGCGGAAAGCAGATCAGAGATTAGGGAATCAAGCCCCCCTTAACCTTCTGTCAACTTCGGATGGCCCGAAACCGGAACCGGAGCTATTGCCGCCCGCATAATTGTCGGTCAATACACCTATGCGGCTACATCTGCAGTGAGTTTCTTGTACTCCAGCACCGGTGCTTCAAGCAGTTTCAGCAGGTATCGCGGAAGAGAAAGGGATTATGGCGATTATTAAAACGAAACGTCATCTCATCGAGGTAGGCCGAAAGATGCTTTGCCGAGACTTTATGCCACGATCCAACGATCCCGCGTTTCAACAGGGAGAAGGCCGACTCAATTCCGTTCGTCGTAATGTCGCCATCAACGTAAATGCCTGCGCAAGTGATTAACGGTCTTGTGTGCGTTTTCGATGCCAGAGTTTTTAAATTGCCATCGGATACATGCCGTCGCATTCATCCGTCATGATCACCTCCACTTCGGCACTTATGTTTTCCTTGATGTACTTGCGCCAGTGTGCCAGACTTCACATCCTCAGCATGGAAGAAACGGAGTTCCCCGCCGCGCTGTTTAATGCCTACCACGGAACCTCTTTATTCTTGAGCCGGTTGCGCCGTCCTTCGTGGCCGCGATATTTGCCTCCCACGAAAGTCTCGTCCATCTCCACAATGCCGCCCAGCGGCTCAGGATTGACTTCTTTCATTGCGGCGCGAACACGATGGCAGAGATACCAAGCCGTCTTGTAAGAGATGCCGAGAACGCGTTTCAATTGATTGGCGCTCATCCCTTTCCTGGACTCGCAAAGCAGGTAGACGCACAGGAACCACTTCCACAGGGGAAGGTGGGAATCGTTGAAGATCGTCCCGGCGGTCACAGAGAACTGGTAGCGGCAACCATCGCAGTCAAACTGGTTGCGCTCTTTGATCTGGAAATCTTGTTCGATTTGCAGCGAGGGCATACGATCTCATCAGGCCAGCGAAGTGCTTCGAGGTATTCACGGCACTTGTTTTCGCTACCGAACTGTTCGATAAGAGAGCAGAGATTAACGGAGTTCTTCATGCCTAAAGCCCTCCAGTGGATTTAAGCATCCGCGCTACATGACGACCGAAGAGGCTGTTTATCATCTGTTCCACCATAAGGTGATTAAACATATTAAGAAAGAGAAAGATACTGAAACCTAAGAAACGTCTACGAAAGAAAGCATAGCAAATTTGATACCTTGTGTCAAGTATATAATCTCGTTTTTTGAGGTGACTATCTAGCGTCCTGTCCCCCAAAGCTCACAAAAAACACCACTGTCATCCTGAGCGGAGCGAAGGATCCGTGGTTGTTCTTTTCAAAATCCTGTGATTGATTTCCAGGATCGGACACGAGATCTTCGCGCAAGATAAATGAGCATACGAATCTTCATTCCGGCCAAGACGCCCAAGAACCGAGAAATCGATCAGGCTTGCGCAAGGTAGGTCCCGGTGGGAGGATTAGGGGGCATGCAAGGCGATCTCAGGAAGGCGTTGGAATATGTGCTGCACTGGAATTTCTTCAGTGTGGTCGGAGCGCTGGTTGTGGGCGGCGGGATCGCTGTGATCGGGTTTCAACAGTTTGGGTTAGGATATGGGCTGTTTGCCTTCACTACCTTATGGGCTATGGGACATTGGCTTACTTCTGACTTTCTGAAGCAAAAACGGCAATTAATTAGCTTGCGAGGTTACCGGCGCGATCCCGTTCGTCTAAAACGGGCACGGGTTGATTTTTGGGGGTGGCTCCTAAGCGTGATAGCGCTGCTATCGGTTCTTGGTGGTGTTTGTGAATTGTGGGTGCTGGACACCAAGCAAGGCTACGAAAGGGATGATGCCTTCAATCACCTATCGATTGACTATTCGATTCCCCCTGGAGCAAAAGATGATCCTCTGAAATCAATTATCTCAATCACAAATAACAGCTCCGAGGAGTTATCTGATCGCCATCGCATTTCGTGTAAGCTCAACATGGCAGCGAACGATCTTGGTTACGAATTCACGATGCACAATGCATGGATTACTCAAAATCTGAATGGTTGGTCGCTTCTTGGGGGAGATGAAGTTCCGATCAAAAGCTCACAGCCAATTCATTCCGGAGGAGACGCGGAGTCCGACTCATGTTTGGGTGGGTTTAAGATGAGTAGTCGTTTTGCCTGTGCCGACGCCACAATCCGATTTGAATACTATCTTGAGGATCAGCCAACGAGTAAACAGCAAAAGGAAACCCGCGTTGTGACTTACGGCGACCCTACCGATGGCTTCCAGTGGTACAAGGAGCAACTTGAGAAAACGGGGAGCTACTGTGGGCGGTTTGTCAAGCAGCGTCAGCCGTGAGTTTCTTGTACTCCAATGCGGGCGCTTCAATGAGCCTCATGAGAGTATCGCGGAACCTGTAAGGATTTTCGCGGTTGTTGAACCGAAGCGACATTTCATCTAAGTCGATTCCGGGGATAGCGTGACCATCCCGCGTCGAAAAAACAACCGCAGATCCTTCGCCTCCCTCGTGCTTTCCCTCGCTCCGGCGGGGGAAAGCGCTCGGTCGCTCAGGATGACAGCGAGATGAGGAGAGGACAGCGAGGTGATGGAGGCGCAGCAAGGCCGCTCTACGCCACCGTCCAGTACACCGCGAAGCGTTGCCAACTTTGGTTCAGGGGCTTGAGAATCACATCGCCGGACTGGCCCGTGGCCTTGAAGGTCAAAGCCTCTCCATCAACCGGCTTGATCCACTCGTCGGGTTCGGCGCCACCTGGTTTCAGCGACGGCACATCGACCGTAGCCGCCTCGGAGATCTGCGGGCCCTGAAGGTGCTCCAGATGATCATCGAGCCCTTCCTTGGGGAATTGCCCGGCCAGCACCAGCGGCCCGTATAAAAATGCCTGCTGCGTGGCGTCGTCCGAAGTGGGTTCGGCGATCACGCGCATGGGCATGGTCAACTCCACGCGATCTCCGGCCTTCCACGCGCGCGTCAGCGCTAGGTAGCTTCCGGGCGTCCCCGCCGTTTCCAGCCGTTTGCCATTGATAGAGACAGAATTCTCGGCCGACGTCCACGCCGGAATGCGCAGCCGAAGCGCCCACGGCTCAGACGGCGTCTTCTCGATGGTCAGCAGCGTGCGCTCGCTCTCAGGGAAGGTCGTCTCCTGTTTGACCCGCACGCCGCGCTGCTTCCAATCCACCTTGGACGCGAAAAAGAGATTCACATAGAGCGAATCGTCGTCGTGCGAGTAGATCTGGTTATTCAGCTTGGAGAACTCCTCAACTCCGGTCCCGGTGCAGCACCAGAAGCTGTCGTCCTCGGTGCAGGTGGTCTTCCACGCTGCCGGGCGACATCGAGAGGAAGTAGCCGGTATGGCCGGTTTCCGGCTCGATCGTGCCCAGCCGATGATTCATCAGGTTGCGCTCGTAGTAGTCCATCAACCGGCTGTCGCCGCTCCAACTATGAAGGTGGCGCGTCAGCTTCATCATGTTGTAACTGCAGCAGCACTCCTGGTGATGCGAACTGACGTGCATCTCCGCGGCAAGGTGATCGGGATCGACGAGCCAGTGCTCGTTGTTGCTCGATCCGCCGGTTGCGTAGGTGCGGGCTTCGGAGACGGTCTCAAAGAAGAAGCGGCTCACGTCGCGGAAGCGGTAGTCGGAACTGAGCTCGTAGCGCCGCGCCGCGCCAATCACCTGCGGAACGTGCGTGTTCATGTGCTGGCCCTTGAGCGCATCCGTCCGCAGCACCAGCGGCGTAAAGAAGATCTTCTTGGTGAAGCGATCGCCCGCGTGCGCCCAGCGGTCGTCACCGGTCACGGCGGCAAGGTTGTAGAGCATTTCGTTCATTCCGCCGTACTCGGTGTTCAGAATGTCCTGCATGTGCTCTTCGGTCTTTGAAGCCGTCCAGCCGTCGACCCAGCCGGCCATCTTGGTGACCACGTCGAGCGCCTGGTCGTTGCCCGCCTGCGTCTTCATCTCCAGCAGCCCGGCCATGATCTTGTGCATGGTGTAAAACGGCGCCCACACCTTCTCGCGCTTATCGAGCCGGTCGTAGAATTCGGACGGATATGCGCTCAGGTAGCCGCCCTGGTTGAGTTTGGCCTGGCACTCGGCCAGCCCCGCAACCAATTCGTCTGCCTTTGCCTTCACGGCCTTGTCGCCTGTGGCTCCGTAGAGCAGGGCACAGGCGGAAAGGTAGTGCCCCTCGAAATGCCCGCGCAACTCGCCGGTGGGCGCTTCCCAGCCGCCAAGCGGTTGTGCATTCGAAGGCAGGCCGGCGTTCAGGCGGAAAGTGTGCAGCAGCCGGTCGTTCGGCAACCGCATCAAGTAGCCGCGGTTCCACTCGCGCGCCTGCGTCAGCGGACCCGCCTCCAGCGTCACCTCGCTCAATGCAAACGGTTGCACCTTCGGCTTGGTCTCGTTGCGCACAAAGTTGAGCGGCGCGGCGAAGGGTTCCGGCTCATCGAGCGAAAACGTGAAGTCCGCCCGGTGCATCCTTCTTGGAGGCGTTGGGGGCGCGGCGGGCTGCGCAGGGGCGGCCTGCCCGAGCGCCGTCGCTTCGGTTGCGGCCAACACGGCAGACGCAGCCGTTAACCCGATGGGTACCGCGGCAACGCATTTGGCAAATTCTCTCCGGCTCACTTTTCCCATAGTTCTCCCCTTGCAAGCAAACGTTTACCAGTTTAGCCCTATCGGGCCGCTTCGTGCGCCGTCTTACTTCAGGTCGCGCCAATTCGGCCCGAAAGAAAGATCGGCAACCAGCGGCACGTTCAGCTTCACCACGCCTTCCATCTCAGCCCGCACCAGTTTCGCAACCTCGTCCGTTTCATCGAGAGGAACCTCGAAGAGCAGCTCATCGTGCACCTGCAGCACCATGCGGGTTTTCAACTTGCGCTCCGCCAGTTTGCGGTCGAGCGAGATCATCGCCAGTTTGATCAGGTCCGCTCCGGTTCCCTGCAGCGGAGTATTGATCGCCGTTCGCTCGGCAAATCCGCGCTGGTTCGGGTTGCGGCTCTCAATGTCGGGAATCGGGCGCATGCGCCCGAACATGGTGCGCACAAATCCATCCTTGCGCGTCTGCTCCAGGGTCTTTTCGATAAACACGCGCACGCCCTGGTAGCGCGCGAAATAGCGCTCGATGTACGCCTTGGCCTCGGCCTGCGGAATTCCCAACTGCGCGGCCAGTCCGAATGCGGAAATCCCGTACACGATGCCGAAGTTCACGGCCTTCGCCCGGTTGCGCGTCTCCTTGTCCATGGTGTCTGCGGGTACGCCGAAAACCTCGCTCGCCGTCAACGTATGAATATCGATGTCCTCGGAGTAAGCGCGTGTCAGCAGTGGGTCGCCGCTGAAATGCGCCAGCAGCCGCAACTCGATCTGCGAGTAATCCGCCGAGAGCAGTTGCGTTCCCGGTGAGGCCGTAAATGCCGCGCGAATCTCGCGACCCAGCTCGGTGCGCACGGGAATGTTCTGCAGATTCGGATTCACCGACGACAGCCGGCCCGTCGCCGTGGCCGCCGCCTGAAACGTGGTGTGCACTCGCGACTCGGAATCGGCCAGCAGCGGCAGCGCGTCTACGTAATTCGATTTGAGCTTGGCCAGGTGCCGATATTCCAGCACCAGGCGCGGCACTTCGTGCTTTTCCGCAAGAGACTCCAGCACGTCCTGCGCAGTGGAAACGGCTTTTGTCTTGCCGCGGCTGGGCGGGGCCGGCAGTCCCAGGTTGGTGAATAACACCACGCCAAGTTGCTTCGGCGAATTGATATTGAACCGTTGTCCGGCAAGCTCGAAGATGCGTTCGCCGACGCGCGTCAACTCGCTACCAAACCTGTCCGAGAGGCCGCTGAGCGCAGCTCTGTCGATGCGAACGCCGGCCTTCTCCATGCGAAAAAGGACAGGAGCGAGCGGCAAATCGATCTCGGTATACACCCGTGCAACGTTGGCTTTGTCTACCTCTTCGCGCAGCGCGGGCGCCAGGGCATGAATTGCTGCAGCCGCCGCAGGCAATGAAGACGGCGGGCCCTGACCGTTGCGCGCGGCCACATCGGCCAGTGTCTGCGTGGTGTGCGTGGGATTCAGCGCATAGGAGAGCAGCATCGTATCGTCGACCGGTCCTCGCAGTTCCACTCCGAGTCCGTGCAGCACGTGCAGGGCCAGCTTCCAGTCGTGCGCGCGCTTGGGCACACTGGCATCTTCAAGCAGCGCCCGCAAGTCTGGCGTGAGCGGGAGGCATAGCGCGCGGGCTGATTCGGAACAGGCACCAACGCTTGAAAGCGTTTTGCGCTCCGCAGCCTCCAACGCATCCAGCAGAGAAGGCTCGGGCGGCGGCTCGTCGTCTGATTCCTCTGCTACCGGCTCGGCCGCATCCAGCGCAAAGGCAAAACCTGTCTTTCGCGCTGCTTCATAAAATGACGCCATCTGCTCAGGGTTTGGATCGTCGAGCAACTCAACCGGCGTTGCAGTTGTTGCCGGAGCCAGATCACGGAGCATCGATGTGAACTCAAGCTCGGTGAAAAGTGTGCGGCAAGCTTCGAGGTCCGGCGACTGAGTTTCCATTGCGCGCAGGTCGAGCGGCAGGGGAACATGGCAATCGATGGTGACGAGTTCCTTCGAAAGCAGCACGGCATCCCGATTTTGCTCGAGCGATTCGCGATAGGCTTTGCGCTTCACCTCCGCGGCACGATCGAGGACTGCCTCCACAGTTCCGAACTCCTTGATCAGCTCTACGCTGCCCTTGTCGCCAATGCCCGGCGCGCCGGGAATGTTATCCACCGAGTCGCCGCGCAGAGCCATCACGTCCACTACCTTGTCCGGCGGTACGCCCAGGGTCTCCGTCACCTTTTCAGGATCGAGAATCAGGTTGTCTTTCTGTGGATTCAAGACCTTCACACGCGGCGTGACCAGCTGCATCATGTCTTTGTCGCCGGAGACGATGAAGACCTCGTGCGCCTGCTCGGCCGCTTCGCGCGCCAGCGTTCCGATTACGTCGTCGGCCTCAAAGCCTTCGGCCTCGAGAATGGGAATGCGCAGCGCTTCAAGCGCGCGTCGAATATAAGGAATCTGGCGCCGCAGATCCTCCGGCATCGACTCGCGCTTGGCTTTGTATCCCTCGTAGCTTACGTCTTCGAAGCTCTGCGCCTTTGAGTTCCATCGACGCAGTTTTCCCATCGTACGGGCGCGCTCGTCGCGGAAAACTTCGCCGCTGACGTCGAACACTGCCGCAAAGTATTTCGGCGCAAAATCCTGGCGCAGCTTTTTGATCATGTTTACGAAAACGTAGGTCGCCGCCGTCGGCAATCCCGACCGCGTCGACATGGGCCGGCTGCGCTGCATCGCGTGGTAGGCGCGGAAGATAAACGACATCGCGTCAAGCAGAAAAACGGGCGGCTTAGCTTGGTCGGTCACGCTAGAGAGAATAGCAGGATGCGGCGGTCAGGGATGGGCGACGAAGAGATAGGACAACACGTTGAAGACACGGTCGACAGAATCGAAAGCTTGGCGTACTGCGCAGCGCTATGCAGCCGCCATACGCGCATGGATTGTGCGACTCAGGGAGCAGGCGGCTCGTTCGCAGGGACTGCAGGATCTCTGGCGAATAGTTCGTACGCGTTGTCACCCGATCCTTCCCGCATCATCACCTTCCACGCCGGAGAAAGCGAGAGGGCAAATGCGAGCGGGCTGTTCGAGTGAATCACAACATGATCGATCCGATCGCCATCGAGCAATTTGAACGGGCTGCGAAGACCCTCGATCTGGACAAATTGCTGCAACACTCCGTGATGCTCGAAGATGTCGTTCCGCGAATCGAGGAAGTCGGGCTTGGATTCGAAGGCCAGCATCCCGCCCAGAGAATAGTCGTTGAACGTACGCCACGTTGGCTGAATGGCCTCGATCGTCTGGAGCGGAATGCCCGCGGACAGTGCCTGGTGAAGCTCGGCTTCAGAAGGGAAGAGATAAATGAGTGCGCCCACGACTGCCGCAGCGAACACCGCATTCAAAGCCGGAATTGTTTTTTCGCTGGGTTCGGCGAAGAAGCTCCGCGCCACATCGGTTGCCAGCCACGGCATGGTCACGACGCACGCCAGAAAAGCGAAGCGCTGATGCGCAAACGCCAGGTACCATGCGCAAAGGATGAACGCTAGTTCGTAGATCTTCCATTTGCGCCCGCGCACCAGGTTGGCTACGATCATCAGGACAATCGCGACTGCGGCAGCGATACCAGTTGAGGATCCCAGGCTCAACGGCTGCCATTCGACCATCAGGGCCATCATCAACTTCTGCTTCGCGAGCAGATCGATGGGATTCCAGATCAGGAGCCAGCCGTAAGGATTCACCATCAGCGCTGCAAGGCTGGCGGCGAACACCAAGATCAGGCGATTCCGTTCGGCCGGCGTGAAAGGGCGTTGCTCGAACGCGCCGATTTGCATGTTGAACAGCCCGCACACAATATAGAGGCCAAGAAATCCAAGGCCGACAAGCCAACTGCCATGAAGATTGATCCAAAGACAGAAGAGCGGGGGCAGCAGCCAGACCCACCGCGTCTTTCCGCGCTCGGCAGCTTCGATGATCGCCATCTCGGCGGACAAGGCCAGGTAGGCAACCACGATGGTTCGTGCGCCGCTATTCACCGTCATCAGAAAGAACGCGAGAATCGCCATCCAGAATGCTGCCTTGCTATTTCGCGACATCCAGACGCTGCGGAAATAAACGAAGACGAGGTTGGCGCACAGCAAGGCAAGCGCGAAAAGGTGAATGCCTCGCAGTCCGAGCCATGAATAGCCGGCCCAGTAAGGAATCTCGGCGAGCCACTCCGGGTCGATCCAGTGTTGACCTGCGACAGCAAATGAATATGGCTCGACGCGGATGAAGTGGTGTGTCGTGGTCAGAATGCGGGCGTCCGCGAGATGCCACCACAGGTCCGAATCCTGCGTCAATTCTTTGGGCACGAGCATGGGGCTCGCAATGGCAACTGCCATGCCGATCAGCAGCATGGAGTAAAGCAGGTCCTGGCCGAAGATGCGGTTGAAGACGCGAGCCCAGGGGGCCGGTTTTGCCGTTGCCGGATCGCCGTCGCCGGCACCGTGTTGAATGCTTTCCTCAACATTCATGTAATTACTCTAAGCGCCGGGTGGAAACGGCGAACCGCGGGCAGATGGCTCAAGGGCCTCCGGCATCCGCTTCATCATTGACTGCGCTGGTTCGCAGTCGCACGTGGCCAGCCCTCATCTCAAAAACATGCAATCGCCGTAGCTGAAGAATCGATACTGTTGTTGAACCGCGTGCCCATAGGCAGCGAGAATTCCTTCGCGCCCCGCAAAGGCGCTCACCAGCATCAGCAGGCTGGATTGGGGCAAGTGAAAGTTGGTCAGCAGCGCATTGACCAGGCGAAATTCGAAGTCGGGCGCGATGAAGATTTCCGTTGCAGCGGAGTGCGCCTTGATGGGACCGCCCGCAGCTTCGAGGGCCGCAGCCTCAAGCGTACGAACGACCGTAGTGCCGACAGCGACGATGCGTCTCCTCTCTATGGCTGCGCGGTTGATCGCCTCCGCAGTCTCGGCGCCGATTGTATAGCGCTCGCGATGCAGCCGTACCTCTTCCACGCGCTCCACGCGGAGCGGGGCGAAGGTGCCAAGCCCCACGTGCAGCGTGACGCGCGCGACCTCGACACCGTTGGATGCAAGAGTTTCGAGCACCTGCGGAGTGAAGTGCAGGCCTGCCGTGGGCGCGGCGACTGAGCCGCGTTCGCGCGCAAAGACCGTTTGATATCGCTCGCGATCGGCATCGGCGTCGTCGCGGTGAATATAAGGAGGCAGCGGCGTGTGACCGATGCGATCGAGGACCGCGAAGAAGTCCTCAACGGGAGCGAATTCAAGCAATCGCTCGCCAAACGCGCCGCGCTCCAGCACCTCGGCTTCGAGCGCAATTTCGCCGCGCGGCCCGGGGAAGATCAGCTGCTCGCCGATGGCGACCTTGCGTCCGGGACGCACAAGGGCGCGCCAGCGATTCTCTCCAGCGGGTTCGGTGAGCATTACTTCAATGCGACCGGTCGGCTTTTCACGGTCGCGCCGCAGCGTGCGCCGGGCGTAGAGGCGCGCGGGGATGACGCGGCTGTCGTTGAGCACCAGCAGGTCGCCCGGAATGAGCAACGACGGAAGCTCGGTGAAGTTCGAGTCTTCAAATGCCCCAGTCTTCCGGTCCATCACCAGCATGCGACTGGCGCCGCGTTCGGCTGGCGGCTGCTGCGCGATCAGCTCCTCCGGCAGATCGTAGTCAAAGTCAGCGACGCGCAGACCTGGGTGTAACTCGGTGGGCAATTCAGCGCCCAAACCAGCCGGCGACTCGCGATGCCGCTCCGTCCGTTCCCCGCTCATTTCACGGCCATCCCGAGATCCTTGAGCGCATGCAGTCGCGCACGTTCGATGGCCGCGTTCAGCTCTTCGCGCTTCTCTTCGAACTGGTTCGGAGGTAGGTCCGCCGGAACCTGCGTCCATCGCGCCCAGCTCACTACGATGCGGGAAAACGGTTTCGGCACGAAAAAACGGTCCCAGGAACGCATGGTCCAGGCACGCTCTGGCTGCAAGTGAAATGCGCCGATGCGCGCGCCGGTGAGATGCGCAAGCTTGACCGGGCCCATCTTGGTTCGAAAGATCGGGCCGCGCGGGCCGTCTGCGGTGAAGATTGCCGGGCGGCCGCCATCGATGACCTCTTTAAGGCCGAGCAGCCCCTCGCGGGCGCCGCGCGAACTGGATCCGCGCACGGTCCGGTATCCAAAAAGCTCGAGAGTACGCGCAATCAACTCACCGTCGAAGCTGCGGCTGACGATAATCGTCGCGCCGCTGCGGCGAAAATAAAAGGTGCAGGGAAGTACGCATTGGTGCCAGAAACAGAAGATCTCCGCACCGGCGCCTTCGCCGAAAGGCAACGGCGTGGCGCCTTCTTCGGCGACTGTTTCAAAACGCCAGGTGCGCCCCACTATCGAGAGCAGCACCCAAACCATGCGCGGTACCGCGGCCAGCACGATACGCTGTCGAAGGGTGAATCTGGGGCTGGCTTCATTGTTCACTGCGTAGATTTTACGGCGGGCGGCCTGGAAGGGCTGAAGACGGTTCAGTTCCAGCTTTTTGGGCGACATGGAGCAAAAAACTGCCTGCACCGGAGCGCAGGCAGCTTCTTGTGATTCAGTTGCGGTCAACAAATGCGGTCAACTCAGAAGAATCTTTCGCACTTCACCTTCAGGGTCGTCGACCATGCGGCTGTCGTTGTCCCAAACCATGGTTTTGTTCGTGTCCGGGTCAGTTGGCTCCCAGGTAAGCCCAGGTTGGCTGGGGTTACCGGTACGGGCGAAGTTCGCCCAGGCGTTGGCCATCTTTTTGGCCAGCGCCTGAGCCTCAGGGGTGTTGCCGGTGCCCTGTTCGCAACGCAGGGTGTTGTCGAAGCAGAACTGAAGATCGGACGTGTGCCACGCGCCGGGAAGGCCATCGAGAATTGGCGTTTGCCAGGTAAAGAAGTAAGTGTAGGCAGGTGCTGCGTGCAAGTCGTGCTTCATCTTCGCCATGCGGGACACGTTATTGCGGCCGGAGATGCCGCCGACGCCGTAGGACAAGGTCTGGATCGCTTTCTCCGGATGCGCCTTCTTCATGGCATCGACGAGGGCGTTGCCCTTGGCTTCGCCATATTGTTTGACGACGGTGGCGCGCCACTCCTCCTCGGTGGGGCGTGAGAGCATGCGGTTGCCTTCCTCGCTCACGGAACCGACCATCAGCGGCACATCCTTCGAGATCTCAGGCGCGGCGTCCTGGAACGAGCGCATGTTGATGATCTTGCCATCCATGATGGGTCCCCAGAAGCGTCTTGGCGGCCCAGGTCTGACAGGAAACCGCGCATCGGTACGTGGCGGCATTTTGCCCTGAGCCTCATTGCATGCGGCGACGAGCGCAGCCCATTCCATCTTCTGCAGCGCGGCAATGTCGTTGGGGCCAATTCCAAGCTGCTTCACCAGTTGCTGTGTAAATTCCTTCGCTTCGTCTTTTGCGCCTGCGCCTCCGCCGCCCGATTGAATTGCGGCGCGATGAAACAACCCCTGCGCCGAGGGCATGCCCATCAGCGCGGCGACCTTGCCTCCGCCACCGGACTGGCCATAGATCATCACGTTGTTGGGATCGCCGCCGAAGTTGGCGATGTTGTCATGAACCCACTGGAGAGCGGCGACGAGGTCGGTCATGCCGACGTTGACGGAATCCTCATAACCGGTGCCGCCAACTTCGGAGACATCGAGGAAGCCCAGAGCATTGAGACGATGGTTGACAGAGATCTGAACCACGTCATGGTAGCGCGCCATGTTAGCCCCTTCGTGCGAGGGCAGCTCGTAGGATGAGCCGAATTCAAAGCCGCCGCCGTGGATATAAAACATGACAGCGCGCTTGCCAGTGAGCGAGGGTGTCCAGATATTCAGCTTGAGCATGTCTTCGCTCTGCCATCCGTCGTCCCAGTCCTGGATGAACGTTTGCTCGTTACCGGTCCAGGTATGCAGGTTCTGTGGGCAGTTCGCGCCATAGACCAGCGCGGGAAATTCATCGGTCCATGGAGTCAGAGGCTTGGCCGGCAGCCAACGGTTTTCGCCCCCGGTGTTCTGGCCATAGGGAACGCCCTTGAAGGTGAAGACATCGCCGCTGACATACCCGCGGACTTTGCCATATTGGGTGTTGGCGACAGCGGAGCGCGGCGTTGAGCAGAACGGAGGCTCCTGCTGGTGAACTCCGGTCTTGATGCTGTCGGAGGCGTGAGCCGCATTGGCCAGTGCCGCGGCGACCCCGGCCGTGGCCGAGAGCTTAAGCGCCTCGCGGCGACTCAGAAGGATACGATTGTCAGAATTCAATTTCGACATTACGGCTTCCTTTCAAACAATTTCTCGTTCGGTTTGTGTGTGGCTCAAGTGTCTCGAGGCCTAGCTCAGGATGATCTTGCGCAGTTCTCCGTCTGGGTCGTTGACCATGCGGCAGTCGTTGTCCCAAACCATGGTTTTATTTGTCTCCGGATCGGATGGCTCCCAGGTAAGGCCGGGCTGGCTGGGATTGCCTGTCTTGGCGAAGTTCGCCCAGGAGGTTGCCATCTTTTTCCCCAGCGCCTGCGCCTCGGGCGTGTTGCCGGTACCTTGCTCGCAGCGCATGGTGTTGTCGAAGCAGAATTGGAGGTCGGCGGTGTGCCACGCGCCGGGAACGCCATCGAGCATCCCGGTTTGCCAGGTGAAGTAATAGGTGTAGACCGGCGCCGCGTGCAGGTCGTGCTTCATCTTTGCCATCTTAACCACGCTGTTGCGCATGGAGACGCCATTCAAGAAGCCGCCGCCTCCACACATATAGGACAACGTGCGAACGCTCTTTTGCGGGTAGGCCTTCCTCATGGCGTCGGCCAGGGCTTTGCCTTTGTCCTCGCCATATGCCTTGATCAGGTTGGCGCGCCATTCTTCCTCGGTGGGACGTGAGGCCATCGTGTTACCTTCTTCACTCACCGATCCCACCACCAGCGGAACATTCTTTGAGATTTCGGGCGCAGCATCCTGGAAGGCTCTCATATTAATGACACGGCCATCGAGGATGGGCATCCAGAAGCGCCGCGGTGGTCCGGGCATCCGAAACGGCATGTTCCCCGGCGGCAATTTGCCCTGCGCGGCGTCCGCAGCAGCCATCAACGACTTCCAGTCCATCTTCTGCAGCACGGCAATATCGTTCGGACTGATGCCGAGGTCTTTGACCATTTGCCGAGTCAGCGCCTTGGCTTCGTCCGCGGAACCGGCAAAGCCGCCGCCCGATTGGATTGCAGCGCGATGAAAGAGTCCCTGGGCCGAGGGCATGCCCATGAGCGTCGCCACTTTGCCGCCGCCGCCGGACTGGCCGTAGATCATGACGTTGTTTGGGTCGCCGCCAAAATTGGCGATGTTGTCGCGGACCCATTTGAGCGCGGCGACGAGATCGGTCATGCCCACGTTCGAGGAGTCTTCGTATCCTGGGCCACCGACCTCAGAGACGTCGAGGAATCCGAGCGCGTTGAGGCGATGGTTGACGGATACTTGGACGACATCGTGGTAGCGCGCCATATTGGCGCCTTCGTGCGAGGGCAGCTCATAAGCAGAACCGAACTCGAAGCCTCCCCCGTGCATGTAAAACATGACGGCGCGGCTGCCAGAGAGCGAAGGCGTCCAGATGTTGAGCTTGAGCATATCCTCGCTTTGCCAGCCATCGTCCCAATCCTGCAGGAACACCTGCTCCTGACTCGTCCAGTCATGAAGGCGCTGCGGGCAATTCGCACCGTAGGTCAAGGCGGGGAATTCATCTGTCCAGGGCTCGGGTGGTTTGGCCGGCAGCCAGCGGTTTTCGCCACCGGTGTTCTGGCCGTAGGGAACGCCTTTGAAGGTGATGACGTCGCCGCTGACAAACCCACGAACCTTTCCATATTGCGTGTTGGCAACGGCGGAGTGTGGCGTAGAACAAAACGGAGGTTCCTGCTTGTGAACTCCGGTCTTGACGCTGTCGGAGGCATGAGCCGGATTGATCACTGCTGCAGCGATTCCGGCCGTCGCCGAGAGCTTAAGAGCCTCTCGGCGGCTCATAAGAATGCGATCGTCAGAATTCGAACTCAACATTGCGGATTCCTTTCGGGATGAAAATAAGTGGCTTAATTTGCCGCGTCCGATTCATTTCGCGAACGTATTGGAGCCGCGTTCCTAGTGCGTCAACTCAGGAGAATTTTGCGCACTTCTCCTTCGGGGTCATCCACCATGCGGCTGTCGTTATCCCAGACCATGGTCTGGCAGCGCACCGGATCGGCGGGATCCCAGGTGAGACCGGGCTGGCTGGGATCGCCGGTCTTGGCGAAGTTCGACCAGGCAATCGCCATCTTTTTCCCCAGCGACTGCGCCTCGGGCGTGTTGCCGGTGCCTTGCTCGCAGCGTCTGGTGTTATCGAAGCAGAATTGGAGGTCGGAAGTATGCCATGCACCCGCATCTTCGAGCATCGGCGACTGCCACGTGAAGTGATAGGCGTAGGCCGGCGCTCCCTTCTGGTCGTATCTCAGCTTGACCATGCGCTGCACATTGTTGCGCATGACAACGCCGCCCACGCCGTAGGAGAGCAGGCGGGCGCTTTTCTCTGGATGTGCCTTCTTCATTGCATCGGCGAGCGCATTGCCCTTGGCCTCGCCATATTGACGCGCAAGAGTGGCGCGCCACTGCTCTTCGTTCGGTTTGGAGTTATAGTGCATTCCTTCTTCGCTGACCGAGCCGAAGATGATGGGAATATTCTTGGAAAGATCGGAGGTTTCGCGGTCGAAAGAACGGGCCACGAGCACGCGCCCGTCGACGGTCGCGGTCCAGTCTGCTCCGCGAAGTCCGCCGCCGCCGACGGCACTGGGCGCTGGTCCGCGGGGATCGATTTTGGCGTACGCCGCATCGCTCGCCGCGGTGAGTCTAGACCACTCCATTTTCTGCAACGCAGCCATGTCGTTCGGCCCCAGGCCGAGTTCGATCATCATCTGCTTCGCAATTTCACGCGATTGGAAGGGGCGATCGGCCGGCGGGTAATGGATGCCGCCGCCCGATTGCGCAATGCCGCGATGGAAGAGCCCAACAGCCGAGGGCATGGCCATGAGACAGGTCACCTTGGAACCACCCCCGGATTGGCCGTAGATCATGACGCGATTGGGATCGCCGCCGAAGTTGGCGATATTGTCACGTACCCATTTGAGCGCGACGACAAGATCGGTTAGGCCGACGTTGGCGGAATCGGCATAATCCTGGCCGCCAATCTCAGAGACATCGAGGAAGCCAAGCACATTGAGGCGATGATTGACAGAGACTTGAACGACATCCTGGTGACGCGCCATCTGCGCCCCCTCGTGCGAAGGCAGCTCGTAGGCCGACCCGAATGCGAACCCGCCGCCGTGAAAATAGACCATCACGGCGCGGCTGCCGCTGAGGCTTGGCGTCCAGACATTCAGCTTGAGCATGTCTTCGCTTAACCAGCCGTCGTCCCAATCCTGCAGGAACGATTGCTCGATCGCAGTAAAGTCGTGGAGGTGTTGCGGGCAATTTGCGCCGTAGATCAGGGCAGGGTATTCGTCGCTCCACGGGGCGGGAGCTTTTGCCGGCAACCAGCGATTTTCGCCTTCCGTGGTCTGGCCATAGGGAATGCCTTTGAAAGTGAAGACGCCACCATCGACAAAGCCGCGTACTTTGCCGTACTGGGTATTTGCGATAGCTGAACGAGGGGTGCTGCAGTCGCCTGGCTCCCGGTGGGCTGCGGTCTCGGTGCTGTCCATTGCACGGGCGGGCCTGCCGAGAGCGGTGCCGAGGCCCGCGGCCCCAGACAGAAGCAACGCCTGGCGGCGATTGAATTGAATACCCGTGACAGAGCTTGATTTCGACATTCGGCTTCCTCTTAATTTCCGGAACGCGCGGTTGTGGAGGAGCCAGGTTATTCCGGGCAGCGCCAGCAAGCGCAGTCCTCGAAATCGTCCTAGCCGGAGGCCTCTCCGGAATCTGGCCAGGGCGAAGGGAGACCGCCTGCAGCGAATTGCAGGCAGTCTCCTGGTTTACTACGACGGCGGCTCAAGATCAGCTCAGGATGATCTTGCGCGCTTCGGCGAGCGGATCGTTCTCCATCCGGATTTCGTTATCCCAGACCATCGTCTTGTTGCTGTCGGGATCGGTGGATTCCCAGGTTACGCCCGGCACGTTCGGTTTGCCGGTGGCGGCGAAGGTCGCCCATGCAGACGCCATCTTCTTCGCCAGCGCCTGAGCCTCGGGCGTATTGCCGGTGCCCTGCTCGCAGCGCAACGTGTTGTCGAAACAGAATTGGAGTTCGGCCGTGTGCCACGCGCCCGGTAGCCCATCGAGAATCGGCGTTTGCCACTGGAAGAAGTAGGCATAGGCCGGCGCTGCATTCAGGCCATGCTTCAGCCCGGCCATCTTCACGACATTGTTCCGCATTCCAAGGCCATTCAGGCCGCCCGCCCCGGCGCAGATGTAGGACAGCGTCTGAATTGCCTTTTGCGGATAAATCTTCTTCAATGCAGTGATGATCGCGGTTGCTTTGTCATCGCCATAGGGTCTTGCAAGGTTGGCGTGCCATTCTTCCTCGGTGGGATGCGAGGACATGTGGTTGCCTTCTTCGCTGACCGAGCCAACCAGCATGGGCACGTTTTTCGACACGTCGGGTGCGACATCGAAGAACGACCGGCAGTTGATGTTCTTGCCGTCGACGCTTGGCGACCACCCAGCACGGGGATGGCCGGGCGCACCTGGTCCCATCATGGGCGGTCCAGGCGGGTTGACCTTGGCCACAGCCTTGTTGCCGGCGGCCGACAGTGCAGCCCACTCCATCTTCTGCAGAGAGGCAATATCGTTCGACGCCAGCCCCAGGTCTTTCATGAGCTGGCGGGCTACCTCTGTCTGCTGTTCCTTGCTCGGGATGTTGCCGCCGCCGCCCGACTGCGCCGAAGCGCGATGGATGAGTCCTGCAGCCGCTGGCATGCCCATCAGCGTGGTCACCTTGGAGCCGCCGCCGGACTGGCCGTAGATCATCACGCGATCCGGATCGCCGCCGAAGTTCGCGATATTCTCGTGAACCCATTGCAGCGCTGCGACCAGGTCCGTCATGCCCACATTGACAGAGTCCTCGTAGGCAGAGCCGCCGATTTCAGACACATCGAAGAACCCCAGTATGTTGAGCCGATGGTTTACTGAAACCTGCACGACATCGTGGTAACGCGCCATATTGGCGCCTTCGTGCGAAGGCAGCTCGTAGGACGACCCGAAGCTGTATCCGCCACCGTGAATGTAGAACATCACCGGACGTTTGCCACTCAGGCTGGGAGTCCAGATGTTCAGCTTCAGCAGGTCTTCGCTCTGCCAGCCGTCGTCCCAATCCTGAATGAATGTTTGCTCGTTGCCGGTCCAGGTATGGAGGTTCTGCGGACAGTTTGCGCCGTACACCAGTGCGGGAAATTCATCGTTCCAGGGCGACGGCGCCTTGGCGGGCAGCCAGCGGTTTTCTCCGGCCGTTGTCTGGCCGTAGGGAACGCCCTTGAAGGTAAAGACATCGCCACTCACGAAGCCGCGTACTTTGCCATATTGAGTGTTCGCGACTGCGGATCGCGGCGTGGAACAGAACGGGGGCTCCTGCTGGTGCACTCCGGTCTTGGTGCTGTCTGATGCGAGGGCCGGCTTGCCCATGGCAAGGCCCATACCTGCGCTCGCCGAAAACAAGAGTGCTTCGCGGCGGCTGAGAAGAATACCTTTTTCAGAATCCGATTTTGCCATTGCATTCCCCTTTTGTTTGTCGGTTCATTCGTCCCGTTCGTGATCGATGCTTCCCGGGCGCAGGCCGGTATACGTTTACCCTGCGCCAGGCGTTTGTGCGTTCACTGCCAAGTTCTATTGCTGAAGGGTGTACCGATTTACCGTGCAGAAATCTGCGAATTTGGTCGCGGGATAATAGTCGATGGCAAAGCTGCGCCTGTCAAGATGAGATTTGTAACGAAGGCGGTGGAAGATGGCGGCATCGAGATATGAGCAGTGGCAACAGGCAGATACGCTGCACGTTTCCCTGAGAGCAGAGCCAGCCGTGCTGCTGGCGGCGGCTCAGGGAGCCAACGGTACACCGCCGCTAGCGTTAGCGCAGCTACTGAGTCAAGAGGTTGAGCGCCGCTCCCGCCAGAATATTGTGGCCGCGAGTGGTGGGGTGAAGGTCGTCCCAGAAAAGATAGGTGTCGGGGTCCACCGGTTGGCCCTGCGACGGGTTAGCGACGTTGACCAGCGAGTACGCCAGGGGCGCGGCATCAATATGTAAAAGCAGGTCGAAGACGTCGAGTTGATAAATCGTCAGGTGCTTACGCGCATTCAGATCTTTCAGCACCGAGACTCCGGCCGCGAGATAGCTGTTGAAAAGAAGAGACGCCGCGGTTGCCGGAAGCGAAGTGGCCAGTGATCCGTTGAATTCCGGTACCCGACCCAGAGGGGGCAAGTTGGGCACCAGGAACTGCGTCGCGCCCGCCTGGATAAGGCGCTCGATATTCAGGGTCTGCTGAATCGCTGCGTTGGCCACGTCTTTCGCTGATGTGGCATGGAGCAGATCCTCCGCGCCACCCCAGATGACGAACAGCGTGTTGCCGTCAATCGTGGGATGAGTGGAGAGATAGTCGGTAATCTGCTGGCCGATGTTGTCGACATAGACGGTGTCCCCGTCGAAGGAAAGTTGGCTGGTGCCGTTGCCGGTGGTCGCGCTGCCGTAGGCATAGTTGGTGCCGCCATCGAGCGAGGCATTGACTTGCGGATGGCTCGGCAGTGATTCGGCGAGCTGCTCAACCCAGACGCCAAAGTATTTCTGCGCGGCGGGGGCCGTGTCAGAGCCGTCGGTGAACTGGCCAAGAGTGTAGTCGACGATCGGGCCCGGAGCGAAGACTCCATATTGGTGATATGCCAGCAACGTGACGTTTCCGGTGTCTGAGAGGGAATCACCGAAAACGACGACGGTCTTGTAGTCCTTAACCGCGGCGAGCGCGGAAGCGCAGGTGAAGACGGCGAGCGCGGCGAGCGAGAGCCAGGTGCGGAGTCGGAAGAGGCTGTTGTGCGGCCGGAGCCGGCGCGCAAGCGAGTTCGCCGAAGGCTGATACTGCGGGATGTGCAGGGATTGGATCCGCACGGGAAACCTCACATTAGGGATTTTGGAGGCCTGGGGGCCAGCGACACGAGCTATAGTACGCAAGTTTTCAGAGGAAAAGATAGAAAAGTTGGGTAAATCCGATTCGCAGTGATTGGGGCCACGCGATCAGGGTGCGAACGGCCGGCGGAGGTCGCACGGCTGGAGAATTCGCCATTCGGCAATGGCAAATACAACACAACGGCAAGACGATCCGGCGCGAGAAAGCGTTTCCTCGGGTCGTTGTGGTATTTTTCTTGTTGCAAACGCTCTTTTGCTATTGAGCGCGCTGTAAGCGCGCGGGTCAGGGGAAGACAGAAGGAGAAATGCAATGGTCATGAATCGACGTGAGTTTGTGGCGGCTTCAGCAGCGAGCGCCGCCGTTTTGCAGCAGGGAGTGACGGCGTTCGCCGATCCGGCAGGAAATATCCAGGCAATGATCGACGCGACAAAGGCCGGAGCACCGGTGAATCCGATGATCTTCGGCGGGTACATGGAACCGGCAACCACGTCAGTCTGGGCCGAGATGCTGACCGACAGGAAGTTCGCCAATCCAATTACGGATGCGAAGCCGGCTGCGCCGACAAACTCTTTCTTCCGCTTCTTTGGCGAGCCGTTCAAGCCGGTGGGTCCGGAAGGAACAGTCGAAATGGACACGGCGCGGCCGTTTGTGGGCAAACACAGCCCTCGTATCAAGGTGGATGGTTCTGAACCGCGCGGTATCCAGCAGTCTCGGCTGCGCGTGGCTGGTGGTAAAGCTCTTGAAGGCCGCGTATATCTTGCCGGCGATCCCGGCGCAAAGGTTGTCGTCCGCCTGGTGTGGGGGACCGGACGCCGGCGACTCGCAAAGCGTCACGATCCCCGCGCTCTCAAGCGAGTACAAGAAGTTCGCGCTCAAGTTCACTCCCGCGGCCGACAGTGAGGACGCGCGGCTGGAAATTGTGGGCACCGGCAGCGGAACATTTCACGTCGGGGCCGCTTCGCTGATGCCGGCCGACAATGTTGCAGGGATTTCATGCCGGGATGATCAGGCTCTATCAAAGACGCCGGCTTCAAGATGTTCAAGTGGCCGGGTGGCAACTTTGTCTCCGCTTACGACTGTCGCGACGGGCTGGGCGACAGAGACAAGCGGCCGCCGCGCGTGCAGCCGATGTGGTCCGACAGGGTGGAGTCGAACGATGTGGGTCTGCATGAGTTTCATCGCCCTGAACCGGCTGGTGGGAGCCGAGCCCGATCTGGCGATCGATAGCGGATTCGGTTCGGCGCGCGAGGCGGCCGAGCAGGTTGAGTATTGCAATGGCTCCGCCGACACGCGCATGGGCAAGATGCGCGCGGAGAACGGCCATCCCGAGCCCTTCAATGTTCGCTACTGGACGATCGGCAACGAAATGTACGGGCCGTGGCAGTACGGCCACATGTCGCTGGACCAGTACTGGGTGAAGCACAACTACATCGTGGAAGCGATGAGGGCAGTGGACCCGAAGATCAAGGTGACGGCGGCCGGCGCGAGCATCTGCGAGAAAGGCGTGGGCGGCGCGGAGAAGAAAGGGAATTTCTTCCCGAGCATCTGGGAGCCGCCAATCACGGTAAACCTACCTTATGAGTTCGGCAGTCGATCTACGACTGGGATGGATGGCTGCTGGCCAAGTGCTGCGGACAACATCGATCAGCTTTCCGAGCATACCTACGCGTATCCTGACTTGGCGTTTGACGCGGAGAAGCAGCTTTTTGTGGATGTCAAGGATCCGCTGCAATTCAGAACCCGCAGGTTAGCCAACCGCATCGGCGGAGCATTTGATGCGTGGGACAAGTACGTGGAGAAGATGCCGTCGCTGAAAGACAAGGACATCAAATTCATCTTCGATGAATGGGGCAATCGTCTGCGGTCGGCCAGCGGAAACGGAGGCGGCGGCTTCGGGCGGCAGACAGGAATGCTGGTGCCGCTCTCCTACGCACTATGTTTCCACGAGATGTTCCGCCACTCCGATATGATCGCGGCCAGTTGCGCGACGGGAGGACTGCGCGTGTTGACTGACCACACGGGTGAAGCCGTGGGCCTGGCGGCTGAGGGGGTAGTGATGAAGCTGATGCAGACGCACTTTCTCAACGCGCTTCCGATTGCGGTCGATGGGAATTCGCCGCAGCAGCAGGTGCCCGGTACGAATTGGGTTGACAAGGGACCGAAGCCCACCGGGAGCCCGACCTATCCGCTGGATGTTCTCGGAGCACTTCTCCAGCGACCGCAAGAGATTTCTGCTATCAGTGGTCAACCCGACAGAAGAGGGCCACAGCCTCACGCCAAAAATGAGCGGCGTGAAGCTCCGCGATCAGGGCAAGCTTTATCAGATTGCGCCACCCAGCTTTAACTCAACCAACGAAGCGGGCAAGGAGCCTGACGTCAAGATCGTTGAGACTGCGCAAAACGGGCTTCCGGATACCATACAGGTTCCACCGTTCAGCGTAAGCCTCTACGAATTCGAGATCGCGTAAAGGATAGGCGATCATCCGAGGCGATCCTTTGGGATCTTTCAGGGCGAGGCTGCGGGTCAACGGGCCGGATTCGTTCCCGGTCCGCTCTACGGTTGACTCTCCGCGAAGCGTGTATGCCAAAACGAATTGCGGCAGGTCCGTCCGAGCGCAGGCGCCTACATGCCGGGGTGCGTCACGTTGTTGGCGCGCGGCACCAGTTCCATATATATAGATTGCGGAATGCCGGTCTGCCAGTGGTTTGTTGCCCGGGCGAAGAGAACCATCGCGAGAAAGATGTGCGCCAGGATTCCGGTGACGACGACAGGGCCCACCGCGCGGCGGCGCCAACGCTCCGCAGGTGTCTGTGCGGTCCGTGGCGCGAGAGAAAACTGCAGGGCGTTCTCAGCCGCGCATGCGGCGACGCACTCCATGCACGCCGTACACTCCACCGAGCGGATTTGCACGAGGCGATCGACCGCCAGGCCCGCCGGACAGGCCTTGGCGCACTTCCCGCAATCGATGCAGGCTTCGGCGTCGCGGCGAATCTTCACGGGACTCAATAGCGAAACCAGGCCCATCAGCGCGCCGTATGGGCAGAGATAACGGCACCAGAAGTTCTTAACAATCACGGAGCCGAAGACAAGAATCGCGATCACGATCGCGCCCGGTTCTCCGATGTCGCGGAAGAAGTTCAGCATCTTCACGTCGGCGATGAGTCCATACGGTGTCGAGAGAAAGCTCTGCAAGGCATCGGCTGACATGGCGCCGACCACGAACAGAAAGAAGCCGAGCAGCAGATACTTGAGGCCGCGCAAGGGGATATCGAGCCAACTTGGCAAAAGCAGATTGTGCCCAAAGAACTTTCTGCCCATCTTCCACAAAGCCTCCGAGAGTGTTCCCACAGGACATAGCCAGGAGCAGAAGGCCTTTTTCAATAACAGACTCATGAGCACGAAGGCGATAAAGAGAAACATGGCGGCCGGATGGATGGCCGGAATGCGGCCCGTCGTCAGCAGATACTTTGTGTTCATCAGGCCCGCGATCGGAAGCCATCCCTCGACTCCAGCGGGCCGCGGCAGATACAGGCCGTGGCCTCCGCGCTCGAAAAAGCGCACCCAAAAGTAAAACTGCATCGCGATCCAGCCGTTCAAAGCGGCGAAGAGACCTTGCACGAGATGCCTGAGCCTTTGAGAACGGTCTGGGGCCGACCTTCGAACCAGCTTCTTTTTCTCCGGGAATGGCGCTTGCGCCTCAATCCCATCCATTGCCTGCGTTGCCATCGCGGGGTCCCCTCCAATGAGGAGATTAATGCGGCGCGGAAGGGCGGGCAGCGACTTAGGTCACACCAGTGCGTCAGGGGGCTCAAGCTCACGCGGAATCCGGCGGCATTCTGAACGGGCTGAAGATGCGCCCTTTCGAGCAAACTGAAATCGGCCCGCTGCCCGGAAACCGGCGTTCGGGTTGGCACTATAGAATGTTCGACATGCACATCAGAAAGGCTGTGATCACAGCGGCGGGGAAAGACCAGCGCAACCTGCCGATGCAAACCCTTTTCGACCAGCACGGCAAGGAGCGCTCGGTGCTGAGCCTTGTGGTCGGCGAGGCGGTGCGTTCCGGCATCAGCGATATCGGTATCGTGGTTTGGCCCGGTGACGAGGAGCCCTACGCGCGGCTTCTGGCGAACGACGGCGCGCGACTGACGTTCGTCGAGCAAAAGGAAGCGCGGGGATACGCGCATGCCGTTCTGTGCGCGCAGGAGTTTGTGAATGGCGAGCCCTTTTTGCATTTCGTCGGCGACCATATTTACGTAGGGAATGGATCGAGTGGCAGCGCGAAACGGCTGGTGGAAGCCGCCTCCGCGGAGGGATGCGCCATTTCTGCCGTGCAGGTGACGCGCGAGAGCCTGCTGCCGTATTACGGCACCGTGGGCGGACAGCCGGTCCAGGGCAAGCCGGGGCTTTATCGCGTGGACACCGTTCTGGAAAAGCCGACGCCGACCGAGGCGGAGCAGCGCCTGATCGTTCCCGGGTTGCGCGGGGGGCAGTACCTGTGTTTCTACGGAATGCATGTCCTGACGCCGGCAATCTTCAAAATCCTCTCCACCATGCTGGATGAGGCGCAGGGCAAGCGCGTAAGCCTGTCGGCGGCGCTCGCCGTGCTGGCTCAGCGCGAGCAGTATCTGGCCATGATTCAGACCGGCCAGCGTTTCGATGTTGGTGTGAAGTACGGGCTGTTTACGGCCCAGCTTGCCCTGGCTCTCAGCGGGCACGATCGTGACGAAGTGCTGACTCAGCTAATCCAGATTCTTGCCACTCGCGAAATGCTCTCAGCGAAAGGGGAGCAAGCTTGAGCGGACTGTGGACGATCATCACCGCGGCCGATCCGGCGGTCCGCAACTGTTCGCTCGACGCTTTTTGCCGCAGCGCGACGACGGAGCAGTTGCTGGCCGAGGCAGCGGAGCTCGAAAAACTCAGGCGCACGAGCACGAATCTCTACGAGCGGGTCAGGGCTCTGTTCTTTCTTTACGCGATCCATCGTTTTCATTTACCTGGAAGGCGGCTGCCGGCCGCCGCGGGCAGGGCGCTGATTCCGTTTCGCGGCTTCGAAAAGTTACTGTCGCGTCGATTTGAAGAAGCGATCGGCATTCTTCTGGCGGCCCAGACGGCCGAGGGTTTGAGCGACGGCCTTTCCAGCGCGTTGGCCGCAGCGTATCGCGGGCTCGCATTCCAGACGCTGGCCGAACAGGTGCGGCGAAGTGTTCGCTCGGTGCGCGGCAATCAGTGGATGTTTCGCACCGGACATCCTGCGGACTACGCCCTTCGCATTCGAGGCGAGTTATTGCGGCGCGGCGCCGGCGAGCCATTCCCGGTTTTGCACGAATCCACTCCGGTGCGGATGGACCTGAGCCACAGCGGCTGGAGTGATATCTTTTTTCTCGGCATGGACCTGCCCGAGATGGCGCGCGTGCTGAACGTCTCCATCGACCTGGCGATTCATGAAACGGGTGCTGAATCGGGCACGGCAAAGCCGAAGCCGCCCGTTGAAGCGTATTTCCGCGTCATCGACCGGCCCGTGATCCGCCTGGCCAGCGTGGACCTGGATGCGACTGCGGAGATCAGCGATCTGCGGGAGCTTTTCGACTTCGGCCGCGATTACCTGGGCCTGCTGAAAGCGGCGGTGATCGCCTCGGGAATCGTTCCACCGGGCCTGGAAGGCTCTGGCCAGCCGCTCTCCTCCGTACTCAGGCAGTTGATGCAGAGCGACGGGCTCGGCATCGAGATCGTGAGCAGCGTGAACAACATCCCCAAGGGTTCCCGGCTCGCTGTCTCAACCAACCTGCTGGCATCGCTGATCGCCGCCTGCATGCGCGCCACGGGGCAAGCATCGTCTCTCACTGGAGCACTGACCGAGACGGATCGCCGCATTGTTGCGGCGCGTGCGATTCTCGGCGAGTGGCTGGGAGGATCGGGCGGAGGATGGCAGGACTCGGGCGGCGTCTGGCCGGGGATCAAACTGATTGAAGGTGTGCTGGCCGCGGAAGGAGATCCGGAGTTCGGGATCAGCCGGGGCAGGTTACTGCCGCACCACTCGATTCTCACCGACTCGGACGTAAGCAAGCAGACGCGGCAACGGCTGCAGGATAGCCTGGTCCTGGTGCATGGCGGAATGGCGCAGGACGTCGGTCCGATCCTCGAGATGGTGACGGAGCGGTACCTGCTTCGCTCGGATGCCGAATGGGCTGCGCGGCAATCGGCATGCCGAATTCTGGATGAAATCACAGCAGATTTGCGAAAGGGCGACGTGCCTGCAGTCGCTCGCGCCACCCAGCGAAACTTCGATGGACCGATCCAGACCATTATTCCCTGGGCCAGCAATCTCTATACCGAGACGCTCATCCGGGAGGTGCGTGCTGAGTTTGGCAAGGCCTTCTGGGGATTCTGGATGCTGGGAGGCATGTCGGGCGGAGGCATGGGCTTCATCTTCGATCCCGCACGCAAGGCGGAGGCGCAGAACCGGCTTGACGCGCTCATGGCTGAGACGAGCAGCAAGCTCGCAGGCGGGGTTGCCTTTGCCATGAAACCTGTGGTCTATGACTTCCTGATCAACGAGCGCGGAACATTTGCGGAGCTGAAGGCAGGCGGCGCTGCCATTCTGCCAGACGGCTACTACAACATCGTTCTGCCGGCGTTGTTGCGCAAAGATCAGCGCCTGCTTTCCGCAAGCGAACGATCGGATCTCGAGCGATTCAGCTCGCTCTGCCATGACGTACCCGGCGCTCTGGATCGGACCCGCAGCCTTATCGATCGGCTTCTGCCACACGCTCCCCTAATGGAGGAAAATGGCGGATCGCTGGAGTCGCTGCTTGCGCAGAACGGCTTCGATCCCATCGAACATGAACGAATCCAGGCCGAAATGCGCGCCGGACATATCGGCCTGGCGCAAAACCGGTTTCTCCCATCCACCCAAATTGAAGATGTGGCGCCGCAGGAACTCTTCGATGCGAGGCATGAAGTAGATGCTCGCCTTCGCGCACTCGGTGAAGAGGCGCTCGCCGCCGGCGCCGTTGCGGTGGTCACGCTGAGTGGAGGCGCGGGCAGCCGGTGGACGAGAGGCGCGGGCGTGGTAAAGGCGCTGAGTCCTTTTTGCAGGCTTGCCGGAACGCATCGCACATTTCTCGAGGTGCATCTGGCCAAAAGCCGGCGCACGAGCAGGCTTTATGGCGGCCCGGTGCCCCATGTCATCACAACGAGCTATTTAACTCATCGGCCGATCGACGATCTTTTGTGCCGCGAAGGCGCCTACGGGTACACAGGACCGTTGTATTTATCATCCGGGCAGAGCGTCGGCTTGCGCTTGATTCCGACGGTGCGGGACCTTCGTTTCGCGTGGGAAGAAACTCCGCAGCAACTGCTGGACGAGCAGGCTCAAAAGGTTCGCGAGAGCGTGCACGCGGCGCTGATTGCATGGGCCGAGCAATCGGGCGAGGGAAGCGACTATACCGGCAATCTTCCGCTGCAATGCCTGCACCCGGTGGGGCACTGGTATGAAGTTCCTAATCTGTTTCGCAGCGGCGTTCTTCACGAGATGCTTGAAGCGCACCCCAGATTGCGCTATCTGATGGTTCACAACGTTGATACGGTGGGCGCCGATCTCGATCCGGGAATTCTGGGCCGGCATATCGAGAGCAATGCAACCATGACGGTGGAAGTTGTGACGCGCCGCATTGAGGACCATGGCGGAGGCTTGGCCTGCGTCGACGGCCGAAAGCGCCTGATAGAGGGCCTGGCGCTGCCCTCTGAAGAGACGGAGTTCGGGCTTTCCTACTACAACTCCAATACATTCTGGATCGACATTGACGCACTGCTCCATGTTTTCGGTTTAACCAGGGGGGACTTGCCGAATCAGGATAAGGTTGCAGCCGCGGTTCGCGCCATGGCGGCTCGCATGCCGACCTACATTACCTTGAAGGATGTGAAAAAGCGGTGGGGCAAGGGGCAGGAGGATATTTATCCCGTGGCGCAGTTCGAAAAACTCTGGGGCGACATGACCGCTCTGCCGCAAATGGCGTGCGAGTACGTTGTTGTTCCGCGGGTGCGCGGCCAGCAGTTAAAAGAGCCTGCCCAGTTGGATGGGTGGTTGCGCGATGGCTCGGCGGAATACGTCGCGAGTTTGTGCGAATTTGGAGCGGAGCCGGCCCGACCCGGCGCAACTGAAATCTAGGCGCACCCGATTGCGGCATCGTGGAAAGCCCCGGATCAACTGCACGAAATCAGCGCTCAGAACACCCCATCGCTCCCCTTCCGTCCCAGCCGTTCGCTCAAGATTCCAAGCCGGTCTTTCACCCAAGAAAATCGCTTTTCTTTGTTGCCACGTCTTGACTCTGCGGCTACACTGATCTGCAGCCAGCGCAAGGGTCCTTGGTGCAACGTCAAGTGAGTCCCGATTTGAGATTCGGAAACGATCACCGTTTTGCGCTGTTGTCTGGGGTCTCAATGGCATCAATCTGCGCGGAATTCGTTGGTGCGAGGGCGCAAGTTGACGTCGTGACGGCCGGCCCCCACCCTCCATCTCAGCGAGGACTTCTCACCTGGAGATTCCGCTCATTGTGGGTTGACGATTTCCTCCCAGAGACAAGTCCGACAGGAACTACGAATCCCAATAGGAATTGAACAAATGAAAGCGAAGACCGTAAATCGAAAGCAAGTGAGTGGAGCCGTTCCCGCGTACAAAAATGCCAAACTTCCGGCCGAGCGAAGAGTGAAGGATCTGCTATCGCGGATGACGCTGCAGGAGAAAGCTGCGCAGATGCTATGCATCTGGCAGCAGAAACCGCAAACGCTGGTGGATGCCGAGGGCAACTTCGACGCGCAAAAGGCGAAGGCAGCATTCAAAGACCGTCGCGGCCTTGGCCAGGTAGGCCGGCCCAGCGATGCCGGCAAAGGAAAAAATGCACGCGAGATGGCGGTACTCACCAACGCCATCCAGAAGTTCTTCCTTGAGAATAGCCGGCTGGGAATTCCGGTGATGTTCCACGAAGAGTGCCTGCACGGGCATGCTGCGGTGGATGGAACCAGCTTTCCGCAGCCGATCGCGCTGGGAGCCACGTTCAACCCCGACCTTGTTGAGTCGATATTTACCGCGACTGCCGCGGAGGCGCGACTGCGCGGAACGCACCAGGCGCTGACGCCGGTTGTCGACGTAGCACGCGAGCCGCGCTGGGGCCGCGTGGAGGAGACCTACGGTGAAGATCCATATCTGGTGTCGCGGATGGGGATCGCTGCGGTACGCGGCTTTCAGGGCGACGCCAGCTTCCGCGACAAGCAGCGCGTGATTGCCACATTGAAGCACTTTGTGGGGCACGGGCAGCCGGAATCGGGCATGAATTGCGCTCCTGCCAACGTCTCGCTGCGCGTGCTGCGCGAGACTTTTCTTTACACATTTCGCGAAGCGCTGCGCGAGTCGGGCGCGATCAGCATCATGGCGTCGTACAACGAGATTGACGGCATTCCCTCCCACGCCAACAAGTGGCTGCTGCGCGATGTGCTGCGCAAGGAGTGGGGCTTCAAAGGGTATATCGTCTCAGACTACTTTGCCATCTGGGAGTTGGGTTACCGTCCCGACACGCACGGGCATTTTGTGGCAAAAGACAAGGCGGAATCATGCGCGCTGGCGGTGAAGGCCGGCATTAATATCGAGTTGCCCGATCCCGATTGCTATCTGTCGCTGGTGCCGCTGGTGCGCAAGGGCGTGCTGAAGGAAAGGGAACTGGAAGAGTTGGTCGCGCCCATGCTGCTCTGGAAGTTCAAGATGGGTCTCTTCGACGATCCGTACGTCGATCCCGATGAAGCGGGCCGGGTGGTCGGATGCAAGGAGCACAACAAAATCGCATTGAGTGCTGCGCACGAGGCCATCACGCTGCTCAAGAACGAGAACGGCCTGGCGCCGCTCGATCGCAAGAAGATCAAGTCCATCGCCGTCATCGGTCCCAATGCGCGCCGCACGCTGCTCGGCGGCTACAGCGGCCGGCCAAAGTACGAGGTTACAGTGCTCGACGGCATTCGCGAGAAGGCCGGCAAGAAAATCAACGTGCTCTACAGCGAGGGTTGCAAGATCACCATCGGCGGCAACTGGAATCAAGATGAAGTTGTCCCGAGCGATCCGGAAGAAGATCGCAGGCAAATCGCCGAGGCAGTCGAGGTAGCGAAGCAGGTCGATGTGATTGTGCTGGCAATTGGCGGCAACGAGCAGACCTCGCGCGAGGCGTGGGGCCTGAATCATATGGGCGATCGCACCAGCCTCGATCTCATCGGGAGGCAGCAAGAGCTGGTAGAAGCCATGGTCGCGCTGGGCAAGCCGGTCATCGTGTTTCTATTCAACGGCAGGCCGCTTTCAATCAATTACCTCAGCCAGCATGTGCCGGTGATTTACGAGTGCTGGTACCTGGGGCAGGAAACCGGGCGCGCCGTGGCGGATGTGCTCTTTGGCGACTACAACCCCGGCGGCAAGCTGCCCATCAGCATTCCGCGCTCCGCCGGCCACCTTCCTGTTTTCTACAACTACAAGCCGTCGGCGCGTCGCGGCTATCTGTTTGACGATGTCTCGCCGCTTTACGCCTTCGGCTACGGACTCAGCTACACAAGCTTTTCGATTTCGAACCCGAGGCTGACGAAGAAGCGAATCTCGCTCAACGGCTCTACGCGCGTTCTGGTCGACGTAGCCAACACCGGCCGCCTCGAAGGAACTGAAGTTATGCAGCTCTACATTCGCGACGTGGTGAGTTCCGTCACGCGTCCGGTGAAGGAGCTGAAGGGCTTCAAAAAGGTGCGCCTCGCGCCGGGTGAAAGCATGACAGTCGCCTTCGACATTACGCCCGATCTGCTGAAGTTCTACGACGTGAATATGAAATATGTTGTCGAACCGGGTGACTTCGAATTGATGATCGGCAACTCATCCCGCAACGAAGATCTCACCAAATTGAATCTGCTGGTAACAAAGTAAGGGCCCCGTAGGAAGCGGAAAGACGAGGCGGCAATGACCGAAAAGCTATCCTTTGCAGAGAAATTCGGATACGGCCTGGGCGACATGGCGGCGAACTTCGTCTTCCAGGCGCTGCTGGCGCTGCAACTGGACTTCTACACCCATACTTTTGGTCTCACGCCGGCGCAGGCCGCACGGCTTTTTCTCATCGTGGGCCTCGGTGTGGCCTGCCTTAACCCGGTGATGGGAGTGATCGCCGACCGGACCACTACGAGGTGGGGCAAGTTCCGGCCGTGGCTGCTTTGGACGGCGGTGCCTTTCGGGATCATTGGCGTTCTCACCTTCAGTACGCCGAGCCTGAGCCCGGGCGCCAAAATTATCTATGCGTGGGTCACCTACACCCTGCTCCGCGTGATCTACACCATGAACAATGTACCGTACGCCACGCTCACCGCGGTCATGACCTCGGACCCCGACGAGCGCAACAGCATTGCATCCTATCGCCAGATCTTTGCCAATACCGCGGGCTTTATCGTGCAGAGTCTCGCGGTGTTGATGGTTGCGTACCTGGGGCGCGGCAACGACGCGCGCGGATACCAACTCACGATGGGTCTACTGTCGGGGCTGAGTGTTGTCTTCTTCATCATTGCGTTTTTCTCGACCAAAGAGCGCGTTCAGCCCGATCCGCAGCAGAAAAGCTCCCTCGGTCAGGACCTTTCGGATCTGTTTGGAAACGTTTCATGGGTTGTGCTCTTTCTGGCTACGCTGTTCTATTTCATGGCGATTGTGATTCGCGGCAACGTCATGCTGCCCTACTTCCGCTATGTCTCCGGCGATGCCAGTCTCTTCTCCTGGTTCAACGGCTTTGGTCTCGCTTCGCTGATCCTTGGCGTTGCCTGTTCCACGGCTGTAGCCAGGCGCGTGGGCAAGCGCCAGCTTTTTATAGCGAGCATGATCCTGTCGGCGGTCTTCAGTGCCGCATTACATTTCATTTCGCCGCACGCCACCATCGTGATCATCACGACTGAAGTGCTTCGCCAGTTCGCTTTTGGTTTGTCGGGACCCATTCTGTGGTCGATGATGGGCGACGTGGCCGATTACGGCGAATGGAAGACGGGCCGCCGCGCCAGCGGCACGGTCACCTCCGGTATCGTATTCGCGCTCTGGGCAGGCCTCGCTCTCGGCGGCGCCATTGCCGGCTGGCTCTTCTCGATCTATGGCTTCATTTCCGGAGCTGCGGTTCAGGCCGCGAATACACAGACGGGCATCATCATGACGGCGAGCGTGTGGGCCGGCGCGGCTTTTTTTGCAACAGCCCTTTGCCTGTTTTTCTATCCCATTTCGCGCGAAGTGAACCAGAAGATTGCCAACGAACTCGCCGAGCGCCGCAAAGGCTTTGCCCCCCAGGCGGGTGACTAGATTTCCGACTTGATTTAGCATGGATTCCGGCTAGGAGGGATTGTGCGCATTCATTGGAAGACGGCAACTCGTGCGGCTGCATTGAGTTTGCTCATCGGGTTGTGTACGGCGGTAACAGCCGACACCCCGCAGACCCTGAAAGATGCCTACAAAGGCGATTTTGTGATTGGCGTGGCCATGAACGCTGCCCAGATTACGGGAGAAGATCAGAGTGGCGATGCGCTCATCGAGTCCCAATTCAACTCCATTTCACCGGAAAATGCGCTCAAGTGGATCGTCGTTCATCCCCAGCCTGACAAGTACGACTTTGATCTTGCCGATAAGTACGTTGCCTTCGGCCTCGAGCACCACATGTTCATCCACGGGCATAACCTGGTTTGGCACAGCCAGGTTCCGCAGTGGGTGTTTCACGACGACAAAGGCGATCTTCTGTCCCGCGACGCCCTGCTTGCCCGCTTGCACGACCATATTCTCACCGTGGTCGGGCGGTACAAAGGGAAGATCAATAGTTGGGACGTGGTGAACGAAGCTCTGAACGAAGACGGAACGCTGCGTCAGTCGCTGTGGTACAAGATCATCGGGCCGGACTACATCGAAAAGGCATTCCAGTATGCGCACGAGGCCGATCCGAATGTGCAGCTCTTCTACAACGACTACAACCTGACCAACGAACCAAAACGCGAAGGGGCGATCGCGTTGATCAAGAAACTACAGACGGAAGGAATTCCCATCACCGGCATCGGTTTGCAGGATCACGATCACCTGACGGTCCCCACCGTGGAGCAGGAGGACGCTACCATTACGGCGTTCGCCGATCTGGGGTTGAAGGTGGCGATCTCTGAGCTGGATGTCGACGTGCTGCCGTCCCGTGAACGGCAGGCGACCGCAGATGTTTCGGCGGCGAGCCAACAGAACGCAGCACAGGATGCGGCGCTGAACCCCTACGTGAACGGCCTTCCTGACTCGGTGCAGAAGGAGCTGGCTTTGCGCTACGCGGACCTCTTTCGTGTCTACCTCAAGCATCGCGACGCCATCGAGCGAGTCACTTTCTGGAACCTCACGGATGGTGAATCCTGGCTGAATAACTTTCCGGTGCGCGGACGCACGAACTACCCGCTGCTTTTCGACCGGGAAGGGAAGCCAAAGCCGGCCTTCTATGCGGTCATTCATGTTGCGTCGGAAGCTGCGCCGCAATGAGCGAGAAGAAGCCGCGATAAATTCGTCGATTGCGAAGGATTTGATACCGGCGATGAGGCGCGGCAGCGGCTTCCGAGAGAGAGCCGGCCGGCGTCTCACCTGGTCTCGCCTCCGTTCTTCAGCAGCGGCGCCCTGAGCCATCTTGTTTGCTGCGACGGCTTCTCCGTCGGGCCGCCGACTTTTCCCAGCCGCGCCCAGCCAGGTCGCGACAAAACGAGGTCTGCCAGGATTTCGAAGTCCTTATCTCCGAGACGGACAACTAGCCTAGCTTTTTCCTCGGGCGCAGTTTAGCTCGGTGGCGCCGGTGCGGCGAAATTGACGTTGCAATCGTTGATGGCCCCGTGGTTCTACAATTACTTTGCTCCTTGATCGCAGTTATGCATGTGGCTCGCGAGCTAAAAAGCCTGGGGTGGTGCATTGACGGTGAATATGGGAGACACAGCGCCCAAGGAAGGATATCTCCATGAAAAAAGTGATCGGGATAGTTGTGGCGATGGCGGCCCTTTTGACAGCCCTGCCGTTGCCCGCCCAGGTGAAAATGACGCGCGATCAGATTCTCTTTTACACCTCGGAATGGAAGGGCGATCGTTTTCCTGACGGGCGGCCCAAGCTGCCCGATGCGCTGCTGAAGCGCGCCGTGGACATGACCATTGAAGACGTATGGGAGTATCTGCGCGACCACGGCTACCGCAATCAGTTCGAGTGCGGCTGGCAGGCGCTGCACATCGACAAGCCATTTCGCCGGGCGCGCGCTCACTGCGCAGTACATGCCTACGCGGCCCGATATGCGAGAGGCCATCCTCGCCGAAGGCAAGGCCGAGGGCCGCGTGAGCGGCACCAATAGCTGGCCGATAACCGAATTGCAGAATCGGAGACGTGTATGTTGCCGACGGGTTTGGAAAAATCATCGAGGGCACATTGATCGGTTCGAACCTGGGCAATGCCGTGGCCGCGCATACGCATACCGGCTTCGTGTTCGATGGCGGCATCCGCGACCAGGAGGAGAACCGCGAGATTCCCAACTTCAATGGCTTCTATCGCGGCTATGATCCGTCCGCATGGGCGGATATGGAACTTACGGGCATCAACGTGCCGGTGCGCATTGGAAGAGCCATCGTGCTGCCGGGCGACCTGGTGCTGGCCAAGCCTGAAGGCGTGCTCTTCATTCCCGCAATACTCGCCGAAGATGCGATCAGCCACGCTGAATTCACCAGCCTCACCGATGACTACAATTTCGAGTTGAATCGCGAAGGCAAGAACGGAGCGCAGTTTGAGGGCGGATGGACGCCGGCCAAATACGATGCCTTCGCCAAATGGATCGACGCGCATCCCGAGAAGTTGAAGATGCCGCGCAGCGAATTTGACGCGCTACTGGCGAAAGCCAAGCAGCCGAGGCCGAAACGCAGTGCTGCTGTTCCGGAGCTGAACCAGAGGGCTGAGGCGCCGCGGTATCGACCCGTTCCCGCCCGCATCGATCAGCGCGGCCTGCAGCATCGCCTTCGCGTAGGCGATGTCGTAAACGTCGCCGGCGTAGCCGCCGCCCCCGGGATAGCCGCGGATCGGCCCGCGGGCCCGGTCGTAATCAAGGGCGCGCGGATGCTCCGGGATAGATCTCGCGCGAGTACTTCACCTTGATCAGCTCCCGCATCACCGCGAACATATTCACGTCGCCTTCATCGATGAAGCCTTCGTCGTATTTCACATACGGCTTCATCACGTGCGGATTGCGATAGTGCATGTGATTGATGCGATCGCGGCTGCCGAAGTAGCGGCACACCTCCACCGGGTCTTCGCCCATCTCGCGCGTTACACCGCAATCAAAAGTGATTCCATTGGCCGGGCTGTCGACGATTTCGATCAGGTGCTTCCAGCCGGCCAGCGTGGCCATGATCTGCTGCGATCCCGCGGCTGAGTAGGAAACGGCGGATCGTTGGGATGCAGCGCCAGGCGCACATTCGCTTTTTCCGCCACCGGAACCACGGCCTTGAGGAAATACGCGATGTTGGCCCACATCTCGTCCAGCGTGTGCGCGCCTTCCTCGGGCAGCGGCGGCAGGTTCTTCATCCGGTCGTAGTCCGCGCCGGTCAGTCCCGCGCCGCCCCTGCCCACGTCTCTTCGTAGTAGCCCTCCATGGCGCGGTGCGCATAGAAGTTGTATTCAACCACGGGCAGGCCGACCTTGCCCGCGGCCTCGATGGATTGCCTGACCTTCTCGATCTCCTCGTCGCGGCCCGGCTGGCCGTAAATCGTTTTGGGAAATCCGCCGATCATCAGGTTGCCCAGCGTCACGCCGCCCGCCTTCAGCTTGTCGACGATCGGCTGAAGCTGACTCACGCTCCAGGGAATCGGCGGGCCGCCCGAGAGAACGTGATAGACGCCGATCTGCACCACTCTGCGGATGGCCTCGTCGGTCAGACGCCATTGCGCTACGTCGATCGCGCAGGCGATCTTCGGCGTCGCGACGCTCTCCTGCGGCATTCCGTCGCCAAGCCACCAGGGTTTCCGCTCTCCTGCGCTGGCGCGGCCATTCGCGGCAACACAGGCGCCACAGCAGCGGCGCCCATTGCCTTGATCAGGTTTCGACGGGAAAGCATGGCTCTCATCATTTGGAAACTCGCAGGGGCTTTGATTGGTAAACAGCCATGGCTATGCATTCTTCCACAAACCAAGCGGCGCGTCGAAACGGCGCTGGCTCGAATCACGTGCCGAACGCCAGAATGCAGGAGTAAGATGGGTCTTCGAAAAAACTCACGATGGAAGGAATTCACTGAAATGTCCAACACGCACCCATTTCGCTTCGACCGCCGCAGCATGCTCAAGTCGTCACTCGGCTTACTTGCCGGCGGGGCTGTTGGTCGCGTCGCGGAAGCCAGGCGGAAATCAAGAACGTGAATCCTGCCTCGAGCCCGTCGAGCCTGAAGATCACCGACATGCGTTACGCGGTGATCGTGAAGCCAGGGCCAAGCCCGTGCGTGCTGATTCGCATCGACACCAACCAGGGCGTATACGGTCTCGGCGAAGTGCGCGACATCGCAGGGCCGCAGTATGCGATGGTGCTCAAGAATCGTCTGCTGGGGGAGAATCCTCTGCGCATCGATTACCTGTTCCAGAAGATCGCGCAGTTTGGCGGCAACGCGCGCCAGGCAGGCGGAGTGTGCGCGGTGGAGATGGCGCTGTGGGACATTGCCGGCAAAGTTTACAACATTCCTGTGTATCAGATGCTCGGCGGCAAATGGCGCGACGAGATTCGCATCTACGCGGACACTACCGAATCCATGGATCCCGCCGAATATGGGCGCCGCGCCAAAGAACGCAAAGCCATGGGCCTGACCTGGATGAAGATGGACCTGGGCATTAACGTGCTCGATGGAATTCCCGGTACGGTGATGCAGCCTTCAGGGATGAGCGACTGGGAACAGCACGTGCAGCCAAACCTGTTTATTGCAACTGAGGTGACGGACAAGGGCGTCGACCGTCTCTGCGAGTATGTAGCCGCGGTGCGCGAAAACATCGGATACGATATGCCGCTCTCCATGGATCACCTTGGTCACATCGGCGTGAAATCGGTTATCCGGCTGGGCAAGGCGTATGAGAAATTCAATCTGGAATGGATCGAGGATGTGATTCCGTGGTACTACACGGATCTGCTTAAGGAAATCACGCAGGAGAGCCCGACACCAACGCTCACCGGTGAAGACATTTACAGGGTTGAGGATTTCGAGACCTTGTGCAGAGAGCATGCTGTTGACAAGATTCATCCTGATCTCGCCACCTCCGGCGGGATTCTGCAAACCCACCGCATCGGCGATATGGCCTTCAAATATGGTGTGCCCATGGCCATGCACTTTGCCGGCACTCCTGTCTCTTGCATGGCGAACGTTCATTGCGCTGCGGCTACGCGCAACTTTCTCGCGCTTGAGAACCATTCGCTCGACGTGCCCTTCTGGCAGGACCTCGTCACTGGGCTGGAAAAACCGATCATCAACAAAGGTTATATCCGCGTACCCGACACCCCCGGACTCGGAGTTGCGCTGAATGATGACGAGCTAAAGCGTCATCTCAAGCCAGGGACAGGTTACTTTGAACCGACCCCAATGTGGGACGAACCGCAGTCGTGGGACGACGCACTCTTTAGCTGAGGAGCAATTTCCGCTTGATCACGGTGCCGTCGCGCGGTCGAATCTCGCCCCAACCGCCATTCAGCGGGCTTGAGGAGAAAGGCGCCTTCGCCGCTTCCTTCTCGTCGGAGGCCTGTCGTGGTTTCGCTTTGAACCTGCGATGGCTTCAGGGATTTTTGATCGAAAGCGGAGATCACAGCGACGGCCCATCTCCTCCGTTTCATTCGTAAGTCTTGAGATATCTGGCTCTTCCGGATCGCAATCCCGTGTGAACCCGGCTCCAAACGATTCCTCTAATGAAATCTCCTGGCAGTCAATCGGAGCCAGGGCAGTAAACGGTTGACAAGTCGTGAATCGATTTTGTAAGCTTTGCGACCTTCGGGGCTTTTGTATGAAGATCATTGCGAAATTGTTGCTGGCGTTTCTCGGCCGCTCGACGCCGGCCCGTCAAACTTGTCAATCCAATCCGAAGAAGGGTTCCTGGGAAGGTTATGGCTCAATTCTCTAGAAGGTCACTGCTGAAGGGCGCTGCTCTTCCGGCATTGGGGTCGGTTTCTGCTTTTTCGCTTCCCGCGTTGGCCGATGCCATCCAAACCAACAGCACGCCATACCAAAGAATCAAGATCAAAATCACCGATGTGCGCACTGCGCAGGTTCTCGTACATGGACCGCAGACGCACGTAAGAATCTACACAGACCAGGGCATCTACGGGCAGGGCGAGTGCACCGATGCTGCAGTGGGAGCGGCCTCGCTGATCCATGGCTGGCGGCGCATGCTGGTTGGACATGATCCCCTCAATGTCGAAGCGATTTGGGAGCGGATTCGCACCCAGGGAATCTTCGCCGGAGCCCAGGCCGGGCAATACGTCACCGCTCTGTCGGCGATCGAGATTGCTTTGTGGGATCTTACAGGCAAGGCCCTGGGACTGCCCATCTACCAGCTTATGGGTGGAAAGTTCCGCGACAAAGTCCTTATCTACTGCGACTCGGATATGGAAGTTCCGATCGGCCCGGAATCTGACCGCAAGATTCCGTGGATCAAGGCCCAGGGCTTCAAGGCCATGAAGATCGACTTGGATGACGCAGGGGATCCGGCGCGCTGGGATTCATTCAATTGGACCGCGAGCAACGGAGAAATCGATCGCATGGTGAAGTGGGTTTCGAGTGTGCGCGAGAGAGTGCCGGCCGATATTGCTCTCGCCTGCGACATGCATGGCCGCTACGACGCTCCGACCGGTAAAAAGGTCGCGAAGGAGCTCGAGCCATTCAAGCTGATGTGGCTCGAGGAACCGGTTCCGGCCGAGAATATCGATGCCATGGCCGACATCCGGCAATCCACCTCGACGCCCATTGCCTGCGGCGAGAACGTCTACATGCGCTGGGGATACAGAGCGGTACTCGAAAAAGAAGCCGTCGACATCATCCAGCCCGATTTTCAAAAAGTCGGCGGAATTGGCGAAGCCAAGAAGGTCGCCAACATGGCGCAGGCCTATTACATCCCGGTTGCTCCGCACTGCGTGGTTTCTCCCATCGGAGTCATGGCAACCTGTCACTCGTGCGCCTCATATCCCAATTTCCTGGCATGCGAGTGGCATTGGATCAATCACCAGGATGTTTGGGACAACTGGGTGAAAGAAGGCCAAATCATCGTGGATGGTTTCGTCACTCCTTCAGACCGGCCTGGAATTGGCCTTGAGATGAACGAGGAAGTGGCAAAGAAGACTCAGATTCCCGGGACAACGTGGTTCGAACCTGAGACGTAAACATTCGAAGAAGATCACAAATTCTTGCGAGCGGAGAAAAGATGCGAAGAATGATTACAAGTGTTCTTGCAGGGGCAGCCTTCGTTGTACTCAGCCCGTACCTCTCGGCGCAAATGGGGGCACCCATCATGCAGGAGCCTCCAGTCCCATCGGCGCCGGACTTTCACGGGGAGTTTTTCACGCCGCAGCAAGTGATCCAATACACGTACTACTGGACCGGTGAGAGGTTTCCCGACGGACGGCCGAAGGTGCCCGATGACATTCTGGACCGCATGAAGAACGTCACTCTCGAGGAGGCGTGGGCAACACTCCGTAATGCGGGCTTTGAGCACCAGTACGAAGACGGCTGGTACTGCATTCATCCTGACCAGGTACTGGTGGGCAGGGCGCTGACCTCGATGTGGATGCCGGGAAGGCCCGATATCCAAAAACAAATCGAAGCTCAAGGGAAAGAAGATCATCGCCAGGGCGCCACAAATGCCTGGCCCGTTGACATGTTGCAACCCAGGGATGTATATGTGTCGGATCATTTTGAGCTCAAGCAGGACGGGCCGTCGATCGGCGACAACGTGGGAAATGCAATCTACGCTAAATCCGGCAATGGCATTGTCTACAATGGCGCCGTTCGCGACATCAACGGCCTCAACGAATTGCCGAACTTCACATCTTTCGTCCGCTTCTACGATCCTTCCCATCACTTTGGATCTCTTGCCACCGGACGGCTGCTGAACTCCACTATGGTGAGCATCAACGGGCCCACGCGCATTGGCAATGCAACGGTCATGCCGGGTGACGTCGTCCTGGGACGAAATGGTGGGGTCCTTTTTATTCCTCCGCAGCTTGCCGAACGGGTCGTCAAAGAGTCGGAACGCACTCATCTTGAGGATATGTTTGGACACCAGCGCCTGAGAGAAAAGAAGTACACCGCGGGGCAGATCGATGCTCGCTGGTCACCGGAGATCGAACAGGATTTTCACCAGTGGCTGAGAGAGAACGAAGATCATCTCCCCGCACCGAAGTCGACGATTGACGAGATGTTGAACGAAAAAACGAATTAGCGGCCCCGGCTCCCCGCTGCGGAAGGCGCGAATGACAGGCCGTCTACCGCGGCTCTGATTTGCATTTTTCGGACGTAGTTCGGGCTCAGCAAAGATAGCGAGTGCCATCCCGGCACGACTTACGCGTTTAGGCCCCGCACCAGGCACCTTTTGGGCCCAGCAGCAATTACGCTGACCTGACCCCATTCTTCGTCCAGTTCGGTGTATGAAATCATAACCCACATTTTTCTGCTTTTCTTTCTCAGGTAGAGATCTCTTGGCCTTGGAGCAGCCGTGTCAAGGCCGGAGCGAAGCGGAGCCCGTCAGGGTTGCCTTGACGCGGCTGATCCAAGGCCATACTCTTTGCTTCTGAAAGAGAAGCAGCCTTCCACTGCCGCGCGAATTCGTCCGGCGTTTTGTAGGCAAGCGAGCTGTGCGGACGGCGCGAATTATATTCCGTTTTCCAAGCTGATATCTTCCTCCTGGCATCGAACAGATTCCAGAACCAGCTCGTGTTCAGGCATTCATCGCGCAGCTTTCCGTTGAAGCTCTCCATGCCTCCGTTCTGCGTCGGCTTGCCCGGCTGGATGTGCACAAGATCGATCTTCCACTCGATGGCCCACGCCAGGTAATGACGAGAGGTTAGTTCAGGCCCATTATCACTGCGAATCGATTGCGGCTTTCCGTGTGCAGCTATCGCCCGTTCGAGCACGCGGGTAACGCGCCGGCTGGGGAAGCTGGTTGCGACCTCCAATGCCAGACACTGCCGGGTGAAACTGTCGATCACGCCCAGGACGCGGAAACGCTGTCCGGCGGCCGTGACATCGCTGGCGAAGTCCAGAGCCCACTCCTGGTTGGGTGCCGTCAGCACAGGCCGCGGTTGCAACGTCCGCCGCAGATGCTTGCGCCGGGTGCGCTTCACGGTGAGGCCCAGTTCGCGGTATACGCGCTGCACCTTCTTGTGGTTCACTCCCATCTCCTTGTGCAGATACAAATGCAGACGTCGATAGCCAAAGCGCGGATGCTCACGGGCCAGTTCGCGCAGCCGTTCCTGAACCAAGCCGTCATCTCTTCGGCTTCGATACCGGCCACTCGATCTCGGCACTGTCATCAGCTCGCAGACGTGGCGCTCGCTGGCCTTGAATTCGGCCAGCAAGCGCCGCACTTCCGATCGCCGCTCTACGAGCCCAGGGAGTTTTTTCGGATCACCGATTGCAACATGTCTTTATCCAGGCTCAAATCGGCAACCAGCTTCTTCAGTCGGGAGTTTTCGTCGCGCAGGTGCTTGACCTCTTCGGCCTCGCTCACTTCCATGCCGCCGTACTTCGCCTTCCAGGCATAGATGGTGTGCTTGCTTACACCCTGCTCCCGAGCCACGTCTTCGGTCGAGCGGCCCGCTTCAATCTGCTTCAGCGCAGCAATGATCTGCGCCTCCGTGTGTCGGCTCTTGCTCATCCGCTTTTCCCCTTTCCTTCGTCCAAATCGTATTTCAAAATGGACGGATTCTGGGGGTCAGGTCACCAGTACACATCCTACCATTGCGAAGCTGATGAGCTGCATCCTTCTCTTTAGTACATCCAGAGTGAGAGTTTTGCGCGCGTCCTCCCGAACTGAATGCTGTAAGTGTCAATGGGATGCAATTCGAAATTCGGCGAACGCCAGACTCGGCTTCGGAGAAAACTGATGCGCTAGCTGCTCTCCGAGAGCTGCATTGCGAAGCGCAGACGCTCCTCAGTCTCAACACTACTATAGCCGCATTCGAGTTCAAAGAAGATGGAAGTGTATGGAATAGTCATTGCTGTCTTGATAATGAGAATGCGGAACAGTTTGGCGGACTCATCTAGTCTGGCGATGATCTGCTCGTGCAGTGCCTCACTTCTGTTCATGTTCTTGAACAGTGCATCGAGTTGCTCCCGATAAGCAGTAACGCCTGGGGCATCGCTCTCTGCGAGGAATTTCAACTCTTTGTCCATATGGACTCTCGGCCGAATGTGTTTGTAATCTCTAATCGCAGCCAGAGCGTTACGCACCACAGAGATCTGGACGGCAGCGGCGAGAACAGTCTCGATTCCAGGTCTAGATTGCGCGGGATAAGCCGCGTCAGCGATCACGATCCAGTTGCGGTGCCCAAAGAGCGGCAGAGATTCGCGGAGTTGTCTTTCCCAACCTTTCTTTGCCGGCGCATTGAAATTGCTCATCCGCTTCTCTCCTTCTGACAGTTTCAATGAATCGACAAAACTGAAACACAGCTACTGCCTTCCATAAAGCGTCTATTGCGAAATGGCTGGGAGTCAGAAGCCTCCGGGTAGCCTTCCATCGCATTCGCTCTGGGCGCAACGAATGGGTCTTGCAGATGGTTCCGCGATTTGATTGCGACTTGCGCATCGGGCCCAAGGGTCGAGCGGCGGCATTGCTTCTACGCACATGTTCCGCTGGCGAAAAGAAGTTCTTCAGATGCCAATTCCACGATGCAATCTATTCGGTGAATCCAAGTACAGGCAATGCATGCTACGGACTTGACGATCAATTCCGTATCTCGAAGACGCGTCTTGATCCAGAGTAGGCGCTCGTATATGATATATCAGATGTGCGCGAATACGAGAGCGCTTGAAGGGCACTTTGAAGAGATAATGAACGAATAGGCTTAGAATCGATTCAAGCTGTCGTCATTTTGTTCTTTTGCAATTGCAAACGGTTCGCGAATCCAGATCGAGGAAAGCCATGCGCAAAGTGAGCCGGCTAAAGGCAGGCAACGAGTCGTTGTCCAATCAAGCCTACCAGCAGATCCGTGACGAAATTCTCAGTGGCGAGTTGTCGATAGGAGACGTTCTGTCGCGCAGGCGGCTCGCTGAGAGGCTCAATATGAGTTTCCTCCCGATCACAGAGGCTCTGAATCGCCTTGAGACGGAGGGGCTGGTCGAAAGCCGGCCTCGAATTGGGACTCGGGTACGAATACCGACAGAACAAGATATACGCGACACCAATGTCATCCGGGAGGCGCTAGAATCGCAGGCCGCCAGGTTATGTGCACAGCATATGACGACGGAGGAAAAGAAACAGCTTCGGGCCAGCGCTAAGCACTTGGACGACCTCCATAAGATTTGTGCGCAGGAATCCGAGGATTCGCGCTTCTTGTTCTCGGTCCACACCTACCACATGCAATTTCACATGCGAATCGCAGAGCTGTCCCGTTGCGCGGGCCTGCAACGTGCAATCGAAAGTGGTCACGTGCTGATATTCAACTGGATCTATGACATAGCAGCTCGCCGGCGCACGAATCCGCAGGAATTCCACTCGACATTGGCCGAGGCTTTGTGTAGCGGAGATCCGCTAGTCGCCGACACCGCTATGCGGGCACACGTCCGCTATGGACTCCCGCAAGTGCTGGAACGGCTTGCGAACAATGACCATGGAGACAATTGGCGTTTGAAGAGCCGCTAAGATTACCCGGGTGGAGAGCGCATCCGTATGAACGAAAGCAGAAGGCCTAGTCTGCTTTGAAATAGAAATGGAGAACTTGCGCGTCAGAAGATCCAGTAGGGTGCTGACGGAGACTGGGGCTCGCAGAATCTTCGCCAGGGACACCGGGATATGTAGAAAGACGAGACATCTTGCTGCTGACTGATATATCATCACTTTGCCGCCGCTGCGCGGTTGAGCCGATTCAATGGTCGCTCTGCCGAAATGCTGGCAACAGCGCACCAAACACAGGATGGCAGGGAAAATGGAACTGGCAGGGAAAGTTTGTCTAGTCACTGGAGGAACAAGCGGTATTGGGGCATCCACGGCACTTGCCTTTGCCAGACGCGGGGCGCGAGTTGCGGTCGCCGGACGCAGTCCGAGAAAAGAATCGCTCGAAGCCCTGAAGATTGCCGCCGCGGACCATGGCTCTGAGGTTTTATACATTCAGGCAGATGCGTCGAGCGCGGAGGACTGTAAGCGCACAGTTGCCGAGGCGCATGCTCACTGGGGTCGCGTTGACGTACTGGTGCATGCTGCAGGCGCGGCAGTCCCGGGTGGATTCTTCGAGATAACCGATGAGAGGTGGAGCAGGGCCTTCGACGTCCATGTACACGCCGTGCTGTGGCTAGCTCGCGGCGCGGTGCCATACATGATTGAGCAGGGGGAAGGTGCAATCGTACTTATCGGCTCGGCGGCCGGGCACCGTGGCTGCCTCGGCGCAATCGCTTACGGCGTAGTGAAGGGCGTCTTGCCGCAGTTTGCGCGCGTCCTTGCACGCGAACTGGCAGACCACAATATCCGCGTGAATTGCGTCTCTCCCGGCGTCATTCGCACTCCATTCCAGGATGCGCTTACTTCGGAACAGGTGGAGAACAATATTAGGAATCGGATACCGCTCCATCGGGAAGGCAAGCCAGAGGATGTGGCACGCGGCATACTAGAGTTGGTGGAAAATGACTTCATCACTGGACAAGATCTGGCAATCGATGGCGGTATGACGATGCGCATTGTTTGAATAAGGGACTCAAAGCCTGGCGTTCCCGCCCGATTGAAGAAATGAGGACGGGGCGCTGGGCGAAATTCGAGAAGGACCAGGAATCTATCGAGCCAATTCCAGGGCGTCGACAGGCTGCGCATCTGGGAAATGTGTCTTGCGGGGCAGCGTCCAGACCAGCCACGCGGAGAAGAGGGGAACGATTCCGAAGAGCAGGAAGACTGGGTGGAAGGAGTAGCGATCGACGAGCCAGCCCGTCACTAGGCTGAAGAACATTCCCCCTAACCCTGAGCCCATGCTGGCAAAGCCCCAAACCGATGCCACCGTTCCCTCGGGAAAGACATCGCCGGGCACTGCCAGCAGATTAGCCAGCGCTCCGGAGTATCCAAAGGTGGCGGTTGAGATCAGCGAAATGCACAAAGCAGCACTGCTCCTATTGCCGACGAAGACTGCCGAGACCATCATCGCAGAAAAGACAAGGATGGCAATCCTTCGCGCTCGAGCTGCACTGGCTCCCATGCGTGACAAACAACTGAAGAGTGCGCCCCCGGCTAGGTTTCCCACTGTAGCGGTAAAGAATGGGATCCAAGCGGTCTCGCCAATCTGCCTCAGAGAAAAGGAGTGCACGACCTTGAGATATTGTGGAAACCAGAAGGTGTAGAAATACCAGACCGGATCGCTGAGGACCTTTGACAGCGTGAACTGCCAGAGAAACCTCGAATGCAACAGTACCCGCAACGGAAGGCGATTCAGTTGAACGTTCGCAGTGGCCGCCGGGGGTTCCTGGTAGAGGGAAAACCAGGCGGATAGCCAAAGGAATCCCGACAAACCGACGACGATAAAAGCGGTTCGCCACCCGGCGAGCAGCGCAATTGCAGCGAGCAGGGGCGGTGCGAAAATGGCGCCGATGGATGCGCCGCTGTTGAAGATTCCTGAGGCCTGAGAACGTTCCTGGGCAGGAAACCACTCGGCGATGAGCCGTACCCCGGCGGGATAGTTGCCCGCCTCTCCAATGCCCAGCAGAAAACGGAAGATGCCAAGGCTCATTGCACCTACAGTGAAGGCGTGCAGAAGTTCAGCGGCAGACCAGAAGGCAATCGTGAGGGCATACCCGGCTTTAGTGCCAAGCCTGTCAAGCAGCCGCCCGGAGATGCCATTCATCAGGGTATAGGCCAACATGAAAGCGAAGATGATATGCGAATAGCTGGTGGCGGTGATGTGGAATCTTTGCAGCAGCACCGGGGCCATGACCGATAAGGTTTGGCGGTCAAGGTAGTTGATGACCGTAGCCATAAACGCGAATCCAAGCATCCACCACCTTCGCTTGTCTTCGGCAATTACGAACGGCATCCAGAACCTCCAAAATGGCGAACAACTCCGGCTTGCTTGCAGCGCTCCGTATACTGATATATCATGCGAGAGTTACTGTCAACGGAGACCCATCCTTCGGATGGAAATTCCTTGCCGCCAGGGGGATCTGTGAAGGCTCTCGTTCTCACTGAATACAAGCAGCTTGATCTGATCGATGTGGACAAGCCACAAACCGGAGCCGAGGATTTGCTCATTCGCATTCACTCTTGCGGGATTTGCGGAAGCGATGTGCATGGCTATGACGGGAGTACGGGACGAAGACTGCCACCAATCATTATGGGCCATGAGGCAGCAGGCGTCGTTGAAGCAGTTGGTAGCGCGGTGACCCGTTTCAAGCCGGGCGACCGAGTCACGTTTGACTCTACCGTCTATTGCGGGAGTTGCTTCTATTGCCGCCGTGGCCAGGTGAATCTCTGCGACGATCGCCAAGTCGTCGGTGTATCTACACCCGAATTCCGGCGAATGGGAGCATTTGCGGAGTACGTCGCAGTACCCGAGCGCGTGGCCTATGCGCTGCCAGACAATCTGCCATTCGAGCACGCGGCGCTGATTGAGGCGGTCTCGGTCGCGGTGCACGCTATCTCGCTAACGCCGATCGCACTGGATGATACAGTCGTAGTGATCGGCGCAGGAATGATTGGACTGCTAACGCTGCAAGCGGCGTTGCTGGCGGGTGCTAGCCGTGTCTATGTTTGCGATGTGGACGACTCGCGCCTTGAACTTGCACGGAGCCTAGGAGCAACCGGCACGTTCAACTCCCACAAAGCCAGCGCTGGTCAAGAGATTCAACAACTCACTGCGGGACGTGGAGCGGATGCTGCGCTGGAGTGTGTCGGCGCGCTGTCCACGGTAAAACTGGCGATCGACGTGGTACGCAAAGGCGCTTCGGTCACGCTGATTGGCAATATTTCACCTACGGTCGAGATGGGTCTCCAGTCGGTGGTTACGCGCCAGATCTGTTTGCAAGGATCCTGCGCCTCCTCCGGCGAATATCCCGCATGCATTTCGCTCATCGCACGAGGAGCGATTCGCGTCGAACCGCTGCTCTCCGCCGTAGCTCCTCTCAGAGAGGGAGCGGAGTGGTTTCGTCGCCTCTATTCGCATGAACCTGGCTTGATGAAAATTGTACTTCAACCATAAGCCATTCACCCAAAAACCCAGAGGATATCTCTATGGCGGATACGCTGTTTGATTTATCGGGAAAGGTAGCGTTGGTAACTGGAACGAGCCGCGGGCTCGGGCAGTACTTCGCGCGAGCCCTTGCACGCGCCGGCGCGGACATCGCCATGACGAGCCGCGACAAGGTATCCCTCGCCCGCTTTGCCGATGAGATCTGCGCCATGGGAAGAAGAAGTTTCTCCGTCGATCTCGATGTCCGTCACTACAGCAGCATTGAGAACGCCATCGGGGCTATTGAAACTCACTTCGGTCACATCGATATTCTTGTGAGCAACGCGGGCTGCAATATCCGCAAGCTCGCCCTGGATGTAACTTGGGACGACTGGAACACCGTGCTCGACACCAACCTGCGCGGCACGTTCTTCGTTGCGCAGGCTGTTGCGCGCGGCATGATCCAACGTGGCTATGGGCGCATTATCAACATCGGTTCAGTAACCAGCGTGGCAGGGTACGCCGGCCTGGGGCCCTACGGGGCGAGCCGTGGAGGAACCAAGCAACTGACGATGAGTCTCGCTGACGATTGGGGAAGATACGGCGTCACGGTCAACTGTCTCGCGCCTGGATGGTTCCGCACACGACAGAATGAAGCAATGTACCAGAACGAGGCGTGGTTGAAGTACATAACGGATCGCATTCCCATGAAGCGTCCCGGAAAACCTGACGATCTTGATGGCGCTGTGGTTTTTCTCGCATCCGAGGCTAGCCGTTATGTAACCGGCCAGATACTTCTGGTTGATGGCGGGATTTCAACAGGCGCAACCAAAGCAACGATCTAGTGAGGAGCACCATCGTATGCGCCCCTCAGCCAGTTGAAGTCGATCTCGATTGCTCCGGGGTGGCAGGCGGCTGTTCCGCTCGGGCCTTTGCCATCAATCAAATGCGCGCAACGATGCGTCCCTTTCGAACTCGCAGGACGACTGCTGATAAAGTAGGCGAATTAGTTGTTGACAGAACGATCTATGCTGATATATCACTATTCTGCAGTCAATCAGGAGTGATATCCCATGAATCGCAGAGAGTTTCTTGCAACGACCGCAGCTTTGGCGACAACCTCCGTCTACCCGGGTCTGGCGCAGACGCCGGATCTATCCCATGGATTTCCTCCGTCTGTGTTGCGAGACGTGCCCTATATCGAAACCACGCCCATTCCCGAATATCATTCGGCTTCGGCGGGCGCCTACGAAGCCTTCCAAGATATGAAGTTCGGGGCACGGGTTCACTGGGGCATCTATTCGATATGGCATCGAGGCAACGAATCGTGGCCTTTCCTTCCTATGTCCTTTGAAGATCGCCAGGCCTATAACAACCTATATAAGACTTGGAATCCAGCAGGCTTCGATGCAGACGCGTGGATCGGCGCTTTCCAGGAAAGTGGCATGAGAATGTTCACTTTCACCACCAAGCATCACGAAGGCTTTTCTATGTTTGACACCAAAACAAGGGTGAAGAGCAGAGCGAACTGGACGGCTTCTGGAGGACCGGCAATAGAGTCTTGCGATCTGGCCTATTCCATCATGGAGACTCCATTTCGGAGAGATGTTGTCAAAGAACTTTGCGATGTTGCGCACAAGCGCGATATCAAGATCGATCTCTATTTCTCACATCCCGATTGGTATGACGCGGACTTTCGACCCTACGGGACGGACCCACTGCAGATACCCTCCTCGGCAGAATGGCTGATCCCGGCCGATGTGCGAAGTGCGCAGCACCGCTTGGGCGATCACGCCGTGGTCGTTCCCGATCCTTCCGATGCTGAAGTGGCGCGGATGATGGAGCGGCATCGCAGCCAACTGATTGAGTTGCTGACCAACTATGGCAAGATCGACATGATCGGCCTGGACATTCACCTGGGGCCGCGTGTCTGGCCGGAGCTGCGTAAGACCATGCTCAAGCTGCGCCAGATTCAACCCGATGTCATGTTCCGCAACCGGGGAATAGGAAACTACGGCGACTACTACACGCCTGAGCGTGTGATTCCCGCCTCGAAAGCGGTCTCGGACAAGCCTTGGTTCTGCATTTACCCACTGGGCACCGACTTCTCCTATGAACCGGATGCCGCCAAGTACAAAGGCACGCAATGGATCGTTCGAAATTTGGCAGATACCGTCGCCAAGGGCGGCGGCCTGGAGATCGGTATCGGTCCTAGCCCTCACGGCGAGTTTCACCCCGAGGCGATCCGGCAGATGAAGAGTGCGGGGGCATGGTTGAAGGTGAACGGCGAAGCGATCTATGCCACTCGGCCACGAGAGGGCGACCTGTGGTCCGAAGGTGATTCCGTCCGCTATACCCGATCGAAGGATCGGCGATTTGTCTACGCGATCCTGACCGAATGGCCCGGAACTCAGGTTGTCCTGAAGGCGGTGCGGCCTAAGGCTGGCTCGAAGGTGGCTCTACTAGGCTCGCAATCGGAGCTGCCATGGAAGTTCGATTCGGCGCAAGGGACGACCATCAATTTGCCTGAGAACTTGCAGCAAGCCGCCAATAGGCCGTGTGACTACGCATGGAGCCTGAAATTCGAAACGGCGGAAGCATAGTTCGGCCCACACTTCCGAGAGCGAAAGGATCTGGGCGGATGAACTCGCAATTAGGGATTATTAGCAATTGGCTGGAACGAATCAGGAGAACGGCGAGCCCTCTTCTCGCGGGGAAGGTGTTGGCTGCTGTGTGTGAGAAGGTGTCGGGTGTTTTGGACATGCCGTAGCCGTAAGGCCCCGACCTCTTCACCCAACCGATTGGGTAACAAGTGGACAGTTCCAAGGCCCGCCACGAGTCATGACAACGCAAGGCTATCTGATATATCGCAACGTTTTAGTAAATCGCGACGGCCGAGGTTCCCTTTGGGACATTCACGATCACAAGGTCGGTGCCTCGGTGACATTTAGGTCAACTTTGAAATTGGATGGAGGTTTCAGATGAACAAGATAGTGTCGGGGCGAATTAGCCAGATGATGAACAATCAGTTCCATGTCGGGAAATCTCGGCGCGACGTTAGTGGAAGGAATGTTGTACGGGACGGCGCGCTGTGCGCATTGAAGAAAACATGGATTAGCGCGTGCCGAGCCATTGCGCTCTTGTTTTTAACATCCGTGATCGCCCACGCCCAGATTTCGACCGGATCAATAAACGGCACAGTATCGGACTCGACAGGCGCCGTGATCAACGGAGCTTCGGTCACATTGACGAATACCGACACTGGGGTCCAACGAACGACTCAAACAACGCAAACGGGACGCTACTCTCTCACGGAGGTTCCGCCCGGCCGTTATAGCCTGAAAGTCGAGAAGAGAGGGTTCAGAGTTGACGATCGCACTGGCATTACACTCACCGTCAATCAAACGCTCACATTCGACGAGGTGCTGGTGCCCGGTGCGCAAACCCAGACAGTCACAGTTAATGCCGACGTCGCCGCCATCGATGCCTCGACCGCTGCAAATGGTACTGCAATTACCACCCAACAAGTACGGGACCTCCCGCTTAACGGCCGAAACTTCACACAGTTGCTTACTCTTACGCCCGGCGCTGTCGCCGTTAACGTGGATCAGAATGCGAGCAATGCTGCGAACAGCTTTCTGGGAACCCGCATTGGAACGCTCGTTTTCCCCGCGATCAATGGGCAAGGAAATCGGAGTAATCTGTTTGCCGTTGACGGCTTGATAGATCAGGGTGTAATGGGAGCCAACTATGCAGTTGCCCCGATTCTTGACGATATTCAGGAATTCAAAGTTCAATCTCTCAACGATGAAGCGATGTACGGTGGAGTCACCGGCGGCGTGATCAATGTGGTTACGAAAGCCGGGACAAATAGATTTAATGGGACAGCGTGGGAGTTTCTCCGCAACAGTGCCTTTGATTCTCGCAATCCATTCTTGGCGAGCGTAACGGCGCTTCATCAAAATCAGTTTGGCGCCAACATCGGCGGCCCTGTACTTCTACCCCGGTATAACGGAAGGAACAGAACCTTTTTCTTTGTAAGCTATGAACAATACCACCAAACCCTGGGGGGAGAGAATCTCTATTCCGTCCCAACCGCGGCAGAATTGGCAGGTAACCTGAGCGACCAGAAGGCGCAGATATACAATCCCTTCTCGACGCGGCCAGATCCGAACAACTCAGGAAGTTATATCCGTGACCCATTCCCCGGTAATCAGATTCCATCGGGTCTGATCGATCAGCACATGATTGCGTTCTCGCAACTGTTTCCCAAGCCAGTCACCACGGGTGTTCCTGGTTTCAACGCGCTGGATACGACCCCAACCATCACAAACCAATATGAGGGCAATGGTCGCGTCGACGATCAGATCAATGCGAATAATTCTGCGTGGTTTCGCTACAGCCGCTACGATCTCCCCATTCAGGCCGCCGGTGGATTCAAGGGATTGATTGAGCCTATCGAAGATAAGGGTTGGAACTTCGGGTTCAGTTACTTGCACACCTTCAATCCCACAACAATCATGCAATTTGAGTTTGGCCGCACCTATGACATTGCAATTAGCGGTAGCGCATTCCTCAATAAGCCGAGCGACATTCTGACCCAGATCGGGATTGCCAGCTCATTCGACTGCGGATTCGTTCATGCGGGCTGCCTGATTCCCGACGTAACCATCCCCGGGTTCCTGAGTGGAGGCGAAGCCTATAACCTTGACGGGCAGTCGGACTTCTATCAATACAGCGTGGATTTCACCAAGATCGTGAGAAGCCATACCTTCAAAGTCGGCTTTGGCTTGTACCCAACCAAGTTCGACGCGGTAAAGACGTATGACGATCTCGGATTCAACACTCCTCAGACGGCTAACCCAGAGAGTGCAGGTAATACTGGGAATGCGCTAGCTTCCTTCATGCTCGGCGTTCCCGACAATGCATCGTACCGAAACTCGACTGAAGCAGAGCGGCATGGAAAAATCATGAGCGCTTACGTAGAAGATCAATTTAAAGTAACACCGAGGCTCACGATCAACGGTGGCGTGCGCTATGACTTGACCTTCCTTCCTCCGTTCGGCCTGGCTTCAGATAAAACCGAGGACGTAGGCAACCTCAATCTGAACAATGGAACTTATGTACTGCAGTTCAACCCCGGTCCTTGCACGACGAATGTTCAGGCCCCATGCATTCCCGGCGGCCTCCCGCAACCGAATATCTCAGTGTCGAGTAATGGGAAAGTCTTTCAGAATCAGCCCGACAACATTCAGCCGCGCTTTGGAGCCGCATACTCCCTGAATGACAAGACTGCGATCCACGGAGCCATTGGAGTGTTTTTTGATAATTGGGCTAATTTTCAGCAATTGAACCAAAACGTGGCCGGCACCTGGCCCGAGGTTCAGTTGGTCTTGAACACCAACATGAATTACAACGTGGTGAACATAACCGCGGAGAACCCGCTTCCTGGCGGAGCTGGACTACCGCCCGCTACGCCGTTCGTCAACGGGGCGTCGTACGCGGACCCAAATTTCAAGAACGCAAAGTCAATGCAATGGATCTTTGGTATAGAGCGGCAGCTATCTTCGAATACGACGATCACAGCGAATTACGTGGGGAATAAAGATAGCAGGCTCTGGGTGCGCGAGGTCGGCAACACGGCGCTCACTCCCGGCCCAGGTGCCGTCGCTCCACGCACCCGCTATCCCTATATTCAATCGGGCCACAACTACGACACGTCGTTCGGCAGTGGTGATTATAATGCCCTGCAGGTTTCGTTAAATCGAAGCCTCTCGAATGGGTTGAGCTATTTGGTGGCCTACACGTGGTCCAAGTCCATCGACGTCGGCTGCTCTGACCGGGAGAATTGCTCGGTTCAGGATCCCTATAACCTTAATGCAAATCGCAGCGTATCCAGCTTCGATCTTCCACAGGTCCTGAGTGGCTCGGTTGTTTATGATCTGCCCTTTGGAGCCGGGCGCCGGTTCCGAACTCCCAACTCCCTACTCAACCAGATCATTGGCGATTGGCAGGTTAACACAATTCTCACCTTCCACTCTGGGCTTCCGTTTACCTTGATTACAGCAGGGGACATTGCGAACACCGGCAATAGTGGCAATTATGAGCGGCTCAATGTCATCGGCAATCTGTCCTCGCCGAACAAGAGTAATGCTGAGTGGTTCAACACCGCAGCCGTAGCCGTTCCCCAGCAATATACGTTCGGTAATCTGGGACGGAACTCGCTCCGGTCCGACTGGTTCAAGAACGACGACCTATCCATATTCCGAAGCTTCCCGATCATCGGGGAGAGGAGTATTGAGTTCCGGGCCGAAGCGTTCAACTTCACCAATACGCCAACGTGGGCTGCGCCGGGCGCTAACATCAGCGTTGCTCATTTCGGTCAAGTTACATCAACTAACAGCACCTCCCGGGAAGTGCAGTTTGCTTTGAAAATTCATTACTGAAGGTGAATCTCCCGACACCGCCAACACCGGCGTCAGCGGTTAGGCATTGTGAGGCTCTGAAAGGCGTGTGCGGCGGTGTCGATCTTTAGTTTGACGTGCCAGATTGACACCCGCCGACTTTGCCCGGCGGGTGTTTGCGCGAGCGAACCTCTGTCCTAACTTGCAGCGAAAAGAATCAAGACGGAGGGATGCGGGGATGCCGGCCCCACATAAACTCTCCGCAATCAATAGCGGCTTTTCAGTCCCGGAAGGACGTTTCCGCTAGAATTGCCTTCCACTCCTTCCGATTACGCAGTCAAACAAGAGGGAATATCGGTTGCAAAGACGGAAATGCCAGTAACAATTAAAGACAGGGGCTTGCGGTCGCTCGAGAACTGAATCCTGAAACCTGCGCTCCGGATGGTTCTCGGTAACCAAGGTACTCGGAGGACTACCCAATGAATCGGCGAGATTTTCTTCTATCCATTGCCCAGCTTGGCGCACTTGTCAACATTGCGCCAATATGGGCCGCCGCGGAAAAGAACGATTCGCGATGGCCGGACATGAGCTGGTGGTATCCGAGCCCTGCATCCCGATATTGGGAAGGGATTCCGTTATCGAACGGTCGCTTAGCCGCCATGGTGTACGGAGGAATCGAGGAAGAACTGATTCCGATCAACGAGGAATCGCTCTGGAGCGGCTCACCCTACGACCCGAACAATCCAGAGGGGAGAGCCGTACTTCCGGAAATACGTCGCCTCCTTTTGGAAGGCCGCTATGTCGAAGCGCAGGAATTATGCGGAAGACTGATGAGCATTCCGCTGTCTGTTCAGGACTACCAACCCTTGGGTGAATTGCGGATCAAGTTTGCGGCCCAGGGTCCAGCGATCAACTATCGTCGTGAGCTAAGCATGGATTCTGCGATGGCTCGGGTCGAATATACCGCAGGCGGTGTTCGATATTCCAGAGAGGTTTTTGCAAGTTACCCGGACCAGGTGCTTGTGGTGCGCATCACCGCCGACCGCCCTTCGATGATCAATCTCTCCGCCCGGCTCGGTAGCATTCAGCCAAGCGCAACATCTCATTTGGCCGAACCATTCAGGATTGTGATGGATGGTATGGCCGAAACCCTAACTTCCGGGCGCTCAGCTCATCCTGTGATTCCTGCGAAGGTTCGTTGGCAATCGCAGCTCCGCGTGATTCCAGAAGGCGGAACGATAACTCATGATCGGATCAAGGAAGATGAAGACCGAACCTCCGCCTGCGTCTCCGTAAAGAATGCAAATGCCGTTACCCTGGTTCTTGCGGGAGCCACAAGCTACGTCAAATGGAACGATATTGGTGCGGATCCTGCCCGGCGGGTCGACGCGTTTTTGAAAGCCGCCAGGGCCCCTTATCACGTTCTCCGGGCGAAACACCTCGCCGACTGGCAGCCCCAATTTCACGCCTGCAGGCTCGATCTTGGCGGTGCAGAAACTGCAAGTGAAGACACCACCACCCGGCTGGACAAATTACGCCAGGGGGCCAGTGATCCGCTCTTTGCGGCCCAGTACTTTCAATACGGCCGCTACTTGCTTCTGGCCGAATCACGACCGGGAACCCTTCCATTCAATAACCACAACGTCTGGTTAAACAACATGCAAGGGAGATGGCAGGGCCGGTGGACTCTGAATATAAACATCCAGGAATGTTACTGGCCGGCAGAAAACACTGGCCTCCCGCAAACCAATGAGGCGCTCCTGGGGTTCATAGAGCAATTAGCCGAGGCTGGCGCTCGAACTGCGCGTGAACTCTATGGATGCCATGGCTGGGTAGCGCACCATGGAACAGACGTATGGATGAATACGGCGCCTACTGACGAGACTGGCCCAGGTATTTGGCCCACTGGTGGCGCGTGGCTCCTCCAACAGCTATGGGAGCATTACGCATTTCGACCCGATCTTTCCTATCTTCGACGTATCTACCCGCTGTTCAAAGGGAGTTCGGAGTTCTTTCTGGATTTCCTTGTAGAAGAGCCAAAACACCATTGGCTCGTAACGGCGCCTTCAGTATCCCCGGAGAACTCATTCTTTACTCCGGAAGGAACGCGGACTCAGGTCTGCATGGGGCCGACATTGGACAATGATCTCTTGCGCGACTTGTTCAACCACACCGCCGAAGCCAGCCATCTCCTCGGGGTAGATGCTCAGTTTCGCGAGCAAGTGCAATCTGCCTGTCGACGCTTACCTCCAGATCGAATTGGAAAACACGGGCAAGTAGAGGAATGGCTCGAAGACTTCGATGAACCGGAGATTACGCATAGGCACCTCTCCCCGATTTATGCCTTTTTTCCATCCAACCAGATAACAAACGAACAAACCCCCGATTTGGTGAAGGCGGTTCGAGTCACCTTGGATCGACGCGGGGATGGAAATCTTGGATGGTCTGGCGCGTGGAAGATCAATGTCCGGGCGCGCCTCCGCGACGGCGATCACGCACACGACATTCTCCAGAAAATGCTCACCGAAATCAGCATCCATCCAGGAAAAGAAGACAGTAACCGCGTGCCTTCGTTTGAGGGCAATCAAGGAATTCAGGGGGTTACTGCCGGTTTGGCGGAGATGTTGCTGCAAAGCCACGACGGATATGTGACCTTACTGCCCGCGTTGCCTGCAGCCTGGCCTACTGGACGTGTTGAAGGACTGCGCGCACGCGGCGGCTTTGTTGTTGACATCTGGTGGCAAAACAGCAAATTATCAAAAGCGCGAATCCGCTCGTTATGTGGAAGTAATTGCCGGTTGAAGTACGGAGCTCAGCAGGTGAACATCAATACTCGGGTGGGTGGATCCTATGTGCGTAACGAGTTGCTTCGGGCAATTTGAGTAGCCACGCATAATGAAGATCATTGCTACCAAAATCCGGCGTGAAAGCTGGAGCCACTACGACATGGACGACGTCTTGGTTTGGGACGACTGCAACCTGAATGCATTCGCTGAACAGCCCGACGGAACTGTTTGGATTGGGGCAAGCGGCGGACTCTTGGCTCAGACCTCTCCCGCGATGGACCGTGACAAGGGGCCGCATGGGAATTCGCATTGGTTCTTTGATACTCCAAGTTCGAGTCTTCCTCCCCAACGGCCAACAGTTGGAACAAACCCGGAAGATTCCCGGGTGGTTTTGCATCGCGAATTTCGCACTCTGTGAGTTCGCGCGAATCGCTGTAGATAAAAATGTAGCTGCCATTGCCTCTCAGATCCACGAGTAGGCTTGAGCCACGGGAATCTTCCCGATCCCGAAGGAGGCAGCGATGCAGCAAAACTCGCAGGCGATAGCAAGCGCAGTTCCGTTTCACAACGAAGTGGTGATTGGTTTGGACTTGGGCGACCGATGGAGCCGGTACTGCGTGTTGGACAATGCGGGGACGGTGCTGGAAGAGAACCGGGTGCGCAGCACCGACCAGGCACTGGAGGAGCGGTTCGGAACTCTGACCGCAACTCGATTTGTCATCGAAACCGGAACTCATTCGCCCTGGGTAAGCCGCTTGTTGAAAGACATGGGCCATTCCGTGGTGGTGGCTAACGCGCGCAAGCTGCGAATGATCTACGAGAGCAACCGCAAGAACGACCGGCTGGATGCCCGTATGTTGGCGCGGCTGGGACGAGCTGACGTGGAGTTGCTTGCGCCAGTGCGGCATCGCAGCGCGAAAGCCCAGGCGGACTTGGCCGTGGTGCGTGGCCGCGACGCCCTGGTGGCCGCGCGCACGCAGCTCATCAACGCGTGTCGGGGCATGGTCAAGGCGATGGGCGGGCGCCTGCCTAAGTGCACCACCGCAGCCTTCGTCGGCAAAGTAAAAGCCGCCATTCCGCCAGAGCTGCAGGCTGCGTTACGGCCGCTCTTGGCGAGCATCCGCGCGTTAAGCGAACAGATTCAGAGTTGCGATCGGAGGGTTCGCTCTCTGGCAGCAAAACGAATATCCCCAGACCAAGCTGTTGCAGCAGGTAAAGGGTGTGGGGCCGCTGGTTGCGTTGACTTACGTTCTCACGCTGGAGGATCCGCACCGTTTTGCGAACAGCCGCGCCGTGGGCAGCTATTTGGGGCTTTGCCCGCGGCAATCGCAGTCCGGCAACAGTGCGCCGCAACTGGGCGTTACCAAGGCGGGCAGTAGTCATCTTCGAAGGTTGTTGGTGCAAAGCGCGCAATATGTCCTCAGTTCTCTGGCTACCGATAGCCGGCTTCGGCGGTGGGGGTTGGAGCTTGGCCTCCCGAGGGGGCAAAAACGGGAAGCGGCGGGCGGTCATTGCTGTGGCCCGGAAGCTGGCCGTGCTACTGCACAAACTCTGGGTGACGGGCCAGGTCTACGAACCGTTGCACGGCATCCCGCAAGCGGCATAATCGCGCGTGCGCACCGGGGAATCTGTACAAGGCGGGCGCAGACAAATGGCGAAGCGCCATGGCGACTGACGGAATTTTCTCTTTGGAGCCGGATCGAACTGAGGCCGAGTTCGGGTGACTGCGAAAAATCGACAGGTCCTGGTTGGGCCGACAATCGCCCTATCGAGAGACCGCACTGTAGATAGCAGCACCCACCCCTGCATGAGGAACCCTTACATGCACCAGGGCGCACGATGCGCCCTACCGAGAGTGCGGATGGAAGCGCGGCGCAGGGCCAACACAGCCTAAAGTCTGGTTCAGAGTGGTGTAGTTCCCCTTCGCCCGGATCATCTCGGATACGGCCGGCTGCGGCAGCCGTCAAGGCTCTACGCTGCGCTCCGACCGCTCACGCGGCGCGCACAGGACGCGCGGCCTTGACTGCGGTCCTCGCCGGCCAAAATCGCCCAATTATCCGGGCAAAGGGAAAAAATGGGCAGTTCTTCACCAATGTTCTTGACAGGGCAGCTACATGGAAGTCGATTTTGTGTCGGTCAAAGCACAAGCGTTCCACAAGGATCAACAGGGCCGGAATCGCAATGCCGAGCGCGATCAATCCAAAGCACTTAGTGGCCACAAATTTCAACGGGCTTCAACAAATCGTTTGACCTGCTTTGGGACAGATGGAGTGGTCTCAGCAAGTCTCATGTCAACAATGTCTTGCAAATAGCGCTACATAGGGAACTGGCATGGTTTCTAAGGCCATCGTGGCTTTCACCAAGCAGAGCTTCTTGCAAAACATCGGCGGTCTCGGATGCGGTTTGCGTTAGACTCGCGTCTGGTTCTCCAAAGAACATTTCAATGAAGACAATCGAAGCAACTGGACAACAAATCCGGTCGCACACTCACCAAACGGCTCCATGGGATTATCTTGGCGAATTCTTCACCAAGGCGTCGTACATTTCTCCAGAGAATCGCCCCACTGCTGAGTCTGGCGTAGCACGGCTTCCCGTTTCAATCGGACATCAATGCGTGCCTCGGCGGAGATAACGT
>CAWDKT010000014.1:0-161669 GCA_963802955.1 uncultured Acidobacteriaceae bacterium
CGTCATTGTGTGCCTGCTCGTTCTCTCTGCGGGCATCAGCCGTTTGCACTCACAAAACAGCATGGGCGAAATTCACGGAACCGTCATGGACCAGAGCGGCCACGCCATCCAGGACGCGAACATAGCTGCCATCCTCGAGTCCCGCGTCGTTCACACGGTGCTTTCCAGCGCCGATGGCAAATTCGATCTGACCGGCATTCCCGCCGGCTCCTACACCATTGAGGTTTCTGCCTCAGGATTCTCGACAATTCAGGATCCTGTCATTGTCTCCGCAGGCGCAAGCGCGGGCTTGCCCATCACACTCTCGATCGCTTCGGTCTCTGAGGAAGTCACGGTCGAGGCGGAAGCTGACACTTCGATCGCGGCTGAGCGTGCGCCCGTGAAGTCACTGCTTGATGCCGGGTTCGGCGCGCACTGAGATCAGCAGCAACTATGTCAGCGAGTACACCACGCCAGTGACCGACTTTGCCGACATCATCCAGGCTGCGCCCGGCACCGTGGCCACACCACTAACGGTATCGGCAACGGCCAGGAAAAAATCTACTTCCGCGGCTTCGTCGACGACGACTACACATTGACATGGGACGGCGTGCCCTTCAACGATTCGAACGATCCCAGCCACCACTCATGGGCTTACGTTCCCGCCGCGGCTATCGGCCACGTGGACTTCGATCGCAGCCCTGGCACCGCGTCCGATACCGGCACCTCGAACTTCGGTGGCACATTCACTTCTTCTCGCCCGAGCTCAGCAACCAGGCGCATGTGCGCGGCGAAGTGACCTACGGCTCCTTTAACACGTAACAGATTCTGGGCGATATTAACTCCGGCGCCTTCTTGCACAACAAGGCCCATTTCTGGCTCAACGGCGACTACCAGAGCTCGGACGGCTATCAGACCTTCTCGCCCAAGCAGGACCAGGCGATCACCGCCAAGTTCGACTACAAGTTCAGCGACCGCACGTACCTCAGCGTGATCGGCGACCAACATCATCCTCAACGCCTTTACCAACAACGATCCCACCCGCCGCCAGCTCTTTGATCACGGCGACAATTACCTATACGAAAACAATGCGGTCAATCCAGACGCCAAGCCCAACGCGCAGTTCTGGCGCTACTCGGTCTACCACGTGCCGTCGTTCTTCGACGTTATTGACTTCAACCACGACTTCGGCTCGAACTGGAAGCTCGACACCAAGACCTACACCTACGGTTACTCAAACCACCAGCACTACCAGAACGCCACGGACAACGATCTGGTCACCAATCCGTCGGTGGGGATCTCCAACACGATCGAAGAAAAGGTGGGCGGCACTGACCAGCCAGGCTGGAAAGTCGGCACAACTCCGAACGGGCGTCGACAAGATGAACCAGTATGCCCGCGGCGGCGAGATTGCAGGCCTCAGCTATACCACGAAATGGGGCGTCTTCCGCACGGGAAGCTGGTACGAGCTCACCAACACGTTGCGCTATCAGATTTACACCGATCCCCTCACCTGGGTTGATTCGCCCTACCTCAACGACATCAAGTTCCACGAGCATTTCTTTACTCACGCGGTCCAGCCCTATGTCGAGTTCCAGTTGGTTTCCATTCCTGACTTGACGCTCACCGTCGGCCTCAAGGACGCATTTTTCCGTATGTGGCTGAACCAGTACGCCGATGGTCATACGATCGGCCAGCTCACATGCCCCACCACCACCGGCACTTTAGCATCAAGCTGCACTGCGACCACTGTGCACGCCCAGAATTACAACTCGCTGCTGCCCTCCGTTGAAGCCAATTATCGCGTCACACCCAACGCGTCGGTCTACGGTCAGTACGGCCGTGGAAGCATCGCCCCCTTCAGTTCCGTCTTCGACACTCAGGGCGCCGAGACCGCGGTCACTCCCCCGCCGACCATTGCTGACACTTATCAGGGCGGTACTGTGGTGAAGCTGCCTCGCGTCGCCTTCGACGCCGATGTCTATTACATCCACTTCATGAACTCCTACTCCACCTACACCGACACGACGGGCGGCAACTCGACTGTAAATCCGGACTACGGGATGACCTATTTTTATGCCACGCCCGACTCCGATACGATCGGTTTCGAGGCGGAGGGTAACTACGCTGTGACCCACGCTCTGAGTTTCAACGCCAACGGTACTTTCGGGGGCGCAAAGTATGAGGCCACCGGCGGGTCGCCTGCTGTCGTTGACGCGAATACGGGGACTACGATTACTCCCGCTGTTGCTCCAACTCCCGAAGCATGGGTATCCAACGCCCCACACGACACCGAGTCAGTGGGCATGATCTATCAGCAGAGTGGCCTCGACTTCGGCGCATTCGGCAAGCGCATCGGCTCACGCTGGAACAATATCAAAACCTTTTACCAGACTGTTCCTCTGGAGCCGTTCTGGATGAGCAACCTCTTCGTGAACTACAACGTGAATCGCTCGATGTTCGCCGGCTCGAAGATTAAGCTCAGCATCGATAACCTCTTTGACGACCACAGTATCGTTGCCAACAGCCCCGCGAACGACGGCTCTGTCTATTACGGTGTCACCGGAACCAAGGTTACGAAGAGCCTTCAGCTCTATAGCCCAAGCTGGGCTGACTCCGTCGAAAAGGCGGCCGGCCGCTCGATTATGATCAGCTTCCAGTTTGGCCTCACCCGCCAGCGCTGATTGACTCCGCCGCGCAATCCTGGCCCAGGACCATTAGCCTTCCGGCGAACTCTCGCCGGAAGGTCTTCTCTTCTCCAGTGGGAGTAGTCTGATTTTCAGATGGCCCGCTCGACTGCTCTCTTTGCGACTCGGCTCCGGCTCGAGCTCCGCCGCTCGCAATCGTGCCTACGCGCGCGGGCACGCGCACGTTGAAAGCTACGGGAGCGCTCCGGTCATCGTCTACGCGCCGCAGGACGGCCGCCACGGCAATTTCTTCCCTCCCGCCTATTCCGCCATCACCGCAAACCCAGAGTGGATGCGGCGCTTCGACAAAGTCCACGCGCAGGCTGCGCGCTCACTGCCAAAGCCGCAGCTCGATCCCGCACGTCGCTGGCGCGAGCTTGACTCCTCCATGAGTTCCGACGCGCTGCTGATGAATATCTTTTGCACGCCGGGAGTCGCGGAATCGGCGGCCATGCGCAGGATGCTCGGCGTCGAAGAAGATGTGGCCCCGATTTTCGGCTGGAAGGCCCGCGTCCCGCTTGCCAATGGCCGCCCCGGCTGCACCAGAGTTGACCGCACCGAAGTAGACATGCGCTTCGGCTCGTTGCTGGTCGAAGCCAAGCTGACCGAAGTCGGCTTTCAAACGCGCGCCGCCGCAATTGTTGAATCCTATCGAGACTTCGACGCCGTCTTCGATCGCGGCCTGCTTCCTCGCGTCGAAATCCCTACTTCTCGGTGGATGCGGGCCAGCGAGTTTCCTGAAAATGCGTCGCAGGAACTGGAGAGCATCATCGGCTATCCCGATTCCTTCGCCCCCATCGACACGACTTTTCGCGCGCCCGGCGACGAGGGCTACGCGAGCTATCAGCTTATTCGCAGCGTGCTCGCGGCCTACGCGTCAAACTGCAGCTTCTGCGTGATCCATGATGAGCGCCGGCCCGACTTGCGCGAAGAGTGGTTCCAGGTGATGGCCGCAGTAAGAATCTCGGAGATACGGGTCCGGCTCCAGGTTCTCACCTGGCAGGAACTGGCCGCGCTTCTTCCCCGCGCTTTGCAGGATTTTCTCGATGTGAAGTTTGGCATCGTCGCGTCGGGAAAAATCCCTTCTCCGATTGAAGGCGTAACGGACACGTCGCTGTAGCGCTGGTCTCCTGACCGGTTGTTCTGGCGGCATCCTCATCCACTTGAGGTCGAAGGCTTACAGCCCCAAAATCTTGCGGTTCCCCGCCGTGTCCGCCGCGCCGCCCGCAAAATCGTCAAACGCGCGCTCTGTCACGCGAATAATGTGGTCGCGCACAAATACGGAGCCCTCCGCCGCTCCCTGTTCAGGATGCTTGATGCAGCACTCCCACTCCACGACGGCCCAGCCCGGAAAATCGTACTGCGCCATCTTGCTGAACACCTGCCCGAAATCGATCTGCCCATCGCCGAGCGAGCGGAAACGCCCCGGCCGATCAATCCATTCCTGGTAGCCGCCATAAACGCCCGACCTGCCGTTGGTGTGGAACTCTGCATCCTTCACGTGGAACGCGCGCACGCGCTCATGGTAGAGATCGAGAAAGGCCAGGTAATCCAACTGCTGTAGAACCATGTGGCTCGGGTCATAAAGTATGTTGGCGCGCGGGTGATCGCCCACCGTGCCGAGAAATCGCTCGAACGTTGCGCCGTCGTGCAAGTCCTCGCTGGGATGCAATTCAAAACAGACATCCACACCCGCTTCGTCGAAGGCGTTCAAGATCGGCAGCCACCGCTGCCCCAATTCCTTAAATGCCTCGTCGACCAACCCCGCCGGACGCTGTGGAAAGGGATAAAAGAATGGCCATGCCAGCGACCCCGAAAACGTCGCATGTGCGTCCATCCCAAAATTGCGGCTCGCCTTTGCCGCCCAAAGCAACTGTTGCGCGGCCCACGCGGACTTCGCCTTCGCGTCGCCAGCGAGATTCGGCGGCGCGAACGCATCGAGCATCGTGTCGAACGCCGGGTGACTCGCCACGAGCTGTCCCTGCAAATGCGTTGCAAGCTCCGTCACCGCCAACCCGTGCTTCGCGGCAATGCCCTTTACCTCGTCGCAATACGCCTGGCTCTCGGCGCCTCGCTCCAAATCGAACAGCCTGCGATCCCAGCTCGGAATCTGAATGCCGACATAGCCGTGCCCCGCAGCCCAACCCGCCATACCGTCCAGCGTGTTGTACGGCGCTTGATCGCCCGCGAACTGCGCTAGAAAAATCCCTGGTCCCTTGATTGTTCTCATCTACTTTCCCCTCTTGGCCGCTTTTGAATCTCTGTCCCGGTTCTCTCCATCGCACGGCGGTGCGCTTCAATTCCAACGCGGCAATGTTGAATGCGAGGAGCAAAAAGCCTGTCCTTAGAATTCCACCCAGCCTTCTTTGCGATTGCTTGCCATCACGCGATCGATAAACCGCATCCCGCGCACTCCGGCCGCGATTCCCGGCAACGTTGCAGGCAGGGGCTTCTCGTTTCCCTTCTTCCACGCTACCAGCGCATCGGCAAACTCTCGATAGAGCACGGCAAAGGCCTCGAGATACCCTTCAGGATGCCCTGCCGGCGTGCGCGCAATGGCCCGCGCATCGGCGCCAACATACCCGGTCGAAGCGTGATGAATCTCCTCCGGCCGGTTGGGCCGCTTCACGATCAGTCGATTCGGATCCTGCTGCTGCCATTCGAGCGATCCCTCTTCACCGTAGATGCGCAGAAGCAATTCGTTCATCTCGCCCGCGGCCACCTGCGAGCAGCCGAGCGTTCCCGCGGCACCGTTGTTCATGCGCACGAATGCATTGCAATCGTCGTCGAGCCTGCGCCCCGGCACCACCGTCCGCAGAGTGGCGTTGATTGCAGTTACCTCGAGGCCGCTGACGTACTCGAGCAAATGAAATGCGTGCGTGCCGATGTCGCCAATGGCGCCGCCCCCGCCGCTGCGCGCAGGATCGGTCCGCCATTCTGCCTGTTTGTGTCCCGTCGCCTCGAGCGGGCCGCTCAACCATCCCTGAAAATACTCGACGGCAACCTTGCGAATTTTGCCCAGCTCTCCTGCCGCGCACATCGCTCGCGCCTCGCGTACCATCTGGTAACCCGCGTAAGTGTGAGTCAATCCGTAAGGCAAACCGGACATTGCAATCGCGGTTTCGAGCTTCTGTGCCTCCTCGTAACTGGCGGTCGCCGGCTTGTCGCTCATCACTGGTATTCCCGCTTCGAGCGCCGCCAGCGCCACAGGCAGGTGCAGATGGTTCGGCGTCACGATCACCAGGAAGTCGACGCCGTCATCCCGCTTGCGCTCCGCCTCAATCATCTGCCGGTAATCCGCATAAGCCCGTGCAGGATCGATGCGATAGCTCACACCCGCTTCGCGCGAGCGCTGGGCCGACTGTGAAAACGCGCCCGCCACGAGCTCAATCTTTCCGTCCAGTTCCGCGGCAATCCGATGCACAGGGCCGATGAACGCACCCGGTCCACCGCCCACCATCCCCATTCGCAATTTGCGTTGCTCAGTCATTCTTTCCCTTTCCCTTCAACGGGTGCCCCAGGTTCGGCGCGTCTCTGATTTTGCGCCTAACAGCGGAGCACACAGCCTAGTCCTTACCGGCCCACCGTTAGTACCCGGTGCTCGCGTTCGCTCGCTCCCTTGCTCCCTCGTTCCCTTGTTCCCTGCTTTTACTGGTTCACTCCGCTCGCCATGAAACCACCATCCACCGCAATCACTTCGCCAGTCAGAAAAGCGGAGGCTTCCGAAGCGAGAAAGATCGCCGGCCCAACGATCTCCTTTGGATTTCCAAAACGGTGCATCGGCGTGCGCATCAGGATCTCTTCGCCGCGCGCTGTTCCGATCACCAGCGGCTTCGTCTTTTCGCTGGGGAATACTCCGGGGGCGATCGCATTCACATTTACGCCCGATTGAGCCAGCTCGACAGCCAGCGTCTTCGTCAGCGAGGCAACGGCGCTCTTGCTGGCCGCGAAGGGCGCCACGCGATAAAACCCCCTAAACACAGTCAACGACACGATGTTAATAATGCGCCCATAACCTGCTTTCGCCATGGTCCTGCCGAAGATCTGGCAGGCGCGCATGGTTCCGGTCAAGTTTGTCTCCACAATCTTCGACCAGTCCGCTTCGTCAAAATCCAGCGTGGCCATTTTCTTGGTCACGCCGGCCGCGTTCACCAGAATGTCCACTTTGCCAAATTTTTCGATCACTGCATCATGCAGGCGCTGTATTGAGGCACGGCGAAGCACGTCGCTCGTCATCCGAAGCGTGCGTCGTCCCAGAGCCTCAATCTCCGCCGCAACGGCATCCACCTGCGGTTGCCGCCGCGAACTCACTACCACGTCCGCTCCGCCCGCGGCGAATCCCAGCGCGATCTCCCGCCCCAGACCGGTCGTTCCGCCAACCAGCACGGCGACGCGTCCGCTCAAGTCAAAAAGTTCCAACCCCTTCAATCCGTCGTCCCCCTCGCCGCATCGGCAACCAGCCTTCATTCCGCCATCACCCAGTGCAGCGCAGTTCCTGGAAAGAATTGAACACTGATAGCGTAAATGATCTGTCGCACAGCAGTTCCACAAGCAGCCAAATTACAGACCGCACGACCCCCGGTGCGCTACATTATTGGTTGACCATGAATCCGCTTTCGATCCCCAACCCACAACGCCGCTGGGAGTGCGTAAGCCTGGGCGAAGTCATGCTCCGACTCGATCCCGGCGAAGGCCGCATCCACACGGCGCGGCAATTCCAGGTGTGGGAGGGCGGCGGCGAATACAATGTGGCTCGCGGTCTGCGCCGTTGTTTCGGCCTCCCCACCGCAATCGCCACGGCACTAGCCGACAATCCCGTCGGCCGCCTGGTCGAGGACTTCGTTCTGCAGGGCGGCGTCGATACTTCGCTCATCCGATGGGTTCCCTATGACGGTGTAGGCCGCACGGTGCGCAATGGCCTCAACTTTACCGAGCGCGGCTTCGGCTTGCGCGCCGCCGTTGGCTGCTCCGACCGCGGTAACACAGCGATCAGCCAGGTTAGGACCGGCGACTTCGCTTGGGAGGCCATCTTTGGTCCGCAAAACGGTTCGCGGTGGCTGCATACGGGCGGCATCCTCGCCGCGCTTTCGGAGTCTACGGCTGAAGTGGCAGTCGAGGCAATGGAAGCCGCGCGCAAATACTCCACGCCCATCTCCTACGACCTCAATTATCGCGACTCGCTCTGGAAATCCATCGGCGGCAAAGCCAAGGCGCAAGCAGTAAACCGCGACCTCGTGCGCAATGTCGACGTGTTGCTCGGCAATGAAGAAGATTTCTCCGCCATGCTCGGCATCGCTATCAAGGGCGTCAGCGAGGATTTTGCTGAGCTGCCCATCGCCGGCTACGAGGAGATGCTCCGCGAAGTCGCCGCTGCGCATCCGAATTTGAAGCTCGTGGCCAGCACACTGCGCACCGCACAAACTGCAAGCCGCAACGCATGGGGCGCAATGGCACTCTATGAGGACAAGATCGTTCATATACCCCAGCGCGAGATCGATATCTTTGATCGCGTAGGCGGCGGCGATAGCTTCGCCTCCGGCCTGATCTACGGCTTGCTGGCAGGAAAAGGCATCGAGTGGGCCGTAAAGTGCGGGGTAGCCCACGGCGCGCTGGCTATGACCACACCCGGTGACACCAGCATGGCCACGCTTGCCGAAGTGGAACGCATCATCAAAGGGGGTTCTGTGCGCATCGCGCGCTGAGCGTGCCTCGCGCCGTCCCGAATGGTTACTCATATGGTCACTGATTTTGAAAGGGCACGACTTAAGTCGTGCCGCTCGCACCACAGAAGATAAAGGGCTTTAGCCCCGAGGCACCTGAAAATGCCGGAATCCACCCAGCAAATCATCGAGCGCGTCGGCCTCATTCCCGTTCTGCGCGCCAAGAGCATCGCACAGGGCCGCGCCGTCGTCGATGCCATGATTGCCGGCGGCGTCACCATCGTCGAAGTCACCATGACCGTCCCCGGCGCCATCGATCTTCTTAAGGAACTCAAGAAAGCATATGGGGCCGAGCTTCTGCTGGGCTCCGGAACCGTCACGACTTCCGATCAGGCACAGGCAACTATCGACGCCGGAGCGGAGTTCGTCGTCAGCCCCAGTCTGCATCCTGAGGTGATTGACATAACCAAATCCAATAGAAAAGTCTCCTGCCCGGGCGCGCTCACGCCCACCGAGGCCATCACCGCGTGGAACGCAGGCGCCGACTATGTGAAAATCTTTCCCTGCTCTGCTGTCGGCGGTGCAAGCTACCTCAAGTCACTGTTGGCGCCGTTTCCGCACCTCAAACTCATTCCCACCGGCGGAGTCACCCTGCAGACCGCCGAAAGCTTCATGAAGGCGGGCGCCCGCGCACTGGGAGTCGGCAGCGACCTCGTCAACCTCGCCGCAGTCGACGGCGGACACCCCGAAACCATCACGGAAACTGCCCGCGCGTACTTGAAAGTGCTGGCAGACGCGCGAAGATATTGATATGCCAACAGAACGCACAATTGCGCCGAAGATGCAATCCGGGCAAAAGATGGTAGACAACTATTTTGCCAAGCTTCTGGATCCGGCGCGGACGCGTCTCGAAGAGCTGCGCGATTTGATTCGTTCAGCAGCGCCGCGCGAAGCAGTTGAGTGCATCAGCTACTCGATGCCCGCGTTCGGCTACAAGGGAGCGCTCGTGTGCTACGCGGCTTTCAAAAACCACTACAGTTTGTTTCCCATGAACGCTCAACTCATTGCAGATCTTGGGCAGGAAATCGGCGCCTACAAAACTTCAAAAGGCACAATTCAGTTCCCTCTCGACTCCTCGCCGCCTAAAGCACTTGTACGGAAGATTGTGAAGATTCGTGTCAAGCAAAACGAAAGGCGTAAGAAGCCTTGAATTTCGCTGCTGTTGGCGGCTACCTGCGCGTTATACTTGGCGTTCGCAAGAAATCCCCCGGTAACCAACCATGAGCGACTCATCCGCCAATCTTCCTTCCGGCCCCTTCCGCCTCGACAACCGCATCGCCCTCGTCACCGGCGGCGCCAGCGGCATTGGCGAAGCGACCGCAAAGGAACTCGCCCGCGCGGGCGCGCAGGTTTGGATCGGCGATATCAATCTAGCCGCTGCGGAAGCCCTCGCCGCTTCCCTCCCCTCCGCCATGGCTCTGCACCTCGATGTCACGAGTCCGGAATCCATCGCCGCCTCTGTCGCACAGATCGGCAAGCTCGACATTCTCGTCAACAATGCCGGCATCGGCCATGTGGGCTCCATCGAGACCACCGAACCCGAAGACTTCGATCGCCTGATGTACGTCAACGTCCGCTCGGTCTACCTGATCACGCGCGCCTTTTTGCCCCTGCTTCTCGCCGCGCGCGATCGCCACAACGTTGTGGGGACAATCGTCAACGTCGCCTCCGTTTCAGGACTTGTCGGCATCAAGCAGCGCTTCGCCTACTGCACCAGCAAGGGCGCCATTGTGGCCATGACGCGCCAGCTCGCCGTCGAGTACCCGAAGACGATGCGCGTCAATGCCGTCTGCCCAGGCACAGTGCAAACGCCATTTGTCGAGGGCTATCTCGACAAATTCCATAAGCAAAACAAGGAAGAGATGCGCGCCGAGCTTCGCGCGCGCCAACCCGTCGGGCGTCTCGGCCGCCCCGAGGAGGTAGCATCTGCAATTCGATATCTTGCCTCGGACGAAGCAGCATTCGTGAGCGGAACATTGCTCACCATTGATGGCGGCTGGACAGCCGCATAAACCGGGCGCACAGCGCCCATTCCACTTCATCTATCGGAGGTGATTTATGAAGCTTGTTTCGTTCTCCGTTGCCGGCGGCTCACCGCGTCCGGGAGCACTCGTTGAAGAAGCCGGTTTGGTCGTCGACCTCACAGCAATGGGCTTTTCGGACAGCCTTTCCGCCATCTCTGCCGGTATAACCTCGATCGATCAGCCCGGCGCCTATCCCGGCCACAAACTGGGTGACGTCCGCTTGCATGCGCCGCTGACGAATCCGCCGCGCGTCTTCGCCATTGGCCTCAACTATCGCGACCATGCCGCCGAGACCAAAATGGCGATACCCTCCGCTCCTGTCGTCTTCTTCAAGATGCCGACTGCAATTATTGGCCCCGGCGACGCCATTGTGTTGCCCGGGAACTCGACCGAACCCGACTACGAAGCCGAACTAGCGTTTGTCATGGGCAGGGGCGGTTACCGGATTCCCGCATCAGCGTGGCGCGAATATGTCTACGGCTACACGATCGTCAACGACGTGAGCGCGCGCGACGTGCAGCGAGCCACGACGCAGTGGTCGCTCGCCAAGAGCTTTCCTACCTACTGCCCCATGGGGCCTGCGATTGCACCCGCCGAGCAAATTGAGGACCCGCACGAGCTGAACATCGGGCTGAGTATTAATGGCGAAGTAATGCAGAACTCGAATACTCGCGAGTTGATCTTCCGCATTCCGGAGCTCATCGAGTACATTTCGTCGATCACGCCTTTGCTTCCCGGCGACATCGTATCCACCGGTACCCCCGCGGGCGTGGGCATGGGCCGCAAGCCGCCGCGCTGGCTCCGCCCGGGCGACAACGTCACGGTCACGCTGCAGGGTCTCGGCTCGCTCCAGAATCCCGTGACGGCAGAGACTTAACTCGCATCTCCCACGGGTCGGGGAAGACCGTACCGCCGGTTTCCTGACCGGCTGTCCTAGCGGCCTCCCGGCCCTCAGAGACCACCCTCATACCTTGAATTCTGCCTTTCCGCACCACCGTGAGAATTGCAGACTTAAAACACGTCATTGCTTTCGAGGTGTGCCTCAATCTCGCTGCGTGTCCGCCACACATCGCGCCACTGTTTCTCTGCGACGAGACGCAACTGATCGGTGTGGTGCGGTGAGTTGGGCTGCGAAGAGTCGCCATAGGAGAGGAGCACCTTGGCGTGAATCACCGGCGTGAACTCTACCGCCAGCGTAAACCCGTCGCCATGAATGGGCGTCTTTGTTCCGTCCACCATGGGCCCGTAGGTCAGCACGCGAATGATGCCGAGGTTGCCGTAGCCGCCATTGCCCGGCAGGTCCACGCCATTCAGCGCCGGGCCGCGCTCCGCCGCAATGTCTCCATCGCTTTGGTTGTTCAGTTGGATGCGCATCACATTCCCCCATGGCGTATCCATCGCACCATAGGTCTTCACCGTCTCCGCGGCGGCTTCGTCCAGCATCTCCGCGGCCTCCTTCGGATCCTTCAGTCCCCGCGGCGTGGTTAGCGGCTCATTCACGTCGTAGGGAACCGCAAAGTTTCGCATGCCGCCTGGCGCGGCCACGCTGACGGCAGTATTTACAAACTTCTGCGCCCAGGTGTAGAAGAGCAATGCTCCGGTGCTGTCCGCCTCGGCATCGCGATTCCAATTCCTCAGCACTGCCGCCGCCTGCTTCGCGCGATCGCTGCCGTACTTGTCCGCCGCATCGAGCAAATCAGGCAGCAGCCTGTCGGCCAGCTCCATGTGCGTCGAATACTTCTTATTCAGTAGCATGTCGAAACTGATTTTCCTGTCTTCAGACAACATGCGCAGTCCGCGGTCGGGCCGGAACGCCGGAAACGTATTGGACACGTACGGAAGATACTTTGTTTTGTCGATCATTGTCGGCCATGCTGCATCCCAGGGCGGCTCATTGCTGTTCTGCACATAGCCGCTCGCCGGATCCACAATCTTCGGCAGCTCGTCGTAGCTCAAATAGCCGTCAGGCAGCAGCTTCGATGTGTCGCCCGGCACCGGCCGCTGCCAGAATGCAAAGTCGCCTTCGCTGCGCCTCGGAACCTCCTCGTTGAACAGGTACTCGATATGCCCGTCGCGATCGGCATACATGATGTTGTAAGTCGGGTATTGCAGCCGCCGCATCTGGGCCTGAAACGCCTCCAGCGTATGCACCGTATCCATCTTCCAAATCTGCTCCAGCATGTAGGGATGGTCCAGCCCCGTCACATGCAGAGCAATCGGTGCGCCGTCGTCGCGGCGAATAATCGGCCCCTGCACCGTGCTCAGAACCTCGACCTTCTCTTCGCTAAAGCTTCCGTCCGGCTGCAGCACTTTGATCGTGTGCTCGGACTTATCGAACGCTCGCACTGCGCCGTCAAACAGGTAGCCGCCGTCTTTCTCGGTAATCTTGTAGAGCAGCGCTCCGTTGCTGGTGTTCACCGTATTGGTAATGGCGTGGAAATCGCTGAAGCAGAAACGCAGCACCGGCAGCCCCACCTGCGTTGCGCCATATAAATCGATCCCCGGCGCGCTCAACTGCGCTTCAAAGTAGGTCGTCTCGCCGCCCCACGCCAGGTGCGGATTCATCAGCAGCATGGCATGGCCGCTTGCCGAGTGCGAAGGCGCAATCGCCCATCCGTTCGATCCATCCTCCATATCCTGGTCCTGCAGGAACATCGTGTTCGGGTCGCTGCCCTTTAGCCACTCCAGCCCTGCTGCGCGCCGTTCTGCGGGGGACTCAGCCAGTCGCGGCGATGCCACAAACTCAAAGAACACAAAATGCTCGGCGTGCTCCACCACATCCAGCGCCGACACCGGCAGCACTTGTTTTTCTGCCGCGCCAATCTCCCCCGGATGCTTGGCCGCATAAGCGTTGATCCCAGCGGCAAACGCATCCAGATACCCGCGAAACTCCGGCGTCTGTGCTTTCAGCCACGCTTCCGCGCGCTCGGGAACCCCATTCGTCCACACCCAGCGATCGGTTCGCAGATTCTTGTCGTTGACTCCCGGCCCAAAGTACTCCGCTCCGCGGCCGCGCGATTGTCCATAAACCTGCAGCAGCAGGTCGCCATGCGCGTGCGCCTGCGCCCAGCCAAAGCAATAGAAAAGGTCTGCGTTGGTCCTGGCAAAAATATGCGGCACGCCATAGTGGTCCCACAGAATCTGCGTGCCGTGCTGTGGCGTGTAGCTCGGCGGCGCGGCGCTCAAGCGTGCCGGGAGTGGCAGAAACAAAATCACAAACACAATACGGCGCAGAAACATGGCGACTCCCCATCGTCGAGAGAGGATTAGGTTGGGCGGGACAAGCGTTCGGACGGGGAACAGCGAAAGTGTTGTTCAGACAGGGAACAGCGGCTTAACAGCAATGTACCACGAGCGCAGCGGGGCCGAACCACAAGCCGCCGCGCTGGCTACGCGCCGGAGACATAGCCACCGTCACACTGCGGGGCCTCGGCTCGCTGGTCAACCCTGCGGTCGCCGAATGAAACCCTCAAGCATGGTCCCGTATCATTCGCTAGACGGTCTCGACGGTGAGTTCTTCAGGCTCCGGTTTTGCCAGGAACCAGGCGTAAATTGCGACCCCGGCAAAACCGATAGCGGGTACAAGGTAACTGGCCGCCACACCCGGCACCACACCCATCAGGAGCGGGAGCGCTGCGCCCCCGACGATCGACATAACGATAAACGCCGATCCGCTCTTGGTACGTTGACCAAGACCCTTTACTCCAAGCGCGAAAATGGTCGGGTACATGATCGACATAAAGAAGCTGACGGCGATGAGACACCAGACACCAACCCAGCCGGGCCAGAACACGGCGACGGCGCAGATGGTGGCGTTTAGCGTGGCGTACACGCCAAGGAGCATAGACCCAGAGACGAAGCGCAAAAGCCATGTCGAAACAAATCGCCCGGTGGTGAATGCGACCAGCACCCCGGTAAGCCAGTAACCAGAATCGCGCTGCGTCAGACTCGTATACTTCATCGCGTAAGCGATGAAAAAGCTCCACACGCCCACCTGCGCGCCGACGTAAAGGAACTGCGCAACCACGGAAAAAACAAAGTGCCTCCGCTTCCAAAGCGCCTTTGAGGTATCGTGAGTTCTGCTCTCGCGCGAGAAATCGAGGCCCGCATGAGGAAACGGCGTGAGCGCAATCAGGACGGCCCAGAACAGCACAACTCCGCCGAGAACGAGGTAGGGATTGACGACTCGCAGGGTCTCAGAGCGGAGGTAAGCGTGATAAGTATGCTGGGCTTGCATGGCGGCCACCTGGGCCGGCTTCAACTCTACACCGGAGAAGATGAAGCGGCTGCCGATCAGCAGGGCCGAGATGCTCCCCAGCGGGTTGAATGCCTGCGAGAGATTGATCCGTCGCTCCGCCGTGTCCAGATCGCCAACCTGAATAATGAACGGACTTGACGCCGTCTCAAGAAACGACAGGCCGCTCGCGATGACGAAGAGAGCCAACAGAAAACACCAATACTGGGTGATGATCGCAGCCGGCCAGAAAAGCATGCACCCGGAGCCATAAAGAATAAGCCCGACCATGATTCCCGCCTTGTAACCGACGCGGCGCATAAGTTGCGCGGCGGGCATGGCAAGGAAAAAATATCCCAGGTAAAACGCAAATTGCACCAGTCCGGCCTGCAGGCGGTTAATCTCAAACGATTTCATGAACTGGCTAATCAGAATGTCATTGAGATTGTTGGGAACTCCCCAGAGAAAGAACAGCGCTGTGACCAGGACGAACGGAAGCATCCGTCCCCCCGGAATCAAGGGCGCATGACTGTGTTCGTTTTTTTGCGAAGACGCGTTTCCTTGCTCGATTGGCCCAGTGGAGATGCTCACAGTCGGTTCTTCCTCCCGCGATGCGGCTTAGCCGCCCGTCGTCCTCAAAAAAAGCGGCGCTTGCCGATGCCGCGGCCGACCCACTTCGAAAAGGCTCTCACCTTTCTACCGAATACAGGCCGCGATGGCAAATCGCAAACTTTATCGTTAAAGTTCCCGGGACGGCACGGGCTCAGCTCTGCCGCCTGGGTGGATGCACGGCCTATAATCCCTGCGTAAGGCGGCGCCCCCTCCAGTGATGCTGCAACCGCGGCGCCGGTCAGGAAATGCGCATCTTCGAACCCAGTTCCATCGAATTCGCGCGACGCTCTTTCGCGGAAGAGTTGTGCCGCGTCAATCGAATCTCCTCGGCCGCCATCTGCGCCGCATTTGCCGCGGTGCCGCGCGAGCGCTTTGCCGGACCTGGTCCATGGATTATTCAAAGCAACCGCACGTCCTGGTTCACTGAGGACTCCGATCCGCGTCGTCTCTATCGCGACGCACTGATCGTGCTCGACGAGGCCAAGCACCTGAACAACGGCCAGCCCAGCCTGTGGGCCGTCCATCTTGACCTGCTGCGCGTCCGGCAAGGCGATCGCGTACTTCATCTCGGCTGCGGCGCCGGCTATTACTCGGCGATTCTGGCAGAGCTGACTGGTCCCGAGGGCAAGGTGACGGCCGTCGAAATCGATGAGGGTCTGGCTCATCGTGCACGCGTCGCCCTCGAGCCCTGGCCGCAGGTCACGGTAATCCATGCCGACGGATCGAAGGGGCTTTTCGAACCCGCGAACGTCATCGTGGTCAGCGCCGGCGCCACGCATCCACTGCCCGCGTGGCTCGCCGCCCTCAAGCCCGAAGGCAAACTTCTCTTTCCGCTCACCCCAGCGCAAGGGCCGGGAACCATGGCCTATGTGACCCGCAAGAACGCCGATCAATTTGCGGCCAGGTTGTGCGGTACCGTCTTTTTTATCGATTTCTCGGGAGCACGCGATCCGGAAGCCGGCCGCGCACTTGCCATAGCCCTCAAGCGCGACGAAGGCGCAAGTGTTCACTCTCTGCGCCTCGATCCGCACGAAAAAGATGAATCCTGCTGGCTGCACGGCAGCGGCTGGTGCTTTTCGCGGTGCGCGCCTATTCCCCAGGGAAACGCTGGAATCCTCACAGCACCCTAGCCAGCCATTTCCCGGTGTGCGAGTGCAGATTGCTTGCGATCTCCTCAGGCGTCCCCTCGGCCACAATCTGTCCACCGCCTTCACCGCCCTCCGGACCCAGGTCGATCACCCAGTCTGCGCTCTTGATCACATCCAGGTTGTGCTCAATCACGATCAGCGATCCGCCGCCGTCAATCAGCTTACGAAAGGCCGTCAGCAGCTTCGACACATCGTCAAAGTGCAGTCCGGTCGTCGGCTCGTCCAGGATGTAGAGCACGCGGCTGGCCTGCGATGGCTTGGCCGTGGCATTTACCGCGCGCACCGCGGCCAGGTGGGCCGCCAGCTTCACGCGCTGCGCCTCGCCGCCGGAGAGCGTCGTCGCCGATTGGCCCAGCCGCAAGTAGCCGAGGCCGATCTCATCCAGCACCGCGAGCTTATCGAGCAACTTCGTCTGCCCCGCAAAAAAGCGCAGCGCTTCTTTCACCGTCATCTGCAGCACATCGTGAATGCTCTTGCCCTTGTAGTGCACGCCCAGAATCTTTGCCTGGTAACGCGTGCCGTTGCAGTCCTCGCACGGCAGTTCAACGTCGGCAAGGAACTGCATCTCGACAGTCACCGTGCCGTCGCCCTCGCAGGTGTTGCAGCGTCCGCCCGGCACGTTGAACGAGAAATGCCCCGGCGTGAGCGACAGCCTTTTGGCTTCTGGCTGTGCGGCAAACAACTCGCGAACCAGGTCGAAGCCCTTGATGTATGTAATCGGATTGGAGCGCGGCGTGCGGCCAATCGGCGTCTGGTCCACCAGTACGACATCGTTCAAACGCTCTGCGCCACTGAGCGAGGTAAAGACACTGGAGGGATCGCCGCCGTCCGCCTGTCCCAGCGCCCGCGCCACCGCGCGATAAAGCACCTGGTGCACCAGAGTGGACTTGCCCGAGCCCGAAACCCCGCTGATCGCAACCAGCATTCCTAGCGGAATCATCACATCCAGCCCGTGCAGATTATTAGCCCGCGCCCCGCGCAGCACCAGCTTCTCGCGGCCCGGCGCGCGGCGCCGCGTGGGAACGGGAATCGAGATCTTTCCACTCAGATAGCGGCCCGTCAGCGAATTCGGATTCGCCTCGATCTCCGCGACCACTCCTTCGGCCAGCAGTTTGCCGCCGAATTCGCCCGCGCCCGGGCCCAGGTCCAGCAGATGATCGGCAGCGCGCAGAATATCGGCATCGTGCTCTACCACCAGGATCGTGTTCCCCAAATCGCGCAGTTCTTCCAGAATGGCGATGAGCCGCGCCGTGTCGCGCGTGTGCAATCCGATCGAGGGCTCATCCAATACATAGAGCGATCCCACCAGTCGGGAACCAAGCGAGGTGGCAAGTTGAATGCGCTGCGCCTCGCCGCCGGAAAGTGTCGAAGCCAGGCGGTCGAGGGTCAGATATTCGAGCCCGACCGCAACCAGAAAACCGAGCCGCTGCCTCACCTCGGTCAGAATCGGTCCAGCAATCTCCTCCTGCATCGGCGAGAGTTCGAGAGAGTCAAAAAACTCCTTTGCCTCCACAATCGTGAGCGCTGACGCCTCGCAGATGTTCTTTCCGCCCGTCTTTGCGTTTCCCAGGCGCACTGCTCGCGCCTCGGCCCGCAGCCGCTGCCCACGACAATCCGGACACTCCGCGTAACCGCGATACTTGCTCAGCATGACGCGCACGTGCAGCTTGTACTTCTTCCGCTCCAATTGCGCAAAAAATCCGTATACGCCGGCAAACCCATCCTTGCCGCGCAATACCGTTTCGCGCGCCGGCGCAGGCAAGTCGCGCCAGGGCACATCCATCGGCACATTCAGCTCCGCCGCGCGCTTGCGCAACTCACTGAACCACGGCCGGTATTTCGGACGATTCCATGGATCGATGGCGCCGTCAAGCAAACTCAGGCTCTGGTCAGGAATCACCAGACCCAGATCGTAATCCACCGTGTTACCAAATCCCTGACAGCGTGGGCAGGCGCCAAACGGGTTATTGAAGCTGAACAGGCGCGGTTCCGGCTCGCGCCCCGGCCGATGACATTTTGTACATTCATACGCGCCCGAAAACCGCAGCCTTCTGCGCTCTGCCCCTTCCTCGCGAGGCGCCTCCTCAAAGATCACCTGGCCCGCCTCGCGGTACGCGACCTCGACGGCGTCCACAATGCGCGAGCGGCTCTCGGAGCTCACCACGATCCGGTCAAGCAGCGCATAGATCGGAGCAGCAAAGTCCAAATCCAGCAGCGACTCCGGTGTTGAAAACTCGAAGATCCTTGCCTGCTGCCACAGCCGGTTGAATCCGCCGCTTCGCAGCTCCGTGAGCCGCTCCTTGAGGGCTTCGGAATGAAGGGCGTCGGCAGATTTTTGCGCGGCCTTGGTTCTGGCCCCCATTTTACCTGTCCCTGCCGTCGTTCTCGCTGCGTTCGCATTTGTCTCTGCGCTCGGCGCAGTCGAGCTCATCACGGGGAACAACACATTCAGGCGCGTTCCCTCGCCCAGTTTCAGAACGGCGTCGGCCGCTTCGTCCACCGAATCGCGCTTTACGAGCCCGTCGCAATAAATGCAATGAACCTCGCCACAGCGCGCATACAGCAGCCGCAGGTAATCGTAGATCTCCGTGGCCGTCGCTACAGTCGACCGCGGATTGCGCGTGGTGTTTTTTTGCTTGATCGCGATGGCCGGCGCCAGCCCGTCGATTTCATCGGCGTCCGGCTTCTCGATGCGCTCCAGAAACTGCCGCGCATAGGCCGAAAGCGACTCAACGTAGCGCCGCTGTCCCTCAGCATAAATCGTGTCGAAGGCCAGCGAACTCTTGCCTGAGCCCGACACGCCGCTGACCACCGTCAGCTTGCCGTGGGGAATCTCGCAGGAGAGATTTTTCAGGTTGTGCGTCCGCGCGTTGCGGATGACGATGGCATCGTTCAAAGGGAAGGCACCGGCGAAATCCTGGGGCGACGCCACAGTGCTCTTCACGAGCGTTCAGGCGCAACCCTCCGGTTTTATTATACGGCGGAGCGCAAACCTTCTTCCGCGCCATCCCTGCTTTGCGGCTCCGGCTTGCACGTGAATTTGAGGGAAAACGAACCCCCGTAAGCGCGCGACTGGGCGCCTGCCTCCGCCGGCACACTTACTCGACCGCGAGGCGTAGGTTTTGGGCTATATTGGAGCGGATGCGGAGAAAGCTACGCAGCGAGCGCGGCTTTATCGATGTATGTATACTCGACCGATTCGCTGTCCAGCGGACGGTCAAGCACGTTCGCGAGCCCCAGAAGATTCCGCGATGCGCAGGCCGGGCATTGCTCCGGGCAGTTGCCGATGCAATTACAGTTCGCGCATAGATAGGCAGACGACAAGGGAATGTGCTGCATGGTGAGGAATGTCATGTATTTCACCCCGGAGTCGTAGCGTTCAATGGGAGCGGCGCCGCGCAAACCTCACGACCGCGCCTGCTCTCCATATTCCTGCTCTATATACAAGATGCCACGGAATCGAGCAAAGTTGTTTTTTATTCGCTTATCAGACATTGCCGCCGGTAATCGCAAACCGCGTTACTGACGGGTCACTGCGCCGTTAAACTGTTTATGTGAGGGATGTTTTGTTTCGTAGCGCTTTTTCCACATTGATCGCGATCCTCGTTTCCAGCACGAGCATGTCCCTTGCGCAAGTACCCGCCGCGCCTTCTCCAGCCGCTGCTCAGCCTGCTGCGATCCCCACCAGACAGCCCGCCCAGCCTGTTCCCGGCGAAGTGGCCGCTGCTGAAGCTGCCATCGCCGGTTCTGACTGGAAGACTGCCGACGCCAAACTCGACCCGTATCTGGCCGCGCACCCCAATGACGCGCGCGCCATCTTCGACGCCGGCTATGTAGCCGACTCCGAAAATCGTCTCGACGATGCCGCCGCGCTCTACCGCCGCGCTGTTGCTGCCGATCCCAAATCGTTCGAAGCACATCTTTCGTTAGGACTGCTCCTTGCGCGTCAAAACAAATTCGCTGAGGCTCGCCTCGAACTCGCGACCGCGACTACGCTCGACCCGGGCCTTGCCGATCCGTCCCTGAAGGCGCGCGCATGGCGAGCGCTAGCCAGAATCGATCGCTTATCAGACCCTGCCCTGGCGTCCAATGATCTGCTCGAGGCCCTCAAGCTTTCGCCTGAAACCACCTCCGACACTCTCCTCGCAGCAGAGTTGGCGGAGCAGTCCGGTCAGAACGACGCCGCCGAAGCCGCCTACCGCCGCGTTCTTGCCAAGGAGCCGGCATCTGCCCCAGCCACCATTGGGTTGACCCATCTTTTGATCGTGAAGAAGCAGTATTCCGATGCCGAACCGCTGCTCCGTGCGGCACTCGCGAAGAATCCTGAAGATCCGACGCTTACTGCGCAACTTGCCACAGTGCTGGCCGACCAGGATAAAGCGGAGGCACTGCCGCTCCTCCAAAAGCTCCACGCCGCCCACCCCGCCGACCCCGCAATCACCCGCATGTTGGCGGCAATCCTCGCCGATGCGGGCGACTTTGCCGCCTCCGATCAGCTTTATGTCAGCCTGCTCGCCGCCGCTCCGGACGATCCCAGTTTGCTGGTCGCCCATGGCCAGAACCTTGTCCGCGAAGCCCACCTTGATCAGTCTTACGCAGCCTTCGACAAAGCCACGCAAATCGACCCGGCAGACGCCGATGCCTGGAGCGGCCTCGCCTTCGCCGCTTCCCGCACCCGCCGCCCCGACGTCGCTCTGCACGCGCTTGCCATGCGTTCCCGCTACCTGCCGGAAAACCCGTCCACCCTCTTCCTCTGGGCGATCTCATACGATTCCCTAAACCAGAAAAAAGAGGCAGCGGCCTACTACCACCGCTTTCTCGATGCTTCGGCGGGAAAGCTCCCGGATCAGGAATGGCAGGCCCGCCAGCGGCTGAAACTCCTGGGAAAATAGCCGCGTTCCGCCGCGCATCAAGCCCTTCAACGACGTCTCAGGCGATTTTTCGTAGTTATTCTGTTACCACGGCATCAAATCCGGCATCTTATTTCTTGCGAGTCGGCGTAGATGCGACTACTATAATCACAACTTTTTGGAGGCATTACCGGGCCAAGGGAGGTTCTCCGTGCGGAATGTGGTTCCGTTCGTTGCGATCTTCGTAATCGGCATGATTGCGGTGCCGGTGCGTGCCTCTTCCTCAGACGTCGCTTTGCTCGACCAGCAGCAGATCGATGCTCTTGAAGCGAAGGCGAGTGAAGCCCAGCCGCGCGAGCAGGCCTTCCTCTATGCCGAGCTTGTGCACCAGATGACCGAGCTCAGTATTCGCCAGTACGCGGCCGGCGACGTTGGCAAGGCAACTGGCCTGCTCAAGGACATCCAGAAGTTCGCGCAGAAAATCCATCTCTCCCTCGCGGGCAACGACAAGCGTCTCAAGAATGCCGAAATTCTGCTCAACCGCACCGCCTTCCGCTTAAACGAGATGCTGCAGTCAACCAATTACGAAGATCGCCCGCTCGTGAAGCAGGCCCTTGCGCAGGTGAGCCAGGCGCAGGACGCGGCGATGATGGAAGTGTTCCAGAAATAGCCTGCCGGAGCGCCCGTTCTGCCTGATCGCAACGCGTTATCCTTGAGTTCAATCGCTGGAGTGAGGGCACTGTGCGCATTTTTTCTGCGATTCTATTCGGACTCTTGGCCGTCGCGCCGCTCGCTGCGCAGCTGGACACAAAACAGGATCCACTGACCCCCGACCAGCAGGACCAGATCGCCGAAGCGGGCGTCGACCCCGTTGCCCGCGTCGACCTTTTCGTCAAGTTTTTGGATCAGCACGCCGACACCATTCGCAGTTTGATCAAGCGCGCCAAGTCACCTGCGCGCAGCCAGCGCCTCGCCGGCGAGCTGCAGCAATTTGGCGCGCTCATGGATGAGCTCGGCGACAACCTCGACATGTACTCGCAACGGGAAGCGGATCTTCGTAAGTCCCTCAAAGGGCTCAACGAAGGCGTCGCGCGATGGCAGGGGGTTCTGCACGATCTGCCCAGCGAGCCTGGCTTTGAGCTGTCGCTCAAGGCGGCGCTCGATAGCGGCAACGACCTGGCCACCGAAACCAAGCAGCTCGTGGCAAGTCAAGACGCCTACTTCAAAGCCCATCCCGATCAAAAAGGTCAAGACCGCTACGAGCCGCAATGAAGCAGGGTGTCAGACATATTTGATCCTCACTCCCTTGGTCCCTGCTATCCTGCTTCTGGTGCCCCTCGACGTCGTCTCTATCTTTCAGGAAGAATACCGCGCGCTTCGGCCGCGCGCTCCCATTCCGCCCGTTCATGTGCGCTTCCGCCGCTTCACCTCGCTGAACACCACCGTCCGCCTGCGCGAAGGGGCGATTTATGCCAGCCTTTCCGACCTGCTCGAGGGTGCGCCGGAGCCCGTTCTTCATGCCATCGCACACATTCTTCTCGCCAAGTTATATCGCAAGCCCATCAGCGCCGCGCACAACCTCCGCTACAAGCGTTTTTCCCTGAGCGCCGCCGTCACTCGGCAAACCGAGCTCATTCGCCACGCGCGCGGCAGCAAACGCTACTTCGGTCCCGAGGGTCGCTACTTCCAGCTCGAAGAAATCTTCGACTCGCTCAACATGCGCTTCTTCGGCGGGCTGCTTGGCCGCCCAGACCTCACGTGGAGCGAGCACCACGCCAAGCGCTCTCTTGGCCACTACGACGCAGCGCACAATACAATCGTCGTAAGCCGCGTCTTCGACCGCCCCTCAAGCCCGCGCTACGCTCTGGAATATCTGCTCTACCACGAGATGCTTCACCTGAAGCACCCGGTCAGGACACGCGGCCTGCGCCGCTGCATACACTCCGCCGAATTCAAAGCCGACGAAGCGCAGTTCCCGCAGCTTGCTGAAGCTCTCGCCTTCATCAAGCACCTTTGATCGAAGGCCCCTCCGATCGGGAACATACAGATGCTCTACGGTGTCTAACCATCAGAACATTTCATGGAACCGCCGGGACATTTCCTGCGTAGTTGAACGCATGCACGGAAGCAAGCGAAAGATAATCCCGCACTTGACAGGTTTAACAGTAGCATGCTACATAGGGTCTACTTGCTTTTGGGCTCTGCCCGTTTGGCTGCAGAGCGGCTGTTTCTGCTTTCCTTTGCTGCTGGGTGGTGTCTAAGCGCGCAGGCCTCACTCCGTCTTTCCCGTTCGAACAGGTGATCATGATCTTTAAGCTGAGATTCCCTGCTCTCGTCGTGCTTTTCGTTGCCCTGGCGTTTTCCTCGCGGGCTTCCGCGCAAACCGCCGCACTGCACGGCCAGGTACAGGATCCCAGCGGAGCTGTCGTCCCCGGAGCAGCCATCTCGCTTACCGGCAGCGGGCAGACCTTCCAAGCCAAATCCGGCGCCGACGGCCAATATGCGTTTCGCGCGCTGCCGGCCGGCTCCTACTCGATTACGGCCGACGCAAAAGGCTTTGCTCCGCTCACCCTTCCCGACATTGTTCTCGCTCCCGGTCAAGCCAGGTCGCTGAACCTGTCTCTTGCGATCGCTGTCGAGCAGCAGGAAGTCACAGTCGAAGGCCAAAATCAAACCGTCAATATCAGCTCCGATCAAAATGCCGGCGCCGTTGTGATTCAAGGCAGCGGGCTCGATGCGCTCTCCGACGATCCCGACGAGCTGCAGAATGAACTCGCAGCGCTCGCCGGTCCTGCTGCCGGACCGAATGGAGGCGAGATCTACATCGATGGCTTCGAGGGCGGCCAGCTTCCGCCCAAGTCTTCCATTCTCGAAGTGCGCGTGAATCAGAACCCATTTTCCGCAGAATACGACCGCATTGGTTACGGCCGCATTGAAATCATCACCAAGCCCGGCACGCAGAAATTGCATGGAGCCATCGGCAGCTATGGCACCGACTCCGCCCTCGCCACTGCCAATCCATTCCTCGCCCAGAAGCCCGGCTACTATCAGTACGGAGTGAACGGCAGTGTCAGCGGCCCCCTGTCAAAGACATCAGCCTATTTTCTGAGTGCCGACTTTTTCAATCGCCAGAATCAATTGATCGTCGATGCGCTCGATCCGGCCACCTTGGCCTCCAATCTCTCCGAGTCCTACCCCTCGCCGACAATCTGGGTCGACCTCGATCCCCGTTTCGATTTTCAGCTCAGCAAGAACAACTTCGTCAGTATTCGCGACCAATACGCATCCTACTCAGCTCACGGCCTTCGGATTGGCGCTCTCGTTCTGCCTCAACAGGCCGTCAGCGCTTTCAATTGGAGCAACGAAGTCCAGATCGGCGACACCTGGATCATCAACTCTCACTTCCTGATGGAGCCGCGCTTTGAATGGCGGCGCATCGGGAACAGCACGACACCAAACTTCTCCACTCCTTCGATCACCGTCCAGGGGGCGTTCACCTCCGGCGGCAACAACCTGGGTTCCCTTCAGGACCACGAAGACATCTTCATGCTGCAGGACTATGGCACCGCGACCGTCGGGTACCACACTCTGCGCTTCGGCGCGCGTGCCCGCGCTTATCGCGACGCGGACTCCACAACCTCCGGTGCGAACGGCAGCTACTACTTTGCCACGGTCGCAGCCTACCAGGCGGGCACACCCACGCAATACTCGGCAACCGTGATCGCCAATCCGCTGGCGCGCCTTCTTCTCTTCGATGGATCGCTTTTTGTGCAGGACGACTGGCGTATCAGCCGCCGCTTTCTCCTCGGCCTTGGGATTCGCTACGAAGGCCAGAACTATATCCACGACCATGCGGACTGGGGTCCGCGCCTGGCTTTTGCCTGGACGCCGGGGCGCCCTGGAAAGAACCCTCCAAAGACCGTCATTCGTGCCGGTTATGGGTGGTTTTACAACCGATTTATTTTGAACATGAACAACCCGTCAGGCTCCGAGCCTTACATCCTTCCGGCCATCCACGACAATCTCATCAATCAGAAAAGTTACACCGTCGCCAACCCGGGTTTTTACAATCCCAACACGCCTGAACCTGCCTCTGTCCTAGCGAGCTACAGCTCCTCGATTCCCACCTATCACTCCGTCGATCCGCACTTCCATGCCGCGCTCGATATGCAGGCCGGAATCGGTGTCGATCACCAGATCACGAAGAGAATCACCGGTAACATCACGTACCTCTTCACACAGGGAGTCCACCAGTACTTTACCAACAACGTCACTGCACCCGCGTTCGACATCGCCGACTACATCGTCACGGGTCCCACGCCGTCGGTGTACAATGGTCAGTTCCAGTCCGGCGGCTTCTATCGCCAGAACGAGCTCATCTTCTCCGCAAGCGCAGCGCTCAAGCGCCTTACGCTAACCGGCAACTACACGCTCAACGAAGCCAAAAGCGATACCCAGGGGATCTCTTCGTTTCCATCCGTTGCCGAAGACCCCGGCCTCGATTACGGCCGCGCCACGTTCGGCATCCGCCACCGATTTCTGACCGTGGGCAGTTACACCGGCCCGCATGGCTTCGTGCTCGCAGCGCTGATTGCCGCTCAATCCGGCACGCCTTACGACCTGACCATCGGCGACGACCTCACCGGCAACAACCAGTTCAACGCCCGTCCCACCTACGGCACATGCGGTGCGCCTGGCGTCGTTTCCACAGATTACGGATGCCTGGACACAGACCCTGCCGGCAAGAACGAACGGATCGTTCCCTATGGCATCGGGCTGGGCCCGGCCAATGCCATCGTTCACGTTCGCCTCAGCAAGGTCATCGGCATCGGGCCCAGAATCGAGAAGGCCGGCGAAGGCCAATCCTTCACTCCTGGCGGAGGCAACGTCAGCGGCCGTGGAATCGGCGGAGGCGGCGCGTCTGTTCGCCTTGATGCTGCCGCGCCGCGCCGCTACAATCTCACCCTCGTCGCGGGCGCAAACAATCTCTTCAACATCGTCAACCTGGGCACACCCAACGGCGTGCTGCTCTCGCCGCTCTTTGGCGAGACCCAAACGCTCGCCGGCGGCCAGTTCGGCAGCCCTACTCCGGGAACACGCACCATCGTCTTTCAGGCAAACTTTTCGTTCTAGCCGAATGAAGTAGCGAATCTAATCTAATCCGATCCCGAGTCCTTCGTCGCTATTCCCTATTCGCCTTCTTCAATCCCCTGGTCAGGCTCGAAACTTTCTCGACATCGTGGCTCTTGCACCAGGACTCCAATCCTTTCGCGAGCCGCTCTGTCGCACGTGGGTCGGCATAGCTCGCCGTACCCACCTGAACCGCTGTCGCGCCGGCAAGCATAAACTCCACCACATCCTCCGACGTCGTGATCCCGCCCATCCCGATCACAGGGATGTTAACAGTGCCTGCAACCTCATACACCATGCGCAGTGCAATTGGCTTGATGGCCGGCCCCGACAATCCTCCGGTGACATTGCTCAAGCGAGGCTTCCGCTCGTTGGCGTCAATCGACATCGCCAGGAAAGTATTCACCAGGCTCACCGCATCGGCCCCTGCTTCCTCGCAGACTCGCGCCATGTAGCCAATCGAGGTAACATTCGGCGAAAGCTTCACGATCAGCGGCTGAATCGCAACTTTCTTCGTCCGGTCAACGAGTTCCTCCAACGAAAAGGGATCCGCTCCGAAACTCATGCCACCGGCATGTACGTTGGGGCACGACACATTCAATTCGTAAGCCGCAATCCCTTCAGCGTCGTTCAACCGGTCGATCACGGCCACATAGTCGCTTGCCGTCTGCCCGAACACATTCACGATCACCTTGCAGTTTGGGTACTGCTTCATCGCCGGCAATTTCTTCTCAACAAATTCCTCCACGCCCACATTCTGCAGTCCGATCGCATTCAGCATGCCCGCGGCCGTGGGCAAGATCCGCGTCGGCGCGTGGCCTGCCATCGCGTGCAGCGAGATTCCCTTGGTCGCAAACCCGCCCAGCCTGTCCAAAGACACGATCTCTTCGAATTCAATGCCGTAGCCAAAAGTGCCGCTCGCGGCAATGATGGGATTCACCAGTTCCAGCCCGGCGAACGAAACTTTCATGTCGGGTTTCACGTGCGGCTTCCTTCCTTCTTCTCTCGCCGATTCCCGGTTCCACCAGCAATATTCGCAACCCGTTTAGGTCTCCGTTCATGATACCCGCACAGCCGCGCGCCGCCATATGCCGCGTCTCCCACAAAGCAAAAGCCCCCGGCGTTTGCCGAAGGGCCTTTGTCATTCCCTATTGGCCATTCCCTGCTCTTATGCCGTCACCGTTTCGCTCGCATCCACCTTCACCGGTGTCAGCCAGCCAAACCGGTCCGGCTTCAGTCCGTTGACGATGCCGAAGAACTCGTCGGCTATTCTCTTCGTGATCTCGCCCGGCTTTCCGTCGGAAATCACAATGCGGTCGATGGAGCGGATCGGCGCTACCTCCGCGGCTGTTCCAGTAAAGAACACCTCGTCGGCGATGTAAAGCAGTTCGCGCGGAAGCGCCTGCTCGGTCACTGAGATTCCCAGATAACGCGCAATTGTCAGCACGCTGTCGCGCGTAATTCCCGAGAGCGCCGAGTTCGCAAGCGGGGGTGTATATAGCACGCCGCTGCGCACAATAAACACGTTCTCGCCCGAGCCTTCGCTCACCAGCCCGTTCACGTCCAGCGCGATTCCCTCCTGGTAGCCATTCACCTCGGCTTCCATGCGGATAAGCTGCGAACTCATATAATTCGCGCCCGCTTTGGCCAGCGCCGGCATTGTGTTTGGAGCCAGCCGGTTCCAGCTCGAGATGCACACATCCGCTCCGCCGTGCCCACTAATGTATTTGCCCCACGGAAAATTGGCAATGTACACCTCGACCGGCGAACCCTTGGGATTCACGCCGATCTCGCCGTAGCCGCGCAGCACGATGGGCCGGATGTAGCAAGGCGCTACGCCATTCGCCTCAATCGTATCCACTACGCCTTGGCTAAGCTCCTCAAGCGAGAACGGAATCTCCATGCGGTAGATCTTGGCCGAGTCCAGCAGCCGCTGCATGTGTTCCGGCAGCCGGAAGACCGCCGAGCCCTGCGGCTGTCCGTAGCAGCGAATTCCTTCGAACACGCTCGAGCCGTAGTGCACCACGTGGCTCATCACGTGGATTGTGGCCTGCTCCCATGGAATCAGGTGGCCGTTGTGCCAGATCTTCTCAGTGGTTTGAATGGGCATGGGGATGAAATCACTCCTTGGTGGGCGCAAATCGCGTATCTAATCAAAGGTTGTCACGATTCGCTATTCGCTGGCAAGCGCCGTTTCAAAGTCGTGTGACGGGTTAGAAACTTCCTCAAAAGTGGGATGCGCACATAATATCCGCTCCGGCTTCCGGACAAGCTCCAGGACGACTCCCGCCGCAACGAGGATCTCCTGCTCTAGGCCGCACAGTAACAATTCCGCCTTCGCCTTGTCCGCAATCGTTCGATCCGCATTCTTCGATAGAACTCTCAGGTACGACAGCCACAGCAACTCGCGCGCGTTTTCCGTCCATTGCTCGTTCACCCGCACCGTGGTCCAGCCCGAGTCTGGCAGCCACTGATGCCGCTCCGCCCGTCCCGCGCGGATCAACGCATCCCGAACCTTTACCGTAAACGGAATATCGACAATGCCGAACCAGTGAATATGCCCGATCTCGCGCCCACTCACCCGAAACTCGACCCCATCAAACTGGTGGTCGTGAATCGAAACGCCAGGCCACGCCGAGACGGCCTCGATCAGCGCCTTCATTTTCTGCTGCATCGACACTTTTCGTTTCCCCATTGTCCCCCACACCCCTTTGGATTCATTAGAACTCCCGGAAGCTGCAACATCTCCTGATCTCTCCCTTGTTCCTACTTTCCCTGCCGCCTCCCGAGACCCGACCGAGAGATCATTGCTCTGCCCGCGACAACATTCACCGTATCGAACCAAATAGTCCACGCTCGCAAAACCGTTGCCTTTGCGCCAGTTATTAACTTCCTGCCACGTTGAGCGAAGTGCGCATGAGCGACCCAAGTCGACACATCTGCGGATGCTTTTCGGACAGCGCGAAAGACTATTTCTATGCGGCACAGGCCGCATTCGAGAGATTGAGTCAATCCAAACCCTTTGTAATTGGGGCATCTGAGCTCGAATCTGTCGAAAAGTGTGGAACCTGGCTCAATTCGAGCATTCAGCCCACTGGGATGGGGAAGAGCTTGTCTTAGGGCTTCGGTCGCAGGGGCGTAGGCTCCCTTGGTGGAACGACCACGTTGAAATCACGAATTCAATGGTTGCGTACAGACAATTGTGATCTATCCACCGAGCGTGAAAACAACATTGATCGTTGTCTCAACCTCAATCGGCTGGTTGTTGAGCATGTACGGCTTGTATCGCCACCCCCTGACCGAGTCGACGGCTGCCTCGCGCAACATCTGCGGCCCGCTCACCACGCTCAAATCCTTCACCGTTCCATTTTTTGAAATCGTAGCGTGCAACTCCACGGTGCCTGACACGCGCGCCGATCTGGCGATGGGAGGGTAAGCGGGTGGTGTCTTTTGAATCAGCATCCCGGTCGCCACGCCAGACGAGACCGTAATCGGTTTCGGCGGCGCGCCTTTCACGACGGGCCCTGTATGCACGTTGAAGATGCCCACATTTGCGCCGGTCCCGCCCAAATCGTTCGCAACATCGCCGGCAATGCCTGCGGGAGGAGGTCCGCTTTCCGCCACTTGTTTCGGAATCTGTGCTGGCGCGTTGAGCTGATCGTTCATCATCTGTGCCTGCGCCTGGGCCCGCGCCTCTGCCTGCGCTCGCGCCCGATTCACTGTGTCTGACTCATCAGATGCCCTATCATCGGCAGTCTTCTGTTCTCCTGTTGCTGGCGCTGGCACATGGTCGGTCAACGGTTCACCTGCCGCCGGCTTTGCCGCATCCGTCGCCAATCCAGGATCGCTCTCTTGTTGAGAAGCATCGATCGCCGTCGCGGCCTGCTGAACAGGCTGATTTGCTTCAGAAACGGCGGCACGGTGCCACCGTGGAACCAGAAGACCGGCCGAAATCAAAACTGCACTGGCGCCAACGCCGCCGATGACGATCCACTTCTTCTTTCCGGACTTCTTTTCCTTCGTCGCTTCTTCAATATTCTTCGACGAAAAAGACGAGAACAGCGCCGCGCCCGCTTCGACGTCTTGCGCACCATCGAGCGGAGCCGAATCGCTCGATCCATCCGCGGGACCAGCGTCCGGCTGGCTGGGCGCCACCGCCGCCTCATTCGATTCATGGCTGTCCAGCGACCCCGCGGCATCGCTTGTTGCTTCAATCGTTTTTTCGCCGCTCAACTTCGTCTGCTTCAGAGGAACTTGTGCAGACAGGGTTGAGAGGATTTCATGGGGCTTGGCGATTGATTGCGGCGAGATCGCTTCGCGTTTTGCGAATTGTTCGGATGGTCTCGCCTTGTCTTCTGAGGAGTGAGAAGCTAACCACGCTTCCCATTCTTCCCTTTTAGCGGAATTTGGTGTGGACTTTGCTTCGCGATTCGAATCGATCGGCTTCTCGTCCGGCTCGCCAGACACTGGTGAGGCCGAGGCTGAACTGGAAGCGCGCGGTCTGCCTTCGACCGGAGGCAGCGTCGCGTTGGGCTCCGCAGAGTACCAACCTTTCTTCACAGTCTTGGGCAACAAATGAGCGGTTTCCCATGCCTCCCATTCATTTTGGCTCACAGGTGTTTCCGCGGGTGACGTTTCGCCATCCCAGTCGTTGAAATCCTCCGGAAGCGTTTCAGGAAGCACCGATGTTAAGTCTTCTGGAGATGCCATTGGCCGTCCTCGCCTTTCTCATAGACAGCGCCTTTGTACCGGCGCGTCTCGCTCGGATGTAGCTTCATCGCGCCGTGTTCGTCCGGTGCTTGCGCCTGCTGCGACTCCGGGGGGACGGGGGAAATCGCGGCGATGGGCGAAATGGCCGTCTTTTCATCGGCTGCGATTGGCGGCAAAGCCGCGTCAGGGGGCCCCTTCACTTCAAGCTCAACCGCGGCATGCGCCGGAGCGTATCTGTCAGAGTCCGAGGCAATGAACGACGCGGAGAGCGTGTATCTGCCAGGGGCAAGCACATGCCCGGCAGACGGAGTATAGACAAATGTCCCGGGAACCGCAGCAGTCGCATTCAATTGAATAATGCCGAGTGCCGTGCCGTAGGAAATCGGCTCCGGCGTCGGCCAAGTGATAAACGCCGGCAGCTTTTCAAAAACAGTAAGAGATACGACGGCGCTCGCGGTGCTGTAATTCAATGAATCCGCCGGCGTGAAGTTGACCGAAAGCTGATGTACTCCCGGCGCGAGGATTTCGCCCGTTGCAGGTGTATATGTGAAACTTCCTGGCATAGTTGCGGTGGCATTAAGCTGACGGGCGCTCAGGGCGCCGCAGACCATCGGCTCCGGAACCAGCCAAACAATTGCCGGGGTTGCCTTTTTCACAGTCAGCGAAACCGCAGCCTGGGATTTCGAATATCCCAAGTGATCCTCCGGGGTAAAAACTGCCGACAACCTATGCTCTCCAGCGGCAAGCACCGCTCCAAGCGCAGGGCTGTATTCGAGGGTTCCCAATGCCGAGGCCGTGGCGCAAAGTTGGGTTGCACTCAATTGCGTTCCATAGGTGATTGGTTCAAGCGCCGGCCATTCGATTTGAGATCCCGATTGGGACACGCTGAGGGTCGCTGTTGCTTGAGCTGTGGTGTAGTTGGCAGAATCAGCAGGTGTAAAAGCGACCGAGAGTGTATGCACTCCCGGCGGCAGCACTTCCCCCGGCGCAGGCGAATACTCGAATCTCCCCGCCACCCCCGACGAGGCATTGAGTTGTGAGTCCACTAACTTGGCGCCGTAGATGATTCCGGCGGGATTGGGCCACGAAAGAATCGGCGTTGCCTTGACCACGACGATTGAAGTGGAGGCCTGCAGCGGAAGAAAGTTCTGCGTGTCTGCCGGCGAAAATGTCACCCACAGCGTGTGGGTTCCTGCTGGCAGCACATAGCTCGGGCCCGGTGTGTACACGAAAGTCCCCTCAACCGATGCCTCGGCATTAAGCTGGGCGAATGTGAGCTTGTCGCCATAGGTAATCGGGTCAGGTGTCGGCCACGTAATGCTGGGAGTCGTTCGCTCATTGTCCGATGGCATGATCTTCGTGCCCCGGACTTCATTTTTTTGAGAGTCCGTCCACGCACTTCTGCCATGATCCCCACGGTCGGAGTCCCTTTTGTTCGCTTCCGGCACCAGGAGACCCGTGATCGAGCTCGCCATCTCCACGCTGATGCGGGAAACCCGCGTCTCTGCGCGTCCGTTGTCGCCGGCCTGCAATGTGCGTGCAGCATTCTGATCGTTGGGAATCTTCCATCGCACCGGCCTCCCGAGAGCCTTCTCGACGACACCTTCATTCATTGTTTCGTGAAAGTGGGAATCAAACCGGTTGATTACAATTTCCAGACTTCGTCCCTCATCCGAAAAGAACTGGGAGATGAGGCGATTTGAATTGCGCAGTTCAGAGATACCCGTCTGGCTGACCAGGTAAACCGTAGAAGCATTCTCAAAGAGAGCCTTTGCCGCTACATCGATTCTCGATCCCACATCCACGATCACTTGGTCGAACTCGCGCCGTGCAACTGCGATCAGCTTGTCGATAGCGGCCCTGGAAACCTCAATCTCAGGCACCGACGTGGGCGCAGATAGAACGTAAACCCCGGAACGATGCCTTTCCAGGAGGTTCTTCAAAAAGCTCCCATCCATCCGGTCGATGTTCTTGAGAGCGTGTTCCGTCGAGTATCCTGCCGAGATCCCCAGGCACAACGCTGCGTCCCCAATGGGAAGTGCAAGGTCGATCAGCAGGACCCTTTGTTCGAAACTCTGAGCCAGGGCAATGGCGACATTGCAGGCTACGGTTGTGACGCCCGATCCTCCCTTGGAACCGGCAAATACCAGCAGTTTTCCGCCCGCCATCTCCGGTGGCATCTCGGCTTTGCGATGCGAAATGCTGGCCCGAAGCAGAGCTTCGGCCATCGCGCTTTGTTCGATCGGCAACATCAGAAACTCACATGCGCCGGCACGGATCATGCGGACCGCGAGTTTCGGATCGGTCTTCTCCGAATAGACCATGATCGCCCCCGCACAACTCGATCCCACGCGCTCCACCATTTCCATCGCGATCTTTGGATCGCTGTCCAGATCGAGGATCACCACTTCGAAGGACCTGAGCAGTCTCTCCAGATGACCGGGTTCCGGCGGGTACGAATCAAACTCGCGCACGACTGCACGGCGAGTTTCGTCCAAAGCTTTGGCAACTGCCAGACGCCTGCCCTCGTCTGGTCCCACCAGGGCGACCGACAGGAGTTCAGCCCCAAAGGCGTCAGCCTGGTTTACACCGGCATCGGGTGACACATCTGCCGCACTCACGAGAGAAAGCGCTCCTTGAGATACCCCCTCGTCGGTTAAAATCCGAGACCAATTCGGGAATATCATTTGCAGTCCGTTTAGCCTGCAACTAATTGAATTTCTGCAGTTCCGGGGAGAAAGCTAAATCTGGGCTTCAATCTAACATCGCCCTGTCAAAGCGGTTACCGTGGGACAATGTTACCTCTTTGCACTCAAATTGAATCTCATGTAACAAGTCGATGTGATTACTAAAGTATTGATTGAGCGAATCAGACTCGCGGCCAAGTCCGACTGAGAATCGGCCTGCGCTGAGCGCTATTGCTCGGGTGATCGATATCGGCGAAAGGTTTGCTAACGCGCTGTCAGCTCTTCGACCGCGAAGGTATATGACGGCAGGACGCCGTATTGAGATGCCATCTCGAAGAAGCCCCGCATCCCTTCCACGCACTCTTCGTCGAGCACGTAGTGGATGTTGGTCGTGAGATAGCTCCGGATCGTGTCCTCTGCGATGGGAAGCTGCTCGGACCATTCGGTCACAATTGCGTCTATATTTTCGCGGCCATGGTCGCGCGAGCGAATAAGATCCTCTACAACACTCTCGTCCAAAAGGCTGCCGTGCGCAGCGCCCCAAACCGCGGAGACAAACGCAAGCCCGGTAAGCGCGCGCCACTCGTGGGCCAGATCGAGATACACCAGTTCCTCGCCGGTGCGCTCAAAGCGGTTGAAGCGCTCTTCGAGAGCCAGCAGCGCGGGGTCGCCGATCAGGATAGCGGCATCGGCCCGATCGAGCATCCGGTCAAGTTCGGCTGCCATGGGCACAAACGGCACGCTGCCGTTGCCCCATTTGTGGAAGAGGATGCGCGCGTAGGCGAGCGTGGTGCGACTGGCCAGGTCGGCAGCTACCGAGCCCACCGCCGTTAGCGGCTGCGTGGCGCGGTGCACCAGCAGAAGAGACCGAACACGGTTCTTTGAGGCAATTGTGCAGCCTGGAAGGATGCGCAGACCCGGCATGGTGGCGAGGGCCGCGATGGGAATCAGGCCAATGTCTGCGCGGCCATCGGCCAGCCGAGCCGCGCACTCTGAAGGCGTCATGCGGTCAATCTTGTAGCGGTGCGCAAGTCCCTCGGCCAGCGGCGGATGCTCGAAGTCCCACATCAGCGGCGCCGGATTCAGAAATCCGATGGCCGCGACGCGCAAGCGTTGAACTTCCTGAGACTCCACATCCGTTAGACTACCAATCGGTTACGATCGACTCGCTGCGAAAATCCGCTGATGGAAGCGAACTCGTCACCTCCCGAAGGACGACCTCAGTGATGACCGCCGCCATGCGAACCGCCGCCCCCCGCCAAGCTCCGCCCGGCACTCTGGGGGCCACCGCCGTGATAGCCGCCTCCGCCTGCAGGCGCTGGTGGCGGAGAATAGCTCCGGCTCGGCTGCGAGTAACTCCGGATGGGCTGCGAGTAACTCCGGATGGGCTGCGAAGAATTGCGATTCTGCAAGTCGGGATTCCGGCCCGCCGCAGGGAAGCTCTCCACGCCGCGGTTCCCGATACCGAATGCGTTCCCCGTTGGTGTGCGAGCGTAACCGGGCCGCGTAAAAACAGTTTGTCCCGTCACCGGCCTCGCACCCGAAATTCCTGCCTGGCCGCCGCGATTCCACATCGAGTAAGTCGGTTGGTTATATCCCGGGCGCGACGGCTGCGCACTCAAGGGCAGCACGGACCTTCCTGCAATGGTCACCACCCGGGTTTTGTCTCGCTGCGGAAGTCCGGGGTTCAGCGTCTCGGCCCTCCGATTCACGACGATCGGCTCCAGAGGCCTGCCATGTAACGGGTGGCGCGGCTCGAGCGGACGCGCAACGGTGCGATAGCCTGGCGGCCCGTAGCCGACGTTCGGTCCGCCGTACATGCCTGCGCCCCACCACGGTGAGCAGCCGCCCATTCCCGGAGCCCAACCCCAGCCGAAACCGGAATAGAAGTTCCACGCACCGCACTGGAACGGCATGTAACCCCACGGATACCCAGACGCCCAGATGTACCCGAAGCCCGGCGTCCACGTCCATGATCCGTACCCGTAGGGGTCGAAATCGGCGTTCGCGGCTTCATAAGGCGACCACACGTAACCCTGGTTCGGAACGTTATACCAGCTTCCGTTTGCGTCCAGATCGTTCCAGGCAGGGCTCTCCGATGCGCCAATACCCGCCGGCGCGCCGGTCTGATTCGCTGCCTCGGTCGTCAGCGCCTGGTCGCGATCGGAGTTCCAAGCATCCCATGAGTCGGGCTCGATTGAATCTGCAAGGTTGTATTGAGTCGGGTCGTTCGAACTGAGCGCAACGCTCTCGCCGTCGCGCAGGTCCACTGAGAGCCCGCTTGACTCGGCGCCATTCGCGCCCTGCAGGTGGGCATTGCCTGAAAAGACCGCAAGCTGTCCGGGAGGATTGTCCATGTCGACACGGAACACAGTAAAGCCGCTCGCGGTCACCGCGGCATTGCCGAACTGAACGCTCATCTGGCCGGCCTGTCCTCCGCCCTGGAACTCGAAGTAAGCCAGCCCACTATTCACCAAAAGCACCGCATCGGCCGACGCGCCAGACCCACGAAGCACCGTGAGCGTCAACGAGCTGTCTGGTGAGATACGCGCGACGCTGCCGTCCTCAAATTGGATCTCCGCCTTGCCGCTATCGGCAGTTGTCAGTTGCATGCCTTCAAACAGCGGGGTATTGGCGGCTGCCTGTTGCGCCAGCACCTGGCCGGCCTGCGAAAGCGTCACCTGGCCGTCGACGTAGCTGAGCCTTACCGCCCGCGCCGGCTGTCCCGATGTCGCTTGATCATCCTGTGCGTGCAGCACACAAGCGCATGACACGACTCCCAAGGCCAACCCTGCCAGTCCCAGAAACCATCTGCGATTCAAGGTGAGATCCATGGCGCCCTGCCTTTCCATCGCCCCGCCGTGCCCCTGCCCGGCTGATCGGAATCCCGCTACCTATTGGACACTAATTGAAGCCCGAAAGTCGCTCGAATTCTTCATGACGTTCCGCACGCCAGCAAAGCTCTGGCTTCCTTTCTCACCCGTTCCAGGACACTGTCGTCCTGGGCTAAACGTTCCAGAATACTCCGAATGGCGCAAACCTGCTGCGCGCGCCCGTCTCCGGCAGCCTCGGTCAAAAACGCCATCTCCTGGTCCAGGCCCAGTGGATCATGTTGGAGCAATATCTGCAGGCGCGCACCTTCGATAATGGTTTGTGCGACCGCCTGCAAAGAGTCTCCCATCTGCTGGATTTCACGATCCTTGGAGTAATTGAATGTGCAGGAGCCGTGCCCTTCGGGCCCGGTATATGAGAAGGTCTTCCAGCCCTGGAACGCTACTTTGATATGGCTTTCACAGGGTAAATTGAACCAGTTGTCACGTTTCGCGATGTCAAAGACGTGGCCGGCAAACTCTCCGCTCACCTGAATATCCTGGTCCAGGCTGGGGACTTCGATCTCCTTCAAGCCCCCGGGAGGCGCCTTTGCCATCTGCGAGCGGAAATGTCCCGTTCCATCGGGGTGAAGCGTCAGCGTCCATTGCGGGGGAGACAATCCGGGATTCGAAAAATCTACTTGAATCACCTGGCCGGCTGGAGGGGCGCTTTGACTAGATGCTGCCAATGCCGCCAGAAGGACAAGCCAGACTGTCTTCATCGCGCCGTCCCCTGCAGCGCCAATGTCTGCGCAGTATGAATATGACAAATGGCGATGGCCAGAGCGTCGGCTGCATCTGCCGGTTGCGGAAGTTCGGTCAGAGCCAGCAGACGCGCTACCATGAACTGTACTTGCTCCTTTTTCGCAAGCCCGTAGCCCACTACGCTCGACTTGATCTTCAGAGGGGCATACTCGGCCACCGCGATCCCGAGTTTGGCCGCCGCCAGCAGTGCAACCCCGCGCACCTGTCCCAGCTTCAAAGCCGACTTTGCGTTCACCGAGTAGAAGACCTCTTCAATCGCGACTGCATCCGGTCGCCAACGCTCAATCTCTGCCGTAAGCTCCTGGAATACCTGTTCCAAGCGCTCGGGCAACGTCCGAGTCTTCGTCAGCCGGATCGCTCCCATGGCACGGAACTTGAGTTGAGACTCGCGGCCAGCGTCATCCGAGTCCACGACACCGAAGCCCGTGATCTCGGTCCCACAATCGATTCCGAACACCCTCATCGGGTCCAAGTTTACCCCAGATGGGATCGTCCGATAACCCGCTGCGTTCCATCTTCCCCCCGGCTCCTCGATTCAAGCGATCTTTCAGGAATCGAAGCACCCCCGTAACAGGTGCGAGGCGATCGGTTGTCAGGCCCTGCATGCGAATTCATTTGCGGCTCGCGAATGCCGCTATAAAGCAAAGCAGGAACAAAATCCACGCGATTTGGGACGGATCAGCGTAGTCCGACGACTTCCTCCCGGATGCATTTGCCGCCCGCGACATTCCGGGATTCGTCCATTCCGTCTCGGGACCGTTACAAGCTTGGTTCCTTTACCAACGATTCATCTGGCGACTACCGAATATGGTCTCGGTTGCCGATAAGTTTGACGGGAAAGCACAAATCCTTCAGGGACAGACCATGCGCAGAATTCCGGTGGCAGCAAGACGCGCCGCATTGCACTGGCTTCGCCAAGGGGTGTCGCCCCGCCGCCTCGCGCTCACCCTCGCCCTTGGCTTCGCCATCGGATGTATTCCGGTGGTCGGAATTCCCACTGTTATCTGCGCTGCGCTGGCGATCGCGTTGCGCCTGAATCTGCCCGCGATCCAAGCGGCCAATTATGTTGCCATGCCGCTTCAGGTGGCTCTCATCCTCCCATTTATGCGGTTCGGCGGATGGCTCGTCGCGGCGCGGCCCGTGCACCTGCTTGCCTCACGGGCACTCCTGAGTTTACCTGCACTCAGCATCGCGGCTCACTTCGGTGGGCTGGCGGGGCAAGCCTTGCTGGCATGGCTTCTGGCCGCCATTCCCGCGGTCGCCTTGATGACCGGCATGCTCACCATCTTGCTGCGACGCATCCCGATGACGAATGCTGCCGGAGCCAGTGACTAAAGCATCACCAGGTCTTCTATCGCGCTCGCCCCGCAAACTTCATTTCCCCGCATACGGGTCCGATACCGGCTGTGCGCTGTCGAGCCATGCGCTATAGATCATGTCGCGCAACATACTTGCCCCGGCGGCCAGGCGTCCAGCAGTAAAGTCCCGTGACTCAGGAGTGCCTGAACCAACGAATCCTCCCGCTTTGTCGAGTTGATAGACCCTGTCGACAAATGTGGCAGTATGGCGCAGATAATCCACATAGGCGTCAAACATGTCGCCGTCAATAGCTTTCACGGGAGTCATCCTCGCCTGCACGTCGGCCGGATGAATGTTCGCCGCGACAAACGGGCTCTCAAATTGGTAGTGAATCTGGTGCTCGGTTGTGTAGCCATTTGGGTTTGGTCCCACCCAGCCGTTGTACTTCACGGTAACGTGAAGCGGTTGCGAGCCGTCGCCCACGTAGTGTCCGAGCCATCCTGCATAAAAGATAACGACCGCCTCGACGGGTTTTGTATCTTGCCCGGCTGCCTTGATCGCGCGGTACTGGCGCATTGCCGCTTTCAACCGCTCCCATACTTCATCGGTCTGCCAGGGCTGAAGTCCAATCTTCTCCGGGCGCTCACCCGCTGCAAAAACCTTTGCTTCAAAGTCGAATCGATTATGCGGTAATGGGCTGAGAGCGTCGGCCAATTCCAGATCGATGAAATGCTCGGGCGCCTGGGCGGCAGCCAACTCCGGCTCAGCCTTTGATCGCCAGCGATCCGGCTCTGGTCCCAGGTATTCAATGTCATTGAGGGCAGCGGGAGTGCGAAGAAACTTTGGAGCGTCGGCCGGCAGCGCCTCTACCGCCAGCTTGTTGATCATTCGGTGCCCCTCATTTCCCCATGCATGGGCCGCTTGCGGAAGCAGGGCGACGCCAAAAAGCGCGATAAAAGGCAAGGAGGTAGGAAAAATGCAAAAGCGTTCAGAATTCCGGAGCATTGAAACAGTATACGGATCATCTGCTCCAACGGTTTCGATTGGCAGACAGCAACCGCGCGTGGGGCTCGGCCTGGCGCTCATTTCACTTGGCTTGAGTGTTTCTTACCGGGGAACGTTGCACCGATTTACATAGAGACTTTGTAATCAAACGAATATACTACGTGCTATCGCAGGAACGCGGATGGTTTGCAGCTTCCCGCCGCGAGACATAGAAGTGGCTTGGGGTGCTTTGAGAAGATCGCCCGGTGCCAGGAAAAGAGTTTCAAGTTGGCAGGCGTCTGCAGCCAACTTGGTCTTTCCCTCTTGAGCGACCAGGGCGTTCGAGGGGATGTAAGACCCGATGACCGACCAGCCGGAGGACCAGGGAATCGGAGGGAATACGCGGCCGGCGCCAGCGGCGCGCGGAAGCATCTTTCAGCTTTGGCTGATTCTACCCTGCTGCATCATGGCAATTTGGGCTGGGGCCCTGCTGGATAGGCTTGTCCCATCCTTCCAGTGGGAGATTCTCCCCCTTCTGGCTGCGGGAATTGCCACAGCCGTTTTCGCGATCATTCTAAACCGGCGATTGCTTCGGCCTGAAGCGGCGCCGGGGCCAGTACCGATCGCGGAAGGTCTGCGCGAGTTGCTCGATTCGGCTGGCCCGGGAGTCGTTGCCACGGATTTGAACGGGCAGCTGATCTATTGCAATCCAGCCGCGGAACGTATGCTGGGATACCGAGCCGCGGAATTGCTGGAGCTATGGAATACGGGCGAACTTTTGCCGCCCGGCGAAAGCGAACGCCTGCTGACAGAGATGCAGAAGCTCTGTCATATCACGCAAACGATTCCACCTGCGCCGGGAGGTCCGATCACGGCTTATCTCGAATGCGTGCGCACCCTTCCGGCCAGCATGGTACCGAGCTTCGACGCGCAGCTCCGTCGAAAAGACGGATCTGTCGCTCCGGTGACGCTGCATGTTTCCGCTCTTCGCGACGCCGCCGGTGAGCTCACCGGAATGGTTGCAGTGGGTGTGGATCAGAGCGCGGTCCTGCACCGTGAGCAAGCGCAGCGTGAGTCTCAGGAACGATACCGCGATCTCTTTGAGAACTCCAGCGAAATGATCGCAACCCTGAGCCCCGCAGGACAGTTTCTTTACGCAAATCCGGCGTGGAAACGGAGCTTTGGGCTCGACTACGCAGCTTTGATGACTCTTCATTCCTTCGAAGACCTGTTCTCTTCGAATGCGCGCAGCGAAGCGGCTGCCCTTTTCCGTCGCGCTCTGGATGGCGACCAGGTGGACCGCACCCCGCTGCGCCACCATACTGCTGACGGCCGCGTGCTTGAGCTGGAGCTGAGTTTGAGCCGACGGCAAAAGACCGGGGTTCCTTTGGCGGTTCGCTGCCTGCTTCGCGATGTGACGCAACAGAGGCAGCGCGAAAATCGGCTGGCGCTGCAACTTGCCGTGAACCAGATCGTGGGTGAAAACGCCTGGGGCGACTCTGCGGCCATGCGCATTCTGGACGCGCTCTGCACATCGCAGGGCTGGGATGTGGCCATTCAGTGGATGGTCGACTCCAACGAAGAACACCTGGAGTTCGGAACTGCCTGGACAATGCCGGGCAGGAATCCGGAAGCGCTGATCCAGGCAAGCGCGCATGAGGCACTGACGAGCGTTGAGGACCTGCCGGAAAGGGCCTGGAGAGAGGGGCGCACGGTCTGGATCACCGATCTGGCGTCCGCGCCCAAGACACCCCGAATTGAAGCGGCCTTGAACCAGGAGATGTTGACAGGCTGGGCATCCCCCGTTCGCTACGGAAGCAGAATTCTGGGCGTGCTGGAGTTCTACTGCCACTTCAGGCTGCGCGAAGATCGCGATGCCGTCGCCGCTGTTGAGACAGCAGCCGCAGCGCTGGGCCAGATGCTGGCGCGGACCCAAGAGCGCGGCCAGACCGATGACCTGAGGCGTCAGCAGGAGATTTTGCTCGACTCGGTGACCGACGGCATTTGCGGCCTGGACCGGAATGGAAATGTGAGTTTTGCCAACCCGGCTGCCGCGCGTCTCCTGGGCGCGCCGGCCGATACGCTGACCGGCATTCAAGTCCATGAACTGCTGCATGGCGCCGCTCCACGGGACGGCCGATGTGGCGAAGATTGCATTTTGCGCGCAGCGGCTGTCGAGCCGTCCAGCACCAGCGGCGAAGAGAACTTCTTTCGCGTCGACGGCAGCTCTTTCCCCGCCGAATACACTCTGACACCGATTCGCGGGCAGGGCAGGTATTCCGGCTCAGTGCTTAGCTTTCGCGACATCAGCCAACGCTATGCCCTCGACCAATTGAAGGATGAGTTCATCTCCACAGTAAGCCATGAGCTGCGTACGCCGCTTACTTCGATTCGGGGAGCGCTGGGTTTGCTCACTTCGGGCATCCTCGGCGACGTGAACGAAAAGGCGGCCAACCTGCTGCGGATCGCGCTCACCAATTCCGACCGGCTGGTTCGCCTGATCAACGACATTCTCGACCTCGAGCGAATTCAGAGCGGACGCGAGCCGCTTGCCTTCCGCGGCGTGCAACTTGCCGACATCGTGAAACAGGCCATTGAAGACATGCAGCCCATGGCAGACGCCGCCGGCGTGAAGCTGATCCACGATGCGACGAAAGTTGAGGTCATTGCCGATCCCGATCGGATGCTTCAGGTTGTCACCAACCTGCTCTCCAACGCGGTCAAATTTTCACCGCCGAATTCGCCCGTCAGCGTAATGCTGCGGCCGGGCGTTACCGGGGTCATTCTTTCCGTCATCGACCACGGTCGGGGAATTCCCGCCGACAAGCTGGAAACGATCTTCGGGCGCTTTCAGCAGGTTGACGCGTCCGACGCCCGGCAAAAGGGCGGTACGGGTCTGGGCCTGGCCATCTGCCGGACCATCGTTTTACAGCACTCAGGCCGCATCTGGGCCGAGCGCAATCCAGTCCGTGGATCCACGTTTCGCATTTTTCTACCCTATGAACCCGCTCCGGCCGTTTCGTCAGGCCAACCGGCCGAGCCGGAAACTGGCCACGGCACTGTCGTGCTAGCCGACGCCAACCCGGAATCTCGGCCGCGCCTTGCCGCGCAGTTGGCTCGCCATGGCTATTCCGTGGTTCAGGCGGCCACGGTAGAGCAAACACTGTCCGCGGCGCGTCAGGGCGCCCAGGCCATCCTTCTCGATACCGCACTGGACGGAATGAACGGTTGGGAGATTCTGCCGCAGCTTCGCCGCCTTGAATCGGCGTCGAGAACTCCAGTCGTTTTGTTGAGCGTAGATGATCCGGAATCTGAAAGCGAATTGCCCGAGGGCGCCGAAGGTTGGGTGACCAAACCGTCGCAGGACGACAGACTCCTCACAGAGTTGGCACGCGTACTCTGCGGGACCGGTGACAAGGCCCGCATCCTTATTGTCGAGGATGACCGCGATCTTGCCCGCGTGATCGGCGAAGTTTTCTCGCGCGACGCCATTTCCGTCGAAATGGCGCATTCGCTCCAGGAAACGATTGCAGCCTGTTCCGCGTTCAATCCGCATCTCATGGTGCTTGATATCGGGCTGCCGGACGGCGATGGTTTCAATGTTGTCGATTGGCTACGTCAGCACAAAAGCCTTGCCCGGCTGCCCCTGGTGGTTTACTCCGGCCAGGACCTCTCCGAATCCGAGCGCACCCAACTGACGCTCGGCCCCACTTCCTTCCTCGCCAAGGCGCGCGTCCAGCCGCAGCAGTTGGAAGCTCTGGTGCTAACCATGCTCCGTTCATCGCGGCAGCAGGAAGAAGCTGCGCCGCGGGCAGCCGTACCGAATTCATAACCGGGCAAACAGACCTCGCCCCATCGACAACGCCGCTCCGGCATTTGACAATGGTCCTGGAGGGTCTTACGCTTTGACCCGCAGAATTCTGATCATTGACGATGAAGACGATATTCGCGAGGTAGCGGCTCTAAGCCTGCAGACGGTGGCTGGATGGGACGTGATCGTAGCGAACTCGGGAGCGCAAGGTGTGGCCCGCGCTTCGGAGCAACAGCCCGACGCTATTTTGCTCGATGTGATGATGCCGGGAATGGATGGTCCCACGACCTTTCGCGAGTTGCGCAAGAACCCCGCCACCGCCGCGATTCCCGTGTTACTGCTGACCGCCAAGGTTCAGGGCAGTGACCAGCGCCGCTTCGCCGACCTTGGCGTCCAGGCCGTTCTCTTTAAACCCTTCGATCCACTTACGCTTTCCGCGCAGATCGCGAACGCGCTGGGTTGGAGTTGACCGCAAATTCCGATGAAACCCCCGGCCCAATCCGCTGCAAATGGGGAGGCGGCCCTTTCCCAGGCAATTGACCGCCTCTGGGTTCGTTTTTTGCCGGAGATCAAGGAGCGCGTCCTGATTCTTGAAGAGGCTGCATCTGCTGTTGCGGTCAACCAGCTCACGGCAGAGCGCCGTGAAAAGGCACAGGCCGCCGCCCACAAGCTGGCTGGCGTGTTAGGCACCTTCAGTCTCACGCGAGGCACTGTTCTTGCACGAGAATTGGAAATGACGTTCTCGCGTGAAAGCTCGCCTGACCCCGAATCCGGCGAGTGGCTGGCTGCTATTGCCGCGGAATTGCGTGCCATGGTGGAGAATCGCCGCGCCGGCGCCTAAAAGCAGCTTCTCAACCGCTATGCGGCCGCACCAATTACACTTTTCAGCAGTGACCCGGCGCGATCAATTTACGCAACTTACGGAACACCCGAACAACTCGCCCCAAATGGACCTGCGGTTTGAGGATCCGCATCCTGCACGCCACATCTGGCCCGTACACGAACTGGTGGCGCAGGTGCGCGAGCTTGTGGAGGAGGAGTTTGGCGACGTCTGGGTCGAGGGCGAAATCTCCAACTACCGTCCCGCACCCTCAGGACACTTGTACTTCACCCTCAAGGACGCCGACGCCCAACTCCCCATCGTCTTTTTCCGCCGCAATGCCATGCTGCTGCGCTTCAGGCCGGAGGATGGCCTTCACGTGCTGGTCCGCGGCCGCCTGAGTGTCTATGAGCAACGCGGCCAGATGCAACTGGTGGCAGAGACCATGGAGCCGGTCGGCGCAGGTTCCCTGCAGCTTGCTTTCGAGCAACTCAAGGAGCGACTCAAAGCCGAAGGCCTCTTTGATGCGGATCGAAAACGCCCGCTGCCCATGTTTCCGCGTACCGTGGGCATCGTAACGTCGCCGACCGGCGCGGTGATTCGCGATTTCCTCAACATCGTCAGCCGCCGTCACTCGGGCTTGAATGTTCTGCTCTGCCCTGTCTCGGTTCAGGGCGACTCCGCCGCGGCAGAGATTGAAGGTGCGCTGGCCGAGTTCAACTCCGGCGGCCTGGTTGACCTGATCGTGATTGCGCGAGGCGGTGGTTCGCTTGAAGATCTCGCCGCATTTAACAGCGAGCGTGTGGCCCGAGCCATCTTCACGTCGCGTCTGCCCGTCGTTTCGGCAGTCGGCCATGAAACCGACTTCACAATCGCCGACTTCGTTGCCGACTTGCGCGCGCCCACGCCATCCGCCGCGGCGGAACTCATTACCGAAGCCCAGTTCAAAATCGCCGAGTACCTGGCCGCGCTAGTCCACCGCCTCGAGCGCGCTGCAAGCTATCGGCTCTTGCAAGCGCGCCAGCGCCTTGCCGGTGTTGAGATTGCCCGCGCCGAGTCGCGCCTCTCTGCATTCCTCCATCGCTACGCTCAGCGGCTCGATGACGCAAGTCTCGGTTTAGACTCAGCCATCTCCATTCAGCTTCGCCAACGTCAGAATCACGTGGCAGAACTGACAGCCGCAGTTTTGCATCATGACCCGCGTCCCAAGCTGGCCCATGCACGCGAACATCTCGCCGACTTTCGGGCGCGCCTCCAGCGTTCACTTGAACGGCTGGTAGAATCTTCCGCGGCACGGCTCGGCGCCCTCGATGCGCGCCTACACTCGCTTTCACCATTGGCTGTGCTCGACCGCGGGTATGCGCTGGTTTTTTCCGGTCAAGGCGCGCTCATTCGCTCAGCCACGCGACTCACCAAGGGTGACAATGTCATCACTCGCCTTGCAGACGGCACGTTCACCAGCCGCGTAGAGTTCACTGCACCTGCTTCACCTTCCCCAGAAAAGCGGAGCAAAAAATCCAGACCATGACCATAGCCAATGCGCGCAAACTGTTCGGAACCGACGGAATTCGATCCATTGCGGGCCAGGCGCCGCTTGACCCCACAACGATTTACGGCGTTGGTTTAGCACTTGGTCACTCATTGCGTAAGATCCTGTCGCGTCCCAAGGTTCTTCTTGGCCGCGATACGCGCGAGTCCGGTCCCTGGATTGCTGCCACTCTCGCCGAGGGTCTGCGCCAGGCAGGCGCACAGGTCGATAGCGCCGGCGTTGTGACCACCCCGGCGGTTGCGTTTCTCACGCGCACACACGGCTATCACGCCGGAGTTGTCATCTCCGCCTCGCACAATCCCTGGCAGGATAACGGCATCAAGCTCTTCGGGGCCGACGGCTTCAAGCTCCCCGATACGCTTGAACTGGCAATGGAAGAGGAGATCTTGTACCACGCCGCGCAATCCAGCATCCCGGATCCGCAGCGCTTCGCGCAGGTCGAGGATCAACCCGCTCTCCAGGATGACTACATCCAATTCCTCATCGACTGCGTTCCCGGTCTCACGCTCTCCGGTCTGAAGATCGTGGCCGACTGCGCCAATGGCGCCGCCGCTGCCATCGCGCCCGAGCTTTTCGGACGCCTCAACGGCGAAGGGAGTGCGCAGTTGACCCTGCTCAACACTTCCCCCGACGGCCGCAACATCAATGCCGGATGCGGAGCCCTGCATCCCGAATACGTAGCGAACGAGGTGAAAGCCCGTAGCGCGGCGATTGGGCTGACATTTGACGGCGACGCCGACCGTTGCATGCTGGGCGGCGCGAAGGGCAATGTGATCAACGGCGATGCCATTCTGCTGATGGCGGCGCGCGATTTGAAGGCGCGCGGCATGCTCACAGGCGATCTCGTCGTCGCCACCACCATGTCGAACATGGGCCTTGAGGCCGCGCTCAAGCGCAGCGGGATCCGCATGGATCGCGCACCCGTCGGCGATCGCTACGTGCTTGAAGAGATGCAGAAACAGAATGCTGCTCTGGGCGGCGAGCAATCCGGACACATTCTCTTCCCTCACCTGGCCACCACCGGCGACGGCTTGCTCACCGCGCTCGTCGTGCTCGACCTTCTCTCCCGCACCGGCAAATCCGTCGACGAACTCACTTCCGATCTCAAGGTCTTTCCCCAAGTGATTGTGAATGTAAAGGTGCGCGAGAAAAGACCGCTCGATTCCATCCCTGCCGTAGCGCAGGCGATTCGCGCCGCCGAGCAGGAGCTCAACGATTCCGGCCGGGTCGTCGTCCGCTACAGCGGCACCGAGCCGCTGGCGCGCGTGATGATCGAAGCAGAAAGCGAAGAAGCGATGCGCCGCCACGCCGACGCCATCGCCGCAGCAATCCGCGACGAAATGGGAGCGTAGTTTCCACCGATCGTCTGGAACCAACCAGCCACGGCCTTTTACCATCGGGTTATGCCCCGTTTCCCTGCCGGCCAAACGCTGCTCATCGATGCCGACGACACGCTTTGGGAGAACAACATCTACTTTGAGCGCGCCATCGCCGCGTTCATCGGCTTTCTAGATCACAAAGAGTACTCGCCCGCCGAAGTGCGCCGCACGCTCAACGCTGTGGAGCGCGAAACCATCCTGGCCCACGGCTACGGTCTTTCCAGCTTTACCCGCTCGCTGGTCGATTGCTTCGAGCGGTTGAGCCCCTTGCACGTCACGGAAGAAAAGCGCGAGCGCGTACGCGGCTTTGCCCGCACCATTTCCGAGCAGGAGATCGAACTGCTCCCCGGTGTCGAAGAAACGCTGGCCGATCTGGCCAACCGTCATCACCTCATCCTGATGACCAAGGGCAACCACGCCGAGCAGGCCGACAAGCTGGCGCGTTCCGGGATGGCCTCGCATTTTGCTGCAGTTGAAATTGCGGCCGAAAAGGATCCAGCAACTTATCGCGCAGTGATCGCGCGCCATGAGCTCAAGCCGCACACCAGTTGGATGATCGGCAACAGCCCTAAAAGTGATATCAATCCCGCGCTCGCCGCCGGCCTGCACGCTGTCTTCCTTTTCCACAAAGACACATGGGTGCTCGAACATGCCGACCTCGCCGCTGCACCCGAGGGCCAGCACCTGATCGAACTTGATGGATTTGCGCGGCTGAAGGAGATTTTTTGAGCTTAGAACGAACCCGCTTGCAGAAGTTCCTGGTCGCCGCCGGGTTTGGCGGAATACCGTTCGTTGCATGCTTCGTGGTCCTTGGCGCGGCAGCCCCGGGATACGATTCGCTTCGCAACCCCATCAGCGCACTCGAATTCACATCGTTCGGCGTTGCGCAACGCGCCAACTTCTTTATCTTCGGAATGGTGCTCTGCGCATTTGGGGTGGGCCTGCGCAACGAACTCGGCCAAGGGAGAGGTGCCGCGCTGATTCCAGCATTTCAGGTGCTCGGGGGTATCGGCGTAATCGGCGACGCCCTCTTCGTTTCTAACCCGATGCACATGGTGTGCGACTTGATTGCGTTCAACTCGGCGCTGATTGTTGTCTTCTTTTTCGCGTGGAGGTTCGGGCGGGAACCGCGGTGGAAGGGCTGGCGTGCGTATTCGATCCTGACGGCGCTGCTGATGATGGGCTTTCTGACTGCGTTCGGAATTGCCAATCATTTTAGCGGCCCCTCTGGACTGATGGAAAAGCTGGCCTCGTGCATGCGAAGTATCTGGTCGGTGGTGTTTGCCGCGAGGCTGCTCGGCGGCGATTATCTTGACGGCCGTTAAGCACCTGCGGCGAACTGCTTGATCAGGCGTACTGCGTGTGGCGTATGAGAAACTGGAAAAGGTAGAGTTCCTAGCGGACGTAGCGTGTTCCGCATCCACAACCAAGTTCAACTCAGTTTGATGGGGTCGGAGCGGCCGAAGTACGGTTGCGCGTGCCCGACAAGCAGAATCGATGCAGGAAACAAACAGGAATGATCAGCGTCAGCAACGTCACTATGCGCTACGGCTCAAAGATTCTCTTCGAGGACGTCAGCACTGCCTTCACTCCCGGCCGCCGGTACGGGCTCACCGGACCCAACGGCTCGGGCAAGTCGACCTTCATGAAGATCCTTTCTGGCGAGCTCGAACCGCAGAAGGGCACGGTCGTGCGCCCCCGCAAGCTCGGTGTGTTGCGCCAGGATCAGTTCGCCTTTGACGCTTATCGCGTCATCGACACCGTCATCATGGGCAACAGGCCGCTGTGGGCCGCGCTTGAAGAACGCGACCGCATCTATGCCAAGCCGGAGATGACGAATGAAGATGGCATGCGGCTGGGCGAACTCGAAGGCACAATTGGCGACGAGGACGGTTACACCGCCGAGAGCGACGCCGCCGTGCTCCTCGATGGCCTCGATATTTCAGAAGCAATCCATGAACGCAAAATGGGTGAACTGCAGGGCGGGCAAAAGGTGCGCGTGCTGCTGGCGCAGGCGCTCTTCGGCAAGCCGCAGGCTCTACTGCTCGACGAGCCCACCAACTACCTCGATCTCGATTCGATCCATTGGCTGCAGGATTCCTTGGCGAGCTACGACGGCACGCTGATCGCCATTTCGCATGATCGACACTTTCTCAATTCGGTCACCACGCACACCGCCGATATCGATTACCAGACCATCATCACCTACACCGGCGGCTACGACGAAATGGTGATGGCCAAGACGCAGATCCGCTCCACGCTCGAGGCGCAGATCGCACAGCGCGAGAAGAAGATCTCCCAGCTTAATGAGTTCATTGCGCGATTTGCAGCGGGTACACGCTCCAGCCAGGTGACAAGCCGCCGCAAGGAAGTGGAGCGGCTCCAGACCAACGAACTGGCCCGCTCGAACATCCAGCGCCCGTACATCCGTTTCGATCAGGAACGGCCCAGCGGCAAACACGTTCTCGAATTCAAGCACCTCACCAAGCTATACGGTGATTTGGAAGTAATTGGGGGCTTTACCGCAAATTTGCTGCGCGGCGAAAAAATCTGCCTCATGGGCCGCAACGGCGCAGGCAAGACGACATTACTGAAGAGCATCCTCGCCAACTATCCGGGCCTCGCCGAGAAGGACTTCACCGTCGACTCCGGCTCGGTTTTCTGGGGCCATGAGGCGCATGTCGGCTACTTTCCGCAGGACGTGGGCTCAACCATCGAGCATGGTATGACAGTGGCTGACTGGCTGCACCAGTGGAAGCCCGCCGCGCATGTTGAAGACATTCGCGGCATTCTCGGCCAGATGCTCTTTTCCGGCGAAGAAGGCTCCAAACCAACCAAGGCGCTATCCGGCGGCGAGCAGGCACGGCTTGCCTTCTGCAAGCTCATCCTGACCAAGCCCAATATTCTTATCTTCGACGAGCCGACGAACCACCTCGACCTTGAAGCCATCAACGCCCTCAACATCGCGCTGCAGCGCTATGAGGGCACAGTCCTGCTGGTCACGCACGACCACGATCTGATCGACGAAGTCGCAACGCGGCTCTGGATCTTCCACGACGGCGGCATTGAAGATTTCCAGGGCCCCTACGAGGAGTGGAAGGGCAAGCACAGCTGAGCGGCCGATTGCTGCAGCAGTGTTCGAAGGCTTGCCAAGGCGTTCCATGCTGTTCGACCAGCCAAACCCGGCGCAGTCCAACAGATCGCGCTTCATGCCCGGAGCGGGCTCGCTACTCAATTACGTTGCGATTGTCGCGCTCATGTCAGCCTCGACGGCTGTAATGATGCTCTGCCCCTGCGATTCCGTCGGCATACGCGACCCTTACGCCATTTCCCTGGTAGCGCTCGCAGTTTTCTTCGGCCTCGCAGCCGCATTCCTGATTTATCGCCGCATGAAGCAGGACTCAGGAATCACCCCATTCCTCAGAGCTGTCGTCGCGATCGCCATCGCCGGCTTTGGTGTGTTCGTGGAATTATTCGCAGCCATGCGGATCGTGGCATGGCTAGCGCGCCCGCGATAGCTTCGGCGAAGACTTATTTATTCCCGGTTCAATGGCCCCAGCTTCTTCACGCCCTGCGCTGCGCGGCTTCTTCGTAGACGCGCACATATTCCTTCGCGGGGCGGGACCAACTGTAATCCTGCGCCATGCCATTGCGCATCAGCCTGTTCCAGCCGTCCTTATCCTTGAAGGCCTCAAGCGCGCGGTCAATTTCCGCGAGCAGGTCCTTGGGATCGTAGCCCGAGAATTTGAACCCCGTCCCGGTTCCCTTTGCCGCGTCCCACTCCTCAATGCTGTCGTCAAGGCCGCCCGTGGCACGCACAATCGGGACCGTCCCGTACTTCAGTGAATACATCTGGTTCAGCCCCGACGGCTCGTAGCGTGATGGCATCAGGAACATGTCGGCGCCGGCCTCTATCTTGTGCGCGAGCGCCTCGTCGTAGCGAATCTGCACGGCAATATTGGCCGGATGGCGGGAAGCCCAGTCGCGAAAGAGGTTTTCGTAATAGGGATCGTGCGTGCCCAGGGCCACCACGGCTACGTCGCGCTGGGCAATCTGCTCCGCAATCTGCGCCAGAATATCGAAGCCCTTTTGCGTGGCAAAGCGCGACACGATTCCAATCACAGGCGTCGAATCCGCAACCGCCTCCAGGCCGAACGCATGGAGCACATCGGCGCGGCACGCGGCTTTGCCACTCAAATCTTCTGGGGAGTAGTGCGCCGCAAGATTACCATCCGTCGCCGGATTCCACTGCGTGTAGTCCACGCCGTTCAGGATTCCTCTCAGGTCGGCTGCGCGCTTGTGGAGAATGCCTTCCAATTGCTCACCGAACTCCGCAGTCTGAATTTCTTCGGCATATTTGCGGCTCACTGTGGTCAGCAGATCGGAAAAAGCGATGCCGCCCTTGAGAAAATTGAACCGGTCGTATTCCTCGACCTTGTCCATGGTGAAAATCTCCCACGGAAAGAGCAGTTGTTCCGTCGTATTCGGTGGAAATCTTCCCTGGTAGCCGGCGTTATGGATCGTCAGCACCGTGGCCGCGCCGCTCAGCGCGGGGTCGGCCGCATATGTAGTCCGCAGATAGACCGGGATCAACGCTGCCTGCCAGTCGTGAACGTGGAAAACCTGCGGTACGCCGATTTGCTTTGTTGCCTCAATCACGGCTCGGCAGAACAAGCCGAAACGTTCGGCATTGTCGGTATACTCGCCGCCGGCCGGACCATAAAGTTCTTTTCGATCGAACAGTTCCGGACAATCGACAAAGTAGTATTGCACCCCCTGGCGACGGCCACCGTCGACGATGCCAACGAACCGGTTGTAATACCGGAAGGGAATTGTCAACGAGTGAATTGCGCACTTTGGCTCGCCCTCGATGTGCTTGCGCACGCGCGCGTAGAACGGCAGGAAGACCGATACCTGGTGCCCCAGCTTCGCAAGCTCCGGCGGCAACGCGCCCACCACGTCGGCCAATCCGCCGGTCTTGGCGAATGGCGTGCATTCTGAAGCGGCAAAAGCGATCTGCATGCCCACATGCTCCCGTTCAAGAATCAAGGCTCAGTCTACTATGCAAAATTGGCGCGCCGAGGCATGACCATCGCGCATGGCCGCGAACCTGGGCGTATGAAGAGCGCTGCGCCGCTGAAATCCCCTTGCCTGGCGGCCTGCTGGTTGCATTGGGGAGCAACCAGCGTGATTTCGCGCTAATCCATTCCCGGCGCATCCGCGGGTGCGGGAATCGCAGGCAGCGCGGGCAGTTCCCGCGCGATGGGGAGCGCGGCTCTCGCCTTCAGCCGTTCGCGCAACGCGAGCAGCGAGTTGCAGCCAAGAATCACCAGCAATGGGTCAAGCGGGCGCAGGTGGTATGGCTCCGGATGAGTGAAGTAGTACATGATCGGGAACAGGAAGAGCACCCCACCGTAACGGATCGCCTCAAAAGGCTTTTCCCTCCAACCCACAAGAAGTCCGAAAAGCGCAAGCAGGGTCAGGCAAGTGGCAAAGGGAATGTTCGCCGGGTCCATAGGCTCGAGGGAGAGGTAATCGCGATCGAAGCTCCAGAATCCGGTCCAGATGTAAATCGACCGTCGCGCGGACATCCACACGTACCAAGCCGGATGGGCGCGGATGTACGCATCAGCTTCCTGCTTCTTGTGGTTCATATAGGCAAGTTCGCCCATCCGGTTATATGCGGCTAGCTCCTTCGCATCGTGCAAAGGGTGCAGATCGTCGGTTGTCCAGCGCAGGTCATAACCGTTGTTGCCCATCCATAGCTCTAGTCCCATACCGTCGCGCATCGGGATGAAACGGTGAAAGACGATCGCGTTGCGAATCAACCAAGGTGAAATCACTGCTGCCATCACCACGCTTGCCACAATCCCGGGCATAATCCAGCGTTTTCCTTCACGAGCGAGTCTCCAACAGGCAAGCGCCAGCAGGAATGGAACAACCAGCAGAGCAGAAGGTTCGGTCAGTCCTGCAAAACCGGCCAGCAGGCCAAACGCAGCCCATAAGCCGAGACGCGAGGACTGCTCCATATCCTGAGCGAGGTAGATCAACCAGCACATGCAGAGCAAAAGCAAATGCGTCGACCAGGCCCATGCCGCGGAAAAGTAAATCCCGTAAGGGGAAAATGCCCAACCCCATGCCGCCCACCAGCCGGCTCGCTCGCCGAAGCTGCGTCGCGCCAAGAGGAAGACGGGGATGCACGTCAGAGCGTTGATCAAGCTGTCGAAGATGTGCACGGCAAGGATTGAAGCCGCGGTGTGAATGCCAAAGAAATGGAAGAGAACGGCAACGATCAGGGGGTAAACCGGCGGCATGATCGCCGACGGCTGCGGATGGGAGACATCAAAAGGGTTGCCGAAACCATGCCCAGCCAGCAACGCCTCCGCCACATTTCCCTGTTCCCAGGCATGAATGTGCTCGGCGTCCATCAGATTTTCGAAGTTGGGAAGCGCAATGACGGCAAGACGAAGGGCCAAAGCCGACAGGACGATAACCGCGAGCAAAGCACGGGGTCTATCTCGCAGTCCCCTGGGGGGATTTAGAACGATTTGGCCCAAACGGCTCGCTTTCGGAAACTGGATACGCTTCTTTTCTCTTACCTTTGACGTACATTTCATATGAATGGATTACGGCCTGCGAATTACTTTGGTGATTCTTCTTCGATTTGTAAGGATTTCGTAAGGGCTACCCGGAACGGCCTCCTCCTCTGCGCAAGGGGAAAGGGTTCTGCGGGGGCAACGCGACCAAAGGCTGCAGATTTGCATCCGGTTTTTGTGAGGTGGAAAATGCTAGTCGGCGATCCTCTATCCTGAATCTGCGCCCCCGGAGGTCTACGGATGTTTTCCCCCGCTGTCACCGTTCCCGCCACACCGACGCCTGTTGACGAACTCGCCACAGCACTCGATCGCATCGGTGCACTGCATGATTTGCCGTTCGACGACCGACTCTGGCTTGCCCGGCACGGCCAGGAGATGTGCGCGAACCCCGGCGACATTCTCTTCGAGGAGGGGGCCCCGGCGGAGCATATGGTCCTCATCATCAAAGGCGAGATTCACGTTCGCCGTCAACATGGCGGACCGATGGCGCTCTTCATCGGCCGGACGGGTCAGATGACCGGAGTGCTGCCGTTCTCGCGCATGAAGGGCTACGGCGGCCAGGGATTCGCCGTCTCACCCGTTTGGGCGCTGCTGATTCACCGGTCTCAGTTCCCCGCTATGCTTGCGGCGATCCCGACCATGGCGCAGCGGGTGGTTTCTACGCTGCTCGACCGCGTTCGCGAGGTCACGCGCATTGAGCAGCAGGCGGAAAAGCTCGCGGCGCTCGGGCAACTGGCGGGGAATCTTGCGCACGAGCTCAATAATCCCGCCTCAGCCGCGCAACGAGCCGCGGCAACCCTTCTGGCCGCCCTGCGGGCCAACCGCAGCAACCGTTACCGGCTGATTAATCTCTCCCTGAGTGAATTACAGATCCGCGCAGTCGAGTCCTGGGAAGAGAAGATGCTGTGTCGTCAAACCGACTCTCTTATGCCGACCCAGGAGGACAATGCAATCGCGTTCATTGCCGGGGAGGAATCGCTCCGCGCCTGGCTCAATTCCGTGAGCTGTACCGACGCCTGGGAAATCGCCGCTCAACTTGCTGAGCAGGGTGTGACCGCCGCTGACCTGGATGAGCTGCGCGAGATTTTGGGAGCCGAGGGCGCGTGTGTCTCGCTCCAGTTCTTCGCCCGTTATCTGCGCTCCTCGCGAGCCGCCGAGACCATCGTCAACTCGACAGCTCGCATCTTCGATCTCATCGGCGCGGTCAAGGACTACTCCAACATGGATCGCGCGCCCATCCTCGAAGTCGACGTGCCGGCCGGGCTTGACGCTACGCTGCAAATGCTCCGCTCTCGCATGGATCATGTGGAAGTCGAGCGCGACTACGCGCCGAGTCTGCCGCGCATCAGCGCCTACGGCGGCGAACTCAATCAGGTATGGACGGCACTCATCGAAAACGCGCTCGATGCGCTGGGCAATCAGGGCCGTCTGCGCGTAACCTGCCGCCTTGAAGGCGACATGCTGCTGGTGGAGATCTGGGATACCGGCCCCGGAATTCCACCCGAACTGCAGGAGCGGATCTTCGAGCCATTTTTTACCACCAAGGCTCCTGGAAAAGGGCTGGGACTGGGGCTCGACAACGCCATGCGCATCGTACGCAAGCACAGCGGCCATCTGAGCGTGAAATCCGAACCAGGATCAACCTGCTTCCGCGTGCGGCTGCCGCTCGACCAGCTTCAGGCATATTGATCCGTTGAAGGAGCGCTGAAAACCGGCTCTTGCCTCTTTGGTTTCGGCATCTGGAGTGACCTGGCGCGCCGAGTAGGCTGTCCGCCAAAATCGAACTGTCTCGAATGCCGTAAACTTCGGCCGCGATTCCGCGTCAACTTGGAGGGCTCTTATGCGAACGTTCATTCGAGCCGGATTGCTGGTCGGGTCGTTTTCTGCCGCTGTGGCAGCCTGCGGATGCGGCGGCAACGGGACAATCGGCGGCAACTGCAGCCTAAGTACCGTGATCGCTGTCAGTCCTGCGTCCGCAACAGCCAACCACGCCAGCGCGCCGCCGGGAAACCAGGTCCAGTTTATTGGGATTGGGCGCTATACTGCGCCCCCAGGTTGCGCTGTACCAGCGTTGTCATGGATCGCCTACGCAACATGGTTAAATTCCGACCCGACTAACATCCAAATCAGTAGCGCCAGCGACTCAACTAACGGAACAGCCGTGTGCAAGGCCGCAACGAACGGCGCCGAGACGCTCACCGGAACCTTTACCACGTCGGGAAACCCTCCACAGTCCATCACCCAATCGGTGCAATTGACCTGTGAATGACCGAAACGGTCTTTAGCCGACAGGGAGTAGCCAGCAACTCGCAAGCTCCGTCGCGCGTTTGCGCGAGAGAGAAGCGCCGCGTCCGCAGAGCAATGATCGAAGCGAATGGCTATCGGCTGTTGGCTACTGGCTGATTCTCAGAACGACACATCTGCCGGCTCCGTTACCCGCATCACCGACTGGTCGCCCGTCCGTTGTTTCCAGGCTGAGCGGATCGCCTCGATTTTGTCGCGGTTTTCCTGTGTGTCGGGATAGTCAATGATCAAACATTTTGACCGTAGCCGTTCCACCGTAGCGCTTCTCTTGCTCTCCCACTGTCCGTAAACGTCAACCACGCTTAACCCCGCGGGAAAGCGCGGCGTGACCTCCCTGTCGAGGAAGTCGCGCCACTCTGCGTCGCTAATACCCTTCTCCGGGTGGTCAGCCGGCCCGAGACCAAAATAGAGTTCGGTTTCAACCCAGCCATTTGTGTGACCGGGATGAGCAGAATCGCTCGCCAGCGTAGGCGCGGCAGGCAGTGCGGTCGCGTGGGGATGCACACAGCCGCCAATCGCGAAGAGGAGAAGGAATCCAGGCAGTAAGATGCTCGAACGCATGATCTCCCCACGCGGAAGAAGTGAAATGTTTGGGCTTGCGGCGATTGACCAGCAGTCATCCCTCGCAGCATCGAATAGAGGGGCTCGCCTTGCTTTCCGCTCCCTGGTCCCCAGCCCCCGGTCCAGGTCATTTCTCCACTTCCACGCCGCGCCAAAAAGCTACATACCCCTTCACCTTGCGTGCGGCCGGCTTGGGGTCGGGATAGTACCAGGCAGCATCCTGATTGTCCTGGCCGTCAATCACGACGCTCATAATATCGCGCTTGGCCCTTTGCGGGATGGGTTGAGGTGGTTGTGCTGGGGCGAAAAAACTCCCGCTTGAGGCTGGATTCCGGGAAGATAGACATCCCATCCAACTCTCCATAATTCGATCGCTTTCGGCAATCACTCTGCCGTTCCAAATTGCACGCGCCATGTTGATCCGGTCGCTTCCAGTCGATTCCGCTCCTGCTTCTCCGCGGCCCGGGCGGCCGGTTCGCGAGAGGCACCGGTACGACACTACCAGAGTATCGCGCAGCGTGGCGAGTCCTAGCGAGGTTCCGGCTGCCCAGCCGCCTTACTTGGCCGCGACGATCGAGTCGATATGCAAGCTCTTGTGCGCTGCATCCTCGGTCGCCTTGACGGTCACGTGCGCGCCATAGAACTCCTTTACCGCATCCGGGATTGTCGATGCTCCAAACATTCTTTCCGGGTATCAACAAATACCGGCTTCATTGCCGCCCGCGATGCACTTCTTCACGCATTCGGCGCCGGTTCCCGCATGTTTGGCGCCGCACATCGAGTCGGAGATCCAGCCCGTTGCTCGTGGTTGAGTCGGCTGCCTGTGCCACCATGGCGCCCATGCGCAAACACTGCTGTCAGCAAGGAAAAGTTTCGCTTCATTGAAACCTCCAGGGGAATATAAACAACTTTGATCCGTCTCCTATGATGCTCCCCCAGGGCCGAGTTCGACAAGGGGAAACTTCTCGGGACAGCCGTTGCAACCCCGTATGCCACTTGACTTGCAGCTATTTTCCTCGCGCGCGCTCCGTGCGGCTTCCACGCGCTTCAGAATTGCCTCGTAACGCTGTGCCGCGCAGCGGAAAAGCGGTTCATCAATCCGAAGTTTGTTCAGGAACCTGGGATTCTTTTCGCGGATGGCGTCGAGAATCGGCGCAAACTTGGCCAGCAGAAAAAATCCCTCGCCATTGCAGTCGACAAACAGCTCGGCCGAAACGGCTCCGTGCAGCACCATCGCCGCCGCCATCTCCCAGTAGGTGATCACCTGCCGCAGCCAGGCGTTATGCGGGTCGGCAGGATTGTTGCGACGGCAAAAAACTCCTCCGCCGTCGTCGGCCAGAACTCGCCGCCCATCCAGGCGCGCGCCTGGCGCATCACTGCTTCAGTGCGCAATTGATAAAGCTTCAAGATGATTTCGGCATCGGCCGGCGTGGCCAACATCCGTTCCATAAGGGCATCTCCGCTGCCCATACTAAAGGATTCAAGCCGACTTTGCCGAACGATGGGGCGATTTCCGGCTGTCCGTGAAGCACTGAACCCGCCGACGGACGAACTCTGCGAGGCGTTCTTTCAACTCAGAATCCGTGTAGTAACGGCCCCTTCGATCCAACTCACCCGAAGCCAAGCCCTGCGACACGTCCTTGAGGGCAGCCTCAATGGCATCGTGAATCTGACGGGAAGTCATTGTTCGCATCGCGAATCCCTCGTCAGATTCGCCTCATTCACGCCGGCTGCAGTTCCTGCTTCTCATCCGTCTTCTCCGCAACCGGCCCATGCGTCTCCACCGTCGGCGGAGGCGGCGCGTCGCCAATCCGCTTTGAGTAAGTGCACACCACCGCGGGCTTCTCGTCTTTCGCGCGCGGCAGCCTTTCTTTCCGCGCTTCTTCGGCGCAGCCGTCTCTTCCTCGGCGCTCTTCTTCTTGTTCGGGCACTCAAGAAAAATCCCCGACCGGAGCGTCTTCTCCACAAGGTACGGGCTCCCGCATTCCGGGCACTTCTTGGCCACCGGCTTCAGGTTCGAAGTGAAGTCGCACTTGGGATAATTCGTGCAGCCCCAGAAGACATTGCCGCGACGCGCGCTGCGCTCGGCCATGTCGCCCTCGCCGCACTTCGGGCACTTCATCCCCTCAATCAGGTTCTGCTTCACGTACTTGCACTTCGGGTAGCCGGAGCAGGAAACAAACTCGCCATAAGCCCCCTGCCGCAGCACCAGCGGCTTGCCGCACACCGGGCAATCCTCGCCGGTGGGCTCGGGCGGCTTCTGCTGCTGCTTCTGGCTCAGCTTGCGGAAGGTCTTGCAGGGCGGATCGGCGTTGTAGTCCGGGCACGCCATAAACGGCCCAAAGAGTCCGCGCCGCATCACCATCACCTTGCCGCAGTTCTCGCAATACTCCTCGGTGTCGCCCGCCTCCTGCGCTTCCGGCGTATTCAGGTCCGGCTTCGCCGCAATGTTCTCCTTGGTAAACGTGCAGCTCGTCGGATCTTTCTTGTTGTATGCCGAGCACGCATAGAAGGTGCCGAACTTGCCCCACTTCAGCACCAGCGGCGATCCGCAAACGTCGCACTTCTCACTGGTCGTTTGCTCCATGCGCTTGATGTTGCGCATCTTCTTGCCGGCGTCTTTCAACTCGTCTTCAAAATGGTCGTAGAAGCCATTCAGCAGGTCGGTCCACTTCTCCTGTGCCCTCTTCGATGTCGTCCAGTTCTGTCTTCCAGCTTTGCCGTGTACGCCGTGTCGAAGATGTACGGAAAGTTCTCAACCAGCAGGTCGCACACCACAACGCCAATCTCCGTGGGATAAAAACGCCCGCGCGATCCGCCGTGTTTAACGACATATTCGCGGTCCTGGATGGTATTGATGATCGAAGCGTAGGTCGACGGCCGCCCGATGCCCCGCTCTTCCAGCTCTTTCACCAGCGAAGCTTCGTTGTAACGCGGCGGCGGCTGCGTAAAGTGCTCCTCAGGCAGCAGCTCGTCCTTCTCCAGCGTCTTCACGCCATCCAGGCTGGGCAGCCTGTTTGCGCTTTCGTCGTCCTCGTCTTTCTTTTCCTCTGAGACCTCGTACACTTTCAGAAATCCATCAAAGCGCATCACGGAACCACTGACGCGAAAATCGTAAGTTTTGCGCGTCTTCGCCGAAATGGCTGCGATATTTGCGGTGGTCACGTCATACACGGCGGGAACCATCTGCGAAGCGACAAAGCGCTCCAGATGAGCGTGTACAGCTTGAGCTGCTCATCGCTCAGATAACGCGCAATCGACTCCGGCGTGCGCGCTTGCATCCGTCGGCCGGATCGCTTCGTGCGCGTCCTGCGCGTCCTTTTTGCCCTTGTACGAATTTGGGGATTCTGGAAGATACTGCGCGCCGAGCTGTATCGCAATCCAGTCGCGGGCTGCCGTTTTAGCCTCGGGAGCAACACGCGGCGAATCGGTTCGCATATAAGTGATCAGGCCGGTCGTGCCCTCCGCCCCAATATCCACGCCTTCATAAAGCCGTTGCGCCACGCCCATGGTACGCCGCACATTGAAACCCAGTTTGTTGGCGGCATCGCGCTGCAGTTGGCTGGTGATGAATGGCGCCAGCGGCCGGCGCTGCTGCTCGCGTGCCTGCACGCTAATCACGGACCAGTTCGCTTTCTCAAGCGCCGCAAGCACTTCGTCCATCGCCTTTTTGTCGGGAAGCGCGCTGGAAATGAACTGCTCTTTGCCGTCCTTGTCTTTTCCGTTAGCTACACGCGCCGGTTCCCCCTCAACGCCGATAAACTTCGCCTTGAACTTCTCATCCGCGCGCCGCTCCGGATGAAGCAGCGCTTCCAAAGTCCAATATTCCACCGGCTGAAACGCGCGAATCTCGCGTTCCCGTTCCACAATCAGGCGCAGCGCCACGGTTTGCACGCGCCCGGCCGAAAGCCCGCGGCGAACCTTGTCCCAGAGCAGCGGTGAAATCTGGTATCCCACCAGCCGATCAAGCACGCGCCGCGTCTGCTGCGCGTCTACAAGGTTCTGGTCGATGTCTCGTGCATGACTGAAGGCCTCCTGCACGGCCTTCTTCGTGATCTCGTTGAAGGTGACGCGACGAATCTTCTTTCTTTCTTTGGCATTCGTCCCCAGCTTCAGCGCCAGGTGATACGCAATCGCCTCGCCTTCGCGGTCCGGGTCGGGAGCAAGATAGATTTCGTCGGCCTTCTCCGCCGCTTTCTTGAGCTGCTCAACCACTTTCTCCTTGCCTGGAGATACTACGAGCTCGGGCACGAACGTCCGCTTCTTCAGCTCCACGCCGAGCTCGTTTTTCGGCAGGTCCATGATGTGCCCCACCGACGCCCGGACTTCGAAGCCTTTGCCCAGATACTTTTCGATCGTCTTCGCCTTGGCGGGCGACTCCACGATCACCAATGCTTTGCTTGTTGCTGCCATTCCTTGTCCCAATTTCCTCTCTCGAACCTTCCATCGCTGCAATGGCTGCAAGCAGCCGCTGCGCCAGCCTCTCAGGATTTACGGCTCACCGTTGGACTCGTCAAGCCGCCTTCTGTTTCAACTCGCCGCGGCTCAAAATCTCCAGTTGTCCTTCCCATTGCTCTCGGCCTGCCCGAAAGATGAGCCGTAAGTGTTGCACCCTAACATGGAACACCATCGGAATTCTACGGTGGGCAATATTTTTCTCCCGCGCTGCCCCCGTTTTCGCGCATGACCCCGCCTCGTTTACAGCCCGCAAACCCTCAGCTTTGCGTCAATTGAGGGAAAGCCCCTGTGCGGGAATGCACCTGGACAGTTACTGCCAATTTTCTTGCGCTGGGTTCAGCGGCAGATGGCCAATGCCCCCTCTGACCTTTGCGCCTCCACCGGAACTGATCGCCGATCCCGGTTCTTCACAGCGTTCGAACATAGTTCTTGCCCGGCAACTGCCGGATTCGCCCCGCCATCTCCAGCTCAAAAAGCGCTGTAAATACCTCTGAAGAAGTTAGTTGCGTCTCCATCCGATCCAGGATTTCGTCGATTTGCAAGCTTTCATCGGCGCGCAGCATTTCAAGCACAATGGCCTCCTGCGGCCGTAGCACCGGATCAGGCAATAAGGATGCGCCAGTGTCCGACTTGGATGCAGCCGAAGCCTCCGCTTCCAGTTCCAGCCGCACCTGCGAGGGCAGATCTTCCCAGATGTCCTCCCAGGTGGCCACCAGCTTAGCCCCTTGTTTTATCAACGTGTTAGGAGTCCAGGAGCCCTTGTTAGTCACATTGCCCGGAACGGCGAACAGGTCGCGGTTTTGATCGGCGGCGCAGCGGGCCGTCACCCGCGTACCCGAGTTTTCACCCGCCTCCACCACCAGCACAGCGACGCTCAGGCCGCTTAGGATCCGGTTGCGGCGCGGAAAGTTCTGCGGAGCCGGAAACGTTCCCATCGGCAGCTCGCTCACAATCGCCCCGCCTGTCGCCAGAATCTCTTCGGCCAGCTTCTTGTTCTCCTTGGGATACACCACATCGACTCCGGTGCCCCACACGGCCACCGTCGGCATGCGCGCAGCCAGTGCGCCCCTGTGGGCGGAACTATCGATCCCTCGCGCCATACCGCTCACAATCAGCAGCCGACGGGCCGCCAGGTCGCGTGAAAGCATCTCTGCGATGCCACTGCCATACGGCGTGGGATGACGTGTGCCGACCACTGCAATTGCAGGCCGCCTCAGCAGCTTCACATCGCCACGCACCCACAGCACCGGCGGCGGATCGTAAATCTCGCGCAGCCGTTCGGGGTATTCTGCGCACGAGTAGCTGACGATAGTCGCGCCGTGCGCCCTCACGCGGGCCCACTCCTCTTCTGCCGCGCGCCGCGCCTTGCCATCAAAGATGAATTGCGCCGCCCCGGCGGGAAACTTCAGACCTTCCAACTCCGTGAGCGTCAGCGCGAAGATCCGGCTCGCCGAGTCGATCTCTCGTACGGCATCGAGAATCCGCTTCGGACCCAACCCGGGCGCAAGTACCAGCGCAAGCCATCCCAGCCGCATTTCATCCAGCTCAACTGCCTGCGGAGTTTCTGTCCGCAGCGGCTGCACAGTCCTCTCCGCCGCTTCCCCTCCTGAAATCTCAACACTCTCCAAAACTCGCACACTCCGGCTTTCGTTCCAGGAAAACCCAGGCAGATCAAAGGGAATCTCGCCCACCTTACCGCCGTGCGGCTTTGAAGTCAAGGAAAGCGGTCACATTTCGGCCGCCTCGTTTGCGCCATCGAATCGCAGCGTAGAATCGAAGGCATTGTTTGCAGCTGGGATGGAAAGGCCCCCAATGTTTCTCTCGACTGTTGCTCAAGAGCGGACCTTGAGAGCGCTCGCTCACGGGAGCAAGGCCATCCAAATTGCGGCTCTGCTGCTGTTTTTTCTTTTCTGCACATCCTCAGCTTCATGCGGTGCCCAGCAGCAACGTTCCCTCTGCCGCGACGGCTTCGGCATATTTTCGTCGAAGTTCCAAACTGGAGTCACCGTCACCGTAGGCGCTTCGAAGAACGGCGCCTTTGCCAGTCACGCTTGCGATGCATCGCTCCGCTGGCGCAAGAGCGTAATGCACGTTGTGGAAGGAGCATATCTCGTCGATATAGACGTATTGGGCGCAGATTTGGGATTGGGCGTCCCGGTCGTCGCTTTTCAAATCAAGAACGCCGAGCAGGATCGGCTGATGACCTATCAGATCTACTCCCTTCAGGAGCCGCCGCGGCTGCTACGCACCCTGACCGGCGGAGATTTCTTCGACGCCCAAGACATGAATCTTGAAGGCCGCAACGAGATCTGGACCGATGACGCCGGCGCCGTTGACGATTTCGAGGACCTGCCGTTGTCCAGCTTCGACTTTCTGCCCACCGTAGTCCTTGCCTTTGAGAAGAGGAAGCTCACAGATGTCAGTTCCGAGTTTCAGCCGTATTACGACCGCCAGATAGCCCAGGTAAAGTCTCAACTCGACGCCCGTTCCTTAACGGAATTCAAGAACACCGACGGAGAACTATCTTCGATACCTCCCCAATTGCTGGCAGAACTTCACGAGATCCTGCGCACCAAGATCGCAGTATTGGAGATTGTCTGGGCCTATCTCTACAGCGGCCGGGAGCAGCAAGCATGGAATGCTCTTGCCAAAATGTGGCCCCCCGCGGATATCACCCGAATACGCGACGCGATCGAGAATGCGCGCACACACGGCATTTTGCGTGAGGTGGACGAGGTTTCAAATCCAGATCTCACTGTGCGATGGAAACGCCACGCCATGATCTTCACGGCGCCTGCCGAGCCTAACAAAAACCTTGATGCGTTCGGAAATACGATTTCGAGTGCCATCCAGAAAGCAGTGATCACGAACGCCGACGAAGTTGCGGAAGACCCTGGCTCCCGGGCGGGTTCCCGGCCCGAAGCGATTTATCTTGATGTTCAAGTCAGAGACAAAAGCCAGCTGGAGGTTCCACACTCAGAGATCCTGCTTAATCTGGTGATCGATGCGGCCGGTAAAGTGCAATCGGCAAATCTCGTGAACAAGGCAGATCGCGGACCCATCGGAGACAACGTCATCAGCTCGTCCGCCTCTTGGAATTTTATTCCTGCGTTTAGCGCTGGGCGCCCGGTAGCATGTCGAATACAAATGGGTGTTTCGCCAGAGCAATAGCATCGCACTTGCATTATCCCGCCGTGTTTTCAAGCCGCTCCCGCAGCCACGCAATCATCGGAGCAGAAATCCGCTCCAGCGACCTGAGATGGAAGCAAAGCCTCTCGCCCGCGATCAGATGGTCGTGCCCTGCGAGCTCAACCATGGCATCCATCCGTTGCTCCACGAGATCGAATGACGCCTTCCGCTCGCCGATTGGGCTGAGTGCTGCCGCGAGACAAAGACTGGGGCGCAGGCAGCTGAGCACGCGATTCGACTCGAAGATCAGGCCGGCAGTCGGCTGGGCCTCCGCAAGAATCTGCCGCACGACGGAATCGAGCGCGTCGTCATCGGCCGTCACCAGCAGCGAGCGCTTTGCGCCTGCGGCAAGATAGCGCGCCGTGTCGCTCTCCGGCCCTGCGTTGGTCTCCTCCCAGATTGGTACCGGCTTGCCGTGCGGCTCGCTTGTAACCTTGATTGCCGTCCAATGCAACTCTGGCAGCGCCCGGATCAGCCCGCAGATCAGCGCAGTCTTGCCTGCACCTCTGCAACCGCCGCCCACAACGATGATCGCCATCGCCCCAGCCCCTATTCCCTCTGTCCCTTATTCCCTCGTTCCCTGTTCCTTACCAGCCGCGCCAGCGTCGCCTGCTCGCGCAATACCTGGTGCAGCGGACGCGCCGGCGTTCCCCAGTGCACTGTTCCGGGCTTCAGTCCCTCGTTTGTCACGGTCTTCCCGCTGAATACGCCCGCCTGCCCGCCGAGAATTACACCGGGTCCCACATGCGCATGATCACCAATCCCCACCTGCCCGGCCAGCACCGCGCCTTTGCCGATGGTGCTCGATCCCGAGATGCCGGTGAGCGCAACGAGGATTGCGTCCTCGCCGATATCGCAGTTGTGGCCCACATGCACAAGATTGTCGAACTTGGCGCCGCGCCGCACACGCGTTTCGGCAAGCGCTCCGCGGTCGATGGTGCAGTTGGCGCCAATCTCCACGTCGTCTTCAATCACCAGCGTGCCCTGCTGCGGGAACTGCGTATGCTCTCCCGTCGCCGCATCGCGCACGTAGCCGAACCCATCCGCTCCCAGCACTACGCCGGCGTGGATCATCACGCGATTGCCGATCGTTGTCCCCGGATAAACCACGACACGCGGATAAATGCGGCAACTCTCTCCAATCCGCACACCCTCGCCGATCACAACTCCGGCCTCGATCCGCGTTCCATCGCAAATCTGCGCGCGATCGCCAATGACGGCGCACGGTCCAATCGTCACGCCCGCTCCGAGCTTCACGTCCGCACCGACGACGGCGGCCGGATGCACACCGCCCGCCGGCTGCGCCGGCCTCAACAGCTTCGCAGCACGCGCGAACCACAGCCGCGGCTGATTTGCTTCGACAATGGCAACCCCCGCACTCTCAGCGTAGCTTGAGAGGCAGCCAGGCGTCACAACAACGGCTCCCGCTGCACTCGCCAGCGCCTCACTTACCGATTCCGCGTCTTCAGCAAATAGCAGTTCCGTTGCCGTCACACGCTCGCGCCCGTTCACGCCGGTAATCAGCGCTTCTGGGCGCCCCAGCATCAATGTCCCACCGAGCTTTTCGACCAAATCGCCGAGCGTCATTCATTGCTCCCGGTTATGAGTGTCAGTTCAGTAAAGCCCTGGCTCTCCCGCCGGCCGCGTCTTCCACCTGCGGTGAATCCACAACCACTGGTCAGGATAGCGCCTAATCCACGTTTCAAGAACGGCGGTGCAGCTTTGTGTCGCTTCCAGTATGTCGGCTGCCACATCGTCGGTGTGCGGAATCGCGACCTCCTCGCCAAAGCGCAGGACATATTTCCGCTCGTCTTTTTCCCAGAACATAAAGCCGGGTAGCACAGCCGCTCCTGTCTTGCGCGCGATATGCGCCAGCCCCGTCCCGGTGCAGGCATCGATCCCGAAGAACTTCACAAACTCGCCCTGCGGCGGCGTCATGTTCGTGTCCATCAAGATTCCGACCGTCCCGCCTTCGCGCATCGCCGTCAAAAGCGCGCGCCCAAAGTCATCCTTGTGCACCACAAAATTGCCGTGCAGGCATCGGATGTTGTTGACATATTCGTCAAGCCTGCGATTATCAAGCCTGCGAATGACCATCCCCATCGGATAGCCCATAAGCGAGTGGTAGAAGCTGGACAACTCCCATGCGCCCAGGTGCCCCGTAATAATCAACACGCCCTTGCCGCGAGCCTTCGCAGCAAGATAGTGTTCCAGGCCTTCGGTGCGGATCCAGTCGGCGGTGTTTTGCGGGGTGTAGCGGGACATGCGGCAAAACTCGACCAGTTGCCAGCCAAGGTGGACGTATACCTGTCGCAGGATTTCTTTTCTGGCTTGGGGAGAGAGTTGCGGCGACGCCATCTCGAGATTCCGCACACCCACCCGACGCAGCCGCCCGTTGCACCAATAGACGGCAAAGGCGAGCGCGTCGGCAAAGCGTCGCGCGGCTCCAAGCGGCATGCGGCCCAGAGCGCGCGCTACAGCAACAACCAGTCCATACTCAAGATCTTCCCGCATCGTTGAACGCAATCGCGAAACCAGGCTCGAAGTGTCCCGCACAACCCCGATGGCACGACCATGCCACAATCCCCTCGCGACATGCGAGTCGCAACCCCAGCCTCATCGACTGTTAACCATCGCGGGAGTCGCGACCCTTGCGAGCAGTGAGCGGGGCGTTCGGGCTCTGGTTTTACCGAAGGATTAGTGTAGTCGCTCAGCGCATGGCTGCGCATTCACGGGTAGTGGCTCATTTGAGCCGCCACCCGTGCACGCGGCTGCAGACCCGCCTCGAGCTATCCTCTCCGCCATCTCGGGCGGAGAGGATAAACAAAGCGCTTCGGGCTCGTTCAGCGGGATTCGGTGGAGGGATTCTAGTGGTTGGCTTTCGCTTCGATGAAGTAACGCGCGACGTCGCGGACGAACGGAACCGCGCCAGGGGGCACGGCCACATCACCCCTCAGGATCGATTCAAAATCGTGTGGCGCGCCGTAATACAATTCGGTATCTTCTTTGTTCTGGCTCACGCTCGTGCCATCGAGATCGATGCCGGCAAAGATGCCCTTGGCCCGGGAATAGCTCAGTAATTCGGCATTCATCTTCCAATCGGTCGACGCCTGGCCGGAGCGGCCCACCGGCCCCGCCGCGGCTGACGCATCGCCGCCGATCTTGAATTTGCTCTTGAGCAGATCCTGCATTCCTCGATCGTTCACGGCAACCAGAACCAGATCCGTTGCCTGACCACCAATCTGGAATCCGAACGACCCGCCCGCCATCCGGATAAACACCGGAGCGCTCCAACCGTGACCGGTACGGCAGGTGACAACTCCCTGGCCATATTGGGCGCCAACAAGAAATGCGCCCTTCACCATTCCGGGGACCACTGCAATGCATGTGGCAGATTTAAGAATGTTGCTCGGAATCGTCTTATCTTGTGCACCCATGATTTGGTTAAGAACGTTCTTGGCTGAATCAATGCGGCCCTGCAGATCTTCTCTCGAGGAGGCGGCAAAAGCCGTGGAAGTGAGCAGAATACTGAGGCAAATTGATGCAAGAGCTCTTTTCATATTCATTCCCTTTCCCATTTCGCGGGCATTTTGCCGCGGACTGGTGCGATCTTGGTTGGAAGTGGGGATCCCCTTTCACAGCGTTTCCGTTCTCAGGGACAGGGGAGCTTGGCCGGGCGCCATGAGAACGGTCGGGGTACCGGAAACGCAGGTAACCCCCTCGACCAGCCTACAGCATCCGCAAGCGAAACCCGATTACAGACTATAGAACCACCAGGAGGCGTTACCTGCCGATATGCCGGCTCAGCTCTTCCGTAATACACGCCAAAGCCCGCCTTTAGGGGCGGGCTTTGCTTTCGGACGCTTGAAATTGAAGGGGGAGGGCTGCCGAAAACCACACAGATTGGCTTTGGACCGTGAATTGAAAAAAGAGGAGTTCCCAGGCTTCATGGAAACATGCTGCCTGGGAACTCCTTTCCCCAGATCTGCGTTGTTTCTGATTACGATATTGTGGAAATACCGGAAACTACACAAGAGTACTTAGGGGCTATGGCTCAAGGTAACCATAAAATGCCCTAATTGGTAATCTTCTCTAGTTCCCCGAGGCGGTCGATCTCTCCGGCCATCAGTGCGCGGTTCAGTGCAGAAACTGAAAGCTTTATGCGATTGTCAGAGCCGGTTTTGCGCATCAGCCGCGCCACATAGGCCTTCACCGTCCTTTGTTCGATCCCCAGCCGTCTGGCGATTTCGCGCGTCGAATGAGCATTCAGGATCAACTCTAAAACCTGCTGTTCGCGCGGTGTTAGTTGCTGACTTGAAACGGCATTCATTGCGCTTGGAGTCTTCAGAAGGCGATCGATGACCTGGCAAAGCAGCCGCCGCGGCGCCCAAATGGATCCCGAAGTGACCACTTCAATCGCTTTGCGAACCACCTCAGGGCCCGCGCTATGCCCCAAATATGCCCTCGCGCCAGCGATGATCGAGTTCAATACCAGGTCGTCATCCCCCTCCGGACCGATCACGATGGAGCGAATCTCAGGGCGCGAGCGACGAATCATCTGCAGCGCCTCCAGCCTGCCGGGGGAGCAATGCAGATCGACAACGATGTATCCAATTTCATTGAAGGTCAACAACTCGGGCAGAGTCCCGATCACCGGCACAAGCTGTGCCTGATCCTCCTGCGCCGGCAGGTCAAAGATGCTGGCCAGGCCCGCGTCCCGAACCGGCTCGCCCGCCAGAACCCCGATGTGAATCGGTTCCGGCTCGGAGGTCTTCAATGGCTGAGGATGATTCAAAGCTCTGGATCTCATGGCGCGTCCCTATTCGCATTCTGGAGGGCTGCCTTGGACGCCGCAAAGGCCACACCAAGGGCAATACAAAGCATTTCTGACCGGGCCTCAAACCCCTACGCCGCCGGTTCGAGAGCCGTCATTTCTTTAGAGCTTGGGCAAAACGATTCCCTGTTGTTTTTGGTACTTGCCCTTGCGATCCGCGTAGCTTGTTTCGCAAGGCTCATCCGCGCGGAAGAACAGAATCTGGCACAGCCCTTCGTTTGCGTAAACCTTGGCCGGCAAGGGCGTGGTGTTAGAAATTTCCAACGTCACAAACCCTTCCCACTCCGGCTCAAATGGAGTCACATTCACTATGATGCCGCAACGCGCGTACGTTGACTTGCCAACGCAGATGGTTAATACGTCCCGGGGGATACGAAAGTACTCAATGGATCGAGCCAGCGCAAATGAATTCGGTGGAATGATGACCGAATCCGCCTGTACCGACACAAACGATCGTTCGTCGAAAGCTTTGGGGTCAATGATGGCGCTGTTGACGTTGGTAAAGATCTTGAACTCATCTGAAACTCTGAGATCGTATCCGTACGATGAAACTCCGAACGAAATCACGTTGCCAGCGACCTGCTTTTCGCTGAAAGGTTCAATCATGCGGTGTTTCAGGGCTTGTTCCCTGATCCATCGGTCGCTTTGAATCGACATGCATCTCCTGTTCGGGGTGAGAATGGCCTCCGGTGGGATACCGGCAGTAGCATTCGTTCGAAGTCTCATCTTAAGCAACCGCCGCACACGTTGACAATCTTCCCAGTGAGTGGCCCCGCGTCTCTGATTTCTGAGACTCAGCACGGGGCCATCACACGCAAGAAATCCACAACTTCAGGCATCTGCGGTTTCCTATTCATGGCAAAGCCTGTAGTATGAGCGTTGTAGGTGATTGCACGCTCAAGAATTCACTTCCCGGCGAACGAGGAGGCTCCATTGATCAAGCAGGACATCGTTCATAACGTGGTCGAGCGCACCGGTCTGCCGCGCACCAAGGCAGAAGCGGCAGTGGATACCGTCTTCGAGGGGCTCAAGCAGGCATTGGCTGCCGGCGAGCGCATCGAGCTGCGCGGGTTTGGGGTTTTCAGCGTGCGCGCGCGCAAAACCGGAATCGGCCGCAATCCCCGCACCGGCACAGAAGTCACCATCACGCCCGGCAAAGCAGTGCGCTTCAAGCCAGGCAAGGAACTTCACGCCATCGACAGCGACGCCTCGGGCAGCTAACGTTCTGCTCAATCGCGGCCGGGCCACCTTGGCGGTCACCGGCCCCATCGCGCTGGTGCCGACGCGCTCACTACCGATCTGCTGACTCGAAAGTTTCTCGCGTCTTCCAGCTTGACGCGAACATGCGGAAGGCGGCTGCCCCACCGCAGGTGGTTACATCAATCGCAGCGCGTCAATGTCAACGATCAGGTTGCGCCGGGGAATTCCCTCTGCCGCCGCGTGCGCCAGCATGCTTCGCAGCGTTTCATTCAGAGCCTTGCGGGAGGCGCTCTTCAGAATCATGTGAAAGCGGTATACGCCCTTGATGCGCGCGATCGGCGCCGTGCAGGGGCCAAGCACGCGCACTCCTTCCGGCACGGCCTTTTGAAGGTGCTTGCCCAGCTTCGCCGACCACGCCGCTGCTTCCTCCAGCTTTTGCGATTGCACAAGCACATTGGCCAGCGCGCCGAAAGGCGGATAGTGCATCCAGCGCCGGTACTTCAGCTCGCGTTCGGCGAATGCAGTGTAGTCGTGCGCCGTAGCGGCGAGGATGGCGTAGTGATCCGGATGGTATGTCTGTACCACCACGCGTCCCGGCAGTTCACCGCGCCCCGCTCGCCCGCTCACCTGCGTCATCAACTGAAACACTCGCTCAGCCGCACGAAAATCCGGCATGGACAGCGCATGATCGCAGCCCACGACGCCGACCAGCGTCACGCTGTGAATATCGTGGCCCTTGGCGATCATCTGCGTTCCCACAAGCAGATTGATCTCGCCGGAATGCAGGCGCGCCAGCAGCCGCTCAAGGTCGAAGCGTCCGCGCACCGTATCGCGATCCATGCGCCCGATGCGCGCTCCGGGAAAAATCTCCGCCAGCCGCTCCTCGCCTTGCTGCGAACCCGCGCCAAGATAGTACATGTGCTCGCTGTCGCACTTCGGACAACGCGCCGGAACCGTTCTCTTGTAGCCGCAATAGTGGCACTCCAGGCGCTGCCCGACTCGCGCCTCACCAGGCTCCTCATCGGATGCCTTGTGGTGGGTCAGGGCAATGGCGCAGTTTTGGCAATCGAGTTTTTCGCCGCAGGCGCGACACATCACGGCAAACGAATAGCCGCGCCGGTTGAGCAGAATGAGCACCTGCTCGCCACGCTCCAGCGTGCATTTCGCCTGCTCCACCAGTGAACGCGAAAAGAGCTGATCCTTTCCTGTCTCCTGGAACTCGCGCCGCATGTCGATCAGCTCGACTTCGGGCAGCGGCCGGTTCATCACCCGGTCGAGCATTTCAATGCGTGTATATTTCCCGCCCGCCGTGTTGTGCCAGCTCTCAAGCGACGGCGTTGCCGAACCCATCACCACCACCGCACCGGCCAGCTTGGCGCGCATCACGGCCACATCGCGCGCGTTGTAACGCGGGGTTTCCTCCTGCTTATAGCTCTGGTCGTGTTCCTCATCCACCAGGATCAATCCGAGATTCGGCGCCGGCGCGAAGATTGCCGATCGCGTGCCGACCACGATGGGCGCTTCGCCCCGCCGAATCCTGCGCCACTGCTCGCTGCGCTCATCGGGCGTAAGCGCAGAGTGCAACAGCGCAACGCGTTGCCCGAAAGCCTGATCGAGCAAGCCCACAGTCTGGGGCGTAAGGCCGATCTCCGGCACCAGCAGAATCGCGGAGAGCCCGCGCGTCAGAGCCTCCTGCATGGCGGCAAGATAAACCGCCGTCTTGCCCGAGCCCGTCACTCCGTAGAGCAGGAAAGAATGAAATCTGCCCAGCGCGCCGGTGATCTTCTTCAGCGCTTCGCTTTGCACCGCATTCAGGGTTACGGGCGCAGACGCGGGAAGCAGTCCACCCAGCCGAAACGCTTCAGCCCGCTCCTCGATGCGCACCAATCCGCGGCGCACCAGCGTTTGCAGCGTGGACGACGGCAGATCGCGGCGCCGCAATTCAGCCAGCGCCAACTCGCCTCCGCTCGCCGCCAGCTCCGCCAGGATCGCCTGCTGCTTCTCGGTGAGAGCCGGCAGCCGCCCTTCCTCAACCAGCACGGCAAAGCGTTCCAACCGCCGCGCATCGCGTTCGGCGGCAGCCGTTTCACGCGCAATCCACTTTTTGCGTACCAGGCCAGCCAGCAGCGGCAGCGGCGCCGCCGTCGCCGTCCGCAACGTCGACACCTTCACCGGCTCGCCCGATGCCAGGCGCTCCAGCACCCGCCGCTCCATGTCCTGGCCTTCTTTTGAAAGCCTGCCACGCCGTTTCGCGGGTGCCCCAGGATCAGGCACGCGTGAAGAATTGTCATCCTGAGCGAGTTCGCCGGCGCCGGATGCAGTTGAAGGATCTGCGTTTTCTTCGTTCGCGGGTGCCCCAGATCTCGATTTTGAGACCTGGGTTATTCCTGAATCCCCATCCATGCTCTTCGCCAGCACGTCCCGTCCCAGGTCTGTGATCCGGTAATAGACCGTGCGCCGCACCTCGGCCCCCAGCGGCAGCATGGCGCGCAGCACCTCGCCCAGCGGCGCCAGATAGTACTGCGCAGTCCACTTCGCCAATTCCAGCAAATGCTCGCTCAGCAGCGGCTCTTCGTCCAGCACCGCTTCGAGATAGCGTACTTCCATCTCCTCCGGAGCTTTCGCGTCCAACCCCGTCACAACGCCGATGAGTTTCTCGTTGCGAAAGGGCACAATCACCCGTGCGCCGCGCTGCGGCTGCTGGTCTTGGCGCACCGCATAAGTAAATGTGTGATCGAGCGGCACCGGAAGCGCGACTTCGCAATACGCAGGCATGGGAAACCAGATTTAGTGTAGGGGATTGCACTTGCTTCAGCTTCCACCGCAACCGGCGACCCATGCTTCACCAGCGTGCGAAAGCTCGAAGCTGGCTCTCCGTTTTCTGATTCTGTTTGCCGGCCACTAACCGCTGCCCGCTGTTCCCTGTTTTACAATTCAAACCAAATGGCTCCGAAGCCCAATCGCCCCGCGCCGCGCAACTCTTCTCCAATTACGCTCGCCATCGACATCGGCGGAAGCGGCATTAAGGCCATGCTGCTCTCGCCCGCCGGAAAACCGGCGAGCGACCGCGAACGCAACCCTACCCCGGCCGTGCCCACGCCGCGAGCAGTCTTGCGCGTGCTCGACACGCTGCGCGCACGACTGGCCGGCTTCGAGCGCGTCTCTGTCGGTTTTCCCGGAGTTGTGAAGCGCGGCGTCACTTTGACCGCCGCAAACCTCCATCCGCAATGGGACGATTTTCCGTTGCAAAATGAACTCGAGAAGCGCTGGCGCAAACCGGTTCGCGTGGCCAATGATGCCGCAGTGCAGGGCTACGGCGCCATCAAGGGCGTGGGCGTGGAACTCGTCATCACCCTCGGCACGGGAATGGGCTCGGCACTCTTTACCGATGGAAAGCTTTGCCCAGGTCTGGAACTGGGTCACCATCCCTGGCGCGAAAAAACCTATGAGGATTACCTCGGCCGTCGCGGCCTCACAAGGTACGGCAAGAAGCAGTGGAACAAGCGACTCGCGGAAGCCATCGCGCAGACCTCTGCCACGTTCAACTGGGACCACCTCTACCTGGGCGGCGGCAACACCAAAAAGATCATCTTCAAACTTCCGAAAGACGTCTCCATCGTCTCCAACGAGGACGGCATCTTCGGCGGCGTGGCGCTGTGGCGGGAAGCTTCAAAGTAGGTGGCCCAAGCGGATTTGCCTGCGGGAGCTTTCTCGCGCTGGGAGAGCCAAAGCCGCCGGCTCAAGAAACTGTGGAACTGTGAAACTGTGAAACTGTGGCCGCAAGTTGTTGATGTGGCTGGGGTCCACAGTTTCACAGCCCGGATTAAAAAAGAGCGGGAGGGGCGCCGGTGGGGTTTGCTTCGAGATTTGCCACGCGGTTTTGGCGACCATGCGTGAGGCGGAAGCCATGTGCTTTGCGGCCCAGATGCGAGCCGGATAGCAGGTGACTGTGGTTAGGCCTACGGTGATGTTTCTCATTGGGCCTGCGCTTATCTTGATTGTGCGGGAAATGGCGATATAGCCCGCAAAATTAAGTGGCTTGGATGGAGCGAGTTCCCGGAAGAGGGGCTTGACGCCAGAGGGAGGGGAGCAAGGGTGCGAGAAGCAGTGAGCGAGCTGGCAGAGACCATCGCGCACAAGAGCGTGTTTCATCGATGGCCGCCGTATCCGGATTGCCGTCCCTCAGGGGCTAAAACCCCTTGCTTTTCAGGCTCTTTTCGGCACGACTGAAGCCGCGCCCTTTCAAAGCCGCATTTACACAACCAGTTCTAGTCCAAAAAGCTAGTGTGGAGTCCCAGAAGTTCGTAGCATCATTCGCAAGGAGCAACCGCAGATCCTTCGACTCCGTTTCCCGCTAAGCGCGGCAAACTTCGCTCAGGAGGACAGCTCTAGTTACGGCTTGAACTTCAGGGACAGGACACCAGGGCTCATCCGCCGTGAAAACCAGGAGAACGTTGCCCCCAAGGCTCACCAAATCCGTCTTAGCCCGGGCGGGCAAAGACCGTTCCGCCGGCAACCACAAGTCCGGCCGCGCTGACGGATCCCCCACTCGGGAACACAGCTGACCGCGATCCTTTTCCCCATGGTGACTCCTCAGAGGAAGGCGAGATGCCGCCATGACAGGCCGCAAAAGGACGGGCAACCAACGACCTTCGCTAACTCCGCTTTCCACCCCCGATTTACACAGTTTGTTCAAATCGATTTCCGCGCGATACTGTCTGCATGGCTACCACCACCTATCAAGGTCTCGACGTCCTCTATTCCCGCCAGCAGATCGCAGAGCGAGTGGCAGAGATGGGCGTGCAGATCGCGCGCGACCTCAACGGCGAAAAACTGGTCATGGTTGGAGTGCTCAAGGGAGCTGCATTCTTTCTGGTCGACCTTTCGCGCGCCATCCAGGCTGACGCTACATTCGACTTCGTGGCTGTATCGAGCTACGGGGCCGGCCAGCGCTCCTCCGGTGCCGTCAAGCTCATCAAGGATCTGGATCGGCCCATCGAAGGCAAGAATGTACTCATCGTCGAGGACATCCTCGATACCGGCCTCACGCTTTCCTACCTCCGCAAACTCTTCCTGCAGCAGCATCCGAAAACCCTGCGCATCGCTACGCTGCTCGATAAGCCTTCCCGCCGGATCGAGAAGATCGAGGCCGACTACGTCGGGTTTTCGATTCCGAATCTGTTTGTGATCGGGTACGGGATGGATTACGCGGAGCGTTACCGCAATCTGCCTGACATCTGCCTTATGGCTCCCGGACATCCTGAATAAGGCAACCCACGGACCAGTAACACAATCGTTTACACCATCGTGTGACCGCGAGACCCGATTCTGCATCTATTCATTTGGCCTGGGCACGACAAAACCATATACTCGTCTCCCGGACACTTCCAGCGAGACACCGGAGAGCGGCGTCCCCGCCAGGCAAGGAGCATTTCCCCATGTGCGCGACCATCGCGATCCAGAACTCCGATCTGGATTTCGATCACGGAACCTTTGACTCAGCAGGATTCACGGTAAGGACTCTAGCCAACTGGCAGCCCCTCGCTACGGTCATCGACCACACGCTGCTGAAACCCGACGCCACGCGCCGGCAGATTGAAGACCTGTGTGCCGACGCTGCACGCTACCGCTTTGCCTGCGTCATGGTCACCCCCATCTGGGCATCTACGGCGGTCAGTTGCCTTTCCGGAACAGGCATTCCCGTGGGGGCGGTGGTTGGCTTTCCTCTTGGCGCCTCGCTGGTCTCCACCCTTCGCCAGGAAGCGGCAGCGCTGGTCCGGCTGGGCGCGCGCGAACTCGACATGGTTCTGCCCGTGGGCCTGCTCAAGAGCGGGAACCACCAGGCCGTCGAACGAAGCGTTCACTCCGTTGTCAACGTGGCGCATCATCATGGCGCTTTGCTCAAGGTCACACTCGAAACCAATCTGCTCACCATGCAGGAAAAGCTTCGCGCGGCTGAAATCGCGATCCACGCCGGGGCGGATTTCATCAAGACTTCGACCGGCTTCTCAGAGGGCGGAGCAACCCCGGCCGACGTTGCCCTTCTGCGTGGCGTGGCAGGGGCGCGTTGCGGCATCAAGGCCTCCGGCGGAATCCGCAGCCTCGGCCATATCCGCTCCATGCTCGAGGCGGGCGCCAACCGCATCGGCTGCTCCGCTTCCGTCGCCATCCTGCAGGAACTCGGGGCGTAAAGACAGAGGCCAGGGGAACAAGAAGACTCAGTGCCTCGGTCTCTTCATCGTGGAAATACCCCTCATCTCTGCTTGCGGCGTTTCGCTCGAGGACAAAGCGGATCGAGAATCACCTCTGTCACTCCGATCCCTAGAGCGTGTTTCAAAAATGATTGTGCCGATCCCTGTTGTCATCCCTCAGGGGCTAAAGCCCAGTGTTCTTCTGCTTTTTTTCGGCTCGGCTAAAGCCGTGCCCTTGTTACAAAACTGATTTTTGAAACACGCTCAAAGAAACATCTTGTTCCCTTGTTATCATTCCTTGATCCCTTTATGGCAGAAACTCCCCCATCTCCAGGTCATCACGAATTCGAGGGCGACTACCGCCCTGCCGACCCGGCCACGTCTCCGGCCTCGCTCGACCCGATCAATGCCCGCATCGAGCCCGCCGATGTGGCTTACCTGATGCGCCTCACCGACACTCTAAATACCACGCTTGACCTGCAAACCCTGCTCAGCCGCACCTCCGAGCTGGTTCGTGCCGTCATCCCGTACCGGATCTTCGCCATTTTTCTGCTCAACGACCGCACCAACGAGCTGCGCATGCGCTACCAGATCGGCCACACGCCGCAAGCCGAGCGCACCCGCGTCCCAGTCGGCAAGGGCGTAGTCGGCCAGGTGGCGCTCACCCGCCAGCCGATCCTGCTCAACGACGTCTCCACCGCGGACTACTATATGAACGCGAATCCCGACGTGCGTTCCGAGCTTGCCGTGCCGCTGATCGCCAAAAACCGCCTCATCGGCGTCCTCGATATCGAAAGCGAGCAGCAGGACTTTTTCCGCGACGAGCATCTCCACGTTCTGACGCTCACCGCCTCGCGCATCGCGCAGTCGATTGAGAATGCCCGCCTCTATACCCGCGTATCCCGCCAGGCGCAGATCCTCGAGGTGCTCAACGAGATCGCCGTCGAACTAGCGTCGATTCTCGATCTCAATCCTCTCCTCGAGCGCGTCGGCCAACTCCTGCGCCGCCTCATCGACTACCAGATGTTCACCATCATGTTGCTCGACGAAAAAGGCGAGACCCTGGTCACGCGCTATGCGTGGCGCTTCGGCTACACCCATGCGCCCACGCGCCGCATTCCCATCAGCAGCGGACTGGTTGGCGCCGCGGTCAGCGAGTGGCGTCCCATCAACGTTGGCGACGTGAGCGTGGAACCGCGCTACATACCCATGAATCCCGAGACCCGCTCGGAGCTCATCGTCCCGCTTTTCTACAAGGGCCGCGTCATCGGCGTGCTCGATCTCGAGCACACGCGTCCCAACTTCTTCAATGAAGAGCACGAGCGGATTCTCACCACGCTCGCCGCTCAAATTGCCATCGCCATAGAGAACGCGCGCCTCTACCAGGCCGTTCACCGGCAGGAACGCCAGCTCGAGAAAGACATCGCCATGGCCCGCGAGGTACAGCTTCGCCTGCTGCCGACGGAAGCCCCTTCGCATCCACATGCCGACATGGCCGTTCGCTTCCTGCCGGCGCGCACCATCGGCGGCGATCTCTACGACTTTCTCGACTACGGACCGAACCGCACGGCCATCGTTCTTGGCGACGTGAGCGGTAAGGCCGCGCCGGCCGCACTTTTCGCTGCGCTGGTGAGCGGCATCATGCGCGCCGCCGCCTCGCAGCAGCCGGAACCCGCAAAAATGCTCGCTCTGCTCAACGATGCCCTGCAGGAGCGCAAGCTCGATTCGCAGTATGTCACCATGCTCTTCGCTCTCTGGAACGACGACAACCAGACGCTGCAGGTAGCCAACTCAGGCGCGGTGCAGCCGGTCTTTTGCCGCGCCGGAGAATCGCTTCCTGTGAAGGCCGAGGGTTTCCCGCTGGGCATGTTTGCCGACGTTACCTATGAAGAGTTCAGCGTGGCCACGCAACCGGGCGACGCCATCGTCTTTGTCTCCGATGGAATTCTGGACGCAGAGAACGAAAAGGAAGAGATGTACGGCCAGGATCGCCTTGCAGGCCTGCTCTGCGCGAGCCGCGACCTGCCCGCGACGGAGATCGCCGAAGCCATTCTCGATGACGTGTCGCGCTTCCAGGGCAGCGAGGATCGCTTCGACGACGAAACTATCATCGCCCTCCGCGTGCGCTAGCTGCCGCAACGGGCGCAGGAATTCGATGGACCTGCGGCTGCTTTTTGGGTGAACCGAAGCGTCGTCCGCCCTACGCCACGGACTGTGAATTTCCCGGGAAAAACATCGCATCGCGGCCGCGAAGGATCGATGCTACCTCGGCTGCAAATGCCGTGTCGATGCCCTCCACGCGATAGATCACGATGCGGCTCCTGCCGGGTATCCAGGGAATCGCCTTGGCCATTTGCTCAAGCGTTACAGCTACCGCACTTGGTGGTTCGCCGTCTCCCTCGTCCAGCAAAGGGTCTTCAATCAGCCGGAAGATCACCAGCTCCGGATCACTAACAATCAGGTGCGCGAACTCTGCAGCTCCGATCCAGCGAATGCGTTGGCGGGTCACTCTGCGCAGCGCCGCAGGCGGCGCAACAAGATGGATTCCTTTTCTTGTTACTGCCCAACGTGGGCGCCGAATCGCAATGGCCCGATCAAGCAGTAACGTGCCGCCAATCGCGCCAATAAGAAGGAAATACGGTGCAATCCCCATGGAAAATTCCCTTGGAACCGGCGCTGCACGCTGCAGCGGAGTTCCCGTTTTCTGACCGTGAATCGAATGCCGAATACTGACGATCGGCTATGCAGGCAAAATAGAATAAGCGGAACGGTCAAAGGTGTTCAGGTACAAATTTCCTCTCGCCTTCGTACGGCAAGGCGAATATGTATCTTTGGATGCCGGTTTTGGGGAAAGGTTTAAGCCTGGCACAAAAAAGATTGCGGACAGAAGCATACGAGTCTTCAACCTCCCATCCTTCAGAATGCCCCCATCGATTCGATAAACTCGAAGAGAATCGTGCACTACAAGAGATTCGTGCACTACATTGGAGTCCGATTGTCGGTCGAAAGACAGGAACGTCTGATCCGCCCCGCTCGCAACATCCTGGGCAGCCTTCGCCTGCCCGGCGACAAATCCATTAGCCATCGCTACGCTTTGCTTGGCGGCTTGGCTAACGGTACCTCGCGCTTTGTGAATTTTTCTACCGGCGCCGACTGTGCTTCGACTCTGGCCTGCATGGAAGCGCTGGGTGCAAAGGTGACCCGGACCGGCGCGGACTCCATCGAAATCACTGGAATCGCCGGCCGCGTCAATCCGTCAGCCGACCCGCTCGACTGCGGCAACTCCGGCTCGACGATGCGCATGATCTCCGGCTTGCTCGCACCGCAACAGGGCCGCTTCACCCTCATCGGCGATTCCTCGCTCTCCCGCCGCCCTATGGAGCGCATTCGCAAGCCGCTTGAAGCCATGGATGCGCGGATCACGCTGACCGACGGCCATGCCCCGTTAACCATCGAAGGAAGCACCCTCAAGCCGATCGACTACACCATGCCGGTTCCGAGCGCACAGGTGAAGAGCTGCATCCTGTTGGCCGGCCTGCAGACGCCGGGCACCACCACCGTCCACGAGTCAATTCGCAGCCGCGATCACAGCGAGCTGGCTTTGCGCGCCTTCGGAGCCACCGTCACTCGATCCGCAAATTCGGTTTCCATCTCCGGACCGCAGCCGCTTCATGCTATCGATGCAGCGGTGCCCGGCGACATTTCTTCCGCCGCCTTTTTTCTCTGCGCCGCAGCTCTCTTTCCTGGCTCAAGTCTCATCGTCGATTGCCTTGGACTCAATCCCACGCGCGCCGTGCTGCTCGATGTCTTGACGACCCTTGGCGCCAAAATCTCCGTGCTCAATCTCGAGGAGAAGCATGCCGAGTTGGTGGGAGTGGTGCAGATTTCCGGCCCGGCAGAGGGTCTGGGATCGACCGAAGTGAGCGGCGCGCTCGCTGCCCAGCTCATCGACGAGCTGCCGGTGCTGGCAGCCATTGCTCCCTATACCAGCGGCGGCATTCGTATTCGCGGCGCACGCGAGTTGCGCGTCAAGGAATCCGATCGCATCGCTCTGGTAGCCAGGAATCTTCGCGCCATGGGAGCAGAGGTCGCGGAGTTCGAAGATGGGCTCGACGTGCCCGGGGGACAGTCGCTTCACGGGGCCACAATCGATTCGGGAGGGGACCATCGCATCGCCATGGCCTTCGCCGTCGCCGCCCTGAAGGCTGAGGGCGAGACGCTGATTCAGGGCGCGGAATCCGCCGCCATCAGCTTCCCTGAGTTTTTCGATCTACTCGACCAGGTCGCCGAACGATAAATCCGATGGCCCGGCAACAGCCGGGCCATCTCAGCGCATTCATCTCCAAGAACCTTACTGCGCCGGTGGTTGAACCGGAGGCGCCGACTGGTCCTGTGCCGCGGGCGGCGTCATTGAGGGCTCGTTTCCGGGCTTCGCCACCTGAACTCCTGGGATCACGGGCTCCGTGTTCACTTTCCCTGCAGCCGCTTCCGGCAGATTGATCCCGTAATGCTGCAGCGTCGTGGCCAGCGTCTCGTAGAGTCCCGCACGGTCTTTCGCGTAAGCGCCATAGGCGCTGATCAGGTTGAAGTCCGCGGTGGCAAGATTGCGCTGCTGTTGCAATACATTCGCCGTCGTGGATGCTCCAAGGTGAAGCTTCTTCTCTTCGGCATCCAGACTCTGCTGCGCGTAGTCGCGCGCCGCCTCGGCCGCTTTCACCTGGGCCCGGTCGTTGGTCAGCGCATACATTGCGTTCACAACCTGCATGCGGATCTCCGTGTGCAGTTGCTCCAACCGCAACTCCGCCTGCCGGTACTCCATCAGCGATCGCTCCTGCGTCGCCTGCGCCTCGCGATTGCGAATAGGGACGGTCAAATTGAACCCCAGGCCCCTGTCCGGCGCCGAACTGTTGAACAAATTCTGGACCACCGTGCCATACCCGACCGTCGGGAAAGTTCCAGGAGGATAATTCGAGCCGGTGAAGAAATCGAGTGCATGCGGGCTCTGCGCGCCACCCAGGGCGCTCGAACCGTAAAAGCCGTATACGTCGAGCGCCGGCAGCAGCTCATTGCGCGCGCCTTTCAGCGTGATCTCATCGTTACGCAGGGTCAATACCGCCTGCTCGAGCTCCGGCCTGCGCTGGAACGCCTCCTGCACGAGTGCATCCAAAGGCTGGCTTTCTTCGGGAAGCGGATCCAGACTCACTCGATCGGTCGGAATCACGGGGGCCGCTGAGAGTTTGGGGTCGTTCAGGTTGCGAGCGATCGCCTGCTTGATGATCTGCTGCTGGTAATTCAAAGCGGTCTGCGCGCTGATCAGCGCCTGTTCGTCGGATGCAACGCTCGATTCCGCGTTCACTACATCCAGCGGCGCCATGGTGCCAATCTGCAATTGCTTTTTGTCATCGGAAAGCAACTGCTGGCTCTGATCGAGGGCTCGCTCCTTCGATCGCACATCGTCGTAATCCTGCACCAGCCCCCAATAAATGCTCTCAACCTGATTCACCGTATAAAGAATCTGCTGGCGGAAAGAAGAGTTGGTAATGCGCCGGTCATTCAGCGCCTGGTAGATGAATCGCTTATTCATCCAGATCCCCGCACCTTGCAGTAAGTGCTGGGTCAAGGTGGCCTTGAAGATCGAGTTCAACTCCGGGCTATAAGTATCAAACGGATTGTCCGTGGTGATGCGCTCGTTTTGAATTCCCACCTGAAGATTCGCACCGGTCACGATTCCCTGATTGAACGTGAAGTTGTACTCGTTGGTATTCGTAGTGAGTGCCTTCAGCCCGCCGGAAAACAGTGTGTTCACCTGGGGTTGGGTTGCGCGCTCCCACTGCATCGTTCCGGTGACCGAGGGATCGAAGTTCGCCGGTGTCGGCCCCGCGCCGGCTGTTGTCAGCGTTAACCCCGAAGCTCCGGAACCCGCTCCGCCCGAGCCCACCGTCGTTCCTCCCGGTCCGCCGCCCGTGGAGAGACTCGATGTCGAACCGCCCAGAGTGCCCGTTACCAGGCCCGATGGCGCTCCCAGGGGAGTCGCGCCAGTCTTGGTCCTGAGAATATCCGTGTCCGCGATGTCGAGATCGTAACGCGCGATGGCGATGTCGTAGTTGTTCTCGATTGCCAGGGCCAGTGCATCCGCAAGGCTCAGGTAGATCTTGCCGTCTTTCACCAGGTCGTTCAGCCGAACCGAGTTCTCGAAGCTCGCCTTGGGAATCTCTGTTGGCCGGTAAACATAAATCGGATTTCTCAGCCAGCTGCCAAACGGCTTCGAAAAATCGCGGCTGGACGTTTGCAGCGGAGTAGGCGATGTGGGCTCAGGCGTTGGCGCCGGCGGCAACTGAGACGCCGCTTTATCCGGACCGGTTGAGCCCGCCCCAAGTTGCTGTGAGTAACCAGGCGGCATGGTCGAGGCCAGTGTGAGCAAAACAGCCGCAACTGCGTGCAGTCGCCCGCCGCCTTGCCTTCGCGTCTTTCCTCTTTGGCAGGTTCCTTTGCCTTCACCGCGCGCGGCCCTCCGCGCTCCATCCCACACTGATGTCCTGTCACAAACCATGTTTCTTCTCCATGTGTTTCTCTGGCCAGTAAAGCGTTTTGCCTGAAACGGCCCTGAAATCCATTCCAGCTGCATATTGAGGGTTCTCAAGACGATTATCGCCGTTGCTTTTGTCTGGAAGGCACATTTCTGATTACGAAGTCGATACCCTGTTCGTTCCCGGGGACGCATCGAGCTCGCATCCGACGCTGGACTCAGTTGAACCGCGCGCGGGGCGCGTTGCTTTCTCCTTCAACCCTTTCGTCAGTTCAATACTGAATTGAAGCTCTCGGTTTCTCAATTAACTAACTGGTTAGTAAAATACTCTCAAAGCGTTGCCTCCGCAACCCCTTCTCCCTGGAAATCTCTGGATTTCCCGCAGTCCACACCCAGCGGTTAGAGCAAACAGGGGTGAATCGAGAGTTGATCGACTTGAACTGTTAAAGGTCCCCAAAGTTAAGTCGCAAATTTCTAAGTATCTATTTATCAGTATCTTCTCTCTGCCTGGGATTTGCGATACCCTCAAAGCAGCGACCTCCAGTGACAGATCCCGCGCAACCCGGTCAGTCGGCTCAAAGCTGGAAGCTGACCCTCGCCTACGACGGATCGGACTTCCAAGGATGGCAGATTCAGCCTGGCCTGCCAACCGTCCAGGGAGAATTGCAGGCAGCATTGGGCCGCATCACTGGAGAAGCGCCCCTTCCGCAGGGCTCAGGCCGGACCGACGCCGGAGTCCATGCACTGGCGCAAGTGGCGAGCTTTGCTTTGTGCGCCCCCATACCCCCTGAGAACCTGCTGCGTGCGTTGAACCGGACGCTTCCGCCGTCGATTCGAATCTCCGACGCCCGAGTCGTCCACGCAGGCTTTCATGCGCGGCATTCCGCCGTCGCCAAAACCTATGAATATCGAATCCATCCCGGGTCCCTCTGCCCCCCCTTCCTCGTCCGCTATGTCTATTCCCTCCCCTGGACCTTGAGTCTCGACGCGCTTCAGACCGCCGCGCGATTCTTCGAAGGGGAACACGATTTCACGAGCTTCGCCGCGACCGATCCCGATCGCACCCAACGGCGCGCGGCCTGCGAAGAAGATCCGGGCGGAGCGGTTGAGGACGCCCAGGAGCCGGAGAAAGGCACGATCAGGAAGATCTATTCCTCTGCCTGGGAGCAGCGGCAAACGGACGCCGCGGATCTCCTCGTTTACCGCGTCAGAGGCAATGGCTTTCTGCACCACATGGTGCGGATTCTCGTGGGAACCATGCTGGAAGTCGGTCGCGGGCACTTGCACCTGGAAGAACTTCCGCGCATACTCGCGGCACGCAACCGTTCCGCCGCCGGGCCCACAGCGCCGGCACGAGGCCTGTTCCTCCACTCCGTGGAATATCCTCCGGAACAAACTGGGGTCTGCGAAACGTAGTTCCACTTCGCATCATCAAACCATCATCTGAAGTGTGAAGCGCCCTGCTAACCTGAAACCAAACCCATGCCTCTTCTTTCCACAACCTCGGCGTTCTCCCGCATCACGGCGCTGGCCGCGCGGCGCCCGGTTCACGCGGCCTTCGCCTGGTTGCATAGGAATCCCAAGACCATCATGGATTGGCAGATGGAGCTGGTCGCGATCCCAGCGCCAGCCTTTGGGGAAGGCGAGCGGGCAGAGTGGCTAAGGACACGCTTCATTCAGGCGGGTCTGAGCAGCGTCGAGATCGATGCTGCCGGGAATGCCATCGGAATCCTGCCCGCTGCAAAGCTGCCGGCCGAGAGCACAGGCCCGGTTGTCTTGCTTTCCGCACACATCGATACGGTGTTTCCGGCCGGAACGGCACTCGCCCCGGTGCTGAACGATGGACGGCTCCTGGCGCCGGGTGCTTCAGACAACGGCGCCGGCGTGGCAGGATTGCTGGCTGTGGTCACTGCCTTGATTCATTCCGGCATTGAATTACCCGTTCCCCTGGTCGTGATGGGGAATGTGGGTGAGGAGGGAGAGGGCGATCTTCGCGGCGTTGCGAAGTGTATGGGCACAACCGGATGGCCGGCCGAATCGCCGCTCACATTGTTCTGGATGGCGCTGGAGTGGACACCGCAGTGACCCAGGCGCTGGGAAGCCGCAGGTTTCATGTGGTCGGTACGGGGGCCAGGGGGCCACAGTTTTACCGATGCCGGCACTCCCAACCCGATTACCGCATTGGCCCTCGCCCTGGCGACCCTCGCTGAGACGCCCTTGCCTGAGGAGCCACGCACCACCTTGAACCTGGGAACAATCCAGGGTGGAACCAGCGTGAACTCGATTCCTGAAAGCGCCGAGGCGACGATCGATTTCCGCTCGACCAGCGTCGAGCAATTGTAAGGCTTGAGGTGGCGCTGCACCGGGCCGTTGAAGACGCGGTAGAACATTGGAACCAGATGGCGAAGGCCGCCGGAACGCTTGGACGGGGCAAGCTGGTGTTTTCGATTCGCAAGATCGGCGATCGACCCGCCGCAAGGCTGGCGGAAACCTCCCCGCTGCTGGAAACGCTGCGTGCGGTCGATCGGCATCTTGGGTTCAAGACCGAGCTAAGGCTGGGATCGACGGATGCCAATCTGCCGCTCTCGCTGGGCGTGCCGTCGCTCTCGATGGGCGCCGGCGGCGACGGAGGGGGCGCTCATACGGTTGCGGAGTGGTACTCGGCAAAGAATCGCGAAATGGGGCTGCGGCGGGTGCTTTTGCTGGTGCTGGCCATGGTTGATTGGGCTGCGGAGCAATAGAATCAAATGATTATCAGGGCGCCCCGGCAGTTTACAACCTGGTTTTGAATTCAGGGTTTGATGCTTGAGAATTGCCGCCCGCAGTTTGCGTCTCTTTTCGCCCGCGTCGCCCGTCTATCAGGAGAAGGCAGACGCCGGCCGCGGTTTAATTCGCCCGGCGCCGATGAATGGAAAACCTCTAACCCGAGGCAGCGCGGGGACGAGCGACTGGCTTAGACTTAAGCAGGATTGGCTTTGAGACATCTAACTAGGAATAGGGGCATCGCGCCGGCCGCGAGGCAGGCCGACTGAACGAGGTCAAGAAGCTTATATGAGATCGATTATCGAACGGCTGCGCGCGCGCCGTCTCACATCGGCATTTGTGGTGCTCGCCACCCTTACGGCGGCGATTGTTGCCGGCTCCTTTGCCGCGCACGGTGTTCGCGGGCAAGAACAAACGAACGCGAGCAGCGACGCCAGCCCACTGAAAATCATCAATTCCTCACTGCCACCCAATGAGTTTGTGAAGATTGCCAAGTCGGTGGCGCCGGCGGTGGTGAACATCAATACGCAGACGCTGCCCAAGCAGACCGAGAATCGCGGACACCGCTTCCACGGGCGCATGCCGAATCAGCAGGGCAATGGCGACGATGACAACGACGATCAGGGCCAGGGACAGAGCCAGAGTCCGGGTCAGGGCGATGACGATTTCCAGAACTTCTTCAACCGGTTCTTTGGCGGCCAGATTCCCGGTCAGGGTGACCAGGGCGATCAGGCCCAGGTGCAGGAGTCGCTGGGTTCCGGATTCATCGTCGACCCCAAGGGATACATCATCACCAACTATCACGTCGTGGACAAGGCCGACAAGATTTACGTCAAGCTCTCGACCGACCCCGATACCCAGGACCTTGGCCGGCCGGCGCGCGTGATCGGCGTGGACAAGGCCACTGACCTGGCGGTAATCAAAATCGACACCAACGCGCCGCTTCCGATCGTGAAGATGGGGAACAGCGACGAGGCGCAGGTGGGCGACTGGGTAGAGGCGATCGGCAGTCCCTTCGCATTGTCGCAGACGGTCACAGCGGGCATTATCTCAGCCAAGAACCGCACCATCGAGCCCGGCGTCAGCGGCCAGTTCCAGCATTTTATCCAGACCGACGCAGCCATCAATCCTGGCAACTCAGGCGGACCGCTGCTCGACATGAACGGCAACGTCATCGGCGTGAACACGGCAATATATACGCAGTCGGCAGGTTACCAGGGCATCGGATTCGCGATGCCGTCGAATACCGTGGTGTCGGTTTATAACGACCTGATCAGCCCCAGCCACAAGGTGGTGCGCGGCTCCATCGGAATCTCGTTTAAAGAGGGTCTCTCAAGCTCGGTCAACCGCGTCTATGGGTTCAAAAATGGCGTGCTGGTTCAGGAGGTTCAGCCGGGCGGACCCGCGGATAAGGGAGGTCTTAAGGCAGGAGACATTATTACCTCGATCGACGGTCGGTCGGTAAAGGATGGCGACGACCTGGTGAACGATATCGCTGCTCGCAGACCGGGTTCGACAATCCGTCTTGCCTACATGCGAGAGGGCAAGGAGGCGGATGCGACGGTGACGATCGGGGACCGCGACAAGGTGTTCGCCAACCTCAATAATCCCGAAGCGCCGGCCAACGAGTCTGAAACCCCAGGCGATGCCGGGGAAACCAAACTGGGCCTGGTTGTTCGCGATCTCCCACCGTCGGTGGCAAGCAAGATTCATGCATCCGGAGTCGAGATTGAGTCGGTCCGCACCGGCTCGTTCGCCGACCTGCAACAGCTCGAGCCCGGCCTGGTGATTACCCATATCAACCGGCAGCCAACAGCCACTCACGACCAGTTCGAAGCGCTCGTGAGCAAGCTGAAAACGGGCGACGACGTGGTGTTTGAGGTAATCGACCCCAAGCATCCAGAGCCGGAATCAGCTACGTAGGCGGCGTATTGCAATAACCTTTGAAGGGCGCCGGAATCAGTCTCCGGCCAGGGCTTATTTCGGCGGTTTTGAGAGGAAAAGTGGCCAAATTTCGGTGAAATGTTGTTTTCTTCTTGATTAAGAGTTCGGATTCGGTTACACTCGCAACGATCAATTAAAAGTTACATAAATGAGGTAATAAGGGACGTGTATCGATTGCTTTTTTTGCTTGCTTTATTAATTTGCGCGGTTATCATTTCCTGCACCGCGCATGCGTCTCGTGTTCACCGCTCTCCCACGGCGGTCAGCATGCGCAGCACTCCCGCATAAGCATTACCAGCCGGCGAAGCGTTATCATCGAGCGTGCGCGGGCAACAGGCCATCGAGCCGGAACGGGTGATGCAGATTCAACAGGCGCTGATCCGCGAGCACTACCTGAGCGGCGAAGCCACCGGCAAGTGGGATGCAACCACTGTGGCCGCGATGCAGAAGTACCAGGCCGCCCAGGGATGGCAAACCAAGCTGATGCCTGACTCGCGGGCGCTGAAAAAGCTCGGACTCGGTCCCGACTACTCAGACGCCATCAACGCCAACGGCTCAAACTTCAATACGCCGGCGGCGGGCGCAGACAAACCTACCCCACAGGCTGCCGGGTTTGCTGAGGCTTCGGGCGTTAGTCAGTAATCCAGGCGTGCGCGTCGTGAACACCGATTAGATCGCGCCCTTCTTCGTTTCTCCCAAAAGCAAGTCGTGGCTTCAGATTTTCTCCGGCGCCAGCAGGTCGTCCATCGTCTCGCGCCGGCGGATCAGCCGCGCCTTTCCGCCCTCCACAAGCACCTCGGCCGGCCGCATCCGCGTGTTGTAGTTCGAGCTCTGCGCCATGCCATAAGCGCCGGCATCGAGCAGCGCCACAAGGTCGCCCGGCTTGACCGGAGCGAGCTTGCGGTCATGCGCAAAGAAGTCGCCCGACTCGCAGATCGGCCCCACGACGTCGACGATGCGCGGCTTCCCTGCCCTCGGCTGCACCGGCACAATCTCGTGATGCGCCTGGTAGAGCGCCGGGCGGATGAGATCGTTCATGGCCGCATCGGTAATCACAAAGGTCTTTTTGCCGTTGCGCTTCACGTAGAGCACCCGCGCCACCAGTGCGCCGGCCTGCGCCACCAGAAAGCGACCCGGCTCGATCAGCAATCGGCCTTCGAAATCCCGCCAGCGCGCGCTCGAGCGCCGCTGCATACTCGCCCACTTTGGCCGCTGCATCGAAAGCTGCCGCCGTGATAGTCGATGCCCAGGCCTCCGCCGGCATCGACGGACTTCAGCGCGATGCCCTCGCGCTTGCAGTTGCCGCACCAGCTTGCTCACCCGCTCCATGGCCGCGCCAAAAGGGTCCGCCGAGCGAATCTGCGAGCCGATATGGACGCTCACGCCGTGCGCCTCGAGCCAGCGGTTGCCGGCCGCGCTTCTTGTAGATTGCTGCGCGCCCGGCGAATATCGATGCCGAATTTGTGCTCGCGCAGGCCGGTGGAGATGTAGGGATGCGTCTCGGCGAAGACATCCGGATTCACGCGCAGCGCAAAGCGCGCCCGCTTCTTGAGCTTGCGCGCCCGCGCGGCAAGCAGTTCCAGTTCCGCCTCGCTTTCCACATTGAACTCGAGAATGCCCGCCTTAAGTGCCAGGTCGATCTCCGCCGCGGTTTTGCCCGCGCCGGAGAAAACGACCCGTCCCAGCAGCATCGGGAGCGGCAGCTAGTCACCCGTTCGAGTTCGCCGCCCGAAACAATGTCAAAACCCGCGCCCTGATCGGCCAGGAGTTTGAGAATCGCCAGCGCTGAGTTGGCCTTTACCGCATAGCAAACAAGATGGTCGCGCCCCGCCAACGCTTGCTGAAACAAGCTGCAGCCGCTCGGCAATCTGATCGGCCGAGTAAACGTAAAGCGGCGTGCCGTAGCGCCGGGCAAGCGTATCAAGCGAAACGCTGCCGCAGTGCAGCGCGGCGCCGGGTCGCGGAGTGTGAAAAGGGCGCGAAGATGTCGTCGATTCGGTCACTTGTTCCGTCCAAAACCAGAAGCTTCTTTGAGCCTATAGCATTTGCGCAGGCAGCCTGCGGCCATCATTCCTCGGTACCATTACAATGTCTGAATGACCGGATTGCCCCAGGTTGACGTTGTGGGCGTGGGCCTGAACGCCACTGACACTATCATCTCAGTGGAGACCTTTCCTGAATCCGGCTCCAAGGTCGAGTATCGCGATCGCTCGGTGATGCCCGGCGGGCAGGTTGCCACGACCATTGTGGCGTGCCAGACCTGGGGGCTGCGCAGCCGTTATGTGGGCAAGTTCGGCGATGACGCTGCGGCCCAATTGCATAAAGATGCATTCCGCCGGGTGGGAGCCGAGGCGCAGATTGTGACTGTCCCTGGTGTGCACAGCCTTCACAACGTGATCCTGGTGGACGCAACCGGCGACCGCACGGTCTTATGCCAGAGCAATGACCGGATGACGCTGCAGCCCGAGGACCTGCGCCGCGAATGGATCGTGAATGCTCGCGTGCTGCACGTGGACGGACACGACACGGCCGCGGCAACCCAGGCAGCGAGTTGGGCCCGCCAGGCCGGCATCCCCGTGACTGCCGATCTCGACGACACCTATTCCGGCGTCGACGACCTCATCGCCAACGTCGATTACCTGCTGGTCAACTGCGATTTTTCCTGCCGGCTGATGGACGAAACGAATCTCGAAAGCTCGCTGCGTAAGATGCAGACCCGCTACGGATGCCGGCTGAGCGCGGCAACACTGGGCGAGAATGGCGTGCTGGCGTGGGACGGCAAGCGCCTCGTTCACAGCGCCGCCTACCGCGTGCCGGTGAAAGACACGACGGGAGCCGGCGACATTTTTCGCGCCGGATTCATCTATGGCCTGCTGCAGGATTGGCCGCTCGATCGCCAACTCGATTTCTCATGCGCGGCGGCAGCAATGAATTGCATGGCGCATGGCGCGCGCGGCGGCATCCAACCAGTGAGCGCGATCCAGAACATGATGGCGACCGTCGACCGCTACGAGTCAGAGTATGGCGTAGAGACGTTCGACTGAGGGCAAGCGCTCTGCGCTTTCTGCCGGGCTCCTGCTGAAAGATTTAGAATAGTAAGAGCAAGTGGGCTTCCCTGCCTTTGCCGGCATCATCTGACCCACATTATCTGACGGAGAAATTCATGGCACTGTTTAAGACCTCGAATCCGGCCCTTGGCCAAAACACCTTCAGCGACGTTGCCCGCAACCAGTACGGCGGCAATCTAATTGACGCCTCCGCCCGCATGACCTTGAGCGGCGCGATCAACAAGACCGGCATCCTGCTGCTGTGCTGCATTGCCACCGCGGCTTGGACGTGGAACTCGTTTTTGCAGACGCACGATCTCGCTACGGTGAGTCCCGAACTGATGATCGGGCTCTTCGGCGGCTTCATCGTTGCCATGGTCACTATCTTCAAAAAAGAGTGGTCGCCCGTGACCGCGCCGATTTATGCCCTGCTTGAAGGCCTCGCGCTGGGGGGATTATCGGCGGTCGTCAACGTGCGCTATCCAGGCATCGCGCTGGAAGCAGTTTCGCTCACCTTTGGCACCCTCTTTATCATGCTGCTGCTCTATAAATCGGGCGTGATCAAGGTAACGCAGAAGTTTCGTATCGGCGTGATTGCGGCTACGGGCGGCATCATGGTCTTTTACCTGCTGCAAATGGTGCTTGGGTTCTTCCACGTCGCCTTCTTCAGTTCGGTATACGGATCGGGACTCATCGGCATCGGCTTCAGCCTCTTCGTGGTCGGGATTGCCGCCCTCAACCTGGTGCTCGACTTCGATTTTGTGGAGCAGGGTGTGACCACCGGCGTACCCAAGTACATGGAATGGTACGCCGCATTCGGCATCATGGTGACGCTGGTGTGGCTGTACCTGGAAATGTTGCGGCTGCTGTCAAAGATGCGAAGCAGAAACTGACGGCTGGGCCTGCGACTTGCAGCTGGACAGGGTTCACGGAACTCGGCCTACGGTTGGATCTCCCTCGGAAGCAAGATCTCCGCTATACAGATAAAGGCCGATCTTAGGTGACCCGTTCCTGGGCGCGTCCGTCTTCTCCACTCAAACAAGTTATGGCCGGGCAGCCCTTCGGGTTCCAGATTGACCGCGTGGCCGCCATTTTCACGCAGCTCGAGTTGGAACCTCGTTTTCCAATACGGGCCAGGCGTGGATCGTTCATAATGGATTCACAATATAGAGTCGCCCGGCGCGCGCACGCGTCTCGCTTTGTAGCAAACTGCAGTTTTCTTTTCGCCAAACTTCCTGCCTTGGAACGAATTCAATTGCGATAGCAGGAATCCCATGTATCTTTGGACGGAATTTGAAGGCGTCACCATCGATAGCGCCTTTGCCCTGACAAAGCTCTGCAAACCGAAGGACGCAGCGCGTTCTTCTCTACTCGCAACGCAAACGGCGAATCCGTTCTCATCCGTATTATCGAATGCCACTTTGACGAGGACGAGATCCTGGCGCGATGGCGCGGCGTTCAGACCCTCGGTCATCCCAACTTCCTTCGCATCGACCGCTTCGGGCAGTTCCATATGGAGGACGACAACATCACCGCCGTTTACGTGGTGTTTGAGCGCGTTGATGCGAACCTGGGCGAAGTGCTGGAGCGGGGACGCCTCTCCGCCGCCGACGCCACCCAGATCGGTCTCAGCGTCGCTTCGGCTCTTGAAACTCTGCACGCCAACGGATTCGTCCACGAGCACATCGAGGCGCGGAACATCTACGCGGTGGGTGACAATGTCAAACTGCGAAGCGACTGCATTCGCGAAACTCCCGAAGGCGAAGCAGGCATGGAGGCACGCCGGCGCGATGTCCACGATCTCGCGGTCGTGCTCATGCAGGTCCTGCTCGGCACGCCCCGCGGCTCGTCGGCGCCACGCCAGCCTTTGCTGCCGGCGCCGTTCGATGAAATCGTACGCAACGGCATGAACGGGAGCTGGGGACTCGCCGAGATCAAAGCGGCGCTTGGCCAGCGCGATCTTCCCAAAGCCAGCGCCGCAAGAAAACCACGCGACCCGATCCCGCTCTCTCGAAGCCCGCGCCCTCCGCAACGAAAACCGCCTCTGTGGCTCCTTCGGCCGGCACCAGCGACTTCTCACCACGAGCCATTCATCGTCCGATCAGCCCGCGGCCAATCTCCGACCCGCAGCCCGAGCGATCGGACATCACCTGCTTCCAACGCCGCAGAACACGCCGACCTTTCCCGGACAAAAACGTCGCCGATGGAATTGCCGGTCATCTTCGGCATCTCGGAGCACGATTTCCGCAACTGGATGACCGCCGGAGCTCTCCTGCTCGGTGTGGTCCTCACCGGCTGGATCTTCCTGCACTATTGGTTCGGTCATCGTGCCGGCGCCACCGCGCAGCCAGTTTCCGCGCAGCCCGCTGCAGCCAGCTCGCATGCCTGCAGCCAACGCCGCCGATCCGCAAGCTCCTCGCGTTGCCGCGCCTGCGCCGGAGGCCGGCTCGCAATCCAGGGTCGAGTGGCGCGTTGTGGCCTTCACGTACAACCGCCAGGATCAGGCGCAGAAGAAAGCATTGGCGCTGGCGCACGAGCATCCGAGCCTTTCGCCCGCGATCTTCTCGCCGACGGGTAAGGCGCCATGGCTCGTCACCGTCGGCGGCGTGCTCCAGCGCGATGCTGCGTATGCGCTCGCGCGCAAGGCAAGCAGCCTCGGCCTGCCGCGCGACACCTACGCGCAGAATTACAGGGCGCGCTGATTAGGGAAGCCAACGCGAAAAGGCACCCACTCTCCGGACCGACCTTCTGAAACATAAGCGCCCCCTAGTACGGCCAGAATTCTGTTGCATTTGATTCATCCCTGGATGCTAAAATCCGGCATTCGAAAGAGGAGGCGGAGGTCAATGGGTAAACGCTACAACAACATTCTGGAAACAGTCGGAAACACTCCGGTGGTGCGGATCAACCGGCTGGCGCCGCCCGGCGTAAATCTCTATGCGAAGGTCGAAGCCTTCAATCCGCTGGGCTCGGTCAAGGACAGGCTTGCCCTCGGTGTGATTGAAGATGCGGAGAAGACCGGCAAGCTCAAGCCCGGCCAGACTGTCATTGAGGCCACAAGCGGCAACACGGGAATCGGCCTTGCCATGGTTTGCGCGCAGAAAGGCTATCCGCTGGTCGTGACCATGGCCGAGACATTCAGCATCGAGCGGCGCAAGCTGATGCGTTTTCTCGGAGCGAAAGTCGTCATCACGCCTGCCTCGGCGCGCGCCGTCGGCATGGTCGAGAAGACAGTGGAACTGGCGGAAAAGCACGGATGGTTCTACACGCGGCAGTTTGAGAATGAAGCCAACGCCGACATGCATTCCCGCACCACAGCCAAAGAGATCCTGGATGACTTCGCAGGGGAGAGGCTTGATTATTGGGTCACCGGATTCGGTACTGGCGGAACTCTGAAAGGAGTTGCCCGCGTGCTTGCCAAGGAACGGCCTGAAACCAAAATCGTAGTTTGCGAACCCGACGACGCGCCCATGCTCTCCAGCGGCGTCGAGCAGAAACGGAATCCCGATGGATCGGCTGCTGTGGCGCACCCGGCATGGAAACCGCACCCCATCCAGGGTTGGAGCCCAGACTTTATTGCCAAGCTCGCCGGCGACGCCGCGGACGCAAAGCAGATCAGCCAGGTCATCCGCATCCCGAACGCCGAGGCCATTCGCTGCAGCAAGCAACTGGCCCTGAAGGAAGGCATCTTCGTGGGAATCTCCTCCGGCGCGACTTTCTCCGGCGCATTACAGGTTGCCGTCTCGGCTCCCAAAGGATCGACCGTCCTTTGCATGCTGCCTGATACAGGGGAGCGCTACCTGAGCACCCCACTCTTCGCCGATATCTCCGTCGACATGACTCCGGAAGAGGAGGAGATTGCGCACTCAACACCCGGTTGCTGGCTGCCGCCCAAGCAGTAACGCAGGCGCGGAGAAACCTTCTGCCCGCATCCCGGGCATTGTTCGCCGCGGCGAACGGACCGGGACTTCGCAAAAACTCACCACCAGCGCCTTTTGACGGCTGGTTCCGGGAGAGGCGCTTACAATCACGCTATGCACGATGTTCTAGTGTATTCGCGCAAGGGATGTCATCTTTGCGACATCGTCAAGGAGACGCTTGCCGAAGTCCAGGGCGAAGCCGCTTTCCAGTGGCGCGAGGTGGACATCGATGCCGACCCGGCGTTACGACAGAAATATAACGATGAGGTGCCCGTCGTTTTCATCGACGGGCGCAAAGCCTTCAAGTACCGGATGGACGGTCGCGAGTTTCTGCGCGTGCTGGCGAAGAGAACGTAAGACCGCTTTGGCCCTGAAATTCCGGTGGATTGACAATCCGGAGGATGTTGCCCACGCCGTCGTCTTCCTCGCAGTCAAAGTTCATTACGCGAGCGAGTTTCGAAATCGGCAGAACATTACAACGATCGATCTGACCGCCGGGTAAAACGTGGGCGCGCAGCAGCGCAGAAAAGTCGTACTTTCCAAGGGCCCGCCGCAGGTTAAATGTCACTGGTGCGGAGGTGTACCGCGCGACGCCGGTTGAACTGTACTTTTCTCAAATCTCCCGATCAAGCGAAGCTTCTAACACAACTCTGCAGTCGCGTGGCAGGCCCACCCCTATGGACGGACCTGCCCGACAACATTCCCTTCGAGAACGCGAAGAGGCGCACTCGAGGAGACCTAGTGATTCCCGCCGCGTTCTAGCGGTGCCGTTGCGGGAGAGCCTTGCGCTCCTGAGGCTTCACCGCCGTCTCGTCCACCGGAGTGGCTCCCTGCACGTCGTTCGCGAAGGTTGCTCCTGCCGGCACCAGGTAATCCTGCGCCGATTGGTCGTCTCCCGTTCCGGTCATCGTGGTAACGCGCGAAGCATCGATGCCCTGATCGGTGACCAGGTAGTCTTTGGCATTGACAGCACGCTGTCCCGCGAAGTCTTCCACCTTGGCGTGCTTGTTGTGTGCCGCCCGCTTCTGCTCCTTCGCCTCAATTGCCTTTTCCTTGGCGTCAGAGTCGGCAACGATGACGGCCTTGGCGTCGGGTTGCTGCTTCAGGTCAAGAGCCACCTGGTCCAGGCAAGCCTTGGCTTCGTTATCCACGCGCGTAGGCCGCCTTGTGTCGGTGCTGAAAGCAATCGAGCAGAGAGGCTGGGTTTTGGGCGCCGGAGGCGGCGGAGGCGGAGCCAAAACGGTGACATTGGTGTTGGCGGTTTCCGTGTGGCTCTTGTCGTCGGAGACGCTGCATGTGATTCCAACGGCGCCCGTCGGCGCTCCGGCAGAAGAGAATTCCGCGGTCGTGCCGCTGCCCGTAATGGTTCCGGCAGAAGCAGAGTAGCTGTAGGTCAGCGGGCGACTTTGCGGGCTCACAGCCTGCGCCGTAATGGTCGCCGTCCCGCCGGGCTGAACCTCCGTCGGGTTGGCCGAACAGGCGATGGTGGGCGGCTCAAACGCCTTCACCGTGTAGGGCGCCTCGCATTCGGCGCTCTCGCCAGGCTTCAGCCCCTCCTTGCCTTTCTTTCCTTCCTTCACATCAGCTTTCGCCGAATAGTTGCCAGGGTCAAGTGATCCGGTCGCGATGGTGGCCGTATTTCCATTGCCGGTTACGCCTGTGCCGCTCCAACTATAGAGCACATTCGTGTTCTTCTTGGGGTTTACCGATCCGGCAGTGGCAGTCACAGTGAGAGGCTCGCCGGGAAAGACGGCAGGTGCGCTCGCATTGCAGGACAAAGTAATGGGTGGGGGCTTCTTGCAGCCCATCGGCAAGAAAACCAGGCTGAACAAGGGCACGAGGTAGGCAATCTTTACAACACGTTGATTCATAAGCTCCTCTCCAAATGCGAAATATTACCACTATGAATGGATCGGGTTCAGTGATCTGTCCCGACTTTCAGATCCGGGATGAGGTACGCCCGGACTGGAGACGCAAGCGCCGTTATGCGCCGGCGTCACCCTGAGGCGAAATCAGAAAGAACGTCACCGATTCCGCCGTGGTGCGCTTGTGAGGTGTGCCACGCTTGATAAAGATCATGTCGCCTTTGTTCAGGGTAATCGTCTCATGGCCCTCCGACTGCGGCGCGAGCCACTCGCCGGGCCCGATGCTGTGCCCGTTCTTCGGCATGCCGCCCACTTCATAAAGTGTCGATCCATCGAGAATCTGGACGATGTGATCGCGGTGCTCGTGCCACTCAAATTCGGCGCCACGCTTATTCTTCTCAGTGGTCATCACGGTCGCGATGGTCTTTTCCTGAACAAAGTTCTTGCTTCCGGGGTTGGCCTCCAGGGCCTTGACGTCGTCTTGAATCTGCTCGGCGCGAAACAACTTGAAATTCTCCGCGTTTGCCTGGGCCGCATCCTGCGCGGTTGCGGGCGCAGCAAGGAACGACAGGTCAGTGAGGGCGAATCCGGCGGCAGCGGCGGCAGGCACGGAGCAAAGAAACCGGCGGCGATCCGGATTCTCGATGGCGGCGTTGGACATAGATTGCTCCCAAAAACAAGAAATCGCTTCGTGCGAAATTCTATCAGCACAGGATCGGGAGGGGCGGGTTCAGATTTTCAGGCGTCAAATTGGCGCAGCCAGGGCGCCATGAGAGCAGCGACCTTGCGCGGTTGCTCATAGGCTGCAAGGTGCCCCGCTCCTTGCAGCACGTGAGACTCGCAACCCCCTGGAGCGGCGCGGAATGCCTCCATTTCAGCCGGCGTCACGCTGGCATCTTCGGCGCCTGCAATCGCCAAAACCGGCACGCGGATGGTGGCGACCGTGGGAACCGAATCCGGCCGCGTGGCCAGGCCCGCCTGCACCGCGATAAAGGCCTCTGGCGTCAGCGTCATCCGCGAGCGCACTTCGGCGATTAACTCAGGATGCTCGCGCCGCGAGGCGCCGCCAAGAAGCGTCTGCGCCAAGCCGTCGAAAATGGCTGTTACGCCTCCCGTTCCCGCTTTGGCGATGCTTTCCGCGCGCCGCGCAAGATTGGATTCGGCATCCGGCTGAGGCTTGGAACAGATGAAGGCAAGACCGCTCATGCGTTGCGGAGCGACCCGCCAAAGCTCCAGCAGGACGTACCCTCCGATCGAGCAGCCGGCAAATACTGCCCGCGCCAGGTGAAGATGGTCGAGAAGTCCCAGAATATCTAAGGCGTGTTGCGCCATGGTCAGCACGGGAGCGCTGGGAACGCGACTGAATGCTCCTGTGGGAAGCGCCGAACCCAGTTCCGAGTGGCCATGGCCGCGCAGGTCGGGTACGATGGCGCGAATGCCTGCAAGCTCCCGCGTGAGGGGACGCCAATAGTCGCGATCGAGGGGCGTGGGATGCAGGAAAACGACCGGCAGGCCGGTTCCGGTGTCACTAAAGCTCAGGGTTGCGTTATTCGCAACAGAGTCTCCGCTCATACACCTGGAGGATACGCTCCCGGATACGGCGCCGTCTCCTCGGGAATGCCGATCCACGCGGCCAGATAAGCGATGCCGATGAGGCCGCTCGAGAAGAAGAAGCCAATGACGGTAAGAATCCGGACCAGGACAACGTCCCAGCCGTTGGCTTGTGCGAGCGCCAGGCAGACTCCGCCGATTTGGCGACCGAGGCGCGGCCGGATGAGTGGACGGCCCGGCATGGGTTGCGACACAGGCAACGCCGTGCCACAGCTCGAACAGAAGCGCGCGCCGGAATGTACGGCCGCTCCGCATTGATGACAAAAAACGGCCATGGGCACCCCCTACCAGGAAAAAGACCTGCTGTTTTCAGAATACGATGATCGCCGCCCCGAAGTTCCCGCATCCAGGGCCTGCGGCAATCCAGTCGATCAGGATCCTTTATAGGGGCTGTGCAGACACTTTCTTGCCTGATCGGCCCGTGAGGTTTCGGGGCCAGCTTCGATCACCGCCTGGTAGTCGTGGACCGCCCGCGTCCGATCTCCCGCAAGATCGCGGCACTCGCCGGCAGCCAGCAGTGAGCGAATCTTTAGTTCAGCGCCCACATTGGGTCTTGACGCGGTTTGCTCGTACGACTGCGCGGCCTCGTTGTAGTGGCGCTGGCCGCGGTATGCGTCGCCGAGCCCGAAATCGGCCAGTTCGAGCTTGGCTGAGTCAAAGTAGCCGGGCTGGGCAGCCTCGTCCAGAAGCTTCCTGTAGTCGTCCACCGCTGCCATCCCTTCGCCGTCGTCCTTGCGCAGGTTTGCCTCTTCAAGGCAGAAGAGATAATCGTGGGGGTACTCTTTCTCGAGCTCCTGCACCACCTTGATAGCTTCCTTATAGCGCCCTTCGCGGCGCAGAAACAGCGCGATGGCGGTTCGCGCCTCCACGCGGGTAATCGCGCCGTGATCCGCCGCGTCCCACAGCGTGGCGAGCCCCGTCGATTTGGATCCGGTGATGCCGGCGAAGCCGATCATCAGCTTGAACGGCCAGGGAAGCGCTCCGACCACATACTCATAGACTCCCGTGATCAGCTCCGCATCGGTATATTGCGGGTCAATCTGCAGGATGCGCTGCGCGTCGTCTTTCGCCTTGGTGGCGAGGCGAAATCCGGTGGCAAATCCACGTTCCACCATGGCGACATAGGTGCATCGCAGGGCGCGTACCCAGGCGCGCGCGAACAGTGCATCCACATCATCTGGATTCTTGCTCAGCCGCCAGTTTGCCTCGCGCACAGCCTCATCGGCCAGACCGAATATCTCGCTGCGCTTGGCGGGATCTTCCTCGACGGCGTGCCGGCCAGAGAGAAAGCCGTCGTTGGCGTAGAACGTGGTGTCGAGCAGATCGAGCCGGTAGAGTTCCTGAAAGATACGCGCGTCAAGCAGGTAGGCCGTGGCCTGCGGGTCACCTGGATGCTCTTGATGGAACTTCTGAAACTGCGCTACGGCATCGGAAAAATCGAGGTTATAGAAGCTGTCGTAGGCCGCGCGTACTTGCGGGTCGTAGTTCATGGGGTTGGTATGCAAATCCCCGGCGCGGGCCATACTGGCCGCAAAAAACACCGCCAAAGCCAACACCGCCGCACATTTTCGCAAGTTTTCTGCCCGCAATTGCAATGCTCTCCCCTTCTTTATCGTATCGCCAGCACGTAGGTCTCAATCCCATTCGAGATAAACCAGGAGGCTCGGGTTTGCCACCGGCGCGCAACCACGGCACCGAATCGGATGCGGGAAACAGGGATTCACAAACAGCACCGGCGATCCATTAGGATCGAAGTATGCCCATTCCAGAACGGCTGAAACCGAGTTTTGTTTCGGATCGCCGCCCGGCATCGGACAGAATTGCCGGGGCGCGCCAGCGACTGATCGTTGCGCTGGACGTGCCCAGCGCCAAGGCCGCTGAGGATCTGGCGAATCGCCTGGAGGGTGTGTGCCGGTGGTTCAAGGTGGGGATGGAACTTTTCACCGCTGCTGGTCCGCCCGTGGTGGAGAGGCTGGTGGCGCGCGGGCATTCGGTGTTTCTGGATTTGAAATTTCACGACATTCCCAATACCGTGGCAGGCGCGGTGCGATCGGCAGCGAATTTAGGGGTGCAAATGGTGAATGTCCACGCCAGTGGCGGCCCGGCGATGCTGGCGGCGGCGCGAGAGGCGCTGGTGGGAGTTGCGAATCCGCCGGAGTTGCTCGCAGTAACGGTGCTGACGAGCATGGACGCCGCGCAATTGAAAGCGTCGGGGGGGGGACGCTCGCCCCAGAGTCAAGTAGAACTCCTGGCGAAGATGAGCCTGAAAGCTGGAATCCGCGGATTCGTCTGCTCTGCGCAGGAAGTTGCGGCTCTACGCGCCCTCACCGGCCCCGAAGGAGTGCTGGTGGTTCCCGGAATTCGCCCCGCAGGTGCTGCAGCGGGCGACCAGAAGCGCCTGGCGACTCCTGCGGATACGTTGCGTGCGGGCGCAAGTTATCTCGTGGTCGGACGGCCGATTACGCAGGCACCAGACCCGGCCGAGGCAGCCGAGGCCATTGTGAGAGAGATGGCGGAGAGCGAAGCCAGCTCTTGTATCTAGTTTTATCCTTTCGCTTCTGTTATTTAGATCCTATCTTTTAGTTTTCTCTTGAGGGATTATCCCGGGTGTCGCTGTCCGACCTTCCGCAGATGAAAAAAGCCCGGCTCAGCTGCCGGGCTTTCTGTGGATTAAAGCTCAAGTACAACTTAAAGCTTCTCGTAGAACTCACATGCGGAGCAGGAAATGTAGACTCCACCTGGAACACTGCGCTCGCGGTCCTTCACACGTTTCACGATGCGCGTGGCCTTGCCGCACTTGGGGCAGTCGGTCGACTTCGTTGTGTCCATGATCTTCTTGCGATCGCCGGTCTTTGCAATTTTTGCCATCTGTCGGGTGTTTCTCCTTCGTAAGTGTCTCTGCTCCCATCCGCCGCGGCGGACGGCTTCAACGGCGCGGCCGCTGCTGATTCGCGTGGCAATATCGAACCGGAACCGCTGCCGATTTGCACCCGAAAGAAACAGGACTCGCTGCTTTCAGTTTATATGAGTCTGCCGGTCTCTATGGCCTGGACTAAATTGCAGCACCCGCCGGCAGAAGCTGGCTCGAGCTGGCAGGCGGCTGGCTGGCGTTATCTGGCGGCGTTTGAGCCGGAGCGGACTGCTGCTGCCCGTTGGCGGGCGCGGGCTGCGGCTTTGACTGCGACGGCTGAGCGCTGCCCGGCTGCGAACCCTGGCTGTTGGCGGGTGCGGCAGCTGGTTGTTGCTGTTCATCGGGATCGGCGCCCGGCGTGTCATCAGGGTGCGGCTTGGGCATCTGGACTGGGCGCATGACGCCAGTGTCCTGGGTGCCGGCCTGCGGCTTTTCACCCGGCTCGCGCAGCGTAGGCGGTGGGGCGGGCGCCTGTTTGTCGGGATCGACCTTCACATCGCCCTCGCCGACGATACGCACATTCGATTGGGACGCCAATTCAGGCTTGCCGCTGGCCATCAGCACCGGCGTCACTTCGTCCTTGGTGAAAACCTCCAGCGGCTCGCCCACCTTGGCAATCTCCACCCGGATCACGCGATTGCCATTGATGCGGACAAAAGTGACGGGATCGGGAGGCGTGCCGTAAACCCAAATATCGACCGGCATCTGGCCTTCCATCTCATGCGACTTAATACGCGGCTGTCCCATGGCATACATCACCATGTCCAGGCTCATTCCCACCCATACGTTGTGGTCCAGAATGGCTGCTTTCAAGGCCGGCGGAAGGGTATCGGTGAACGCCTGCACCGGCGTCTTCACGTCGAACGAGATCATGGGAGCGAGCAGCGCCTTCACCTGATGCGCCGTTACTTCGGGAACATAATTCGCAAAGGAAAGGGTTAACCGCGACCCGGCCGGATCGCCCGACTGATCCAGCAGCGAAGGATCCTCATCCGGATCGTCCATGGGACCACCCATGCCAATCTGGACGTGGCGCATGAACCGGTGCTTGGCGTCGGGTCCGCCGTTGAGATCGAGAATAATCTTCGATTTGTCGACGCGAATATTGGTGATGGTTATGCGCTGGCCGGGCTTGGCGGACAGGCCGTTATCGACCACCATGTTCAGGTAGCCCACCCCGGCCGGCTCGAGGTTACCGTTCGCAGCCAGCGTCAGGCCTTTGTGGCCGCGCGGAAACGGACGCATTGCAAAGCCTTGTTCCGATTCCAACTCGCGGATCAGCATCAGGCGCGTTCTTGGGTCGAGTTCCTGCTTGGGCAAATCCACGTGGGTGGGCACGATCTGCTGGTACTGGTGCTCGACCGGGCCGCTGTTCGCAACGCCGCCTTTGCCATTGGTATCGATGGTGATGACCTGGGCCGTCAAGGCGCCAGCCGACCAGAGCGTTGCGAACGCGAAGCCCGCCACAAGAAGTAGCCGGCCGCGTTTGAAGCCGCACATTTCAACCCAGCGAGACTGGGACACGGTTTTCAGCGGGCAAATCTGCGGGTTCATGGGAGCCTCCCATGCGAGCGAACGTTGATACGCAAACGTTAGCCCTATTCGGGGAAAAAAGGCAAATCGGCCGGCGAGCGCTCGCGGGTCCGCTAACTTGGATTCCCGATTCCCTGCTCCGCGTTTTCCGCCCTAGGCTCTCCAGCCTGAATTTGCACCAGTGCCGGAGCGGTGGGCGCAGCTTGCCCCATCGCGGCCTCATGTTGAGCACGCGCGGCGGCATCCAGGTCCACGGGAATGCCGCCCGGGACGATAACGGGCGCGTTATAGCGGAAGTTGAGGTCGCTGGTAATGCGGAATACCACAGGCAGCGCCGCCAAAAGAACGAGGCAAGCAAGCCAACTGCCGTCGAGACCATAGGCGCCGCCCGTCAACCAGAATGGACCCATCGGATTGCCCTGAACAACCGGCGAATTGCTGGCGACTCCGCTGATAGCAAGACCAAAAACCAGTGCGCGGCTGGCCTTCCAGCCGAAGTTGAGGCCCCAACTCACCCAGAGTGCACCGGTGCGCAGATACGCGGTAGAAAGCAGGAGGCTGAAGGCGAGGGCAACGCCAAAGCTGGCGTGGTTCGAGCCCGGCGTGATCGCCTGCAGGATGGCGTAGATGGCCGCAAATCCCAGAGTCGCCCCTGCCGGTCCCAGCGCCCGGACGAAACTCTGGAACGGATAGCCGCGAAAAGCGATCTCCTCGGCCAATGCCCAAAGGGCAAAAAATGACCCATCGATCGCCAGCCAACCCCAGTCAGAGCCACGCGTCGAAAACGAGATTTCGATGCCACCAACGATCATCATCGGCACCACGCAGGCCAGCGCGATTGCCCAACCGGTTGCCAGGCCCATCCCCGTCTCGCGCAACCAGCCTTTTCGCCAAGGAAATCCCTGCGCGCTGATCGGGTCAAACTGGCGATCGAGCCAGATACCCATTCCCGCATACCCGAAAAGCAGCAGGAACACGAGCATGGCTTTATCGGCCAGTGGTTGCCAAGCCTCTGCCACAAGGCCCTGCGCCGCATGCGCCGCCACCGACCGAGCCACGAAGTAATAGAGAATCGCGGCCACGAACTGCAGGTAGGCGCGCAGCCGGTTGCGTTTGTACGCGGGCTCGGTCATGCTCGCCTCCGGCTCTCGGCAGAGCGCGAAAGAGCGGCATTGAGCGCCGTACACGGTGCGCTGAAGAGGTTCAATCTCTCATCCATCATTTCAATCGTTCGCGCCTTCCGGGCAGGACTCCGCGAAATCAGTTTTGCTCGTAGCACTGGGCGATGTTGCGGAATTTTTTTTGCCGCGCCGCGATGAGGGCATCGAGAGGCATGGCCATCAGTTCCGCCAAGTGTTTCTTCAATACGGTTCCCAGCAAACCAGACCCGGCCACGCGGTCGGCATGAATGCCGCCCGGCGGCTCCGCAACAATCTCATCCACACAACCCAGCGCCGCTACCTCGGACGCGGAAATGCGCATTGCTTCCGCGGCCAATTGCTTATGCGTCGCGTCGCGCCACATGATGGCCGCGCAGGATTCGGGCGTGATCACGAAGTAGAGCGCATTCTCGAGAATCAACACGCGGTCTGAGACAGCCAGCGCCAGTGCGCCACCGGAACCGCCCTCACCCGTAATCACAGAGATCGTGGGTACGCGCAAGCGCGCCATCTCGCGGAGGTTGCGCGCAAGGGCTTCAGACTGGCCCCGCTCTTCTGCCCCGACGCCGGGATACGCGCCGGGCAGATCAATGAAACTGATGACCGGGCGGCCAAACTTTTCGGCCAGCTTCATGGCGCGCAGCGCCTTTCGATACCCCTCGGGGTGAGGCATACCGAAGTTGCGGCGCACGCGTTCCTTGGTGGTGCCGCCTTTGCGATTCCCGATCGTCATCACTTCCTGGGTGCCCAGGCGCGCCATGCCGCAGACCACGGCCTCGTCGTCGCCAAAGGCGCGATCCCCGTGAATCTCGCTGAAATCGGTAAAGATCCGCTCGATCAATTCCATGGGGTACGGGCGCTGGGGATGCCGTGCCCGCTCGATTCTTTCCCACGCCGGCGAAACGCGCTGCACATGGGTACTTGCCTCTGTCTGTTGTTCGCTCATCAATGTGCGGCGCCGTTGGGGGCAGTCGCGCCGGCCCTCCTGACGATTCTACGGGGCGGAGCCGATTGCGACAAATCCAGGATCAGGGATCAGGCAGGCACCAGGCTGTATCCACATATAGGAGTGTGTGTCGCCGGGAGCGGATTTTTCCGAGTTCCAGAAGCGACGAGTGACGGATACCGGGTGTCTCCTAGCGAGGAGCGACAACGAAATCGGGAAAGTCGGCCCCGGCCCGGAGGGTTGCGGCGAAAACCGCGTGATACTTGTCGCCGCGGCGACTCGTCCTAGGCTGTGGGCCCGCCATCCGCCGCGGCGGATCGTTCTCCGCCTCGTCTCACACAATTTTCGCCCGCAACGACGCACATCCCTATATGTGGATACAACCTAGAGGATGCCAAATTCTTCGAAGGCTTCCTTGCACGGCATTCCGCCTTCCAGTGCTTTCCGCACCGTCGTCTCCTTGCGCGCTTTCTCAAACGCACGCGCGAAGACATCCTCCTCTGCGGCCTTGGGGATAACGCAAACCCCGTCGAGGTCGCCGAACAGAATATCGCCCGGCATGACACGCGCCTGGCCGATCTGAATCGGAATTCTGAAATCAATCACCTTGCCGCGTGGACCCTGATCCTGCGCATAGCTCCCGTGAGAGAAAGTCGGAAAGCCCAAAGCGAGCACACAGCGCGTATCGCGGGAGTAGCCATCGACAACCGCGCCTGCCGCGCCGCACTTCATCGCGCGCACACTCATTAGTTCACCCCACAATGCGTAACGAGGCGATGCTCCGGCGCAGATGTAAACCTCATCGGTTTTCAGGTCGTCCAGCGCATCCATCATCAGTCCAAAAGGCCGTGCCGAGAGCGGATTGTGCGAGCCCGTGACCGTTTCTTCAAAAACATCGGCCTCAAGAACCGTCATGGCGCGGCCGCAAACCACCATCGAGCGCTCCAGCGGAACGATCTGCGGCGGCAGGAACTGATGCTGGAGCCCCATCTTGTCCATCACATCGCCGATGACGGCGGAGAACAACTCGCGGCGCACGGATTGAAAGAGCTCGTGATCGGGCAAATGCATGAAGTGCGCTCCCATGCGGAATCTTACCAGCGAAGGGCAGGTGCCGATGATGTGCGGTGAATCCAAGGTCAACGGAAAAGCAACCGCAGGTCCCCGCCACGGCGGACAGGCTTTCGACTCCGTTTGCCGCAAAAAGCGCGGCAAACTCCTCTCAGGATGACAAGATGATTGTGATGCGAACTTCTGATTCACAACGCCAGACTGCGCGACGCTCGGGCTATTAACGCGACTCCCCGGAGTGGACGGCTCGCTGGGTGGCCAGGCGGCTGATCTTCTCGGTCTGCTTCACCATTTCGTGCACGGCGAAACCCTTCTCCGCGAGAGCGCCGGTGGGGCAGGCCTGCACGCACTTTCCGCACGCAGTGCAGTTCTGCGCCTTGCCCCAGTCGTCTTTCAGGTCGCTCACGATGCGCGAATAAATACCTCGCGACGAGACTTCCCAAACATTCGCTCCCTCCACCTCGGCGCACACGCGCACGCAACGCGTGCACAGGATGCAGCGATTGTGATCGAGCACGAAGCGCGGGTGCGTCATGTCGACGGTCAGGCGCGGATTGTTGTAGGCGTAGCGCACATGCGTAATGCCGAGATCCTGCGCCAGCGACTGCAGCTCGCAGTGGCCGTTGGAAACGCACGAAGAACAGATGTGATTGCGCTCGACAAGAAGAAGCTCGACAGCCATGCGCCGGTAGAGCGTGAGCCGGGCCGAGGCCGTCTTGATCGACATGCCTTCCTGCACGGGTGTGGTGCAGGCGGGCAGCAGGCGGTCGGCTCCTGCCAGCTCTACCACGCAGACACGGCATGCGCCGACAGCGCTGAGACCCTTGAGATAGCAGAGCGTTGGAATGAATTTGCCATTGGCGCGCGCGGCTTCGAGAATGGTTTCTCCCTCGTGTGCCGCCACCAGCTCGCCGTCGATGCGAACGGAGATGTTTTTAGGAGCTGTCGTTTTCGTTTCCATGCTTGCTCTTTCCTCCGTTCTCTTAGCCGGCCCCTGGCGTGCCGCGCAGATCGCAGCGCAAGCAGCGGCAGCATTCTTCGAGAGCCTCCTGCGGGCTCAGGTTGGCCACCACTTCGTGTTGCGAGCGCACGCGCGACTCGGCCGGCAGAGATTGCGCCGCATGACGATGCGTGAGGCTAGGCTCGCCCGGCGCCTGGTGGCTGTATTCGAGTGCCGGAAAGAGCTGCTCCCACCGGCCAATACCCGATGACGGCTGGGCCATCACGCGCTCATCGATCTTGCGTGCCGCCTGCTTGCCGCCGCTCATGGCGTTCGACATGTTCGATGCGCCGGTGATCACGTCGCCGCCCGCATAGAAACCGTGCCTGCTGGTCTCGAACGTGAAGCGGTCCACGACAATCGTGCCCTCCTCTTTGAGCTCGAGCCCGGAGGCGCGGCAAAAATCCATGTCGAAGGTCTCGCCCACGGCGAGGATGACGCTGTCGCATTCGAAGCGCTGCACCTCATCGGTCGGGATCGGCCGCCGTCGACCCGATTTGTCATATTCACCGAGCCGCGTCTTCACAATCTCGATGGCCTTCACGCTGCCGTCGGCGCCGCCCAGGATGCGGTGTGGTGCAGCGAGAAAGACGAAACGCACACCCTCGTCCTCAGCTGCCTGGATCTCTTCGTCAATCGCTGGCATGTCCTGGCGCTCGCGGCGATAAAGGATCGTGGGCTGAGCTCCCATGCGCAGAACGGTTCGCGCGGAGTCGATTGCAGCGTTGCCTCCGCCGATGATCGCCACCCGCGAACCCAGATTCACCTTTTCCTTGCGGGCGACCGCCTCAAGAAACGGCAGCGCCGGGTGAACGTTCTTCAGCTCCGTCCCCGGCAGATAAAGCCAGGATTCCTTCCACGTTCCGATGGAGATGAAGACAGCATCGAAGCTCGAGGCCAGATCGTTCAGCGCCAGATCGAATCCCACCCGCTTGTTGAACACGAACTTCACGCCCACGGCTTCAATCAGATCCAGTTCTCGGCGCAGTACGGCCTTGGGCAGCCGGTACTCGGGAATCGCGAAACGCAACATGCCTCCGGCTTCGCCGCGCTCTTCAAAGACCGTTACATCGTGGCCAAGCATCGCGAGATAGAAGGCAGCCGTGAGCCCAGTGGGGCCCGATCCGGCGACAGCCACCTTGCGGCCGGTAGGCGCAAGCCTTCGTTCCTGGATGCGCTGCAGCATGGGCCCGAAGCGGTCCGACTGGTAGATCGAGTCGGCGATGAGGCGATGCACCTCGCGCATGTTCACTACTTCGTCGAACGACTGGCGGCGGCAGCGGTTATCGCAGGGATGCTGGCACACGCGGCCCGTCGATGCGGGCAGGGGATTGTCGAGAATCACCGATTCGAAGGCGTCGTCGAGCCGTCCTTCGCGATACAGCTCCAGGAAGCGCGGAATGTTCATGCGCAACGGGCAACTGTTTTCGCAGGGCGAAAGGGCCAGCTCCTGACAGACGCCGGCGCGGCAGCGGTGCGCGACAATGTGGTCTTCATACTCGTCGCGGAAGTGGCGAATAGTGGTGAGCACGGGATTGGGCGCAGACTGGCCCAGCGCGCAGAGCGAGCAGTCGCGAATCATGCGGCCCAGCTCATCGAGCATATTGAGGTCTTCCGGCGTGCCCCTTCCGGTGGTTACTGCGTTCAGGGTGCGCAGCGCCTTGTTCAGGCCCACGCGGCACGGCACGCACTTACCGCACGACTCCGAGTGCGTGAATTCGATAAAGTAGCGAGCCACGTCGACCATGCAATTGTCTTCGTCCATCACCACCATGCCACCGGAGCCCATGATGGACCCGAGTTGCGCCAGGTTCTCATAGTCGACCGGGGTGTCAAGCATCTCTACCGGGATGCATCCGCCGGAGGGGCCACCGGTTTGCACAGCCTTTACGCGGCGGCCGCCCACCGCGCCTTCGCCAATGTCGTAGATGAAGCTCTTCAGCGGTGTCCCCAGCGGCATCTCGATCAGGCCCGTGTTCTGTACTTTGCCCACGAGCGAGAAGACTTTGGTTCCTGGGCTCTTGGCGCTGCCTGTTTCAGCAAACCACGCCGGACCGCGCGTAACGATCGGTGCGATGTTGTACCACGTCTCAACATTGTTGATGTTGGTAGGCTTGCCGTAGAGCCCTTTTTGCGCGGGATACGGCGGGCGAGGACGAGGACGCCCCGCAAATCCTTCGAGCGAGGCGATGAGAGCTGTCTCCTCGCCGCAGACAAAGGCTCCTGCTCCCTGCACCAGTTCGATATTGAAGCTGAAACCGCGGCCTAAAATGTTCGCTCCCAGCAACCCGTACTCGCGCGCCTGCTCGATGGCGCGGTTCAGGCGGCGCACTGCCAGTGGATACTCGGCGCGCACGTACACAATGCCTTCGGTCGCGCCCATCACGTAAGCGCCGATAATCATGCCTTCGAGCATCGAGTGCGGATCGCCTTCGATCTCGTTGCGGTTCATGTAGGCGCCTGGATCGCCTTCGTCAGCATTACAGATGATGTATTTTGCGTCGCCCTTCGCCTTGGCCAGGAAATCCCACTTGTTCCCGGTGAGAAAACCGGCCCCGCCACGGCCGCGCAGGCGCGACGCCTTGATCTGCTCGATCACTGCATCGGTGCGTCCGTCGATGAGCACTTTGTAGAGCGCTTGGTAGCCGCCGACCGCGATGTATTCTTCAATATCCGATGGGCTGATCAGTCCGCAGTTGCGCAGGACAATCTTCTTCTGCCCCTTGAAGAATGGGATCGCATTCCATACAGGTATATCGGGATAACCCTGGCCGTAGCGCACATGCGCCGTGATGTGATCCCATTCTTCGATTTTGCAGAAGATGAGATCCTTCGGCAGGTTCCCGGAAACAACGCCTTCCAAAATGCGGGCGGCATCGTTGGCCTGGACACGGCGCAACATCACGAGGGGATTGCCGGGCAGGCGAATGCTGACCAGCGGCTCCTGAAAACATGAGCCGAAGCATCCGACGCTGGCCAGCAGTACGTCGAGTCCGTTGCGCTGAATGGCTTCGTTCAGCGCATGAAAGACTTCCTCCGCGCCGTTGCCCCTCCCGCACGTGCCCATGCCGACCGTGATGCGGGGAACGGCCGGGGTAAGCTTGGCGAGCCCGGATTCACGCACTGCGTTGAACGCGCCGATATCCTGGATGTGCGGCATCATTTCCTCCCTTGCGTCAACGACTTCACTTCGCGCTGCAATGTGCGCTCATTCACGTGGCTCAAAATGTGATGGTTCACCTCGACCACCGGCGCCAGAGCGCACTGGCCGAAGCATGCTACTGTGCGGACGGTGAAGCGGCGATCGGCTGTGGTGAGCGCCAGCTTATCGGCCTCGCTGTTTTCGTCGGCCTCATGCTCGCTCAATCCGAGATCCAGGCACAGTTTTCCCAGCAAATCGCGGGAGCCGCGCGTGTGGCAGGCGGTTCCGCGGCAAACGCAGATCACGTTATCTCCCTGCGGATCGAGATTGAATAGCGCAAAAAACGTCGCGGCGCTGAATACTCTCGCCGGCGGTACGCCGCTCTCCTGTGCGATGTAGCGCAGCGCAGCCATGGAGAGGTATTTGTGCGCGTTGGCAGCCTGAACATCCTCCAGGATTCCCAACAGCTCGCCTGGACGGCTTTCATGTTTTGCAATCGCCTGGTCGATCAACAAACGCTCGTGGGGTTCAAGCGTGTTGCGCGCGATCCCGCTCACGGCTTCTTGTGCGGCGCTCGCCATGATCCCTCCCTGCCAGAGTCCGGCGGAACATTTGCCAGGCTCTCCCGCCTCTAGACAAACTCTGGGAGAAGGAAGGAAAGGAAGAAAAAGACCGCATGATAGCCGCGCTGGGAGCCCATTCACACCGTTGCTGGCCCGTGAAGGCACACCACAGCGCTCAAGACTTCTCCCCAGAGAAGGTCCGGTTGGAACTTTGGACCCGGCTGACGCGGCAAGGATGTGCCTGACGTCACATGGAGATGTGACAGAGGGGGGTAGAGTTGCGCCAAGAAACCGCCGCACAAGAATCACGGCTGCGCGCTAGTTTTCTGACGGCATATCGACGTGGTCAACGACAAATACTTGGGTAGGATGTCTTTCTTCCTGCAGCTTCAATCCCAGTTGCTCCTGGACAGCGGTGAAAAGACCAGGGAAAGAATCATTACGATCGTTGTCCTTGCGGCTCTCCTCGGTCTCCAACTTATCGGGTGTCCATTGCAAAATCAGATCGTATTTCCCTGTGATTCCGGTTCGATCGAACACCGGGCGATCGGTCACAAAGCGCTGCAAAAAAGTTGCGAGATCCGCTATTGTGGCATTCGCTGCAGACAGCTGACCCGGCGAATAGGCGACGCTCGGGATTTCACTTGGCGGCCGATTACTCTTGCTCAGTTTCGGGCCGCTCTTTGCGGCAACGATTGCGAACACAGACAGATCTCTCGCTTCATCGTGAGCCGTGAGGTGAAAGCGATCCGCGAGAAGATTCTGCACCATCTTCTTGAATTCGTCGGAAGACGGCCGGGCCAGCGTCTCCGGATCGCCAACAAGATCGAATTTTTGTGTCTTCAACCACTTGGGGCCGCCGACAATCTGTTGCTCCTGAACTCCGTAAGCATACTTGAGCAAATCGACCAGGGATGTATCAGTGGTTGCGAACCGGTTCCCTTGGATTTGCAAAGTTCGAGATTCTTCTGGACGGCTTGGTTTGATCGTGGCTACCTGAAACCTGGGAGCCACTGAGGGACTGTCCAAAGACGCAGACTTGGGAATCTGGCCAAGTGTCGATACCGCCAGCACACCAATCGCTAGAGACATAACCAATTCAGCCTTTGTCTTTGGGTGCGGATTTCTCATCCTGCACGGTCTCCTCTTCGTCTGCCGGAGGACGGCTCGAATCATCGAGCGCGACGGGACCGAGCAACGCGTCGACGCGATACCCCGCAGCTTTTGCAGAGGCCAGAGCCGTTGCGACCGTCTTGCTCAGCTCCACTACCGCAGCGCGACTCGGCGCGGCCTCGTCTGCAAGCTGCAGCAGCGCCGGCATCTGCAGCCACCAGAGCAATTCCTCATAAAGCTCACGGATCAGATAGAGATGGCCTTCCGCCTCATGAATGCCGCACAGCCAACGAACATCGGGATCGAGCCAGAGCGCAGGCGCAAGCGCAATCTTTTCGTCGGTAGCTTCGGAGGCTTCACTCGCGCGCAGTGGTGACGCGAGTTCCTCGAATTCTGCCCGCTCACCCGGAGACTCTTCATAATGTGCAGGCTCCTTGCCCACGCCCGCACTGCTGAGCAGCAGCACCTTGATTCGCGCCGCGACGCGCCATGCTTCCTCACCCTCGAATCCGAGTGCGGCAAACGCGTGAGCAAACGGCTCGCGAAGCCGCAGCCGGTCGAAGAGGTCGAGAGCCGTGCGCTCCGGATGCCTCGCATCGATCGATTCCGCCAGCAGTTGAAGAGCGCACCAGCCGAGCACCGGACCCCACATCTCCGTGGCGATGTATTGCGGGCTTGGACTGGGCAACATGCGGCGCGCAGGCGCGGGCCATGGCGCCGGAAACAGAGCCTCCACCCGCGGTATGCGCATGGCGGCACGCAGCCTGCGCGTAAAAGCCTGCAACTGCGCCATGGGCTCCGCAGGCGCTTCTCTGCGCACAGGCAGGTTCTCGTTCCGCAGCCGCGCTGCATAAGCCGATTGCGCCACCCGCAGAAACGCTTCGCCAGCCGGCCATGTTTCTTTCAGAAACTCGCTTCGCTGCCCGTCGGAAACCTTGCTCCCTTCCGCGACAACATCGCGCGGAAGTTCGGCCATGGCCGCGAAATGCCGCACCAGCGCCGGGTCCAGGAACCTGCGCAGCGCATCGTGAACGGGGCTGAGCTCCAGGTTTACCAACTCATCGTTCAGGTTGGGAACGCCGCGTCCGTTAAGCCAGTCCGCGAGCCGGTCCCATGGCTGCTCGGCCGTGGGGCGAAGCTCGCGCCAATCGAGAAAGACGTGGCTCTGATACGCGCGAAGGCCCAGGGTAAGCCCGCTATCCAACAAATCTTTTGACCTGCGCAAAAACTCGAGCCCCGAGAGCGAATCGCGCCATGCCGAGACCGTGCCTCGGTCCCCGCTGAGGCCGAGCCCTTCGGCCAGTCGCCTGCGGGCAAGCTGCCCCGACCCCTTGTCGGCATAGGAAGCCGAAAAATCAATTGTGCCGTGCGCGTCGGCGTATTTGTTGTGATACACCACCAGCGCACGCTCGCCGCCAGCCCGATTCGAGTACGCAAACACATTTTCGTTCACCGAACCGTTTGCGCCGTAGAAGTCATAGAGCAGAAAATTTGCGCTTTCCGCAAAGAGCCAGCGCCGCTTGAGCAGCGGCGCAATCTCGCGCTCATGCCGCTCGACCAGCCAATGATCTGGATTTTCGTCGTAGCGCGGCCAGCGATACTCCATGCCGTACTTCTCAGTGAATCCCTCAATCTGCCCGTGCCCGAACATCGGCAGCCCGGGCAGCGTGGACATCATCACCGCCACGCCAAAACACTTGTCGCCTTTGCCGAACTGGTCGATCGCCGTCCTTTCATCGGGATTGCTCATGAAGTTCACGTAGCGCTTCATGATGTCGGGATCGAATTCCAGCGTGTTCTTGATTACCGAGCGATACTTGGCGTTGTCCTCGTCGCGCAGCATGATCATGAACGCGCTGTTGTACACGCGATGCATGCCCAGCGTGCGCACAAAGTACCCCTCCATCAGCCAGAACGCTTCGGCCAGCAGCAGCGTCCCAGGAACTTCCGCGGCCACGCGATCCACCACCTCGCGCCAGAACTCATGCGGCATGGCGCGATCAAACTCCGCCTGGCTCATCCCGTACTCGGCGCGCGACGGAATCGCTCCGCTCGAGCCCGGCCCCGGAAACCACAGCCGATGAAAATGCCGCTTGGCCAGCGTCATGGCCGCGTCAAAACGAATCACCGGAAACAGCCGCGCCACGTACAGAATCGTCTGAATCACCTGCTCCCGCACTGCCGGCGTTCAGATAATCGAGCTGCGCCGTGTCGTTCCAGGGAAAGCTGGTGCCGTCGTTGCCGTGGTAAATGTAGCGAGTCTCGCCGCTCGGCTTATCGCGGCGACGAAACACCACCGCCGCATCGGATTGCTCGAAGTAATGGTCCTCAATCTTGATCTCGACGCGCCCATCGTGCGAAAGATCCGGGCCCGTTAAAGCTGTACGCCGGATATGGCGAATCCCGGCGCGAGATGAACCACTCCGGATGCTCCATCACCCACGGCGAGTCGATGCCCATGTGATTCGGCACCATGTCGCTGGCAAGCCGCATGCCGTGCCGGTAAGAGCGGTCGCGCAGATTGATGTAGGCCGCCTCGCCGCCCAGGTCCTCAGCAATGCGGTAGTCGAACAGCGAATACGCCGAAGCCACTGCGTCGCGATTCCCGCAAAACTGCTTGATCGTCTTCGATGCCCGGCTCCGCTCCCAGACGCCAATCAGCCACAGCGAATTCAGCCCGCGATGCGCCAGCGTCGCCAGTTCCTCGTCGGGAATCTCGTCCAGCCGCCCGATGTGCCGCCCATACTGCCTGCTCATTTGCGCCAGCCACACATACGTGCTCTTCGCAATCAGCACCGTGCTCGGCATCCAAGCCGTGTCGGGCGAAAACTTCTCATACTCGTGGGCCGGATCGCCGAAGGTCGGTACTTCCGGCAGTGCCCACCGGGCGATGGCCATTGTTGCGGCGCCGCGCCGCGTGCCATCTGGGCGGATTGAATTGCGTCCAGATGGCCAGTTCTTCTTCGCGAAGAATCTCGTCCGCAATCTGCAGAATGCGATCGAGGCTGTCGCCGAGCAGCGGCCTCCAAGATGCGCGGATGAGTCGAACTGCTCGCTAAGCGAACCCGGCGAACGCAGCGCCGGCGCCCGCAGCAGATCCAGCAGGTTCATAGGCTTGGCATCGGGCAGCGGAATCAGCGGCCGCGTTGCAAAATATTCCGGCATCTGCGGCGTCACCTGGTGGTAAACCGTCTTTTCGGCGAGCGTTCTGTCGTCAAACAGCTCTTCAAACGGCTTGAATGCCTCGTTGCGATTCGCCGTCCACAGCAGCAGCAGCTCTTCCAGCGCGGCGGCCCGGTGCGGCATCCCGCCCGTTTCTCCCGCCAGCCACTGCGCGGAGTCTCCCGCCCCGCATCACGCTCTGGCCGGGAAACTGCTCCACAAAGGCCAGCAGCATCGTGTCCAGTTTTTCGGCCCTACCTGCGCGCCAAACCAGTCCAGGCGCCGGTCATCACCTGCGGGTCAAATTGCTCGCGGTAGCGGGCCATCAATACATGGCTGGCTTCGTCGATCAGCCCCATCGCAAAGAGCTGGCCGGCGTGCACGGCCAGGTCTGGGATGATTCTCCGCGTCCCGCACCTGGTTCATGCGATGAGCAAACTCGCGGCACGCAGCCATGTTGGCAAGAACCACGTTGCCGTTGTAGGAAAACAGCGTCTCTGCGAACTGGTAGCGTTCCCGCGCCTGCCGCGAAATGTGAAATTCAAATATCAAGAGCCGCACTCCCTTTCGAACAACCACACTATCTTATTGATGCCCCGCTTCCACGATGCGCCTGCCCGAGCGCCGCCCTAACCAAAAGTAAAGGTACACCAAAAGACCTCAACCTTATCGGAAAACGCCATTTACGCCGATTGAATTCTTCTGCCAAATCGCAAAAAGAGTCCCCTTCGCATCCGAGCGTCCGCGATTCACCCACTCCCAAGAATTGTAGCGGGGGACCGATCTGTGGGCCTGTTTCAATAACGTGTGCAATCTGTGCATTGAAAGGTAATTGACGAGTCGCCAGCGACGCAGGGTGAACCTGCTCGGCAACGACAACGGTGAGGCTGGGATCGTCGATTTTGCAAACCTGGGACGGCACTCCGTTAATTCGATCAATTAAGAAGGCGGCCCGTTGCTGTCCCGCGCTCCCGAAGCGGATTCGGTCGGCGAGGGCTTCGGAAACGGATAAACCTCCATCATCCTGGCGATGAGAGCGTCAGCCTCCTCCTCGCCGATCCCTATTCCAAAGCTGCGGGTCTTATTGCCCGCTCTGAACTGGATCCTGCTCTGGTCCTCTGCAGATATACCGTATTGGGACGGGACAAATCGAAGGTCGCTAAGCTGGGTGGTCGCAGAAACTCCGGTTCTAAGTCTGAGCCCGAGTGTCCGTTTTTCAACTCGCATTTCTGCCGAGGTCAGTGTCAGCACGCTCTTGTGGGTACGGAACAGAGCGATCCAAAAGACAAACAATGCAAGCCCGATCCATTCAGGAGTAAATGATCTCGGCCCCATTGCAGCCGCTTGCCCGCTCTTCCAGAAAACCTCATATGTGAAATGGGGAAATGTGAGAACCACAAGGCCCGGGAAAAGAAACCACCAGCTGAAGCGAGATGGAACGACCGCACGAATCCCGTTCTCCGTCCGTTCCCAATTTACTCTTCCCGCGAGCGTTTGGAGCATCGTTGCTTCCTTCGCCACGATATTACCTAAAAACACGACAATTTCATGTAACTCTCTTGAGGGATTGGTTGTGCGAATGTTGGGATCGAGCCCAAAGCAGCCAATTGGCGACTCAATTCGAGTCCCGGTTGGCTGTCGACATCCCCTCCCCGACCCCAAAAATGAATTAGGGAAGAGTAGCAGGTGATAAGCCCAGAACCCAAGATGGCAGTTGTCATCCCGACACTGCCCGTGGGCGGAGGGACGGAGAAGTGGAGGGATCTGCGGCCGCTCCTTTCATGAGATTCCACTCCGTCAGATTCGGTCTACGATCACAAACAAATTCCAGGCCTCCTACTTCACCTGCATCCTGGCCAACCGGAGCCACACTGTCCACATCGGAGTCACTGGCGATCTCGGCAAAGCTGTGCACACGGAACGCCCGGTGTTCTGCTATTCTCTAGTCCTGACGGCGCTCCTGGGGGAGCGCTGTCCGAACCCCATCGAGTGTTAGTTCCCCGGGAGGCTTCCTGTGAAGAAAAGTCTGTTCCTCGGCTTGGCGACCTCTGTCGCGCTCTGCATACCCGCGTACGCTGCCCTCAACACGGGTGAGCGCGCGCCCGATTTTTCTGCCCCCGCATCCCTGGCCGGCAAGGAATTCCATTTCTCGCTGCGCGCTGCGTTGAAAAAGGGTCCCGTCGTCGTCTATTTCTACCCATCGGCCTATACCGGGGGCTGCGATCTCGAAGCCCACACATTTGCGGAGGACAAAGACCAATTCACCGCCGCCGGCGCCAGCATCATTGGCGTCTCGGAGGATAGCATCGAGCGGCTCAATCAGTTCTCCGCCGATCCCAGCTACTGTGCAGGCCGTTTCCCCGTCGCCTCCGATCCCAGCGGCAAGATCGCTGAATCCTATGGCTTGTCGGCCTCTGCCGCAAGGCCCGGCATGAAAGACGTGCGCGGGGTCGTCATCGACCATGGCTTTATTGAGCGCGAAACTTTCGTGATCGGCAAGAATGGGAAGATCGTCGCGGTCCTCTCCTCGAAAGAAGATCATTTAGCGCCGGATGCTCATGTGAAGAAGTCGTTGGAAACCGTGCAGCAGCTCGCCTCCAAGTAATGGCCTGCCGGAGCCTCGCTCAAATCCATTGCGAGGCTTTGGCGGCGCGCGCTCAGTCGATTGAGAGTCTTGCTGCCTCGCGTCAGTTTTCCCCACGCGGTTAGCTGCTGAGTCTCCGTGTATTGGGTCGGCTAATCCAGCGCCTTATGGAAGCGCAAAATGGCAATGGTCAGAAGACCTACCCCTAGGCCGCCCATCGCGGCCATCTGCGGCCACAGAACGCTCATCCCCACACCCTTCAAATAGGTTCCGCGCAGCACAACCAGGAAATAACGTAGCGGGATGGCATAGCTGAAATCCTGCATCCACTGCGGCATGGCGCTGATGGGGAATCCAAACCCAGAAAAAGTGATGGTGGGCATGATGAAGAAAAACGACGTGACCATGGCCTGCTGCTGCGTGGACGAGACAGTGGAGATAACCAGCGCCACGCCCAGCATGCAGATGAGAAACAGCACAGCCCCGGTCAGCAACACCACGATGTGACCGCGAAAAGGAATCCGGAACCAGAAGGTTCCTACGATCCCAATCAACAGTGCGTCGAAAAGCCCGATCAGGAAGAATGGCAGCGTCTTGCCGAGGATGAACTCGACCGGGCGGATGGGAGTGACCATGATCTGTTCCAAAGTACCGATCTCCCGCTCGCGAACTACGGCAAACGACGTAAGCGTGATGACGAGAAGAGTGGTCAGGCTGCCAATCACGCCCGGCACGAAGAACCAGCGGCTGCTCAGATTCGCGTTGTACCACGGCCGCTGATCGAGTACGACCGATGGCGCGGCGTTTGCCAGTTGGGGCGCAATGCGATTCACGCGGTCTTGCGCGTATTGCTGCGAGAAGCCCAGTGCGATCTGTGAAATGTACCCAGAGGCGATGAGCGCCGTATTCGAATTGGTCGCATCCACAATCACCTGCACGGGCGCGGTTTGCCCGCTCTCGAGTTTCTGCGCAAATCCGGCGTCAATCTCCAGGCCTACGGTCGCGCCGCCGCTGTCGATCAGATCGCGAATCTGGCTTGCATCGCTGAGTTGGCGCCGCACGTCGAAATACGGACTGGACGAAAACCGCGAGATCAGGTCGCGGCTCTCCTGAGTGTGGTCCAGATCGAGAACCACCGTGGATACATGGCGAATCTCATAGGTTGCAGCGTAACCGAAGACCAGCATCTGGATGATCGGCGGGCCAATCAGAATGAATCGCGTCCGCTTGTCGCGCACCACCTGGATCAGTTCCTTGATCAGCATCTGCTTCAATCGACCCAGCATCGTCCGTCTCCTCTACTGCAGCCTCTTGTGAAAACTGCGCGTCGCCACCAAAGCCAGCACAACCGTGAAAGCCGTCAATGGCAACAGATCGGCGGTGAGCATTGCGGCCGGGGTGCCTTTCAAAAAAATGCGCTTGAGCAGCGAAACGTAATAGCGCGCAGGAAAAATCCGCGTGATCCATTGCAGGGCTGTAGGCATCTGATCGATCGAGAAGAGAAATCCCGACAGGAGAAATGCGGGAAGAAACGTGATGATGAGCGCGATCTGGCTCGCAGCCAACTGGTTTTTCGCGACCACAGAGATGAAGAAACCGAGCGAAAGAACCACGATCATGAACAACGCCGAACTGGCCGCGAGCGTGAGTAGCGATCCGCGAAACGGCACCTTGAACCATTCGATAGCGATGAATGCGCAAACCCCGACGTCGAACATACCGATGACAAAGTAGGGCGCGAGCTTGCCCAGCATGATCTCCATCGCCGTCACGGGTGTGGAGATTAGCTGCTCCATTGAGCCGCGTTCCCACTCGCGCGCGATGGTGAGCGACGTGAGAAACGCGCCGATCACCGACATCACCAACGCCAGCACACCGGGGATGATGAACGCGCTGCTCTCAAGATCCTCGTTGAACCAGGTGCGGGTTTCGACGCTCACGGCCGCAGGTTGAATGGATTGCCCATGCCGGCGCAACCAGTCGAGCTGCACCTGGGACGAATAGCCCATGACTATGGCCTGCGTGTAGCCCATCAAAACATTCGCGGTGTTGTCGTCGGTGGCGTCAACCAGCGCCTGCACCGGTACTGGGCCGCCCTGGCTCAACCGTTGGGAGAAATTCCACGGAATCACGAGGCCCATCTTGGCTTCGCCGGAGTCAAGCGCCTTTGCGACAGAAGAGTATCGATCGACCACGCGCACAATATGGAAATACTCGCTGGCCTGGAAACGCTTGAGAAAGTCCTGGCTCTGCTGGCTGCCGTCCTGGTCGTAAACAATCACCGGCAAACCTTTGAGGTCGAGATTCACGCCGTAGCCGAAGAGAAACATCAACGTGACCGGCATGACGATCACGATGCCGAGACTTCGCGAGTCGCGCAGGATCTGCACCAGCTCTTTTTTCGCGACGGCGAGCAAGCGGGTGATGTTCATTGTGCGCGCGCTCCTTCCACGGCCTGCGTGGTGGTGAGCGAAACGAAAACATCTTCAAGGGTGGGCCGGATTTTCTCTACCTGGCTGACCGCGATTCCTTTGGCCACCAGAAAGTTCATGATCTGCGGTCGAGAAGCCTCCGCATCCGCGACAACCAGGTGCAGCGCATCACCGAAAACTGCCGCATCCATCACCCCGGGAGCGGATTGCAGCGCCTCCACCGCTCTGCCCAGCGGCTCGCACCGCATCAGGAGCAACTCGCCCTTCATCGAATCGCGCTTTAACTCTGCAGGAGACCCGAGCGCGACAATCTTGCCGCGAAAGATGAGCGCCAGGCGGTTGCAGTACTCCGCCTCCTCCATATAGTGCGTTGTGACGAAGACGGTCACGCCCTCCTGCGCCATCTGATGGATCAGATCCCAGAACTGGCGGCGCGAAATGGGATCGACACCGGAGGTCGGTTCGTCGAGAAAAATAATTGGCGGCCGGTGCAACACCGCGCAGCCGAGCGCCAGCCGCTGTTTCCAACCTCCGGGCAGCGTCTGCGTCATCAGATTTTGCTGGCCTTTCAGATTGGCCATCTCGAGCGCCCAATCAATCCGGCTCTGTAGTTCCCTTGCCGGCACGCTGTAGAGTCCGGCGAAGAGGCGCAGGTTCTCAATCACCTTCAGGTCGTTGTAGAGCGAGAATTTCTGCGACATGTAGCCGATGTGCTGGCGCACCGCCTCGGGATTGCGGTCCACATCGAACCCCGCCACCGACGCGCGCCCGGAGGTAGGCCTCAGCAGCCCGCACAACATGCGAATCGTGGTGGACTTACCCGCGCCGTTCGGTCCCAGAAAACCAAAGACTTCGCCCTTGCGCACGGTGAGGCTGAGCCGGTCGACGGCCACAAAACTGCCAAACCGCTTTGTGATTTCCTCAATCACGACCGCGTTTGTCTGCTCATTCATGGTGCGCCGCCCCGCCTGCCACAGCATCCACAAACAGATCCTCGATCGAAGGCGTGACTTGCTGAATGGAATCGAACGGGACCCCTTCCGCTGCGAGTTGCGCCTTGAACTCCGCGGTGCGGCGCGCGGCATCGTCAACCACTACGTGCGCGCCATCGCCGGTCAACACCAGGCTCGAGATTCCATCTGCATGTTCGAGTGCGCTGCGCAGGCGGCGGGGTTCAGCCGAGGCGATCGACAACACATCCTTCTGCAACTTGGCTTTCAGGTTTGCCGGCGTATCGGCGAACAATAGCTTTCCCTGGTGCATGAGGGCGACACGATGGCAGCGCTCCGCCTCATCGAGATCCGCCGTTGACGTGAGAATGGCGACGCCCTCGGAGAGCAGTTCATACAGAATCCGCCAGAAATCGCGCCGCGAAACAGGATCGACTCCTGTTGTCGGCTCGTCGAGCAAGACTACCTTCGGCCGATGGATGAGCGCGCACACCAGGGCGAGCTTTTGCTTCATTCCGCCGGAGAGCTTGCCGGCCATGCGCGTGCGGAACTCGGCCATGCCCGCTGCCTCGAGCAGTTGCGCAGAGCGGGAATTGCGCTCGGCCTTGCGTACGCCGAATAGATCGGCATAAAAACGGATGTTTTCATCGGCGGTGAGGTCTTCGTAAAGCCCGAACCGCTGCGGCATGTAGCTGAGTGCGTGTTTGGCGCTCTCGGGATCGCGCACCACATCGGCGCCGCCCACCACGGCCGTGCCCGCGTCGGGCGGCATAATTCCCGCCAGCATACGCAGCGTCGTGGTCTTCCCTGCCCCGTCGGGACCGACCAGTCCGAAAATCTCGCCTGCGCGAACGTCGAAGCTCAGCCCGTCTACGGCGTGAACACCGGGGAAGCTCTTTGTCAGCCCTTCCGCAACAATCGCTGGCTGGAGGTTGTTATTCATGGCTGCGACGGCGCGGCCTGCGATGTGCTCCCGCTCGCTGTCGCCAATTGGATATGCGCGTCGGCCGGCATGCCAGGCTTCAATTCATGTTTAGGATTGTCGATATCGATCTTGATGCGATAGACAAGCGTGACGCGTTCCTCGGTGGTTTGCACACTTTTGGGCGTGAACTCGGCGTCAGGAGAGATAAACGAGATGCGCCCGTGATATTGTTTGCCCGGATATGTATCGGTGGTGATGGTTGCATCCTGGCCCCAATGGATGCGGCCCAAGTCGGCCTCTGCAATATAGGCGCGGAGCCATAGGTGATCGAGATCGGCGAGCGTGACCACGGGCGAGCCGGGCTGAACCACCTCGCCTAATTCCGCCTCCCGCACTGTAATCACGCCGCTCACCGGCGCGCGAAGCGTGGTGTAACTTTCATCAATGCGCGAGAGACCGAGGTTTGCATCGGCTTCAGCCAGGTTGGCACGAGCGATGGCGATGTCTTCCTTGCGGGCACCTTCTACCGCTTCGTTGTATCGCTGTTGAGCGGCTTTAAATGTCGCTTCGGCACGCTTCAGCGCAGTTGCCGCCTGGTCACGGTCTTGCGCGGCAATCTCATCCTTTGCGTAGAGCATCTGTGCGCGACTGCTGTCGAGCTTGGTTTGCTCGAGCGCGGCTTGTGCATCGATCACGGCCTGCTGCGATGCCTTGATCTCCTGCTCGCGCGTTCCGGCGAGGGTCAGAGCAAGATCGTCCTGGCGGACCGCAACAGAGGCCTGGTCGATGCGGACATGCTGCCTGAAGTCAGCGTCCTCCAGTCGCGCCAGCAACGCACCCTGCTCCACCTGCTGGCCCTCTTCCACTGGAAGAACGACGATGCGCCCCTCGACCTTGAAGCTGATCAGGCTCTCGTGTGCTTCAATATTGCCCGAGAGCGTAAGCTCGTTCGTCGGCGCGGCCTTCTTCGTGAAGCGCGGATAAAAGTACACTCCGGCGGCGACGGCCGCAACCAGAAGAATCAGAATCGGTATCAATCGCTTCATAAGATCCAACCTCTTCGGCAGAATTCCCCCGCAATTCTCGGCGGCGCGCCGCTTACGGATTCGCCGAAAACTTCAGGATGTTCTTTTCGGTATCTCCGAGCGCGCGGGCCAGCGCATACTTCGCATCCACGTGGCTCGAAACCGCAAGGATGTAATTCTCATCTGCGCGTGCCAGCTCATCCTGCGCCGTGACCACTTCCACATTGTTCGCAGTGCCCGCGGCAAAGCGGTCCTGCGCCATCTCGAGTTCGCGTTGCGCCAGCTTCTGCCCGTCGGCGGCAACACTCACCTGCTGCGCCGCGGAATCCAGATTCAGGAGCGCCTCGCGAATGTCTTCATCCACGCCGCGGCGAAGATCGGCAATCTGGTCCTCGACACTCTTGAGCCGGCCGGCCAGTTGTTGCGCCTCGCCCTCGCGATCACGATCGAAGATCGTGAAATCGATCTGTCCCTGAATCAGTCCCGTAGTCTGGGCCCCGCCGATGCTGCGGCCCAGTTCGCCGATGTTTCCGTTGAGGCTCAGCTTGGGATAGAAGCGTGCCCGGTTGGCACGTTGTTGCTCAACGAGGCTCTGCCGCTGGCGATCGAGCGATAGATAATCGGCGCGTGCTGCGAGCGCGCCCGGCAATAACTCTTCCGGCGGTTCCTGCACCAGGGCTTCATAACGCAGCGGCTCGGCAAGCTGCAAAGCCGTGCCAGGACTCATGCCGAGGCTTCGCGCCAGCACCAGCTGCGATTGTCTGGAGCCGTTCTGCGCCTCGAGCAAAGCCTGCTGGTCGTTGGCCAACTGCACCTGCGCACGCAGCACATCCACGCCCGTGGCCGTTCCCGCGCTATGTTTATCCTGGGCCAGCTTGAGCAAAGTGGTGGAATCCGTCACGCGCGATTGCGCGGCGCCGGCGCGTGCCTGCGCAGATTGTGCATTCAGGTAGAGGGCGGCAATCACGCGAACAATCAGGTCGCGCGCGTCCTGTTCGTCCATCTTGCCCGCGTCCAGCGAGAGCTCGCTTGCTTTCAACGCACGGTAGCTGGCGAGGTCCACCACGTTCTGCTGCGCGTAAATGCGGAAATCGTAGTTGGAGAACGGCCCGACTACATTCGGCAACGGGAGTCCGGGAACCGAGATTCCAAACGCGCGCAGATTGCGGTTCTGATAGTTGGCATAGACCTGCGAGGTCACGCGCGGAAGCAACGCCGCCGACAAGCTGCGGGTTCGCGCACCCTCGTCTTCCTCAACACGCGTACCGGCCAAGAGAACGTTCAGGTTGGCGCGGAGCCCTTGTTGAATCGCATCCCGGAGCGTCACACGGTAAGGTGTTTGCTGCGCCCAGCCCGCCAGGCCGAGCATTGCCGCGGTGCCTACAGCCATCAGCCAAATAAGAGCCGTCTTGCGAAATCCGTATTTCATCGTTCCTGCTTTTTGCCGGGAGCGGCGATGGCGCGCCACATATGCCGAAAGCTATTCTCCATCCACCCGGCGAGGGCCGGCTCTTCGTGCAAGGACCAGAGCAGGACCGTGCCCAACGCCATCTGGAGAAACTGCAGCGCGACTTTGTCCTTGTTGAGTTGCCGATCGATCTCACCGCATTTCTGCCCCAGTGCGACGATCCCCGCAATGGTCTTACGGCCTTCGAGCATGTGCCGTTTCAAAATACTTCGAACGCTGTCGCTCGCCAGAAAGGAGGAAATAAGGGCGCGCGCCAGGCGCGGGTTGCGCCCAGGCTCTTCAGCAAGCCCGTGAACAAGCTGGCGCAGCGAAGCGCGAATACTCTGCTTGCCCGCAGCCGCTTTTGTTGCCGCATCGCGCACCTTGCTTAATTGAATCTCCGCCATCACACCGAGCACGTGGTCTTTGCTGGCGAAGTAGTTAAAGAAGGTCCCCTTCCCCACGTCCGCGGCTTCGGTGATGTCTTCGACGGTCACATTCGCAAGGCCATGCTCGGCTATCAGTTCCAGGGCGCTGCGGAAGAGCCTGACGCGCGTTTCCGCGGCGCGGCGTTGCCTCCTTCCGATCCCGGCAGGCGAGGAGACGATCTGACGGCTTGAATTGCCAGGGCCCAGGAGCGGTTGAATGTGACTTATGCTCATATACGGTTGACGCTCGAATATGACTATCAGTCATATTTTGGCTAAATTGCAGCTTCATGTCAAGAGACTTCTCCGGGCCAGCGACGCTGCCGATCGCTTAACGTCTGTATATTCCGGTAATCTGTCCCACGGTAATCAAGTGCCCTCGCATGGCAGATTCCAGGCGTGCTCTCTCCGCTCTGGCAGGTAAATCGAGGCGGCTATCGAGTGCAAACAATTGAAAAACATAGCGGTGCGACGCGCCTGCAGGCGGACAGGGGCCGCCGTATCCGGAGCGGCCGAAGCCGTTGACTCCTTCCTGGGATCCTGCGGGCATGGCGCCGGCAGTCGATGCGCCCTCGGCAAGGTCACGGGCGCTGGGCGGGATGTTATAGACCAGCCAGTGGATGAAGTCGACCGGCGCATCCGGATCGTGCATCACCAGCGCGAAACTCTTCGTCCCCGCAGGCACATGGATCCAATGCAGCTCAGGCGAGACATTCTCGCCGTCGCAGGTGAAACGCCGCGGAATCGCTTGCCCGCTCACAAAGCTCGAACTGCTGAGCACAAGAGCGTTTTGCGGCTGGCTGTGCGCCGTTGCCGATTGACGTTTTGAGATTGCGAGGAATGCCAGCAGGCCAATCAAAAGCGTCATCGCGAAGGCAACAGACAGCCTCGCCCGCTTCTTCGAGTTGGTTCTCCGCAGATCCGGGTTCATCACCCCTCCCGATCTGGGCCAGCCTACTGATGATTAGCCGAGCTTACTCGCCTGAATTCGTCTCGCGCAAGATTCTTTTCGCCGGCCAGGCGGACACAAACAATTGACCCGGCTCCGTTGCCCCCTCTCAAGGGTCCGCTGGCGATTCCTTCGCACTGGATACCACACGATATCCGCGAAATGAGGCTGTCCCTTATCTCCAGGCGCCGCTAGAGCATGGCGGAGATTAGGTTGCCATCAACACAGATTTGCCGGTTCAGGGGAGGCGGTGGAACCTGGCTCTAGCGGGCCCACTGCCGAGGAAGAGTCGCCGCGGCGACAAATATGGGCCGGTTTTCGCGGCAACCCCTCGGGCTGGGGTCGAATCCTGCCATCGTCGCTCGAAGATTCCCGATCTTCTTCGCTCCTCTGCTTCGCGAATTGAGCGCGCGGTTACTCTTCTTGCGCCGCAAAAGCATCGGCCGCGCGATTCAACTCATCGGGCATCGCCGCGTGCGTATAGATCACGATGCGATAGCGGAAAGTTGTGGATTGGCCCTTCTGGAGTGTGTAGTCAAGCGGGGCCTGCTTGGGATCGAACATGTGCTGCCCCAGCGGATTGGCGGCGAACAGCCCATAGCCGCGCGCATGCCAGTAAGTCGGATAGTTCACATTGCCGGGGTGGTCAAAGATGGCGATGGTCACGGTGCGGCCGTCGCCGTTATGGCCGGTAAGCGAGCACCAGCGGCCGCGCGTCGACCAGACGGCTTCGCCTTTGACGTCTTCGCTGGTGAGGTATTCGCCTGTCGGCGGCGCCACTCCGGGCACGTCGGCCGCGGCGCTCACTTTGGTTGCGATGCCGTTTGCGTCCGTGAATGTGCCGCCCTTCTCTTCGGGCGACTCCAGCCAGCGCGCGACGCGAAGGCCAAGCAGACCGTCCTTATCGTCATGGAAGACGACGCGGTCGAGAGCTTTCAACGTCACGATCAAGTCGATACTGCGCGTGGAACCGTTATGAGCGAAGATATAGCGCGTCGTCTCCGCCAGGATGGGGTGATTGTTGCCGTCGATCCAGGTGGAATCGGTGACCAGCTCGCCGCGAGTTGCGCCGCTTTTGGCGGAGACTATTTTGTCGAAGACGATGGTGCCCATCTTCGGCGCTCGCTCCGGCGGGATGGCGGCGGAGTTGTTCCAGAAATCAAAGCCGTTCACATTCGAGTAGTTGAACCAAAGCCCGGTGTGGTGAGGATGGTCGGTGCGCTCGCCGGGCCGCGGGTCGAGCGGATAGCCGCGGGTGATGGTGACGCCGTGGGCATCGATGATTGGGTAAAGTACTGGCTTTTTGATCGTGGTGGGCCAGATGTACGAAGTGAAGGGCTGGCCGTCAATGGTGATGTCAACGCGGCGCTGGGCGGTGTTGGGAACGACTTGCACGCCTTTAGGCGCGGCGAAGGAGCTCGCAGCCGATACTACAAGTGCCCCAACAAGAGTCATATGGCCAATTTTTCTAAACAGGATCATTACAAGTTCCTCGATTGATGGAGGGCGTTTGACAACGACATCGGACCAAGATGCGTGGCGTCCCACCCTAGACGCCCAATCACCCCACGGACGAAGACCTGTCCGTGGGGGCCCAGTGTGCGCGTTTAGGATGGGGCACCCCCGTTGAACGGGCTGAGCGGCGTCAGGCGAAGACTTTGCCGCCGGCCAGTACTTGCTGCGTCTTGTCGTCAAAGGTGACCTTCAGGCCCGTCTGAATGGCGGCAACGTTCATGCACAGCGCGATGGAGTGGCTGTAACCTGCGTCGATCGGTGCGTTGGGGGTCCTGCGCGAGCGCACGCACTCCATCCAGTTGCGCATGTTCGCTGCAGTCTCAGGATCGCCGTGGGTGTTGGCGTCGGTGGCGACCGCTTCGGTCTTTTCGAGCAGCGAAAAGCTCGGCAGCAGGTTCGGCTTCATCTTCATTTCGGCAGCGTACTTTTCGTTCAGACCGCCGGTGGGACTCACTGTCTGCTTGGACATGTCGAGCATGCCGCCGTTCGAGTAATACAGCTCCTTCACACCGCCCGCAGAGTTGGTGAAGCGCGAAGAGTATTGCACCTGGAAGCCCTTGGAGAGATCATCGAGCGGACCGTAGTCAAAGACGGCGGTCATGGTGTCCCAGTTGGTGCGGCCGTCTTTCCAAAGGTAGATGCCGCCGTTGGCCACGCAGGACCGCGGGTGCGGCAGGCCGGTGAACCAGTGCACGGTATCGATCTGGTGGACTAACCACTGGTCGGGAATGCCGGAGGAGTAAGGCCAGAAGAGGCGGAACTCAAGATACTTGCGGGCATCAAAGGGCGCCATGGTCCGGTTGAGCAGATAGCGTTTCCAGTCGGTGTCCTCTTCCTTGAGCAGCGGGACAACGTCGGGACGGCGCCAGCGGCCGGGTTGGTTCACGTTCCACGTCATCTCGACCATGACGATGTCGCCGAACTGGCCGGATTTGATGTACTCGGCAGCCTTCATGTAGCTGGGCGTGGAGCGGCGCTGCGTCCCTACCTGCACGATCTTGCCGCTCTTCTTTACCGCCGCCAGAATCATGCGGGCATCGGCCATGGTGTGCGCGGTGGGCTTTTCCACGTAGGCGTCACGGCCGGCATTCACGGCTTCAGTGCCGTGATAAGCGTGTTGAAAGTCGGCCGTCGCGATGATGACGGCATCGACATCCTTGCGCGCATACAGCTCGTCATTGTTGCGAACCGGGTCGGGGCGGTTTCCGCAGAGCTTCTCGATAAAGGCGGCGCCTTCGTCGCGGCGGCGGTTCCAGATGTCCGACACGGCCACGATCTGGAAGTTCATGTCCTTGGCATTGGCATGAAAGGCCGGCAGATCACCACCCTTCATGCGATCTCCGCAGCCCACAATGCCGACTCTGACGCGATCATTTGCGCCCATGATCTGCGCGTAGCTTTTGGCGTTCCACGATACCGCGGTTGCAGCTAATGCCGCGCCGCCCGGCTTTCAAAAAATCCCTGCGATTGTTCTGGTTCGATTCCATCGATGTGTCCCTCAAAGGTTGGCTTGCAGGTGGGGTTGTACGCGCGGGCAGCGAGGCGACGATAGAGATGAGCGATTTGATGACCACACATTTACTGGGCGCCCCGGCGTGCCCGAGGTCGGGATCCGGAGCGCCCAGTATGAATCGACGGCTTGCTGAAAAATGGTTAGAAGTTGACCTTTACGGCGCCCTGAAAGACGCGGGCGGCGTTGGTTGCGACGAAATCTGACCGAACGTGGAAGACGTTAACCCCGCGGTCCGGGTTGCTGAAGTCGGATGGTTCAGCACGTTGAATGCTTCCAGCCGAAGCGTCGTGGTCCAGATTCGTGGATCGGGAAGATCCGGGAAATCTGGGCGTCAAATTGGAGCGACTTGGGCCCGTGAAAGGCGTTTCTGCTGACGTTTCCGTAGGTGCCAAGGGCGGGGCAGCCGTTGGCCGTGGCTAAGCGCACCCTGCGGTTTGCCAGACCTGTTGAAAAGCATTCGGATTCAGGTACTCGCGGTTCGACTCGCCTGAAGCATTCCTGAGCTTGGCCTCGGCATAAGGATTCACGCCGGGAACACAGGTTGGGACGGTCGTTGCCCATGTCGGTAAGGGAGTTGTCCTGACCCGAAGTGACGTTGAAGGGCGCGCCAGTTTGGATGCGGATGAGCGGCGCCAGTTCCCAGCCATCCACAGCGTATTGCGCCGCGCGATTGAAGATGGTTCTTGAAGTTGCTCTTGGCGACCAGCGAAACATTCTCGATGTGCCGGTAATCGGAGCCGCACGGACCGTAATCCAACCCTGGATTGTACGGGTTCTCCGGGCCGGTTCCCGCATAGTCGCCCTGGGCGTCGTAAATATTGAGGCACTTTGACCAGGTCCAATTGGCGAACAGGCTGAAGGTATCGAAAGGCGATGATTGAGAGAGGAGACCAGGCCATTGTAGTTGGCCGAGGCTTCGTCGCCGACCATGCACGGATCCGCCGCCGCTGCCTTCGATACTGGTTGCCTTGCGTAGGATTCTGCTGCGTCAGCAGGAAACGCGAAGCTCTGGTTGCCCGTTGTGGAGCAGTTGGTGCCTGCTGCGCCTGGTTTGACCGCAGCCGGACCTGTGGTAACGATCCCGTGCAGCCTGTACCGCTCGCTCCCCAGACACCGGGGATAAAGACAGCCGGGTCGAACGGTGATGCCCATGGGATCGTGGCGGGTGGCGTTGCCGATGTAGTCGACCTGCGCCTGCCAGCCGTGCCCGAACTCACGCTGGATGCTGAGGGTCCACTGAATGGTGTAGGCGGGCTTGAAGTGCGGCACCGTCACGATGTACTGCGACTGCGCGAAGAAGAGAGCCTGTGACGGAGTGGGCACAGCAGGCTGCGGGAAGGGGTTGGTGGTAAAAGCGCCCGTTGACCACGGAGCGGCGAAGGGAACAGGCCCCGACGCTGAAGTCTGACGTTGGTTACAGCCGTGGCGAAGGGCGGGTTTTGCTGGTTGCGCTGAGCCGTAAAGAAATTGGGGTTGTCGTACATCAGCGCACCGCCGGCGCGAATTACGGTTTTGCCATCGCCGATTGGATCGAAAGAAACGCCCACGTTCGGTGAGAACTGCCAGTAAAGTTCTGGTGAACTCGCGAGCTAACGCCCTTGTCGCCATAATATAAAGCGCCGGCAGGGGCATTGGGATAAACGGAGCTGACCTTGTTGGAGAGGAAGTCGGCCATATTGAAAACCACACCGCGGTTGAAATAATCAACCGGCGCAATCCACGGCCCCCAACGCAAACCGCCGACCAGGGTAAGTTGGTGGTTGGCATGGAAAGTGTCCTGAACGTAGAGGCTGGGAATCGGGCCGCGCAGCGCGTTCTGCTGCTTTTTGCTCTGCTGGAATGGAGTTGACGATCCAAGCGTCCCCATCATGAAGTCGAGGTTCTGGTCGCCGATTGTGCTGCCGCCTTTGGGCCCGCTGCCGCTATATTCGCCATTGAAAGTGAAGATGCCGTTGCCTTCATACACATTGCCGATGTTGAGCTGGTTCTGCACCCACTCACCGCCGAACATGATCTGGTGCTTGCCGCGCACCCAAGTCACGTCATCGTCGATGGACCCGGTGTTGTCGTTGAAATGGGCCACGGAGTTGGTGCCGCCGCCGATGGTGAACTTTCCTTCGGACATCTGCAGGCCGTTGGGCTGGACTTGATAGAGCGCGCTGGTTGATATGCCGAGCGTTGAGGCGTTGATGTCATTCGGTGCGTAACCACGGTTGTCAACGCGGCGGAGAATGGAGATATGCGCCGCGTTCACAAAATTGTTCGTGATGGTCCAGGCATCGCCGAGGACAAAAGTCTGGACGCGCTCAATGTTCCCTGATTGCGTAGTGATGAGGATGTTGTTCTTGTCGAAGTACGCTGGGAACTGGTACCCGTCAATGAAATACCGGCCGTAAAGGTTGTTTTTCGAACTGACGGTGTAATCCACTCTGGTGTCGAACTGATTGTCGGTGAGCAAATATGGGATGGCGTAGCGGACAAACCCGCAGTTGTTCGGATCGACAGTCGAGTTTGGTACAGGCAGGTATGTCTGCAATGCCAGTGCCGGTGCGCTATAGGTTGGTTTGGAAGGATACTTGTTCCCCACCAACGCTGTGCCGGTGAGTGGGTCAACAAGCGGGATGGGCTTGCCGGTTGAGTTGCACAGGTTTACGCCAGTGAGGGGATTGCCATCCGTGACGGACCAATCGCCGGTCAGGTTTGCTGCCGTGGGCACGGTGGCCGACGTGGCCGACTGTGATTGATCGGCCTTCCAGCGCTGGTAAGCCGCGAAGGCAAACATCTTGTTGCGCTTGATGGGGCCACCGAAGGTTCCACCAAACTGGTTCTGGTGCAAAGTATCTTTGCTCACAGAGAAGAAGTTAGTGGCATCGATGTAGTTGTTGCGGATGAACTCGAAGCCGCTGCCGTGGAACTGATTTGTTCCGGACTGAGTGACGACGTTGACCAAACCGCCCACATGTCCGCCGTCCTGCGCGCCGAGGTCGGTTGACTCGACGCTAAATTGCGCGACCGCGTCAGGGAAGATATAGGGCAGGTTGCCGTTCGCCATGTAGTCCTGGTTGTCGCCGCCATCGAAGCGCCAGAAGGTGGTGTTACCGCCGCCGCCGGCAATGGAGACAGAGATGGTCTGGTAGGAGTATTTGCTTCCGGTAAAGTCCCCGCCGGGGGCCGGGCTTGAGCCGCCGGACGCTGTAATCAATGCGGTCATTTGGCGGCCATTGAGGGGCATTTCTGTTACGGCAGTGTGATCGATGGTCTGCTTGAAGGTCGCGTCCTCAGTCTGGAGCGCAAGGCCTTCGGCGCTCACCTCGACCTGCACGTCGGCAGCGCCCACGGAGAGTCCGGCATTCACGGCGATGCTGCTGCCCACCTCAAGGACGATCCCCTTTTGTAGATAGGTCTTGAAACCGGGCGCGGCGACAGTCAAGTCGTAAGTGCCGATGGGGACACCTGGAAAGCCATATAAGCCGCTACCGTCGCTCTTTGTCGTGCGCTTGACGTGCGTGGCCTCATCTGTGAGCGAAACGGCGGCATTGGCGACGACGGCGCCAGTGGAATCGGTGACCGTGCCCTGAATGCTGGCAGAGCCTGCGATTTGCGCAAACATGATCCCTGGCGCAAGAAGCAAAGCAATTGGGAGTGAGAGATAGGCTACGAATCGAAGCGGCATGGACAAACGTCTTCCCTGCCGCACGCGCGGCGCCAATTCGTCGGTTTGCATCGTTCCTCCTAAATGTTTGTGACCACAACCGGGTACACGAGCTTTTCTGCAATCACGAGGAATCTGTTTTGATGTACGAGCCGCGGAGTGGTCTGACCACCTACTGGGCAAGCATCTTTACAAACACATCGAACGGCTGTCAAGGTTTTTTTCTCGCTTCATTCGTAAAAATAGGCTATCCACCGCACAGACTGGGCTTTAAGTCGAGGCAGGCCCCTGCCGGGCATGCCAGAGAGTGCCTCTCGTCAGCCGGAACGTGGCAATGCCACGGCCAGAGCTGTTGTTTCCATCGGCGTACCCTGTTGCCTTGATGTTGTTTGGGACACCTTCCTGGGACGGAGCCACATATTATGGAGTGTCTGCTGCTTGAAGGAGATCTCGAAATCGGCCACGTTCTGCATACGGTGGCATTGCAACCGCCATTCGGCCTGCAGCCGGAAGGTGATGGGAGGCACGCCTCGAGCTGCCGTGGCCAAGTACGCCGGCCACTCGACGATACAGATGACCATACGATATGCTCATCTAGTGCCGGGGTGCCAATTTGGCCGCCAACGGTGTCGCGGACACATTCTATGTCGCTATCTCAGCGTCGGGCTGGAGAAGGTGCCGACTGACACCCGACCTGACACCGTCAACTACGAACGGCAATCAACGGTCGCAAGTAGCTGAAGACAATTCGGAGAGGTGGCAGAGCCCGGTTGAATGCACCTGACTCGAAATCAGGCATACTCGTAAGGGTATCGGGGGTTCGAATCCCTCCCTCTCCGCCAAGATCCCTTCCAAGAACATCCAAAGACATCCAATAGAAAGACATAAAGCCTAGCAAATGCTAGGCTTTACGCTTTCATGCGTCCAGGTGCATCCAAGTGCAGCCGTGTTTTGACGGGTGTATTTTTGGGTGTATTCTGCTTTTGAGATGGGTGTACTTTTCTTGGGCGAGGAGGAAGGGCATGGCCGGACTGACCGATACGGAGATTAAAAGAGCCAAGGCGACGGAAAAAGCCTACAGCATGGGCGATGGAGGCGGACTCTACCTCTGGGTTAAGCCGACCGGCGGCAAGCTGTGGCGCTGGTCCTATCGGTTTGAGGGCAAGGAAAAGCTCATGTCCTTTGGCAAATACCCCGATGTTTCGCTGGCGCTGGCCAGAGACCGCCACGCCGAGGCGCGCAAGCTGCTGGCTACGGGCATTGACCCGATGGCGCAGCGGAAAATTGAAAAGAAAGTGCAGAAGGTCTCCAGCGAGAATTCCTTTCAGAGCGTGTACGCACAATGGCTGGAGTATTGGCAGGAAGGAAAAAGTCCGCGCCACGTGGACTCGGTTCGGCGGCGCATGGAGGCCGACATTCTGCCCTGCCTTGGAGCCCGGCCCATTGCGAAAATTGAAGCGCCGGAACTGGTCGCGATGGCCAACGCGATTCAGGATCGCGGTGCGCGGGATATTGCCAAACGGGCTCTGGAGACCGTGGGACAGGTCTTCCGCTACGGAATTGCTCACGGCTATGCAACGCGCAATCCAGCCACTGAGATTCGTCCCAGCGACATTCTGAAATCCATACCAAAAACCAACTATGCCCGCATCGATGCCAAGGAACTGCCAACGCTGCTGCAGACGCATCGAGGTTTATCAGGGAAAACAGGTCACACGGCTGGCGATGAAGCTGATGGCCATGACTTTTGTGCGCACCAGCGAATTGATCGAAGCCAAATGGACGGAATTTGACCTGGAGAATGCCCGCTGGGACATTCCGCGCAGAGCGCATGAAGATGCGGACCCCGCACATCGTGCCGCTGGCCAGGCAGGCACTGGAGGTGCTGGAGATGTTGCGCGAGTTGTCTGGGAACGAGCGAGTGGCTCTTTCCTGGCGACTTCAACGCTGCGCAACCGATGAGCAACAACACCATTCTTGGAAGCTCTGGAGCGCATGGGCTACAAAGGCCGAATGACCGGCCACGGCTTTCGCGGGCTGGCGTCTACCATCCTGCACGAGCAGGGCTACTCGCATGACCATATCGAATTGCAGCTTGCTCATGCTCCCCGGAATGCAGTGAGCGCGGCATACAACCATGCTCTCTATCTGGAGCCACGCGCCAAGATGATGCAGGACTGGGCGGACTTTCTGGAGCGGACACAGCGCGGAGGCAAGGTGCTGCCCTTCCGTGGAACTGCGGCATAGCCATTCGGTCATCTCGGCCGGCAGAGAATCAGGCCATGCCCTGCAATCCAATCCCAGATGGGTCGCAAGCCGGAATCCTGCTCCGGCATCATCTCGACGACGAACGATTCACGCCAGCTCTCTGGCCGCGGATTTCCCGGCTGGCTTCTATCTGGCGGGCAATCCACTCCTCTACCTCTGTTTCGATCCAGCCGACAGCCCTGGCCCCCAGCGACACTGGCCTTGGGAATCTTCCTTCCGTGACACGCTGATAGACGGTACTGCGTGAAAGGCCGGTGCGATCCAATACAATCGGCAGTCTCAGAATCTTTCTCGGCATCCCATTACCTCATTGGTTGAGTTGCATTTGAATTACGTCCGGCTCTACTTCAATGCACAGAGCACAACATCCGTCGAATTTGCCGACAAAATCGCCGCCGTCACCTTTACTTCAATTGCGGCCGCTGTCTGACTTTTCTCCAGAACACTCTGCACAGTTAGGTTCTTTTCTCTGAAGCAACCTCACAGCGATCTTCAAAAAAGACGTTGTGCAGATGTCCGTTCGGCAGGGGCATCATGCAGCCCTATCAACGAATGTTGAGCACGACGCGACCGGCCATCCGTTTCGGTGCAGTTCCCCATGAAGCAAGCTCCCAACGCCACCTTTACGGCACGTCACCAGACTCATTCGCGCCATACATCGCCCCTTCTCACAGCGGTACGTCCGGCTTCATTGCCAAATGTCTGCGCGCTTCCGAACCAGATGTCGAAGGTTGTGTTCTCCCTTTACGAACTTCCATTGCCGACTCCCCATCAGCTTCCCTATTCAGTTTCTTCATGTAGCCCGATAACGCTGTTGCGGTGATTCTCAGCCCATTCTCCTCAAAGATACGGACCAGCATATTGAGCGAGTATCCCCGTTTCCGCAGCGCACACAGTTCAGGAAATACCGCCCGCACAATCCCGCCAATCATGTACGAAGCAGGTTGCGGCGCGGGTTCATTCGCCTTTTCCTTGAGGAACGCACGAAGCTCCTCGACATTGTGCGACGAGAGTACCTGCGCCCTGCGACGAGCCTCATTCTCCATACACAACATAATATCATATTGACATATATGATGTCAAATATGTATGATTATTGATAAGGAGAAAACGGGTAAGCGTGAAGGCAAGGTAGGCGCTGGATATACCGAAACTCCCTGCGGTCGTTTTGGCATATCCACCGGCCCAACCCAATCCGCTTCGCTACTCGGGTTTGGGCCTGCGCACCTTGCTCAGGGCTTCGCCCCGAGACCCCATAGGAGCACTGAAATGGCAAGACCAAAGCAAACAGAACATCGCCGAGGGTTGCTCATCAAACTCTTGTCCCAAGAGAAGGAAATCATTCGCCAACAGGCTCATCTCGCCGGCCTAACCGTCAGCGAATACATTCGAAATGCGCTCTCAACCGGCCAATACGTTCCCGAAGTAAGCCGGGAAGTCGCCGCTGAACTCAGCAAGCTCTTCGGATTGCAAAAGCATCTGCTGATGGAGATAAAGAGCCTTCCCAACGAGGAAGAACTTCGCCGGGAACTCAACTCGACATTTCCGCAATTCACACGGCACTCGCCACATTTCAACAAGAACACGGCGGAGTGAACATGATCGCCAAGGTGCAACCCGCTCGGCAACACTCCAGCAGCTTCAAGCGACTATGCAAGTACCTAACAACGGAACGTGACGCCGACACCGGCGAACTGCTTTTGCGAGGGGACGTTGTATTGTCGGACAACCTTGCCGGTTTGGACACGGTCGCAGATACAGATGGAGGGGATTGCTTCTCTGAACCCACGCTGCAAGGATGCGCTTTGTCATTATGAACTGTCATGGCCACCAGGAGAACGTCCGACTCGTCCACAATGGACAGATTGCGCGTTGCACACATTGAAAGCACTTGGATACCGAGACCATCAATTTATGGTTGTCGCGCACGACGACAAGAAGCACTTTCACATCCACATCATGGTGAACAAGGTTCATCCCGAGACCTTCAAAGCGCATACACCTTATCGGAACTGGTTGACGCTCGATGCCGCAGTACGCTTCCTCGAAGCGAAATATGGCTGGGCACATACGCCGGGTCCGACACGTTGGGATGAGGAATCGAAACAGGCAGTACGCACATCACGTTCCGAACGTAACGCGCTTCGAACTGCTCGACAACAGCCGACAGGGGCGGCGGCAAAGTTTGAACATTATCACGATGAGGAATCTCTGCAAACCTACGTCCGGCGGGAAGTGGCTCCACGTGTCCGGCAACTCCTCGTCCGAGCGAATGTGACATGGGACGATCTTCATCTTCTTCTCTCAAAGGCTCATCTCCGGCTTGAGAAGGGGGAATCGGGCGGATACACAGTCCTTGCTGTTGACCACAACATCCGCGTGAAAGCATCCGACGTATTCCGGCACAACTTCGCCGGAAAGGTCAACCGTCAGGCGACAGAATCCGCTCTTGGGCCGTGGACACCAGCCTCAACATCCATTCAACATTCCGCACCACATCCGGCACAACATAGCGAACGTAATGCCGCACAGAGAGAGGAACGCAAAGCGCAACGACAGGCAGACCGTTCCGCTCTGATGGATGAATATAACCAGTATCGCAATCGGCAACGGGAGGTGTGCAAAGCCTTCACAACAGACGGCAGGGAGGGCAGGCAATACCTCCGTGAGGTTTTGCGGCAACAGAAGAAAGAGATTCGCGCATCCGCGCTGTCATGGCCGGACAAGAAAGTTTTGCTCTCCCAGGCAACGGCTCAATCCGTGCTCGAAGTACGCGCCCTGAAGCTGTCCATTCAACAGAGGCGCCGAGAGCAATTTCCGAAAGATCTCCGCTCATGGGTCGCGGACAGAGCTGCCGAAGGAGATGCGCGAGCTGCCGCGCAACTTCGAGGATGGCGCTATGCGGACCAACGAAATCAACGGCGGCTCGATGCGAACTTGGAATCGAGCGCACTGCATATTGGTCCGCCACCGGAGGACAATCAGAAGTCTGCCTGGGCAGACTTTGTCCAGCAAAGGCCGTTGGCTCAACAGGAGCAACAGGCTCTTGCCAATCAGATCGCTGCGACACGCATTTGGACGATCAATCGGAAAACCGGCGACGTTTCATACATGCTGAACGGCAGGGTTTCCGTCATCGACCGTGGACGCCTTGTGACCGTACTCAACCAGGACGAGGCGGCAATCGTCTTCGGGTTGGAGATGGCCGTCCAGAAATACGGATCGCGGATCGCATGTACTGGCAGCGAAGAGTGGAAGCGGATGGTCACCATGTGTGCGATCAAGCACGGCATCTTCGCCCAATTCACGGACCCGGAGATGCAAGGCGCCTTCCACCAGCAACAACTCCTGGCGAATCCTCTCCAACTTCGAGCTGCGCGACTGCATTCCATCGAAACCAGGCTCAGAACTGAGGAAACCGAGGAGTTGATCTTCACCGACGAAACGGATGCGCGCCTGCTTCTCTCAAGCCTCCAGCCTGCCGCCCAGTCGCGACAACTTCTCGAAATTCTGAAAGCATCGCAACTACCAGAGCCGAAGGCCAATGTCGGCGGCAACCTGACCATCGCTCTTGTCAGGTCTTCCACGGGCCAGCAGTCTTTCAAGGTATCGATTCACGAGGGGAAGCGGCAAGAGATCATCGACCGGGTTGCTCAAACCCGGCAGGCTGCATATCTGGCATCGCGCAACAACTTCAGAATGCTCAGCAACGAACATGGTGGCAGATAGCTCATAGCTGAGGACATCTGCCATCGACTGCGAAGTGCGCGAACAATGCGCCTTGGCCCATTGGCAGGAAGCCGTCCACGATCATCGCGTAAATGCGATCGCACGTATGCCAAATGCCCTGATTGAGATTATGCAAGCGTGGGTTGTGTCTGATTCTTTAGCTTGTAAACAAAGGCGAAGTAGGCCACCATCACGCGAAACGTCTTGGACTTATTTACGCCGCCAAGAATCTCCCCGCCGACTCTCTCCAGTTCATCCGCAATCTCGTAGGTCAACGCAAACACAAAAGAGGTGTCAATACTTTGAAATGGAATGTTCGGCCACTGGTTGTTGTAGAACGAAAGGAGTTGCGCCTGCGCGGCCTTGCTCTTGAAATTCATGATGATGTGCTCAGCGAGTGCGTTCTGTTTCCGGATTTTCAGCACAGCAAAGAGTTGGCGGAAATGTGTCTTGGTGAATTTGGAATCCACCGTAAGCCGGACTTGAATCCGCTTCTCTGCCGGCGAAACGACTCTGCGCTTCGCTCTGGTTGTGGTCTTCGTCTGAGGGGCCATGTCGCTTCCTTTTCGTGATGTAGTATACATCAGAACTATAGAAACAAACAATGCGGTAACTGACTGAAATCAAAGGAGGTGCCGTGACGACGATGCCGGCAGAAGTAGTGGGTTCACTGCATGGAGTAGGGGAAGCCCGCATGAAACACAATAAATCGAACCGTGGGGGCAGGGAGAAAAGGAAGCTGGCCAGATGCCACGTGGCCATCCAAGTTCTTCCGCCAGATTGTCGCCTGACAATAATGCTCAGGAACGTGCTCGCCAATCCTTTGTGCCAAGTTGAACCTCGCTACGGTGCGGACTTTTTATTGGCTGTTTGGACAGAATTCGCCGCTATAGCAAGCAGCCGAGGCGAAAGATACGCGGAATGCAAAATCTGCAAAAGATCGGGGTACACTAACGAAAGTCCCGCACAGGGAAACTGGTTTTCGTCCCCAACGAACGGAGGAGAACTCAATGGGAGGCTTGATCCCTTTAGGCGATGCATCACGGCGTCCTATGCGCATGCCCATCGTCACAGCTCTGATCATCGTCGTGAACGTTCTCGTCTTCTTCATGGAATTGTCGGGCGGCGACGCGTTTGTGAATGCGTGGTCCGCGATTCCCTCCCAGGTTTGGTCCGGCCATCATTGGATTACGTTGATTACCTCGATGTTCCTGCACGGCAGTTGGTCGCACATCATCGGCAACATGATCTTCTTATGGGCATTTGGCCCGGAGATCGAAGATGCCATGGGCCGATGGCGGTATCTCGTTTTTTACTTTGCCGGCGGAATCGTGGCGATGTTCTCACAGGTTGCGGTTGACCCCCATTCCACGCTCCCCAACCTGGGTGCCAGCGGAGCCATTGCCGCGGTCATGGGAGCGTTTCTGATCACCTATCCTCGCGATCGGATTCGTTCGGTGTTGATCATCTTTGTGTTTGCGCGCATCACGTTCATCCCCGCCGCGCTTTTGATTGGTTTCTGGTTTCTTAGCCAGGTCTTCGATGCCGGCACAGTGGCAGTTGTGCAGACCGGTGGCGTGGCGTATATGGCGCATATCGGCGGTTTCATCTTCGGGGCGGTTACTGCGCGCCTATTCGAAGACCCTCGCCGCACCGCATGGCAAGGGGGCATGGAGCCATGAAGTAGAGCGAGCTTCCTCGAGGCCTTACTGCGTTGGATGATCCAGGACGTGACTTCCGCGCAAATCCGGCAATTGCCGGTCAATTCTACGATCCACAAATGTTGAGCTCGGTGTTTCAGCGCAGCACATCGCGAAAAAGCACGACTGCGCAATACATGCCGAAGCCCAGAAGCACGAAGCCCAGGACTACGTTTGCCACGCGGAAGAAAATCGCGCCGGTTCGATGGGGAATAAAGCGGACGAAGACGATGAGCGCCGTGAACCAGGTTGTCAGGCCCAGGCCCACTATCAGAGTTCCCCATCCAGGGGCTTTGTTACCCAACACGGAATTGGCGAAAGGGAGCCAGCTGGACGTGACGGCAAACCAGTAGAGCAGGGTCAGGGGATTGAAGAGGGTCAAGGCTGCAGCCTTGGCAGCTTCCCCGATGAGACGCACGGGGATCGGTCCCTGTCTCCAGCGCCGGCGAGCGCTGCTGAAGGCCCGGCGAGGATGCTTGACGGCAAGCCTTAGAAAGTACATTCCCACAGGAATTAGCACAGCGACGCCAACGGCCATGAGTACGGTCTGCAGTTTCCGGCTAGACAGGCTGGGCAGGAAATAGTGACCCCCGAAGAGGGCCAGAGAGAAGAGAGCCAAGTCACCGAAGATGGAGCCGATTGCGCAGGCAACGGTATGGCGCCAGCCTCCGGCTACTCCCCGGCGGATGGCCATCATGTTGACAGGACCAATCGGCGCGGCCGCGGCCAATCCCATTAGGAAGGCTGCTGCAAGCACGTGAATGTTGGAAACCGACATCATCTTGCGGCCGCTGCGAAGGATAAGTACAGAATTCCACCCCGTCACCACCGCGGCCAGTTCAATCTTTCGGTTCGAATGCTGCAGACACTCTGTGTCCACACCTGATTCAGGGCACGCGGCCCGCCTCCAACTCATTCCTTATGTTTGTAAGCGCGGCCTGGAGATTGGAAGTCGAGCGTGCTACCGCGACCTTTCGAATCACCTCGCCTTTGAGGCCGACCAGGGCCGACTGTTCGCTACCCATGGCCATGATCAGATAAAAGCCCGGACGGCCTGAGTTGTCGCGGCCTCGAACGCAGAAGGAGAGGTGCAGCGCGGTGTCAAAGTAGTGGCTCGAATAGAGCTGCTTCTCGGCGACGGCATAAGCCACGTCGTCTGCCGGATCCCCTTTCATCACCGCCAAATGGATGATACGCAGAGTTGACTTAAGCCCGAACTTCACTTTGGTCCAATAAAAGCGGTCTTCCACATTTGCGGGCTTCACGTTGGGGTAGGCGAGGAGGTAACTGTAGAAACCCGGCAGTTGCGCCGGCAACGCTTTGGAATAACTGAGCATGTAGGCAAACTGCTGGGCCACATAAGTTGGATTGGGCTTGTCGTTATAAACACCCAGCGCACCATTGCCGTTGTGCTGGTAGGCCTGGAGAAGATGCAGCGCCTTATTCTGAAGGAACATGTCGACTCGTTGGGTTGTATCAGGGGCCGACCAATCTATGGATCGCTGTAGCTCTTCAATCGAGCTGCCCGGCAATTGAATCAAACAGTCGCCGGGACGGCATTTCTGCAAGTCGTGGAGGTCGTCGCTGTCCAGCGAAAAGCCGTTCAGGTCGGCGAGTCGCGCCGGTTGCTGGAATACTCCGAGAGCCAGGTAACTGGGAAGCTTGCGCATGCGGTCGAAGTTCAGAATGAGTTTCAGATAGCTTTCGGGTGCAGCGTGGATGTAGACCGCGCCAAATAGAAAGACCTCGGTCGGGGCGCGCGAGGGAAGGCTCTTGACCACTGGGATTCCATGGCGGATGTCGTCGATCTGATCCTGGGTGAGGCCGATATTCTGCTCGAAGAATGTTTGCAGGCGGAGATTTGCCTGAGCGGAGCTGCGCGGACCGGATACTGCGATCGGGATCAGCAGAAAAAGCGCCCGCAATGAGCTTCGCATTACGCCGCCCTCCCTGGCGCTGGCGCGGCATCGGCAGGAGATCCCGTTCCCGGATTATTGTCCAGTGCCCTTTTCACGTCACTCCCACTCACGGTCTCCTGCTTCAGCAGTTGCTGAGCCAAAGTATCGTGGGCCGCGTGGTGGTCTTTCAGCAGCGCCTGAGCGCGCAGGTACTGTTCGGTCACGATACGTTGCACCTCCGTGTCGATCACTTCACGAGTCTCGGGGCTGATCTGGCTATTGTCTTCGACCGATCCGCCAAGGTATTGGAGCTGCTGACCCGCATAGCGCACTGAGCCAAGCTTTTCGCTCATGCCGAATTCCGTGACCATGCGGCGTGCCAGCCCGGTTGCCCGCATAATGTCGTCGCTGGCCCCGGTGCTAATGATCCCGAATTCAACCAACTCGCCGGCCCGCCCGCCCAACATCACGGCAATCCTGTCTTTCAGTTCGTCTTCCGAGAGGAGATAGCGGTCTTCGGTTGGCATTTGCATGGTGTAGCCCAGGGCGCCGCGGCTGTGTGGAACAATGCTGATTTTGCTGACCGGCTCACCATGCGGCACCAGTTCCGCCACCAGCGCGTGACCGGCTTCATGGTAAGCAACCGTGGTTCGTTCCTGCTCATTCATCACCCGGCTCCTTTTCTCGGAACCGGCAATTACGCGTTCAATAGCTGCTTCGAAATCATCCAATGTGACGGATGCGGCGTTATGCCGGGCAGCGAGCAATGCTGCTTCATTCATAGCGTTCTCCAAGTCAGCGCCGCTGAAACCAGCTGTGATCCGCGCTGCCCGGTCCATGTCGAAGTCCGCCGCCAGCTTCACGTTCTTGCTGTGAATCTTCAGGATTTGCACGCGGCCAATGAGATCCGGATTGCCGATGGCGATCTGTCGATCGAAGCGGCCCGCGCGCATCAATGCCGGGTCGAGTACCTCGGGGCGATTGGTGGCTGCCATGATGATCACCGGCGCGTTGGTGTCGGTCTTGAAGCCGTCAATCTCGGCCAGCAACTGGTTGAGCGTTTGCTCGCGCTCGTCATTGCTGCCCATTTGCATGACTCCTCCGCGGCTCTGACCAATGGCATCGATCTCGTCAATGAAGACGATCGCTGGCGCCGCCTTGCGCGCCTGTTCAAACAGGTCGCGCACGCGTGCCGCGCCCACGCCAACGAACATCTCCACAAACTCGGAGCCGCTGGTCTCGAAGAACGCGACCTTGGCCTCGCCGGCTGTCGCTTTGGCCAGAAGCGTCTTGCCGGTGCCCGGAGGCCCGACAAGGAGCACACCTTTCGGGATATGTCCGCCGAGTTGAGCGAATTTCTCCGGCGCCTTCAAAAATTGAATGATTTCCTGGAGCTCGGCGATGGCCTCATCCGCTCCGCCCACATCTTTGTAGGTGACTGTTACATCCTCAGGCTTGACCGCGATCGCTTTGCTCTTGCCGACCCCAAAGACGCCGCCCATTCCACCCGCAGCTGCTCCGGCTCCCCGGTAGGCCATGTACCAGAACGCGCCGAGCAGCAAGAGCGGCAAGACGTTTGCAATCAAGACTCCACCCAAGGGATTCGCCGGGCGCTCAAAGTGGTACGATACGTTTGCGTTTTGTAACTGCTCAATCAGTTGGGGGTCGCCGCCGGGGGCTGGCACGGTGTTGAACGGGACAGTCGCGGGAGATTTACCCTGCTGGGGGTTCTTCAAATCACCAACAATGCTTCTTTCTCCGATGGTTGCATCGGCAACCTGTCCGGCTGCCAGTTTCTGTTTGAATTCGCTATAAGGAATTTCACTGGTCCGGGCTGTCTGATTCAAAAACAACAGCGGAAATAGCCACAAGACCAGCGTGCTGGCAATCAGGTAGGTGATGGCGAAATGAATCCGGCGCCGATTTTGCTCTTGGCGCTTCTTTTCATCGTCACGGCCGTCTTTACCCGGTGGTAATGTCGATTCTTTCATTGTCCCCCCCGCACTTCACTGCTTTTTGATGAGGCTCAGCCCAAATAACAGTACGGAAATGATCACGATCGTGGGCCCGACCGTCGCCGTCTTCAGAATCATCGTACTGACTACAAACCCCGCACCTACCGAAACCAGGCTCGCCCCGCAGGCGAGAAGAATAAATTGGGCCATTCGGTCGGTAAGATGGCGTGCCGTTGCCGCCGGAATAATAATCAAAGCGCTGGAAAGCAATGCCCCCATGAAGCGCAAACCGACCAGAACCGTCAGGCTGAACACGAGTAGAAATCCGAGATCCATCCTCGCGACCTTGACTCCGGTTGCCTCAGCCAGTTCTCGAGAAAACAGCTCCAGGATCAATCGATCTCTCATCTGGTAAATGTAGAGGACAATGAACACGACGGCGGCGGCTCCGAGCAGAAAGCCGATAAGTGAGAGCTTCTCGAAGGTGCCGAAAAGTGCCTCAAGCATATCTTCGTTCGGCGTTACAAGGGCTCCAATTCCGAGACAAGCGGCGAATACCACGCCGATGGAAGAGTCTGTCGCCAGCCCCGTCCTTTTTTGCAGTTGCCAGACAAGGATTGTCCCCAGAAATAACGTCGCTCCCCCGCCAACGATCGGGTTGAACTTAAGAAGATACGCAATTCCGAGTCCGGGAAGCGCCAGGTGAGAAATGACGTCACTCGCGAGCACCATGCGCTTCATCAATGCGACAGATCCCACAAGGCCGGCCGCGATGGCAAAAAGCGCAGCAAGCATTACCGCGTAACTGTGGCTCGCATCCATGCTGATTGAGTCCTCTCTCTTCCGCGAACAAATAGCTCTCGCTTACGTCAGTGCTCCTCAATGTGGCGATAGAATTTCAGTGGAGCCCCGTAGACCTCCTCAAGCATCTGCGGTGTCAGGATTTCCTTGGGCGGTCCCATGCAGAGGTTGCCCTTGCTCAAACATAAGACCTGGCTCGCATAGCGATACACCACGCTCAGATCGTGGGATACCAAAATGACGGTGATCTTTCTCCGCTGCTGCAATTGAAAGATCAACTCATAGATGCGTTCTTCACTCAGTTCGTCGAGACTCGCCGTGGGTTCATCGAAGAGGAGTACGTTAGGATTCCCGAGCAGCGCAAAGGCGATCAAAGCTTTCTGGAATTGCCCGCCTGAAAGAGTGCCGAGCGCCGCGTCTGCAAACTCCGCCGAAAATCCTAATTCAGAAGAAACTTGTGCCGTCTCCCGCTCATCAAGATGCAGAAACCGAACCTTTGCTTCCAGCAGTTCCCCGACTCGCAGGGGAAGCTGCCGGTCCGCTGGAACTCTCTGTGGAACATATCCAAGGTGCGCATCTTTGCTCCAATCAATGTCTCCTTTAAACGGGATCAAGTGCTGCAAGGTCTTTAGCAGTACGCTCTTTCCGGCGCCGTTCGGTCCGATGATGGCGAGGCAGTCTCCCGAATTGACTTCGAAACTCAGGTCGCGAAGCACCACGCGGTTGCCGAATGCGACCTGGAGATTTCGAACTGAGAGCAAGCGGTCTGGCATTTCAATCTCCTGTTTTCTTCGTGTCTACGCGGATGCGCTACCGAACCTGGGGCGCAGCCACCAACCGCCCCCTGCGCTTGGACGCGCTCTGTGCGTTGCTCTGTGCAGAAGAACCCGCTTTACGGCCTCGACCAGGAGCAGATAGACCACGGTTGCGATAGCAACAAAGACGAAAAAGCTGAATGGCAGCGGAGTAAAGCCGAGCATGTTTGCAAGGGGGCTAAACGGCAAATACATTCCGATAGCCACCACTGCAAGACAGGTCGCAAGCAAAGGAACGCTGGGACGGCTGCGCAGTGGATTCTTCGATGTGCGGATGACGAAGACGACCAGCGTCTGGGTGGCCAGCGACTCGACAAACCAACCGGTGTGAAACTGTGCCTGGTTGGTGTGAAAGAAATGCAGCAGGACGTAGAATGTCAGGAAATCAAAGATGGAACTGATGGGTCCGAGCAACACCATGAAATTACGGATGACGCCGATATCCCACCGCTGGGGCTTAATCAGGTAGGTATCGTCGACGTTGTCCGTTGGAATTGTAATCTGGGCAATGTCGTAAAGGAAATTGTTTAATAAAATCTGCGTGGGCAGCATGGGAAGGAAAGGCAGAAAAAGCGCGGCTCCTGCCATGCTGATGACGTTTCCGAAGTTCGAGCTGATGCCCATCAGCAGATACTTCATCACGTTGCCGAAGGCTTTACGTCCCTCGATGATGCCGTCATGGAGCACGCGAAGGCCGGGCTCAATGAGAATGACGTCGGCGGCATCGCGCGCCACGTCGGCGGCGCTCGATACGGAGATGCCGACGTCGGCCGCGTGCAGCGATGGCGCATCGTTAATGCCGTCGCCCATAAAGCCGACCGCGTGCCCGTCGTGCTTAAGCGCCAGGAGAATCCGGTTCTTCTGCGCCGGAGAGATGCGAGCGAAGGCCTGCGTCTGCTCGGCGTCGTGGGCCAGCGCCGGGTCCGTCATATTGGCGATTTCGTCGCCCGTCAGGATATGCCCGGCGTTCAGTCCTACCTGCGTGCACACGCGGGCGGTCACAAGGTCGTTGTCGCCGGAGATGACCTTGACCTCCACTCCATCGTGTTTGAGCGAATCAAGCACCTGGGCGGCGTCCGGCAACGGCGGATCGGAAAAAGTCAGGAAGCCGGCCAGAATCAAGTTGCGCTCATCTTGCACCGAGTAGTCTGCGCGCGCCGGGACATCGGCGTAAGCCACGGCCAGCGATCGGTATCCCTGGCTATTCAGATCGCTGCTCGCCTGACGGATTGTTTTCACGGCATCTTCGCCAATGGCTTGAATCTTGCCATCAGCCTCGTACGCGGAGAGCAGCGGGATAATCCCTTCCGGAGCACCCTTGGTGATGAGAGTCCGCTGGGATTGCCGCTCCACCACGACCGAGAGCCGCTTGCGCTCAAAGTCAAACGGAATCTCGTCGCACTTGGTGTAACCCTCGGTGTTCTGCGTGCTTTGATGTGCGATGACATCATCGAGTGGGCTGCGAATGCCGGTCTGAAACTTGCTGTTGAGAAACGCAAGTTCCAGTGCGCGGCTGGAGGGTTTCCCAAAGGCGTCGATTGAGCGATCAAACGACATGGTCCCGGTGGTGAGCGTTCCCGTCTTATCGCTGCACAGCACATCCAGGCTGCCCAGGTTCTGGATGGATGAGAGATGCTTGACGATCACCTTCTTGCGCGCCATCGCGACGGCTCCCTTGGATAGGGTCACGGTGGTGATCATGGGCAGAAATTCCGGAGTCAGGCCGACGGCCAGCGCGACGGCAAACATGAGGGATTGCAGCGGATCGCGATGCCGGAGAATACCGACAACGATCAAAAAGAGCACAAGGAAAAAGACCGTGGCGGCGATAAGACGGCCCACACCCCGCAAGCCGCGGTCGAAGGCTGTCTCTTCCGGCCTCGTAGATAACCGTGCAGCAATGTCGCCAAAAGCTGTTCGCGGACCGGTGGCGACGACTTCCGCGGTTGCCGTTCCACTTACTACGGACGTTCCCAGAAAGACCATGTTCGGCGCGTCGGCTTTTGTTGACGCCGGATCGGCTGTTGCCGCCTTCGTAGTGGGAAGCGATTCGCCCGTCAACGCCGCCTGCTGCACATAAAGATCGCGCGCTTGCAGAAGGCGCGCGTCCCCCGGGACCATATCTCCGGCGGCGAGCCGGACCAGATCTCCGGGCACCACATCGCGCCGCCGCATCTCCCGCCACGTGCCGTCGCGCTCGACGGTTGCCGTGGGCGCCACCTGATCGCGCAGCCGTTCGACGGCCCGATGCGAGCGGTAGGTCTGGCTGAAATCCAACGTCGCGCTCAGCAGAACAATGGCGCCGATGATGCCCGCATCGATCGCGTCGCCCAGAAATGCTGATGCACCTGCCGAGAAAAGCAGGATCAGCGTCAAAGGGTTCAAGAACAGGTGTAGGAGATCGGCGACAGGGGAGTAGTGTGTTGTGGCAGCGGGTTCATTGGGCCCGAATTGCGCGAGCCGTGCTTCGGCCTCCTGTGCAGTCAGGCCGGCAGACGCGGCAGGGACGCCATCATCGCTAGGCGGCATGGGCAGTGTTCTCCTCGTTGGACGAAGCGTACGCCCTGCCCAGCGAGTGTTGCAACCCGCGCGCCAGCTTGCGTCGCGTGCGGGAAATTCTCGATTTCAATGTGGCCGCAGGAATGCCAAGAGTCAAGCTCGACTCCTTCACGGAACGACCGTGAATCACATAAAGCAAAAATGTATTTCGCTCCGAGACCGGAAGCTTCATGATTTGTTGTTTGATCAATGCTCCCAGTTCAACAACAGCACAGATCTTTTCAGGGTTGGGCCCCTCGTCAATTGCGGAATGCGCGAGCCACCCTTGTTCATCGTTCCTCATCTCGTCTAAAGAGCATTCCATGTGATTTTTCCGCCGCTTTTGCCGGCGAAGTGTCATGAGCGCCGAGTTGATGACAATTCGAGTAAGCCATGTCGAAAATGACGAGCGGCCCTGGAAGGAGCGCAGCCGGAGGTATGCCTTACACAAACCGTCCTGCAAGACGTCCTCCGCATCCTCCCTGTTGCGAAGCATGGCGAATGCGATTCGTTCAAGTCTGCCCAAGACGGGAGAGACAAGAAGATCGAACGCGCTTGCATCACCAGTGATGGCCTGCTGCACGAGAACCCACTCGTTGCCGGTAGAGTACGGAGCGGCAATGCCGCCGTATTCAAGCTGTTTCATTACGCTCGTACTCATACTGCCGCTCCTTTCGGTTCTCTGACGTTAAATGGTCTCGGCAATTTAGGCATTGGCCTAAAACCGCACAGATTATTCTGAAACGATTCCAGGCACGGGCCTTCCAACGTTGCCGTTCGCACGCTTGAAATCACATTTTGTGAAGGCTCATCGCCAGCGCGGCCCATGCCCAGCCTGCGAAGATCAGATCGATCCCGATGAACAGGCCGATCGCCCAAAGCCCGGAGAGCGGCCACTGAACCAGCAGTAGCAATCCCATGAGCGAAGAGATCACTCCGTCAAAGGCTTGCCAGCCCCAGCCCGACTGATGCGTCCAACAGGCGGCGACGAACTCGAACAATCCGCCGATCAAAAAGAACATCGACATCACGAGGGTTGCAACCTCCGCGCTGATCGTCGGCCTGATCACCAGGAGGAAGCCGGTAACGACAAACAGGATCGATGCGAGCAAGTGCAGGAAAAACCCGCTCCAGTGCCCCACCATGAAGGCGTTGACGAACTCGACGACTCCGGCGAACAACATCATCCATCCGAAGAACACCATCGAGACCACCGTGGCCGCAAAAGAGCGGATCACAGCGGCAAAACCAATCACCACCAACACAATTCCAAATGCGAGGAGCCATCCCCAGTTATGAATCATCTCCGGGCTGGCCTGAACAACAGTTATTGAGTCCATCATTGTCTTCTCTCCTTTTGCGGATTTCGGTTAATTGCCATCAGCCAGGAACGGCACTCTCGTCATGGCTGAATCTTGGGGAGGGCTGCTACGACAAAAGAGCGATTCGCACTCGCCGGGCCGGCACGCTCGACTTCCGAACGGGCGAGCTTACCTCGTGCAGTTGCTCGTCCGTTACAGTCGCCGGTCGGAGTTCCCGGCCCCGCGTCTAGCCGTTGGAATCGTTGCATTGCGCTCAGCAACCTTCTCCATCCTCTGAACCTTCATGCCGGTGAGCGCTGCAGCGAGAACAATGCTGAGTTGCAACACAATTAGAGGCACGAAAAAGTACACGATCGTCGTCATATCTCCCCCAGAACCTTGCGGGCCTCCACGGAATACATCAGCACGGTGACGCCGGTAAAGATCAGGTTCACTCCGAGGATCACTCCGATGGCCCAAGTCGAACTGGACGGCCAGGGGTACATAATCAGGAATGCCAGCAACATCGTGACAATCGAGTCGAAAAGAACCCAGCCTGAGCCCGAGTAGGCGCGGAACTGGAAAAACGTGATAAGTTCCAGCACGCCTTTCATCACGAAGATCACCGCCATCACGACAGTGAAAGACTCCAGAGCGAGGTTCGGATGGAGCCCCAGATAGCCGCCGCCGAGGACGTAGACGAGCCCGATCAACAGGCGCCAAATGAATGCTCCTGCGTTCCGGCCGGCAAAAGCGGACGCCACGTATGCCAGACCGGCAACCACGATGAGCCACGAAACAACGACGGACACGGCAATCCCTGTAGCAAAGGGAAGAATTACTGCCAGCATTCCCAGCACGATCATGATGACTCCCCATCCGATGGATGCCCCCGTGACTTCCTTGATTACGTTTCTTGCAGTTCCCATGATGTTGTCTCCTTTTCAGTACTTCGCAGAATGCGAGGGACGTGAAGCCGCACATCCCTGCGCGAGTTTCATTGAAGCGGCCTGGCTGCGAGCGCCGCTGGCGTGCGCGCTCTTCAGTGCGTCTTGACCTTCGCTTCGATTTCCTTGACCGACTTTTCGAAAGCGGCGATCCGCGTTTCGAGATCCTTTTTCACGAACTGCGCGTTGGCTTCGCTCGACGCCTTCAGCTCCCGGAGCTTCTCATGGATCTCCACCTTTTGCATTGCAAGGGCGGCAATCGCTTTGAGCTCAAGGTTGGCCTTCGCGACCTCAGCCCGTGCTTTCAATGTGTCAAGCTTTGCCTCAGCGGTCTTGATCTGGGACTCAAGCTTGTCGTGGATTGCGTATTTTGCCGAACTTACCTCAATGGTCATCTCGTTTCCCTTTCGTTTCAGATTTGGATTGGCAGTTCGATGGATCCTGAACCCCACCCTCCCTAATGCACGGCGTGGGCCATATCTAAACCGCTGAAAATATTCGAGGAAATGGATCGCGAGGTCGCGGTTCCCTCGTGAATTCGCGAAACTGCTGAATCTGTTTAGGAAAATCATCGGTGCGACAGGGCAACGCTCAGTTTTCTGCAATGTCCTGGCCTTTGGCCGAGCGCCACGCTTCGCGCAGAGACTACACGCTCAATTTGCCAATAGCGCGGCGGGCAGATTCTCGTGGTCCAATATGCTCAGGTCCAGGTCTCTGAAATCTTCTGGGTTGACGGTTGCATTGGAAAAGTTCGAATCCTGATCAAACTGCGCTCCCTCGAAACAGGCTCCCTGAAGATCTGCATAGCTGAAATCTGTTCCGGTTAGAATGGCCCTGCTCAAGTCGGCGCCACCTAAGCTTGCGCCGCGAAGTTTCGCCTTGCTCAGATTCACACCACACAGTTTGGCGCCCATCAGGTCTGCCTCGATGAGGTTGGTTTCGCAAAGCGTCGCGTCGCGCAAATCGGCATACGCGAGATTCGCGCGCTCGAGGTTTGCCTTGTCGAGCTTTGCGCCGCGGAGTTTGATCCCCTTCACATCGGCAGCGGAAAAATCGGCGCTCTCCAGTTCCGCGCCTCGCAAATCGGCTCCTCTCAGGTCCGACCCGATGAAGTCAGTGCCGATCATCTCGTCATGCCTGAGATCGGCATCATTCAGCTTTGCCCCAGCTAAGACGGCTTTAGGTTTATGTATGCCTCGAATTGATTTACCCGAAAGATCCAGGCGCACTCCCTCCGCTCCGTTGGTCTTGAGCCAGAGCTCATGCAATGTAAGCATCTTTGACAGCGGCAAGTCTTTCATTGTCCTTCTCAGCAGCTTCTTCGATGCAATTGCATTGCCGATCGGTAAGCATGTGAAAGCACTGTACCGTCTACGTCGCGAAATCGCAATCTCTTCGCGGATTCGCGAAACCGCCGGGAATTCTCTGAGAGGGCAGAAACAGTCCGGCATGGCAGGCGGAGACTTGCGGCGCGAGGCCAATCCGTACAGGTTCAGAAAAGTTTTCCCAAGGAAACGAAGAATTTTCTTCGACCTGCGTCGCCCGCGCTCCCTGCGAATGTGATCAACCCCACAGGTGTGGCAGCGACCAGGCCGGAAACGACGTCCTGACGCAGGAAGGCCGACTGTTCGGGCGACCAGACCTCACCTGCTTCATATGCTGTCGTGAAGTAAAGTCCCTGGCCCAGTCCGGTTGGCAAAGTGGCCAACCTGCGCAGGTAACCAAAGCGAACAAGGTAGTCATCCGTCGCGCGGTATTCATCCGTTGAGGAGGCTGAAAGACGGAACGGTCCGCCAAGCGTGAATCGTAGCGGATCGGCAATATTGCGGTGGAGGTAGCTGTTCGCACCGACACTCAGGGCGAGAAGATTCTTTGGCCGCCAAGTGAAGTAATTGATGGTGCGGAGCTCGAGGAGCGGTGCATCCTCACTCGCTACGGTATTGAAAATAGCTCCGACAGTCAGTTCCACGCGGCGGCCAGCAGGCGAAATGGTCCCCGACTCAGTACTGTCATAGACAAGATGGACGACGGCAGTCTGCGATGTCCCGGATAGATCCTGAACGGGAACATCGCCTGCGGTCAAGTGCCAACGGATGTCCTGTTCTTGGAACTTGACGGCGGCTTGGAGATTACGACTGAAAGTACGACCGATGTCCAACCCTCCGCCGGCCTTTTGCTCAAACCACTCAGAGACACGCTGCTGATTAACCCACTCATAAACCGGCTCGCGAAGAAGGTCGAGGTGCGGCTGGACAAACCAGCCATCGGGATTAAGCAGGCGGTAATACTCGCCCGAGGCCTGAGTAAGAAAACCCAGGCGAAGATCGCCGCGGAGTTCGGAGCCAAAACCGCCCACGTTCTGGTCGACGGCGCGAAAATCGAATTCAGTGCGCGTGACATTGGAGGTTTCAGCAGATAAATCGAAGCCTACCATGAGGGAAGTCTTGCTGCTGCGCGCCGGGGTAAGGCGGACAAGAACGCCGTCATCTGGAGCAGCGGTTGGACTCGGCACGGGTTGAGGCGTCGCTCCCGGCTCCGGCGCAGCATTCAAAAAGGTCTCAAATGCGGCCACATAGCTGCCGCTCGCTTCGACCAGGCTGAGGCGGTCAGCGATTTGTCGCGGCTCGATTGGCTCTTCTTTCAGCGGCGCTAAATTAAATGCAACCTGGCGCTCGGCGCCGGCGGCGCCTTGGGCAACTCCAGTTGTCTCCACGCGCAGCGCCTGCAGTAGTCCGGGTTGGCGATGGATGCGCGCCTTGCGCGTGGCCAGGTAAGTCTCCCAATCAGCATCAGTGAGCGCATAACGAATGAGTTGCGCGCGTTGCCGTTCGGCGGCTTTGTAGCCGGCGTCAATGAGTTGTTGCGCCTTGTCGTAGTTCGTGGTGGTGAGCGCACCAGTTTCAGGCAGAACAAGGATGTCGGCCTGCTTCTGGTTCTCTTCGACGTTGCGGGACGCCCCGGCACTTAGCGTGCGCGAAAGAATGCTAATTACGGAGCTAACGTCCCCTTCCGTAAGCGGTGGGTCGGTGAGATGAACGGCAATGATCACTGAGGCATGGAGATCTTGTCTGGCGACGCTCACGGGTAAGTTATCCAAAATGGCGCCGTCAACGAGGTAGTGGTGGTGGTAGTCGACAGGCGAGAACACGCCAGGAATGGAGATGGACGCGCGAACCGCTGTGGGAAGTGGGCCGCCGCGGAAAATGAGGGCGTTGAGATCGGTGAGATCGGTGGCGACGCAGCGAAACGGGATGGGCAGCTGGTCGAAATCGATGGTGTGGCTGTTGTAGGAGCCGAACTCCACTCGCAGAAAATCGTCGAGTGCGCGATCCGTCAGCAGAGAGTTGCGAAGGCTGACGCGGCCCTTGAGCCCAAGCTGGATTGCCTGGGGCAGGTCGTGCCGATCTTCGCGGCGGCGGTAGCTCACGTCGGTGTACGGCACTTCGATTGGGAAGATGGTTTCAAAAATGCTGCCAGTTGCGAGGGCGTGGAGCTCCTCAACGCTATGTCCTGAAGCATAGAGTCCACCGATCAGCGCACCCATGCTGGTTCCAGACAAACGATCGATCGGAATGTGATTCTCCTCAAACCACTGCAGAACGCCTATGTGCGCCAGGCCAAGGGCCCCTCCCCCTTCAAGAACGACCCCAATTACCGGCCGTCCGGCAGGCGTGACCGCTGGCAGGTTCGCGGTGACGGCGGGTGCACTCCCGAAACTGGCCTCAGAGGGCTCAATGCGATCGGTTGCTTCACCACTTCCGCGCTGTGGTGGCACGAGATCGACTTTGTATTGCCCCTTGCCAAGAGAATCGGATGGCGCTGTCTGAGGTTGGGTCTGGGAATCAGTTTGGCCGGCGGCCGTAGAACGGAAAATCGGCACTGCCACGAGCAGGAGAATCACGCGAGCGAGGCTGCAACGGAATCGTCTCATCGCTTTGTGTCGTCATGTTTCGCATTGGCGTTAAATGGCATGGCTTCGTCTCTACACAAACTCCATAAAGTGCATTACTGCACCAACTCTGCATTTTCAAAACCCGGACGGTAATCGCGAATCCGTTCCGAGAAAGCGGGGTCCTGATTGGCAGCTTTGGCTGCGGGGTTGATATAGGCACGACGCTTGAGCTCCGCGAAAGACATACGAGGCGCGGATGAGGGCTGGCCGGGCAACTCAGTCGCCAGCGCGCCGTGCTCGTAGAGCATGGCGTCGGCCTTGCCGTTGAGTAAAATGCGCCAATCGTATGTGTGCCCCTTCATCACCTTGAAAGTCAGAATCTCTGTGGTGCAGTTATGCGTTATGGCGTTGTACCACTGCGGGTGAATGTGGAGTTGATTGGTGAGCGCGACATAGTCGAGGAACAGCGAACGGGCAAAGGCCGGTGACGCCGTGGTGTGATAGAGGTAAAGATTCTCCTTATGGCGATAGTCCGTCCGTAGTCGAACCACGTCACGCTCATCGCTGACGACCGAGATCAGAGTGAACTGGCGAAAGAAGCTGCGAATGCTGGAGTATTTTTGCCCCACATGCTTACGGGCTTCGATGGAAAAGGCGATATGGTCAAGGCGGTTCGCATTCGGCTCTGATGGATCGGGGCGGAGATCGAAGCTCACGATGGTATGCGCGATCCATGGCGAGCCCCAATAGTCCATGAAGAGGTCTACGCCCCAGACACGATCAAGATCGATCTGCCGTGTGAGCCACTGGCAGCTATAGTCGAATTCAGCTTGATAGTCGCAACTGCGAAAGTTATAGAAGGTAACGCGCGATCCGTTGGTTTCTGCATAAGCGGTGCGCGAATCGTCGTCCTGCCACGGTCCGTTGTTCGAGGGAGCCAGACTCAGCCACCACAGAAGGACGACCCCGAAACATAGGGTGGCAGCAAGCAACCGCTGCAGCGGGCGATTGAAGCGGATCAGCAAGCCGGCCAATATGGCCAGATACAGGATGACCGCGAGTAGTCTCAAGCCCGGGGGATGAAAATCGAAGAAAAGCGCCAACACGGCCCAGGCCGACAATAAAAAGATAGAAAGATAGCAGAGCGCAAGCTTTGCCGCGGCAATCGGGCGCCGCGCGCGGGTTGTCGGAGCGTGCGCCAGACGGAAAGACATCAGAGGCTCCCGGGGAGCAGTTTTGGTTGATCTTTTCCGGCTCGCATCTTTGACTGCCCGCTCCGGAGTTCCAGAATGGGTAGTGTCAGCGGCTGCAAGTACTGACAATCTGGGAATCGAGGACGAAAGACGACTTCCGTCCTCGCGAAACTCCCGTCAACGCGCAATTGAGATGACCGCAGTCGCACTCGATTTCATCCGCATTTTCCGCGGCCGAACAATGAATACTGCAGTACCTCTGTTCCGGGCTAATCGTGCATTCGCACGGCCCGTGCGGGCACTTGCGAAGGCTTCCCTCATCCATGGCGCTGTCCATAGCCGGCCCTACTCTCCCAACTCCAACGGCGACAGGCATTCAGTGACGCAATGCGACACGGATCCTATACGTGCACTTCGGCAGCCGCCGTCTTCATGGCCTGGGCCTTGGTCTTGAGCAATTCGGCCTTGGCTTTTTCCTCGCGTTCCGCTGCCTGGCGACGCTCTGTGGCCTTTTGCAGCCGCGCTTGAATCTTGGCGTCGAGCTGGTTGATCTTTTCCTGCAGCTTGGCCTTCCGATCGGCGTGCGCCTTCGCATGCTCCGCCTTTAATTGCGCGAGGTCGGCTTTCATCGCCTCATTCTCGGCGGTGTTCAGTGTGTGCTTGACGTCCTTCAGTGCCCGACGGAAAACCTTTCCGCCGATGGCCTCCATGCGGAGATCCACTGGAGTCGTCCATTCTTCCTGAATCTCTGCGGCAACGGCGAATTTGCCTGGCACCAGCTGCTTGGTCACGTCGTCAATGAAGTCCGAATCGATCCTGGCATTGTTCAGGTCTAACAATCCTCCGCTGAGCAGCCCCACAGAGGCCCCAATTGCGAGACCAACTGGACCGCCGAGAAGCCCAATAAGGCTTCCGAGTGAAGTTCCGACAAGAGTCCCGAACGGTCCCTGGTCGTTGCTCTGCTTCACCGTCGTGGTACCGTTCGCATTCTTGGCGATGACCGCATCGGCATATACTGCGATGCTCCCCTCAAAATCCAATTCATTAAGGGCCGTTTCCCCTTCGTACGCTTTCGCTTCGGTGTCGAAAACAACTACTAACATTCTGTCCATGGCTGCAACGCTCCTTTTCGATTTTGTCTTGCAGCCTCCTCAATGCATTTCAGTCGCCAATGGCTAAGCGCCTCAAAACATTGAGGGGTGCCCGTCGCGGATTCGTAATCTTCTCGCGATTTCGCGAGGTTCGCGATTAGAGACGCTTTCATAACGCCGAACTTATGTTTGTCGGAGAAGCCTGCCCGAAAAAGCCTGCTTTGAAAAGTGGTATTCGCGGCGCCGTCCGCTCTTTGTGATGGTCGCGAATTTGCGAGGGAATCGCGATCACTCGATTCGTGACCGCGCATGTTTCCAATGACTTAGACGTGGCAAGCGCATTGCTATGAGAATGACAGGACGTGCCCGGAAGAGGGTGAACAGAATGGACAAAATGCTGGTGGTCGTTCTTGATGACGGGGAGCTTGACCGCATTCAATATCGTTTCCCTTCGCCATCGAAGAAGACGAATCACCCGACAGTTGACTGCGCCATTCGGTCTGGTTCTCCCCGGAGGAGCAATCTGAATTTGCTCAGTGCAGAAGTGGGCGAGTTATCGCAATTCAGTTGCGACTGCCAAATCGCTACCAGCCTGACGGAAGCAGAAGCATTGCTCGCAGAACAGCACTTCGATTCAGTCATCTTCGATCTCGACGTGTTTGACGGCAAAGAGCACCACCGGCTTTCGCAGTTGAGCGATTCGATGGCGTACATGTTTTCTCGCCTTGACGTTGAGGGTAGCTGTTGGTGGTTTCCCGTCGGCATCGTGGGCAAGGAGAGGTGGGAACCCAAATCTACAATGCCAACGGGCACCCGCCTTGTATTACACGAGTTGCTCCGACAATTTGTCTCAGAGACGCATCAGAATCCGAGCCGGTAGGCGGCTCCATCAACAACGTTCACGCCCTTCGCTGGGCAAGGAGGAAGAAATGTCAGATTCAGCACTCATGCTTCTAACGAAGCCGGAGACACCGCTTCAAAGTGAAACATCCGGTCCTCTCATTGACGATGTCAACAATCTTTACGACAGAATTGCCAGCCGGGCCTTTGAGATCTTCGAAGGGAACGGGCGGCTCTTCGGCCTAGACGTGGCCGATTGGTACCAGGCCGAAGCGGAGTTCTTGCATCCCCTTCACATCGCGGTGGCTGAGTCCCCTGAGGCTGTCACTGTTCGTGCCGATGTGCCGGGCTTCAAAGAGGAGGATCTCCAGATCAAGGTGGAACCTCGCCGCGTCACTATCACCGGGAAACCAGAGACCAAGAAGGAATCCAGCAACAAAAAGATCATCTACTCCGAGACGTGCGCGGATCAGGTTCTGCGTGTCATCGATCTGCCGGCTGCGGTGGACACGAAGAACGCAAGAACCGCGGTGAAGGATGGGGTGCTGGAGCTGGAATTGCCGAAGGCCGAGCCGGAAAAACTTGCCGGGGCAGGACCGAAGGCGGCTTAGCTGTGCCTTGCCAGTAGCTGCGCCGGAATGTGCGGTCACCGCCGGCGATTCTCCGTCGCCGTTGAATTGAAAGCCCGCGCGGAACATGCTTTAGCGGACTTTCTTATTGATGGATTGAGCAAGAGCGGAACTCATTGAATTACCAGGAAAGGGGAATGGAAAGATGAGCGATTCGGATGTGCAAAAGAGTTGAGGAGGAACTTGCATGGGAGCCAGGTCTCACCCATGCGACGAAGATTGGTGTAGGCGTCAAAGACGGCGTCGTGACACTCAGTGGCTTCGTGAATAGCTACTTTGAGAAATGGGCCGCAGAGCGGGCAGCCAAGCGCGTCTATGGCGTGAAGGCCCTGGCCGGGAACTCGAGGTTGAGTTGCCGGATTCTATCGAGCGGACCGACGCCGAAATAGCAGAGGCAGCCGCGAACGCATTGGATTGGACGGTTTCCGTGCCCGCTGACCGCATCCAGGTCATGGTTGAACACGGGTGGCTGACTCTGCTGGGCGAGGTCGACTCGGAGTATCAGAGATCGAGTGCCGAGGACGCAGTGCGTGGCCTGATTGGACTCAAGGGAATCTTGAATGACATTGCCATAAAACCGCCCGTATCGCCCACTGAAATCAAGCCAGGATCGAGGCTGCTTTCCGGCGTAGCGCCATTCTGGACGCAAACCTCATCAACGTGCAGGTCAACAATGGAATCGTAACTCTGATCGGCAACGTGCATTCCTGGTCGGAGCATGAAGAAGCGGAGCGTGCGGCCTGGGCCGCGCCTGGCGTCTCCGAAGTGAGAAACCTCATTCAGTTCGACTATGCCGCCAGCCTTGTCGATTGATTGCGGCAGATCCAGGGTTGAGGCGACTGTCAACCCTTAATGAATCGCGCATTTGCCGATCGCGCAACAAGCGAACAGGCGTTGCAACAATGGCGGGCAGACCTGCACTAAAGCCGGCGTTGGCCGCGATTTGTTGAGCTGAAATATGAGTGTCATTTCTCCGTGATCTCCCTTGCCCATTTTGCAGTGCCCAACTCAGTGTGGAAATGGATCCGCGGCCTTGGTGGTCCTGGTTTCATCCTGCTGGGTCTTTCCGACAATACTCCTTTTATCTCCGCCCCGCCAGGAAGCGTCGACGTTTGCGTGATCCTAGTTGCGGCGCACCATCCGAGTGGTGGGCCTATTACGCTTTAATGGCTACAGTGGGGGAAGTGCTTGGCGGGTATCTAACCTATCTCTATCGAAAAAGGGCGGCAAGCAGGCCCTGGAAAAGAAGGTTTGGAAATCTCGTTGGAGATGGTCTACAGAGGATTCGAGAGATTCGGAAGCATCACGGTGCTGGCCGGCGCTCTTCTCCCGCCGCCGTTTCCCTTTACGACGGTCCTGATGACCGCCGGCGTAATGCAGTATCCGCGCAGAAAATTCTTGTCTGCGCTCATTGCTGGGCGCGGCCTGCGTTTTTTTGCCGTAGCGTATCTGGGAAGGACCTATGGCCATCAAATGATTAGCTTCTTCTCGCGACATTACCGGACCGTCATGGTTGTCCTCATTGTGATCGCGAGTGGGGCTGGTATTGGCGCCCTGATCTATTTCTTTGGTACCGGCCGCGAGCAGGCACGGAAGAAGAGCGAAACGGATATCCAGGCTAAATGATCGGCCCTCCTGGCACCCGTGAAGCTAAAGGGCCACGTCGGGCGAGAAACTGTAGCGCTCCTGGATGAGTGATGCAATCGATTCCCGCACATCGTCCAGATAACCGAGGCGATACCGCTGCTCGATCTTTCGAACGTCAGATGCCAGGCGACGGTCGTGAAACACCTCCCCAATCCAACGGGAAAAATCTCCGCGCCGAGCGTGGTCGCCCAAACATGTGGCCGGCATACTGCTCAACAGGAACACAAACTGCTTCAACGATCGGGCCGGAGGTCCCAAAACTCTTCCACGATCCGTAAATACGAATTCCCCTCCCGCCTGGAGCTGGAGATCAAAGTACTTCGTCTTATGCCGGACATGCTGTGTCAATCGAGGATAGAGCTTGAACCGCAGCAGTTGTCCTTCAGCCTCATCGCTCTCCGGCAACAAGACAGCTTCGCTATTGGCCAGCGCCTTGAGAGTTGCTGTCCATTGAGGTTCTGCGTATTTATTCTTCACCATGGCCGTTAACGCCAGGATGTCTTCCTCCCGGGTCAGGCGTTTGGCAACGACCACTTCGATGTGTTTGAGTAAATCGGCGTTCAGATCGGAAGGGCGATAGGTGACAATCCCGTAGGATCCCAATTCGAGATCCAGCAAGTCCCCGATGTTGGGATCGTGAAGGAAGTAATGGGCCTCGTCCACAACAATCCAGTGCGGTAAGCCTGTAGTCTGCCGGAGCGAAATCAGCATAGGCATCAGTTTCTGGAGATAACTCACCTTCTCTTCATACTGTGCGCGCGATAAGTCGATGACTACGCTCAGATCGAAGTGCCGGAGAGCGCGCGCCACATCGGGTATGTCGGGCAGCGGGTCGGCGCGCCCCAGAACCACCACGCCAGGTAGCGATTCCAGTGAGCCATAGTCGCCCTCAGGATCGATAACACAAACGCTATAGCCTTGCAGGATCATCTGCTCGCATGCCAGCCCGGTGACCCAGGATTTTCCCGATTGGGGCTCACCGACGAGCAGAATGTTGCGTCCCTGGACGGCGGCTGTGAGGGAGCTTCCGTCGTCCCCCGTGCCCAGCGTGATCCGATGCCGGCCTTTGCGATCCTGGGGCAACCTCGCCGCTTGCGCGGCCTGCCGGAGATAGCCGGCCACTGCGTGTGGGCCGTCACCAACCAGAACCTCGTCCGCTTTCTTTTGCAGTGCGGGGCTGCCCCAACCGACAGCGACGCCAACCTCGCAAGCTTCCAGGAGGTCATGATCGTTTTCAGCATCTCCAATCCCGATTGCGTTGTGGGGCGAAAGGCGAAGCGCGTTCAGTGCCGCGCGCAAGCCGGTGCCTTTGCTAATTCCCTGCGGAAGCACCATGAGCTTGCTGTGGTTGAACAAGAGCACCAAAGGCAGTTCGAGCCGCCTGATGATCTCCAGAACCTTTTCCGCAGACGCGGCGTTCGTATCCACAACGCACTGTCCTATCCTGAATTCAATTCCAACGCGGGTCAGTTCATCGAGAAACATTTTTGGTGGGAGTTGACCAATAAGTTTGGAGTGACCATTCGGAAATTCGATCACCGCACCGTTTTCAGCTACCACCGCGTCGACAAACTCCAGATCTCCCGCCGCAAGCTTCAGATTAGACAGAATGCGCCCTGTGACGAGGACAGCAGTAATTCCGCCGGCCCGCACCTCCATGATTGCGGCTCTGACATCCGGATCCAACGCACCATCTCGCGCGATAGTTCCATCGTAGTCAAGGGCCAACACACCGAATTTCATCACTGGCCTCTTCCCACATCCTTGGTGGATGGGATCTGTAAGGCGTTCCAGCCGCCTCCTAGTGCCTTAATAAGCTGGACCTCCGCAACCTTACGCTCCTTCTTGCCGCCAAACCATCTTCCGCAATGCTTACAGCAACATAATGACAGAAATACGGGTCTGTTGGATGCTCCTTGCCGTGAAGCATTTCGACGGCCTCCAACATGACGCGAAGATGATCTTGCCCTCTTTATACGGGAGGAGGCGTTTTATTCCAGTTCTAACAACGCATATACCGCCGTTTGCGGGGTCGGAATCGAATATTCCACGGTGAACACCACGTCTTCCGGGAGTTCGCAGAACTGTCCAACGAAGGCGAGGTTCTTCGAGCCGGGCGGTACCACCAGCGGGCGAT
>CAWDKT010000015.1:0-57447 GCA_963802955.1 uncultured Acidobacteriaceae bacterium
GGTGGGCGATCACCCGCGGGCCAACATTCCTACGACCCGAGCCACATGATCCTGCAGCAGATGGATTATCTGGCGTTTCTGGATCTTTACCATGAGCGCGTGCGCGCCTTCCACGTGAAGGATGCGGAGTATCCGGCCGAGTGGGCGTTCCGGCGTCTATGGCGGCTACCAGGAGTGGATCGAAAGGCCGGGGCGTTTTCGCTCCCTTGGCGACGGACAGATTGATTTCAGCGCAGATATTCAGCAAGATGGCGCAATACGACTATCCGGGTTGGGCTGTCGTGGAGTGGGAGTGCTGCATCAAGCATCCTGAAGCGGGGGCGGCGGAGGGCGCGCCGATTTGTGCGCGACCACATTATCCGAGTAACAGAAGCGCATTCGACGATTTTGCCGGCGGCGCGGCAGACGCGAAGCGGAATCGGAAGATTTTGGGGCTGTAAGCCTTCGACCTCAAGTGGATGAGGATGCCGCCAGAACAACCGGTCAGGAGACCAGCGCTACAGCGACGTGTCCGTTACGCCTTCAATCGGAGAAGGGATTTTTCCCGACGCAACAATGCCAAACTTCACATCGAGAAATCCTGCAAAGCGCGGGGAAGAAGCGCAGCAGTTCCTGCCAGGTAAGAACCTTGAGGCGAATGCGAAGCTCCGAGTTCCGTACGGCAGCCATCACATAGAACCACAGTTCGACGAGGTCGGGACGGCGCGCGTCCAGCAGGACGCAAAACCTGAGTTTGACCCGTAGCATCGCGGCGAGTACATTGCGAATGAGCTGGTAGCTCGCATAGCCACTCGTCGCCGGGCGCGCGAAAAGCCGGGTCGATGGGGGCGAAGTATTCGGGATAGCCGAGCAGACTCTCGTGTTCCTGCGACGGATTTTCAGGAAACTCGCTGGCTCGCGTCCGGCGAGAAGTAGGGATTTCAACGCGAGGAAGAAGGTCGCGGTCGAAGACGGCGTCGAAATCTCGATAGGATTCAACGATAGCGGCTGCTCGCGTTTGAAAGCCGACTTCGGTGAGCTTGGCTTCGACCAGCAACGAGCCGAAGCGCATGTCGACTTCGGTGCGGTCAACTCTGGTGCAGCCGGGGCGGCCATTGGCAAGCGGGACACGGGCCTTCCAGCCGAAAATCGGGGCCACATCTTCTTCGACGCCGAGCATCCTGCGCATGGCCGCCGAATCCGCGACTCCCGGCGTGCAAAAGATATTCATCAGCAGCGCGTCGGAACTCATGGAGGAGTCAAGCTCGCGCCAGCGACGTGCGGGATCGAGCTGCGGCTTTGGCAGTGAGCGCGCAGCCTGCGCGTGGACTTTGTCGAAGCGCCGCATCCACTCTGGGTTTGCGGTGATGGCGGAATAGGCGGGAGGGAAGAAATTGCCGTGGCGGCCGTCCTGCGGCGCGTAGACGATGACCGGAGCGCTCCCGTAGCTTTCAACGTGCGCGTGCCCGCGCGCGTAGGCACGATTGCGAGCGGCGAGCTCGAGCCGGAGCCGAGTCGCAAAGAGAGCAGTCGAGCGGGCCATCTGAAAATCAGACTACTCCCACTGGAGAAGAGAAGACCTTCCGGCGAGAGTTCGCCGGAAGGCTAATGGTCCTGGGCCAGGATTGCGCGGCGGAGTCAATCAGCGCTGGCGGGTGAGGCCAAACTGGAAGCTGATCATAATCGAGCGGCCGGCCGCCTTTTCGACGGAGTCAGCCCAGCTTGGGCTATAGAGCTGAAGGCTCTTCGTAACCTTGGTTCCGGTGACACCGTAATAGACAGAGCCGTCGTTCGCGGGGCTGTTGGCAACGATACTGTGGTCGTCAAAGAGGTTATCGATGCTGAGCTTAATCTTCGAGCCGGCGAACATCGAGCGATTCACGTTGTAGTTCACGAAGAGGTTGCTCATCCAGAACGGCTCCAGAGGAACAGTCTGGTAAAAGGTTTTGATATTGTTCCAGCGTGAGCCGATGCGCTTGCCGAATGCGCCGAAGTCGAGGCCACTCTGTTGATAGATCATGCCCACTGACTCGGTGTCGTGTGGGGCGTTGGATACCCATGCTTCGGGAGTTGGAGCAACAGCGGGAGTAATCGTAGTCCCCGTATTCGCGTCAACGACAGCAGGCGACCCGCCGGTGGCCTCATACTTTGCGCCCCCGAAAGTACCGTTGGCGTTGAAACTCAGAGCGTGGGTCACAGCGTAGTTACCCTCCGCCTCGAAACCGATCGTATCGGAGTCGGGCGTGGCATAAAAATAGGTCATCCCGTAGTCCGGATTTACAGTCGAGTTGCCGCCCGTCGTGTCGGTGTAGGTGGAGTAGGAGTTCATGAAGTGGATGTAATAGACATCGGCGTCGAAGGCGACGCGAGGCAGCTTCACCACAGTACCGCCCTGATAAGTGTCAGCAATGGTCGGCGGGGGAGTGACCGCGGTCTCGGCGCCCTGAGTGTCGAAGACGGAACTGAAGGGGGCGATGCTTCCACGGCCGTACTGACCGTAGACCGACGCGTTGGGTGTGACGCGATAATTGGCTTCAACGGAGGGCAGCAGCGAGTTGTAATTCTGGGCGTGCACAGTGGTCGCAGTGCAGCTTGATGCTAAAGTGCCGGTGGTGGTGGGGCATGTGAGCTGGCCGATCGTATGACCATCGGCGTACTGGTTCAGCCACATACGGAAAAATGCGTCCTTGAGGCCGACGGTGAGCGTCAAGTCAGGAATGGAAACCAACTGGAACTCGACATAGGGCTGGACCGCGTGAGTAAAGAAATGCTCGTGGAACTTAATGTCGTTGAGGTAGGGCGAATCAACCCAGGTGAGGGGGTCGGTGTAGATCTGATAGCGCAACGTGTTGGTGAGCTCATACCAGCTTCCCGTGCGGAAGACGCCCCATTTCGTCGCATAGCTGAGGGCTGCAATCTCGCCGCCGCGGGCATACTGGTTCATCTTATCGACGCCCGTCGGAGTTGTGCCGACTTTCCAGCCTGGCTGGTCGGTGCCGCCCACCGTTTCTTCGATAGTGTTGGAGATTCCCACTGTCGGGTTGGTATCCAAATCGTTGTCCGTGCTGTTCTGATAGTGCTGGTGGTTCGAATAACCGTAGGTGTAGGTCTTGCTGTCGAGATTCCATTTCGAGCCGAAGTCGTGGTTAAAGTCAATAACGTCGAAGAACGATTGCACTTGATAGACCGAGTAGCGCCAGAACTGCGCGTTGGGCTTGCCGTCCGGATTGACCGCATTGTTTTCGTATAGATAGTTGTCGCCGTGATCAAAGAGCTGACGCCGCGTTGGATCGTTGTTGGTAAAGGCGTTGAGGATGATGTTGGTGCCGATGACGCTGAGGCGTGTTCGATCACTGAACTTGTAGTCAAACTTGGCGGTGATGGCCTCGTCCTGCTTGGGCGAAAAGGTCTGGTAGCCATCCGAGCTCTGATAGTCACCATTGATCCAAAGGTGGGCTTTGCCATGCCACAAGGAGCCCGAGTTAATATCGCCCAGGAACTGTTTGGTGTTCCAGGAGCCGTAAGTCACTTCGCCGCGCACATGGGCCTCGTCGCTCAACTGAGGCGAGAAGAAGTGAATTGTGCCGCCGAAGTTCGAGGTGCCGATATCGGATGCGGTACCGGGGCTGCGGTCAAAGTCAACGTGGCCTATGGCCGCGGCAGGAATGTAAGCCCACGAGTGGTGGCTGGGATCATTCGAATCGTTGAAAGGAACACCGTCCCATGTCATCGAGTAGTCGTCGTCGACGAAGCCGCGGAAGTAGATTTTGGCCTGGCCGTTGCCGATGCCGTTGGTGTTGAAGCTCACGGTACCGGGAGCGGCCTGGATGATGTCGGCAAAATCCGTCACTGGCGAGGTGTACTCAGCGACATAGTTGCTGGTGATTTCAGTACGGGCTGACCCGGCGTCGAGGAGCGACTTCACGGGTGCAAGTTGAGCTGCGAGAGAAGTATCAGCTTCGGCCTCAACGGTGACCTCCTGGGAGACCGAAGCAACGGTGAGCGTGACGGGAAAGCTGGCATTTGAGCCTGCGGAGACAATGACAGGATCCTGAATTGTCGAGAATCCTGAGGCAGAAACCTCAATGGTGTAGGAGCCGGCGGGAATGCCGGTCAGATCGAATTTGCCATCGGCGCTGGAAAGCACCGTGTGAACGACGCGGGACTCGGAGATGGCAGCTATGTTCGCGTCCTGGATGGCGTGGCCGCTCTGGTCCATGACGGTTCCGTGAATTTCGCCCATGCTGTTTTGTGAGTGCAAACGGCTGATGCCCGCAGAGAGAACGAGCAGGCACACAATGACGCTAATGGCCGAAGGCCATTTTGATGCTGAATTGTGAGTCACACTTGCCTCCAAAATGAATGGAATTGTTGATGGGAGGGGAAGAACCTTCACCGAGGATCGTTTTGACTCTATGGAGAAAATGTGAATATTTATTTACAAATTGGTTAAAAATTGAACAGGTGCAGAAATCTGCTCACGCGGCGGCGCGTTGCAAGAAGCCGTCAAGCCAATTCCAATGCAAATGCGTGTATCGCCGGGCAGCTCCGCAAAGACAGAGAATCAAAAAAGGGGAGACAATGCGCATGGGTGGCGCTAAAGTGCGCCTGTAGTGCGGCAAATCAGGTGAGCACGGGTGTATCGGCCACTCCGGCGACGCCAAAAATGCGGCGGTAACGCTCGGCCTCTTCCGGATTGCCCATGGCCTTTGAGTAATTATCGGAGAGCTTGACGGCCGGCCTTCCTTCCACTTCAGTTAGCTTGCAAACCAAGCCGACGGGGTTGAAGCCGTCGTTGCCCTGAGGATTGCAGTTACGAAAGTCGTTGGTGAGCAGGGTGCCCCAGCCTGCGCTGAAGCGAATGCGGCGCTCGGGAACCCAGCGGTTGGTGTCATTGAAGTCATTGGCCGAACGGAAATCGTCGGGCGTGGCGCCGTTGCGCAAAGCCCCCGCGAAGTAGGCGTGAAGGCCGAGGATCTGCTCTACATCCAGGGCATCGCTGGCGATCAGCCTCTTCTGCCGCGGATCGCGCCCGTGCCGCTGCAGCCACGCGATGTATTCGTCGCCTGCAATGTACGCGTCTTTGCTGTCGATGCGCTGTCCGGTCCAATTCGCCACCCAGTCGGGTGCGCCGCGCAAAAACTGCGTGGTGCCGAAGGTGTCAGGAAGCAGGATGAGCAGCTCGCCCTGGTAGCTCTGTTGCCACAGTTCGAGCAGCTTGTATTGTGAAGCGCATAGTTCCTTTTCGTCGCGGGCAAGCGCCGCCATGGCCATGGGCAGTTCGTGCCCGTTCGTGCCAATGGCTTCCATGTCGTGTTTGCAAGCGAGGTATGCATTTGACGTTCCTGTAAAAGCTCCGCCGAGCGTATCGCGCATTGCATTCACAACGTATTCGTGCCACAGAAAACTGTGCCGCCGCCGCGTACCGAAGTCGCTGATGCTCAGGTCCGGCACTCCGCGCAGCCGCTCCATCTTCTCCCAAAGACGCGTCTTCGCGCGCGCGTACAAGATGTCGAGTTCGAGCTCGCTCAGGGACTTGAGCGCGGCGCGTGTCTTGAGTTCGCCAATCTCCGCGAGCGCGTAGATCTCCCACATCGATGTTCCCGACCAAAGGCCGTCGAATCGAAGCTCGATTTGGTCGTCGCGGATGGAGAGTTCGTAATCGGAGAGGCGAAAGTCGTGTTCGAGCCAGTCGAGGAAGGCGGATTCGAAGATACCGCGGCGGCCGTAAAACGTGTTGCCCGCGAGCCACACCAGCTCCGACTTGCGGAATCGCAGCTTACGGGTGGCTTCAAGTTGCTCGCGAAGCTGCGAAACGCCGACGATTTCGCCAAGGCGGACAGAGGAAGTGCGATTGATGAGCGTGAAGGTGGCGCGGGTGCGGGGAAAGTGCTTCCAGATGAACTGGAGCATCAGCAGCTTGTAGAAGTCAGTATCGAGCAGGGAGCGCGTGATGGGATCCATCTCCCAGTTGTGATCGTGGGCGCGTCTGGCGAGATCGATAATCACAATGTAGCTACTCTAATCGAGTTGGATGGCGATCTCAAAAGGCGTTTTGGCAAAGATTATATTTAGATGGGGGAGCTGTTGATGAGCAATGTGAATCGGCGAAGTTGCTTATTGGGAACGGCAGCGGCGGCGGCGCAGGCAGGGGTGGCGTCGGCGATGCCGCGGGCGGGAGCGCGCGCGGAAGCGGGATCGGAGGCAACAGCCAAGAAACAGCAACCGAACATTGTCATCTATCACTCGGATCAATTTCGTTGGGATTTTGTGGGCGCGAATGGGCTCAACAGCTCCGCGCACACGCCGAACCTCGACACGCTGGCCGCGGCTGGAACGAATTTCACGCACGCTGTGACGAATCAGCCGGTCTGTGCGCCTTCGCGATCGGTGCTGATTACCGGGCAGTACGCAACCGAGACTGGCGTTTGGCACAACGGACTTGGGCTGAGAGAGGATTTGCCAACAATCGCCACGGAATTGCGGAACGCAGGATACACGGCGAATTACATAGGTAAGTGGCACATGGCTCCTGGGGCAGCGCAGGGTGGTGGGCCGGGCGCGGTGAGCCCGGAACATCGCGGCGGCTTTCTGGACTTCTGGGAAGCGTCGAACGAACTGGAGCATACGACGCATCCATACGAGGGGACGATCTGGGACCGCGACGGGAATCCGATCACCTTCAAGGATGAGTACCGCGTCGACTTCATCACTGATCGCGTGGAGAAGTTTTTGCGGAATAAGCAAGAGAAGCCTTTCCTGCTGATGATTTCGCAACTGGAGCCTCACCAGCAGAACGATCTGCATCGCATGGTTGGGCCAAAGGGATCGGCAGAGCGATTTACCAATGCGTTCGTACCTGCTGATCTGCGCACCTTTCCAGGCGACTGGCACGAGCAACTGCCGGATTACTACGGCTGCTGTGAGGCCGTCGATGCCTCCGTAGGGCGGGTGCGGAAGATCCTTGAAGAGGAAGGAATGACCGAGAACACGATCTTTGTCTTCATGAGCGATCACGGCTGCCACTTTATGACGCGCAACCAGGAGTACAAGCGAAGCACGCACAACAGCAGCCTGCGAGTGCCACTGATCTTTTCAGGGCCGGGATTTGAGGGCGCGCGGCAGCTCCAGGAGATTGTGGGGATCGTGGACCTGGCGCCCACTTTGCTTGATGCGGCGGGTGTGGCTGTGCCGCAGTCGATGAAGGGGCGGAGCATTTTGCCGCTGGTGCACGATGCCAAAGCGCGAGCCGATTGGCCGAACCGAGAGATGGTGCAGATCAGCGAGTCCATGACGGGACGCGCGATCCGGACCAGGGACTGGACATACTGCATCGCGGACCCAACGGGCATGACCACGGAACCGACAAGCACGAACTTTCACGAATACCAACTCTACGATCAACGCAACGATCCGCACGAGCTGGTCAATCTTGCCGGGCGACAAGAGTATCGGGAGGTTGCCGATGGTCTGCGCGATCAACTGAAGGAACTGATGGCGCAGGCGGGCGAGGCCGAGCCGGAGATTGTACTGGCGAAGCTGTACCCGTAATGGGGTCAAGCGATCAAAGATGGCCGTGAAGATTCCTTGCGGCGCGCCTTGAGGGCCGGCAAACCGCGCTCAGTAGCTCAGTTCCAGCACATTCACTGAATACGGCGCGAAAGTTTCTGTGAACTTCGGTCCCGCGATGGCAATCTTATGCGCGACCGGCATCACTTCATCGGGATGCGAGATGCCATTGGTCGCGTTGGGCGTTTTGCCGCTAATCGCGGTCAACGTTGCCTCGGACGAAACCTTACTTATGCCCGTCAGGTCGATCGGGAGACGCAGTTCGGTCGAATTCGCGTTAACGACTTTGACAAAGAGCTTGTGCGTCGCGTCGTCGCGTTCCACGACGGCGTAGACCCGAGGGGGTACGTTCGCAAGGTCGTAGCTCACGACCTCGGTTCCCATGTGGGACGCAAACATGACCTGCATCCAGTAGCTGGGGGAGCCGTAGCTTGACAGCGCATTGTAACCGATGAGGTCAGTCGCCCATTGCATGGCGCCGGGATCGACGTTGACGAAGAGCGGCGCGTAGCTGGCCATGATCACCAGGTCGCTGTTGCGCTCCAAACCAGTGAGCCAAGCCGCATCGGCCAAAGCTGCTTCCAGGTTCGGCGTCGGGTCGCCCTCGCGCGTGGCCCATTCTCCCACGAAGATCTTGGGACCGCTGCGGCTCTGAGCGTCGTAGTGATGGGCCTGGCCGAACGATTCCTCGGCCGACATGTAGAAATGCTCGTCGAGCACGTCGGGCGTCACGCTCTTGACGGGCGCGGTGGCGATGATTTCGAGAGCGGGGTAAGCTTGCTTGATGGCTTTGTAGAACTGCGCAAAACGGCCATCGTAGGAGCCGGAGCGGTCGAACTCATCCTCGTTGCCAACTTCAACGAAGTGCAATGGGAACGGTGCCGGGTGGCCGTCTTTGGCGCGTTCAGCGCCCCACTTCGTATCGGTGCCGCCGGTCACATATTGGATCTCGTCGAGTGCGTCCTGCACGTAGGGCTCGAGTGCGGGACCTGGATCGACGTGTTCCTGCGCCAGCGAGTAACCCGCGTAGACGGCGAGCAGCGGCTGCATGTGCAGGTCCTGGCACCACTCCAGAAACTCGAGCAAACCCATGCCGTCGGTCGAGCGATAACGCCACGGACTCATGTGGCCCGGGCGGTCAACCCAGGGGCCGATGGTCTTCTTCCAGTCAAAGCGGTCGGCAATGCGCGTGCCCTCAAGATAGTTGCCCCCGGGGAGCCGCAGAAAATGCGGGTGCATGGCAGCCAGCAGATTCATGAGGTCGGCGCGGTCGCCGTCGGGCCGGTCGTGATAGGTGGGCGGGAAGAGCGAGACGAGATCGAGCCATACAGTCGCCGGTTTTGCGATGGTGAGGATGAGGTGATTGTTTGAGCTGACGGGAACATCGCCCGTTTTGAGCGTATAAGTGTAGCGTTTCCAATCTGAGGTGAGCCCGTCGACAGTTGCACTTGCGGCGACAACTCCGGTCTGATCGTTCTGCAGGCTGATCGTCAGCGGCAGGCCAGGGACGTCAGTCTTCGCCCACAGCGATCCGGTGTAAACGGAGTGCGGGCGCACCGCGATGCCCCAGTAGCCGCCGTTTTCGACCCCGGCAGGAGAGGATGCGCTGGCCGTGGTCACGGTGACGCGGAGACTGTTCTTGATCGCTTCGCTCGGTCCCACTGTCGCGTCTTGAGAAATATTGACGATCGAGTCGCCGCGGGCAACCATACTCCAGTTGGTCAGCGAGCCGAAGCCGCTGCCGATGATCCGATCACGCACGAGTTCGGGATAGATTCCGCCATCGTATGAGTGATTGATCTCCTCGGTCATAAGTCCGTAGAAAATCGGGCTTACCTTTGCGGTAGGGTGGTCGACCTGGATCGTTAGCGAGGGAGCCTGAGCGAAAAGGCTCACAGGCAACGCAAGTACGGCGAGAAAGGAGGCAACTTTGACTGGCTTTTTCATGACCTCGCCATCGTAATTCCGTTAGCCATCAATGACAATCTGGAAAACGCTTACAGCGCGCAGTACAGTGGGCAGGGAGTAGGGTACAGGGAGCAGTGAATCGGGAATAGGGAATAGAAAAGGCCGCCAAGTCTAGCTGAGGGCTACAGGCGCCCGGCGCGAGCGCAAGCTTGCTTGTAGCTTCGCAGAATGCGGCAGCGATGGCTTGGCGCACCGAGCCGTTCGATCTGTCCAGGACGCATGGGTAACAGCGGCGCGGTTCTGTCCAAGGCCTGTATCTGGCTCTTTTCATCCACGCATAAGACCAGCGCGCGTTCCGGCGGAGCCAGATACAGGCCCACGATATCGCGCACCTTCTCGATGAACAACGGATCCTTAGATAACTTAAACGTCTCGGAGCGATGCGGGGCCAGAGAAAAGGCTCTCCAGATGCGGCTGATCGACGACTGGCTCAATCTACACGCCTTGGCCATGTAGCGGGTCGACCAATGCGTGGCTGTCTCCGGCTGGCTCTCCAAAGTTCGCGCAAAACACGCTCCACTTGTTGTCACTTAATTTGCGCGACGTGCCGGGCGGGGCTCATCCAGCAACCATCCAGGCCTAGGTCAGATAGCGCTGGCGCATTTGCCACGTCTCAGGGTTACAGGCAACTGGCGGGCAATATCGCTGTTGCTCACGCCAGGCTGGCTAACAGCACAATGCGAGCGCGCACCGCGAGTCTTGCGCGGTCTTGGGACGCCGACTCCAGGCAGTGAGTTGCACCTGATCTGGGGATCGACCGTGAGTGGCTTCAAATGCGGGCCTGGCAGCATGGATTCTACTCTATCCGATGCTGCAAAGTTGCATATCTATGTATTTATTTCAGACTCATGACACTAGAACTGGTTGCATAAATGGTTCGGCCTCAAGATAGGGACTTATGTCTGAGGCGGGTTAGTTGTTGAGCTGCTTCTATGAAGAAGCGGCTGGAGTTGCTAAGCGAGGAGCAGTGGAGAATTTTGGAGCCGTTGTTTCCTGCACGCAAGCGTCGTAAGGATGGTCGGGGAAGGCCCTGGGCTGCCAACCGCGAGTGCTTAGAAGGCATTCTGTGGGTTCTGCGTACGGGAGCACGATGGCGCGACATGCCCGAGCAGTACCCGGATGGCTCGACCTGTTGGCGTCGATTGCGTAGCTGGGAGGAACAAGGCGTATGGCAAATGGCGTGGCGAAAGCTGTTGTCGATGTTGGACCAGCGCCGGCTGCTGGATTGGGAAGAAGCCTTTCTGGACGCCACCTTTGTCACGGCCAAAAAGGGGGCTCGGCAGTCGGCAAAACCCGTCGTGGGAAAGGTACGAAGTGCATGGTGGTGGTCGACGGCAACGGCATACCTGTCGGAGCGCAACTTGCGTCCGCGCAACTGGCCGAGTGCCGCTTGGCCGAAAGCACGCTCGCGGCGGTGAAGGTTCCGCGTCGAGGACGAGGACGGCCGCGCTCCCATCTCAAACGGGTTATTGCCGACCGCGGATACGATTCCGACGCCCTGCGCAAACGATTTCATCAGCGTGGAACGGAGTTGATCGTCCCCTACCGCAAGAACATCCGCAACCGGCGCTTTGAGGATAAACGCAAGCTGCGACGCTACCGGAAACGTTGGAAAATCGAACGCACCAACGCCTGGCTGCAGAATTTCCGTCGCATCCAGGTCCGATATGACCGCATTCTTACGGTGTTTCAGGGCTTTTTTCATTGCGCTTGCCTGATCATCGCCTTGAGGCATTTATGCAACCAGTCTAGGAGTTCAGGCATGGGCCGTATCTCTACTCCCTATTCCCTATCCACTAGTCTTTTCCCACCCACCGGTAGATGGAGCAGTCCTCCCAGCCGGTGGCGGCGTATTCGGCTCCGGGTTGCCTTTTGAGAATCGTGCGGTCGGCCACTGTATCGGCATGCGACCGACGAACTTGACCCCGGAACAGCCGCTCGAACCCGGCCTCTCGCGCCAGCACGTTTTCTTGCTCGCGATTGATGTACAAAATATCCAGTTGGCTCGGACGATTGACAAACGACCGGGCCCAGGTACGCAGCAGGCGGCGCAGCACCGGCGCTCCAAAGGGATTAAAGAAGAAAGCGACGCAATGTCCGGCAGGAAGCGGGAATTCCACTGCGTCGCGGCAGGCCAGCCGAATCGGCGCGCGCGTGCGGCCGGCGCTACGCCAAAGCGCAAGATTGCGGCGGGCAATACGGGCCAGCCCGGGATGTATCTCCACGCCCAGGACTGCGCGAAAAGGGTACGCCGCAGCCAGCAACATGCCGCGGCCCATACCCGCACCAATATCGACAAAGGTATATGCGTCGATGGGCGCAACGGAGCGGCATTGCCGCCAGCGAACGATCATGCCTTGAAAGACCGAGGGAGCCACGCCGAAATAGGCGGTGATATGCCGGTCGTGCCTGTGACCTGAACCTAAGTGACGCCCGGCAACCAGGCCGCTGGTGCGTACTCCAAACTCCAGGTCAAAAGGATGGCGAATCAGCCCGTCCTTCTCCGACAGGCCGGGCAATAGCCGTGGTTTGGCCTTCGTTGCCCCACCATTGCCTCGTGCGCGACCGCTCACGGATGAACCTTAGCACAATGCGTGCGGCGAACCGCAATCAAGAGCCTGTGAATTCCGCTGGGCCTGGTTGCGACGATACCCGCGAGCCCGCGAAAAACCACAAAGCGACGCCTTGAGAGCAGATTTTCTCTTGACTGTGCGCTGACGCCTCTGAAAGACTGCGGGCGCACATTCTGTAGTCAGTTTCCGAGTTTGCTCGATCGGGCCGCGAGGCCATCTTTTCCGATTGACAGCGATGCGCCTCGGTGGTGAGACCGGCGTGTGCAATTGCGGTCGGGTCAAGAGTCATTAACGGCATCTTTCCAAGGAGGAGTCATGAAGAAATACTTCGCGGAACTGGTTGGCACCTTCATCCTGGTGCTTTTTGGCTGCGGAACGGCTGTGGTCGCCGGCGACAAGGTCGGCATCCTGGGCATCGCATTCGCCTTCGGCCTTGGGCTCGTCGCGGCTGCTTACGGAATTGGACCGATCTCAGGCTGCCACATCAACCCCGCAGTGAGCCTGGGAGTGTGGGCAGCCGGCCGAATGAAATTTACTGACATGATCGGCTACTGGGTGGGGCAGTTTGCGGGTGCGATCCTCGCTGCGTGGCTGCTTTTGATGATTGCCATCGGCAATACCGGATACAGCCTTGCAGCCAATGGCCTGGGGCAGGACGGATGGGGCCCCGGCTACCAGGGAGGGTACAACATGGCATCGGCGATCCTGTTTGAGTTTTTCGCGACCCTGATCTTCGTGGTCGTCATCCTTGGCTCGACACAGAAGAGCGCGCCGACGGGATTTGCCGGTCTTGCCATCGGAATTACGCTGGTAGCGATTCACATTTTCGGCATTCACATTACAGGCGTGAGCGTAAATCCTGCGCGTAGCCTGGGGCCGGCGCTCTTCGTCGGCGGCCAAGCGCTTCGACAGTTGTGGCTATTCCTTGCCTTTCCCAGCATTGGCGGCATTGTTGCGGGGTTGCTGTTCCGCACACGATTGCTTGAGCTGAGCGACATCGAGGCAAACGGCGAAACGTCCGCGAAGCGCCTTGAAACGGCTGCTTCCTAAATGTGATTCCGTCCGGTTTGGACTTTTAGGTCGTGGCGGCGAAGCGGAGACGTACATAGTCCGCCATCCAATGGCCGTCATGGTCGCGAAGCGCGGGGGCAAGCAGCGCAACGGCTTCTTCGACAACCTTATCTCGCATCGCCTCGGGTAAAGCGTCGAGCGCGCCGCGATAAAAGGTGTTGAGCCAGCCGTCCATCCCGGCCTCGTTCAGCGACGTCTGGCGGGGAAACAGAGAGATGCGCTGCACGCAAAATCCGTGCCGTTCGAGCCGCTTTGTATAGGCCTGCTGCGTCGGATAGTAGTTTCCGCGCTCGCCCCGTGAAGCAAATCCGTGGTGCGTGAGCACGGCAGCAAAGGCCACGCGGATGGCGGCGATATTGCCGTGACCGCCCATCTCGGCCACAAAGCGGCCGCCGGGGCGCAAAACACGCCGGACTTCGGAGAGCATATCGTCCTGGCCGCGAATCCAGTGGAGTGCGGCATTGGAGAACACGGCATCGAAAGTGTGATCGGGATACGGGAGCTTTTCCGCATTGCCGTGGTCCGCATGCAGGCCTTTCTTGCGCGCCGCAGCCACCATCTCCGGCGAGGCATCGAGGCCAGTCACGCTGGCGCCGGCGGCAACAATGCGCTGCGTCAATTCGCCGGTGCCGCAGCCAAGATCGAGGATGCACTCACCCGGCTTTGCAGCCAGCCACTCCACCACGCCGGATCCGAGTTCAGGCACGAATGCGGCATTCTTTTCGTAGGTTTCTGGATTCCAGTTTTGCGGCATACGATGCTTTGATCTGCAGTTCCGCTCCCAATTGGGGTTCCATAGAAAATACGCGAAAGGGAGACAGAGTCAGCTTTTCAGTTGTGGCGCAGGAGACAGGGGAAAATCCTCGCCAAATCCTATCGTCTCATAGTGCTTACCAATTGGCGTGCGGGCTGGTCAGGCGACGGTGAGCCGGACTCCTGACGCGTGCGGAACCAACACGGTGAATTTTCCGTCCTTGAGGCGATCCGGCTGGGCCGATTGCGTGATTTGGGCCTCGCGGCTTTCGAGAGCCGGGGCGTGCAAGGTCTGCACCTCCACCGCTGCATCCGCGCCGCCGGCGAAGTCGAGGCGCAAGGCGAGATCATGCGTCGTATCCTTGTTCAAAACGATGACGGATTTCTGCCCTTGAACGAGCTTTGCCGCGTAGGCGGTGGCGTTCACTCCAGCCTCCTGCAGCTTTCCAGTGAAATCGGACTGGATCAGTGTGCCTTCACTCAGTGCCCCAGCAAACATGAGACCATAGGCAACCGGCTCCAGCACGTAGTCAGAGCCAAAAGATGCAATGGGCGAATAGTAGGCATGGGGGTGCGTCGCAATCTCTGCCGGCGTCGCGCCCTGCGCTTTGAGAACCTCGTCGCCGAACATGACTCCGCCCAGCCCGCTCGCGATAATGGACCCGGTGCCGCCATGGAGATTGATCCCGGAATAATTATTTCCGGCAAGCAGGAGCGAGTAGTCTGCGGACCAGAGTGCTGACGCGAAGACATCCGACACCCCGGGCTTTCCGCCCCGGTAGCAGGTGTTTCCCTCGGTCATGCGCACGCGGACGTGCATCTTATCGGCGGCGGCAGTTGCCGTGTCTGCCATGGTCTGGACCTTGGCCATGGTCGCGGGCTTGAGCAGGTTGGGAATATTCACCTCAGGGTTTGAAGGCGGACCGCCGAAATAATAGTGGTGCGTCAGCGTAATTACGTTGGGGCGGTTCTCGATACCGGCCCATGCGTCGGCGATCGCTGGCAGCCAGGACATCTTGGAGGCGATATCCGGCATGCCGAATGTCGCTTCCGGCACGCTGGCGGTGATGGCGCGCGCAATCGTGAGCCACTCGTCCAGATAAGTGAGGGGAGTCCAGGTTTTGGGGTCGCGTAAGTGGCGGCTGAACAGATCGACTTCATTGCCGATTTGGAAATAAAGAAGGCGCGAGCCAAGCGCCTTGGCTACGAATTGGGCCTCGTGTGCAGCACGCTCGGGAGTATTGGTGCCCATGTTGATTCCGTAAATGCAGGACCAGCCGGTGGCCTCAAGAAAATCCGCCAGGTTGAGCACGGCCTGCGCTGTAACGGGATAGTAACTGGCTTTAGGTTCGCCCACGACCTCGCGAATCTTCGGGTGTTCGGGCTCGGGCGAGTCTTCCGTGGGCTTCCACCAGCCGAACTCGCTGGTATTCCCGCCCAGGCGCAGCACCCCCTGCGCGGCAAGCTTCTGGAAGGCGCGAATCAGCCCGTCGTTCTTGCTCGAGAAGAACGCCGGATCGGTGAACTGCTCTACCTCGTAGGAAAGTCCCATGAAGCGTCCGGGAATGTGGGGCCCGGACGCTTCAGCCGGGATCGAGAGAGTGGCAGGAATCGAGTCTGGGCTTTGCGCGCGAAGGTGAGTTGCAGCGACCGTGAGGGCGGAAGCCGCGAGAAAGCGACGTCGGCTGATGGTAGTCATCGGGCCTCATTTCCAGTACGAATTGGTTCGGATTTGAATTTTATTCTAAATGGATTGCACCGGCAAAAGGGTGAGATCGTCGACCAGGCCAACCTCTTTCTGCACAAAAGGTTCCCCATACCGGACGCCCGCAAGAAGGCCGTAGTGGCGCGCCTCAGCGAAGGTGCGCTCGCGGATCTCCTCTTCGGGAACGAAGAGACCGCTGCCGGCAGATTGGTTTGCATATTGCGAGCGGTAGGCCATCAGCGCCTGGTGACGCTGCTCAATAAAGGGTGTGATGTCGACAATAAGGCTGGGGCGCACGTCGGCGTACAAGCTGGCGTACACAATCTTGAAGGGGCGACACGGTTCGGAGCCCGTGTCGATCTTCTTCAATCCCGACAAAAAACACGCCTCGTAGCCGAGAGCGGCAACAATGGCGTGGTCGGGATGGCGCGCCTGCCAGTAGGGGAGAATCACGACGCGCGGGCGAAGCAGACGAAGCGCGCGCACGATTTCGGCCCGATTTTCAAGGGTATTGGCAATCGCACCGTCAGGCAGCGCGAGCGCCTGACGCCAACCAACGCCGAGAATGTGCGCGGCTTCTTCGGCCTCGCGCGCTCGTTCATCTGCATTGCCGCGGGTTCCCGATTCGCCCTGGGTGAGATCGAGAATCGCGGTACGGAGACCGCGCGCCGCCATGCGCAAAAGGGTTCCCCCACACGTTTGTTCCACATCATCGCGGTGTGCTGCGATGGCCAGGACATCGGCTCGGAAATCGGTCGCCTCGGCGGGCATCGGAATCAGTAGACGGTGTTGTCGGTATCGGTTATCCCGTCCATGTACGCAACGTCGTAGGCCGTGCCAGTCACGGTAACGTATTGGTTGTCGATCGACGAGCCGTCAGTCGTGGAGTAGATATATACCTGTCCGCCTTCGGCTGCGTAGATCTTATGCAAGCCCGTCACAGCGGCTATGCCGGTCGCGTCGCCGATATACGGTTCCAGCCGGACGACTGTATTCGATGCGGTGTTGTACATGGTGAGGCAGCCGTAACCGCTTGCGGGATTCGTTGCGTAGCGCACTCCAGTCGTGCATCCGGTCATGCCGATCCATAGGGTATTGTCATCGGCCTCGATCATGCGGCTCGTCGCGCCAGGCTGCCCGTCGCTGATGGCAACGGGACTGGTGGCAGTGTTGTTACTGAGATTGACCACAGTCAGATTTCCGGCGAATAGTGCCTGCCCCTGAATGACCTGTGGTTCCTGGCCAACCACATACATGGTTGAGGTATCAACCAGAGCGTTGCTTGCTCCGCCGGGAATTGGGATATTCGCCATGGGTTTTGTGTTGGAGTTGAGGCAAGGTCCGTTCGCGGGAAGATTGCAGGGAAGAAGGCCCGACGGCAGTCCCGGCGCAAAGATCATGGGCGCGACTGGTACCAGGGAGACAGATGCCGTAGATCCTCCGCACTCGGGTCCGCAACTGAGAATGTAGGCTGTGCTGCCATCGGCCGAGAAGACGGCCTTTACCGGGCGATCGAAGACAAGTGGGGCGCCATAGTATTGGGTGACGCCCGCATTATCCACGTAAGAGTGATCGGGGCTTTGCATTTGCAACATGCACCATATCGGTGCGTTCTGCGGCTCGCAATCGACGGCGGCCCTGGGCCAGGTCGATGGGCCTCCGGAGTAGGCGGTTGTCTGCGCAGCCGTTAGCTCCCGCGGATAATAGGCGTAGTTCGAATTTTGTACGAAGGCCATGGCAACGGAGCCACCCGGGTTCACACTGACGCGATAAACTCCGGGAAGGCTGAGGGGGACGGAACTGCCGGCAGATTGGTTGATGGCCGTGAACACATGACTCGCCTGGTTGGCCGCAAAAGCGAAATCTCTGCTCCGTGTGATGAAGACGCTGGAGGAAAGGCCGTTCAACCCGCTCACGGTACCCGATGTTTTTTCCCCTTGATAATCGATCAGGGTCAAGCTGCCGTCGCCCGCCCCGTAGACGGCGCCGAATTGTTCCTCGGGGAAACTCTGGATGGTGATCGGCAAAGCGCCGCCGTAACCGGAGATGGAAAAGGAGCCGGGCGTGCCGCTGTATCCACTGCGCTCGTCGTAATAGGCGTCAACGAACTGGAGCGATCCCTTGGCCAGGGTTCCGGGATTCTGAATCGCGATCAGGACCCGGTTCTTGAGTTTGCTGGGCGGCAGCGAGCGGCCCGCAAAGTAGTATTCCTTGCCGCAACCCGCCAGCGCAACGGCGGCGGCCAAGGCTGCACAGGCGCAGATCCAAAGACTTCTTTTCTTCAAAATCCCAACCCTCGATCGGTAGCGCGGAACGAGCCGCTGCGTAGACAAACGAATGACGGCACAGGTGCACCGGAAGGCCTGAAAATGCTGAGACGAAAACCGGTTTCCATCCAGGCTATGACTCTGGAAGTATAACAAAGCGGCCCTCCGCTTTGGCGCGCCGCACGGGCATGTGGAGCAGCGCTGCCGGGATGCGCGGATTTCACGTCCCGGATGAGATTTACGGGCCGGCGCCGCAAGCCGACGCATCGCGGCCGGCGCTGGATTACGCGGCCGATCCGGTGGATACTTCCGTGCTCGCGATGCGGTAGCATGACAACAGAATGACCAGGTTTGCCGAGATGTTTGCCGACCGCCCCGTGCTCGCCGACGGCGCCATGGGCACGGTCCTCTATGCGCGCGGCGTGTTCGTGAACCGCTGCTACGACGAATTGAATCTCTCGGATCCCAACCTGATTTTGTCGGTGCATGAAGAATACCTGCAGGCGGGCGCGGAGATTCTTGAAACCAATACCTTCGGCGCCAACCGCTATCGTTTGACGCGGCACGGGCTGAATGGAAAGGTGGAAGAAATTAACGCGGCCGGTGTTCGCCTGGCGCGCCGCGCCGTGGAACGCCTGAAGGAGAAGCAGGCGGGCGAAGCTTGGGTAGCAGGCGCTGTAGGGCCGCTGGGAGTGCGGCTGGAGCCTCTTGGCAAAACCAGCTTGGAAGAAGCCCGCGAGGCATTCGCGGAACAGATCGGTTTGCTCAAGAAAAACGGCGTGGACCTGCTGATTATTGAGACCATGCCGGCGCTGAACGAGGCGCATGAGGCGCTGGAAGCTGCAAGATCGGTGGCGCCGCACATCCCTGTACTGGTCATGGTCACGGTCGACGATGAGGGCGATTGCCTCGATGGCTCCTCCCCGGTGCAGGCTGCGGCGCTGCTCACGGAATGGGGCGCCGACGCAGTGGGCGTGAATTGTTCGACAGGACCGGCCACGGTGCTGACAGCGATCGAGAGCATGCGTCCCGCCACCACGCTTCCGCTGGCTGCCATGCCCAATGCCGGTTTGCCGCGAGCAGTGGAGGGCCGAAACATCTATCTGGTTTCGCCGGAGTACATGGCCAGTTTTGCGCGCAAAGCGATCAACGCGGGTGTGCAACTGGTGGGAGGCTGCTGCGGGACCACGCCGAATCACATCCGGGCAATGCGCGCGGCCATCCGGGCCATGGACGAGCAGCCTCACATCGAAGGCTCGGGTGCGGCGCCTTCGGTGAGCCGGGAGACACCGCCTGCACCCCTGGCGCAACGCTCGCGCTTCGGCTCGTTGCTGGCGGAAAAGAAGTTCATTACCATGGTGGAACTTGTGCCACCCCGGGGGATCGACTGCGCGAAGGAGATCGAGGCGGCGCATACGATGGCGCGGTTGGGGGTGCACGCCGTCGACGTGTATGACGCGGCGCAGGCGTCGGCGCGAATGAGCGGGCAGAGCCTCTGCATTCAGATCCAGCAGCACTCGGGGATGGAAACGATTCTGCACTACACCTGCCGCGATCGAAATATTCTCTCGATTCAGTCGGATCTGCTGGGAGCATCGTCGATCGGTCTGCACAACATCCTGTGTGTGACCGGCGATCCGCCCAAGCAAGGTAATTATCCTGATGCGTCCGCAGTATTTGACGTAGATTCCATCGGATTGGTGAACATGGTGAGTCGCCTGAACCGGGGGCTCGACGTTGGAGCGAACTCAATCGGCGCGAGCACGAACTTCACCATTGGTGTGGCCGCCAGTCCCGGTGTGCCGGACATTGAAAACGAACTGCGGCGCTTTGCCTACAAGGTAGAGGCGGGCGCGGAATACGCAGTTACGCAGGCAGTCTTCGACCTGCGGCTACTGGAGCAATTTCTCGAGCGCATCAAGGGCCACCACATACCAGTCATTGCTGGGATATGGCCCCTGACGAGTCTGCGCAATGCCGAATATATGAAGAACGACTTGCGCACCGGGATGCCCGAGGAGATCATGCTGCGCATGGCCCAGGCCGATACGCGCGAGGCCGCTCGGGCGGAGGGGATCAAGATTGCTCAGGAGATGCTTGCGGCGGTGCGACCCCATGTGCAGGGCGTGCAGGTGAGCGCCCCGTTCGGCGACTATGAAGCTGCGGCAGAAGTGCTCGCGAGCGCGCTGCCCCCGGCGGCCCCGCCAAGGAGTGAACCCGATGCCGTCGTTTGAAGAATCACTGAAAAAACTCGAAACAGTTGTTGAGCAGTTGGAGAAAGGCGACCTTGCGCTGGAAGAATCGCTGAAGCTCTTCGAACAGGGCGTGGGTTTGTCGGCCGCATGCAAGCAGGAGTTGGAGGCCGCCGAAGGCAAGGTGCAAATGCTCATCAAGCAGCGCGACGGTTCGATGAAACCGGAACCGTTCCCCTCGGACAAATCCTCCTGACCCTGGGGTCTCGGGCCCAATATCATTCGCCATTTCACTCCCAACTCCTACCGGCTTTCGGCATTCTTTCGTTGCGCGCCGATCTGCGCAGCCAGCGCGAGCAGCGATTCATCTGCCTCGCGCCCCGCGGCAAGCTGCATTCCGCCGTGGGCGCAGGGAACGCAAATTGTGGGTACTCCTGCAAGGCTGAACGGCGAAGTGTAGCGCAGCAGGCGGGCGCGCGTCTGGCTATGGTCGGCGCCGGCTGCGAGGCGTATTACTGGAATCGACGGCAGCAGAACCAGCTCGTGCGTTGCGAATAAGTCGTTCATGCGCGTGCAGAGGCCGGCGTGCCGTTTGCGCAGCGCAGCGATTTCGTCGGGTTTCAAGCTCGCTCCCCACTTCAGGCGATCGCGGATGGCCGGTTCAAAACGATTGTAGTGGCCGGCGTGCAATCGTGCCGCCTCCGATGCCTGTATAGGGGCAAAGATTTCCATGGAATCGGCCCACCAGCTTGTGTCGACGCATCGCGCGGCAAGCCCCAGATTCTCGAGTTCGCGAATCACCCCGCGAAAGCTCTCTTGAATCTCCGGCTCGCAATCATGGAGAAACGGATCCGCGACGAAAGCAAAGCGCGTGAACCGCCGCGGAAGTGCGGTATGGGCGGGCGCAAAGGGTGCAGCCAGCAACGGCGCATCTTCAAGATCGTGGAAGAGCCAGCCCATCGTGTCAAAGGACTCCGCCAGGTGCGCGCCGCCCCGCCAATCTCCACGGCCCAGTGTAGCGCGATAGCCGGCAAGCCCACACAGGGCCGCCGGCGCGCGGACGGAGCCGCCCGTATCTGTGCCGATGGCGGCTACAGCCGAGCCCTCCTGGAGGCTGGCTGCAGCCCCGCTCGATGAGCCGCCGGTGAGTGCGCCCGCATCGTTCGGCTGCACGCAATCGCCGAACTCGGGATTCTCGCCGGTGATTCCGTAAGCAAGGGGATGCAGGTGCGTTTTGCCCACGATCACGGCTCCCGCGGCACGCAGTTGTTCCACAAGCCAGGAATCGCGCACCGAATTGCCATTCAAATCGCGATAGAAATGGATGCCGCAACTGGTGGCCGATCCGGCGAGATCGAAGCAATCTTTCACTGAGACCGGTAGGCCCCAAAGCGTGGGCCGTCCGTCGCCAAACTGCCCACCACTCGAAGGCGGCATGGCTACGGCGTGCGCGGCTTCGGCGCGTGTCCATGCAGCATCCTGCCAAAGATAGGTGTTGCGGCCGACATTCTGATTGGAATGCGAGAGCGCGGTCTCGGCGAGTTGGGAAGGACGTACGGCGCCACTGGCGAGCGTCGTACGAATCGTGCGAATCGTTTGCCCGGAAACGGTCATATGGCGATTGTAGGTGGCCTACGTGCCGGCATGGGTGTTTCGGCTGGAATCGGCGGCATTTGAATTGCGCAAAATCCGTCGCGGTCCGTTCCCCTTGGGAGAATGCGGCGAAAACGAAAGCGGCCCCGTTTGGAGCCGCCTTTGCCGCCTGCGAGAGAACCGGAATCAGAAATCGAAGTGGAGCGACATCTGTATCTGGCGCGGCGCTCCGATGGTATGCGTGACAAGACCCAGGCCGGCCGGGCATGAGTACAGCGCGCCGTTCGTGTTGCTGGGATTGGCCGCGCAGTTTGTAGTGGATACCGGCTGGCCATCGTAGGGAAATGCGTTATAGCCCGAGTTTTGCGAGACCTCGTTGCCGGGAATATCGAAGCTCGTCGTGTTGGTCAGGTTATAAACGTCGAAGGTGTATTTCAGGCTATAGCGCTCTTTATCGAAGGTAGTCACCTTTACAAGCGAAGCGTCGGCGCGCTTCTGGAACGACTGGCGGAAGATGTTGCGCTGTCCCGTAGCGAAGCCTGTTTCGTAGGGATCATCCGGAGGAATCGCGCCGTTCAAGCCTCCCGCCGGCAGAATAGGGAGAGTGAAGCACGATGGATTGAGCGCTCCACCGTTATATTTGTGGCTTGGATTGTAAAAGGCGCCCGAGGTTCCGGTGACTGCATTCTTTGCCGAACAGCCCTGAGCCAACGGAACGATAGGATTCGTGATCCCATCCGCCGTCGAGTAATAAATGCTGCCGATAGCGCCGGAGAAGTCAATGATGCTGTAGGGCTGGCCGCTCTGCAGCACGGTGAGGCCGGTGAGGGACCACCCATCGACAAACTTGCCGCCGATCGTGTTTTCGTCGGCGAGTCGGGGCAGGGCGAAAACGTAATTGAAATTGATTACATGGGTGCGGTCAAAGTCGGCCGAGCCGTACGCGCTGCGCAGATTGAGTGGATTGTTGCCATTGTAGAAAAGTCCCAGCCCGCTCTGTTCGTCGATGGCGTGCGACCACGTGTACGATGCTCCCACCATGAAATTGTGGCTCATGCGCTTTTCAATGTGCGCCTGCAGCGCGTTATAGCCGTCGATGCCTTCAGCAAGGTATTTGATCGATTCGGCAGCGTATCCGATATAGGGGACGCGCAAATCCACATTGCCGCCTTCATACGTGGCCAGGTAACCGGCAGGGTTACCGAAGCAGGAAGGCGTTCCTGCCGGAAGGCTGTTGAATCCAACGTTGTACCCATAGCTGTACCACTGCGGGCAGGCTCCGCCGGAAAGTGCCGCGTTGGACTTGGAATTGATCGTCGGCTGATTGAAGGGAACCGGAATCACCTGGTGGCGCCCAACGTTGCCCACATAGCCTAGTTCGATCGCCAGATCGTTGCGCGGCTGCCACTGGAGATCCAGGGTGTAGTTGATGGTATAAGGCAGTTTGTTGGCGCGGTCGTACACGCCGAGTGAAATCGGCTGGCCATTGTTAACAATCTCACCGCCATTTGGCGTGTTGCTGCACAGTCCAGGAATGCCTGAATAGCCTGTGTTCACGATGCTGCAGGCGTTGGGTAAGAAATTGCTGAGGTCCGAAGCCTTGGGGTTGGTAGGAGCGGCGTACTCGAGGCTGGTGCCATATGGATTTTCAAGATCCCCGTCAACATCCGACGGCGTACCGATTTCTGCGCCGGAGGAAGGGTCGATCGCGCCGCCGCAAGTGGGAAGATAGTACTCGTAGAGTGTGACCGAGGATGCAGGGCAAGAGGATGCGTTAACAAAAGGCAGTTGCTGATTGACGCCGAAGGGACCGCCTGTCACAGTGCCGATTGCGTACCCTGGCGAGAAGTAAGTGAAGAGCTCGCCGCGATCGTAGTACATTCCGCCGCCGGTGCGAACTACCAGCTTGTTATGAAAGATTCCCGGTTGCCATGCAGCACCGATGCGAGGTGCGACGCCCCATTGGCGGCCGGTCAGGGTGGTGTTGCTGATGCCCTTCGTGCCATTGACGTTATTTCCGGCGATCACCAGTCCCGGGTTGGAGATGGTATCGGAAACCGCGCTGTAGCTATAAAGTTGGGGATCGAAGTTAAAGATGCGCCCGTATTTCTCCGTCAGGCCGCCATCCCAGTCATAGCGGACGCCCAAAGTGAGGGCGAAGTTCGGGGTGACCTGGTACTTATCCTCCACATACGTGCCAAGCTGGTTGGCGCGGTAGTAGCGGTTGGCATTCCCTTGCAGGAACGACGTGACATAGAAGCCGGTCGCCGAGCTGCCGGGGGTAACAAAGCCCTGCGCAAACTGGCTGAAGTCATCGGTGGCCACTGTCCCCGTGCCTGTGCGCTTGTCGATCGTGTTGAGCTGCGTGTAGCTGTACATCGCCCCAAAGCTTATCGTATGTTTGCCCAGCAACCACACCGCATCGGCCGACGGAGAAATGCGATTCTGGAACATTCCGGTGTTGGATGACTGCGATTCCGCGTTCGGACCAAAGTTTAGGTAGACCGGACCCACGCCGCTAGGTTGATAATCGCCCAAAACGTTATAGATGGAGACGCCGGGAAAATACTTCGACCCGAAAACGTTGATTGAGCCCGTGCCGTAAGAGCCGCCGGGAATCGAAGTCGGTCCAAATGCCTGGGCGTTATCGGCCCAATTCTTTTCGCGCAGGAAACCAAGCGTTTCCGTCGTGCTCAGATTCGATTTCACGATCAGGGTGTTGTTGATCGAAAACTCCTGCGCGCCGGAATCGAGGTGCTCGGGGAAGCCGGGAACGCTCGAGTAGGAGTAGGGCGCCAGGGTGGGATCGTGCTGGTAGTAATATTTGAGCGCGATCGTATCCTTACTGCTTGCGTCGTAGTCCAGATCGGCGACAGCCTGATCGGAAGTAAAGCGTCCTGTGCCGGGGATGAATGAATTGTCAAGGTGAGCGACCGTTGGCCCAACACCGCTGAGTGCATCGTTGGGGATCAGCCACTTGCCCGGCTCGCCCGGAAGGGCGGGTGAGTTGAAAAAGATCAGCGCGTTCTTATCGATGTTGGCGCCGGTCAGGCTGGTGCCGAAGGAATCGTTGGCAAGCGCAGCCAGGCCCGCCGGATCGCGATTCGAATCCGACAAGCCGACGGGAACATCCAGGAACGAATCGCCTAACTCTTGATCAGAAACGTGCAGGTGCTGGTAGCCGACGAACCCGAAGAGCTTGTTTTTGATAATCGGGCCGCCCAAAGTCCCGCCCAAATCCTCGCGATGCAATTGAGGCACCTTGTCGGATGCCGGAACGTCTGGATCCTGGTTGTAGAAGAATGGCGCAGCGTTGATCCAGTTGGTGCCATGGTGAAAATAAATGTTTCCGTGCAGATCGTTGGTTCCGGATTTGGTGCTCATGTCAATATGAGCGCCGGAGGTGGACCCCTGATCGGCACTGTACATTGAAGCGTTGACGCGCACCTCCTGCAGGGTTTCAGGGGCCGGCGTGGGAATGGCGTTGCCGATGGAAAGATAGACTGAGGCCGCCGACATGATCACGCCGCCGCCTCCGCCAGGACTGGTCTGCACGCCGGTGCTGTTGATGACGCGCGCCGAATCCACCTGGCTCGTGCTCTTGCCGTTGAACAAGTTGGTTGCATCCACGCCATTCAGCAGGAAGCTGTTCGATGTGTCGCGCTGGCCGTTGGACCAGATGGGCGCGTTGCCCAGGCCGGAGTTGGCGCCCGTGCCTCCCGGCAACTCCGCGTCAACTCCAGCGGAAAGGATCGCCAGTCCGGTGAAACTGCCGGTGGGCAAAGGCGTTTGCGAAATCTGCTGGGTCTCCATCACGTAACCGTTGGTAGTATCTACGGCATTCATGAGCGGCGCCGCGTCCACCTCGACGGTGGTAGTGGTTTGGCCTACCTTCAACGTCGCATTCACCGTAGCGGTACGATCAGCCTGCACCGTGATGTGTGGCGTCTTTTGGACCTGGTAACCCGCAGCCTCAAAGGATAGTGTGTAGTTCCCGATGGGCAGATTGACAAAGGTGTAGGCGCCGGTGCCGTTGCTTTTGGTAGCGCGGGTCAGTGACGTCTGTTCGTCGGTCGCTGTCACCGTCACGTTGGGGATGACGCCCCCTGAAGCGTCAGTCACCTCACCTGTAATTCCACCCAGAGTTTGCTGAGCTTGCAGAGAGGTGCTACACAACGCCACAGCCGCAAACGCTAGCAGGCCTGCAACTGCAGAGGGAAACAGACGCAAGAAATGTCTCAAGGGCCAACCTCGGAAGATGGAGTTTTCCCACAGCAATTCTGGTGTCGCGACTGGATCGTTTTTGAAAAAAGGAGAAGCAGAGTTGCGAAAGCGTTCAAAACCAAACAGAGAAACCGAAATCGCTATGAACCGTACGCGACTTTTGGCCTGGTCCTGCGCCCGCTGTGGGTTAAAGGAATGTTACCCAGCAGCGCATAAAGCCCGCATAAGGATTTGGAGTGCTGCGAATGGGATTGTCAGTGTTTTCCACAGAATATCAATGAGATGCGCGCTTCATCCGTTTGAGGCCGTACCATGCTAAGCCGGCAGCGATGTAAGCGACATAGAGGTATGGAATCCGCGCATGGATAGGGTCAGTTGCGGAATTTAGATCGAAGTCCGTAATCAGAAGGATCACGGCAACCGTAACGACGCTTATGGCAGCTACAAGATGAGAATGTTGGCCCATCGCTCGGCGTGCAAAAGGAAGCGCGAGCGCGACCAGCGCGTAGGCGGTGAGAAAACCGAAGACCGACAACGACCCGAGCAGGTCGTACATGGTGTAGCCGGTCTCGTTGCGCAGCGCCATGGCAGCGGTGACGGCGAACATCAGCAAGGTGGAAAGCCCGATCGCGGCTCCCGGTGTCCCATGACGCCGGTCGGTGCGCGCAAGGACTTTCGGGAGCAAGTTGTCGTGTGCCATGCGCATCAGCACCCTCGCCGCCGCGGTGGCGCAGGCCAGCACGCAGGCAAACATGCTGACCAGCGCGCCGAAGTCGATTGCGACGCCCAGCGGCGAGACGCCGGCTTTTGCCGCAAGCTCGTGAAAGGGACTGGTGGAGTTGCTGAGGGCACCCGAGTCTCCGCGAAAACCCAGGACCTCCGAATAGGCGCAAAGCATGAAGAAGACGCCGGCAAGCAGCGCGCATTGCAATACGGCACGGGGAATGGTCTTGAGCGGCTCGCGCGCTTCTCCGCCCAGTGTCGTAGCGCTTTCAAAGCCAACGAAGCTGAAGATCGAGAGCACCAGGGCCGGTCCAAGCGCGGAAAGAGAAGACCCTTTGAGCCGGAATTGGCTCACATCAAACTGCAGCCCGATATGGACCGGCAGCAGCACCAGCACGATGAGAATCAAGCTGACGGAGCAGGCTTCGATCCAGAGCATGACTTCGGCCGAGAGCTTGACGTCGCGATATGCAATCCAGCCTGCGAATGCGCACACTACAGCCAATGTGACAACACCGGGCGGTGCCCGATGGAAAAACTGCTGCGCAATCACGGTGGCGTAGTAGAGCGCTCCGCCTGCGACGGAAGCGCCGGTGGCGAGATAGGCGAGCAGCAGGCCCCAGGCAGCCGCGACGCCAAAGACCGGCGGCAAGGTGTTCGCCGTGTAGGAATAGAGAGAACCCGGCGAAGCAGAGAGACGCGCGAAACGGCTGACGCAAAAACCCACCAGCAGCATTGATGCAGTGGCCAGCAGGTAGACGAACCAGGTGGCATCGCCCGCCAGGCCGAAGACCAGCGCGATGGTCAGCGAAGCGCTGGTGCTTGGGGCCATGGCGGAGACCGATTGCGCGAGAGTCTCTACCGGGCCGAGCACACCGGCACGCAGGCCATAACTCTCGGGGGCGCCGACGGACGCGTACACTTTTCCTTCCGTGCTCGATGGACGGCTCAAACGTGTGCCCTTTGCTGCAGGGGATTCTCTTACCGCTCGATGGTGGCCTCGATCGTACCATGCGGCTCGTCAATGGGCACAAAGATGTGGTTTGGATTGTCGAGTCCGAATGTACCCAAAGCGGCCAGCAAATGATGCAGATTGGGCATGGAAAGATGGATGCGTGCGATCTCAGGAGCAGCGTCGAGAGCGGCCTTCCCCATGTCGTAGAGCGTGTGTTGCACGCTCATGCTCTCGTGTTCTGCAAACACTTTGAGCATCGCCTCGATGATGCGCGCGCGCACACCAGCGTAATCGGGAGCTGCGTCCGCATAATCCCATTCCACAGTTGCCCGCGTGCCGAAGATGCGATCGGTCGCCGGCTTGAGCGTGGTCAGCTTGTCTTTAACATACCCGGTGAAAGCCGAATGAGTCGTCTTGAGAATGGTGAGCCCATCCACGCCCGAGGTGACGTCCCATTCGCCGCCCTTTTCACGCACTGCGAGAACCGTGCCCAACTCCGGTCCGCCCATTTTGAAGGTCGTGGCGTCAAGCGCGCCATCCACGCTCATCCGCTCCCACGCCACTTCCTCAATTACGATGCTCACCCTGGATACTTGCACGTTATTGTCGAGAAAATAATCGCCGAGCTCCTTGGCGAATTCTTCGATCGTAGTTACTTTTGACGTGCGCGCGACTACGTACACTGTGTTCTTCATCGTGTCGGTGGGCAGGACCTTGCTGTTATCGGCCGCAGTGAAGCTTGAGTCAAAGTCCCCGTATAACATCACATTCACGGTCCACTCGTTGAACTCGTTGCGATCTTCAAAGCGCGTGATGCGCGATAGCCGCACGCGCGATTTTCCGTAGCGGTTTGCTCCCAGCCTGGCCATTAGCTTCCTCGGTAAGTGGTGTAGCAGTTGTCGCTGAGCAGCAGGGGAAGATGGTAATGCGCCTCGCCGCTGCAGGTAAAGGTGACGGTAATCTCAGGATAAACGCTGGCGCGGCCCATGCGTTTGAAATATTCGCCTGTGTCAAATACGAGCCGGTAAACTCCGGGATCGGCGTCCGGTGCGAGATCGCGGCAGCGGCCATCAGCGTCGGTGGTGCCGGTGGACAGGGCCGCCCAATCGCAGGGTGAGTATTGCGCGCGCTCCTTCGGCTCGCCGCCGGAGACTTCAATCCAGCCTCCGCCGGCCTGCTTTTCCAGGCGCACCGCCACGTTCGCGGCAGGCTTACCCAGCACAGTATCAAGAACATGAGTTGTAATTGCGCTCATTCGGCCAGCCACTTTCCCAAGCGAATTTGCGTGATCTGCCGCTGTTGCTCGGCAGCTTCGCGGAGCTCCGTGTCGCGCGTGTTTGCCAGGCGGCGCCGGAGAATCGCGAGCATCTCTTCGGCGCTCTTGCCGGTTGCGCAAACAATGTAGGTGAAGCCGAACTGCTCTTCGTAGACCTGATTCCCCCTTGCCAACTCGGCCAGAAGGTTTTCATCGGCCGCGCTCGTCCGCGATTGTTCCAGCCGCGACCATGCCGTCGATTGCCCGCCAGCGAGTGCTGCAGCGCTCCTCTCGCCGATCCGCGGATGACACGCGAAGGCTTCACGCCAATCAGGTTCTTGCATCGTACTCCAAATCCGGTCCGCCGTTTCGCTCAGTGCTGTGACGGTAGCGAGGGGACGAGATGCGACCATCGCTGCCGCCCAGCGCCTGGCTCCGCAGCACGCCGTCATTGCCTCAAGAGCCGCTGAAACGTCCGCCTTGTTCCATGCCGCCAGAATGGAGTTCACGCTTTCAATCCTTCGGGACGAAGTTCGAGCAAGAACTCTTCAAGCAGATTCGCTGCCACGCGGCGGCGGTATTCAGCCGTTGAACGAATGTCGTCGATCGGCTGCACTTCGGCGAGCAAGGCGCGCCGCGCAGCCTTGACTGTTTCATGCGTGATGTTTTTCCCAACCAGCGCCGCCTCGGTGGCGAAAAGCCGCGTGGGAAAAGGCGCCAGACTCGCTACACCAATGCGAATCTCCCGAATTGAGTCTTGTTCGACGAGCGCTGTCGCTCCTAACGCAACTTTCGCAATCGCCATAGCGCGCCGCGTTCCCACTTTGCGCAGGTACCGCACATGCCGCTCGAAACGCCGCGGAAGGTGAATCGCGTAGAGCAGTTCGTCGGCGGCGAGCACATTTCGCTTGTAGCCGGTATGGAACTCAGAGTAGGGGATTCGCCTGCTGCCGCGCACTGAAATCATCTCGATCTCTGCGTCGTAGGCCAACAGCGCCGGCGAAGAATCTGCGGCCGGTGAGCCATTGATGAGATTCCCGCCAAGCGTGGCGCGGCTCTGGTTGGCAACGGAGCCGATCCAACTCGCAGCGCGCGCCAGCAACGGCAATTCCGCCGCGATGACAGCATGCCCGCGCAGATCGAGAAACGTTGCGGCTGCGCCGATTGATATGTTGCCGGGCGTTATCTCGATCGCACGCAGATCGGCGATTCCCCACAAGCTGACGAGTTTGGGCGCAGCTAGGCGCCCGGCGGAGAAGGCAACCATCAACTCCGTACCGCCTGCGATTGGCATCCACTTGCCCGGCTCTCCGGCCAGCAGATCGAGCACCGCGCCCAGGCTGCCCGGCGCGACAAGGTCGTGCATTGCTGGATCACCGCGCATGGCGTGTCTGCCCCGGCGTTGAAGCGCTCGCCGTCTCCTGGTTCAGTTCGCCGGCCGCGGCCGCGACCGACTCGAAAATGTGCATGAATCCCGTGCAGCGGCAGAGATTGCCTGCGAGCGCTTCGCGAATCTCAGCTTCATTGGGGTGGGGCGTGTGCGCCAGGAGCTGCGCTGCGGCCATCAACATGCCCGGCGTGCAGATGCCGCACTGTGCGCCGCCATGTTGCAGAAAGGCCTGCTGCAGAGGATGAAGTTCGCCGCCCAGCGCCAGTCCTTCCACGGTCTGGATCGCAGCGCCCTCGGCCTGCAGCACGGGGACGAGGCAACTATTCACCAGCTCTCCATTCATGCGCACCGAACAGGAGCCACACTCGCCCTCGCCGCAGCCTTCCTTGGTTCCGGTCAGATGCAGATCTTCGCGCAGCACATCGAGCAGGCGCTTCATCGGCGGCACATGCACGGTTCGCGCTTCACCATTCACTGCGAAATGAATGGCCGGCCAGTTCGCACCACGTCGCGCGCTTTCATTCGTGCTCATCGTGCCACCGGCTCCTCAACCGGCTCGCTCTCTTTCAGCCCTTCATAAAGATCTTCGGGCAACAGCGGGATCGCGTTGAACCGGACGCCCGTCGCGTCGCGGATGGCATTCAGAATGGCCGGCGCGGGCCCGTCGTGCGGCAACTCGCCAATTCCCTTGGCTCCGAATCCGCCGTGGCGAAATGGAATCTCCTCGAAAATTACGTGGATCGGTGGAACATCTTCAGCCGTGGGCATGATGTAGTTGGTCATCTGGTTGTTCGCCATGCGGCCATTCTGCATAACGACCTTTTCGTAGAGTGCATAGCCGATCCCCTGCGCGACGCCGCCCTCGATTTGCCCCGCGGCCAGCACAGGATGCAGCACGCGGCCCGTCTCCTGCACGGCCCAGAAGTCTTCGACCTCGGCGGAATACGTGATCGTGTCCACGGCAACTTGCGCCACGTACACGGCCCACGCATATGCGCCGTATGCATCGCCATGGTAGGTTTTGTCGTCCCAGTGGATTCCCGGCGGCGCCTGGTAGCGGCAGAGCGAGAGCACCTCACCTTTTTGAGAGCGATAGCGCTCGCAGGCAGCAAAAAAATCATCGCGCGTGTAGTTTTCGCCGAGCCCCGCATGCTCGCGCAAGAGAGTAATGAGCTGCTGACCGGCGCGTTCAATCAGTCGGCCCACCACCATAGAGGTGCGCGAAGCCACGGTCGGCCCGCTGTTGGGCACGATCCCGGTGTCAGGTGCGGCCATGGTCACGTCACTGTAATTAATGCCCAGGGCTTCTGCTGCAACCTGGGTGAGAATCGTGTTTGTGCCCTGGCCAAACTCGGTGTTAGACACCAGAACGCGCACAACACCGTCAGGCGTCACATCGATGCCGGCCAGTGAATTCAAATATTCCTCGCCCGATCCGGTGAACCCCGACCCGTGGTAGAACGCTGCAATTCCCATGCCGCGCTTCAGTGGGCCGTCAAGATTCTCGCGCGCAAATCGCTCGCGTTTCGCGTAATAATCGCTCTCCTTCAGCGCGCGATCCAGCAGTTGGTCCATCATCACCGGCTCGCGCAGCAGTTGCTCGGTTGCGTTGGTGTCTCCCTCGTGCAGGAAATTCCTTCGCCGCAGTTCGATGAGATCGATCCCGAGAGCAGCGGCGATTTCGTCCATGTGACGCTCCATAGCAAAGATCGCCTGCGGAGCACCAAAGCCGCGAAATGCGCCGTAGGGCACGACATTCGTCGCCCACGCGCGCGAATGAACGCGCACATTGGGACAAACATACGGTCCTGCTGCGTGAAGTGTGGCGCGCGAAAGCACTGTGGACGAAAGCGTCGCGTAGGCGCCGCCTTCCGTAGCCAGATCGATCTCCATCGCCAACAGCTTGCCGTCGTGGTCAAGCGCCGTGCGATGCCGCACGCGCGAAGGGTGGCGTTTGGTGGTCGCCGCCAGATCTTCCATGCGGTCGTAGACGATCTTCACCGGATGGCCGCACTTCATCGCCAGCAACGCGGCGTGGCACGCGACATTTGAAGGGAAATCCTCCTTGCCGCCGAAGGCTCCGCCGGTTTCAGTTTGAATTACGCGCACCTTTTCGTCGGACAGGTCGAAGACGGCTTTCAGCGATTTGACGACGTAGTACGGGCATTGCAGCGAGCCCCAGACTATCACGCCCTTTTCCGCACTATACTCGCCAATGATTCCCTGGTTCTCAATGTAGAGATGCTCCTGCGCGCCGGTGCGGTATTCACCTTCGACGATGTGCGCCGCATGGCTCCATGCAGAATCGACGTCGCCCTTCTCGAGCAGGAAGCTCTTGAAGAGGTTGTCGGAGCCCCAGATAATGATGCCTTGCCGTTCGCTCTCTTCGATGGTGAAGACCGGTTCCAACGGCTCATATTCGATGCGGACAGCGCCGACGGCCTCTCGCAGCTTGTGCTTGTCGGGGTGCGCGAGCAGAACGATTGGCTCTTCGCAGTGATTCACCTTGCCGTCGGCAAGGCACGGCTGGTCGGCGACGATCAGTTGAATGCAATTTTCGCCGGGGATATCGGCAGCGGTGACAATCGCGAACTCGCTCCAGTCGATGCGCCGATCGAAGGCAATCGAGCGGATGAGCCCGCGCGGAATCGAACTGCGCACGGTCGCTCCGTGCCACATCCCATCGCGCTCAATGTCATCCACGTAGCGAGCGCGCCCCAACAGCTTGTCGACGCCCTCCTTGCGCGGGACGGAAGCGCCAACGATGCGGGTTGTCGCGTGCGTGCTCATGGTAGCCATGGCCGGGATTGCCGGACAGATTGAGGGTTAGGATATACCGATGCCCGAAACTTGAAAAGCCTGGATGGTGAAGTGAAAAGCAAGAACCAAGCGAGAATCAGCCGATCCAGCGTCATGAAAACCCAAGAACCAGCGATCCAGTTGGATTATCGATTAGAACTTTCCATTCCCCATCCGGCTGTTTGCGAAACACGGTAGTTGCCACGAAGGTACGATCTTCGGGCTCCTGGCCCGGCGACGCGATGCTGAGTACCCAGCGCGAAATGAACAATGCAATTCCGTCCGCTTCCACGGTCCAGGTCTTTAACTGCCTTGCCGAGGCTCCCGAAAGCATCGCTTGTTCGAAGAAGATTCTCAAGTTCGCCCCTCCTCGGATCGTTTTGCCCGGCTCACTGACGACAACAGCAGTTTCCTCATAGAAACTTAGAACGGTCTCGATATCTTTTTCCTGGAAAGCTCGATCGAGAAGGTCAACAGCTTGCTCTGGACTTTCGGTGATCATTGTGTTTCTCCCGCATGGCGACTAAGGAAAAGACTGACCGAAACGGCTTCGGGACCTGGGGAAGGTTTCGGAGGATCGAGCGATCAGCTTGCCAGCGCCGCCAGCGTCCGCGCCAGAACGTGTACGCCGCTGCCGATCCACTCAGGCGATGCGTATTCATCGGGTCGATGGCTCACGCCCCCACGGCAGGGAATGAACAGCATGGCAACGGGCGCGAAGCAGGAGACAAAAGAAGAGTCGTGATAGGCGCGCGCAACCATCCTCTTATGCGACTTTCCTGCGGCCTTGGCCGATTCCTCAAGAGCCGCTAGAATCGCCGGATCGCAAGTCGTGGGTGGGTCGGCGTTCACAAGTTCGGTGGCGATGTTCACGCCGCGACGCGCGCTCACCTGTTGAATCGCGGCAGCCAGCGCCGCCAGCACTCCGTCTCGCCGCGCGTCATCGATGTCGCGCACATCGGTGGTGATGGTCACGCGCGAAGGAATGCTGTTGACCGCGCCGGGGAAGACGTCGCAGATACCGACCGTGCCCACTGTGTCAATGGCTCCGGTCGACTTTGCGGCCGACTCCAGCGCCAGGATCAGCTCGGCGGCCGCACACAGCGCATCTTTCCGCCCCGGCATCAGCTTGCCGCCGGCGTGTCCGCCTTCGCCTTCAATCACGATGCGCTGGCTGGCTGGCGCGGCTATGTGCGTCACCAGGCCAACGTCGATCGCTTCCTGTTCGAGGTGCGGGCCCTGTTCGATGTGCAACTCAACAAATTGATGAAAGCGGCCGGGTTTCACAGAAACCGACTCGAGCGACCCTGAGAATCCAGCCTGCTCGCGCCATTCTTCCAGGCCGCGGCCATCCTTGTCGCGCAGCGCAACCGCCTGCTGCGGAGTGAGCACGTTGGCCATCATGCGGCTGCCGAGGCAGCCAATTCCGAAGCGCGTAGGCTCCTCCGCCGTGAAGATGGCGAGCTCAATCGATCGCCGCGGCTTGAATCCAAGCTCCTTCAGCACGCGAATCGCTTCCAAACCGCCCAGCACGCCCACGCATCCGTCGTAAAGGCCCGCGTTGGGGATCGCGTCGATATGCGATCCGGTGCCGATGGGCGCGAGCGACGGATCGCCGCCTTCCCAGCGCGCGAATGTGTTGCCGATCGCGTCTTGGCTCATGCGCAGGCCCGCAGCCTCGGACAGCCCTTTCACATAAGCGCGCGCCCGCATGTCCGCTTCGCCAAAGACAACGCGTGTGACCACCGGCGATTCGGCCTCGGAGATCTGCGACAAAGCCGTCAACTCGCTTATCAGCCTGTCAATCGAAAGTTGCGGGCGCATCGTGGTCATTGTGTTCACGCTCCCAGCGGATGGCGGCGCCAGTCCTTGTAGATGAGGTATTTTGCTGGCCGCTTGCCCAGTGCGCCAAACCATTGCGGACAGTAGGCGCGCATCCAGATGAAGTCGCCGGCATGGACGGGATACCACGAGTCGCTGAGCCTGTAGATTCCGCCGCCCTCAAGCATCAGCAAACCGTGCTCCATCACATGAATTTCCACCATACTGAGGGATGCGCCGGGGTCGTAGGTCATGGTATTCACGGCAAAGTCGTAAGCCGGTGCGTCGGGCAACAGGCCACGAACGCGCAGGGCACTGTCGCCCATCAATGCAGTCGAAGCAACGTCGTCTTCATCGCCGATAACCACCGTGGGAGCCGCCGCGCCAGCCGCCGGCTCGTAGGCCTTTTCAATCACAGCGGCGCGCGCGATGCCCGGCGCTCGCACCGAGTGCGCGGTCCCTTGCGGCAGATAGGCATATCCGCCCGGCGTAAGAACGCGCCGCTTTCCCCCGGCCTTTACTTCCAACTTGCCATCGAGGACGTAAAGAAAGCGCTGTACTGCCGTTGGGCCCAGCGTACCACCCGCGACAAACTCCGCCGTCATCTCCGTAAAGCGCGCACCCAGTTGCGGTGCAGTGTGAATTACAAACTCAACTCCATCTGCACCGGGCAGGGGAGCGCGAACGAAAGTATCTGGCGTCTGCAGCAGATGATCGGACTTGAAACTGCTGCGCGTTGATCCCAAGTGATGCACGTGCGACCTCTTTGACGGGGATTCAAAAAATGCGCTGCTCGATTCTATCGGACCTGAGCCGCGAAGCGCTCTAGAAATTTGCGCCCAACATTCAGTGCAGTTTCCACATCCTGCTCGCGGACGGATTCATCGGGGTGATGACTGATGCCCCCCGGACTGCGCAGAAAAAGCATGGCGGTGGGTACGCGAGTCGCCATCGCCATGGCGTCGTGGCCGGCGCCGCTCGGCATTTGCTTTGCTGGCAACCCAGCAGCCTCGATCGCCTCGGCCAGCAGTGCCGTGAGGCGCTCGTCCATCGGAACAGCCGGTTGATCCATCTGCGGAATTTGCTGCAGTTCAAGATTGCGACGGCTGGCAACGGCTTCAGCTTGTTCCAGCAGAGCCTTGGCGGCCTTGATTCGTACAGCATCTTGGACGTGCCGTACCTCACATCCAACGCGCACTGCGCCGGGGATCACGTTGCCCGCATTGGGCGCCAGATCGAGCCGGCCCACAGTAGCGACCAGCCCCTCGGTAGATTTAGCAAGCGATTCCACGGCGCCGATCCATTCTGCGGCGCCCGCAAGCGCATCGCGCCGAAGGCCCATGGGCGTGGTTCCGGCATGATTCGCATGGCCGATAAACCTTAGTGCAAAACGCGTCTGCCCGGCGATGGACGTAACCGCAGCAACACTCAACCCCTCCGACTCGAGCACCGGGCCCTGCTCGATGTGGATTTCGAAGAAACCGAGGACGTCGGTGTCGAGCGCCATTTGGCCGATGCGGCCCGGATCGAGCCCATAGGCGCGAATCGCATCCTCCAGAGTCACTCCGTCCGCATCTTTGAGCGAGAGCATTGCAGGATCGAAGCGCCCGGCCATAGCGCGGCTGCCGATGAAGGGTACGCCAAAGCGCATTCCTTCTTCTTCAGAGAATGCGATGACTTCAATGGGCAGCGGCAAACTGAGGTCCTGTGCAAGTTCAGCAAGTTCCAGCGCCAGCATTACACCCAATACGCCGTCGAACGCGCCGGCATCGGGCACCGTGTCAATGTGCGAGCCGAGAATCAGGCGCCTGCCCATCGCATCCGCAGGTTTCCACAAGCCGCGCAGGTTGCCGGCTGCATCAAGATGAACCACCATGCCGAGCGCTTCCATACGACTGCGCAGCAGCGCATGAACCTCGCGCATAGGCGGCGTAAGAAAACGGCGCGTGGTGCGGCCTGGTTCTTCGCTCATCGCGGCAATTCGCCGGCATTCGGCGATGGCGCGCGACGCACGCTCTCTCATTGCCTCACCTGCTCCCTTCCGCGTGTTTCGCCCAGAAATCTTCCCGCTCTGAATACGGGCTCGCCGCGCAGCCACGTTTCCTCGACGCGCCCGCGCAATTGCGCGTTCAGGTAGGGCGAGAGTTTGTGGCGAAAGTGCAGGTCAGCGGGGGTGACAGTCCAACTTTCATCGGGATTGAAAACCACAAGATCGGCATCCGCCCCGGCAGCCAGCGCGCCCTTTCGACCTTTCAGGCCCGCAAGCTGCGCCGGCGCTGCTGCCATCCATTCGCCCAGCCGTTCCGGTTTCACACCGCGCTTGCACATCGCGGTCCACATCACTGGCAGTGCCAGCCCCAGGCTCGCAATTCCACCCCAGGACTGGTCCCAGCGGGCAATTTCGTTTTCGACGCTGCGCCGCTTCATGGCTGGCGGGCAAGGGGAGTGGTCGGTCGTTACCATGTCGATCAAACCCTCTTCCAGCGCCTTCCAAAGCGCTTCGCGGTTCGCTGCGCCGCGGATGGGAGGCGCACATTTATATTCGGTTGCGCCGTCGGGAATGTCCTCCGCGGTAAACCAAAGATAATGCACGCAGGTTTCCACCGTGATGGGCAGCTTGTATCTTTTCGCCGAAGTGAGCAATGGCAGCGCCTGCGCCGCAGACAAGTGCACAATGTGGATTGGGGTGTCGAAGTCGTCGGCGAGCCGCATCAGCATTTCGACGGCCTGGGCTTCGGCGAGCGGAGGCCGAGAGGCCATATAAGTGGAGTAACTGTGCCAATCGCCGTTGTTCGCGTTGAGAGCGTTGGTGGATGAATTCACTGGACCCGGTACCTCGGCGTGAACGAGCAGAGGCAGCCCCGAGCCGCGAAGTTTTTCAAGCGCCACGCGAAGGTCCGATTCTTCCACCCACTTAAAGCCATCGATGCCGGAGTGAATGAGGAAACACTTGAAGCCTGCGACGCCGGCCTGCACCATCGCCTGCAGCGAATCGGAATTGCCGCGCACCACGCCGCCCCATGCAGCCCAATCCACCCAAGTTTTCCCTCGTGCCGCGCTTCGCTTGGTATCCAGCGCATCCACATTAACGGTCTCGGGCGCGCAATTCAGCGGCATGTCCACAAGCATCGTGACGCCACCCGCCGCCGCAGCCTGCGTAGCCGTGGTAAAACCTTCCCACTCGGTGCGGCCGGGTTCGTTGATATGAACATGGGTGTCCACGAGGCCCGGCAACAGAAGCAAGTCGCCAAAGTCGAGCAGTTCCGCTGTTCGCGGTGCGTCATCCCAGCCGCAGACTGCGGCGATATGCTCTTGCTCCACGATGACCGCAGCCGCCGCGAAACCCTGCGGTGTCAAAACACGAGTCGAGCGTAGTGCCTTTGCCATCTTCTTACTCTCGCTGTTCAGGGGGCGGAGGTCGAGTTTGATCAAAGAAGCGCAGCACGAATATGCGATGCACTCGGGAATCTTTGGCAGCGCATGGTTCGATGGTCCAATGCTTCTTCAAAAGCCGGGCTCTGTTAACTGCGCAACCGGCTCAACAAATCCTGTGGGTGTACCGGCTTGGCCAGGATCTCAAATTCGTACCCATCGGCGCGAGCCTTTTCGAGCAAATCGGCGGTAGCAGCCTGACCCGAGAAAAGCAGGACCTTGATCTCCGGAAGCAAGGCGCGCATGCGGATCGCCGCCTCAATTCCGTTCACATCGGCCATGATCACGTCGGAGATCAGCATGTCCGGGCGGAAAGTCTCCGCAAGCTCGAGGGCCTTCTCGCCCGAATATACGGCGCGAGTCTCAAAGCCACTTTGATCCAGAATCATGGCCAGCGTGTCCGCAATCACTCGTTCGTCGTCAGCCACAAGGACCTTGGGTTTGGCATTAGTTGACATACTCTCTTTGACTCTTTGGAAAGGGAAATCGGAACTAAACCATCATACAGGCCCCGGCGCGCCCGGTGTTCCGGGCACTTCTACCCAACACTCCCTTATTCCTCCAATCTTACGCTTTCCGGGGGAGGCTCCGCGGGGCGCAAGGTCTTCGTTTCGCAGGAAAGGGCGGAAAAGGCAGGAAGTCTTAACCCGATTCAAAAGCCTCACAACCGATTCATCTTGAATCAAATCCTCGAACATATACTGGCAGGAACGGATATCGGCTTCTTGAACCCCCGAAAACTTTGGAGAACCGGACATGCCTGAAACGGCCATCCTGGACCAGTCCCACGACGCGCCACCGGCAGCGGACGCGATCATTCGCGCCGAGAAGATCGAGAAGTACTATGCGCAGCCGAGTCAGAATCGGATTCAGGTGATCTCGGCGACCGATCTGAGCATCGTCCCCGGCGAAATTCTCGCCCTGCTGGGTCCTTCAGGATCCGGCAAATCGACGATGCTGCGCATGCTCACCGGGCTTTCGATGCCGACAGCCGGACAAGTTTACTGGCATGGCAAGCCAATTCGCGAGACCGAGATCAACGTTTCGATCGTGTTCCAAAGCTTTGCGCTGTTCCCATGGCTTACGGTTCTCGAAAATGTCGAGGCCCCGCTGCAAGCTCGCGGCGTGGCTCCGGCCGAGCGCCGGCAGCGCAGCATCAAGATGCTGGATACGGTGGGTCTCGACGGCTTCGAAGCAGCCTATCCGAAGGAACTCTCCGGCGGCATGAGGCAGCGTGTCGGCTTTGCCCGCGCATTGGTCGTCGAACCTGAAGTTCTCTTCATGGATGAACCTTTTTCCGCGCTGGATGTGCTCACCGCCGAGAATCTGCGCAGCGAATTGCTGGAGCTTTGGACGAAAAAGACGATGCCCACCAAGGCCGTCTTCCTGGTGACGCACAACATCGAAGAGGCCGTTCTGCTGGCCGATCGAATCATTGTGCTGGGGCGTAATCCGGGCCATATTCGCACCGACTTCCGGGTACAATTGCCGCACCCGCGAGACCGCAAATCCGGGGGCTTCACGCAGCTCGTGGACTATATCTACAAGACTCTCACGCGTCCTGACACTACGCCGGCTGAAGCGCCTGGCCAGACCAGCGGTCCTCCGGTTCGAGACCAGCGCCAGATGCATTACCAGATGCTGCCGCACGCGCGCCCGGGCGGCATTGCCGGCTTGCTCGAACTCTTGCTCGATAAAGGCGGACGCGACGATATGTACCGCCTTGCCGACGACTTGGCCTTTGAGATCGACGATCTGTTGCCCATCGTGGATGCCGCGCAACTCCTCGGCTTTCTAAAGGTGGAGGAGGGCGACGCCGCCATCACGCCGAACGGCGAGGAGTTTGCGAACTCCGAGATTCTTCGGCAGAAGGAACTCTTCCGGGGCGCTGCGATCGAAAATGTGCTCTTGCTGCGGCAGATTCGTCGCGCACTCGACGCCAAAAGCGACCACACCGTGCCCGAAGATTTCTTCCTCGACATGCTCGATGAGCAGTTCAGTGAAGAGGAGAGCCAGCGCCAAATCGAGACCGCCGTGAACTGGGGCCGCTATGCCGAATTGTTCGATTTCGATGCCGCGCGCCGCCGCTTCGTCATGCCCGACGCTCTGGAAGAGGCAGTGGCCGAAGGTGAGGAGAGCGAGTGAAGTCTCCGCCTCCCCTCGCCCGGTCGCGCGTCACCGTCCGCACCTGGCCGTTCGTGATCGATCTCGCGCTCGCTGCCTGCGCGCTGGCGCTCTTTTTCGCTGTCGTCAGCACTGGCGTCTATTGGTTTCAAAAACCCATCCCCGTTGTGCCCATCTCCAGCTCATTCAGCGCTCTGCCGGTTTATGCGTTCTACTCCATTGTGCGCATGGTCATCGCCTATGTGCTGAGCCTGACCTTCGCCGTCGCCTATGGCTACATCGCCGCCTATAATCCGCGCATTGAGCCGTGGATGGTCGCAGTGCTCGACATTCTGCAATCGATTCCCGTGCTCAGCTTTTTGCCTCCCGTCGTGCTGGCCATGGTTTCGCTCATTCCCGGCCACCAACTCGGCATTGAAATGGGCGTCATTTTACTGATCTTTACCGGGCAGGTCTGGAACCTCGCGTTTAGCTTTTACTCTTCGCTTAAAACCATTCCACGCGAGATGATTGAGGCTTCGCGCATCTACCGCTACTCGGGCTGGCAGCGGTTCTGGCAGTTAGAGATGCCCTTCTCGACAATTGGCCTGGTATGGAACTCCATCGTTTCCGTGGCGGGCGGCTGGTTTGCACTCATCTTCTGCGAGACCTTCACGATGGGCAGTCGCAACTTCCAGCTGCCCGGCCTGGGCAGCTACATCCAGGCCGCAACCAACGAAGGCAATATGAGCGCCCTGCTGGTCGGAATCGTCACAGTGATCGTCATCGTGGTGGCGACGGATCAGCTCATCTGGCGTCCGCTGATCGCATGGAGCGACAAATTCAAATTCGAGCAGGTCGAATCCGCGGAGCAGGTCAAATCACCGATTCTCGAGCTGCTTCGCCGCTCGAGGATTTTGCAATCGCTTCCCGGCCGCATTCTGAACCGGGTGGAAGAGCCCGTTTACCGGCATCTGGCGCGCTCCGAAGAGTGCCGCGTGATGAAGCCGATCGACGACGTTGGCCGAGGCAGAGTTTCTCCATTTCTGTGGGCGGTGGCCGTGGTGGCGGGGGGTGCTGTCTGCTGGGCTTCGGCGCAGGCCGTTTTTATGCTGAGAACGATAACCTGGCCCGACCTGCGCCTGTTGCTGGAGGGCGCGGCAGCCACGTTTCTGCGCGTCAATGCTGCGCTGGTTATCTCGGCGGCGTGGACCATTCTCGTAGGCGTGACCATCGGCCTCAATCCGCGCCTGGCACGGATCGTGCAGCCGCTGGCACAGATCCTGGCTTCGGTGCCGGCGACGGCTTTCTTCCCCATTTTGTTGATCGGGCTAGTAAAAATCGGCGGCGGACTCGGCATCGGATCTATCGCGCTCATGCTGCTCGGCACGCAATGGTACATCCTCTTCAATGTGATTGCGGGCGCAATGTCCATTCCGTCCGACCTGCGCGAGGTGGCCTCGCTCTATCGCTTCAACCGTTGGCAGCGATGGACAAAATTGATTCTGCCGGGCATCTTTCCTTACCTGATCACCGGGATGGTTACCGCCTCGGGCGGGGCATGGAATGCATCGGTCATGGCCGAGTATTCGCATGTCAAGGACCGGACCCTGCAAACCATCGGCCTGGGAGCGCAGATCGATGCCGCGACCGATAGCGGACGTTTTGCAATGCTGCTGTTGGCCACAATTTTCATCTCCCTCATGGTGGTTACGATGAATCGTCTGGTCTGGCGAAAACTGTACCGCTTGGCCGAGACGCGATTCAAACTCGAAGGCTGACCTCTCACCCTGCCCGTTTTCGTCCAGAGGCATTTTCTGTGTCGATTTGATTCTCGTGATTCACAGCCGAGTTTCTCCTTTGCATCAATTATCTAAATTAGCTATAATATATATTACATAGATAATCTATAAAATAGATGTACAGAAGTTGGAAGCAAAAAAAGGAAGGATTAGGTTTATGGCAACGATGACTTCTGCCGAGGCGCAGAATCATTTCGGAGAGTTGCTGGAAGCCGCGCAACGCGAAGCGGTGGTGATCACGCGGCATGGCCGTCCCGCCGTATTTGTCGTTTCCGCGGTCGAAATGTCCGATCTGCTCGAGCTCAGGCGCAGGCGCAGGCAAGCAGCCCGCGAGTTTGCCGCTTGGCGGCGCCAGGCAAAGAAGGCCACGCGGCGCGGCGCCTCGCTCACCGATGAGCAGATCAATCAGATGGTGCGGGCGATCAGATGAATACAAGCCGGCGCGTCGTCTTCGACACAAGCACGCTGATCAGCGCCGCGCTGTGTCCTGCTTCTGCGGCGGATCGCGCCTTTTCCCTGGCACTGCGGCACGGAGTGGTCTGTGTTTGCGAGCAGTCGCTGGAAAGGATGCGCATTGTCTTGAAAGGAAGCAAATTCGATCGCTACATGGGGAAGCGAGCCCGGATGGCCTTCGTCGATCTATTGCGCAGCACCGGCTGGATGTGCCTGGTTTCCCCGGCCGACTTGTCCGGAGTCCGCCCTTCAACCCGCGACCGCAGAAACCACATCACTCTCGCGCTGGCTGCTGCGGCGGAGGCCGATGCCATCGTCAGCAGCGATCGCGAGCTACTTACTCGCAAAGCCTGGCGCAGAATTCCTATCGTCCCGGCGGCTGAGTTTGCGGCCTGGTACGATCCAGCATGAACGTGCGCTTTTCTGTTACTGTTTAGCGCTGGGCTCCCTTTCTACAAGCGGCACCCAAAAGCGAAAGCGCGCACCGTTGCCCGGAGCGCTCGAGGCCTCGATTCCTCCGCCGTGCGCGGCCAGAATGGCGCGCGAGATCGCCAAGCCCATTCCCGATCCTTTGCGTTTTCCCATCCCGCGCTTGCCGCGATAGAATTTCTCGAAAATCAGCGGCAGATCCAGAGCGTCGATGCCTGGCCCGTTATCTTCCACGCAAAACTCCAATCGGTCGCCGCTGCGCTCGCTGCTCAGAGTTACGCGCGTCCCAGGCGGTGTATGCGCGGCAGCATTCTCGAGCAGGTGGCGCAGCACTCTACCCAGCAGCTTCGGGTCGAACCACGCCGGCTCGTCTTCGGCAGTGCCTTGCGAGTCGCCCAAGGCAATGCTCGTCTTATGATTGGCCAGAACCTTCCGCGACTCCTCCAAAGCCTGGTCGAGCAGGGCGCGCGGATGTTGATGCGACATCTTCACCTGCACCACGTTGGCATCGATCTCGGCCATTTCCACCGATTCGCCGATCAGCAGGTCAAGCCGGGCTGTCTCCTCGTCGATGATTCGCGCCATGTCCTGCCGCCCGTCCTCGTCGAGCCCCTCCGCTTCCAGGAGCGTCGTTGCCGCTGCGCGTATCGAGGTGAGCGGGGTACGCAGTTCGTGGGTGAGCGAATCGATGAGCGCGGTGCGCAATCGTTCTCCTTCGCGGGCAGCCTCCATACGGGCTGTAGTTTCCAAAGTGATGGACCGCGCCACGGCGATCGATACCTGGGCACTTACGGCTGCTGCGACCTCGTGGGAAAGGGCATCGGGCCGCCACGCCAAGGCTCCCACAGGCCTCATCCCGAGCATCAGCGCCGTCGAGTGAAAGCCCGCCTGCTGAGCCATCGTTGGATTCTGGCCCTGCGTGCTCACTCGCATGTGTGCCTGCACGCTGGCCGGAGTTTCTCCACTCGAAGAGAGAAACCGGTCCTGGTCGCCGACGTAGAGAACCACTCCTTCGAGTTTGAATATGCGGCCAATGACGCGAGGCAGATCCTGGAGCAGTTTTTCGGCGTCTTCGAAGAGCATCATCTCCTGGCTGAGTTCGTAAAGCCGCTCCAGATCCGCTTGCCGCTGTTTGGCCTCCCGCGTCTGACGCCGGGCCCGCTCTGCCACCCGGTTAACTACAAAGCAGCTCGCGACAAAAGAGAACATCGCGACCCACGCCTGCGCACCCTCAAGCCACATCGTGTGCACGGGAGGCAAGAAGTAGAAATCGAACGAAAGTGCGCAGAGAACCGCGGCGTAGATGGAAAGCGCTGTTCCGGATTGCGCAGCCAGCCAGACCACGATCACCAGAAACAGCATTCCGGCCGTCGTGGAACTGGCCCGGAGGGCGACGAGCAGAATGGTAGCCAAAACCGCCGTGGCCGTCGCCGCCAGCCATTGAAGGATCTTCCAGGAATAGGCCTTTACGCCCATTTGCTTCCCCACCCGGAATCATACCCGTCTGTCGCATTTTGTGAAATGCCGTGCCGCAATGATGTAAGCTTCCGTTGGAAAGAAGAACGACATGCCGGGAAGAATTCTGGTAATTGACGACGAGCCGCAGATTACGCGGGTGCTTCGCGGGTCGCTCTCCGCGCAGGGCTACGATGTCCGCACGGCCAACGATCCCGAGGAGGGCCTTCGGGTATTCCGCGAGTGGCCGCCCGATCTGGTGATCACCGACCTGATGATGCCGGGCGTCAGCGGCGTGGAAGTCTGTCGGCTCATTCGTTCTCGAGGAATTACGCCGATCCTGGTTCTTTCGGTACGCGAGCACGAGCGGTCGAAGGTGGAAGCTCTGGACGCGGGCGCAGACGACTACATCACCAAGCCATTCAGCATTCAGGAACTGCTGGCCCGCGTTCGCGCACATCTGCGCCGCGCGCCGGAGCGCACCACGGCGGCGGTCGAGGCCGGCGACTTTGTGGTCGACGTGCAGGCTCACACCATCACCGTGCAGGGCAAGTCCGTTCACCTCACCCCCAAGGAATTTGACCTTCTGCTGCATCTGGCGCGGAACCCCGGCAAGGTGTTGACGCACCGCGCGCTTCTCACAGCCGTTTGGGGCGCGCAGTCGGCGCATCAGCCGGAGTATCTGCGTGTCTTCGTGGGCCAATTGCGCAAAAAACTGGAAGGTGAAACTGGCCGCCAGTACATTCAAACCGAGCCCTGGGTCGGCTACCGCTTCGTTCCCGAGGGCTGGACGGGCAACCAGGAATAAATCCAGGGACGTCTCATATTGCGAGGCCTGTGGTGCCGCGTGCCATCGCGCCGCAATGATTTTCTTGGACGGGACGCCAGTCCTTACGGATTACTTAGGAATTCTTTTCGATACTCAAATTGCGCACAAGACAGAATTAGTTTGGTCAGCCGCTTTAGTCCGGTCAACACAGGACCATGTGGCGCCGGTTCTGCGGCAGGCGCAAAGGATCACGATCTCAAACGCAAATCGGTTGGTTTTCGAACCTGCGCGAGGTGGAACGGTTCCAAGCGCTTCTGGAGTTTTTGAATGCAAGACACTGTGATGTTGCTGTTCACCGTAGTTTTCTTCGCCCTGGCGTTTCTCTACGTCAAGGCCTGTCAGAAGTTGAGGTAGCACATGCATATGGATTGGATTTCGGCAACCGGCTTGGCTCTCTCAATTCTCCTGTTGGTCTATCTCACCATCGCAATGCTGTTTCCGGAGAGATTCTGAAATGTCGGTCAATGGCTGGCTGCAATTCGCCATCTACTCGGTTCTCCTGTTGCTGAGTGTGCGCCCGGTCGGCGCCTATCTGGCGCGCGTGCTCGAAGGCGAGCGCACCTGGCTTGATCCCGTGCTGCGTCCGTTTGAGCGGCTCATCTACAAGCTCAGCGGCGTAAATGCCGAGCAGGAAATGAACTGGCGCCAATATACCTTCGCCATGCTCGGTTTCTCAGCCGTTACTCTGGTTCTCACCTACGCACTCGAACGCCTGCAGGCATTCTTGCCGTGGAATCCGCAGCATTTAGGCGCCGTTGGTCCTGACCTCGCGTTTAACACGGCGGCCAGCTTTACCACCAACACCAATTGGCAGTTTTACACGCCGGAATCGACCATGAGCTATCTCACGGAGATGGCCGGACTGGCGACGCACAATTTCTGGTCTGCGGCGGCGGGCATCGTGGTGGCCATCGCGCTTATCCGCGGCATCAAGCGAACCAGTTGCGCCACCATCGGAAATTTCTGGGTCGATATGACCCGAACGATGCTCTACATCCTGGCGCCGGCCTGCATCATTTATGCGCTGGTGCTGGTGGCAACGGGCGTTCCGCAAAACCTGAACGCCTATACGGTCGCCCATCCCCTCGAGAACCCAGCCCAGGTGCAGACCATCGGCCAGGGCCCGGTGGCTTCGCAGGAAGCCATCAAGATGCTGGGCACAAACGGCGGTGGATTCTTCAACGCCAACAGCTCACATCCCTATGAGAATCCCACACCGCTTTCGAATTTCATCCAGATGTTTTCCATCTTCGTCATCGGCGCGGGGCTGACCTACACGCTCGGCCGCATGACCGGATCGCCGGGGCATGGCTGGGCCGTCTTCGCCGCGATGTTCTTTCTGTTCGCGGCGGGTTTCGCTGTCGCGTATTGGGCTGAGGCGCATCCCTACAACATGATTCATGGCGCGGAGCAGACCGGTAGCGCTACCATGCCGGGCGGTAACTACGAAGGCAAAGAAGTTCGTTTCGGCATCGCCGATTCCGCGCTCTTCGCCACCATCACCACCGACGCCAGTTGCGGCGCCGTCAATAGCATGCACGACAGCTACACACCTCTGGGCGGCATGATTCCGCTGGTCAACATCATGATGGGCGAGGTCATCTTTGGCGGCGTCGGCGCGGGCATGTACGGCATGCTGATCTTCGTCGTTCTCGCGGTCTTTATTGCGGGCCTAATGGTGGGCCGCACGCCCGAGTACCTGGGTAAGAAGATCGAAGCCTACGACGTGAAGATGGCCATGCTCTACGCTCTCATCTTCTGTTTCATCATTCTTACTTTTGCAGCGATTTTCGTGATGATCCCTCAGGGTACAAGCGCAATGGCCAACCCCGGGCCACACGGTTTCAGCGAGATTCTCTACTCGTTCACATCGGGCGCAGGCAACAACGGCTCCGCTTTCGCAGGTCTGGGTACGAACTGGTGGTACAACATCGCGATGGGCTGGGACATGCTCATCGGTCGCTTCCTCATGATGATTCCGGTGCTGGCACTGGCCGGAAACCTGGCGCAGAAGAAGAGCGTTCCGCCGTCGCCCGGCACCTTCCCAGTCAATACGCCGCTGTTCGCCGTGCTGCTCGTCGGCGTTGTGGTCATCGTAGGCGCGCTTACGTTCTTCCCGGCGCTGAGCCTGGGACCGATTCTGGAACATTTGCTGTTGCAGTCAGGGAAGCTTTTCTAACCGCATAGATCACGCATCAGGACAAGGCAAAGCGAACTATCATGGCTGAAAAAACGAGTCTTTGGAACACGCAGATCATGGGCCAGGCGATGGTCGACAGCCTGCGCAAGCTCGATCCGCGCTGGATGGTCAAGAACCCGGTGATGTTTGTTGTGGAAGTGGGAAGCGTGCTCACAACGGCGCTGCTCGTCGACAATGCCGTCCATCGCCGCGTGGCCTTCGCCTTCAACCTGCAGATCACCCTCTGGTTGTGGTTCACCGTGTTGTTTGCGAATTTTGCCGAGGCCATGGCCGAGGGTCGCGGCAAAGCACAGGCAGACACGCTGCGCAAAGCCAAGGGCGAGACCATCGCCAAGCGTTACAGGGAAGACGACAGCTTTGAAGAGGTCATCAGCGGAGCGCTTCGCGCCGGAGATGTGATCTACGTCGAGGCCGGCCACTATATCGCCGGTGATGGTGAAGTGATCGAAGGCGTGGCATCGGTAGACGAATCGGCGATCACCGGCGAATCCGCTCCCGTGATTCGCGAAGCGGGCGGTGATCGTTCCGCCGTTACCGGCGGCACGCGAGTGCTTTCCGACTGGATCAAGGTGCGCATCACCTCGAACCCTGGGGAGACTTTCCTCGATCGCATGATCGCGCTGGTCGAGGGCGCCACGCGCCAGAAGACCCCCAACGAGATCGCGCTCAGCATTCTGCTATCCGGTCTCACCATCATCTTCCTGTTGGCTGTGGTTACGCTGCAGCCGTTCGCCATCTATTCCGGCGCGCCGCAGACGGTGTTTGTGCTGGTATCGCTGCTGGTATGCCTTATTCCAACCACGATCGGCGGCCTGCTCTCAGCCATCGGTATCGCGGGCATGGACCGCCTGGTGCAATACAACGTGCTGGCCATGAGCGGCCGCGCTGTTGAAGCCGCCGGCGACGTGAACACGTTGCTGCTCGACAAAACTGGCACCATCACCCTCGGCAATCGGCAGGCAACGGAATTCATGCCGGCGCCCGACGTGAGCCAGGAGCGGCTGGCCAACGCTGCGCAGCTCTCCTCACTTTCCGACGAGACACCCGAAGGCCGGTCGATTGTAGTCCTGGCCAAGGAGAAGTACAATTTGCGCGGCCGCGATCTGGGTGGCATTCACGCGGAATTTGTTCCGTTCACCGCGCAAACGCGTATGAGCGGCGTGAATCTTCCCGGCACGCGAATCCGCAAAGGCTCAGTGGACGCCATCGCCCGCTTCCTTGAAGAGCAGGGCTCCGCGCTGCCACAGAAGGTCCTCGAACATGTGGAAGAGATTGCTCGCGCCGGTGGCACGCCGCTGGTGGTGGCAGAGAACTCAGCGGCGCTGGGAGTCATTTATCTCAAGGACATCGTCAAAGGCGGACTCAAAGAGCGCCTGGCAAGGCTGCGCGCGATGGGCATCCGCAGCATCATGATCACCGGCGACAATCCGCTCACTGCCGCGGTGATTGCACGCGAGGCCGGCGTGGACGATTTTCTGGCAGAAGCAAAACCCAAAGACAAGATGGACTTGATCAAGCGCGAGCAAGGCAAAGGCAAGCTGGTGGCCATGACGGGAGACGGCACCAACGACGCGCCCGCGCTGGCCCAGGCCGACGTGGGCGTGGCCATGAACTCCGGAACGCAGGCCGCAAAAGAGGCTGGCAATATGGTCGATCTCGATTCGAACCCCACCAAGCTGATTGAGATTGTCGAGATCGGAAAGCAGTTGCTCATGACGCGGGGAGCGCTGACGACGTTCTCCATTGCCAACGATGTGGCAAAGTACTTCGCCATCATCCCGGCCATGTTTCTAGGCGTTTTTCCGGTGCTGGGCGCGCTCAACATCATGCGCCTGCACTCGCCTCAGTCGGCGATTTTATCGGCAGTCATCTTCAACGCGATCATCATCGTCGCCTTGATTCCGCTGGCATTGAAGGGCGTCAAATACGAACCCAAGGCCGCGGACATCCTCCTGCGTCAAAACCTGCTTCTCTATGGCGTCGGCGGCATCATCATTCCGTTTATCGGCATCAAGGCCATCGACCTGTGCCTGGTGGCATTGCATTTGGCATAAAAAGAAGCGCCGGCAGTGTTTTGTTGAAGGGTGAAAGCTGTTTTCGAGGAGTTTGATTGTGCATACCGTCTCAAGTACATTGATTGCAGAAGAACACGTGACGAGCGATTCCATCTTGGGGCCGTCGAAAAATCAGGAGGGTGCAGCCGCGCACTCCGTGTGGGGAACGTCGATTCGCTTCACGATTGTTACGGCAATCCTCTTTGGCCTGGCCTATCCGCTGCTCATTACCGGGCTCGCCCATGTTCTGTTTCCGCGCCAGGCCTCCGGGAGCCTGATCCTTCACAACGGCCAGGTGATCGGCTCCGCACTCATCGCGCAGAGCTTCACCTCCGACAAGTATTTCCATCCGCGTCCCTCCGACGCCGGCAACGGATACGACGCGACCTCCTCGGGCGGCTCAAACCTCGCGCAGTCCAATGCCAAGCTTGCGCAGCGAATCCAGGGCGACATCGACAAACTCGCCGCGCAGAATACCGGCAAGCCGGTTCCCATCGATCTGGTCACCACCTCAGCTTCGGGTCTCGACCCGGACATCACTCCGGACGACGCTTACTACCAGGCGCCGCGCGTGGCCAAGGCCCGCGGGCTGAGTGAGGATGCGGTGCACAAGTTGATCGCCGAGCATACCGAGCATCGCGACCTGGGCTTCCTCGGCGAGCAGCGCGTCAACGTTCTGGAATTGAATCTCGCACTCGACCAACTTTCAAAGTAAGTCTCCTGAGGCGCGGCTTCCCACGCCAAAACCTTGCGGGATGGGCTAACCAGCCTTTCCCGCATTTTTTAGACACAGGGAAAGAGGGGAACAAGGGAGCGGGTGGGTGCGGTGGCAAATCCCAAGTCTCAAAATCGAGACCTGGGGCATCCCTTGCTTAGCAGGCTTTGGCTTTCAGGGATCTGGCCACCCGCCGCACAGGCAGCCGGCGCCGTGGGGCTGGCCGCCGAGCTAACGGGTGCTATATCTCTCTCCGCCCCTCAATAGCTCGCGCCATCGTTACCTCATCGGCGTATTCAATGTCGCTGCCGGCTGGAACTCCCGTGGCGATGCGCGTAATGCGCACGGGAAACGCACGCAGCGCAGTAGCAAGCCAATCGGCGGTTGCCTCGCCCTCAAGCGTCGGGCTCGTCGCCAGAATGACCTCGTCGACTTCGCCGCGCTGGACTCGAGCGATCAGCGTGGCAGCGCGTAACTGGTCGGGCCCCACTCCATGCAGCGGTGAGAGCGTTCCGTGTAACACGTGGTAAACGCCCTGGTATTTTTGCGTGCGCTCCACCGTATCAATGTTGGTAGGCTCCTCAACCACGCACACCAGGCGCTGGTTTCGAGAGGGACTGGTGCAGTAGGCGCAGGGGTCGACGTCCGTGACGTTATTGCAGATGGAGCACAGCCGCAAGCTCGCCTTCAACCCCCGTACTGCGTCGGCCAACGCAGCGGCGTCTTCGTCGCTCGAGCGCAGAACATGAAAAGCATATCGTTGTGCGCTCTTCGTGCCCACGCCGGGCAACTTTTTTAACTCTTCAATGAGCCGGGCCATCGGCTCGGCATAGCGTGCCACGCTAACTCCCTCAGGGGCGCTAACCCCGGGTTAAAAAATCGGGCCTTTGCGGCACGAGTAAACTCGTGCCCTTTCAAAACGCCTACCCACCCAGCCCCGGAATCTTGAGCCCGCCCAGCATTCCCTGGACGTTCGACTTAATCGCCTCGTCAGCCTTGCGGCCTGCCTCATTCACCGCGCCCACGATCAGGTCCTGCAGCATCTCCACGTCGGGCTGCCCACCGCTCAGGCTCACAACCGCGGCCGGATCGATGCGAAGCTTCAATAGCTCCTTCTTGCCGTTCATGGTTGCGGTCACTGCCCCGCCCCCGCTTGTGGCCTCTACTATCGTCTCGCCCAGCTTGCGCTGAAACTCCTCCTGCATCTGGCCTGCCTGCGAAAGCATCTCCGAAATTTTTAGGGGATTGATCATGGATTCATTTTCCTGTTTATGCCTTTATCACTTCAGCCTGAGATCGACAACGCTGCGTACCTCGGCGTGGAAGATCTCCCGTGCCCGCTTGACCAGCGGATGCGCCAATGCAGTTTCCTGCACACTTCCGACGGGCGCTGCAATGGGTTCAACCACGGCTGTCGCCGTCCCCTCTCCGCCGAGTACCGCGAAACGCGCCGGCCCGCCCATCTTCTGCAGTTCCTGCCGGATGATTTTTTCGGAGGCGGCATTTACCGTCAGGCTTAGCATCTTCTTGCCGATTCCTGGCACAACCACGCGCACGCTTCCACCCTCGACTGACCACGAGCCTGTTTCCATCAGTTGCGCTGCAGTGCTGTGGCCAGCCGCGCCGAGCGCGGCCACAATCGCCTCGCGAACGCGTTCAACGTTGGCTCCGCCGGCTGCGAGTGTCTCCGTCTCGGGGACCTTCGCCAGCGCACCCACGGTTTGTGGTTCGACCGATGCGAATCCGGCTGCATGGCTAGACTGGGCAGGGAAGGGCACGCTCTCTCGCGTCGCGGTGCCCGCCGCCATGGCAGGCGCGCGTCCTGCGCCGGAAGCTTCCGCGCCGTTGTCTCGTGAAAACGCCGATCGTTGGCTCGCTCCCGATCCAGGACTCCAAATGCTGGGCTCGCGCGCCGGACTGACCGCCCCAGATCCGCCAGCTGGTCGCGCGCTGCCGGCGTTGGTGCGCGGTGCGCTGCTCGCCGTGGCGGCACGGGCGCCCGATCCAACGGCAACGCCGCTCAGCAACTCCTCGATGGGCAACAAGCGCTGCGCGTGAATCAGTTTCAGAAGTCCAAGTTCAAGATGAAACCGCTGCTCCTGCCGGTAATTCAAATCGTCGAATGTGCGCAGCACGATCTGCAGGTTGCGCGTCAGCTCTTCCTCGCTGAACAACATTGCCGTGCGTGTCGCTCGCGCCCGCTCATCGGCTGAAATCTGCAGCAGTTCGGTCTGCTCGCCACCCAGCTTCGCCATCAGCGCGTTGCGCAGGTAGCGAACCAGTTGCCGGGCAAGCGCCTGCGGACTGTGGCCGGCATTCACCAACCCATTCGTCTGTTCCATCAGTTCTGCGCTCTGTGCTGCCGCCACGGCATCCATTAATCTCTCGAACACCGTGTTGGGCACCGCTCCCATCAGATCGCGAATCTGCTCCGCAGCGAGCTTGGGCTGGCCTGCTTCCATCGGCGCAGAGGCAATGGCCTGGTCCATGATCGAAAGCGCGTCACGCATCGATCCGTCGCCGGCCTCGGCCAGCAGCGCCAGCGCGTCGTCTTCGGCAGCAATCTTCTCCTGGCCCGCAATCATCTTCAATTGCGCCAGAATGTCGTCGAATTTGACGGCATGAAAACTGAAGTGCTGGCAGCGCGAGCGAATCGTCTGTGGAATGTTCTCGGGCTCGGTGGTCGCCATCATAAAAATGACGTGCGCCGGCGGCTCTTCCAGCGTTTTGAGCAGCGCGTTGAATGCAGCCTCGGTAATCTGGTGCGCTTCATCGAGAATGTACACCTTGTACCGGTCGCGTGCCGGCGAGTAGCGTGCCGCATCGCGCAGTTCGCGAATCTCGTCGATACCGCGGTTGGTGGCGGCATCGATCTCGATCACATCCACTGCATTCCCTTGGCGAATCTCGGTGCAGGCGTCGCACACGCCGCACGGCTCTGGCGTGGGCCGCTCGGGCGAGCCCACCGTATTCCGGCAGTTCAGCGCCATGGCCAGAATGCGCGCGATGGTCGTCTTCCCAATCCCTCGATGGCCCGAAAAAATGTACCCGTGGGCAATCCGGTTCTGGCTCAGCGCGTTGAGCAGCGTGCGCGTCACATGGTCCTGGCCGGCCACATCGGCAAAGCGCTGGGGACGATATTTCCGGGCCAGAACCTGGTAAGGCATGTGAACCATCTCCTCAACGGTTGCTCGATCGCAGACGACCTAGAGGGATTCTATCGTTCCGGGGCAGGTGGCTGCCGGGGAGGAAAATTGTGTTCGGCAGGCCCCTCCCCGGCGTGTCTAGCCGCTTTATCGAGCGGCTGGCAGTTGACTAGCGCACCTCATCCGAGTCCAATGAACAAGGTTTGTTGAGGGCGGCGCAGCCGCCTGATGAGGTGAAAACCCTGCTGCAAATATGCGATCCTTTTAATGGATGCGGATCGGTCTCGACTGCCGATGGCTTCAGTTTCAACCGCGGCACGGTTCGCATTCAGGCAGCAGAAGAGCAGCAGAGGGCTTGGGAATGAAAACGGTCTTAGGCGCGGCGTTGTCTCTGGCCTGCCTCCTGGCAGTTGCACCGAGGCTTTCTGCACAGGCCTCGAAGAGCAGCGATTCCTCGAGCCAAAATAAGCCGGCCGCCAACTCGCAAAATCCGCAAGCAAGCTCCGCGCCCGCGCGCACGCAGCAGCAATCCAACTCCAATCCGTTTCCTGAGGACACCAACTCGGTGCCGATCATGCCCTCGCGAGACTCCTCGGGTTCATTCCCGGTTGCGGACAATGAAGCCACGCACATCCCGATGGCCCCCGAGGATCTCGATCCCGTTCGCACTCCTGAAGAAGCGGGAAGTGCCGCGGAAGCAGGCGAACAGAAATTCAGCTCCAGTATGGCCGGCATGAGCGACTTGATGCCACCCGCCGATGACGACACGACGCAGAGCGGCAAGCGGAACCGAAAGGATTCTGACGCCGACATCGTACCGGAGCACCAGGAGAGCGCGAAGGAAGATGAGAACGTCGGCAGTTACTATCTCAGCAACAAGGATTTTAAGGGTGCATTGTCGCGCTTCGAATCCGCCCTCGTTCTCGATCCCGACAATCCGGATGTGTATTGGGGACTCGCCGAGTGCCAGCGTAACCTGGGCAACTTTGCCGACGCGCGCAAGAACTATCTCAAAGTGATCGAATACGATCCCGACAGCCATCGCTCGAAAGACGCCCGCAAACACCTCGAAGATCCAGAGATCGCTAACGCCAAACCGCAACAGCCCGCGCCGCATCAATAACTGTTTCGATGGGGGAAAACAAGGGTGATACGGCGTGGCGCCATTGTGAAGGTTACACGTTTAATGTTCACAATAATCGATTGAAAAAAAATGAGTTCACAAATAATCAATTGGCCCATTCAGATTCCGGCCCACCGGCGATAAGCGGCAATGATTGTCTGGCCCCAGAACGTGCTCACCATCGCACCGACGCAAATGAAAGTTCCAAGCGGGAGCTTTTTCAGGCCCCACATTTCGCCCTTCTTGTGGGCCGCCGGCAGGGTGAGAAGGACCAACGCGACGAGCGCACCCGTCACCACAGCGAAAGCAAAGGACAACAGCGCAGCCTGGATTCCAAGCCAGCCGCCGACCATTGCCATCAACTTCACATCGCCCATTCCCAGGCCTTCCTTGCCGCGAAACCACTGGTAGAGTAAACGGATTACAAGGACAGCTCCCGCAGGGACTGCGGCGCCGAGAAACCACTTCACTGCGGCTGCGCCGACGAGATGTGCCCAGGATTCGAATCCGCCGCCGGGTTGAAACCACGCCGTGTCGCTCGCTCGCGTAATGCCGAGCAGCAGGCCCAGGCCAAGACCGGGCCAAACCAGACGATCCGGCAACCAGAAATTCTCGGCATCCAGAACTGCCAGCGCAACCAGTAGCCACAGGAAAATCAGCCGGGCGATTCCATCTGCGATTGCGATCCATACGTCATAGGAGAATGTCCCATAGTTCAGTTCGGGAGCATCTCCGAAAATCCGCCAAACGGCGAAAGCCCATAGCGCTCCGACTGCCAGCTCCACCGCCGGATACCGCCAGCCAATCTCCACTTTGCAACTCCGGCACCGCCCTCGAAGCAATAGCCAGCTTAGGAGTGGCACGTTCTCCCACCACTCCAGCGTCCGCCCGCACCTTCTGCAATGCGATCGAGGATGGACGATGCTTTCGCCCGCTGGCCAGCGGCTCACGCACACGTTCAGAAAGCTGCCGAAGGCCAGCCCCAGTAGGCCGGCAAATACGGTTCCCAGAATGCGGATCATTCAAGGGTTGAGTATACGGCTGTGGGACGGCCCCGTTCCGGCCAAGCTAAACTGGAACTGCATGGACCTTCCGCCAGCGAGCTCCAGCGCAAATCAATCCGCGCCGAAAATTACCACCGACCCGGTGCGTGCGGCGGCACTTTTTGAGCAATCGGTGGCCATCATGGCCCGGCTGCGCGCTCCCGGTGGCTGCCCCTGGGATCGCGAACAATCCTTTGATACCATCCGCAAATACACGCTGGAAGAGGCCTACGAGGTCTTCGACGCCATCGAGCGCCGCGACTTCGCCCATTTGTCTGAGGAGCTAGGCGATCTGCTGCTGCAGGTGCTCTTCTATGCGGAGATGGCCGCCAACGGAGGCTATTTCACCGTTGCCGACGTGCTTGAAGCCCTGAATCGCAAACTGATTCGCCGTCATCCGCACGTCTTCGGCGAAAAGGCGTCGCGCGCCGCGGGAAACAATGCGCACGTTGACGCCAACGTGGAGGGTTCCTCGGCTGCCGTCCTGCGCAACTGGGAAGAGATCAAAGCGGCCGAAAGAGCATTGCATGCAACAGACGCGCCTTCGGCGCCAGAATCGAGGCTGGACTCAGTCCTGCGCGCTCTGCCGGCGCTGGCTGAAGCTGCCAAGCTCGGCGCCAAAGCGCGGAAATCCGGCTTTGACTGGCCAAGCTGGCGCGAACTCCTGCCCAAGGTGGCCGAAGAAACCGCCGAGTTGGAGGCCGAGGCAGCATCTGGCGATCCAGCTCGCAAGCCTGCGGTCGAAGCGGAGTTCGGCGACCTGCTTTTTACCGTCGTCAACCTGGGCCGTCATCTTGGCGTGGACGCGGAGATGGCTCTGCGCGACTGCAATCTGCGCTTTCGCCGGCGCTTCAGCGAAATGGAGCGGACAGCGCCGCGCCCGCTTGAAGAGCTCGCCCCCGATGAGTTGGAAGCGCAATGGGAGCTGGCAAAACGCTCGCTCGCGTCGGGTCACCTCTCGGCGGCCGCTGCCCAGGTGAACCCCGCACCGCAGAGGCAGCCATGATCGAGATTCGGTCATGCGAGGGAATTGAAGAGATGGAGGCTTGCGTCCGGCTCCAGATCCAGATCTGGGGCTACGACGAAAACGATGTCATTCCCCGCAAGACATTCCTTCTGGCGCAAAAGATTGGCGGACAGGTCGTCGGGGCGTTCGAAATCGGGAGCACCGCGAATGGGGAGGGGAAAAAGGCCGAAATCCTCGTCGGATTCGCCATGTCTTTGCCCGCCATCAAACAAACCGAAAATGGCCCACAGCCTTACATCCATTCGCATATGCTGGCCGTTTGCGAATCTCACCGCAATCGGGGCATCGGCGCGCAACTTAAATGGAAGCAACGAGAAGAGGCACTTTCCCGGGGAATCCGCCACATGGAGTGGACGTTCGATCCGTTGCAGATAAAGAATGCTTTCCTCAATATCCACAGGCTGGGAGCCGTCGCGCGCGAGTATCTTGTGGATTTCTATGGTGTATCCTCATCTCGACTGCAGGGTGGGCTCCCCACCGACCGTTTGGTGGCGAAGTGGGAGCTGGAATCCTCCAGAGTGAAAGCAATTCTTGCCCAGCGCCCCGCAGCCTCATACACGATCGAAGAACGCATTCAAGTTCCGGCTTCAATCGACCAATGGAAGGCGGACGAGTCAAGTCGAGGCCGGGCTCTCGAAGTCCAGGGTGAGATTCGGCAAAAGTTTCGACAGGCATTTTCCCGAGGTTTGGCCGTGGTTGGCTTCTCTCGGGATGCAGATGGAAACGGACTCTTCGAGCTTGGTTCCCTCGCCTCGCTGAAGTGCCAACTATTCCAAGACGAGGATCTTTATGCGAATTG
>CAWDKT010000016.1:0-368286 GCA_963802955.1 uncultured Acidobacteriaceae bacterium
AGCATCAACAACGTGTAATTCGCTGTCACGATTTCCAACAACCACCGCTGTAAGGGCGGAATGATGCACGTATCGAAAGCTGGCCATCGGCGCTGAGTGACTACCTGCTCCGCGCCGAGCGCATTCACTTCCGCTACGGCTTGCAGGATTGCGGATTGTTCGTGGCTGGTGCGATCCGTGCAATGACCGGCGTCGATGTTGCGTCCACACTGCGCGGCTATACCAACCGCGCGGAAGCGTTCAATCGAATCGCTACGCTTTGCGGAACGCCAACGATGGAAGCGATCGCCGGTCACCTTGCCGTGCTTCACGGCGTGCCGGAAGTCGCGGTTCTCTGTGCGCAGCGCGGCGATGCTGTCCTGCTGCGATCTGGCCGCCGATCCTCTCTCGGCATTGTAGCGATGCACGGAACTGAAATTCTCACACCCTGCCGCGCAGGCTTGCTCCGCTTGCCGCTCTCTCACGCCCGCCGCGCCTGGCACATTTAGGAACTCTCATGGCTCAAGCAATCACGGAAGTCGCTCTCGGAGCGGCGGCAATCGCTGCGCCTTTTGTCCTTCCGGGAATGGGGATCGCCATCTCTGCGACCCTTGCGAACTCTCTCATCTCCGCTGGCGCGTCGATGGCGCTGTCTGGTGCGATGAGCGGGCTTGCGTCCTTGACGAATAACCAAGGCGGCTTGGCTGTTGGAACCACCACGCCCATTGGCCCTTGGGGATACATCTACGGCCAACAGAAAGTGGGCGGCGTTGAGATTTTCCGCCAGAGCAACTCCTCGCAGGGAACCTCGAACAACAAAGAGCTTCATCGCGTCTATGCGCTCGCCTGCCATCCTTCTGTTGCGGACGGCGGGGGCGGATCGATACCGTTCCAACTTCGCATCGACGGCAAGCAAGTTCTCTTGAATCGCGCCGGGGCTGGATGGGCAAGTTACTCACCTGCTCAGATCATGCAATCCATTACGTCCATGAGCCGCAACTCAAACGGCTTGGTGACGTTCCAAATTGCAGTTGGAATCGCTGGCCTTAACGGGCAAGAAATCCAGATCACCAAATCGAGTGATAACACGCTCAACGGGATTTGGACCGTTACGCAACCAAACCCAGCGGACAATACCACCTTCACATTCATCTCTGGTGGAACGCCCACTCCGGCCGGCACGAATCCCGGCGGCCAGTGCTGGACACTGTATGCCGATTATCGGGACAAGATTTACATCGAATTCTGCAACGGAAACCACACCAGTACGTTCCAGGGCCTTCTTTCTTCCGGCACGAATTGGAGCACTACCGATCTATGCCTTAGGCGCACGCTCGTCTATGTTCGCATGGGATGGGCCGCCGATGTCTTCCCGTCCTCGATTCCCAACGTCTCGTTCGTGCTCTGCGGCAAGAACAACATCTACGACCCGCGCACGAACAGCTACGGCTACACCAACAACGCCGCGTTGTGCGTTGCCGACTTTATGAGTCTGCCTGCGACGCAAGGCGGGTTCGGCCTCACCATCGGGACAGACATCCCCACCGCGCAGTTGATCGCCGCGGCTAACATCTGCGACGAGCAAATTGCGCTTGCCGGCGGTGGAACAATCTCGCGTTACACGTGCGACACCTTCTTCCAGCTAAACCAAGGCCGCGGAACGATACTGCAACAATTGCTCTCGTCTTGTGCCGGGCGCCTGAGCTATCAGGGCGGCCAGTTCAGCATCTTTCCAGGCGCGTGGGTCGCGCCCACCCTGCAACTCACCGACTCGGACATCATTGGAACGTTCAAGTGGAAGACGCGGCATTCGATCCGGGATACGTGCAACGGCATCAAGGGCGTTTACGTTTCGCCAGAGAACGACTATCAGCAGGCGGACTTCCCGCCGTACATGCAAGACCTCACTCACGGCTACGACTCCAACCCTACACAGCCACAATTCCAGGGCGACCAGTGGTTGGCTGAGGACAACGGCGAGCGCATCTTCAAGGACGTGCATCTGCCTTGCACGATCTACCCAGCAACTGCACAGCGTCTCGCCAAGATAGAACTGTTGCGGACCCGCTTCCAGTGGCGCGGAACCATCCGATGCACGATGAAGGCGTACCAGGCCGTTGCGCTGGACGTTATCCAAATCACCCACCCCCGCTACACGTGGGTGAATGAGAACTTCGAGGTTCTGTCGTCTCGCTTTGTGTGGGACAAAAGCGGAAGCATCCCGACGATTGCGGTTGAGCTTGACCTCGCGCAGACGGACCCGAGCATCTACGCCTGGTCTATCGCGGAAGAACTGACTCCGCAAGGCTACGCACAGCCGAGCAACGTAGGCAACAGCGTTTGTGTTCCGCCAAACGGGCTGACGCTCTATTCCGGGCCGGCGACAATTATCAACGGTATATCCTTCCCGTCCACCATCACCATCGGGCCGAGTGGCGTCTACACGAACTCGCTCTATGCGACGTGGCAGACCCCGAACGACACCAATGTCGTTCAGGGCGGCTATATCGAGGTGCAGTATCAGGCTGCTGGCGCATCCGGGTGGACGGCGTGGGGACGGTGCGATCCATCCGTCAACTCTCTCTTTATAGCCGGGGTCAATGTGGGTTCGCAGTACAACGTCCAGATTCGCGCCGTGAACTGCGCGGGCGTTCCCTCTGCCTGGGTGCAGGCTGGCCCGGAGACGATCAGCCAGACGTACTCTCCGTTCTCATACAACGGGGTCCCCGTCGCGCCCACAGGGACTCTGACGGCTCAATCCTCGTCCGGGGGGACGCAGATCACCGTGGCCCCGTTCACGCCCTTCGTCTACCCGAAACTTTGTACGCCGATTCCGTCCGTGCTTACGGGGCTGAACCCATCCCAGCTTTACTTCGTGTACTACGTCGATCCAACGTTCGCGGGCGGAACTATCACCCCGATTGCCACGCAGAACGAATCAAACTTCCTGAACCTCCCTGGTTATTTCCTCATTGGAAGCCTGGTAACTCCGGCAGCGTCAGCGCGCTATCAGCCGTCGAGCTTCACAGATGTGGGCACATCGATGACGACAACCCCCACAGCCGCCTACGACAATAACACCAACACCGTAGCGATCATATCCGGCAGTTATTGGAATAATGGCGTTGTACCGATGCCGGTAAACGGCAATTACTATTTCCCATCGGCCCAAGGGTCCTGCGGTTTCTCAGGATTCCCGGCGATCACCACCACCGTTGCCACCACTCTCAAAATTGTGGCGGCCTTCTCGTTCAATGGAACGGCTCCGCTGCCCGCGTCTTCGCCATCGCCAAGCGGTTGGATTGGTTCGATTTCGGTGAGCGTGGGTGGAACACTGACTTCAATTGCAGGCCCGTACGAGCCTACGTCAACAACCACCTATACCCTTGCCATCCCAGCGGGCACGAACTTGAGCACGATCACCGTGTGGATCAATGCTCAAGGGGGCAACGCCGTTGTAGACACAACGCCGCTTAGCTCCTGTCAGGGTACATGTTCCATGTCGGTGGCCGAAATCTATATCCAGTAGGAGAATGCACGTGGACGATCAACTTCGACTGCTTCTGACAGAGTTCCGCGCCTTCAGAGACACAGAGTTCCGCGAGTTTCGGGATGATGTTGCTTCCTGGAAGTTGGCGATCGGAGAGAGGATCAGCAAGGCCGAGACTCAGGTCAAGGATTTGTACGGTAATGGCCGTGATGGAAGAGTCACAGCGGTTGAGAAGAAACTGGCGCATCACTCGAAGGTTATCTGGATCGGGATCGGCGTGTTATTCGCTATCCAGGGTGGACTAGCCGTAGCCAAGCTTTGGGCGTCGTGGATGCATTGAGAAAAGGCCGAACGGTCGAGACGAGCCGCGCGGACATCGGGACCTATGTGATCCGTGCTCCTGATTAAGCGTTGCTCTGCTATTCACGGTCCAAGAACGTAATGATCTTAGCCTCCAGGCGATCGACACGTTTCAGTTGACATTCCCAGACCGTCAATGAACGCCAACCGAGCTTTCTAAGCTTCCTCACGTTTTCCATGTCTCTGCGTCGGTTTCTGGCGAATTTGGCAGACCAGTATTCCACACGGCTCTCCGGCGCTCTGAACTCGGGACAACGCTGATGCCAGTGCCAGAAGCATCCATTCACAAAGATGACTTTTCTGCGGCTTGGGAAAACCAGATCGGGAGTACCCGGGAGTTCTTTTCGGTGCAATCTGAATCGATAGCCAAGCCGGTGGATCAATGAGCGCACGAGAATCTCCGGTTTCGTGTTTGTTCCCCGGATCTTGCTCATTAGTGAGCTGCGCGCAGATGGCGAAAGCTTGTCCAATCAAACCCCTATGGCGCATTCGGGTTGACTTGCAGCGCCTGAGCTAATGCTGTCACGAAGAGCAGTTCTTCTTGACCGAGGTCGGCGGCTGCTAGATCTATCCGAATTATAGTTATGACTCGACCTGATCGTGTCGTACCGTGATGGGAAACCCTGGCTTCAGCCAAGACTCTTGGACAGATGATAACTGCCCTCTGGACGCCAAGCGCCTCGCAGAACGCCAAGACTTCATAGCGATCTTGAGCGGAAGGATCAAGTTTGTATTTTGCGTCTGCCAGCGCAAACACTGTTCCTTGGCGGCGAAAGTAATAGTCGGGATGGGTCGCGTGCTGGATGCCGCGAACGAACAGTGGAACGGGGAACTTATTCCCGTCCATCACCTCCACTCCGGCAAGTGATCCACGGCGCGCATCGAGGAGTAATCGACGGATATATTCTTCAAAGACAGCAGATACGTCCAGCACGATGGTCTCGAATTTCGTCGGACCGATCTCATCCATTCGTACTGACCGGTTTAGCGCAATTAGATACGACAACCACAGGGCGGGCTCGTAAAATCGGTGGGAGGTTGGAAGTCGACGAAGCATGATCGGAACTCTACGAGCGGCCTCTGGCGAAACGACTGAACCAGTACCCGATGCGCCGAGCATCTGAATTACCAAGTCCAGTTCCTTCGCGGTGACGAAGTTCTTCTTGCCACCTCGTTGCAGGAAGTGTCGTTTCAGGCGCTCGGCGGTCTGTTTCAGTATCCGGTTTTCCTCGATGTCACTCGTGAAATCGGTGACATCGAAGACCGGGTGACGGCGCCTGCCAGTCGCATAGTTCCTCTTGATGCTCTCCGAGAACAGCAATCGACCCCTTAGTTCGCGATCCGTAGTGCGGGCCCGATATTGTCTCATCGGCCCAATCTGCCGCAAGGATGAAAGCGCTGACAAGAAGCTATCCGCGTACACCTCTTCAATATTGGTGACCTGGCGATCTAGTTGATAGCCACGGATGAAGTGCTCTATGCCTCGAACCTGAAGGCCCGACCGGGCCACGAGGTAAAGAAGATTGCCGATTGGGGCCTTGGGTAAAACCTGGATCGCTACCTTGTCAGATAGGGGTATTAGCCCTACATACCTCGTCGCCTTTACGACCAGATTGCCTTGGCGAAAATCAATATCGAAGTATCCCTTTTGTGCGACGTCCTCATACAGGTCTAGATTGCCCGAAGAGTCCATAAGGAGCTTGAGCGGCACAGCAGCGCTCTCATGCTCTTGACAGGGCACGATTAGCTGTCGCTGGGCATCCAGCTTCATTCCTGCCCTGCGGGACCCTGTCCGAGAACGGCCCTGAACATCGCATCGAAGCTACGCTTCGCATTCGTCAACTTGTCAGGTTCGAGTTCCAACACCGTTTCGCAGTAAGGGAGCATGCGGTACTCCCAGACCAATTGAAGCTGGTCGGGCCTTTGCACAGACTTGAAGTAGGTGTGGCCGATTCCACCCGAGCTTTCTGGGAGAATCGACTGCATTGATTCGAACCATTGCACAATACGATCGATTTGGTCCGTGGTGAATTCGCCCTTCTCAAGGAACGCTGTCGCGATCTCGCGAGAGGGTTTCAACTCGATATGATCCAAGCGCCGAACGAGAGCGAGGTCGAGTTGCGTGATGCTGCGATCGAACTCGTTCATCGTTCCAATCAGAAGCAAGTTCGGTGGCACCGACGCTTGGTCGCCAGAGTACGCCTTGGAAAAAGAAAGGCCGCGGTAATCGTGTTCAATATAGGTCAGCACCTCTCCAAAGATTCTGGCAGGATCGCCGCGATTGATCTCATCAATGATCAAAGCGACCGGAGTCGAGATGCTGGAGGCCGCTGCGCAAGCGTTCAGGAATACCTTATCAACCAGCTTGAACCCTGATTTGGCGGCCTCGTCTGGCAAATATCCTTCCACGAAGTCCTCATAGCCATAAGCAGGATGGAACTGCACCTGAAAGATGTCTGCCGGCTTTGCGACGAGCGCATTTGCAATCTTCTTGGCATACCAACTCTTGCTGGTGCCGGGACAACCTTTTAGGATCACCCCCGAAGTACCGAAGTCAATGAGCTTGCGGATCTGCTGCATGATCGGATCATCTTCGTCGAGGGGTTCGTTCACGATCAATGGAACCGACTTCGATCCGATTGACTCATCACTCTCTTTAATCAGCGCCTTTTCGATCGCGATACGAAGTGTCGCGGGCTCCGGCTGATTAGGCATGAATATTCGATCCGCATTCTCGGGCGTAAATTGAAACAGCTTCTCGTAGTCGGCGTTGTCAAATCTGAATCGATCACGAAATCTGTCTTCGACGGACTCCGCATTCGCGTTGTCATCGAACGCCTCTTCGCGGAACAACCAGATTCCGAGGTCCACGACCGGAATCCTGTTTACGGCGCCGCCTCGAGACAAAACCTTCGTTAGGAAGATATCCGCGAAGTTATCCTTGAGCGTCCACTCAGATGTTTCGGCATTGAAATCCGCCGCGCGCCAAGAGTTGAGAAATGTCCTCGTACGGATTGTCCATGGACCCCGATGAGGATAATCGGCAGGTTTGTCTTTCTGGAGAAGGGCATCAATATAGTCGTGCTGGGAGAAGTTGCCCGCGTTGCTGCGCTCGCGCGTCTCGCCTGGAAATCGGAAGTAGCGATCCCAGAACTCGAATTCATTGGGTTCGGTGAATGCCGTTGCTGCTTTGTGGCCCGCACCCGCGCCCGCTAGCGCGACCAGCGGCCACAAGTGCATTGCTGCTTGAGCCTGTGCAGATTTACGCCAATTGCTCAACGCGCTGATTGCTGCGGTGACCCGTCCAGGCTGAATCCAAGTCGGCATGCCTGCTCCGATCATTCATATGGGAAGCAATAGGAATGATAGCAGCCGTTCCTTTGAGCGCCTTGACTAGCTCTCTGCCAACTGCGCAGGCAAGCAAAGGTGGAACTGCGTTTCCAATCTGCCGGGGTAGCATCGCACCTTCGAAGATATAGTTGTCGGGGAAAGACATCAGGCGGGCTGCTTCTCGGAACGTAAATGATCGATCTTCAAGTGGGTGAACAAAGGGGCCAGACGCAACGTTGCGGAAATTGCACGTGATCGTATAGGCAGGACGTGATCGCGCTACTCGGAAATACAACGTCGTGCAATCTTTCCGGAGCGCACCGTTGCTGATCTTGCGCATCTTCTGGAACCGTGACGGTAGCAGTTCCGGGTCAATGCTCCTCAATCCTTCACCTTCCCCCACGAGGCGCACGATCTCGGCGGAGAGCGCTGAAAGCGGCTTCGTGTGATGAAGGGTAACGAACTTGGAGCGCACTCCCTTTCGCACGTACCGTTGATATGCGTTGTTCGGGGGAGTGGCATACTCGCGCAGAGTCGAATTGAAGTCCTCGCCGACGAGGGGCAGGTCCGAAAGCGCATCCTCAATGGTGACGATTGGCAGCAGTCCATCGAATAAGCCTCCGGCGCCATGGGTCGGCTCCGGAAACAACAGGTCGCCCTCCGTCCTGGTCCCGAGGAAAACGATCCGGTAACGAAGTTGCGGTGCGCCGTAGTCAGCCGCGCAGACAACACGCGACACTACCTTGTAGCCAGCTGCAGCGAATGAGTCTTCTATCACCTTGCGGAAGTAGCCACCCCGGTATGTCAGCAGGCCCTTAACGTTCTCCATCAGGAAGTACTTCGGCTTGACCTGCTTCACCAGTCGAACAAAATGGTGGAACAGGAAATTGCGGGGATCGTCTTCGATCCGCTTGCCGTGCGTACTGAACCCTTGGCAACTTGGGCCTCCAGCGATGAGATCAATAGGCTGCCCACCCGCAGCATTCATGACTTCTCGGGCGGTAACATCTGCGATGTCTTTGCAAGCGACGTGCGTATCAGGATGGTTCGCCTTGTAAGTCGCGATCGCATGGCGATCGTAATCGACGGCGTAAACCGGACGGAAGCCAGCCATTTGAAGACCTAACGACAGCCCTCCTGCACCGCAGAACAAGTCAACCACTGTCGGTTGTGATCGCACGCCTGATTTCACTGCACCCTCCGCAAATCCTGAAACCCGATGCCAACGTGTTGGCCCTACCCTTGGTCCAAGCCCAGTGGGAGCTGGAGTTGGCCGCCCTCAAGTTGCTCAAACAGACGGTCTAAAGCAAATCGCACAATGTTGACCATCGGCACACGCCGCTCTTCCGACAGCCTCTTTAGCCGGTTCAGTTCCTCTGGGGGGAGATTGAGGTTGAACTGAACTCGTTTTCGGGCCATAGCGCAACTCCATTAGTAAACCGTCTAGATCTTTATAGACAGGTGTAGGCCTCGTCAATAACAAAGTGTATTCGCTCTTTCTTTGCCAATCAAGGCGATTCCAAAGGAGTTGTGGAAATCGGAACCAAATTGGGAAGGGCCGGATCAGCTAAGACCGATTCGGGGACTCTTCGATCAGGGGCGATTGAATTGGGACCATGGCCTCGGTTGGAATATCTCTGCTGTGAGTGGATTCAGTGCGTATTCATTCCTTACTTGTCCCGTACAACGTTGTGTAGTATCCCTAATTAGGTCTTGATTTATTCGGAGAATGTTGCTATTCTCCGGTAACAATTCATAGTAGGGAGCAAGAAGGAATGACAAACGTATTCGCAACAAAGGAAAAGGTAGACGTTAGGAACATCCTTTTCAACCTTGGTGTGCAAACGCTCCAGGAACAGGGGTGGAAGGTGGAGAGGGTTCCCGGTTCAGGTAAATCGAGCATGCGGCGGATTTCCAAGGATCAAGAAAGCAAGGTAGTCTCGATTCGGACCACGCAGGACACCTATATTGCGTTTCCGCGGGATCGGTTCGACAAGTCGTGGGTTACGTTGAGCGAGGTTGATGTCGTCGTTGCTGTATCCGTGGATGACTACTACAACCCTCGGTTTGCTCAGGTGCACATGATCGATGGCAAGGACATGCGAGAGAGGTTTGATCGCGCTTACGCTGCCCGCCGCAAAGCGGGCCACACGATTCCCCTCGGTCGCGGCGTTTGGGTGCCGCTCTATATCGAGGACTCGGACAAGGCTCCAACGCACGTTGGTGGCGGAGCCGGCCTCGTGTATCCAGCAGTCAAGCGCGTGCTCCTGGATTCACAGGGCTTGGATCGCAGCCCTCATTCGCAAGTGGCAGGTGGAGGAATCCCTAGCAGCCCTAACTCGCAAGTCGCAGAGACGGGCAGCGGAGAACCATCTCTGACAATCCCAGAAGCCAAGCGGCTTCTCGGAATCACTCTTGGCGTAGATCCTTCACAGATTAAAATCACTGTCGAGGCTTGACGATCAGCGTTCCGAGAACTAGTTCTTCTTCGCTGTGCGAATGGGGTAGAGGGCATCGCACGCTTCCTGCCAGGAGCGAGTTTTTGGGCCCACGTATGCGAAATGCTGCTTACGCAACCAACCACAGGCAGCTCGTTCTCCGTGTTTGAGCCGCTGGCCCTCCATCTGAGCGTCTTGCAGTTTGTCGTCGTTCTCGTTCTGAACGCTATCGACGGTGCGCTGAAAGTTGGCCTGATCTTCTTGCAACTTCCGCTGTTGTTCGCGGTTATCACATCCCGTAAGAGTGATGGTAGACGGCGCTAAGCCACAAAGAACCAAGGCAACGACCCAACATCTAAACTTCATTTGATTTCTCTGATTGATTGCAGCGCTATTCTCGCACCGGCAGGAACGCAGTGTCTGTGATGAACTGTCACGAAAGTGGGAATCTCATCAGTGCGGCAATAGCCAGCTGTGCAAAGCTTGAACCATGAGGGATACGAAGGCGATTCCAGCCGAGCTCGGCCTGCCAGAAGATCCGGCTAGGTGGACCAACGAGCATCGAGAGATCTTCCGTCTCGAACACCTGAAACGTGCACTCGACCCGAACAGTTCGCGACACGAGCGGAACGTCATAGTTTGGGAATGCTCCAGACGCATCCGCAAACCAGAGAAGCTTTCCGACGAGGAGCTTCGGCGGAGAGTCGAAGACGAGATTAATGGCATCGATCCAGCTAAGGCCAAGAAGAATGCCCGCATCACTCAGAAGGGTGGATTGGAGATCATTGCCAGATTCCTCCAACGCGCGGACGATGCGAATCAACAGCCCTTTGCATATTCAGTGGGTGCGATCATTCTCTTCGGCAGCTGGGACCGCAATGACAAGTCCCATGCTGGCGACATCGATGTGGCCATTGAGTTCATTCCCAAAGCCAATGGCGAGGAACAGAAGAAGCTCGCCCGGAGCCGACAAGATGCCGCCATCAAGGCCGGTCGCAACTTGCGCGATATCTTCGACTATCACCGCTGGCCCCGCGAAGAAGTTGCCAGGTTCCTTCGAAGTCGGTCCCGAGGTATCAGTCTTGCAGACCTCGACAGTATCTCGGAGGGGATGGATCCTGAGGGTAAGCCTTTCTCCTACACAATCCTTCGCGGAGATGCAGATGCGATCGCGAAGAAGTTCGAACGCAGCGAGTACAAGCTGAGGGCATGCCGAATCCGGCAGAGGAATTCAGAAACTGGTGGGTTCACCACGTTGTTAGACGATGGCACGCTGAACAAGCCGACGCTCACGCCCTAACTCTTAGCGGGTGAACGGTACAATTCGATCGTGAGAGTTCATGAATGGATCGAGGCTGTGAATGACTTCCAATGCTCGTGTGCTGGACATTCTTGGCGAAGCTAAGCGGTTGGCGAGAGAGTATTACGCGTTGACGAGTAAGCCCCTCGGAATCACCGGGGAGGTGGCCGAGTACGAAGCTGCCAATATTCTTCACCTAGACCTGACGCCGGCCCGCAACAGTGGATACGATGCAATTGAGTCCGTCGACCACAATTCAATACGTAGGCTCCAGATTAAGGGTCGCTGTGTCCTTCCGAACTGCAAGCCCTCGCAACGCGTCGGAGCTATAGATATCGAGAAGGACTGGGATGCGGTGCTCCTCGTCCTTCTGGATGAGAACTTCGATGCCACTCAGATATGGGAAGCTGAACGAGCCGCGGTGGTAACGGCTCTCGAAGCCCCAGGCTCAAAGGCAAGAAATGAGCGTGGGCAACTCGGTGTCAACAAGTTCAAAGCAGTCGGGAAACTTCGCTGGAGTCGAACTTAGTCATGACGATCAGGCTCGCATTCACCACAGAGAAGGACCTGGAGAAGAAGCCAGCGACGTATCTGATGCTCAGTTCGTTCCCAGACTCCGAGGAGCCCTTCGGATTGGGATTGGGTGCGAAGCGGCGCACTTTTCACTTTGCTCATCGCCTTCTTAGCGCTCTCGAACCGGCCCAATTTCACAACATCTTCCTTCATGACCTCGAGACCGAGTTGGAGCAGGGTAGAGACGTGGCTATCGATATCCCTGATGACCAGGCTGCGGCAATTGGTATGTTGCCTGACCGACAGGGCTTCCGGTGGGTGCGCGTCACGATTCGGAAAGTAATGCTGGGCGACGGCAGATATCGGTTCACAGAGAGCTTCCGCGACGATGCGCAAGAAGTGGCAGGTTCTGGCCTCGAGACACTAGACATGCTTGAGACACGTGTCCGGGAATTCGTGGCTCTCGATTGGAAACAAATCGATGAACGGCTTCAAACAGCGGAAGAATGGAGCGGCGTGTTCAATCTCCCGGTAGAGACCGTACGATTCATCTTTGAGGGCGAAAAGTAGGCTTACGTGCCATCATGCGCTGGATGACGGGTGCTTCATTTGAATCCGGCGACTTTAGTACACGCTTCGCCGTTTAGTACACGAAATCGGGGGAAGACGGTGTACTACGAGGGAAAGCATGGAAAACACGGAAGAACATGGAAAACACATAGTTCCCGATAAACCCATTATTTGTCTGAGTTTATCAGCGTTTTCAGTGACTTGTGAGTGATTGTTAAATAGAACTGGTGCCGAAGAAGGGACTCGAACCCCCACACCCTTGCGAGTACATGGACCTGAACCATGCGCGTCTGCCAATTCCGCCACTTCGGCACATGAGAGCGCTCAGGCGGGATCCGCCGAGCAGGCAGCACCTTTGAGTTTCGCAAAGCCGCCATGCGGTGTCAAATGTACGGCGCCAAAACGCTTGTCATGCTCCTCGTGGCGCCCGTTTCCCAGAGGACATCTCGCTCGCTCACGCAGCGCCTCAAAAATCGGGAAATCCCATCGCGCCGCGCGATGCTTGCAGTCGCAGCGAGATGGGACCCCGGGGCGGCTCCGATTTCAGTCGCGCTTACACCAGTTTCGCGTCGAGCGTGATCTCCGTGTTGTTGGCGAAGAGCTTCGAGATCGGGCATCCGGCCTTGGCATCCGCGGCAGCCTTGTCGAATACTTCCTTGGTCGCGTTGGGAACGCTCGCCGTTGTGGTCAGTGCAATCTTCGTAATCTTGAAGCCGCCGTCTACCTTCGCCAGTGTCACAGCCGCCTGAGTCTCGATGTTCGTGGGCGTTAGTCCTGACCCACCCAACTGTGCACCCAGCGCCATCGAATAGCAACTGGCATGAGCCGCAGCGATCATTTCTTCGGGCGTGGTTCCAGTATCAGCGCCTTCAAACCGCGTTGCGAACGAGTAGTTCGCATTGTTAAGCACGCCGGTCGCCGTGGAAATCGTACCTTTGCCTTCCTTCAGCGATCCGGTCCAAACCGCAAATGCCTTGCTTGCCATAGTCCCTCCTCGGGGATAGAGATCCAGTGGTTGTCTTGTGGATTGACGGCGCGCTGCCACTTGGGATTGTTACGCCGTTTGCTTCCTTGATGCTTTGAGCGTCCGCAGGAAAACTGCCGCGCAGGCTGCCTCATTTCCATGCTAATCTGTCGGGCATGTTGCCGGAGCTTCCCCGCGCCCTGAAAACCGACTTTGCCTCCGATCTGGCAGCGGAAATCTCACAAAGTGGTGTGGCTTGGGCCGCTGTCGAGTCAACGCCCGCCGGCGCCACTCGTGTCGATCACCACTGCCAGGTGTGCCCGACCTGCGGTCACCTCCTCACAGGCCACCGGTGCAAGCTGGTCTGCGGGCATTGCGGCTACTACATGAGCTGCGCCGATTATTACTAGGCGAACAGAGCTGGAGTACTTCCGGTTACACCCGGAAACTGCCACTTTGCGTTCAACGCACCTGTGCGGCGCGATAAGTAAGGGCTGGTCATCAGGCTTTCATATTTCAGCCGCGCCACATAGCTGGCGCTCGTGGTATACGTATCCCCGGGGGCAATTCGAAGAAACCGAAGCGCCGAATGCGGTTGCCGGGGCTTGCTGGTAAACGTATTCCCGAAATGGACCTCACGACGTCCAAATCGCAGTAGGAACACGAAGTCACACCTGCGGCCTTGAGTTCGACACGAATGATTCACTTGCATTCTGTGCCCGCAACCCACGAGAATTCCAGACTCCGGATGAAACCCGTTAAGGAAGATAGGATAAGCATGAAAACGAAAATCAGTCTTGCACTCATGTTTGCACTGGCGCTTGCGCTCACGGGCGCCACGTTCGCGATGGCGCAACCGAACGGAGCGGGATCCAATGGCGCTTCGTCCCGGCCGCAAGGCCCGTGTGACATCTACGCCGCCGCCGGCGACCCTTGCGTAGCCGCCCATAGCACCACGCGCGCGCTCTACGCCTCCTACAATGGTCCGCTCTACCAGGTCATGCGCCAGTCGGATGGCACGACGCTCGACATCGGCGTTGTCCAGCCCTCCGCGTCTCCAGTTGCGGATGCGGGCGGATACGCTGATGCGGCAGCGCAGGACAAGTTCTGCGCCAACACAGTTTGCTGGATCACCACCGTCTACGACCAATCCGGACACCACAACGACCTGACTCAGGCGCCCCGCGGCGGATTCAGCGGCCCGGCACTGGGTGGATTTAACAATGTCCCCATCGCGGACATGGCCCCGCTTACCATCATGGGCCACAAGGTCTATGGCGTCTTCATCGAGCCCGGCATGGGCATCCGCATCGACGACGCGAAAGGCACCGCGGTTGACGATCAGGCGGAGGGACAGTATTGGGTGATTAATGGCCTGCACTTCAACTCCGGCTGCTGCTTTGACTATGGCAACGCCGAGACTGACAGCCGCGACGACGATAACGGCACGATGGAGACCGCCTACTACGGCGACGCCGGCGCCTGGTATCACGGAAGCGGTATTGGCCCGTGGATCATGACCGACCAGGAGAACAACCTCGTCGGCTGCGTCAATCCGGATGGATCCAAAGGCTGCCCGAATCTGCCCAGTATCGATTGGCGATTCGCGACTGCCATCGCCAAGGGCGAACCGCACCACTGGACCTCCATGGGCGGCAACGCGCAGCAGGGCGACCTGTCGGTCATGTTCAGCGGACCGCGCGTCAATGCCACCTATGATCCGATGCGCAAGCAGGGGGCCATCCTGCTGGGCAATGGCGGCGACAACAGCAACGGTTCTCAGGGAACCTTCTATGAAGGCGCGGTGACGGCCTCGGGCACATTCCCGGCTGACGCCACCGACCAGAAGGTGCAGGCCAACATCGTAGCTGCCGGTTACGCGGCCCTTCCGCTCAGCTTGGCGCCGGCATCGGCAGTTGCCAACCCGCCAGGGCTCCAGGTCTTCACGCCCGGCTCCTCGCAGGAAACCGCAGTCACCTTCACGAACACATCGGGCGCGCCTGCCTCGGGCGTCATGTTGAGCATCTCCGTTCCCAACAGCCAGTGGACTTCCGTTGTTCAGGGAGCCCCCGAGACCTCAAAGGCATTCACCGATCCCGTGGCGCCGGGCGCAAGCGTGAGCGCGACCTTCAAGGTCACTTCCGGGCCAGAGGCTTTCAACGGCGACATGGTCGCCAATGCCTCCTGGACAAACCAGACCAGCGGCGAGAAGCAGTCAGAATCGATCGCGGAAAAGGTTCGGAACGTGAGCCCGGTCAGGATCAACGAGTTCCGCATCAGTTCCGGTCCTCCCAGCAACTCTACTGACTCCTTCATCGAGTTTTACAACGCCGGCGACAATGACGTCGACATCTCCAACTGGGATCTCACTGAGCACCCGACGCAACAGGCCATCTTCTCGGCGATCAAGGTCCCCAGCGGGACCAAACTCGCTGCTCACGGCTTCTACCTGCTTGGCCTTTCCAGCTCCGGTCTTGCGGTTCCCGCGCACGCGGGCGATACCACCCTCCACGTCCGGAGCACGGACGGCATATCGGCCGGCGATACCATCAGCATCGGCACCGGCTCCGATGCGGAGACGCGCAAAATCGTGAGCGTGGGAACGGCGGCCAGCCCCAATACGACGCTCTGGCAACCCCTCCCTGAAGGCCCTGTGATCACCATTCCCGCCGGCTCGACGAATGTGCCTGTTACCAGCGTGGCCGGATTCAAGGTCGGTGAGAAGATCGCCCTCGGCTATGGCGCAACCTATCCCGCCGTCGCCCGATCTACTGAGAAGTACGAGACGGCCACGGTTACTGCCGTCGGCAAGCCGGGCACGCAAGCCTATTTCGGGGCAGATGCGCCTGCCGGCTCGACCAACGTCAAAGTCACGTCGGTAGCCGGCATCTCGGTTGGAGACAAAATCAGGCTCGACATCGATAGCGTCGGCCATGGCATCGAGACTGTCACAGTTACAAAAGTCGGCACTCAGGCGACTCGCACGAATTTGACGACACCCGCCGAGGCCGGCGCGACCAATATCAAGGTCCGCAATGACCGCGGCTTCGCCGTAGGTGACAAGATCAACATCGGCACCCCGACCAGCCTGGAAACTGTGACCGTCACAGCGGTTGACGCCGGGCCGGTTCGTGGCGGCGGACTGGGTCGCGGCGGCGCCAGCCTGGACTTTACACCCGCTCTCGCCAAGTCGCACATCGCCGACGAAACGGTAATGGAGTTGGGTACCGGCATCGACTTGGCTGCTCCGCTCAAGTTCGACCACGCCGCCAACCTTCCATTCGGTGATCGCGGAACAGGAATCACCTTCGAACCGGCAACGGCCTTTGACCACTCGAGCAACGAGCCCGTCCAGGCGCTCGGCTCCGGGATCACGCTCGATAGCGCCCTGGCCAACGACCACCCAATAGACGCCGTTGTGCGTGACGCCGCAGTCAAAACTGCCGGCTATCAGGGGACCCCTGAACCGAATCAGTGGTTCGGAGGCCCTGAGCTCTCCACCAGCGCCCCTGCTTTCGGGGGTGTCACCTGGCTCTCTCTCAAAGCGGGCAGCATGGTGCTGCGTGACGCCGCTGGCCTGGTTGTCGACAGCCTCAACTACGGAGGCCTGGTCGACCCATGGGCCGGCGAGGGTTACCAGGGCACTTCGGGGCCTGGGAAGTTCGGGTGCTACGTCGCGGCACCCGGTGAGGTCGCTGGCGCCAGGCCATTCGCTCCGGCCACTGCGTCCGATACCAGCGCGGGCCGCTTTCCTGACGGCACCGATACCGGCAGCAACTGTGCCGATTTCGTCACATCGCCCGCCACCACACTGTCGTTCGCGTCAGGCGCCGGCGTAACTAATATCAAGGTCGCCAGTGTCGAAGGCTTTAATCCCGGTGAGACGATTCGGATTGATTCGGGGGCGAATCTCGAGACCGCAGAAATCGCGACGGTTGGCACAGCAGGCGCCACCACTGTGAGTGCTGAGACCGCCGCGGGCGCGACAGCGATCCCGGTTGCCAATGCAAGAGGCTTCAACGACGGCCAAACCATTGCCATTGGTAGCGGCACGAACTCTGAGACTGCCGTGATCGTCCGTACCGACAGATTCCCCATCGCCTCAATCACCGTCTCCGCGCCGCTTACCATGGCGCACGCGGCCGGCACCGAAGTTTCCGGTACCGGCATCACCCTCACCGCTCCATTAACCCATGAGCATGCCGGCGAGACGGCGGTCACCGGCAGCGCCGCCACGCCCGGTGCGCCCAACCATTATGACAAGGCAGCGCGTTGAGGTTGCCTGTCGAGCTGAATTGAAGGACACTCGGTCGAACTGCCTCGGACAACAGTCATGTCCGGGGCAGTTTGCGTTCCACGATCGATCAAAGCAGCCTGCGCGCCGCAGTGAAACAATGTACCTTGGGGATCCATCTCCCCGGAGGCTCACACTCCAATGAATCCAACCACGAGCTTCGGCCGCTTCAAAGTGCACGAGATTGCTCGGACCTTTCCGGATTCCGCGGAAACCCTCCTGCTCGACCGCTATCTGACCGACGAGGAAGCCGCAAGCGCGCGCATCTTTCGCGTGTATCAAGGCACCCCGCCGCATTACCACGAAGGCAGCGACGAGTATCTCTATGTACTGTCCGGCAGGGGCACATTCTGGATGGGCGACGCACCAAACAGCGGAGAATTTGCGCCAGGCGATCTCCTGTTCTTCAAGCGCAGCACGGTGCACGCATTACCGGATATCTTCGAGGGACCCGTAGTATTTCTCGCTGTAGACGCACCAAGACGCGATCCGAAGGATATTGTTTTCGTGAACCCCGCCGATGGAACGCCGCAGAGTTTCATCAAAGGGATTAGCTAGCAACTCAGGATGTATTTGTTCCCCTCCGCCGGCGCACAGCCTCTCCACAAGCGGTAGAGGGCTTATGACCTGATGTGAATGTGTGCTTTATCCTGTCAACAGGACAGCGATGATTGTGTCCTTGAGTTCTTCCCCGGCGTAAAACAGAGAACTCGCTGTTGGTTGGACAGCATCTGTTCCGGTTCGTCCTGATATTGGATTTTCATTGCAAGAATCAATCTGTTAGGGAGCGTGCATGGCGCAGTCCACTGCGGCCTCTTCTGCGAAATCGCGGGATGCCGACAGCGAATTTCATTTTGACGAGTCGTGGAAGCCGCGGTTCAATCCGTGGGTCATCGCCTTCACCGTCACGCTCGCCACGTTCATGGAAGCGCTGGATTCCTCGATCGCCAACGTCGCTCTTCCGCACATCGCCGGGTCGCTCGGCGCCAGTTACGACGAGGCCACCTGGATTCTCACCTCCTACCTCGTCTCCAACGCCATCATTCTTCCTATCAGCGGCTGGATCGCCAACCGCATCGGCCGCAAGCGCTTCTACATGAGTTGTGTCGTCGCGTTCACCGTCTTTTCTTTCTGCTGCGGTCTCGCCAACTCACTCGCACTGCTCATCGTCTTCCGCGTCTTTCAGGGCGCGGCCGGCGGAGGCCTCCAGCCCAGTGAGCGCGCCATCCTCGCCGATACCTTCGCTCCCCACAAACGCAGCGTCGCCTTCGCCATCTATGGGATGGCCGTTGTCGTCGCGCCCGCCATCGGACCCACCATCGGCGGCTGGATTACCGACAACTACACCTGGCGCTGGATCTTCTTCCTCAATATTCCCGTGGGCATTCTCTCCATTGTTCTCACCAGCCGCATCGTGGAAGACCCTCCCTACCTCAAGCGCGTCCGCAAAACACTGGGCAGCGTCGACGGCATCGGCCTCGGCTTGCTCGCCCTCACCATTGGCGCTCTCCAGATCATGCTCGACAAGGGGCAGGAGAAAGACTGGTTCGGCTCGCACCTCATCGTCACCTGCGCCTTCCTGGCAGGCTTCGGATTCATCGCCTTTCTGTGGCGTGAGCTAACCGCAAAGCACCCCGTCATCGACCTCTCGCTCTATCGCAGCCGCAACTTCAGCATGACCCAGCTCGTCATGCTGGTCATCGGGGCTGCGCTTTACTCCACAACGGTAATGATCCCGCAGTTCCTGCAGGAGATCATGGGCTACACCGCTACCGAGGCCGGAATGGTGCTCTCGCTCGGCGGCCTGGTGCTCATCGTTCTTCTGCCCATCGTGGGTTTCATCGGGCAAAAGGTCGATCCCCGCGCCATGATCTGCTTCGGATTCGCCTGGGTCAGCTTCGGCATTTGGCGTATCTCCAGCCTCAACCTCAGCATCAGCTTCTGGGACGCCGCCAGTTGGCGCGTCATCATGGTCCTCGGCATGCCGTTCCTCTTCGTACCCATCAGCGTCATGTCCTATGTCGGTGTCCCGCAGGAGAAAAACAACGAGGTCTCCGGACTCACTGCGCTTGCCCGCAACATTGGCGGAAGTCTTGGAATTTCCTTTATCAGCACCATGCTCGTGCGCCGCGCACAGGTGCATCAAAACTACCTCGCCGCCTATGTCTATCCGGGTTCAGCCAACTACCGCACACTCGATCGTGGATTCAGCGCGATGATGCAAAACCATGGCTATTCCCTTGCCGGAGCCGCCAGCCGCGCCATGGCCCACACCTACGAGATGATGGTGCAGCAGGCAAATGTGCTTGCCTACATCGACACCATCCACGCCCTCGTCGTCCTCACCGTCTGCCTGATTCCCATCGGCTACCTCATGAAGAAACCTCGCTACCGCTCCAAACAAACCGCGCCCGTCGAATAAAGCAATTCAAGGCGGCGTCCGGAACGATTCAAGCCATGTAATTGGTCACTCGCAACGGCGTGAATCCCGTGATCGGTCCCGGCTGGAGCGTGCCACCGATTAGGAGCGGCTATTTCTGGTTCTTTGAAGTAAGCGCCGCCCTCACCTGCCGGTCCACATCGGCAGCCGACAGCCAGCCATCGTGGTGCCACAGGATGTTGCCGGATGCCGAGTTGAGAGCAAACCATGGCAGATCGTCAACATGGTAATCGTCGGCCAGCCCTCCGCTGGCATCCTGGACGATGGGCGTGTGCAACTGGGACGCCAGAGGGTCCAACTCATGTTTCGCCTCTGCCGCCGAAGGCTCGGTGGGCAGCACGTCCACAGCGATGGGCAAGGGCCAGCCCCGGTTTCGTGCCAGCGCTGCGTAGCTGTCTAGTGCGGCAAGGTCCTTTTCAAGCTCCTTGCTCGGGCCCATCCAGCCGGCGAAAAAAGAGAAGCAGATGCGGATGCGCGCTTCCCAGGACCACCGGGTCCCGCTGCGGCCCCAAAGCAGTCAGATCCACGGTCGCAATCCGTCCCGGCGGCTCGTCCGGCTGCTCGGCAGTTTGGCTAGGCGCAGAAATGGCCGGGTGGTCAGGAAGCACTTGCGCAATGGCCGCAGCCAATGTCTGCGTCTGGTCGCCCACCGCTTGATAGCTCATCGGCGTGAACAGGACATTGCGTTCGTTGCCGTTGCCGTCGATCAGGATCGTGACTGCCGTATGCTCGATGTCGTCCTTCTCCACGGCCACGTAAATGTGGTAGTCCTTCCAGATGCCCTCGAGCTCCGTCAGGGAGCCGGTCAGAAATCGCCAGCGACCCTCCAGTTCATGCGTGCGCGTGTAACTGGCGACGTCGGAAATTTGCGTCTTCTGCGGGTTCGCGTCAATACCGAGGAGTTGCACCTGCGAGGCCGCCGGCCCGAGAATTCGCAGCGCTCCCACCATACTGCGCGTCGTTAGCGGACACAGTTGCGTGCATACCGGATCGATAAACGTGAGCACCACAACCTTGCCCCGGAACTGCTTGAGGGTGGTCGGCCGGCCGTCCGTCCTGGTCCCTTAGCGTGAATCCTGACGCCGGTTGGTTGATTGGGGTTCCCGGTGTGTATGGCACTGCACTCGCGCGGCGCATGGAAACGAGCAATTTGGCACTCAAAATCCCGGCGCCCAGCGCGAAAAACGTGCCCAGAGCGAGCGGCAGCAGCCAGGAACGCCGAAGCGCCGTCCGCAAAGGTTGCGGACTCGTTTCTCCCTTGTTTTCCATGACAGATCCCTGAGTTGTTGGATTCCGTTCACCGTCCGTTTTCAGGATACGCCCGGCCCCACGGGTGCGGCAGATGCCCTAGCCAAACTCTTTCTCTGTCAACGCCGGCGAAACGTTTTGACTCCGGCTCCCCGGCCCACTTCGCCGCATTGCCCGCTCGCCGTTTGTTGATTTGCGTGACCCCGCGTGTCCTGTCTGCCGCTGTGCGAAAATCAAAGTTTGCATACGCAATCCAGCTTTCGTCTGCTCGTGGTGCGCTTGGGCGCCATGGGCGACATTCTCCACGCGTTGCCTGCGGTCACGGCGCTGCGGCAGGCACATCCTTCGTGGCAGATTGGATGGGTGGTCGAGCCACGCTGGCAGGCCCTGCTGAAGGCGGGCACCGAGGGTCCAAGGGAACAAGGCACCGACAAGGCAGAGGTCACAGCTCAGGGGACACCGGTCCGCGAGGAGCGCGGGCAGACAATGCCCGTTGTCAACCGCCTGCACTATGCCCTCACGAGGGAGTGGAAGCGACGGCCCCTGAGCGGCAAAACCCGTAGCGAGATCGCCGCCTTGCGCAATGAGCTTCACGACGCCGGCTACGACGTGGTCCTCGATCTGCAGGGAGCCATCCGCTCGGCCGCCATCGCTCGGTTCTCCGGCGCCCATCGGCGCATTGGGGAAGCGAAGCCGCGCGAATGGCCGGCTCAATGGCTCTTTACAGAGCGCGTGGCGACGCATGGCGCACACGTGATCGAGCAGGATGTGGAACTGGCTTCGGCCATTGCGGGCGACGCCCTTTCTGCAGTCGCCCCCGTGCTGCCCGTCGATGCGGAGGCCGAGCGTTGGTGCGACTCATGGCTCGCCGCGATGTTTCCTCAACAATCGCAACCCACTGCGCTGATTGCCCCCGGAGCGGGGTGGGGAGCTAAGCGCTGGCCGCCGGAGCGCTACGCCGTAGTCGCGCGCGGCCTCGCAGATCGCGGGCTTCGCGTACTTGTGAACTGCGGTCCCGGCGAGGAACAGCTTGCAACGCCGATCATAGCAACCGGCGTCGCGACTCCGCTCAATGCGACGCTGCCGCAATTGATTGCGGTCACGCGGCGCATCGCTCTGTGCGTGGGCGGCGACACTGGGCCGCTGCATCTGGCGAGCGCGTTGGGGCGCAGGGTCGTGGGCATTTATGGGCCGACCGATCCCGGCCGCAACGGGCCTTTCGGGACGTGCGCGCGAGTGTTGCGAAGCCCGGAAAGCCGCCGCGATCACTCTCGCCGCGACCAGCCGGAGGCCGGCCTGCTGACGATTCCGCCGGAAGACGCGCTGCGCGCAGCCGACGAACTGCTGGCCGAGGAGAACAAACAATGAGCAGGCACAGCTCGACTGCCGACGGCTGGGGACAGATTGCGCGCCGCATTCGCGTGCCATTGGGGTTTGCCACTGCCGCTTTCTATCTCGTAGAAGAGGCGCGGCGCCCGCCGCATCCTGCCGCTATTGCATGGAGCGTGGCTCTGGTATTGCCCGGGCTCGCATTGCGCGCATTTGCATCGGGAACCGTGAAGAAAAACCGCGAACTCACCGTGTCAGGTCCATACGCGTACACGCGCAACCCGCTCTATCTGGGATCGACCCTGATCGCTGCGGGATTTGCGCTGGCCTTGCTCAACTGGCCGGTGGCGCTGCTGCTGGCAGCGGTTTTCGTTGCCATCTACGTGCCAGTGATTGCTTCAGAAGAGCGCTTTCTGCGCGCGGCGTTTCCTGAGTTCGATGCCTATTGCCGGATCGTGCCTCGATTTCTCCCGCGCCTGACGCCGGCAAGGTTGCATAGCGCGCCCGGCGCTATGGGCGTTTCTCAGTCAGTTACCCGGTTGCCCGGCAGCGGATTTTCGATCGAGCTTTATCTCAAACACCGCGAGTACAATGCTGCAATAGGGGCCATTCTGCTTTACCTGAGCCTGCTGTATTTGGAGCCGGTGGTGCAAGGCATCGTTCACCGGGCAGGATGAACTTTTTCCGGATGATGAAGTCCAACAGTATTGGTCAGGTCAATCGATAAGGAGCCGCGCCGAACATTGAGGATACGCGCGCACGCAGTCGCCCTTTTCTGTACGCTTACCGTTGCGGCCGTGTCGCTGGGGCAGGACCCCGCCGGTCTCGCTCCGCCGCGCGCCAGCTACAGCTTTCCGGAGCGCCAGACTCTCACCTACGCCGTGGACTGGCGAGTCTTTCCCGCCGGTACGGCGGTCATCCGCTTTGAGTCCGCGGACGACCGCGAGCGGATCGTCGCGTCTGCGTACACCAGCGGAGCGATCAATTTGATATTTCATGTGGCCGACAGCTTCGAGTCGGACTTCGATCGCCAAAAGGGCTGCTCATACGACTTCGATAAGCAGACCGTGGAAGGCCGGCGCAAAGTCGATTCCACCCTGCACATTGACTATGCGAACTCAGAGTCAATCCTCGACCAGAAGAACCAGGTAAACGGGCAAACGAAACACGTCGTTTCACCCGTGCACGGCTGCCTGACCGATCTGCTCTCCGGGATTTTTTATCCTTCGTCGCAGCCGCTGGTATTGGGCCACAACTTTGTAATGCCGGTAGCCGACGCGCAACGTACAGTGCTGGTGACCATGAAGGTGGAAGGCCGCGAAGAGGTCAAGACCGCTCTCGGCACATTCAAAACCATTCGCGTGCAGCCGACGGCCGATGCCGGGGTGGTGAAGAATCGCGGCGACATCTGGATCTGGTACACCGACGACGATCGCCACCTGCCTGTGCAGATGCGTGCGCGGCTTTTCTGGGGAACGATCACGTTCCGGCTTACCGGCGACGAACATAAATAGCCTTCCCAAGGCGCCCCTGTCATTCTGAGCGACCCCGAGTGGATCGAGGAGGAGTCGAAGGATCTGCGGTTGCTTTTGGGGATGCAACGAGTGCAGAGTCAACCAACATGCCTTTTGGACGCAAACCCGCCAAAGCGAAAGCTCCTCTCGGCGAAGCCGCCCTCTACAACTACGCCGTCAAGGCGCTGGGCCGGCAGATGCGCACCGAGGCCGAACTGCGGCGGCTCATGACATCGCGCGCCGAGCCGGGCGTGCCCGGCGAAGCAGCGGTCAAGGCTGTACTCTCGCGCCTCAAAAGTCATGGCTACCTCAACGACGCGGCCTTCGCCGAAACCTACGCGCGCCTACGACAGGAGAACGAAAAACTGGGTGTGCGCCGCGTGCGCCAGGAACTGCAACAGAAGGGAATTCGCTCAGAACTGATTGCAGAAACTCTCGAAGCACGCTACGGCTCAACCAATGAAGAAGCGCTTGCCCGCCAGCACCTGGAGCGTAAACGCATTCGCAAGCCTGCAAACGAGAAAGAAACTGCGCGCATCATGCGGCGGCTGGTTGCTGCGGGATTTTCGACGGGCGTGATCTACAAGATTCTGCGCCAGTGGGACGTGCCGGACGAATCGCTCGCCGCGCTCGAGAACATGGAGGCGGAAGTTCGCGATCCGTCTCCAGAAGATTGATTTTGAGCGTGCGTTGAAATCGTCGCATCAATTACATGCCGCGTGCATGTGATGTTGCGCAGGAAATCGATCGGCCGATCAAGACTGCCTAATGTCCTTAAGGACAACAGCCGCAGATTCTTCGCTCCGCTTATTCCGCCCGCATGGAGCCCAAAGCGCGCTCCGTTCAGGATCACACTTCATTGTTCATGGCAGGAGTTAGCTCGCGAGGGCGAAGTCCAGGTGATCAGCTAGCTGGTTGCTCCTCCTCCATATCTGGCTCGGTCCAGAGCACGATTGCTTGCGGCAGGGTGAGGTAGAGCAAGAAAGCTGACAGTGTCAGGAAATTCGGCAGTTGCACAAGGAATCCCCGAAGCGCCGGCGGCAAGAACGGAGAGATCGGATTGGGAACCCTGAAATAGCCGGCGAAGAGCGCGCCAATGAGGACGTACACGGGAAAGTAATAGGCCCTGAAGTGCGCATGATCGCGGCGATGCATTTCGCGTTCGTCGCCACGGGCGCGCATGTCGCCGGCTATGCCCGTGAAGACGATAAAGAGCGCTACGAACAAAACCATGCACCCGACGCTTACCGATGTGCTGGTGGTATATTTTGCGCTGTTCGAAAACGCGATGAGGTCGAACATCGCCAGCACGGCGTAGAAGAGAACGACAAACCAGCGGCGGCGCGCTCGCGAAGCGAAACGGATCCGAATGTGTCCGACGGCGTATTCGGTATTCATGGTTTCTCCTTTACCGGCGGCTCGCTTGCGCCGTACACCTGCTGGCTGAGCGGCTTGAGCGGTCGGGTCGAAAAGATGGCTTCGACGGGCAGGCCGAAGTACTCGGCAATCTGGAAGGCCAGCTTTAGGCTCGGGCCGTATTCGCCACGCTCAAGGAATCCGATGGTCTGGTAGTTCACTCCGACAGCGTCGGCGAGTTCCTGGCGGCCGATGCCGCGCTCGGCGCGCAGGGCGGCGAGACGATTGTAGAGACCGCTCTCGCCCGGCGGTACCGGCTGTTTTCCGTTGTCCTGCATGACAGTATATTATGTATACACAACATTTCTGTCAAGATACAGAACGTCAGAAAAGCGATAAAGCGCGGGAATCCGTGACCTGGCTCCCTTCGCCGGCGAAAAAACAGGAGCGCCGCGAGCGCGTGGCTCCCCGTCAGCTAGGATTTCTTTCGCCACTGCGGGGCTTGCTCGTTTTTCTGTCTGCTTTCCCAGGGTTCCCCCTTCGACTTCGCTCAGGGTCCACCCTGGGCTAACTTCTGTGCTCCCCACGGGAGCTTTCGAAGCAATCGCATTCTTTGCCGCGGTCGAGCGTCCCCAAACGCAGATCCTTCGCCTCGACTTGGCGCACGGAGTGCGCCAAATCTTTCTCATGATGACAAATCGAGGTTTGAGATTTCCCGCATTTCAAAAACGAGAACTGGCCAAACACCCGCAGCGCGGTGGCTCGCCTTCGAATTCGAGTGCAGGATCGGCTCCGATTGAGGTCACCTGGCCTGAAAGGCTAACTCTTTGGGTATTCATTGCAGAGGAGCCGGGCGGCCGGTTCATCTTCGACGATTGCGGGGTAGCGAGGCAGCGGATCCTTGAAAAAATTGTCGGTCTCGTCGTCGTTGAGAGAGGAAACTTCGCCGATCATGCAATCCGCGTCGACCGCGTAAAACGTGTGATAGAGGCGCGGAGTCAGGGTGATGGATTCGCCTGCGCCCAGGGTAACGATCCCACCTGCTTCCACCCGGCGCGTGATGCCGTCGCAGAGAACCGAGACCGGCGTTTGCGCGAAGCCCCCGTTTTCATCGGAGTTGTAGAGCTGTAATTGAAGGCGGCCGGCTCCCTGGCCTCCGCGATGGATGATGTCCTCGGTTTTGCGGGCGTGGTAGTGGAACGGCGTGACCTGGCCGTTGCGGACGAACATGATTTTCTCGGCGTAGGTTTTGGCAGGATGAGGGCTGGCGGGCGAGCCGTTGCGCAGCGTGAAAAGCGTAAGGCCAAGATTCCGAAAACGGCCGGAAGCAAAGTCCGTCACATCCCATCCCAGGCGCGCGGTGCGCAGTTCGTCCGCTTCGCTGCCTCGGCAGCGCCAATCCTCCCGTGTCCAATCGGCAAAGGGCGGCAGGGGGAAACCGTGTTGCCGGAAGAATGCATCGGCTTCAGCAATGTATCGATTGATCTCGGACCGCTTCATGGCATTTCACTCCGTTTCTCAGCAGGCGCATTACGGGTCAGGCCTCCAAGTCGAGTTCAACGGCATCGATGAGCGGAACGAGCCACTTGAGAAGCGCTTGATGAAGCGGATTGACTTGGTAGGCATCGCAGGCAGCCTTGTCAGTGAACTTCATGTGGCCGATGACCTCAAATCCCCCGCCACGCGGCGAAACATTGGGACCGTAGTTGACTTCGAGGACACCGGGAATCGTGTGGCGAAAGGAGAGGATTTCTTGCGCGGCGCGCGCTTTGTCGGCTGCAGTGGCTTCCGGTTTCCAACGCATTCCAAAGATGTGAATAAACATAGGGTCAACTCCTAAGCGCGAAGATGCGCGCGGATTCAAGTAGCCGGGTGACAGACTCTCTGGAACAGGATTCTGTGTAAATGCGCATGAGCGGCTCAGTGCCGCTGGCGCGGAGCAGGAGCCAGGTTTCGGCGGCGTTCGGCTTTTTCTTTGCTTCCGGATTATCGAGGTACAACTTCACGCCATCGAGTGTGTCGGTGCGCAGGATGGGCATACCCGCGAATGTAGTGTCGCCGGGGCGGAGCGCGCGAGCGCGTGCGATAGCGGAGTTCTTGAGCTCGTCGGGAATGTGGAGATCGATGCGGCCGTATTGATGTTCGCCGTACTCGGCTTGCAGGGCGGCCACAAGCTGGCCCAGAGTCTTGCGTTCTTCAGCCATCACATTCGCAAGAAGCAGGCAGTTGAGCAGGCCATCACGCTCGGGCAAGTGGCGCTGAAAGCCGATGCCGCCTGACTCCTCGCCGCCCATGACGATTTCGCGCTCGAGCATCAGGTCGCAGACGAACTTGAAGCCGATGCCATGCTCGATGAGTTCGCGGCCGAATTTTTTCGCGATGCGGTCGAGCATCTTGGTGGTGTTGAAGGCGCGCGTGACGGCGCCTGGCCAGCCTTTGCGCTCGAGCACCCACCGGAGAAGGACCGAATAAATCTTGTGCGGGTCGACGAAGTTCCCATCTTCATCTGTCGCCCCGATGCGGTCAGCGTCGCCGTCGGTGCAGAGACCGGCTTGGCAGTGGTTGGCGACGGTGGCTTCGCCCAGGGCACGGATGTGCGGCTCGATGGGCTCGGGATTGATGCCGGGAAAGAGCGGATCGGGATTCGAGCGGATTTGGAAGTGGTCCACGCCGATGCGGTTGAAGATGTCGGAGAGAATGGTGCCGCCCGCGCCGTACATCGAGTCGATGCAAAACTTCATTCCCGATCTTGCGATGAGGTCGAGGTCGGCGAAGCTTTCGATGGCCTTAAGGTAGGCCGGCAGGAAATCGACTTTGGTAATGGGTGCGGATTTTGCGGGGCGCGGGACGGGCGTGCCGAGGCAGGATTCAATGGCGGTGATCATGCTGGGCTTGCCTGAGCCGCCGTACCAGCCCTTGTATTTCACGCCGTTCCACTGCGCAGGATTGTGCGAAGAAGTGATCATGATGCCGCCGGCGGCGCCGCGCTCACGCACGCCAAAACTCAGAGCTGGGGTCGGTGTGACGGCGTCGGCAAGCTGCACGGCAATGCCGGTGCCGGCGGCGACTTCAGCGCAGGCGCGTGCAAATGCCTTCGACCCGAAACGCGTGTCATAAGCGATGCAGAGACCCTTGGAGGGATCTCCTTGCGCGTGAATGTAGGCGGCGATGGCTTCGGCAGCAGTGCGGACGTTGGCGAAAGTGAAGTCGTCGGCAATAACTCCGCGCCAGCCGTCAGTGCCGAATTTGACTACAGAGTGGGACATGGGACCTTGCGCGCTCCTTGAGAAACAAAGGTAAAAGATAGCAGGAGAAGTGGGGTAGGTGCACGGGGTTGAGCGCCGAGGTGTTGCGGAAGGAAGCCATTACCGCAGAGAACGCGCAAGCATGGTTCTGTCACCGCGGCTATCGGGGTACATCAATTAAGGGTTCGCTCAAGAACTCGGGAATTTCGGCTCCTGTCGCCGCCATTCCAGTAGTGTGAACAGTCCCTAGCTTTCCAGTGCCGCCGAGAAATGCAGCAGCGGTGAGTTTTTGAATCGGTAGGAGCAGTTCTCGACCTTATCGCCGAGAACGGTGATTTTGTCCAGGTTTCCCTGCCCCATTCCAGCTTCAGTCATCGACGAAAGATAAAGGATCTTCTTCGAGTCGAAGCCCATCAGCCGGGCGCTCAGAACGTCAGCCGCAAGCGGGTCCACGCTGGCAACCGCGATGCGCGAATCCACCGGAGTTCCGCGCGATGGACCATCTCCCTCCATGCCCGTAAACCCGTCGATCACAGCCAGGTCAGGGTAAACGTGCTGAGCCATGTGGAACATGTTGAAGTGGATAATATCGTTCGGCTCGCCGTGCGGCCCCATGTGCATGTGCGGCTTGTCGCTTGTCTTGTAATCGTTGATGGGCGCGCCGAGCAACACGTTTTTGAGCGACAGCGTGACCGAGGCAAAACCGTGCGTCTTCATGATCGCTGCCGAGATGATGTAGAGATTGGGGTCGAGCATGGGCGCACAGATGCGGATGGGAATCGGAGCGTTGTCGGCTCCCATGGTGTAGCGATATTCGAAGCCGCCCAGGTTCATATCGATCAGCTTGACCTTGTATTTCTTCTCGAGGTCTTCGTATCCGTAGTTCTTGTACCCGACCATCGTGCCTTCCTTGGTGGCCGATGCCTCGCCGATCAGGATCTCCTTTTTATAGTGCTGGCGCAGGAACTCCAGAATGCCGCGGATGGCGTCGACATTCGTGGCGGCCAATTGCTTGCTGGTCTGCACAAAGTTCGGCTTGATCAGGATCTGTTTGCCGTGGATACCGCTGAAGACCTGTTCCTCAATGAGCTTGAGCGCCTTGTAGATGTTTTCGCTCCGATCGTTTCCTTTGATCAACGCCACGGACGAGGCTTCTTCGGATGGGTGGAAAAGGCTGATGCCGCCGCGGCTCCGATATGCCGGTTCCAGTTTCTTGGCGTATGCGCTCAAACTGCTTCCTGACACGGCAGCGGCTCCCAGCATTCCCGCGCCCATAAACTTCACCAGGTCGCGCCTGTTCCAGTCTTGTTTTGGCGTCATTTCAGATTCCTTTCCTACTGTCTCCCGATCTGCCAGATCTACGGCGCCCTCAGGATCTTCCGCATCAACTTGCGGCCCGCCCTTCAGCCTGATGCTCTCAGTGCCGGAAGACCCCATCTTTCGAGATCAACGATTGTAATGAAATGACTATACGCCCAAGCCGGTGCTAGAGGTTTGTGCCGGAGCGCACATGGATCGAGCATTAGCTTCCGTCTTTGGCTGGGCGATGAACGATTCTCATCTTCTGCGATTTCATCGGACGATTCACACAAGCGCTTCGTAGAGAGCAGGTTCTTGAAGATGAAGGCAAAGCGTTCGACCGACTACGACCCGGCGCTACCACAATTGGAGTCCGCCTCCACTGCCGTAGCCTCCGGAACTCATAAATATGATCCATGTTCATTTTGAGGTAGCTTATTCTCAGGCCATCCGGCATGGAGATTGAGCAGAGACCATCACCGGAGATGGCTGAGTGGGATCGACCGTTGTGGATGCTTTTGTGCTTCACCACGAGGCTTCCACCGACTGGCTCAACTCGATTTGCCCCAGCACGTTAGGGTGCACAGTGTCATTCATGTCGGCTGCCGTGCCAAGCATGTACTTGCGTGTGTCGAAGAGTCGAACATCCAGGCCATCGGCAGAAAAGAGATTCACGTCCGCCTCGATGTCCTGGATGTACTCCAGGCAGGGCTCGTCAGAGGATGTGTTGCATTGGCCGTTATTGAATTGATAAGGGATTGTGCCCGCAAGTACTGTGGGCAAGGTATTCCCCGTCGGGCCTACAGGCGTACCGATCCCGACGACGGATACACCGTTAGTGCCCGCGCTCGTCTGGGTGAACGTCACAACATGGCTGCCGGCCGATACTGCCGGCAAGCGAAGAAAGCCAAGCGAGTTGGTAGTCCCGTTTTGCGTCGAGATTATCGGATTTGTTTGCGTACTCGCCGTTCCGAGAACTACTCCATCGAGAGAATAGGTATAGGTGGCAGGGGTGTCATCGTTAATCCTGGGCCACGCATAGATCGGTCCATTTCTCACCATGGTAATTGGAAAGCTTACGGACGAACCCTGGCCTGCTGTTGTCCAAGCGTTCCAATGATTGGAACGATCGATCGCTCCGGGACCTGAGGTCGTTACGCTGCTGTCGTTGGCGAGAACCTTATACTCTGCCGGTATTGCAAGCCAGGAAAGCGTAGCCTGATGACAAGCCATAAACACCGATTCATACGCGCCTGTTCCCTTTAGGTCCACATCGTTGGTGCCGATCAGCACCGAATACTCCATGTGTGCGGCAAGAGTCGGGTTGTCTTCGTTCGGAAATATCTGTCTTGTAGGCACGTCGCAAGCTTGATCGCCAGATATTGCGTAGTTCAAGAAGGGCAGTTCTTCAGATGCCGCAACCAGTGCGGGATAAGCTTGAGCTGCAGGGTCACTCAGAGAGTAACCGTATGTGATCGAATCGCCGTATGCGTGGTATTGGGGCGAGATCGTATAGTTGGCTGTGGCGGTCTTATTGGCGTTCATCACCACAGTGCAAGTGACGGCGTTGGCGGTGGTGCATCCTGTCCAAGAGGCAAAGGTGCCGCTGCCTGACGTGGCCGGGGCGGTCAGCGTAACTGTAGTTCCTGCGTTGTAGATAAGCGTGAATCCAGTCGTTCCGGTAGTTGCGCCGTCAGCGCTCATTCCTCCTGCCGTCTGCACAAGATCGCTCAACGGCATATCAGCAATGGCTAGTTTTATGATCTCGTACTGTTGAGGATTTTCGCTCGTTCCCTGATTAGCCGTGTAGTACAAGTATGTCTTCCCCCCAACCTCAATTACAAACGGATCAAGTGTCTGGGCATACGGAGTTCCAACACCCTCATCGACGGCTTGAGGTAGAAAATCAAAACCAGATTCAGAGTTGGTCCAGGGGCCTGTTAAAGCGGGTGCGGACCAGCGTTGAATCCCAAAATCTTCGCTCCCTGGGACGGATTGATTGAAAGTATAGCCGGCCCACAGGTACCAGCTACCATTGACCAAATAGGGCACCGTCGGGCCTTGAGCCGGTCCAGGAATCACCAGGCTTACCGGAGTAAAAGAATAGAAATCGGTCGAAGTGAATAGTCCTATTCCGATATAGCTATTTTCCACGAAGAGATAAAGAGTTCCGTTGACGACTACGCCACCCGAGTTGTCATTCAATCCCGTGTTCCAGCTTCCCATACCGTCCTGGATGACGCTGGCGTGTGCCAGTGTGAAGTGGACGCCGTCGGTTGAAGTGTATTCGTCGATTGTCTGGTCACCTGGAGGGAGGGGAGCGCAATACAGATAATAGGTGCCGCTGTTCTCAACCACAAAGGACCGCAAACAGCCAGACACTACAGGCGTGCCGTAGGGATTGCTGGCGGTTGTTCCATATCTCGTCCAGGCAATCCCATCCGGAGATTCCGCATAATCGATGGACCGCTGCGCCCCGTCTGAAAACCACATCTTCCAGACAGTCGAATAGCTCGTGAGAATCTGAGGGTTTCCTTCGGGTGGAACGAGCGTAGGCTCCAACGCTACGTCCGAAGTACCCGGCGGTTGTGCGAGCACGACACCTTCGCGAAACCAGACATTGTCGGCGGGAGCCACGTTGATTGCCACTCCGCTGGCAGGGTTGATCGAATTTACCATCAGCGCATGCGTCACCGGGACAGCATAGTTGGCCGTGACCGCCGTATTGGCGTTCATCACCACAGCGCAAGTGACGGAGTTGGCGGTGGCGCATCCTGTCCACGCGGAAAAGGTGCCGATGCCTGACGTGGCCGGGGTGGTCAGCGTGACAGTAGTTCCTGCGTTGTAGATGAACGTGAAACTGGTCGTTCCGGTAGTTGCGCCGTTGTTGTCCGCGGGAGACGCGCTGACGGATACGCCGCTGGCAGGGTTGACCGAGTTTACCGTCAGCGCATACGTCACCGGGGCAGTATAGTTGGCCGTGACCGCCGTATTGGCGTTCAATGTCACAGTGCAAGTGACGGCATTGGCGGTGGCGCATCCTGTCCACGAGGAAAAGGTGTTGCTGCCCGACGTGGCCGGGGTGGTCAGCGTGACAGTAGTTCCTGCGTTGTAGATGAACGTGAAACTGGTCGTTCCGGTAGTTGCGCCGTTGTTGTCCGCGGGAGACGCGCTGACGGATACGCCGCTGGCAGGGGCAGTCGAGTTCACGGTCAGCGCATACGTCACCGGGGCAGTATAGTTGGCCGTGACCGCCGTATTGGCGTTCAATGTCACAGTGCAAGTGACGGCATTGGCGGTGGCGCATCCTGTCCACGAGGAAAAGGTGTTGCTGCCCGACGTTGCCGGAGCGGTGAGCGTGACAGCGGTACCTGCGTTGTAGGTGAGTGTGAAACCGGTTGTGCCGCTGGTTCTGCCGTTGTGGTCCGCTGGAGCCACACTGATGGTCGCCCCGCTGGCAGGGGCAGTCGAGTTCACGGTCAGCAAATATGTCGTTGGAGTCGGCGCGCTGCTGTTGACATTGTTGCCGGTACTGCGCAAACCTCCGGTGCAGCCAGTACTGAGAAGGGCAATCGAGAGAACAATAATTGCCGAACGTCTCACCAACGGGAAGGCTAAATATTGAAAATCGACCCGGAGACCGGCACAAGGCCACTTCGAACGATTCATCCCGTAGACCTGTCTGATCGAATGCTGCGCCAATTCTATGCTCAAGATTCCATGTCCTTCAAGTTCTGTCTAGTCCCAAATGGCCGCTACGGAAACGCAAAAAGAATATCCTCCACGTAAACAAATCCCGCAAACAGCGCGGCATTCGCACTCCCCGACGCTTTTACGCGTTAGTTCAAGGGGGTGAACCGTCGGATCGCTTTCAAACTGTCGCGACAGAGTCACGCTCGTACACTTGGAGATAAGGGAACCTAATGAAAAGATGGTTTATCTTTCAAATGACTGTTCCCGAAACGGCTTCGCCGGAGGAAAGCATGAGGATGAATCGACGGGACCTTTGGTCAATGCGGCGTACACCTGGATTCGTAGCGCTCATTTTGCTCTGCTTTGGCGCCGCGGCGCGCGCTCAGGACGACGGTAGCACCGAGGTCGTTCCGGGGATGGAGGATGCGTGCATCGAGAATTTTGGCTACACGGGTTGTACCGCCGACGGCATGCCCAAGCCTCCGGGCGGGCAGCAGCTCATCGTGGTCCACTTTACGGCGGTGGCGATATCGCCAACGACCATGACTGCAGGAGCCTCGCACGGGCAAAACTCTCAAAGCAGTGCGGAGCAGGCGGCACTGCAGACCTGCCGCAGGAATGGGGCGACGGATTGTAAGGAGCTGACGTGGGCAGAGAACAATTGCATTGGACTGGCAGAGAGCTATGCCGACAAGGCCTATGGGTTCTACGTGGGAAGCAGCCGCGACGAATCTGCCGCCGGAGCGCTTGCGCGATGCCAGTCTGGGCACGGCAAAAACTGCGTGACGATCACGGCTCCCTGCGCCTCCGATGACATTCGCTGGTCGTCGCCGCTGCCCTTGCCTCCGGGAGGGTCAACCGCAACGGTCGATCCGAATATGGTGGGGACGTGGGAGCTCTTCATCAATCCGGGGCGGTGGGTTTGGCGTGTGGCGCCCAACGGCACTTACGAGTTGCATAGCGAGGCGATGGACAATACTCCTTCGAATGCCGGGACCTTTTCGGCGAGCAACGGGCACTACACGCTGCACGCGATCACGATGACTTGGGATGACGCGGGCACCTACAAAGTGCAATCGCCGGGAGTCGTCGTCGCGACAGGCAAGCTGGGAACGGGAACATGGAAAAGGATCGGCGGGGCCAGCGACAATGTGACCAAGGCGCCTCCGCCGGCGAAACCAAGCGGTCCACCCATCACAATCAGGAAATAATATCGCGTTTGAGCGACCTGCGGATGGCATGGGAGCATCCTTCAGGGACCCTGTGGCTGTTACGGCTAACCGCGGATGCGCAATGCCAGTCTGGGCATTTCGTAAACCGCGAAGCAAACGGCCTGAATGCAGAGTTCGGCGACGATTCCATTGCCCCGCCCTTGCCTGAAACTGTGCAACTGGCGTCTAAAGGTAAGGATAGATGCAGGAGAATCTGATTCATTTCTCACCCATCGCTCGACTCGTGAAGGAGGGTGCCTTGCAGCGCTGCCGAAATGTAGGGTGGACTCGCGCCCGAATCACAGACTCAACTTCGGCTGTTCATTTCTTCGCACGAAAGCTCACTCGAGCCGTCTTCGTCGTCTGCTACTTAACTTTAGCTGGATGCGGTGGAACCCTTGTACCCCAAAGCGCCGGATCAGGCAGTGCACAGGCGCAGACGGCTGCGATCAACTGGACGAATGTTCACCAGGTAATCGATGGGTTTGGCGCGTCGGATGCATGGGAGAGTTTTTCCACTGAGCAAAGCGCCTTCTTCTTTGGAACTGGAACGGGGCAACTTGGCCTCACGATCCTTAGGGTTGCCGTTCCCGACAACGGTGGCACCCCTGGAAGTTGCGCGACCGTCGGTACGGGTTGCGCCAATATTTCGAACGACATACAAGCTGTCCTTAGCAATGGTGGACGACTTATCGCTTCGCCGTGGTCACCGCCGGCCCAATATAAAACCAATGACGCCACCACTTGCACTGATAATGCTTCGCTGATATCTACCGACTACGGCGCCTATGCGACTTGGCTCGCCAATTTCGCGCTAAGTCTGCAGCGGGTAAATGCTCCTCTCTATGCCATTAGTATGCAAAACGAACCTATTGGTTGCGGTCCCACTTATGACAGCGCTTACTACTCGCCGCAGCAAATTGACAGTTTCATCAGCCAGAATCTCGGCCCCACTCTTGCGGCCAATGGCCTTTCCACTGTCGTCTTCATGCCGGATGATACGACCTATGCGACAGCGCTTACCTCAGGTGGCACGTGCGGTGCCGATTCGAGTTGCATGCAGTATGTTGGCGCCGTCGCTTATCACGATTATGCAGCCAGCCTCAGTGGCACAAACACGGTTTCGGCGCAGCCATATCCTTCCGGCTGGATTGGTGGCGAGAAATTATGGGTAACGGAAAATGGATGCGCTGCCCCTCCTGCTCTTGCTCCATCCTTTTGCGAATCCGGTTGGAACACCGACATTACCGACGCGCTTGATTGGGCAGCCGTCATCGATCAGCGCATTGCCGGCGATAACGTCAATGCCTGGCTCTATTGGTGGCTTATGTCCAAGGGTGATGACGATGAAGGATTGATAGACACAAGCGGCGCCATTGCCAAGCGTGCTTACATGCTTGGTCAGTACAGCAAATTCGTACGCCCCGGCTATTATCGTATCGACGCAACTCGTGCCACACTAACTGGAGTGAGCGTTTCGGCATACCAGAACACGTCCACGAAAACTCTGGTCATCATCGCAACTAACTACACCGGTTCGGCAGTTTCGCAGACGTTCAACATAACCAACGCTCCCGCGTTCTCGTCCCTGGCGCCCACGATTACATCGTCGAGCCTGAGCCTTGCAAAACAATCGAGTGTATCCGTTTCAGGTGATTCCTTCACCTATACACTGCCCGCTGAAAGCATTACGACATTCGTAGGCAGTGCTTCGATGCCATAACGGTTGGGGCAACGCCCTTTATAAAGGTTACGTCGATGTGATTGCAGCATTCGGACTAGCAAGTCAACTTATTCGGAGATCTGTGTCCATCTGAATTCAAAGAGAACCAACGCGGTCAATCCACAACGAGCTAAATCGTTGTTTGATCCTGGTCGATAGGCGGCGCTATCGGCAACTGCTGGGGTGCGCCAGCGGACACTCCTATCAAATGCCCCTTGTATTTCACGCGCAGGCCTTCACTGAAATTGTTGGAGAACTCTCGAATGCCGTTCGCCGTTGTCGGCGGTTTTAGGAAAAGCACACCAACTCCCGCTCGCGTTCGTGGCGAGGGCGAAATCTATCGATCCGCACGGGGAGCGTCCAATAGCTGCGGCTACATGCTAGTGTCAGTCGGCTCCTGTCGAAATCAAACTCAGGGAGATCGTATGTATCACGATAAGTTGCCCATATTGGTCTTTGGGAACGGGGCCAGGTGCAACAAGCCGATTATTCAAGTAATAAGCCGCCCACACGTGATGAGATTTCTTCCCCTCGATGCCCTTGTAAGCAATGCAGCCCATCAGAACAGCCCCCTTGGGAGCGATTTCGCCATCAAAGTTGCTCGGCAGAGAACGTTCGCCGTCCTTTCCGGGGAATACAGTCGGGAGTCGCATTTGCCGGATTACGTCTTTGCTGGCGAGCGCTTGTTCCATGTCGGCATCAGCCAATGTGCAGAGTTTGGCAAATCGAGAGAAATCCACCTCCAGACGGTATATCCCAGAGGATTCGAATTTCATAGTCACGTCGAGCGCCGGAGATGGACCAAAGTCTTGCAGTTTTACCTCAGAGATTCGATGCAGCGAACGAGACCCTTCTGGGATAGGATCAACGGTCGGAACATCAACAATTCCGAGCCATGGTCGAGTTTGGGCTTCCAGCGCTTCTCCGGCAGTGCCAGCCGTTTGCTGGGTGGCTCTCGCTTGGGCATCCAGCTTCTTGACCGCATCTCCGATTCCGCCGTTTATCAGAGCAGCAGTATCGGCAAATCTTTGGGCCGCATCGGCATTCCTTTTAGAGGCATAGGCAATTTTCTGAGCTGCACCAGCTTGTTTTTCAGCGGCGTCCCTGATCCGACCAGTATCTTTGCCGCCTTGAATGACAAGCCAGATTCCTACTACGCCAGTAAAGGCGATCACCGCAGTCAAAAAGACCATCATTAGCCCCGAGCCCTCTGGGCTCGGCAGCCACGCCAAGAGTCGCTTCCAACGCGATGGTGGGGGTGGGGTTGTTGGCGGCTGGGTTCTGTGTTGTGTCTTTGGGTTTGTTTCTGCTTCTTTTGCCTTCGCAAGGGATGGCGGTGGGCTTTGGGGAGCGCCTCGTGCTCCCTTGTTTTCGCCGCCTTCGGGATTTGGCTTATCTTCCAAGGCATTGTTCTCTTTAGGCGTTGGTCATGAAGCTTCGCATCTGGTGAGCCTCTTTTTCGAAAAGAATCGGCGGGGCAGATGATACCGATTGCGACCCCGGCCTGTCGAAAAGAGGGCATGGGGTGGCCCGGAAAGCAGGAGCCGCCGCGTGTTTGCCGCTGGCCGCGACTGCATTGACCGTACGTCACCAGAGATGAAGAGAGCGGACGATAGTCGCGATGCTCGTTCTTTACCGGAACCGCGATCAATCGTCACCACAATCGAACCGGCCAACGATGACAGTCTCGAGAGCGATTGATTTTGTTTGGCGTCCCCGACGGGATTTGAACCCGTGTTATCGCCGTGAAAGGGCGGTGTCCTAGGCCGGGCTAGACGACGGGGACGAGAGAGCAGAACGCGGAAGGATGTGGCCGGAAGTGCCCTTTTTTAAAGGCTATCAACTCGCGAATGGTGTGTCAAAAGGCGAATCCTCCTCAAGAAGCGAAACGGGTGTCAAAAGACCAACAGCGCGGATGCGGCGCCGGTCCAACGGGCGAGCGCGACGGTGCTGAGGCCGGTAGACTCGGCGAATGCAATTGTCCTCAAGGCAGCCGACCTGACGAGGGCCTGTGATGCGCGAAAACGCTTTCCCGCGCTCCTCATATACCAGGCAGGAACCAAGGCCGTTAAGACAGCGCGGCTCAGTTCTGAGCTATCCTCAAGGTGGGGCGCGCTGCCCCTCCAGAGTGCGGCGAATCACGCCGTCGAGTCATTTTGCGTCAGTAACCCTTCTCCAGGCGTCTGATGATCCAGGCACCCGCCGCAAGAGATGTTTGCGGGTGAGTCCGCGAGTTCAAGAACCGCCGCAAGGCTTTGGCTAGGCTCCTGTAAGTGGTCCTAGAGGAAGATTCAAGTGACGCAGATCAGATTTTTACGGTATTTTCAGTTGGTTTCATTCATTCTGGTGGGGCTGGCGGCAACGGGCTGCCAAAAGAAACCTGCAGCGGCGGCCGGGCCGGCGATGCAAGGCCTGCCGGTACAAACGGTGACAGTGGCGATGCAGCCGGTACCGCAGACGAGTGAGTATGTGGCGACCATCAAGTCGCGCCGCTCGGCCACGATGTCGCCCCAGGTGAGCGGGCAAATCACAGAGATTCTTGCGCACTCCGGCGAGCAGGTGAACGCGGGCCAGGTGCTGATGCTGATCGATCCCCGCCAACAGCAGGCCAATGTTGCGGCGCTGCTGGCCACGGAGCGCCAGAAAAAGGCGGTCTACGACTACGACACCATCGAGCTCGACCGCCAAAAACAGCTTTTCGAAGCAGGCGTAACCAGCCGCGACGCTTACGACCAGGCGCAGCAGGCCTACCAGAACGCCAAAGCCGATTACGAAGCAGCGGAGGGCAACCGGAAAACGCAGGAACAACTGCTCGCTTACTACACGATTCGCGCGCCCTATGCCGGTATCGTGGGCGACATTCCGGTGCACGTAGGCGACTACGTGTCGTCCGGAGGCAACCCTCCTACGATGCTTACCACCGTGGACGAGAACAAGGATCTCGAGGCCTACATTTACGTGCCAACAGAGCGCTCGGCCGAGCTGCGAAGGGGGCTTCCGGTTGATCTGACGGACGACAGCGGCAAGCTGCTGGAGAAAACGGCGATCGATTTCGTTTCGCCTCAAGTGGACAGTTCTCTGCAAGGGATCCTGGTGAAGGCGCCGGTCGATGACACGCATGAGACGGTGCGTAACGCAGAACTGATCAAGGCAAGGATTGTCTGGAGCACGAAACCAATGGCGATCGTCCCGGTGCTGGCGGTATCGCAGCAGGGCGAGCAGAGCTTTGTGTTCGCGGTCGAGGAGCAGCAAGGAATGACCATGGCGCACCGCACTCCGGTAACGCTGGGCCCGACCGTCGGCAACAACTACGCGATTGCATCCGGGCTAAACGCGGGCGATCGCGTAATCGTCTCGGGAACGCAATTCCTGGTGGATGGAATGCCGGTGATCCTGCTGCCCGGTGCGGCGCCATCCGGGCCTCCCCAACAGAAGAGATCAGGAACTCACGCGGAGAACAGCGGACCCGCCGCAAAGACCCCCGCCGCCGCTGCCAAGAGCAGAGCGACATGGCGCAGCGCGGTCGCCCATCATCACCGCAGACGACACAGAAGAGCCCTGGCGCGGAAGAACAGGCATACGCAACCCGGGACGGTCTCCTAAGAAAGAGGGCTCATCTTGTTTGTCGACTTCTTTATTCACCGCCCGGTTTTCGCCACAGTTTGCGCCCTGCTGATCATCCTGGCGGGAGCAATCTGCATTCCTAATCTGCCCGTAGCCATGTATCCAAACCTGGCGCCGCCAGTGGTGGAAGTGATTGCCACCTACGTTGGAGCCGATGCGCAGACGGTCGAGAAAGCGGTCACCATTCCGCTGGAAGAGTCGATCAACGGCGTAGAGGGAATGCGCTACATGCAGTCGTCGAGCACCAACAGCGGCATCTGCACGATCGACGTCACTTTTCAGACCGGCTACAACCTCGACGTTGCCGCGATTGACGTGCAGAATCGCGTGACCAGCGCGGAAGGCCGCCTGCCCGGCGAGGTGCTGACCACCGGCATCAACTACCGGAAATCAAACTACAACTTCGTGTTCGGCGCCGGATTCTACACGCTCGACGGGCGCTATTCGAACGAATTCATCTCGAACTATCTGGATGTTTACGTAACCGACGCACTCAAGCGCGTGCCCGGCGTGGGTGATGTGATGATCTTCGGGGCGCGCAGGTACGCGATGCGCGTATGGCTCGATCCGATCCGCCTGGCCGCCCGCGGACTGACGGCAACAGACGTCGTGAATGCGCTGATGGAGCAGAACGTTGAGGTTCCCGCCGGTTCGCTCGGGCAGCCGCCAGCCGATCCCAAGCAGGAGTTCCAGATTTCCGTGCACGTAGTCGGCCGGCTCACCGATCCTGCGCAGTTCAACAACATGATTGTGAAGAACACGCCCAACGGGCTGGTGCTTCTGAAAGATGTTGGGCATGCGGAGATTGGCGCCGAGGACTACAGCACTTCGCTGGAGTTTATGGGACATCCGGGAACGGGTATCGGCGTGGAGCAGCTCTCGACCGCGAACGCGATCGACGTGGACCGGAGAGCCAAAGCGGAGCTCGATCAACTGGCAAAGAGCTTTCCACCCGGGCTCAAATATGCAGTCGCCTTCGATGAGACCACCGCAGTGGGAGAATCCATCCACGAAGTGCTTGTGACGCTGATCGAAGCCATTGCCATCGTCATCGGCGTCATCTTTTTGTTTCTGCTGGATTGGCGCGCAACCATCATTCCGGCGGTCACCATTCCGGTGTCGCTGATCGGAACGTTTGCGTTCATCCGGATGTTCGGGTTCTCCATTAATTCACTCACCCTCTTCGGCATCACGCTGGCCACGGGGCTGGTAGTGGATGACGCCATTGTGGTGATTGAGAATGTGCAGCGTCACCTTCACATGGAGCACTCCGACCCCCACGAAGCCACCTCGCGGGCCATGAGCGAGGTGACGAGCGCGGTTATCGCCACGTCTCTGGTGCTGATTGCGGTGTTCGTTCCGGTTTCGTTCTTTCCCGGAACCACCGGCATACTCTACCGCCAGTTCGCGCTGACCATCGCATTCTCGATCGCCATCTCGGCATTTAATGCGCTTACGCTTTCGCCCGCGCTTTCGGCCCTGGTTTTACGCGGTGAAGAAGCCCGGCCCCGCCAGTTGGATTTTCTGCACATTCGCATCGTGTCGCGCGCATTTGCCGCGTTCGTTCACGGCGCCGACGCCTTTGTGAACTGGCTGGGCGCCACCTACGCGCGCATCATTCACGGCGCACTCAAGATCCGCTATCTGCTCCTGCTGGTCTTCTTCGCCGGGCTGGGCGCGACGGTATGGATTTATGGCCACGTTCCGACGGGCTTCATTCCACAGGAGGACAATGGTTTCTTCATGGTGATCATCCAGGCGCCTCCGGGTTCTTCGCTGGCTTACACCACGCGGCTGGCGGAGCGCGGCGGAGCGATCATCGGGCAGAGCCGCGGCGTCGGTGGGCTGTTTTCGATCATTGGATTTAGCCTATCCGGCAGCGCCTCAAACGACGGCATGATGTTTGTGAGTACAGCCACTCCGCCCAAAGGAAGCGGGCAAACCTACTCGACGGCTGACATCCTCAAGGACATCCAGCCCAAGCTGCAGAGGCTGATGTTCATGCCCGATGGAGGGCTGGTGCAGGCATTCGCGCCTCCGGCGGTGCAAGGCGTGGGCAGCATCGGCGGATTCCAATTCATGCTGCAGGATCAGGGCGGCAACTCGCTCTCCGACATGGCTCGCGTGGCGCACCAGATTGTGGCTGCCAGCGCAGCACACAAGGAACTGGCCGACCTGTACACATCCTTCTCAGCCAACGACCCGCAGGAATTGGTCACGATCGATCGCGATAAAGCTAAAGCGATGGACGTTTCCATCACGCAGATCGCCACTACGATCAACGTCTTCATGGGTTCGGAGTACGTGAACGATTTCGACTACAACGACCGCACCTATCGCGTATATGTGCAGGCCGACCAGCCGTTCCGCATGAAGGCGAGCGACCTGCATAGCTACTATGTCCGGTCCGATTCGGGCCAAATGGTGCCCCTGGATAGCTTGGTAACAGTGGCCGACAGCGCGGGCCCGCCGGTAATCACTCGCTACAATCTCTTCCGCGCGGTGGAGATTGACGGCTCGGCCGCTCCCGGTTACAGCTCGGGGCAGGCGATTGCCGGAATGGAAAACCTTGCCCGGGCGAACATGATGCGCGGCATGGGCTTCCAATGGACCGGCCTGACGCTGGACGAAATCGAATCCTCCGGCCAGGCTATCGTCATCTTCGCGCTCGGTATCGTCGTGGTCTATCTCACCCTCTCAGCCCAATACGAGAGCTTCGCATTGCCCTTCATCATTCTGCTGGCTGTGCCGATGGCCGTGCTGGGCGCATTGGGCCTGGTGTCGCTGCGCGGCTACGCCAACGATGTCTACTGCCAGATCGGCCTCGTTATGCTGATCGGGCTTTCGGCAAAAAACTCCATCTTGATCGTCGAGTTCGCAGAGCAGTTGCGGCGCAAGGGCCGCAGCATCACCGAAGCTGCAATTGAAGCTGCCGAACTGCGTCTGCGGCCGATTCTGATGACGTCTTTCGCGTTTATTCTCGGCGTCCTTCCGCTGGTATTTGCTACGGGAGCAGGCTCACTGGGCCGCCGGTCGGTAGGAACAACGATTGTTGGAGGCATGCTGCTCTCCACCGTACTCAACCTGATCTTTATTCCCGTGCTTTATGTGATCTTGAGCCGGTTGCTCCGGCGTGGAAACCTTTCCGAGGCGCCGCCGGCGCAGGCCTGAAGCAATCTGCGAGCCGACGGGCGCAGACAGAGCTCACACAGCGCCACGGCGGCTCTTTTCATGTTTTCCGCCGCCGGACGTTTCAAGCAATATTGAAACCCGAAACGTCCGATCGGCGGAGCCTGCAAATTCCATCCAGCTTGTACTTCAGCTCGGGAACTCAACGAGCCGATGCGTGCACATCCTCCTTCCTTTGCGCCTGCGCCGGCGCGGAGTGACCCTGTAATGCTTGCAGCAGTTGATTGCCGAGCGGGGATCCCAACCCCGTCAATGGATCCCAACCATAGGTTGCCGCATAGGCGCCATTGTTACCAACGGTGATGTCGCGGAATCCCTGCTTCTGATCGATGTTGTAGAGGGAGGGGTTGACGAATCCAACCCGGCGATTGAGTTTCTGATTGAGAAGAACGACAAATGCAGCCCACATCGGCGCTGCCGGACCCGTTCCACCGACGACTTCGTTTTCTCCATCCACGAGGATGTGGTAGCCGGTTTCAGGATCGGCATTGGCGGCGACGTCGGGCACGCCGCGGCCCGATTGCGTTACCACCGCCGCTTGCCACGGCGGACGCTGAAAGTGCGTGCTGTATCCTCCGCCGGTTGCTCCGCCTTGCGGGCCGCCGGTCCATGCGGTTTCGGTGTCGATGGTTCCGTTTGCCGCCACCAGCCGCGTGCCGCCGACCGACAAGACGTGCGGGCACGATGCCGGAAAGTCCACATGGTTTTTGCCGTCGTTCACGCCGTTGCTGGAACCGCTATCGCCTGACGCGACGACGACCGTGATGCCCAACAGAGCGGCTTCCTGCGCCAGCTGATGAAAGTTCGCGATCGACTGCGGGGACCAGTTCACCTCGGAGCTTCCCCAACTGATGGAGAGAACGCTGGGTTTGTTGAGTTGATCGTGAATTGCCGTGCTGACCGCATCCTGGAATCCCCGCTCGTTATTGGGAGCGAAATAAACCGCGATTGTAACCCCCGGGGCAATGGCTCCCGCCACTTCGATGTCGGCCATCACCGCGCCATCCACGCTGCGCGCCGTGGTGGGACGGTTATTCGCCTGGTTGACGCAGATGCTTTTGACGGCCGGCGGCTGAAGGCCAAGGATCTGGAAGTACTCCCGAATATCCGAAGGCCGATAGCCGCCGCCCAGTTCGATGATGCCGATGGTCTGGCCTGCGCCATTCGCGTCCTGCGGGAAGCCATAGAGCCTGGCTACGCGCGGGGGTGTATAGGCCATCGTGGAAGCGCGGTCGTCGAACGCGCGATTGTTGCTGCGGCGGCGGAAGCGCGGAGACGCAGCCATGCGATTGTCGAGCCCGAAGACGCCGGAAACAAAGGCGGCGCAATCTTCAGGCACTTCAATCGCACTGCCGCACCCGCGATAGCTCCCGTTGTCATACTCGTATTCGATCAGTTCGACCGAGAAGGCCTTTTCCATTGCCGCGGCAGTTCCCGCCAGCGTGACGGTACGGCGCAGAACTTCGTCGCCCCGCTCCAGCACCTGCAGGTGATTGTCGCGAGCAAACTGCTTGATCTTGTCCACGTGGGCAGGATTGGCTCCATAGCTTGCGGCAAAATCGTTGTGGTTGTTCATCAACCGGTCCTGCTCCTTTGGCTCCGGCAAGGGATTACGGGGTTTCAGAATCACCGAGATTTCGATTAATTGATGTGGATCGGTGGGCCCAATGGCGCGCGTGCCCGGCAGCATTCCATGTGCCGTATTCTCGATCGCAGTTTTCTTCGAGTTAGACATAATTCATCTCCTTGATTGCTTTTGGGTTCGGGTCTGTCGATTGAAGGCGTGCGCAGTATGCTTCCGCCGCAGGACGAAGCGCCTCCTTGAGCAATCAACTTGCCGGAGGGTTGCGGTGCTTGAATGCGGACTGAAAAGGAAACACCCTGTGCAACTCTGTTCGAGCGCCCCGGAGTTGCGGGGCCGTTTGCGAGTGACACATTTTGCAAACACGAAGCCGCGATCCCGCTTCGCGCGCGAGTTCAGAGTGGAAAAGGCGATTGGTCGGAGCCCAAAGGAGAAAAAGAGCGCTTTACCACGAACCGACTCTCATCCACGACCCTCGCTGGCCATGAATGAACACGGGACCCTTTTGCCTTTCAAGCCGGATCTTTCGCCGTACAGCCTCGGTAAATGGAAGCCTCAGCGATCATGTAGAGCGCGATTGCAGCCCGCTCCTTGCTTTATTCCACAGCAGGCTGCAGGGGAAGAGCTTGCATCTCTCCCGTGAGACCTTTTCCCGGTTTGACTCGTGGAAAATTCACTAACGCGGCGAGCCAATCGGTTTTTGCGCGGGCGACACTCAAAGCGGCCCACAACGAAATTACTATACTCCCGATCTGAGCGCGTGTGGACGTGTGAATATTTATTTACTGAGAACTTTCAGCGCATCGAAATTTCACATTGCCCGGCTGCTCAGCCCGTTTGACTGAAGCATCCGCGCATCGGTTAGCTCCGCAAAAAATGCAGATCCTTCTCAATGCTGCTTCAAGGGCTCGATCGGTCCGACCTGCGCCGCTGTGGCTGTGTAGAGGCGGCAATTGTTTGCAGTTTGCCTGAAGCGGAAATAGGGATGGAAAAAAATGGCAGCGCGCGCATCGCCCGCCCCTTCGGCCAAGTCAGTCAACCAAACGCCGTCTGCTTGAGGCTGATTGTGGATATGCAGCCAGAAGCCCTTATGGAGATCGGCGAGCACCCCTCCGCCGATCTTGAGGTCCTCGACCGACTTCACATTGAAATCGATCACCTCGCCCGTCTCCTCGTCGATGGAAACGGTGCCCTGCATCAAGCGGGCGAATCGCTGATCCAGATTCCGGGCCTGGAACTTCGGGTTGGGGGCGATGTCGTAGAACAGCACGCTGCGCCCGTTCACCATCTCTCGATGCCCGTTGGCCAGCATCATGGCTTGCATGAAATCTTCCAGTTCCTGGTCCTGCTTGTCTTCTTCTTTTTGAGCGTTGGCCGCATTGCTGTATTTCACGGTTTCTTTCATCACGCGATCGTCCTGCTTGTGTTGCTCATCGGCAGAGAGATCTTTGCCGTTCTTCTGGAGCAGCCGCTCGATGGGAATTCCATTGACATAAAAGAGGTCGGAGACTTCGTTCGTGTCTTTTTTGGTTTTTCCCTTGCTATCGGTTTCGACGGCCTGAGTGGTGACGCGACACTCGTAACGTTCCCGTTCGGCCGCAAGTTTCCTTTCATTGGCGAGTGCGCGCTGCAGCAGCGCGGTGGCATTCGGCAACGGCGCGCCGTGAGCGGGGTCGGCAGGCTGTGCCACTTTCGCATCCGGCGCGGCAAAGCAGATGGCGACAGCGAGAAACGGAATGGCGGCGGTACGAAGCATGAAAGAGATTTCTTCTGCTGCGCGGAGAGATTCGCGGGGAGAATTGCGGATGCGCGTTCAGACAAATCGGCACGCCGCTTCTCAAAAACTGTGCTGGAGATTTAGACGCTACGCGTCCACGGGAAGCGCCGGCATGTCGCCCAGTTTTTTGGCCTCGGCGACAACGGCCTCCAGATCATCCAGAACTTCCGCCACTGTCATGGTGTAGACCTGGCGCTGCGCATCGTACCCTTCCTCGATGAGATGCTTCAGATAGCGGCCGGCTATCTGCGCGGCAAGCCGATCGGTGATCACCTTGCCGGTGCGCTTCTTCTGCTCCATCCATGCTGTGCAGGGCAATGCAATCCACATCGGTCGGCCGTTCACATCGAAGCGAATATCCACCGCATCGGCGTGGCGCGTGGCGATAGCCACCATGTTTCCCTTCCAGCGGCAATGCAGGTCTTCGCCGCTCCAGCGGTCGGTGACGTGAAAATCCTCGTACATACTCCAAGCGTATCGTTCCGGGCGTGCGACGGCAACCGGACCGCAGCCGTTTGCCCCTGCTTTCACCGCGCTGTTAAACTAATCGAGTTGCAGTAGCGTCATCCTCTTCTGTTCGGACCCGCCTGCAAGCCTTTCGGCAAAGGATAAGAAAGCCTCCGTGGATACTCGAACCCGTCATGCCCTGAAACAAGACAAGTTTGCCCTGGCTGCAAAGAGCAGCGCAAGTTGGGTCAGCGAGCACCAGACCGCCGTCGTGCGCTGGTCGATCGGCGCCGGGATCGTTCTGGTTCTGGCCATCGGCGGGCTCATCTTCTGGAATATCCGCTCCTCCGCGGCAAACGCCGCGCTGGGCGCAGCCATGGATGTGTATACTTCGCCGCTGGCTACTCCGGGCGCTCCCCCCGAACCCGACGCGTATACCACTTCCGAAGCACGGGCGAAAGAAGCCAATCGCGAGTTTGTTGCCATCGCCCATGACTACAATTGGCTGCCCGCAGGCGCTAAGGCACACTACTTTGCCGGACTCACGTACCAGGAGCTGGGGCAAAACGGGGACGCTGAGAGTGAATTGAAGTCGGTGGCGAGCTCCTCGAACCGCAACATCGCGAATCTGGCCAAACTGGCGCTCGCCGGACTCTATCAGCAGACAAACCGCTCAGACGAGGCGATCGATCAGTATCAGGACCTCATCGCCAAGCCTTCAGTGACGGTTCCTGCCAGCGTGGCGCAGCTCCAACTGGCGGACTTGTACGCTTCGAAGGGTGACGTGAACCAGGCTCGTGTGTTGTGGGCCAAGGTGCGGGATACAGACAAGGACGGCGCGGCGGGACAGATTGCCGAACAAAAACTGGCCGCGAAGTAGCCGCCTGCGCCGCCTCCCGGACAGGGCACTTGGCTCTTTCAAATCGCAGCCGATGCCCGCCAGGGGTTACCCTCGATACAGCCGAGGCTTGAGCACTTTCGCCGCTGCCTGCGTCTGGTGATTGATGAGTACCAGCCAGGCCATTTACGCAGGTTGGATGGAGATACCCGACAGCGCGGTCATTGACGAAACCCGCCTGCGCGCGGAAGACGCTGCGCTTGCCGCGCTGGTCGACCAGTATGCCGGTGCACTCTATCGCGTGGCGTACTCCGTGCTGCGCAATCCCGCTGACGCCGAAGATGCCGTGCAGGAGACATTTCTGCGCGTGCTGCGCCATCGCCACTCGCTGGGTGAGGTGCGCGACCACCGCGTCTGGCTGATTCGCATTGTTTGGAATATTGTGCTGGACCGCAAGCGTCGCGCGAAGACCCGCCCTGAGACCGACGACGTAGATGAACTGGCGCGAGTGCTGCCTTCGACAGGACTTTCTGCCGAAGAGATTGCCTCCGCAGCTCAGCATCACGCCAGGGTGCTCGCTTGCGTCGATCGCCTGCCCCAAAAAGAGCGCCAGGTGCTTCTGCTTTCGGCCTTTGAAGAGCTGACGAGCGTTGAGATTGCAACCGCCCTGGATATCACCGAGTCCAGCGTCCGTTCACGCCTTTTTCGTGCCCGCAACCTGATGGCCGGTTTGCTCGACCATGCCCGGAGTTTGCGATGAATCGAGATCCCCACAACCCGATCGCTCACGAATCTTCATCTGCGGAAGAGACGTTGCGGCTGATCGCCAGCCTGCCCGCACCCGCCGGCATTGAAGACCGAGTGCATGCGGCTCTTCGCGCCGAACCGGACCGGGATCACCAAAGACAGGCTCCGGTCGCCGAGGTGGCGCGCCGTGGCCGTGTTCTGGTCTGGCCCACGGCATCACGCATGCAGAACCACTGGATGCGCACCGCGGCCGCTGCGGCCATCGTTTTCGTTGTGGTGGGTGGAGGTTGGGGAGTCTATAGCCGGGTGCAACAGGGCCAGCCTGCCAGGATCATCGTCATGCCGCACATCCCTTCGGCGGGCGGCTTCTCAGGCGCTGGCGCCATGCGCATGCCGGAAACTGTGCCCGGCCCGGTGCTGACACATCCTACGAAGACTCAGGAAGTGCAGCCCATGGGACCAAAGAAGCCATCGAAGCACGACGAGCGCACGGGCACCGCTACCAGCAAGTCCACGGAATCGGGGTCACCTGCCGTTCCGGCTGGAGCTTCAAAATAGTCGCGTTGCGGTGCACAATCGGGGGTGCCCCAGGTCTCGATCTTGAGACCGGGGAATCACGAAAATAAAGGGACGAATTCTTTCGGCCAGAGATTTAGCTCGCCAGCTTCCTAGGCATCCCGCACCACGGCTCGGATCAGCATGCCCAGCAGCGCCAATACCACCGCGCCCCAGAACGCCGGACCCAGACCGTGTACGTGAAATCCGGGAACGATGGCCGACGCCACGAGGATCATGATGCCGTTGATGACCAGCAGAAAAATGCCGAGAGTAAGAATACTAAGCGGGAAAGTGACGATTTTAAGAAGCAGGCCCACGGTGGCGTTCAAAAGCCCGATGACCACTGCCGCGATGAGCGCAGGGACCAGACCCGCCACGTGAAACCCGGGAACGATCCTCGACACAATGAGGAGCGCGATCGCGCTCAAGATCCAATGGAGTAAAAGCCTCATTCTGCAATCCTCCCAACAGGGCCTGCCGGACATGGAGAAGCATATACTGCGGCGATCCGGATTCGCGGATCTTTTTTGCCGGCCCCGCCGCCCTTAGGCTATCAATGCGACGCCCTTGCAAGAAAGCGGTTGAAAAGCCTTCCGCGCTGCCGGGATATTCCGGGAACGACTTGGTTCGATACCATCGATAGCATGTTCGCGCGCCGCCTCTCCGTCGAACGCATTGATGCCGAGGGGCAGCGCCATGCCTGCCCGATCCGCTGGATTGACAACTTTGCCATGCGCAATTTCACCAATGATGCGGTCTTTGACGACACCTTTCCCGCAGGCGATGGCGTGCTTGAAGCCGGCAACCGCGTCCCGATCGAGCGTCTGCGATCTGCAATGGAAGATTGGTTCCGGCGGAAAGGATATCTCAAACCGGGGGAGCAGCTTGCGGTTGCGGAAATCCCAGGGTCCCCCGATAGCGCTTAAGCAGCGACTGGGGCTGACTGGGCCGCGTCTTTCGTCCAGAGCTGGAACTCGGCTTCGCGGCGCGTCTTGAGCCCCTCGTTCACCTCTCCGCCCGCGTGATCCCAGGCGAGCAACTGTTCGGCTGCGGCAATGTACTGGGCAGCATTCAGCTGTTTCAACAGGGTGGAAGCCGCGAGCCGCCCCGCGCCCAGGTTGAAGCAAAAATCCACCAGCGCGTCGAACTGCCCCTGTGTGAGAGCGACTCGCACCATGCGGTCCACCGCATGTTCCGCCTGGCGGACGTCCGCCATGAGGAACTCAATCGCTTTTACCTCGTCAATGCCCTCGGGGAATGACTCGGCCGGAGTGACCCTGTGCCCGTAGCCGATGGTTCTGAAGCCGGCCACATCTGTGTACGAATCACTGCGAAATCCCTCCGCTTTCTTGATCAGTTCCAGTCCTTCTGCGCTTAGTTGCATCGAATCATCCTCTTACGGCCAAAATTGGCAATGGGCCTGCGATGAAGTCTTCTCTCGGAGAGGAGATCCATCACAAGCACTATGCCCACGCTAGCAAGATTCGCGAATTAATCTGCAAAGAAGCGCTCAGAGTTTCGCCATGGCCTTAGGGAGCGGGTTGGACCCGCCACGAACCGCACAGCGGCGTTGCGGCGAATCCGGCGGTTCCTGGGCCTGCCGAATTGTTCTTGGATCTTGTCTATCTGCGCGACTCTCAGCGTAGGAGCAGAGCGCAAGCTTTCGTGAACCGTCCCCGCGAACCCGCACTACAATCATCTCTTGCTTACTGATGACCAACGGGATCGCTTCGAAGTGGTCCTTGTCTCGCCCCGCAATCCCCTCAACATAGGGGCGGCAGCGCGGGCCATGGCCAACTTCGGCTTCGAGCACCTCACCGTCGTCGCTCAGTGTGACGAACATTGGCGCGAGGCCAAGTCGGCAGTCGGCGCTCCGGAGCTGCTCCAAAATGCGAACGAGGTGCAGTCCTTGCCGGGGGCAATTGCCGGATGCACCCTCGTCCTCGGCACCGCATCGCTTGCCCGCCGCAAACCCGATCTGCCGGCGGTCCCACTCCCCAAACTGCCGCCGATCATCTCCCGGGAACTCGCTCGCGGCGGACGCGTGGCCCTGGTCTTTGGCTCAGAGAAGCGCGGCTTGTCCGGCGACGATCTCGCGCACTGTCACTTGCTGGTCGAAATCCCCACCTATCCTCGGCAGCCGTCAATGAATCTCGGCCAGGCCGTTGCAGTCTGTCTTTACGAGATCGCCGCGCGATCCGGTGGCGAGGGTCCCGACCTGCACCCGCTTGATACCAATCCTCCCTCCACATCCCGCGACCTGGAGCTTCTCGCAACCGTCATCGAAGAAACCATGCTCGCCGCGAATTACTCGCCTGCCGCGATGCGCAACGCAAACCGTCACGACGTACGTCTGCTGCTCCGCCGCCTTGCTCTCACGAGCGGCGATGCCAGGCGCATTCTGGGTCTGTTCCGGCGCATTCTGTGGCGGCTGCAACACCCCGGCAAAGAGCCAGACAACCGTTCGCCGGTGATCCCACACAAGTAACCCAACGAGCCGCCCTTTCTCGCGCGCCGGCAGCAGAATCCTGTTAAAGTGGCGTTCATAGGCTTCCCGATGCCTGATCGTCTCGCCTTGATCCGTGCAATGTCTGCAGCAACTTCTCGAATTCGCCTTGGCCTTCCGATCTCCGCCGGCGCTCTTGCTTTAGTGCTGGCCCTCACTATTGTCGCGCGCAGCGTCGCAGCCCAGCAGCAAACAGCCCCTGTAGCCTCCGAGCCCGCCTCAACCGTCCAGGCGGGGGCTCCGCCAACTTCTGAAACCGGTGGCATCACTGAAGATGAGCTTCGGACGATGCTGGTGGGCAAAGAGCTCTTCCTCCGCGGGGGTTACCTCGATAACGATCTCGGCTACAACGAGCACGGCATCCTGATTGGCCACTCACCGCAGGGCTCATACACGCTGTGCGAGATCCAGATCGACAAGGTTCATCTGAGCAAGCACAAGGTGGAACTCGAGGGCCAGCGCTACGGCCTGCATTTTCTCGGTGCCTTGCCGTACGAAGACCCAACCAAGGCCGTCGACCGGGTGAATGTCACGCCGAAGAAAAGAGAAGTGCGGATCACCATTGACCGCGAGATTGTGGTGAGGCTGAAAGAGAAGAAGGAAAAGGGCAAGGCGGCTGCGAAGGGCGAGAAGCCGGCATCGGGATCGTCCAGTCCCGCAACCGAGTCACCGGTGGACGCAGGCACCGCGGCCGACGTAAAGTCCGAACTTGCGGCCGTTCCTGCCAGCGAGCGCCCTGCAGACGAGAAAAGTGTGACCACGACGACCTCGCCTGCCCATGCAACCAAAGTGCTCCAAGATGCTCTCGACAACATCTTCGCGCAGGGCTTTGACAGCCGCATGATGGCCGCGATGCCGGATTTCTGGAAGCTCTACTACGAGGCAGCAGCCAACAAAACCGACTACCGTCCGAAAGACCCCGCCGTGTTGCGCGAAAACACGGTGGACAAGAAGGCACAGATCCTAACCACCTTCGAACCGCAGTCAAACCAGTACGCGCAGGACCACGGCGTCGCGGGTATGTCGCTCTACCACGTTGTTGTAGGCGCCGACGGCAAGCCCACCGAAATCGCCGTCGCCCGGCCCATTGGTTTCGGACTCGATGAAAGCGCCGTCGACTCTATTCGCAAAGCTGCGTTTTCCCCGGCGATAAAAGGCGGCAAGCCGGTGCCCGTTATGCTTGACCTCGTGGTCGAGTTCCGCATCTACTCAAAACGGACCGACGTCGTTTCAGAGCAATCCGAGCAGCCGGCTGGACCGGAATTGCCGGGACCGTACAGTGTGCAACATTAGAGCCATTTCGGAAATAGCCATAGCTATTCTTCCTTCTCGATGATCTCCTCAAGTCTTTCTTTATGTTTGGCTTGGCGGCCGCTGCGTGGCTTGTCTGCGATCACCCGCGACGGTTTCGGCTGGCCCACGCGCTCACGGGCGTTGGCCTTCACCGCCTTAGCAGCAGAGAACCGGGCTGGCTTGCGTTTGGCCATTGCAAGGTTGAGTATGGAATAGATTCCGCCGCGACGAAAGTGCCGGCTCGGAGTCCGGGCTGCCAGAAACCCGAATGGCCAATTCGAAGAGGGCGAGCGGGATGGAAGAGCGGGAGTTTTTCAACGAGACGACGGAACAGCGCACCCACAGCCTGACCTGCCCCAAGTGTGGCCAGGCAGGGGAATACAAAGTGACCTGGGTGGTGCGGCGCAAACGCCCTCAACTCCCCCGGGGAGCCGACGAGCGCGACCGGGCACGCTTCGCGAAGGCCCAGTCCTACATGGTCCGCCGTGACGATAAGCTGCAGTGCGCGAACATCCGCTGCCGCAAGCCCTTCGAAATCTCTACCCTGCAATCGCTGGCGTTCCTCGCGGATTAGTCCGCCGCCGGGCCGCGAAGGTTGCCAGGCGTCCGCACTTTAATTCAGGCACTCGATCGGTGTGCGCTCCTGCCTTGCGCAGCGCTCCCGTGGCGCGTAAAGTGTGGAACTGCTCAAGTAATCCGGGAACTTCTTCCCCCTGTTCCGCACACCTCCGGAGGCTGGCGTGCTCAGCCTGATTCGTCGAGGTGGAATCGTGCGCATCTCCGCTCGTTTTGCCGTCCGCCGGACTGCTCCAGTTCTCGTATTCATTGTCCTGCTGAGCGGCGCGGTCTTCATGGCCGGCCCGCATCACAGTACCGCTCCGGTGCTGGCCGCCGAACTCCAGCCTATTCAACTTCCCGCGCCCGTTACCACCGACGGCATGCCGTTGATGCAGGCGCTCTCTCAGCGCAAAACCACGCGGGCCTTTCTGGTTAAACCGCTCTCGCCGCAGGTGCTCTCGAATCTGCTTTGGGCGGCCTTCGGCATCAATCGCTCGTCTGACGTCAAGCCAGGATTTGGCCGCACGGCCCCCTCGGCCCGCAATACTCAGGACATCACCCTTGACGTCGTGCTGGCCGACGGAGTCTACGTCTATGAAGCAGAGCAAAACCGGTTGCGCCCCGTCGTCCAAGGAGATTTGCGCGGTGCAATCAGCCCCGCGCCAGCGGCTCACGCGGCGGTGACAATCGTCTATGTAGCTCCGGCGAAAGATGATTTTGCGCAGGTCGATTGCGGATTTATCGGCCAGAATGTCTACCTGTTTGCTTCATCCCAGGGCCTCAACGCCTGGTTCTATACCGTGCATGCGCAGGATGTGGCGACAAAGCTTGGTCTCGGTGCCGATCACGCCGTCTTGTACGCGCAGTCGGTCGGCTATCCGCCCCAGTAGCACCTTCGCCGCGCCCACATTTCAATGGAGACAGGCACCGTTTGGCGCCTCAGTCCATCCACTGGCGCTGCCCGGCCGGTATGTGATTGAATCGAATATAAAGATGCCGCCGCGGAGGTCATCTGCAAGGCCGGCGAGGAGACTTCTTATGACTAACGCTTTACTTCCCCCGGAGGAACGTAACCTGACCCCTGACCAGGTGGAGGCCTTGGACAATCGGCGCAGCCTGGGACACACGTTCCTTGTCATCGCCGGGCAATTTGGAGCCATCGCCACCGTGCTGCTGCTCTGGGTCGGCCAGGATCTTACCTATTCGCCGGGCTGGCAGCACCCCATGGCGTACTACTTCTTCTTTGCACTCATCATGGTCGCGGTCTTCGGCATCACCGGTATCACTTTGCGGCGCGGAACGCCACGCATCGACTAAATCCGCCTGCCTTCCCTGCTCCACCCGCAGCCCGTTTACCGCCCGCGTCTTTGGTGTTTTTAGGAAATGCCGCAACCGCTGCTTCCGGCATCATTCGCGAAGGCCGCTCCCAACTTCTGCACAGCCTTCCACCATTCCAGCCGTAGAATTCTCTCATGCGTAAAGTTTGGTTTCTCTCTGCAGGCGCCGTGTTGGGCGTCTGCCTGAGTGCAGCTTGCTCGAGCCGAATCTCGGTCGCTCAAAGCCCGATTACTGCAGCTTCAGACGCCGAACGTGCCGAAGCCCGAGCCATCTTTAAGGAACTCGTCGAAATCAATACGGCCGATACGCCCCAGGGCAACGTCACGACGGCCACCGCGACAATGCAGAGGCGATTTCTGGATGCGGGCTTTCCCCCTGACGAGATTCATCTCATAGGACCCGACCCGCGGAAGCAAAATCTCGTCGTGCGTTTTCGCGCTGCGGGAGCGGCAGACAAAAAGCCGGTTCTCTTTCTTTGCCACATGGACGTGGTCCAGGCGCTGCGCTCCGACTGGTCGACCGACCCGTTCCAGTTCATCGAGAAAGACGGCTACTTCTACGGGCGCGGCACGCAGGACATGAAGGACTCCGATGCCGCACTGGTGGCCACATTCCTGCGCCTGCACCGTGAAGGATACAGGCCGAAGCGCGATCTTATCGTCGCACTCACCGCCGATGAAGAGGGCGGCAAATTCAATGGCGCCGAATGGCTGGTGCGCGAGCATCGCGATCTGGTCGACGCTGCTTATGTCATTAATCCGGACTCCGGCGGGGTCGAGTTGGATCATGGTCGCCCCGTGCTGGCCGAAGTGGAGGCGACCGAGAAGGTTTATTCCGACTTTCAGATCACGGCCACCAATCGCGGTGGACACAGCTCGCTGCCACGGCCGGATAACGCGATCTATGAGCTCACCGCGGCGCTGAACAAGCTGGCCGGCTACACATTTCCCTTTGAGCTCAACGAGGTCACTCGAACTTATTTCAACAATCTTGCTGCGCAAGAGACGGGTCAGACTGCGGCAGATATTCAAGCCATCCTGGCAGCTCCGCCTGACGCAACCGCAGAGGCTCGACTCAGTGCCGAGCCGTCTTTTAATGCCAAGTTCCGCACCACCTGCGTGGCAACGCGGGTCATCGCCGGCCACGCCAACAACGCCCTGCCACAGTCCGCGCAGGCGATCATCAATTGTCGTATCCTTCCCGGCCACTCCCCCGAAGAGATCCGCCAGGAGTTGCTTCGAATCTTCGACGATTCGAAGCTGGGCGTGAAATATGTTTCGGATTCTGGCGAGGTGTCTGACACCGCGCCGGACCGGAAGGCGATTGCTCCTCCGCCGCCCAATCCCGAACTCTTTGATCCGCTCACGCGCCTCACGCAAACCATCTGGCTGGCAATTCCCGTGAGCCCTTACATGGAAAACGGCGCCAGCGATTCCATCTACTTTGCTCAGGCGGGCATTCCATGCTACGGCTACTCGGCCATCGCCTTGGAGCGTGACGATGTGCGCGCACACGGTCGCGACGAGCGCCTGCCGGTGGATTCGTATTGGAAGTCACTGGACTTCTGGTACTCGTTCGCAAAGACGCTCGGCGAGGAATAGAGACTGGCCGGCGGTTCGCCGCAGCCTGGTCGCAATTCTCCGCAAGGCCTGACGGGAACTGTCTTCCGCTCTCTGTCGCGGCAGGCATCGGCGATCGCATCCATCCGCAATAGGATGACCAGCGGAAGCGATCTTTCCGCCGCTGCTAAACTTGAAACTGATGATCCTCCCGTTTGTCCGCGAGATTTTCGCGGAGCTGGAGCATTCCTCGGGATTTGAACGCGTTCGCAGGCACCTGGGCCTGGGTGCGGGACGGCGGCGTGTGTCCGGATTGACGGCGACGGCGCGCGCTTTGTATCTCCCCTTGATGGCGCGGGCCGCCAAGCAGCCGGTCGTGGTCATCGTGGCCGACAACAAGGCCGCCGAGGCCCTTGAGCCTCTGCTCAAGGCCGGATGTGAGCTCACCGGCGCGGTCGATCCGGCTCGCGTTGTGCGCTTTCCCGCTCACGATGTGCTTCCTTTTGAAAATCTTTCGCCCCACCCCGACGTGCAGGAACAGCGCGCGGCGGCATTGTGGAAGCTCGCGGCCGGCGCCGTCGATATCGTCATCGCCCCGGTCGAATCCGCTGCTCTGCGCCTTTTCGACCTCGAATACTATGCCGCACTGGCCGTCACCCTGAAGCGCGGTGAAGAGATCGATCTTGAAACGCTTACCGGCCATCTGGCCAGCGTCGGCTATGCGCAGATGGACCTGGTCGAGATGCCCGGCCAGTTCACGCGCCGTGGCGGAATTCTCGACGTCTACTCTCCCGAAGTCGACCGCCCTGTACGCGTCGAGTTCTTTGGCGACGAGATTGAAACCATCCGCAAATTCGATCCGGAAACGCAGCGCTCGCAGAGCGGCCTGGACGAAACGCAATTGCTGCCGCTGACTGAAACTCCGGTCACCGAACATTTGCTGGCCGCGGTGAACGCGCGGCTGAGCCGCCAGCGCATTGAAATCGAGGACGAGCAGATGGCAGAGGAGGCCGCAACGGCCGGCGGCGTCGGCGTTTTTCCGGGATGGGAATTCTTTGCGCCCGTAGCCGGCGCGGAGCGGTCGCTGTTGACGCTCCTTCCGCGCTGCGCGTTGTTCGTTGAAGAGCCGGCCATGGTCCGTAATCAGATTGACCGCTGGTGGAACAAGGTCGAGCAGCGCCATGAGCGGTCGGGAATCGGCTCGCTCATCCGGCCTGAAGACATCTATCTGCGACCGGAGATCCTGCAAGCATCTTTAGAGGCGCACACGGGCCTTGACCTCGATCAGCTTGGCGTGGTCGATGTCCTCGATCACGACTCCACGCTCGGTGAAATCGAGCTGCCTACGCGTCCTACGCTTCGCTTTCACGGCTCCATTCCTGCGCTCACTGAACAACTGAAGAGCTTGATTGCCTCGGAGACGCGGATCGTGCTCGCCGTTCCGCATCAGGGCGATGTCGAGCGCATGGCAAGCGTGCTCCGCGACTACGAGGTTCCCTATCGGCTGGGCAGCCGCATGCCGCGCTCCACCGGCGAAACCGTGCTCGACGAAGGCAGCTACCTGGCCGGCGACCTGCGCGTTCCCGTTATCGTGCGCTCGCCGCTCGCCGCAGGCGTCAGCTTTACCGACGTCAACCTCATCGTCTTCGGCGCCAACGATCTCTCCGATGAAGCCGATGTGGCGGCGCGGCCTGTACCCAAGAAATCGAAGACCGCCGCTTTTGTCTCCGACTTCCGCGACTTGCGGCAAGGCGACTACGTCGTACACGTGGAGCACGGCATAGCGCAATACCAGGGGCTCAAGGAGATTTCGCAGGACGGGCTCTCGATCGAATTCATGATCCTGGAGTTCGCCGAAGGCGCGAAGCTTTATGTTCCTCTCACGCGCCTCGATCTGATCCAGAAATACCGCTCAACCGATACCGGCCCCGCTCCAGTGCTTAACAAGCTCGGCTCGCAGCAATGGGCCAAGACCAAGACGCGCGTGCGCAAGGCTATGAAGGACATGGCCGGCGAGTTGCTCAAGCTTTACGCCGAGCGCCACACTGCGCAGGGTACCGCGTTCTCCAGGGACAATGAATTTCAGCACGAATTCGAAGATGCATTCGACTACAACGAAACCGACGATCAGTCCTCGGCGATTCGCGCCATCAAGTACGACATGGAGCAGCCCACGCCCATGGACCGGCTTCTCTGCGGCGACGTCGGCTACGGCAAAACCGAGGTCGCCATGCGCGCGGCCTTCAAAGCCGTGCAGGACGGCAAGCAGGTTGCTGTTCTGACGCCTACCACCGTGCTCAGCTTTCAGCACTTTGAAACCTTCAAGCAGCGCTTTGCGCAGTTCCCCATCCACATCGAGATGATCTCGCGCTTCCGCACCCCGAAGGAGCAAAAGGACATTGTCGAGCGCGTCGCCACCGGCAAAGTCGACATCCTGATTGGCACCCATCGCCTGCTTTCCAAGGACATCAAATTCCAGGACCTCGGCTTGCTCATCGTCGACGAAGAGCAGCGCTTTGGCGTGCGCCACAAGGAGCGGCTCAAGCAGATGCGCAAGCAGATCGACGTGCTGGCAATGAGCGCCACGCCCATTCCGCGCACACTGCACATGTCCCTCGTCGGCCTGCGCGACATGAGCGTCATCGAAACCCCGCCTAAAGATCGCATGGCAATTCAGACCGTAGTCGCCAAATTCGATGAGAAAATCATCCGCTCGGCCGTCGAAGTTGAGCTCGAACGCGGCGGCCAGGTCTACTTCGTCCACAATCGCGTCGAATCCATCTACGAAATCGCCTTGCGCATTCAGGAACTGGTACCCGCGGCCCGCGTCGCCGTCGCCCACGGGCAGATGGGCGAAACCGAACTTGAGAAAGTGATGCTCGCCTTCATGCATCATGAGTTCGACGTCCTGGTGGCCACAACCATTATCGAAAATGGGCTCGACATCCCGCTGGCCAATACAATTCTTATCAACCGCGCCGAAAGACACGGCCTCAGCGAACTCTACCAGTTGCGCGGGCGCGTCGGCCGCTCTAATCGCCGAGCCTATGCCTACCTGCTCATTCCGCCGGAGAACGAATTGACCGAGATCGCACGCCGCCGCCTCGCCGCGCTCAAAGAGTTCAGCGACCTCGGCGCAGGATTCAAGATTGCCGCACTCGATCTGGAATTGCGCGGCGCCGGCAACATGCTGGGCGGCGAGCAGAGCGGCCACATCGAGGCCGTTGGATTCGAGCTGTACACCTCGATGCTCGAAGCCGCCGTGAAAGAACTGAAAGGCGAAAGCGCGGACGAACGGCCGGCTACGCAGCTCAATCTCGGCATCGCGCTGCGCATCGACGAAAGTTACGTGCCCGAAGAGAACCAACGTCTGCGCCTTTACAAGAAAATTGCCGGCGCCGCCAGTGAAGCTGCCATCGGCGAAATTCGCTCCGAAATCGAGGACCGCTACGGCGCGCCGCCCGATGCCACTGTCTACCTGCTGGAGGCTGCACTGCTCCGCCTGGAGTGCGAACGCATCGGCATTGCGCAGATAGACCGCAAGCGCGGCGAGTTGCAGATTCGATTTACAGAAAACGCCGCGGTCGACCCGAACCAACTGATGCAGTTAGTCTCGCGCAACGCCCGGCGCGGCGCGCAATTCACGCCGCAGGGCCTGCTGAAACTCCCGCTATCTGCGACCCGTCCCGACGATGTGTTGCTCGAGATTCGCGAGTTATTGTCCACTCTTGCTTCGGCTGCCGTCAACGCCTGAACTTTTGATCCGTTATTGAGGGATTCATGAATAAAGCCGTCGCGCTATTTGCAATGGGAGCATTTATGTCGCCTCTTATCTCTGTCCACGCTGCGACCCCCGACTGGAAACAGCAGCTCTCGCGCGCAACGGACGCTTACTTCGATCAAGTCTATTTCCGCTACGGCCCAAGCAACGCCACTAGCGACGGCTTCCATCAATACGACTCTCAGCTTGAAGATTTTTCTCGCCCTGCAGTCAACGCCGAGATTGCCGCGCTCAAGAGCTTCGAGAGCCGTATCGCGGCGATTCGTCCCGATGATTCGCCTGCCGACTTTGTTCCCCGCAGCGATCGCGAGATCGTGCTCGCGAACATCCGCTCGCAATTGCTGACGCTCGAAACCATCCGCCCGTGGGCGAAAGATGCCGACAGCTATTCGAGCACCTGCGCTAACGGAGCGTTCGTCTTGATGGAGCGCAATTTCGCTCCGCCGGACGATCGCCTTCGCTCGCTTATCGCCCGCGAAAAATTAATGCCCGCCCTCCTTGCCGCGGCGCGCCAGAACCTCCAGAATCCACCGCGCATCTTTACCGAGATCGCCATCGATCAGCTACCCGACATCATCTCGTTTTTTCAGAATGACCTGCCGCAGGCATTCGCCGAAGCAAAAGATCCCTCGCTCAAGGCGGAGTTCGCAAAGTCCAACGCGGCCGTGGTCGCCGGGCTCAGAGACTACCTGCATTGGCTCAAGACCGATCTGCTTTCGCGCTCGAACGGCGACTTCCGCATCGGCGCCGATGCATTCCACAAGAAGCTCGAATACGACGAGATGGTCGATCTTCCGCTCGACAAGTTGCTCCAGATCGGATGGTCGGATTTGCGCAAAAATCGGGACCACTTCAGGCAGGTTGCCGCCGAGCTTGAGCCGGGCAAAGATCCGCGCGCAGTTCTTGCTGAGCTGGACGCGATGCATCCCGCGCCGAGCCAGTTACTCGATTCCTTCCGCGCCACCTTCAACAGCCTTGTGAGCTTCATCCGTGCGCACCACATTGTCACCATTCCATCCAACGTGCGGCCCATTGTGGAAGAGACGCCGCCCTTCATGCGCGCCACCACCTTCGCGAGCATGGACACGCCCGGCCCCTACGAGACGCACTCCGCCGATGCGTACTTTAACGTAACTCTGCCCGATCCATCGATGACTCCGGCGCAGGTCGAGGGCTACATGAACTCGTTCAATATCGGAACCATTATCTCGACCGCGGTGCATGAAGCCTATCCAGGGCACTACGTCCAATTTCTCTGGCTACCGCAGGCGCCGAGCAAGGTGCGCAAGTTGCTGGGTGCGAATACCGATGTCGAGGGGTGGGCTCACTATTGCGAGCAGATGATGCTCGACGAAGGATATGGCCAGCCCGGAGCAGGTGCGAAGGACGAACGCGAATCCAGATTCCTGCGCCTCGGTCAATTGCAGGACGCCCTGCTGCGCGACGCCCGCTTCATCGTCGGCATTGAGATGCACACCGGCAACATGAGCATCGAGCAAGCCGAGGAATTCTTCCAGAAGGAAGGTTACCAATCGAAAGAGACCGCGATCGTCGAAACCCGGCGCGGCGCAGGCGACCCGACTTATCTCTACTACACTCTGGGCAAGCTCGAGATCATGAAGCTGCGGGCGGACGTGGAGAAAAAAGAAGGCGCTGCCTTCTCACTCGAGAAGTTTCACGACGATTTTCTGCGCCAGGGATTCCCGCCAATCAAGATCGTGCGCGAAGCCATGCTCGGCGACAATTCACCGACGCTTTAACTTTCCCCAAACTTTCCCGCACTCACCCACGTCCGCGTTGTCATCGTGATGCGGCCATTCTGCTCATAGCGATCGAAGTATCCCCGCAGTTCAGCTTCAAACGCGGGAAAGGCTGCCGACCCTGGCATGGGCGCGTGCGAAAGCGACAGAGTCATCCCTCGCAACTGCTCCCAATCGAGCAGCATCTCGCCGGCTGGGTCGGCGTGGAAGAACGGCCCGCCCGCAAATAAATTCTCCAATTGCCGGTACACCGCCAGAAGTGAATCCAAGTAGAGGTCCCTGTTGGTGTGGGTCTGCATCAGCTTCTTGAATTCAAGATTCTCCTCGCGGCCGTCGTCCGCGCGGCCACAGGCAAGAATCGCGACCCAGCCTTTTGGTTTCAGGATGCGCCGGAACTCGCGCAGGGCAGCTTCGACGTTGAACCAGTGCAGCGCCCGGCCCACTGCGATCATTTCCACCGACGCATCTTGAAGCCCCGTCTTCTCGGCCGAGCCATCGACGACAGTGAACAGCTCATCCTCTTCATGCAGCGACGCGCAGGCGGCGCGCATCTCGGCATTCGGCTCAATGGCGATCACCGGGTTCCCGTTTGCCCGGAACAGATCTCCTGCCATTCCCGTGCCCGCGCCAACATCGGCCACTTGCCATTCCGGCTCTAGCCCGCACCACTCCTGCAGCAGGGGCAGCACAACCTCCGGATCGTAGCGTTCCCGGTACTGCGCGTACTCGGCGGCTTTCCCGGTAAACCGTTCTGAGTAGTCAGTCATTTCGTTGGAGGCGATCCTTCGCTCGGGGCACGCGACGCCGGCGGCCGGTTCAGAGATTTCGCGCTCTCCGAGGGGACGCTAAAAGTTCACCAGTTTCGCCAGCGCCTCCTCTTTTTCCTCCAGACTGGGCACGTCGGGATAGCCGCGCACCGTGATCGTGTACGCGATCCCGTTTTTGCGCACGCTGAGCGTAGCGCCATAACCTATCGTGCCGCTGGTCATATAAGCGTCATCGCCAATGCCGCTGACCGGTGTCGTCTTCAAATTGGGGATCACGACAGATTTGCCCACGTCGTATGCCTGTACGGACTTGACCGAGACGATCACCGTTCGGGCCTTGAATGGCTCGACTCCGCTCTGAAGCCACTTGCAGGAAGAATGGATGGTCGGAGTTAACGGCTCGCCGGGTGTCATGGAGACCCCTAGAACTATCTGGATCTGCCCCGACGTAAGCAGCGCGCACGCGTCCGTCGCCGGTGTCTGAGCGGCACTCGGGTTTATAACACCAACGAAAAGCAATACTGCGACGGGGACAACGGCATCAAGTCTTAGACGCACGTAAACCTCCTACCAGTGGAGAGTCTGATTCCCGGAAACGAAGATCAACAAAATGCCTGAAAATATAAAACCATGGTAGCGATCCGTCTGTGCCAAGGGCGCGGCGCCGGGCGAGGCGCTGCCCATACGTTTAGCAGGAAACCGCCGTCTAGACAAATTCGTTCCTGAAGGCCCCCGCATTTATCACTCAAAGTTGCGATCAAATGCGTGGGGCCTGACTGGAGAGCGGCGCTGTCCGCTTACGCCGCTTTCCACTTGATATTGCAGCCGATCGAAGGCTTCTGCTCCTTGGGCACCGGCTTGCCGGCCAGCACCGCATCGATGGCCGCGCGCAGATCCTTTCCGGTCACCGGGATTCCATTGCCGGGTCGGCTGTCGTCGTATTGCCCGCGATAAACCAACTTGAAGTCCGCGTCGAAGAGATACGGGTCTGGCGTGCACGCAGCATGGTAGGCATGCGCCACGTCCTGCGATTCGTCGTAGAGATAAGGAAACTTGAATTCGTTGGCAATTGCCTGCTGCTTCAGTCCTGCAGGGCTGTCGACCGGATGCGAAGCCACATCGTTGGAGCTGATGGCAACCATCCCTATGGATTTGCCGGCGTGATCCTGGCTCAGTTTTCCGAGAGATTTCTCAATGTGCTTGACGTACGGGCAGTGGGTGCAAATAAAGATCACCAGCAGCGCCTTTTGCCCAAGAAAGTCGTCGCGGCGAACGGTTTTTCCAGTGACCGCATCGGTCAACGCAAAATCCGGGGCAATGGTTCCAAGTTCCAGCATTGTCGATTCCGTGAGTGCCATAACTCCATCTCCTTTTAAGATTCGCCGGCTGAATGAGTCCTCTGTCGGCCTGCTGACTTGCTTACATGCTGACTCGCTAACTTGCTGCGCTCAGAACAGTCCGGGCTGCCGGCCCGGCATCGCCAGGCCAAAGTGTTCGTATGCGAGCCGCGTTGCTACGCGGCCGCGCGGCGTGCGGTCAAGAAATCCGATCTGAATCAGAAACGGCTCGTAAACCTCTTCCAGTGCGTCTTCTTCCTCGGCCAGAGTCGCGGCCAGCGTGCCCAGGCCAACCGGTCCGCCATCGTATTTCTGCATGATGGTGAGCAGCAGCCTGCGATCGATGTCATCGAAACCGTGTGCATCTACTTCCAGCATCGTCAGCGCCGCGTTGGCGGTCGGCCGGTCAATCGATCCGGTTCCGCGCACCTGCGCGTAATCGCGTACGCGCCGCAGCAGCCGGTTGGCAATCCGCGGCGTGCCGCGGGAACGCAGCGCAATCTCCGCCGCGCCATCGCAATCGATGGGAACCTGCAACACTTCCGCCGAACGTTCGACGATCACGCGCAGCTCCTCTTCCGTGTAGAACTCGAGCCGCAACAGAATCCCAAAGCGCGAGCGCAGTGGCGAACTGATCAGGCCCGGCCGCGTGGTTGCACCGATGAATGTGAACGGCCTGATCTCCATCACATGCGTGCGCGCCGCCGGCCCCTGGCCGATGATGATGTCCAGCTTGTAATCCTCGAGCGCAGTGTAAAGCTTCTCTTCAAGCACCGGCTGCAGCCGGTGAATCTCGTCGAGAAAGAGCACCTGCCGTTCGCGCAAATTGGTCAGGATCGCCGTCAGATCGCCCTGAATCACCAGTGCCGGTCCCGACGTCTGCTGAAATCCAACGTCGAGTTCGTTGGCGATGATCGTGGCGAGCGTGGTCTTGCCCAGCCCGGGCGGGCCGAACAGCAGCACATGGTCCAGAGCTTCGCCGCGCGACTTGGCGGCTTCAAGGGCGATCGCAAGCTGTTCTTTTGCCTTCGACTGCCCGATAAATTCACCGAGCCAGCGCGGCCGAAGCTTCAGCTCAAAGCCCTGCTCTTCGTCTGCTCGCGCAGCGCTCACCAGCCGTTCCGGAGTGTTGTCGCGATTGCTGGCCATGTTCAACGAAAGTTTAGCGGTTCTTCCCTTGCGGCGGCAAAGGGCCGGCGAAAAAACGAAGGGCGATTTGGACTCATTTTAAAAGGAATTGGCATCGGCCATCCGCATTGACTGTCTTGATACCAAAGGCACAGTAACACTTTTGTGCAAGAGTAGGTTAGCGATCAGATGTCCTATAGTCGAAGGCATATAGGCCAGCATAGGTCCGCCGTGACCAGGATGGGTCGCCGCTAAAGCCGGCTGCAGACTCCGGAGGTTCATAATGTTCGATCGATTTTCACCGAGGGCTCTCCTCTTCATCGGCCTTGCATTGCCGATTGCCGGTTGCACGAACCCATTGGTGGACTCCATCACGGTTACCCCCACATCGCAGTCGATTGCGGTAGGGCAATCCGCGCAGTTCACGGCAACGGGAACCTTCGGTCATGGGGCAAGTCATCCCACGACCACTAGCGACATCACCAACTCGGTAGCCTGGACCTCCAGTGTTCCCGCCGTGGCCACCATCAGTTCTTCTGGAGTCGCAACCGGTGTCTCTGCCGGCGCAACGACCATTACGGCGTCGATCCAGGGCTACACGGGCACCACAACGGCCTCCGCAACCCTCGTAGTTTCCGGCAGTTCGGGCGGAGTTTCGCCGGGCGCTGCGCTGGTGGGGCTGACGATCATTCCGAGTTCTCAATCGGTTACGTCGCCCACTCAAACCAGCCAGTTCATCGCCATTGGAACCACCTCCTCAGGTTCGACGGTCGATGTCACGAATCTTGTCACGTGGAGTTCGAGCAGCGTACAAATTGCAACGGTCGGGGTGAATACCGGCCTTGCCACCGCAGTAGGCCAGGGAACCGTGACGATTACTGCCAAGTACACCAGCGGCGGCAGCACGTTGACCGCGACCGCTACCTTCACGGTGACCTCCGGAACCACAGAGGAATATACCGCCGTCACCATCATCCCAAGTGCGCAATCCGTCTCAGCTTCAGGACAGACTGGACAATTCATCGCGCTGGCCACTTCAGGAACCACTGGGCTTGAACAGGATGTTACCAACTCGCCCCAGTTGAAGTGGGTCTCAAGTATTCCGTCCATTGCCACCATAACGTCCGGCCTCGCCTCAGGTAATGGGCTCGCCGCTGGAGTCAGCCAGGGCAGCAGTGCCGTTACGGCCATATTGTCCAATCCGGATGGCTCCCTTGTATCGGCTTCCGCAAGCGTGAACGTCACGCTGACGCCGGCGCCCGAACCCCTGCTTTCGCTCACCATCGTCCCCAATTCGATCACAGTGGGGAATCTCCTCGATCAAGGGCAATTCCTTGCCATCGGGACGTACTCCACGCCACCCACAGTCAGGGATCTCACAAATTCGGTCACATGGCTCACTTCCTCTCCCAGCGTTTTCCCCGTCAATAGCAATGGAACAGGCGTTCCCAGTGGCGGAGCGAATGCAGGAATTGCGACTGCCTACGGGACCGGCGGCGCCACAATTATTGCGGAAGCGACCGACCAGACAACCGGCTCGATCGAAACCGCGACAGCAACGTTCAACTGCCCGCTGGTGATTCCCACGGCCACAACCGCTGGTTCGTGTTATCCGGGTTCCGAGTCGTCCGCACTGCTGGCAACTCTCACCATTTATAACGAGGGCGTGAATACCACCAACTGGCTGGTAACGGCTCCATCGGCTACGGGTACGCCAGACGTGCTCCACTGCGGCCCAGGATCGACAGGCGCAGGTTTTGGCGGGTCAGTTTGCGTCGCCACCTACCCGGTCGGCACAACTATTACCTTGACGGCGCCAGCCGGAGCCGGAGCCTTTGGCGGATGGTCATACAACTGCGTGCCAACCACAGGGGTCACCGCAGGTGGTCCGAACACCTGCCAGGTCACCTTGACCTTCGACGACACGGTAGGCGCAATCTTCAACTAGAAGTCTGTCCGATTGCCCCAACGAAAAGCCGCTCTTCGGAGCGGCTTTTCTGCGTGACCGCGTTCACTTGAGTCTCTGTCTCCAGGTCCCCAGCCGGTCCATACTTACTCACTTTCGGCTCGCGCCCCCACAAGGGCCGTTTAGACTGGTTAGGTTGCTTTGGACGTGATGGCACACCGGTTTGGCATCCTTCGCCGCTTTCGATTCAATTTGCCGCAGCGCATCGCTGCCGGGTTGTTGGTGCTCTTTCTCGTTCAGGGATACTGGCTCACCAGCCGTCAAACCCTGACTGACCGCGATTACCAGTACGCGCGGTGCGGCCGTGAGACCTGGGAGAGACCCTCGGCGCTAGCCGGCTACTATACCTCCTGCGGCAACATTCGCGATGGCATTCTCGGCTACCGCCTCGCCGGCCTCCCGCTCACGCTGAACCTCTTCGCCGAGCGCGCCCTCGATCTGTTCCGAAAGCCCGAAGACCGCGTGGTGCAGGAATCCGGCAGCCCGCTGAGTACCTGGGAACTCCGCCACCAGATGACCCACATCCTGCTTCTCTTGCGCGCGCCGTTTCTCTTTGCCGGCTGCGTGCTCGGCGGTTGTATCTGGTGGGTGTCGCGCCGCCTCTATGGCAACCTTGGCGGTTATACGGCCCTTGCTCTCTATTGTTTTTCGCCGGCTATCCTCAGGGCTTGCGTCTCGCCAAACACTGAAGTGCTGGCCGCGCTCGGCATCTACGGCGGCGTTTATACCTGCATTGGAGTGGCCCACGCCATGCAGGGTCCCCGTCGCAGGTGGAGGCCGCGCATCATCCTGCTCATGCTCATCTTCGGCGTCGCTGCGGCAGCGCACATTGTGGCGCTTCCACTGGGCGCCCTGCTTGGCCTTATGGGAATGCTTTGGGTCGCCGAAGGTCATAGGAGCCAAACGCTGCCCGTTGTCCTCGTGGCCTCGTGCGGTGCGCTTGTGCTGCTGTTTGCCTGTTACGGATTCTCTCCCGATGCATCCAGCTATGTCTTCCGCTCCGGTGCGGCATTTCTCTGGTTCTCCACGGACCCATTGCGGCGCTTTTTCAGCGCGCTCGCCAACGGCGGCATAACCGTCGCGACTTGCGCATCGATCATCCTTTATCTGGCTACGCGCCGCTCACGCTACTTTGGCAATACCATTCCGCTCTTTTGCGCCGCCATTCTCATTCTGCTCGTCATGACTGACGCTCCCGGAAGCCCGTGGATATGGTCGCTGCCTTTCCTGCTCACGTTCGTCGGCGGCGTCTTTGCCGATGCCTACGAAGGACCTCGCGGCCGCCTCGCGCTCTACGCGGCGGGCTCGATCGTCTTGGTGCAAGCGGTCCTCTGCATCCTAAGTTTGCCGGGACTGATCTAGAGCCTGTTATTAACTTTCGCGCGCACCGCTCACATCGCGAAGGTTGATGACAGCCTTCAGCCCCCGCACTGCGCAAAACAACACGCAAATCTCTGGTCGGCTTGCACCCAGCAAGCTGCGCCGCAAATCCGATCGTTCGATCGTTGCCCAACTCCGTTTTTCAGAGCACAATTGCCCGGATTGCAGCCGGACCCGAACGATCCTGGAGCGCCCTCGCAAACCTTTCCCATCTATAAGAAAAGTAACAACTTATTTCTCTCTTTCCGCCTTGCTAAAACCTCTTTCCAGCAACTAAAATAAACACAGCGACCTGCGGACCCGGCCCCGCCTCTTCCGGACCTTTTTTGCCGCCTTCCTGCAGGCCAGTTGAAAACCTATGGCAGACGATCGGAATCCCCAGCTCCCTCTCGATGGACCACCGCCGCACGGCGGCACAAATCTCATCCCCATCAATATCGAAGAGGAGATGCGCCGCTCCTACCTCGACTACTCCATGTCCGTCATTATCGGGCGCGCCCTTCCCGACGCTCGCGACGGCCTCAAGCCCGTGCACCGGCGCGTTCTCTACGCCATGTCGGAGATGGGCCTCGAGTACAACAAAAAGTACACCAAGTGCGCCAAGGTCGTGGGGCAGGCGATGGGCGTCTACCATCCCCACGGCGACTCCGCCATTTACGACACGCTGGTCCGCATGGCGCAGCCGTTCTCGCTGCGTTATCCGCTGGTTGACGGGCAGGGGAACTTTGGCTCCGTCGACGGCGACCCGCCTGCTGCCATGCGCTACACCGAGTGCCGCATGGAGCGCATTGCCGGTGAGCTACTCGCCGATATCGACATGGAGACCGTGGACTTCGTACCCAACTACGACGAATCCACCGAGGAACCCACGGTCCTTCCCTCGCGCATTCCCAACCTCATCGTCAACGGCTCCAACGGCATCGCCGTGGGCATGGCCACCAACATTCCCCCGCACAACCTCACTGAAGTAGTGAATGCGGCCATCGCGCTGGTGCGTAATCCCAAAGGCGGCCTGGCTGAAGTGCTCAAGCACGTGCACGGGCCCGACTTCCCCACCGGGGCCATTCTCTACGGCCGCACCGGCATTGTGGACACTTATCGCACCGGGCGCGGCCGCTTTATCATGCGCGCACGCGTCGCTACTGAGAGCGTAACCAAGGATCTCAAGGCGCTCGTCGTCACCGAGATTCCCTACCAGGTCAACAAGGCCACGCTTTTCAAGCGCATCGCCGAACTGGTCGAAAACAAAATCATCTCCGAAATCGACATCAGCTCCGACCGCACGCGCGACGAGAGCGACCGCGACGGCATGAGGTTCGTTATCGGCCTCAAGCGCGGCGCGCAGCCTGAGATTGTGCTCAACCAGCTCTACAAGCACACCCAGTTGCAGGAAAGCTTCTCCATGATCTTTCTGGCCGTTGTCAACGGCCAGCCCCGCGAGCTCGGCCTCGCTGAAGCGATCCAGGTCTTCATCGACCATCGCATCGATGTCGTGCAGCGCCGCACCGTCTACCTGCTGCGCAAGGCGCGCGAGCGCGAGCACATCCTCGAAGGCTACAAGATCGCTCTCGACAACCTCGACATGGTCATCAAGATCATTCGCGGTTCCAGTTCGCGAGCCGATGCGCGCGAGAATCTCTATGCCTGGGGCAAGGGCAACGACATTGTCATCAAGCTCGATCGCGAGCGGCTCCGTACCGAGGAGCGCGGCCTCACTCTGCGCCAGGTTGACGCCATCCTCGAATTGCAGCTCTATCGCCTCACCCAGCTTTCCGTCGGCGAAATTCTGAACGAGCTCAAGGAAATCCGCCTGAAGATCGCCGAATACGAGGAAATCCTGGCCAGCGAAAAGAAATTGCGCGCCGTCATCGTCAAGGAGCTTGAAGACGTTCGCGACCGCTATGGCGACAAGCGCCGCACCGAGATCGTGGACGAGAGCGCCGAACTGCAGCTTGAGGATCTAATCGCCGACGAGCAGGTAGCCGTCACCATCAGCCACCAGGGCTACCTTAAGCGCACGCCCATCTCCATCTATCGCCAGCAGCGCCGCGGCGGCACTGGCCGGATGGGCATGAAGACGCGCGAAGAAGATTTCGTCTCGCAGCTCATCATCGATTCCACGCACGCCTTTCTGCTCTGCTTTACCAACACCGGCCGCGTCTACTGGCTCAAGGTCTACGAAATTCCCGATGTCGGCGCCGCCGGCAAGGGCAAATCCATGCAGAGCCTGCTCGACCTCCAGACCGGCGAAAAGGTCTGCGCCATTCTTGCTCTCAAAGATCTTGAGGAAGAGGGCAAGTTCATCTTCTTCGCCACGCAAAAAGGCACCGTCAAGAAGACGCCGCTCAAAGATTTCTCCAACGTCATGGCGCGCGGCATCATCGCCATCGGCATCGACTCCGACGACGAGTTGGTCGCGGCCCGCATCACCGACGGCTGCCAGATCATCTTCCTCGCCACTCATCTCGGTATGGCCATCCGCTTCGACGAGTGCGATGTGCGTTCCATGGGCCGTCCCGCATACGGCGTGCGCGGCATCGCGCTCCTCAAGAACGACTACGTCGTCGGCGTCGCCGTCACGCCCAAGGAACACGCACCCGGAGCCTACCGCATTCTCTCCGTTACCGAGAACGGTTTCGGCAAGCGCACCGATGTCGAGGAGTATCGCCTGCAGACGCGCGGCGGCAAGGGCGTCAAAAACCTCTCCGTCACTGAGCGCATGGGCCGCGTAAACAGCATTCAACTCGTCGACGATACTTCGGAGCTGATGGTCATCAGCCAGTTCGGCAAGATCATTCGCATCGATACCAAGACCATTCGCGCCGCGGGCCGCGCCACGCAGGGTGTGCGCCTCTTGAACCTCGAGCCCGACGACAAGATCGCCGCCGCCGTCATCATCCCACCCGAAGAACTGAACGGCAACGGCAATCACGACCCCGAGCAGGGCACGCTGCTGCAATAGCGTTCCTGTCTTGTATCAGGGCACGACTTCACAGCTTGGTGAAAAACTCTTTGTTCCCGTCGCTATTTTTCCGTGCCGTGGGTTTGACCGCCGAATAGGCGGGTTATTGGGGTTGATGTTTATCTCTTCTGGCCGCTTGTGCGGCCAGAAGACACACGTCTCCCTGCTCAGGCTTGCGCCGGAATCGGGATGAGCTTGCTCATGCGCAGCAGATTATGCGCTGCTGCGGCCAACTGAAACAGCCAGTCCACGCGACCGAGTCCGCGCAATTTGATCTGGCGTATCTTGTCCTGCTTCATCCAGCCGAACACCTTCTCCACCAGCTTGCGTTTCTTCTGGCTCACGGCCAGGCCCGGATCGTTGCGCTCGGCCTCGGTGAGCCAGTTGCGCCATTTCGGGTTGGGCTCGTACTCGGCTACGTGCGGTGTTACCTGCTGGCTACGCAGCGCGCCCACGAATCTCTCCTCCTGATAGCCCTTGTCTGCCCCCAGCGTCATGCGCTTGCCGCGCTTGAGCCGCTTCAGCATCTTCAGCGCCGCCTGCCGTTCGGCCGCTGTGCTGGCCTGGGTGGCCATGGCCGCCACCACCAGCCCGTTGCGGTTCTCCGTCATCACGTGGCCCAGGTAGCTGGGCACCACCGCGCCGGAGCTGCACTTGCGGTACAGCCGCGCATCCGGGTCCGTGGTCGACTCATGCGTATCGCGCAGCAGCTTGCGGCCCCGCGCTCCGGTGCCACGATGCGGCGGATCAGGCTTCTCCTTGAAGCTGCGCCGGCTGGCCCAGGCCTGCAACAGCGTTCCGTCCACGGTGAAGTGCTCCTCGCTCAGCAACTGGTGCGCCCGCGCCTCTTCGACCACCGCCAGCAACAACTGCTGGGTTGCCTCCCCGGCCATAAGACGCGCCCGGTTCTTGCTGAACACCTTCGCGTCCCACACCGCCTCGTCCATCTCCAGGCCCACGAACCAGCGATAAAGAAGGTTGAAGTGGATCTGCTCCATCAACTGCCGCTCCGAACGGATCGAATACAACACCATCAGCAACTGCGCCCGCAGCAAACGCTCCGGCGCTATCGACGGACGGCCCGTCTCCGAATAAAGCTCAGCGAAAACCCCGTCCATCTTCCCCAGAGCTCGATCCGCCATCGCCCGGATTCGCCGCATCGGGTGATCGGCCGGAATCCGCTGCTCCATCGTCACGTAACTGAACATCGATGCCTGCTGCTTATCGTCGCCGCGCATATCATCTTCTTAAATCAACTCCCTGTGGAGAAAAAGTGCCTCCCTTGGGACTTTTTCACCAAGCTGTGAAGTCGTACCGAAAATCGCGGGAAAGTAAGTGGGCTTTAGCCACTGAAGGATGCCTCACGATTGCTCCAAAGCATTCGTGCAATGATGTCGAGAAGAATCATCACGACCGATGCCGGGTGCCCCGTTCAAGCTCTGCTTGGGCGGGCCATAGCCCGCTCGAGCGGGCGAAAGATGGGGACGCCCATTTTCTCGAAAAGCAAGGTACGCGGCGAAGCCGCGCTAACCACAGCGCCAAGGACGGGATCGAAACTCGTTCCGTGAGCACCCCCGTGGCGAGTCGGCACCGGGGAACCGATCAAATTCGGAATGCGACGCGGCGATAACCTTTTACCTGGCTCGGTAACTTGGACCGCTGACGCGATGGGCGTTTTTGGGGGTAATCATGGTCGCTGAGCGTAACCTGCGCTCGATGAGCACTTTGACGCGAGTTCTGATCAGATGCCGGCTCTCCACTAAGATGTTGGGGCAACTGCCAGTCCGATTATTTGGAGGGCAACGTTTTCACTCGGAGCTCATTTGGAAGAGTTTGACGTGGCGCTCATCGAGTCTCTGCTGGCCAATCAATCCTTGAGGGCACAGAAATGCATCTTGAATAGGCGGCCGGCGGTGCGAGATCTACGAAGATCCCCCTGCGAGTCAGGTTCCGGCCCAATCCGATCATTCACGGCGTTGCGGAAACGCTGCTTGCAGCCCAGGTACCGCTCCGTCGTTTGCACTGAGACATGTCCAAGCAGGAACTGAATCTGCTCCAGTTCACCGCCGGCCTGATGGCAAAGACGGGCACAAGTCCGACGCAGATCGTGCCGTGCGAGAGAGGGAAGCGCCGTTCGCAGTTGGCGCCATGGCAGAGCCACGTGTTCTGGTTTGCATTGGGGGCTCAAGGCAGATTGAGCACGACAACGTCTATTATCCCGTCGACAAAGGAGACGTGTGGCTCTTGCCTGCAGAGGCCGGGTGTGTGCGTTTCAACCCAGCCAGGAAGTAACCCTGCTGGAAATTGCAATCCATGGATCGTTGGAATTGAAGATAGTGCGACGGTGCAAGCGCGTAATCTCGAGTTGATTTCGCGAACCCCTGAGGTGGGATTGAATGAAAAAGCTCATTGTGTTCGATCTGGACGGGACCTGGCGCCGAGTAAGTCGTCCCTGGCTCCCCAGACGGCGGAGTTACTGCATGACCTCTTATGCGGGAAAAACTATCCCCATGTATCTGACTCCGTCGGCGCTCCATTCAATCCATCGGTGCGCCCGTTGTTCTGCCCTGAAAGTTTCACGGTGATCGCAGTAGCCGTTTGCTTTACCGCGCGGATAGCTTTGTTCTCCAGTCCTCCTCGCAATCGCGCAGACGGCGCACTTACACTCACCGCCCCAACCACGCGGCCGCCCGGACAAATCGGCGCGCCGATACAGGTAACCCCAATATCGGTTTCATCCCGCTCCACTGCGTAGCCCAGGCGCCGCGCATCATCCAGGATCTCCAGCAACCGTACCGGGTTTACGACCGTTTCTGTCGTGAGTTTCTTAAGCTTTGGCGCCCGGGCAAGGAGTCCGTCAATTGTTTCTTGCGGCAGATGCGAAACGATTGCCCTGCCTAACGCGGTGCAATGAAACGGGTCGATGCAGTTGGCCTCTACCACTCGTCGCAAAGACTGCGTTGTCTCGAGAACACGTAAATAGACCACTCCGCCATCTCGCAAAACCGCAAGGTTGACCGTCTCTCCTAATTGGCGGTGCAGCTCTTCGAGATGCGATTCCGCGGCAACCAACAGTTGACGCGCAACCGGCGGCGCAGATAACTGCTGAATCTTAGAGGTCAATCGATAGGTTCCGCCCTCTTCTCGCTCGACGTAGCCGATATCACAAAGTTGCCGAAGGACGCGGTGCGCAGTCGCCTTGGGAATCCCAGAAGCCCGCGCCAGCACCGACAGTTGAGCGGGAGATTCACGGGAACCCAGCTCTTCCATCAATCGAAATACCTTGACGATCGCAGACAGTTCCATTATTATTAACCTACGTTCCGTTCAACGGAACACATCGGGTGCAAGGGGATTCTTCAATGAAGGCACAGCCGATAACTGGTAACAATATACCAAAGAGTTTCCTTCCATTTTCACCTGCGATTGCGGCTGGGCCTTTCGTATTCGTTTCGGGTCAGGCATCGGTCGATGAAAACGGAGCCATCGTCACCGACACATTCAAAGGTGAAATGGCCCGTTCCGTCGAGAATGTCTCGAAGATACTTGCACAAGTCGGACTTACCCTCCGCGATGTCGTCCAGAGTCGCTGTTATCTGGCTCAGGGCTCCGATGTCGAAGAATACAATCGGCTCTACATCGAGCACTTCCAGCCTCCCTTTCCTGCCCGAACAACTTTGGTCAATTGTCTCGGCACGCGCCTCAAGTTCGAGATTGATGTCGTCGCATTCCGCGGCGAGGAGTAGCACGTGCGAGTTGGGATTATTGGTCTTGCCCACGAGTCGAACACGTTCGCGACCAACCCGACAACGCTTGCCGATTTCGAGCAGATCCTGCTACTGACAGGGCCGCAGTTCGAACGTGATTTCAAGTGGAAGCATCACGAAGTCAGCGGCTTCATCGATACCGTGCGCCAAGCCGGCTTCGAGCCTGTACACATCTTAATGGCGTGTGCCGCCCCCAGCGGACCCATCACCAAAGAAACGGCCACTGCTCTGTTACAGCGGATGTTTGAAGAGATCAAGTGCGCGGGCAAGGTCGACGGCTACCTCGTCGCGCCGCATGGAGCGGCCGTCGCAGAAAGCGCCCCTGACTTTGACGGCTTTTGGCTAACTGAGCTTCGTAAATACGCCGGCAAAGAGATGCCTATCATTGCCACTCTCGATCCGCATGCAAACATCACACCGGCCATGGTCAGCGCGTGTAATGCGCTTGTCGCCTACCGGACCAATCCACATGTCGATCAATATCAGTGTGGAGTTCAAGCTGCGCAGTTGATGGTCCGCACGCTTCGCGGAGAAGTGCATCCGATCGCCGCCGCGTCTTATCCTCCCGTCGCAATCAATATTGAACGGCAGGCACCCCAGGCACAGCCCTGCAGAAGCCTCTACGAGCACAGCGAATCCCTGAATGCTCAGTCCGGAGTTCTCTCCACGAGCATCATTCTGGGATTTCCTTATGCCGATGTTCACGAGATGGGCTCTGCATTCATCGTCGTTACCGACAGCGATAAATCGAGGGGGCAGCAACTGGCCGATGAGTGGGCGGGAGACTTTTATCGGCGCCGTCAGGATTTTGTCGGAAAGTTGATTGACATTGACCAAGCCATCGATCAGGCCCTTTCTACCAAGGGACCGGTATGTCTGTTGGATATGGGCGATAACGTCGGTGGCGGCGGCCCGGCAGACGCTACATTCGTGCTCGCCGCGTTACACCGGCGGAGAGTCGGCAGCTCCTTCGTTTGCTTGCGCGATTCCGAATCTGCAAATTCCGCTTGGTCGGCGGGAGTAGGAGCGACGCTCACGCTTGACCTAGGCGGCAAGACGGATCGGGATCACGGCGATCCTGTCATAACTTCGGTCTCAGTAATCAGCCTGCACGAAGGTAAATTCTCTGAGCCGCGTGCGAGGCACGGCGCCAAAAGCGACTTCGACATGGGTAAGACTGCAGTGGTGCTCACGGAGAGCGGGATGACGGTGATGTTGACGTCTCTTCGCACATTTCCTGTAAGTCTTATCCAGTTGACTAGTTGTGGTCTCGATCCCTCGGCATTCCAGATCCTCGTGGCCAAGGGTGTGCACGCGCCAGTTGCAGCCTACGCCGAAGTGTGCGACACATTCATTCGCGCCAATACGCCCGGCATCACGTCGGCCGACATGTCGCACTTTACATATCGGAACCGGCGCCGGCCGCTTTTTCCGTTTGAGAATCCCGGCGAAGTAGTCGATCCAAGTCTTTCCTGATTCAGCTACCCGCAGACTACCCGGAAACCTGGCGTTTCCGACCAGGACTTCCCGTCACTTTGCAATCGGAAGTACCAGGATGTAAGCCGGATCGGGCACGTCTAGAGGCTGGTCAATTGGGGTTAGCTTTCCCGTCGATTGATGCACGCGAAAGATCGTAACATTGTCCGAGCCCTTGTTCGCCGAAAGCAGATAAGATCCGCTCGGATCGAGAGCGATCATCCCCGGTATCTTGCCGCCGGCAGGCTCGTACTCGATCGGAGTTAGCGCACCGTCCTTCTCATTAACGGCGAAGACCGCGATCGTGTCATCCCCTCGATTCGATGCGTAGATGAATTTGCCCGACTTTGCAATCTGTATCTCCGCGTCCGTGTTCTCAATGGTCGCGCCCTTCGGCCGCGTGGAGATTTCCTCCAGTTTTCGCAAACTTCCAGTCGCCACATCATAGGCAAATCCGGTGATCGTAGAACCCATTTCGTCCGCAACGTAAACATGTTTTTCATTTCGCGAAAAGACAAAATGCCTCGGACCCGCGCCGGGGGTAGTTCTCCCGTCGTCTTCGGGCGCATGTGTTATTGCTCCAGTCTCAGAATTGAAGCGGTAGACAAAGATCTTGTCGAGACCAAGATCGGCCGAGAGAACGAATCGGTTGTCGGCCGAAACGCAGATCGAATGGGGGCGGGGGCCTGCCTGCCGTTTCGGGTCCGCGCCGGTTCCAGTATGCTGATCGGAGCTGACCATGTGTCCGAGTCCACCATCAGGCCGCAGGGAAAACACTGCGACGTTGCCGCTCGTGTAATTCGCAACCAATGCATATTTGCCAGTTTTGTCGAGTGAGACATATGCTGGATCTGCCCCGTCGGAGGCCACTTGGTCGATTGCGCTTAACTTGCCGGTTTGGTCATCGATTGCAAATGCGCTCAGCGATCCGCTTACCTGCCCGTTGTAACTGTGCCCCATGTTCGTCGCATACAAAAAGCGATGATCGGGCGATACAACGAGAGCAAATGGATTGGTCGTCTCGGCGACCAGCCCGAGCGATTTTGGATTTTCCATATTGCCATCGGTACGATAGGCATAGATTCCTTTCGTTTTAGTTCCATAAGTTCCTATATAGATCAGATAGCCTTTGTCGCTCTTGGATTGGGCTTCTGCGCGGGGTATTTGAAGGCAAAGCACCATCGCAACGACAGCAGCCAAATACGACATTCCCGCCTTACTAATCATCATCCCCTCATTTCAGTGTGCTTGCGTTTCGGCTGCACGCCTGCCTCATCATCGGCCAGCCCAGTGACGACAAACACGGTGTCTTCTGGCTCTACGACCGGGAATCCACGCACGACACCAAGTACCCCATCCTGCGGCGCTCGATATTCCTCGATGGTCTCTCCAAGCAGGTTGCAGAGACACCCCAGCAGCTCGCCCTGACTCACCTTCTGAAACAGCTTGGCATCGCTCACCACGAATCCATGCTGCGTCGCACTCACTCCCGCATCCAGGTCGCCGCCGCCAAACAAGTGGTAGGCGACCTTCGACCTTTCGATTGTTCCATCCACAATATCGAGAAGGATCAGCAGATTTGTAACTCCGCGTACGAAGATCTTCAGGTCTTCAGGGTCGATTCGACCCGCGCCGTGCGCCTCGGAATATAGCCATGGAATGCCCTTCTCTTCAGCGAAGCTAATGGTCCTCCCTGGAGAAGTCACAGGATGTCCCCACATCACTGGTGCACCGAATGCCAACGCCGCTTCACGAGAGCGTTCGTCCGCTGTGGAGTACCCGATCATGGTCGGATAGAGCCAGCTGATTCCCCCACTGTGCAGATCGAGATAGAGGTCGGCGTGCCGGATCACCGACGGCCCCATGAAGTGCGCAATGGCTGCCGTCACTCCCGCACCAAGGGAACCGGGGAATGCGCGCGCCAGGTTTCCGCCATCCAAAGGGCTTTCCCGCGTGCCATTCCAGAAGGCCGGTGGATTTGTCACAGAAACACACAAAAGATCGCCGCGCATCGTTGTTGGATCGGCCTTTGCGTATACATCGAAGATCGTTCGCACTCCCTCGTACTCGTCGCCGTGAACCCCAGCCGTAACCACGAGCCGCTTCCCAGGAGCGCTCCCACGAACAAGCAGAACCGGCAGGCTAACATTGCCGGCCGGTTCGCCCAACTCAAGATAGAAAGCGTACTTCCCACCACGATCGAATTGATCGGGATGAAAATCTTCAGGCTTCATCCAAACTCCATGGATAACTCGATTTGTTGTATTGCTTCCGATACGGTCACCGGACGTCATTCAGGGGCACCGCTGGGCCCCTTGGACGACGAGTCAGTTGGCTAGAATATGATCCTTCCCGCGAACTGAATATCGCGATTATTATTGCTCGTCGAGGTCAGGGAACCAAAAGATGAAGTGGCAAATACTGCATTTGGCTCCGCGAACGACGGCGTGTTGAAGGCGTTGAAGAACTCCGCACGGAGCTGCAGTCGTGCTCGTTCGGTCATGGGGAACTCCTTAAATACGGACCCATCAAAATTCTCGTAACCGGGACCGTTCATGATATTCCGCGATGCGTCTCCAAACGTGTATGCTGCGGGCGTTGCGAACGCTGATGACGCGATGCAAGCGGTGCGATGGCCTGCTCCGCAATTCTCAGAAAGCGTTCCAACCACGTTTGGCCGTTGTTCACCCGTAATGCCGATATTGGCAACATCGCCCGAAAGGGTGACGTTGAAAGGCATTCCGGACTGAGACGTTACGATTCCATTCAAGCTCCATCCACCCAGCGTGTAGCGGGCAAGCATGTTTTTCGTATTGTGGAAAAACGGTATGGCATAGGAGAAGTCGGCAACAAAGCGGCTCCGGATATCCCAGTTTGAACTCGCGTAATCGAGGTGAAGGTTATAGGGATCCATTGGCTGAGTGCTGTTCGAATCTGGTCCCACATCAAGCGAGTGAGCCCAAACATACGATACGAGAAGCGTTGCGCCGTGGCTCAGTCGCTGCGTCATTACAACGTTCATTGCATTGTAGTTCGCCGCCTCGTGATTGTTGATGTCGCGGATCGTTCCCCAAAGCTGGTTTGGCCGGCGGGCCTGCACTGCCCCAGGACCCGGCAGCGGCGTGTTGATGTAATACGAACCATCAAGGTCATACGAGTACTTGCCTAGATACTGGACGTCGAGCCCGGCATTTTTCCAGAGCGCCCGCTCCACGTCAAGGCTCCATTGGTTCATACGCTCGACCTTGATGTGCTGGTTCTGACCTAAATTGACTATGTTTGTGGGCGGCGCGGGCGCGGCAGAGGATGAGGGAGCTGGAGTGCTGAGGGTAACAGTTGGCGCAGTGAAATTCGAGTTCTGGTAATTAAACGATGGGGAAAAGGGTGGATTTGTATCGAGAAGCGTGACATCGTTTAAGTGATTCGGATTGTAATAAATGCCGAACCCTCCTCGCACGATCCAATTGTCTGTGGCTCGATAGGCAAAGCCAACCCGCGGAGCAACCGCTGTCCAGATGGGATTAACCAGAACAAATCCCTGTACCGGGGCGTTTGCCGGAATCACTGCAGTGTAATTCGCATTCAATGTAGATGCATTGCCATTGAGCGTTTTGATTGCGCTCGGCATCTCATAACGAACACCGAGATTCAACGTCAGACGGTGCGTGATATTCCACTTGTCCAGCGCAAACGCGTCATTGCGCCACTCGCCAAAATCGCCCTCGACTGCCGGCTCTGGTGTGGTATCGCTTTGCGGAAGGCCCAAAATGAAATCAGCGGGCGCTGAACCGGAAAGCTGGCCAGTAAACGTAAACGCTCCGAGGGGAGAATTCACAGCGGTACGATCGATTCGGATCTTCGCGAGATCGAATCCTGCCATGATGTTGTGTGTTTTGTGGGAATAGCTGAAGGTATCGTTCACTTGAAACGTGCTGTCCTGGAGAACCGTAGGATCGCCACTCGCGATGGCGGTATAGCCGCTGATGGTCGCCGACGGAACGCCCTCCAGATAAAGATTCGACGTTGCCGGTTGAAATCCCGGAATCCCGATGCTCTCGGCTTGCGACATGAGTGAGGAGTTGCCAGCGAAGATGTTCCCCGATATAACTCCAATGGATTGGCGGCCGATGCGGAAATCGTTGACCATCTCAGAACTCACAATTTGGGTATAGCCAACCACGAAATTCAGGTCCGTGTTCGGTCCAGGCGTCGCTGCAAATGGGTTCACCGACCCATAGAAAGGCGCATCGGTAAAATAGCCGATTCGGAAGAATAGCCGCGTTCTATCGTTAATATTCTCATCGACGCGGTCGACTGTCTGGTCCCAGGAGTCATTCGTGGCCACAGACGTGTTGAGATTATTCGAAAGACCGGATCCGGTAGGCGCGGGCAGAAAGTTAAGCATGGCAAGCGCCTGGGGCGATTGATATTGCTGCGGTATTACGTTGCCGGCGAAGGTTGGATTTCCAGGTAGCAAGGGATCGTGAATCGGCGTTGATATCTCCGAGAAGTTTCCGGTGCGCATCTTAGTCGTAAGGACAGTTCCAAGCGTGGGCGTGCTCTGCAATTGACGCAGGCCCTCGTAATCTATCATGAAGAACGTCTTGTCTCTGCCGTGGTAAAGCTTCGGGATTGTGACAGGACCGCTAAGCTCACCTCCGAATTGGTTGCGATGATAGGGGATCTTGGCTGTGTCGGGAGCCTGGAAGAATCCGCGCGCGTCAAATATGTCGTTCCGGACGTACTCAAAGGCTGTGCCATGCAGCTCGTTCGTTCCGCTCTTTGTCGTCATATTCATGTGCACACCCAGATAGCCGCCGTATTGCGCTGGGTAGGTCCCGGTCTCAATCTGTACCTCGTCAATCGCATCGAGCGACGGTTTGAAATTGACGTTGGTAATGAGGTCATCCATGATGCTCACGCCGTCGAGTGAGATATCGTTGGTCACCTCGCGGGCACCGGCGCCGACAAAGTCCTCACCCGGAGCGCTGGGAATATTGGACTTGAGGCCGACGATGACTCCAGGCGTCGTTATTCCGAGCTTCAGCGGATCGCGGCCATTCAATGGTAGAGTCGCGGCCTGCTGATTATTGATAGTTTGACTCAGGCTTGGATCGTCTGTAGAGATCGGCGGTGGCGCACCCGTGACGGTTACCGTTTGCGTGGTCGATCCAACCGGAAGGGCAAAGTCGACGCGCACTGTCTGGTTGTTTAGAACAATCACACCGGAATGCGAAGTAGTTGTGAACCCGTTGGCGCTCACCGTGATCGTGTAAGTGCCAACGTGAACAAAGAGAAATGAATAATCTCCTCGTTCATTGCTGCGCCCCTGATACTTATCTTGCGTCCCACCGTTTACGGCGATGACCTTTGCATTGGCAACGGTTGCGCCCGAAGAGTCGGTTACCGTTCCAACCAGCGAAGTGGTTGACGCCAATTGCGCCATGGCCTGAAGAGGAAGAAAGGCGATACACGCCAGTAGTACGTACAATCTTGCTCTTTGCATAAGTTCCTCCTTGTGCAGTTCGTTACTTAGGGGATCATTGCATTTCTAGGACGAGCATTCTTTGGTTAGGTGATCTGGCGCTTACTCCGCGATTCCATGCGCGGAGCCCGTATGAGATACAGCTGACAGAAAAGCCACAAGGCAATCGCCTACAATCAAAATGCTTTCCGCAATACGTTAGGGCGTACGAACCCCTTGCTCGGCATTGGTGCCACGGAAGCTCTGCCCGTTTCAATTTCCGATGCCCCTGTCAAATGCTTGCGGGCCTCCCGGATGGCATTTCGAATCCAGGGCATATGAGTCTCCTCGAGTAAGCCGAAGTTGTAATAAGAAACACCGGCTGCACCAGCTCCTAGAACGCTCTTCGTCAACTCGGCCACATCACTCGAAGAGCTCGCGTCCGGATATCCTGGGCGAATTGCGCAATACACTGGTCGATCAGTACCCGATGACTTTTGCAGGGCCTTCACGACCGATTGAGCTTCGTCCAAACGGCGCGCATAGAAGAGCGTCTCCACAGCATCTGCATGTTTCGCAACGCGGTTTAAGTCCACTCCCGTCAGATAGTCTCGAACCTCTTCCTGACCGATAGTGAGAAAGATGACTTTTTTACCGTGCTCGTGCAACAGAGCGGAGATGTTCTCGAATGCGGCGCTTAGAACGTCGAATCGCGCTTCAAGATATTCATTCAGACCGGAGATCTGGTGGACGAGTTCTTTGACTGGCGCCATGCTCCGATTCTTGCCTGCAAAATATCCCTGCAGCCACTCTTTCACAGCCTTCGCCAGCGGACGCGTGGAAACTCCGCGCTTCCGTGCCACGGCTTGGCACGCGGGACAGAAGCACAGGGAAAGCAGAAGACAAGCCATCGGAGTGACAGCAATGCCTTCCTTTTCGAGGAAGGCATAGTGACGAAACGGCACATATTCGAAGGTCTCGAATTCAACGGCATCGATGTCATAGGAGGCGAGACTACGTGCCAGGCCGCGAAGATATGCGATCACGCCAGTCTGCGAAGGACACAGGGAATGAAAGTATCGATTGCCGAATACATTCTGACTTGAGATTTCGGGATAGGTCGTGCCCAAATAGGTGTTGTGGAGCGCCACGGTCCAGGCGGTTGCTTTCACACCGCGCTTTCGGCATTTCTCCACTAGATCACCAAAATAATCCCGTTTCTTTACCAGTTGGGCGACGAGAGGCCGCAAATGCGTGCTCGCAAAGAAGCGCGGCGTAGGACGGAAATACACTGCGCCGTCTTCAATGAAGTAAACAGGCTGTTTGCTGTTGTGGGGAAGGAGGGCTTTGCCGCCGTGATAACTCGCTGCGACGGAGATGTGGGTCAAACCAAGGTCCTGCGCGACGCGAGAAAAGGAGTCCAAGCCCTTATCAACGGCATCCCAAAGATAACAATAGAGCGAGAAATAGCCTCGGCCAGTGGGCGTAGTCTGTTTGCCGAGCGACTTCTGCACTCGCCGTGGCTGCTGGGCCGCGCTGTTATCGTGTTTCTTCACGATGCCTCTCGCCTCCACCATCCAATTTAGCTATTGCCCGGCCGCGTGCATCAGCATCTCGTAGATGAAGAGCTGTGCGATTCCAGAAGGAGGAAGGATGCGAACGTCGTAGCCGGGCGCCGTCACTGCGCAGTCGCCGATTTCCCAGTGTTCGTTGAGAACGACATCGTGCCACTGGCTGAAGTCGACGGCAGTAGGCAGCGGAGAAGCGACCCAGAGCGCCTTCGCTCCGTCTTCCCGTACTTCCTTCCATAAGTCCAGATAGATTCCGACATAGCCGATGAAGACAAAGTAGCCGTTCTGAGGTAGATTCTTCTGCAGATCATTGCGCTCTGCCGGATAGCTCATGTACCGAAATAGCGAGCTGTGTTGATCAACGGCTGATGGCAACATATGCCCCACGAGCATGAGAATCGCCGGATGGCCTGCCGCAGCCTGATTCTTCATTTCCAAAGCGGCCTGATCGATCTTCGACCGCTCCTGCACGTTGATATCATGCAGCATGGTCTGGATAAAGCGCATGTATTCGCGAGAGAGCGTACCGGCCGCGATGGGCGACATGCTTGGAACGCCGTCGTGAAAGTTAAGCTTTCCATAAAGCCCATTGCGTACCCTTGCGCCTTCGATCGAGTCACTCTCATAAAACGACAGCGTCTTGCCCTGCCGTGACGTGGCGGCTGTCAGTTCGGCTGTGAGCGTCCACAAGGACAGAATGTTACCCATGCGCGTGAGATTGGCATCATCCGTTGCAGAAGTAAAACTGTCGATCCAATAAGATGCATGAGGCGAACCGCCGGCAAGCTTAGGCCCGAAAAGCACTACAAAACACCCGCGACTCTCGAGTTCCGCTGCCACGGCGGCATTCTGTGCGTAATCTGCGGGAAGATACGCAATCCAGACCACATCGCCTTTAACCGGAAGTGTCGACGCGGACAACCAAGTCCCGGGCTCGGGAGCGCTGGGCTGCGGCTCTGTGGATGGCGCCGGTGTTCCTAGCGGCAGCGGGCGCACCATCGTGAGCCCCCCGGCACGGCCATCTCCCTCGGCAATCCATCCCGGATCGCCTCCCAGATAAAAAGCCCCTCCGGCGATCAGCGCCTTTGCAGTACCTTCTGCAGGAGCTATCAGTCTGGGCAATCCATCTTCGTGCGCTTTCACCAGCTTGAACACGCTTTGCGCGTAGCCATCTTCCGCGCTCGCGGCGTGCACACTGCTCGCCGTCCCAAGGAAGCATATCGAGAGCCCATAAACAGCCAACGTGCGCAGCGTACCGGAAATCCCTTTAAGCCGTCCTGGAGGTAGGACGGCGGCGGACGGCGCTTGCGGTGCGATTGAATTCCGCTGATCGAGCATTCGGATGGCCAGAAGTTCTGTAATTCGCATCATTTGTCGAATCCTGTTATGCCGATTTTGAAAGTCACGCATGCTGTTGCGCCTTTGGGAGAACGATTTCCCGTGCACCTTCGAAGAAAGGTGTAGCGTCTCTTGCAATCCCCAAGCTTACCTGGGGCGAATCATTAATCTGCGAGCGGAACGAGCGCCTTCAAACGACAGGGTCCAAAGGCTCAGGTATTTTGCGTTTTGCTGAACGGAACGAGGAATTCCGAAAGTGATTAACCAGACGTTAAGCTAAGACTCTCAAGATGTCAAGAAAATTTGAAGAATCTCTTGACATCCTCTTTTTGTGCACCTAATCTGAAGCCCTCAGCGATAATTGTGGAAGGACATGTTCAGCTGTGCGGAACGAATGTTGCGGAACTATAACATCGAAACCTTACGAAACCTCGAACAATACGAACTGTAAAACGCCCACGCAGCTAGCCAGCATCCCGGATGGCGTGCAGGGAAAAGAAGTCCAGGAGCACCCTTGGGCGCCACCACCAGGGCCCCATTCGTTGTAAAACGATTACCGCACATGCATGCTTCCGGCATCATTTGGCCCGAGCCTGTCCCTTCACTCGACAGTGGCCACTAAGCGATGAGAACTTGATTAACGAAATGCGTTCGGCATCCTCAAGGAGACAAGGTGATTGGTTCAAGGTTAAACGGCTTGGCCTGTTCGCAAAAAATGTATGCAGAGGCTAAAAAGCGTGCGCCAGGAGGAGTTCATAGCAACGTTCGGCTGGACATGAAACCATTCCCGCTTTTCTTTAAGAAGGCAAGCGGCGCATACCTTTGGGATGTAGACGGTAATCAATATATCGATTACGCCATGGGAATGGGACCGGTGATTCTGGGACATGCCCACCCCGACGTGAATCAGGCAGTGAGCCGGTCACTTGCGGACGGTCAGCTCTACGCAGGCCAGCACGAAGATGAAGTTCACTTGGTGCAGGCTATTTGCAAAACGGTTCCGCACGCAGAGATGGTTCGTCTCTCTCTCTCGGGTTCTGAATCGGTTCAAGCGGCAATTCGTGTTGCTCGCGCTGCTACGGGACGACAAAAGATTATCAAATTCGAAGGTCATTATCACGGCTGGTTCGACAACGTCGATGTAAGTGTCCATCCAAACACTGCACATATGGGCTCCCTGACCGAGCCTCATTCCCTTCCTGAAAGCCTCGGTCAATCGGAGGAAACTTTCTCCTCGATCATCACGATGCCTTGGAACAATCTCGAACTGCTCAGCGCCAAGGTTGAACAAGAGCACCGCCGCATTGCCGCAATCATTATGGAACCCGTCATGTGCAATACATCGGTCATCTTGCCGCGCTCAGGGTTCCTTGAAGGGGTTCGCGATCTTTGTTCCCGGCATGGCATCGTACTAATCTTCGACGAAGTTGTCACCGGATTCCGCGTGGCTCTTGAGGGTGCGGGCAGTCTGCTCAACGTTGCGCCTGATCTTACGATCTTTGCAAAGGCCATGGGCAATGGGTATCCGGTAAGTTGTCTGGCCGGTCGCAAAACCCTGTTGGAGTGGTTTGCAAGCGGAGTAGTTCACGCTGGTACTTACAATTCGAACCGAGTAAGCTGTGCTGCGGCGCTGGCAACTCTTGATGTCATGCACAGCCATGGAGGACAGGCGCACGCCAAGATCTCCGCAATTGGCTCGGCATTGATGAGCGGTTTTCGTAAGATCATCGCGGAAACCGGCGCCCAGATGTTGGTGCAGGGCCTCCCGTCTGTGTTCCATTCAACCTTTACGGATCAGCCAGAAATCACCGACTACCGCTCTTACACGCGGTGTGATTTGTCCCTGCAAACTCAATTCGTAGCATTGCTCCGCGAGCGCGGAATCAGCATCACAGGTCGCGGCACGTGGTTTCTTTCCTCCGCACACACGCTCCAAGATGTCGAGAAAACACTGGAAGCGATCCGAGAGGTTCTCCTCCTGCCTGAATTCAGCGGCGCGCCGCTCACCGGCGCCGCGCACGATTCGCGATCGGCTTAGAACTCGGGCTGGTCATCACATCGCCGGCTCGCACGTGTTTCAATTGAAGTTTCTGATCACTGTGTATTTTCTTCTTAGCATTTCGGGCGTTACGCGGTAGTTTCAAGCATCCCCGGGACTGGCGGGAGTGTACCGTCTGAGTGTCGTTTTACAAAGTCGATCAGCATGGAGTCAGACGATGTCGGGTGGTTTTTGGCTTGGAACAACCATCATCTCTGCCAGTGGCCTCTTGAACGGGACCTTTGCACTTCCGATGAAATACATACGGAAGCAGCAATGGGAAAATATGTGGTTATTGTCGTCGTTCGTCGGGCGCGTGCTCGTTGTCGCGCTTGCATTGGCTCTAGTGCCGCACCTGGGACAGGTCTATTCCAGCGCCCCAATTCAAGCGCTACTTGTGCCAATCGGCTTCGGCCTATTGCTCGGGATTGGCCAGGTCCTGTACGGCCTTAGCATCGCAGCGGTGGGCACCTCAATCGCAATTGCAGTCGTTTCCGGCGTCAGTTGTGTATCAGGCGCTCTCATTCCACTCATCGTGTTCCATCCCCACGATCTCTTTCATTCCCAGGGGCTATTCCTTCTGGCAAGCATCCCAATCCTGCTCGTGGGGCTGGTCTTCTATGGTCTAGCCGGCAGGCGGCGAGAGAGTGAACACACTGTTTCGAGAGGAGTGTCCGTCCAGCTTAGCGCAGCCGTCAGCCTCATCATTTGCATTGTTACAGGAATTCTCGGATCGAGCATCAATCTTGGATTCGCCTTCAGCGGTGGAATCACGCAAGCCAGCATCGATCACGGCGCCAGCGTATTCAGCTCAACTTATGCAGTATGGGCTCTTTTGTTCGCCGCAAGCTTCATTCCCAACTTGATCTATACGTCCTATCTTCTAACGAAGAACGGGACTTGGCCGCTGTTCACCGCTGCGGGTAGCGGTAAGGATTCGGTACTGTCCGTAGCGATCGCTGTACTTTCAATGGCTGCGTTTGTCGGTTACGGCATTGGCGCAACCGCGGTGGGCAGCTATGGAACCTCAGTCGGATGGGCTTTGTTTGTTGCGGCCACGGTGATCACTTCCACCGTGGCGGGCCTTCTTATGGGAGAATGGGAAAACTCAGCTGCGAGGACGCGCAGAATCCTCTTCTCTGCAGTCGCCACGATCCTTGTCTCTGTTGTAGTTCTCGATCTCGGCGGCATTCTCTAGAAGCACCGTTCATGAGTGTCTCAAGAAGATCAACGCAGGAGTAAGTTAAACTATGCGGAAGAAATAGGTTGATTTGGGCCGTCGCCTGGCTGTCAGCAATATTAGTTTTCTCAGCTGCTCGATGTCAGCTACTTACAAATCTCTCGAGTACTTTTACTGGAAATTGCTGATAACCGTGCGCTTCATCGGAGACTTGCAGAAACGGCCAGCAACGGCCTCTGCCAGGGCGCCGCAGCGGCCGGGGGAAAAGTCGGGAAAATAATAGACACGTGCAGCTCATGGGCAGAGATCAAGGCCTGCGTATCGGTAACGATATGTCGGCTTGTGTTGGTTGATCGGTGCCTTCTCGGACAAATTCCTAAAACCGCTCGAACCTGCGAATGCACTCGTTCGACAGATTCCATCTCGCTTGGACGTCAATCCCTCCAACCGCCCAAGACCATCCCATCCCGCTGATTCCAGCCGCAAACTTCTTCCCGCCGCCTTTGCAGATTATTTCTGCCAATTCGCTATCCTGATGTCAGAATCAGCCAGAAAAAGGGTGACCGCGCAGAAGGCGATCAGGCCCAACGTCAACGGCTCCTCAAAACACTGATCACTGACCACGGTCGTTTTCGGGCAAAATCCCGAGAAAGGCGCACTTAAGTCCTTATTCTGGAATATTATGAGTCGCAACTATCATATTTTTCAACGAGTTAGCAGAAAAGGCGAAAGGTACAGGTGTCTGAAACCAAACGCTTTAACCGCAAAAAGAGGGGGGAGGGGGTATCGAAAGTTAAACACCCGCGCCGTGAACGCTTTTCCGAAAACCGCGCACGGCGATCCTTATCCCGCCGAACCGTTTGCTGCCGCCGCCCGCCTCGCGTCGCGGCCAAAGTACATACACCGTCGTACAGTCGTTTAGCGCAGAGTGCGACGCGGATGTCTTTGACGAGCGCCGCTTAAAACAGACATGCCTCACCCCAGGCTCGTCCAGTCCAGCACCACTTTGCCTGCCTGGCCCGAGATCATTGCGTCGAAGCCCTTCTCGTAGTCCTTGTACGAGAAGCGGTGCGTGATCACCGGCGAAATATCCAGACCCGATTCCAGCATCACCGTCATCTTGTACCAGGTCTCGTACATTTCGCGGCCGTAGATGCCTTTGAGCGTCAACATGCTGAAGATGATCTGACGCAGTTCGATCACTACCTCTTTTGCGGGAATGCCAAGAATGGCGATTTTGCCGCCGTGGCTCATGTTCGCGATCATGTCGCGCAGCGCCTGAGGATTGCCCGACATCTCGAGTCCCACGTCGAAACCCTCCGCCATGCCGAGCTGCTTCTGCACCTCTGCGAGCGGAGTTTCGTTCGGATTCACCGCCAAAGTTGCGCCCATTTTGCGCGCCAGCTTCAGCCGGAATGGATTGAGGTCGGTGATGACAACATGCCGCGCGCCGGCATGCTGCACCACGGGAATGGCCATGATTCCGATCGGACCGGCGCCTGTGATCAGCACATCTTCTCCCAGCACTGGGAACGAAAGCGCGGTATGGACGGCGTTGCCGAAAGGGTCGAAGATTGCCGCCACTTCCTGGTCGATGCCGGGATTATGCCGCCAGATATTGGTCATCGGAAGCGAAATCAATTCGGCAAATGCTCCCGGCCGGTTCACGCCAACGCCCTTGGCCGAAGCGCACAAATGCCGCCTTCCGGCCAGGCAATTCCGGCAGCGGCCGCACACTACGTGCCCTTCGCCGCTGACGATGTCGCCCGGATAAAAGTCGCTCACGTTCGATCCGACAGCGACAATCTTGCCCACAAATTCGTGGCCGATGGTCAATGGCACATGAATTGTCTTCTGCGCCCAGTCGTCCCATTCGTAGATGTGCACATCGGTGCCGCAAATGCCCGTGTAGCGCACGCGAATCAGCACGTCGTTGATGCCAATCTCCGGCTCCGGAATGTCTTCAAGCCAGAGTCCGCGCTCCGCTTTGCTCTTCACCAACGCTTTCATAAGGGACCTCCCTGCTGTGAAACGGTCCGCTGGCATTGTATCGGTTTTCAGCGGAGTGTTTCAGTGTGGCCGGGGCCGCTCAGGAAGTCCCAAGGGCGTGGTACAACAAGAGGCGAGTGAGAAACGGACGAGTCCGAGCTGCGAACTTCATGGAGAAACTGCATTGAGCGACTCGGTGGACAACTGTGTACTGGCTTTCGACGTCGGCGGCAGCCATGTTGCCGCCGCGGTATGCTGCGGAAATGATTTTCGTCTTGGGAACGTTGTGACCGCGCCGCATCCCGCTGCGCAAACCAGTGATGCGTTCGTCGATCTCCTGCACGAGCTCGGAGTAAAAGCAGGAGCCGGTGGCGGAAAGATCGGCGCCATGCTCGCTGTGCCGGGCCCCTTCGATCTCCAGGCCGGCGTCAGCCTGATGCGCCACAAGCTGCCCTATCTGTACGGATTCGACTTACGCAATACGCTGGCGGCGTGCTTGGGCATACAGCCCTCTCGGGTGCGCTTCCTAAACGATGCCAACGCCTTTTTGCTCGGCGAGATCGGAGCGGGTGCTGCCCGGGGCTTTCGCCGGGCCGCCGGACTCACGCTGGGTACGGGAATCGGCGCGGCATTTGCGGTGGACGGCCGAACAGTAGCCGAAGGGCCGGGCGTGCCCACAGGCGGGGAGATATGGAACCTTCCCTATGAAGGCGGAATCGTGGAGGATTTCATCTCGTCGAGAGCCATCGTCGGCAATTACCAGCGCCGCACCGGCGTCCAGCGCGAAGTGGTCGATCTTGCTGCCACAGCTCCCCACGATCCTTTCGCGATGCAGGCCTTTCAGGAGTTCGGCCGGAACCTCGGCGAAGTGATCCGGACGCTGATTAGCGGATTTCACGCCAAGGTCATCGTCCTGGGGGGCGGCATCGCGCGCTCCGCAAGCCTCTTCCTGCCTGCCGTCCAGGCCCAACTTGGCGATTCGCCGGTTCAATTGCGGGTATCGGAACTGAAAGACAGGGCGGCTCTGGTCGGCTGCGGCGTGGCTGCATTCCGGGCCGCGGACGGCGTGCCCGGCTCTTCAGACTCCAAATCGGTTCGCGCCGGTTCACCCTGAACCCTACTGAGCCAAACGAGTACGCTCGTCCGACTCAAGAGTCCCTACCAAAGAAAATGACCTCTCGCTTTCGAGAGGTCGCGTGCGATTCCTGCGATCTCAATCCCGAATCTGGAGCCGACGGTCAGACTTGAACTGACGACCTGCTGATTACGAATCAGCTGCTCTACCAACTGAGCTACGTCGGCCTGCTCCTCTGATTGTATCGTTGCGCTTGAGAGAGGTAAAGTTGAGCGATACGGCTGTGCGCCGCGCAATTTGAATGCAGGCGGCAGGCGGACAAATACTATGCCTGAGACCCTTTTCGCATTCACTCTTCGGCTTGCCTTTCGCATCGCGCTTGTATGGGCGGGTGGCTTCCTGTTTGCGGTCGCGGTGCGCGCCGTGCTGCCCGACGATTTTGTGATCAATTTCTCCGGTATCCGGCCCGATCTTCACATTCCTTACAGCCGCATCGGCTTCTGGGTCTGTATGCTCGCGGCGCTTACGGTCTCCGCGATGGTCGTCATCCGCACCATGCTCCTGGATCTTGGCCTGCGCCACGTTAGCTGATCATCAGGTTGTATCGACCTATCCCCGGCCCCGCCGTATACTGCTGCCCATGCAAATCGATCCCGTGACTGAGTGGCAGCGCCTTACGGAATACTATCGCAGAATGAGCGATGAAGAGCTGCACGAACTGGCGCGCGATATCGCCGATCTGACCGATACCGCCCAGCAGGTGTTGCGCAGTGAGATGAGTAGCCGGGGCTTGAAAGACCCGCACGCCCCAGGCAATGCGTCAAGGTTTTCCGGTTTTTCGCAATCGACCGAGGCAGATTCCGTCTTCACTTCGTCTCGCGCGCGTAGTGCAGATACAAATGCCGTCTACGCCGATCGAGAGGACGCGGCATCCCGGGGGAGCATTAACAGATTGCCTCTCTGCGAGTGCGGTGATTGGAAACAGGCTTGGCAAATCTGCGCGATGTTGAAGGCGGAAGCCATCGCAAGCTGGATCCAGGACTCGCGCGCGGACCCCGAGGATAGCCTCCTGTACTCTCCTGAGATGGGACCACCGTCCGACCTTTTCACGCCCCGCGCCATCCGCGTGCTGGTCGCAGCCGATCGGCTCGCTGAAGCGCGCGAAGTTGCCGAGCAGCCCGTTCCGCGCGAGATTGTCGAGGCCAGTGAGATGAACCTGCCCGAATTCAGCTCGCCCAATTGCCCGGCATGCGGCGCGGAAGATCCAATTCTCGAAGGCGTGGATCCGACAAACACGTGGCGCTGCGAGCAATGCGGCAGGGAATGGACGGACTCGGTCCCCGATCGAGCGTCCGCGGGACCGACCTGAGGCCGAAATCGCGCTCAAGCGGAAAAAGCCGCCCGGCAACAGGGCGGCTCTTTCCTCAGGGAGAATAGTTCCAACGGAGGCAAACCCATTAGAACTTTCTTGGCTGCATACTAGGTTCGGGGGGGAAGCGTGTCAAGGAAAATGTTTTGGAAAATAACTTGCATGATTTCAATAATTTAGCAGCACCCGTCGAAGCCTTGAGCTGGTTGGTTCTTTGTCTTTCCTTCGCCCGCGATTCTCCGCCATTTCCCGTGAATTGCACTTGTTTCTTAGGGTTTGAGAGCATTTTTCCACAGTCAAATGCCGCCGTTAACCCTTCGGATGCGGCTCTTGGATTCCCTCGGACTTTTCGATCCAGGGTTCCCGCAAATCGAGATGGATGAACTCCTCGTCGTAGACGGATGAGGCAGGCTTGCCATGCGCGACCCGATAAAGAGCGCGACCGCCCCCCAGGAACCCTCCCAGCAGGATCGCCGCGCCGGCCCCGACCATAGTGATGACGGCGATGCTCAGCAGGATATCAGCGGTTTTTTGTACATCGGACTGGACGGGCTCCGGAATCGCGGTCAGATCAGCCTCATAGTGCACCGACTCGAGCAGCCGGCGGCTGTCGTCGGGAATTGCATCCCCACTCACCAAGGCAACCAACGGTCCGCTGTGCCGCACCTCGAGCGATGCGATGTCGGAGTCGGCCAGTGCCTTGGGCCAAGTAGGCTGAGCCTTGCTGCCCGCCTTCAGGTATGCGCGAATCGCAGCCTCTTGCGCTACGGCGATCTGCGGCGTGGGATAGTCGATGATGGTGAGTGTTGCCGGACCTGAGGAAAGTGAGTAGGTGGCTGTCACCGATTCAGCGCCCTTATCGAAGGCCACCAACGACGGCGGCAGCACGCCGCCTGCTCCCGCGTAGCCTGCCGGCCCGAGCGCGTAGTGGGTTGTCTGGGCTTCAAAAGAAGCCTTGGGTAAATTGATCAGGACGGGCGGCAGGAGCGCACTGTTTCCCATCGCCGGGGGAAGTCTTCGCGCGATCTCCCGCAACTCTCCGGCAGACATCGGCCCGATTCGCGAAAACGCCGCCTGCACCACCGTCGTCCCCGCCCAGAAGATGACGTGGTCGTGGTTCGATGCCGCTCCTCTGCCAATGTCTGCTGTCGGCCATCCATTCTGCCGGTAATAGGAAAAGGCTCCGAAGGCCCCGCTGACATCTTCAAAGCGCAGCGCGCGCATGCTCAGCGTGTCGCCCTCGCGCTTGTAGTTGGCCACCACTCCTCGGGTAAATCCGTACTCCTTCAGGGCCGCGGCGTTCGCAGGATCCATCTGTGCGGGGTCGTCAACAGTCTTCAGGGGCTCTGCTGTAACCCATCCATCAAAATCGTCAGGCAACAGCGCCTCTGGCGCGGGCGGAAGCACAATGGTCGTTGCCGACCGCTTCTCGGCAGCAGTAGGCTGATCGGCCTGCGCAACAGCCCACATCGCGCTAAATGCCACCACCATGCCGGCCACAATGCTTATCCAACGATTCAAAGAGAACGCACCAATCCTTAGGGCGTGAGCCGAAGCGTCCAGGCCCATCGCCTCATCTTTCAGGGTACACGTTCTGCCGGATCACCGCCCGTACCCATCCACCCTATGTTGGACACTGCAACAGCCCGAAAGGTTCCAGCGCTACAGCGGTTTCGGAAATGGCTTATCCGCATTCCCGGCAGATAAGTTGTCGCGACTCAAAGGAGCGACAACATTCAATTCCGCTTTGATCGAACATAGTATCTCCGAAACCTCTCCAGTCCTTGCCGGTCCACGGCGTCAATCGAGGCAGCCAGCGTGGCACATTTCGCTTGTAGCGCAGGTACTGCTCGCCGTAGCGGCGAGTGAGCGTAGGCTCCTCATAAAAGCAAACGAAGAGATGCATCACGAGCCACAGAGTGGCCGCGTAGAGCAGCAATGCGCGCTTTTCAAAGAGAATCACTTCGCCGGCAAGCGCAAAGAACACGCCAACGTACATCGGGTTGCGGACAGTGCGGTAGAATCCGCTTATCACGAGGTGCTCGGTGGGCGTTGCCGGCACCAGCGTTCCCCGGCCCACAGAAACAAAACGGCGCGCTGACTCGATCAGCGGAAGAATTCCCGCAACGATGAGCACACCCGCCGTCGGCCTTTGCCACCACGGCTCCGAAGGTGGGACTCGAAAGTGTGTGATCCATAGCGGAAGATAGATCAGCACGAGTCCCGGCCCGCCCAACACGAAGAACAGGATCGAGATGATCGCGTTGCGGCGAAGGCTCGCCATGCTGATTGCCTCGCCTGAGCTCACGGCTGTCGCGCCGCCGAAGCCACAGATACCGCTCGGAATTCCGCTGCCAACCACGCATCGAACCCTGCCAGCGCACGCTCGCACTGCAGCCGGTGCCGTTCCTTCTTGTCCCGAACTTTGCGCCGGGTCTCTTCTTCCAGTGGCTCCAGAAGGTCGAAGGTGATGTTGGCCGGCTGAAAATTTTCCGGATTGGCGTGCGTGATGTAGTGAATCAGGGAGCCAAGCGCCGTCGTCCTTGGCACAGGCACTGGCTCCGCGCCACGCGCCATCGCAGCTGCGTACAATCCCGCCAGCAACCCGGTCGCAATCGACTCTGTGTACCCTTCTACCCCGCAGATCTGGCCGGCAAACATCAGCGCCGGTGCATTTTTCAGTCGCAGGCATTCATCCAGCAGGGACGGCGCGCAGATGAAGGTATTGCGATGAATCTGTCCGTAGCGCAGGAAACGCGCGTTCTCCAGCCCAGGGATCAGCCGCAGCACACGCGCCTGGTCGCCCCACTTCAAATGATTCTGAAACCCCACCAGGTTGTAACTGTCGGCGCGCAGGTTTTCCTTGCGCAGTTGCACCACGGCCCACGGCGTCTTCCCCGTGCGTGGATCGCGCAGGCCGACCGGCTTCATCGGCCCGAAGCGCAGCGTATCGCGCCCTCGTCGGGCCAGCACTTCGATGGGTAGGCAGCCCTCGAAATACCGGGGCGTCCCTACGCCTGCTTCCGGCGCACGAGGTGGAAAGGATTCAAGGTTCTCCCATTCCTTGCTTTCGGCGGGCTCGGCAGCCAGAAGCGCCTCGTAGAAGCGGTCGTACTCCGCGCGGTCCATCGGGCAGTTGATGTAGTCGGCCGTGCCTTTGTCCCAGCGCGCGGCGAGATACACGCACGTCAAATCGATCGACTCGGCATCGACGATCGGCGAGATGGAATCGTAAAACGCCAGATGTTCCGCTCCCGTGATCCGCGCGATCTCTTTGCTCAACGCATCCGACGTCAACGGCCCGGTCGCAACCACCGTGCACTTCGTGCCGTTCTGGTTTTGGTTAGATGAATCGTCGAGAATTGCGACTTCTTCGCGAATCACGCGAATCCTCGGCTCGGCCGCAATTGCCTCATTGATGCTCCGCGAAAACTCAACGCGATCCACAGCCAGCGCATGTCCCGCAGGAACGGCCGTCTCATCGGCGATGCGCAACAGCGCCGAACCTCCGCGCCGCATCTCCTGTTTCAGCAACCATGGCGCAGTCCACTCCGATTCGCTCTTGAGCGAATTCGAACAGACCAGCTCGCCGAAGTCCGTGGTTTGGTGCGCAGGCGTCAATCGCAACTTGCCATCCACGATGGCGCGCATCTCGTAAAGATCTACCGCGCAGCCGAGCCTCGCGGCTGTCAGAGCCGCCTCAGGTCCGGCCAGCCCGCCGCCGATGACGCGAATCCTCACCGGGCACCCCCGGTTCGGCTCTTTTCGGGCGAGGGTTGGTCCATCCTTGCGACGGCTTTTTGGCGAAAGGGTGCAATCCCATCCGGCTCGTCTCGCGCCTCCGCGCGCTTCGCCAGACGGACAAGCGCCTCACCGCTTAATCGCACGTTGCGCCACTCATCAAGAAACTCCGCTCCGATCGCGCGATAGAAATCGATGGCCGGAGCATTCCAATCCAGAACCTCCCACTGCATGCGCTGGCAGCCCTTTTCCAACGCAATGGCCGCAACCTCTTTCAGCAGTGTCTTGCCGATGCCGAGCCGCCGGAACTCTGGATGGACAAACAGGTCTTCCACGTAGATCCCGGGCCGGCCAACCCAGGTTGAGTAGTTAAAGAAGTAGAATGCGAAGCCGGCTGGCCTGCCCTCGTACTCTGCAATCAAGCAGTAATAAAAGGGGTTGGCGCAAAATCCATCGCGGATGAGGCCCTCCTCGGTCGCCGTGACCGCATCCGGCTGACGCTCAAACGCCGCCAGTGCCCGAATAAAGGCCAGGATCTGCGCGGCATCGGCCGCAGTCGCCCTCCGAACCACAGTTCCCATATTCCGATTCTAGAGTCTCTTATCCCCGTTCGCGCGCGCTGGGCAACGCCTATATCCGCATGTGTTCTGTGATCAGGACCACAAGTGGCCCTGCGCGCGCCCGATACCATGACATACGGGGCCTCCGGATCTCATGTCTCATTTTTCGGGAAAAGGCGACTTCCGGGCAGTCCCGGCCGTCAAAAAAACAGGGAGTCGCGGCGGGCCAAAGGCCATTCTTTGTCGAAACTTCCGCAAGCCCCCCCTTGTGCTGGATACTGGATTGGATTTAACGTGAATTTTGCTGGAAACACGCTCTACCGGATCGATCGGCGCATTTGCGCTTCTTTATCGGTTCGGACGTACCGGCGCCTGAATCACAACAACGTCGCGACTTGCGGTTGTCCGCTTGCGCCGATTCTTCGCAAGCAAGTCCGCGCGATTGCCGTGGTTGGTCTTATCGGCTGGTGTTTGGAAATTTGATTTTTTCGAGCCTGCGGGCTGAAGTTCTCCCGCCGCTCCCAAGGAGAAAACATGAAACGCAATCTTTCACTTTGGTTGGGCCTGACCGCTATTGTGGGTCTGCTGGGATTCACTCTCGCGCCCACCTATGCACAGCAGCCGGCCGCCGAAAGCATGGGCAAGATCCACGGTCGCGTCATTAATCCGACCGGCCAGCCCCAGGGCGGCGGCACGGTGAACCTCTCTACCGATGGCGGCCAGAGCATGAAATACACTTTCCCCGTTTCTGATACGGGCGAATACTCCGGTGAAGCCGCTGCCGGAACATACATGTTGATCTACAAAGCTCCCGATATGAAGCAGGGCCAAATGGTCGACTCCATCCGCGGCGTCAAAATCGAGGCCGGTCAGGATACGGACCAGGACGACGACATGACGCGGCAGGAATACGTCGACAAGATGACGCCGGAAGAAAAGAAGCAGCTTGAGGATTTGAAGAAAGCCAACGCCGAAGCCCTCAAGGCAAACTCGCTTATCAACCAGCTCAATGCCGATCTGCGGGCCGTAGCCCAGGATAAGCGGGATATCGACGGCGCCAACGCGGCCGCTGCGCAGTCGCTCGGCGCATCGGCCTCGAAGGCCGACATTGAGGCCAAGGCGAACGACATCAAGACCGCCAAGTACAACGATATCGTGAGCTTGATGACCAAGGACACCGTTCTCAAGCCCGATGAGGCTCTGCTCTGGGTGAATCTGGGCTTCGGACAGGCGGGCCTCACGAAGTACGACGACGCCATCACCTCGTACAAGAAGGCGCTTGACCTTGAGACTGCCTCAAAGAAACCTCGCGGTGGTGTTCTCGGGCTCGCCAATGCCGGTTTGGGCGAGGTCTACGCTCGAACAGGAAAGGTTGCTGATGCGAATGCAGCATACGATGCTGCTGCAAAGGCCGACCCGACCAACGCCCTTTTGCACCTGCGCAATGAGGCGGTCATTTTCTTCCAGCAGAACAACGGAGCCGCGCAGGTGGCTGCAGCCGACGAGGCCATCAAGTCCGACCCAAACCAGTCGGATCCGAACCTGGCGATCCTTTACTACATCAAGGGACAGGGACTCATCCAACAAGCCACAGTCGATCCCAAGACGCAACGCATTGTGCTTCCGCCGGATTGCACTGCGGCTTACCAGAAGTATCTGGAACTGGCCCCCAGCGGACCCTATGCCAATGAGGTTGCTGGCATTCTGCAGCAGGCCGGAGAAAAAATCAGTTCCAGTTACAAGGCGCCCAAGTCGAAGTAGCCGGGGTGCAATTCCACCGTACTCAAGGGCGTCCGTGCCGCGGACGCCCTTTTCGTTTCCTTTCGGGGCCCTCCATCTCAATCCATCGCAGACCGCCGAGTTTTCGTTTTCGCGGCCGTCGAAACGCTCTACAATCCATGGCATGAGCCCCGCACCCGCTCTCGCGTTGCGTCTCTCTGCCATCTTCGGTTTGTTGGTCCTTTCTGTCGCAGCTGCGCCTGCCCAGGATTCCTCTGCGCCCGAGATGGGCAGGATTCATGGTCGCGTGATCAGTCCCCTCGGACAGCCGCAAAAGGGCGGCACTGTCAGCCTCTCGACCGACGGAGGCGAAACCCTGATGTACAACTTCCCAGTCTCTGACGAGGGTGCCTACGCAGGCGAAGCATCGCTCGGTGAGTACACGCTGGTCTATCGTGCGCCTGATGCCCCAGAGGGTAAAATCACCGATTACCTTCAGGGTGTTGTTGTCCTGGCCGGAAAGGATGTTGCTGCGGATATCGATATGACGCGGCCGCAGTATATGGAACGACTGTCGCCCGAACAGCAGAAACAAATCGAAGAGATGAGAGAGGCTGGTGCGAAAGCACAGGCAGCGAATAGCCTCGTCGCCGGCTTGAATGCCGACCTTCAGGTTGTGAATCAAGACATCCAGGATGCGGCCAATGCGCGCGTGACAGCCATTCAGACGCTGGGGAAGGATGCCACCGCTCAAGATGTCGAGGCCAAGGCCGGCGAGATTGCAGACGCGAAGTATACCGAAATTCAAACTCTCATGAGCAAGGACTCCGCCTCGGCTCCCAGTGAACCCATCGTCTGGATCGACCTGGCGCGCGCCCAAACTGGCATGAAGAACTTTCTGGACGCGGAAACCAACTTCAAGAAGGCTCTCGAACTGGAATCGAAGACAGCACAGCCGGAGCCTCAGATCGTGGGAGCGATTGAGGGCGGTCTGGGCGAAGTTTACGCTCGCACGCTGATGGTTGACGAAGCCAATGCAGCCTTTGACGCCGCCGCCAAAGCCGATCCCACCAATGCCGCCCTCTACCTCGAGAATCAGGCGATCATTTTCTTTGAGACCAAGAACCCTTCCGCGCAGGTCGACGCTGCGGATAAAGCCATCAAGGCCGACCCTGCCAATGCATTCCTCTACTACATCAAAGCCCAGGGACTCGCCGTGAATGCGCCTTTCGATCCCAACGCCGACAAGTCGATTCTGTCTGCTGAGTGCATCACGGCATTTCGCAAATACCTTGAGCTGGCCCCGAACGGCCCTTTTGCCGCTGAGGTCACCACCGCGCTGGAACGCTCGGAAGAAAAGCCCAGTTCGCCCGCCCCTGCTCCAGCCCCCGCAACGACGAACTAGATCGCAAACGCGTGGGATCCGCGCGCCCTCTCGACCCTCTACAATCCAATCCATGGGTCGTGCATCGCCCAATCCTGCGCTTCTCGGCTTTGACGAAGCCTCCGCGCTCATCCGAGCTGAGGCTGCGCGACTGGCCCGCTTCCAGCTTCCCGCCGAGCGCGTCGCGCTTTTGCGAGCCCGCGGCCGCGTGCTCGCGGAGTCCCTGCGCGCCGACAGCGATCAGCCCGCCTTCGCCCGCTCCACGCGCGACGGTTTTGCTTGCCGTGCAGCAGAGGCCGCAACTCATCGACCGCTCATCGTGGCCGGGTTAACCCGCGCCGGTGACGCGCCGTCCGGCCCAATTCCGCGCGGTGCGGTATGGGAGATCATGACCGGGGCTCCCGTTCCGGCTGGCGCCGACGTCGTCATCATGCTCGAACACGTCGAGACTGCGGGCAGCGGATCATCGCAAACCATGCGCCTGTTGCCGTCGCGCACCGTCGAGAAAGGCGAGAACATCGTCGCGCGGGGCGCGCAAGCCCGCAAAGGCGACGAACTACTGCCGGTGGGCACTGCAATCGGCGCTGCACAAGTTGCGCTCGCCGGGTTCTGCGGTTGCACCACGCTCAAAGTCTTTGCACGGCCCCGCGTGGCCATTCTCGCCACCGGCGACGAGCTTGTGCGCATCGCGCAAAAGCCCGCACCCGGCCAGATTCGTAACTCAAGCAGTGCCATGTTGTCCGCGCTCGTTTCTCAAGCAGGAGGCGCGCCATGGATCCTGCCCACCGCGCGCGACACTGCAAAGTCGCTCGATGCCGCGCTGGATCGTGCTGCGTCTGCCGACCTCCTGCTTATCACCGGAGGCGTCTCGGCGGGCAAATTCGATTTGGTCGAGCCTGCGCTTGCTCGCGCCGGAGCCCGCTTCCACTTTACGGGCGTGCGCATCCAGCCGGGCAGGCCGCTCGTATTCGCAGAGTTGCGTCGTCGTCCTACAGTGCCCATCCAAAACCAGAACGGCACCAAGTGCTATGTCTTCGGTCTTCCCGGCAATCCCGTCTCCTCTGCGGTCACCTTCCTGGTCTTCGGCGCGCCGCTGCTCGCCGCTCTTGCCGGCCGAGTCTCCCGCGGACCAAGCGGAAATCATGGTCCTTGCTTCGCGCTCGCACGTCTGTGTGAAGAGGTCAAAGTGAAGCCCGGCCTCACGCGATTCCTGCCCGCTTCCTGTACCTTCACCGGCCCGATGCCCGAGGTCGCGCGCGTTCCCTGGGAGGGCTCCGGTGATCTTGCCGCCATGGCCCGCGCAAACTGCTTTCTCGTCGTCCCTGACGACGCGAGCCGCCTTCGTGCGGGCGATACTGTCCGCATTCTTCTCATCTGAGGACTCCGATGCCCAAACCCGCGCAGCGTTCGCACCCGCGTAAGCTTTCGCATTTCGATCCGTCGGGCAATGCCCGTATGGTCGATGTCGGCCCCAAGCAGCCCACTCGCCGAACCGCCACCGCTTCGGCATTCGTCGAACTCTCCGCGGCCGTTCTCAAAGCCCTGCCCGCGAATCCCAAGGGCAATCCGCTTGAGGTGGCACGTTTCGCAGGCGTCCAGGCTGCCAAGCGCACCTCCGAACTCATCCCCATGTGCCATCCGCTCGCGCTCACTCATGTCGACGTCGAGGCTCAGGTGGTCGCCGGCGGCGTGAGCATCAGGTCCACAGCGGCCACCACCGGTCCAACCGGCGTAGAAATGGAAGCCCTGACCGCCGCTGCTGTCGCCGCGCTTACCGTCTACGATATGACCAAGGCGCTCGACAAAGCCATCGTCATTCGCGAGATCCGGCTCGAGTCCAAAACCGGCGGCAAAAGCGGAGACTTTTCGTGGGATGCGTAGTAGGATACCGCGAAAGTCGAGTGTTTCGACAAGCTCAGGGACCTCCAGGTTCCTGAATTCGGATTGAAAGAGTGATCCACTTCACCGGCGAGAAGATTCTGCGGCGTTCGCCTCGCGAACGCCAGCAGTTTCTCTCGCACCCGAGATCCACACTCGACGCCATGCAGTGAGCGCCGCCATCAGGCCATCGGCGTGCGCAAAAGGTAAGGGCGTCCGCCGTAGCGCACGCCCTTATTTCGACTTCGCGAATCCGAATCAGAACGACAATGCTTACGCGGCCTTTTCGCCGCCTTCGGGATCTTCAGATTCCTTCTTTTGCTCTTCCAACTGTTTCTCCAGCTCGGCACGCTTTTTGGCCTTCAGGTCGGCGCGCTTCTGGCGCTTCACTTCGAGCTGCTTCTCGGCGCCGAGGAGCTCGATGAACGCTTTTTCGGCGCCATCACCCTGCTGGAAACCGGTGCGCACGATGCGCAGGTAGCCGCCGTTGCGATCGCCGTAGCGCGGGGCCACGACATCAAAGAGGCGCTTGACGGCATCGTCAGTCCGAAGAAAAGCGAGAGCCTGCCGGCGCGAGTGCAGATCTCCCTTTTTGCCTAGCGTGATCATTTTCTCGATGTGCGGGCGAACTGCCTTGGCCTTGGTCAAGGTGGTCTCCACACGATCCTCTTCGATTACGGACGTGACCAGGTTGCGCAAGAGCGCACGGCGATGACTGGTGTTGCGTCCGAGCTTGAATCCTGCATTGCGATGGCGCATAACGATGATCTCTCTTCTTCAGAAATTAAGTTAATCGTGGTCCGTGAACCGTGGTTTGTGGTCCGGAACAGTGTCGTGTCTGCCAGCTCGGTGCACGGTCCACGGTTCACGATCCACGGGCTTAGAAATTCTCCGTCTCCGTGGGTAGCTGCAGATCCACTGAGTCGAGCGGTTCGTCTTCGTCGTCGTAGCGGCCAAAGCCCGCGGCCAGCGCCGTCTGCGGAGGAATGCTGGTCGGCCCGGGCACGGCATTGCCCTGCTCGTCGATCTTCATTCCCAGCGACAGGCCCATCTGAGCGAGGATTTCCTTAATCTCGTTCAAGCTCTTGCGGCCGAAGTTCTTGGTCTTCAGCATCTCGGCTTCGGTCTTCTGCACCAGTTCGCCGATCGTCTGAATGTTGGCATTCTTGAGGCAGTTGTAACTGCGAACCGACAGCTCCAGTTCTTCCACCGAGCGATTCAGGTTGTCGTTGCGGAGCAGGATGCGGCCTTCTTCGCCGCGAGCCTCCGCTTCGATCTCCTCCTCGAAGTTGATGAAGATGTTCATGTGGTCTTTAAGAAGCTTTGCGGCCAGTCCGATGGCATCGGCGGGCAGCACAGCGCCGTTCGTCCACACTTCGAGTGTCAGCTTGTCATAGTCGGTGATCTGCCCCAAACGGGCGGCATCGACGGCATAGTTCACGCGGCGCACCGGCGAGTGCACAGAATCCACGGGAATGAAACCGAGGCCCAGGTCGGCGTCGAAGTTCTTGTCTGCCGAGACGTATCCACGACCACGCTTCAAGCGCATTTCCATGTCGAGCTTGCCGCCTTCCGACAGCGTGGCTACATAGACGTTTTTGTCGAGAATCTCGACGTCGCCGTCAGCCTCGATCATGCCGCTGGTAACAACACCGGGCTGATCGGCGCGCAAATAAAGCGCCTTGGGGCCCTCGCCCGCCAGCTTAAAAGGAATCTGCTTGAGGTTGAGGATGATGTCGGTGGCGTCTTCGACCACGCCGGTGATGGATTGGAACTCGTGCAGCACGCCTTCAATGCGAACCGCGGTGACCGCCGCGCCCTCGATGGAGCTGAGCAGCGTGCGTCGCAGGGCGTTGCCAATGGTTGTGCCAAAACCCCGTTCAAAGGGCTGGGCGCTGAACTTTCCGTAAGTGTCGGTAAGCGTCTCGGCATCGACCGCGAGGCGCTTCGGTTTCTGAAATCCTCTCCACAACATAATCGTCTCTCGTTTCCCGCGCGGCGAGTGCGTCGCGATGCATTTTGCGGCGGCCGCGCAAGTTCTCCTTTGGTTTAAATTGCAGCCTGTAGCCCGCAGCTCGTAGCCAGCAGCTTTGAAATGCAAGCTACAGGCTACTGGCTTCAGGCTCAAAGCTGTTACTTCGAGTACAACTCCACGATCAACTGCTCGTTGATCGGCAGATTGACGTCCGCGCGCCTGGGCAGATGGAGCACGCGGCCAGACAGGTTTTCAAAATTTGCTTCCAGCCAGGTGGGCACGGGGTTTTGCGCGGCAAACTGCGCTCCCTGCTGCACGATTACGAGCTTCTTCGCGTTGTCGCGAACTGAGATCTCGTCGCCCGCATTCACCTGAAAGGAGGGAATGTTTACTTTCCGGCCATTCACGCTGACATGCCCGTGCCGAACCACTTGCCGGGCCTGACGGCGCGAAATGGCAAAGCCGAGCCGGTACGCAACGTTGTCAAGACGCCGTTCGAGCTGCTGGATCAGCAGTTCGCCGGTGACGCCCTGCGCGCGGTTGGCCTTCTCGTAGTATTCGCGGAATTGCCCTTCGAGCGTGAAATACATGCGCTTGGCCTTTTGCTTTTCGTGGAGCTGCAGTCCATAGCCCACGATCTTGGCCTTGCGGTCTTTACCGTGCTGCCCCGGCGGAAAGTTGCGCTTCTCCAGCGGACAGCGGTCCGAGGTGCACTTAGTGCCCTTCAAAAATAACTTCGTGCCTTCGCGTCGGCAAAGGCGGCAAACTGCTCCGGTATAACGCGCCATTACTTCTCCTGACTTCGGATGTCGGCCGGTTTACGTCCGCCGCGGCGGATGTCATCCCGGCCCAGTTAGTTCTATTAGCCTGTAATTCCACGCCGTAGCTACGAGCTACAGGCCACAAGCTGCTTCTTACACTCTGCGTCTTTTCGCCGGGCGGCAGCCGTTGTGCGGTATCGGCGTCACGTCGCGAATCAACTTGACCTCAATGCCCGCGGCAGCCAGCGCGCGGATGGCCGACTCGCGGCCCGAACCCGGACCTGCGACCCGAACTTCCACTGCGCGCACGCCGTGATCGCGCGCCATGCCTGCCGCATTTGAAGCTGCCTGCTGTGCCGCGAAGGGCGTGCCCTTCCGCGATCCGCGGAAACCCAACGAGCCTGCACTTTTCCAGCTCAACGTGTTGCCCATCTGGTCTGTGATGGTGACGATGGTGTTGTTGAACGAGGCTTGAATGTGAGCCACACCGAACGGCACATTCTTGCGCTCGCGCTTTTTGAACTTCTTTGTCTTGCCTTTTTTGCCTGCCTCGGCCTTCTGTTCTGGTTTCGCCATTAGGTCTTCGCCGTCGCTTTCTTCTTGCCGGCAATCGTGCCCTTGCGCGGGCCCTTGCGAGTGCGGGCATTGGTGTGGGTGCGCTGACCGCGAACCGGAAGCGACTTCCGATGGCGCAGACCGCGGTAGCTCTGGATGTCTATTAGGCGCTTGATGTGCATGGTGACGTCTTTGCGCAGGTCGCCTTCGACGTCTCCCTCGTCCTCGATCACCTGGCGGATGCGGTTGACCTCTTCCTCGCCGAGATCCTGGATCTTCTTGAAGACATCGACATTCGCCTTATCCAGAATTTTTCGGGCGCGGGGCTGTCCGATCCCGTAGATATAAGTGAGCGCGATTCTAGCCTGCTTGTTGCGAGGCAGATCGACGCCAGCAATACGTGCCATTTGAATTCCTCTACTGCTTCAGGTTGTGTGCCTCCGGCCTCAGCCGGCTCGCACGGGTTATCAGGAGCGCTTCCAGAGGTTCATCGCAAGCCTTGACTCCAGCTAACTCGCCTCTTACCAGGGGTCAGGGAGCGGTGGACAGGGGTCAGTTCAATCTTGCAACTGCAATCGCTTTAGGTTTGATCCCTGAACCCTGAAACCTGATCCCTCGCCGTGGAAGCATTCCTCTCTTGCCAGGATCGAACTATCCCTGGCGCTGCTTGTGCTTCGGATTCTCGCAGATCACACGTACCACGCCGGCGCGAGTAATCACCTTGCACTTAACGCAAATCTTTTTTACCGATGCCCTGACCTTCATTGCCTTTGCTGCCCTTCTCCGCGTCGCTCATTCGCGACTCGGATCATCTTCTCGTGCCCGCAGCCGGTAGCTTGTAGCCTTTAGCTATCGTGCGTAGCTACTGGCTAGCGGCTACAAGCAGCCGGCTGGCTCACTTGTACCGGTACACAATCCGTCCCCGATTCAGGTCGTATGGACTGAGCTCAACAGCCACGCGGTCACCCGGTAAAATCCGGATGAAATTCTTACGCATCCTTCCCGAGACATGAGCTAAAACCTCATGGTTGGTCTCGAGTTTGACCTTGAACATGGCATTCGGCAACGTCTCAACCACCGTTGCCATGACCTCAATCGCATCTTCCTTCGACAATCTGTGTCCATTTCTGCCAGCCGCGTTTCCACGCTTCCGGCCTTTGAGACCGAATGGTACTACTCGGTCAAAATCATCGCCCCAGTCGCAGTCACCGCAACCGTCTGCTCAAAATGAGCACTCATGCTTCCATCGCTGGCAACGGCCGTCCAGCCGTCATCCAGGACCCTCACATCCGGCCTGCCGGCATTGACCATGGGCTCAATGGCAATCACCATGCCCGTCTTGAGCTTCATGCCCTGCCCCGCTTCGCCAAAGTTGGGCACCTGCGGATCCTCGTGCATATGAACGCCGATGCCGTGTCCGACGAATTCCCGGACCACGGAAAATCCTTCGCCTTCAACTACGCCTTGCACTGCCGCGCCTACATCGCCAAGAGTCGCTCCGGGGCGCACTGCTGCAATACCCGCCTTGAGCGATTCTTCGGTGGTCTTGAGCAGCCGCGCGGCGTTCGCATCGATGGCGCCCACCGGCACCGTAATCGCCGCATCGCCGTAGTAGCCGTCCACCACCACGCCGAAATCCACCGAAACAATATCCCCGTCCTTCAGGACCCGCTTGGGTGACGGGATGCCGTGAACAACCTCGCTGTTGACCGAAGTACAAAGCACGCAGGGAAATCCGTGGTACCCCTTGAAAGCAGGCTTCACGCCCAACTCCGTCAAGCGCATCGCGGCGGCCTTTTCCAGATCGAAGGTCGTAGCTCCCGGCTTGACTTTGCTGCGCACGAGTTCGAGCACCTCGCGGACCACCTTTCCCGCGCGGCGCATCTTCTCGATCTCCTGCGACGACTTCAGAACAACAGCCACGAAACCAGCTTTCCAGTAATCAGTTGTCAGTTCGATCAGGCTGCGATCAATTGCCCGAACTGATTCCAGACTTCCGATCATCAAGTTGCCGTTTCAGCGCTCTGCAACAGCGGATGCAGCCCGTTCCGGTACATCCCTGCTGTTTACTGACCACTAATCACAGACAACTGCCTTGCACAACGCACAAACGCCCTGCCCGGTCACCCTACCTGGCGTAACCGCTCGACAGCGCCAACAATGCCGGCAGCGATCTCAGGGATCGGCCGGTCGCCATCCACTTCCGCAAATCGTCCTAGAGCTCGATAGTGGTCGACGACAGGCGCGGTGAGAGCTCCATAAGCGCGCATACGCTCCTTGAAGACCTCTTCGGTGTCATCGGCTCGCTGGACCAGCGCTGCGCCCTCTATATCGCAGAATCCATCCCGCTGGGGGGGATTCATATAGACGTTGTAGATGGTCTGGCAGACAGGACAATTCCGGCGCCCCGTAATGCGGCGCAATAACTGATTATAGTTCACTTGGATGCTGATCGCAACCACCGGTAACGACTCGATTTGCGCCGCAAGTCGGCTATCGAGCCAGTCGGCTTGCCCCAAGGTGCGCGGGAAGCCGTCGAGGATAAAGCCGCGAGCGGTGTCCGGCTGCAAAAGACGGACGGCAACCATTTCATTCACCAGGGAATCGGGCACAAGCTCGCCCCGACCCATAATCTCCTTTGCAACTTTACCCAGCTGAGTGCCCTGCGCGACATTGGCGCGCAGCAGGTCCCCTGTGGAGATTTGCGGGATGTGCCAGAGTTTCACCAGTTCCTTGGCCTGGGTTCCCTTACCCACGCCTGGAGCACCCAATAAAAGAATCGGGCCGGGCACGGTAGTCGTTTCCGTTGCCCGGCCAATTTCCACTGAAGCCTCAGATGAAGCAGATGAAGACATTACCAGGTTTTCCTTCCGCGTATGCGACCGGAGCGCGGGGAAAAGCCGTCATAGTGACGCATGATCAGCTGCGATTCGATCTGGTTGACCGTATCCATGGCCACACCCACCACGATGAGCAGCGAAGTGCCGCCAAAGTAGAAGTTCACGTTCATGCCGTGAATCATGAACGTGGGCAGATTCTCGAACAACCTCCCGATAAGCCAAATCTTGTCGAACCGGATGCCGGAAATGAGGAAGGTAGGCACCATTTGCACCAGGATCAGGTAAATCGCGCCGACCAGCGTGATCCGCGTAAGAATGTCGTTGATAAAGTCGGAGGTGCGCTTGCCCGGCCGGATGCCGGGGATGAACGATCCCGACTTGCGGAAGTTATCCGCGATGTCGTCAGGCCGCATCACGATTGATACGTAAAAATAGGCGAAGAAGATAATCGCCAGGACGTTCAGGAACTCATACCACGGGTATCCGGGAGTGAGCGCCGTCATAATGGGCTGGAGGAAACGGCTATTTTGAACCCATGCCGCCTGGCCGAAAAGCAGCGGCGCCGACAGGATGGAACTGGCGAAGATAATCGGCATCACGCCGCCCGAGTTCACCTTCAACGGCAAGTGGCTGGACGATCCGCCCATCATGCGCCGCCCCACAATGCGCCGCGCGCTTTGAATGGGAATGCGCCGCTCGCTCCGCTCGACAAAGACGATGAAGCCCACCACCACCGCCATACCCACAACTAGCAAAAGCACAACCAGAAAGGTCATGGGGCCCCAGGCGTCCGTCTGAACCTTTTGCACCAGGTCGCCGATGCCACGCGGCAGTCCGGCCACAATACCCGCAAAGATGAGCAGGCTCATACCATTGCCGATGCCACGGTCGGTGATTTGCTCGCCAAGCCACATGATGAACGCCGTTCCGGCCGTGAGGGTCAAAACTGTCATGAGGATGAAGCCCGGCCCGGGGCGAAGCACCAAGCCCTGCTTGGTGAGAATGGCGGCAATTCCGAGCGATTGCAAAGCACCCAAAATAACGGTTACGTACCGTGTCCACTGCGTGATCTTGCGCCGGCCCAGCTCGCCTTCTTTTTGGATACGCGCCAGTGGCTCATACACCACGGTCAAAAGCTGGAAAATGATCGAAGCGGTAATGTAGGGCATGATGCCCAGGGCAAAGATGGTCATACGGCGCAGCGTTCCGCCGCTGAATAGGTCCATCAAGCCCAGCGCAGATCCGCCCTGCGAGCTGAAGAGCAGTTCCAACTGGTGATAATTCACGCCCGGCGTGGGAATCCAGGCGCCCAGGCGGTACACCGCCAGTATGCCCAGCGTGAAGAGTACGCGCTTGCGCAGGTCGGGAATCCGGAAGATATTAAGAAACTTCTCTATCATGTTGCGGCATCCGCTTCAGGCGCCTTTAGCGCCGGATAAAACTTGCTGCTGATCCCATCTTACGGCGTTCCCGCTTACGTCAGGCTAACTGAGGCAGGGAACGCAGACTGTGAGTCCGATCACTTGCCAGGAGCGACGCAGAACCTAACCGTCCTCGATGCAGCTTCGATCCCAAGAGGTCGCAATCACAAGCCTTAAGAAGCTGCTGGCACTGGAGCGCCCACCACGACAACTTTGCCGCCGGCTTTTTCAATCTTCTCCGCGGCAGACTTCGAAAACTTGTGCGCGTGAATGGTAATCGCCATTTTCAGCTCGCCCGATCCCAGGACCTTGATCAGCGCGCGCTTAGTGGATGCAAGTCCCAGCTTCACGTAGTCGTCGAGGCCGATCTCCGCAATACCGAGGGAGGCGATCCGGTCGAGGTTCACGATTGTGTATTCGGTGCGGAAGATGTTCGTGAAGCCGCGTTTGGGCAGGCGGCGATGCAACGGCATCTGGCCACCTTCAAAACCGCGCATCATGTGGGAACCGGAGCGCGAACGCTGGCCCTTGTGCCCACGGGTCGAGGTCTTCCCCATACCGGAGCCCATGCCCCGGCCCACACGCTTGCGGCCGGTGTTGGCGTTCCGGGGCGCGCGCAAATTCGACAGATGTTTCGCCATGATTCTCCTCGCTATAGCGCCGGCAAAATTGGATTCTTGCCGACTCGCGTTGTTGGTGAAGTGAAGTCAGTGAAAGAAGTGAAAGGAGTGGAAGTAACGTGCCAGACCGATTCAGGCCCTAACTTACTTCACTGTTCTCACTTTGTTCACTTGTCTTCAACTATCCTCACCAGGTGCGGCACGGCCTTCACCATGCCACGGGTCGATTCCGTATCCACGCGCTCGACGATCTGGTTGAGCCGCGTGAAGCCAAGACCTTTGATTACAAGCTTGTGCTTGGTAGGTGTGGCGATCGCCGACCGGTAATACTGAATGCGAATCTTCTTCGGTGCCGCCATCACAGATCCTCCACCTGTTTGCCGCGTGTTGTAGCCACGTCGCGCCTGTCGCGCAATTGCGTCAGCGCGTCGAACGTAGCCTTGATTACGTTATGCGGATTGGGTGAACCAAGGCTCTTGGTCAATACATTCTGCACGCCGACCGATGTCATGACCGCGCGTACCGCGCCGCCAGCAATCACTCCTGTACCTTCCGGAGCCGGCTTCAGCAGCACTTGCCCGGAACCGAAGCGGCCCAGCACCTGGTGCGGGATGGTGGTTTCGGTCAGATTCACCTTCACCAGGTTCTTCTTGGCCGACTCGATTCCCTTGCGAATTGCCTGAGGAACCTCCTTGGCCTTGCCCGACCCATAGCCGACCACGCCCGAAGCGGAGTCACCGACCACAACCAGCGCGGCAAAGGACATATTCTTGCCGCCCTTCACCACCTTGGTTACGCGATTGATGGCCACGACCTGGTCTTTCAGGTTGTATTGGTTGGCATCAAGTTTCTTTGTCAACATTGTCATTGCTTCGTCAATCCTTCCGGGCGATTGATCGCTCCGTGGAAAACCTTGTCTGCCGCTGGCCTGTAGCCAGTAGCTTGTAGCTCTAACCTCTCGAAGCTACGGACTACCGGCTACGGGTTAGAATTCAAGTCCCGCCTCGCGCGCCGCGTCGGCCAGAGCCTTCACGCGCCCGTGATAAAGATAGCCGCCGCGATCGAAGACGACCTTCTTGATTCCATTGGCCACCGCCTTCTCCGCAACCGCCTTGCCGATCTCTTTCGCTGCAGCCACATTGCCGCCTGTTTTCAACTTCAGCGCAATGGACGAGGCCGAGACCAGCGTCTCACCTTTTTGGTCATCGATGACCTGCGCATAGATGTGGTTCATCGAGCGGTATATGTTGAGCCGCGGCCGCTCCGCCGTCCCGGCCAGCTTCGCGCGAATCCGCCTGTGAATGACCTGCCGGATTTCGTTCCTCTTCGTTTGCGTAATCATGTCTTCTTCTCACCTATTGGCGGAGCCGCCTCGCGACCCCGTTCGGATTTTCATTGGACCCGGCCATCTCATCCCTAGTCCCTGTGCCAGGATCCTTCACTTCGTTCAGAATGATCGCGCGAGGCTCAGACGCCTCGCAAACGCGATCACTTCGCTCCCGTCTTGCCGGCCTTCTTCTTCAGCCGCTCATTCGAGTAGCGCACGCCTTTGTTCTTGTAAGGATCGGGCTTGCGCAGCGAGCGCATGTCAGCCGCCACCTGTCCCACCTTCTGCCGGTCAACCCCGCTGACGGTCAGGTGCGTCTGCTTGGGATCGATCGCTACTTCGATGCCTGAAGGCAACGGAACCTCGATCGGGTGCGAATAGCCCAGCGTGAAAACTACGGTCCCCTTACCCTTCAACTCGGCGCGGTATCCGATGCCCACGATGTCGAGTTCCTTCGTCCAACCCTTGGTCACACCGAGTACAGCGTTCTGCACCAGCGCGCGGGTCAATCCGTGCACTGCCGCCTTGTCGTCGCTCGCACGTTCCACCTGCAGATGCCCGTCTGCGGTCTTTAACGTGATCCCATTGGCGATCATTGCTGAGACTTTGCCTTTGGGGCCTTCCACGAGAACAGTGTTGCCCTCGACCTTGTACTTAACGCCCGCGGGCAGCGGGATCGGCTTCTTTCCAATACGCGACATCTTGAAAACCCTTCTTGGCTTGCGAGTCCCGAAAAAGCAATTGTCAATGATCAATTCTCAGTGATCATTTGCAACGCGCCCTCGTTCCACTGCAGCCTGTTCGGAGCCAAAGGCCCGAACAGCTTATAGCCCTTAGCGCCCTCGCCGAATCGCTCGATAGTTCGCTTTGAGCTACGGGCTACCGGCTACGAGCTACTGGCTTGTTACCACACTTCACAAAGCACTTCACCGCCCACGCCTTCGCGGCGCGCCTGGCGGCCTGTCATCACACCCTTGGGCGTGGTGAGAATCGAGATGCCCAGTCCGCCCTGCACCCGCTTGATCTCGTCGCGGCGCAGATAGACACGGCAACCTGGGCGCGAGACACGCGCCAGATCGCGAATGGCAGCTTCCGTGCCGCCATACTTCAAGTAGACGCGCAGCACCGCCCTGCCTTCTTCTTCCTGGAGCTTGAAGTTCGAGATGTAGCCCTCCTCTTTAAGGATGCGGGCGATCTCGGCCTTCAACTTCGAAGCCGGAACATCTAGCTTCTGATGGCGGGCCCGGATTGCGTTCCGGATGCGCGTCAGAAAATCTGCTACTGGATCTGTCAGACTCATTCCTTCTCCTTCATTCCCCGTTCGTCCACCGCGGCGGAAACCAGCGGGAATGGTTAAAAACAGCCTTTAGCTGTTAGCTTCCAGCTCCTAGCCGATCTTCCTGAATCTCAGCTCATCGACTTGGCACGACGAGCTAGAAGCTAGTGGCTAGAAGCTAGTAGCTGTCTCTCTACCAACTCGACTTATTGACGCCGGGAATCTCGCCCTTCAACGCCAGACTCCGAAAACATAAACGGCAGATGCCAAACTTGCGCAGAAAACCCCTCGGCCGCCCGCACAGCTGGCATCGATTGTGCTTGCGGCTGCTGAACTTCGGCTTCCGCGCGTCCTTCACTCTCTTTGCAGTGGTTGCCATAAAACCTCAAAAGCAGCTTCTAGCCGCTAGCTTCTAGCTCGTTCTTACCGTGGGCGGCTTTCCGCTCATGACTCAGAACCTAATCCTGTTTTGCCTCCGTTGCTGGCCCCGCCTCAATCAAGCTAGAGGCTGGAAGCTAGCAGCTAGAAGCTGTCCTTACGCTCCCTGGCGGAACGGCATCCCAAAGTGGCGAAGCAGCGCCCGCGCCTGGTTATCGTCCTTTGCCGTGGTCACAATGGTGATGTTCATCCCCTTCAGCTTTTCCACCTTCGCGTAATCGATCTCCGGAAATATCAACTGGTCTCGCAGGCCCAAGGTGTAGTTACCACGACCGTCGAAACTCTTTGTGGAAACTCCGCGGAAGTCGCGCACGCGCGGCATTGCAATCGAGATCAGACGGTCAAGAAACTCATACGCCTTGTCGGAACGCAGCGTGACCATTGCTCCGATGGCATTGCCGGTGCGCACATGGAAGGCAGCGATCGACTTCTTCGCTTTGGTTGTCACCGGCTTCTGGCCGCAAATTTGGGCTAAGTCGGCCACCAGCGGATCGAGGAGCTTTGAATTCTGAGTGGCCTCACCCAGACCCATGTTGACCACGATCTTTTCGAGCTTGGGAACCGCCATGTGGTTTTCCAGCCCCAGTTCCTTTTGTAGCGCCTGTTTGATCTCTTTGTTGTACTTCTCTCTCAACCGTGCTGCCATTTCGCTTCACCCTCTTTCTTCCGGCTCTCGGATTGGACTCTCGGCCCGTGTACCGTTTCGGAAGGGGACTGGCCGTCCAGGCAAGCGCGCTTCGCGCCTCGTCCGCTCGGCCCTCAAACCCTCGAATCAGCGTTCAGCTTTCCTCGCGTCTCACTGCAACACGAAATCGCCGATCCCCGACCCCTGACCCTGTCTTTCTACTTCTTCGTGGGCAGCTCCTGCCCGCACTTCTTGCATATCCTCACGCGCATGTCGCCTTCGACCTTGTGACCGACGCGCGCAGGGCCGCAGTTGGGGCATACCAGCACCACGTTGGACACATCGATCGGGGACTCCTGCTCGGCGATGCCGCCTCGCGTATTTTGTCCCTGCCTGCTCGAAACAGTCTTCTTGACGACGCGCACGTGTTCGACCAACACCGTGCCCTTGTCCGCGAAGACCCGCAGCACGCGGCCCGTCTTGCCCCGGTCAGCGCCCGTGAGCACCTTTACCGTATCGTTGCGATGAATCATTAAACTCGGCATCAAAATCTCCAAACCAGCTCGATGCTTGTAGCTCGTAGCCAGTAGCTACCGGCAACAGGCTACCCGCTTCCTGCTTTCCCTAAACCACTTCCGGCGCCAGGGAAACAATCTTCAAAAACTTCTTCTCGCGCAGCTCGCGGGCTACAGGCCCGAACACGCGCGTGCCTACCGGCTCATGATCGTCGCCGATCACCACCGCGGCATTCTCATCGAAGCGAATGTAGGTGCCGTCGCGCCGCCGGTGTTCCTTGCGGGTGCGCACAATCACCGCCTTCACCACCTTGCCCTTTTTCACGGTGCCATCCGGCGAGGCTTCCTTCACCGCCGCCGTCACCACGTCGCCCAACCCCGCCTTGAGGCCCAGCCCGCCGCCGAGCGGCAGAATCACCTGCAACTTGCGCGCGCCGGAGTTGTCGGCCACCGCGAGCATGGTTCTCATTTGCACAGCCATGGTTTACTCTCCTCCCGGCAACCTTACTTTTCTGCAGGGACAGCTTCGCCCGGCAGCACGGCATCTTCGATCTGGCCCAGCGACGACCGCCGCACAATCTCTTCCAGCGACCAGCGCTTCAGTTTGCTCAATGGGCGCGTCTCGCGGATGCGCACCATATCGCCCATCCTCGCGGAACTTTGCTCATCGTGGGCATAGAACTTCTTCGTCGAGCGCACGATCCGCTTGTACTTCCGGTGCGCTTTGCGCATCTCCACCGCGACCACGATGGTCTTTTGCATTTTGGTGGAAACTACCTGGCCCACCTTTTCGTTGCGCCGCGCGGCAGGCGCGGATGGCGCAGTCTGCGCCGTCTTCTGAGTCGCCGTCATTTGCGGGCTCCCTTCGCTTTCGCGGTCTTCGTCTCCTTAGCCGGAGCGGCTTTCTTCGTTTTGCGCATCTTGGTCTCCGCCACAGGCGCAGCCTCTTCGACCTTGGTGGCCGCGGGCTCCGGTGCTGCAGGAGCATTTGCCTTCGCCTTTGGAGTTTTGGTCTCCTCGGCCTGGCCGGCTTGCTTTGCATCGGCCAGCTCACCGCGAACGCCTAGCTCGCGCTCCCGCGCCACGGTCTTGATCTGCGCAATTTCCTTGCGCAGCTGACGAAGCTTCTTTACCCCGTCGTTTTGCCCCATCGAAACCTGAAAGCGAATCCGAAAGAGCTGCTCCGAGGAGGTCTTCTCCTGGTGCGTAAGCTCTGCGTCGCTCAAACTGCGAATCTTTGCGAGTTCCATTTTCTTCTTTAGCTCCAAGCTTTCTGCCTTCAGCCGACTCCTGCTACTGCCGGCTTTCGGCGTCTGGCTTCAACTCTTTCTCGGCTCGTTCTTGCCAAAAGCGGAAAGCTGATGGCGAGAAGCCGCCGTTCTACTCAGCCTTCGCGGCGGTCTTTTCCACGCCCGCCCGTTGCACAAACTTGGTCTTCAGCGGCAGCTTATGCGACGCCAGGCGCATAGCCTCCACCGCGGTCTCCGGGGTTACGCCTTCCATCTCAAACAGGATCTTGCCCGGCCGCACTACGGCAACCCAGTGATCCAGCGCGCCCTTGCCCGATCCCATGCGGACTTCCGCCGGCTTCTTGGTGATGGGCTTGTCCGGGAACAGGCGCAGCCAGATCTTGCCGCCGCGCTTCACGAATCGCGTCATGGCGATGCGGCTGGCTTCGATCTGCCGGTCGGTGATGTATCCGCACTCCATCACCTTCAAACCGTATTCTCCGAACGCAAGCGTCGAGCCGCGCCACGCCTTGCCCCGGCGCTTGCCCTTCTGCTGCTTGCGGAACTTCACTTTCTTTGGCATCAACATAACGAAACCCTCGAAAAGCAGCTACTAGCCTCTAGCTACTAGCCCCTAGCTATTTCCCGCTGCTGCCGAACTCCCCACCAAACTAGCTAGAAGCTAGAGGCTAGGAGCTAGAAGCTGCCTTTAAAACACCGACTTCCCAACCGGCGGAGTCTGGCGCCGCTTCTGCTCGTAGATATCGCCGCGATAGATCCAGGTCTTGACGCCGATCACACCGTACGTGGTGTGAGCTTCGGTAAACCCGTAGTCGATATCGGCGCGCAACGTGTGCAGAGGCAAACGCCCCTGAAGATACCACTCCGAGCGTGCAATCTCGTTGCCGTTCAACCGGCCGGAGACGCGAACCTTGATCCCCTTGCAGCCGAAACGCAGCGCCGAGTCGACGCTCTTGCGCATGGCGCGGCGGAAGCTGACGCGCTTTTCCAGTTGCAGCGCGATGTTTTCGCTTACCAGTTGCGCGTCAAGCTCCGGCTTGTTCACCTCGATGATGTCGATGAACACTTCGCGGTTGGTGCGCTTACCCAGCTCGGTCTTGAGCTTCTCGATCTCGGCGCCCTTGCGCCCGATGACGATGCCGGGACGCGCAGTCCGGATCAGGAAGCGCAGCTTATTGCCGGGCCGCTCAATCTCGACCGAGCTCACGCCAGCCGCCTTCAGTTTTTCGCGCAACTCTGCCTTCAGCTTTACATCCTCGACCAAAAGCTTGTCGTACTCGCGCTCGCTGAACCACCGTGAACGCCATGGCTTGTTGATTCCCAGCCTGAATCCGTAAGGATGGACCTTCTGCCCCATACTTTTCCTCTCAAAAACCCGTGGCCTACTTCTCGGCCTTCTTCTTGCTCGCTGCAGTTTTCTTCGCCGCCGGCTCTTTCTCTTCGGCTTTTCCCTTGGCAGCCTTCGCGTTTACTTTCTTCGGCGCAGGTTGTTTCCCCTTGCCTGCAGCGCGCGATGCCTTCTTCGGCTTTGCAGTCTTTGCCGGCGCTGCCCCTGGTTCTTCCACCGTGGTCACTAAGCCCGTTGCCCCTTCGCGCTCGGCCACCGACAGCACAATGTGCGCCAGCCGCCGCTGATAACGATAGGCCCGGCCCATTGGAGCGGGACGGATGCGCTTCATACGCGGCGCATCGCTTGCAGCCGCCTGTTTAACGTACAGATTGTCCACGTCCAGGTCGGTGCCCTCTTCGCCGGCGACATACTTCGCGTTGTCCAGCGCCGAGGTGAGCAGCTTGTGCACGACCGGAGCGATGCGCTTCTTGGTGAAGGCTGCCGTATCCAGCGCTTCCTGCACTCCGCGCCCCCTGATCAGATTGAGCACCAGCCGCGCCTTCTGCGGCGATACGCGCTGGAATCTTGCTTCGGCCCGGTATTCTCTTGTTTCCACAGCCATGGTTATGCCTTCCTCAACTGCAGCCTTTAGCGTGCCGCGGGCGCCGGCTTGGCCACAGTCTCGGTAGCCGCCTTGGACCCGCCAGTATGTCCCTTGAATGTGCGCGTCGGCGCGAACTCGCCCAGCTTGTGACCCACCATGTTCTCCGTCACGTAAACGGGAACAAACTTCTTGCCGTTATGCACGGCAATTGTGTGGCCCACAAATTCGGGGAAGATCGTCGAGCGTCTCGCCCAGGTCTTCACTACTTTCTTGTCGTTGGCCTTGTTCAGCGTCTCGATCTTAACCATGAGGTGCGCATCAACAAACGGCCCCTTTTTCGTCGAACGTCCCATAAAACTTAGCTCCTAGCTTCTAGCTCCTAGCCTTTTCGCGTTCGCGCGATTGGCCCGGCTGATGCCTGAAATCTCTCTTTCGCAACCGTCAGCTAGCAGCTAGAAGCCAGTAGCTGGAAGCTGCATCTTTACTTCGACCGGCGGCTGACAATGAATGCGTCTGTCCGCTTGTTGTTGCGCGTCTTGTAGCCGCGCGTCGGCTGGCCCCATGGCGTCACCGGGTGACGCCCACCCGACGTCTTGCCTTCGCCGCCGCCATGTGGGTGGTCAACCGGGTTCATCGAGACTCCACGATTCGTCGGCCGGATTCCCAGCCAGCGATTGCGCCCGGCCTTGCCGATCGACACATTCTCGTGATCGGTATTGCCTACCTGTCCGACCGTCGCCATGCATTCAGCCAGCACCCTGCGCGTCTCGCCCGAAGGCAGCTTGAGCAGGGCATAATCGCCTTCCTTGGCCACGAGCTGCGCCTGCGCTCCCGCCGAACGCGCCATCTGCGCTCCCTTACCCGGCTTGAGCTCAATTGCGTGCACCGTGGTGCCTGCGGGAATGTTCTTGAGCGGCAGAGCATTCCCCACCAGAATGTCGGCCTCGGGGCCGGACATTACCTTCGCTCCAACCTTCAATCCAACCGGCTGCAGGATGTAACGCTTTTCGCCGTCGGCATAGTTCACCAGAGCGATGCGTGCCGAGCGATTGGGGTCATACTCGATGGTCGCCACCTTGCCCGGCACTCCAAACTTCTCGCGCTTGAAGTCGATCAGGCGAATCTTCTGTTTATGCCCGCCGCCGTGATGGCGGATCGTCAGGTCGCCGGAATTGCGGCGGCCGCCCGTGCGCTTGCGCGTCGTCAGCAGCGGCTTGTGCGGCGTCGCCACTGTCAGATCGTCGGTCGACAGCGAGGTTTGAAACCGCAACGTCGGAGTAACCGGTCTGTATGTTTTGATTGCCATCGTCTTTGTCCTCGAGCACCGGAACTTCGTTCTACCCGGCCCTCGCTTCTTTTCCGGAACCGTCTCGCGGCTCCGATATTCCTTGCCACTGGCTCGAGGTTTGTTTAGCCCCTCAGTCCCAGCCCCTACGTCCATGCCTTACAAATTGGTTACGTACTCCGGAAGCTTTTCGCCCGCCTTCAGCTTGACGTAGGCCTTCTTCCAATCCGGCTTGTAGCCCGTATACTTTCCGCGGCGGCGCTCCTTGCCAGCAAAATTCGACGTGCGAACCGCGGCCACCTTCACTTTGAAGAGAGCTTCCACGGCTTGTTTCACTTCGGTCTTTGTGGCCGAAGGTGTGACTTCAAATACCAGCGTGCCTTCGGTCTCTTTCACGCCCAACCCCTTTTCGGTGATCAGCGGGCGGCGAATCACGGTGTAAATTGTCGGCATTATGCGGCCTCCTTCTCGGCAGTCCTGCGCTTCGCCGCAGACTTCGCCAGCGCTTCGGTCAGCTGCTCGATCGCGGGCTTCGAAAAGATCGCCATGTCATACCTCAGCAAATCGTAGGGGTGGACTTCGTTGTTCAGCATCAGCTCCACGCCCTGCAGGTTGCGCGTACCCTGCAGCAGCCCCTGCGTCAGCGTCTTGCCGTTTTCCACCAGGAGCGCAGTGCGCGTCACGCCCAGCTTGTTCAATGCGTTGTAGTAGAGCTTTGTCTTGCCTTCCTTGATCTCAAGCGAATCCACTACAGTGAGCTTGCCGTCAGCCAGCTTTGCCGCCAGTGCCGAACGCAGCGCACCCAACAGCTTTTTGCGCGGGAAAGGGTAATCGTAGCTGCGCGGCTGCGGCCCATGCACTGTGCCGCCGTGCCGCCACAGCGGAGAACGCACCGAGCCAACACGCGCGCGGCCCGTGCCCTTTTGCTTCCACAGCTTCTTGCCCGAGCCCGCGACCAGCTTGCGGTTCTTGGTAGCGTGAGTACCCTGGCGCAGCGAGGCGCGATAATGCTTTACCGCTTCCCACAGCAGAGCCTCGTTCACCTGCTCCGGCGCAAAGACCGCGTCGGTCAACTCCACCGAGCCTACCTTCGTGCCGCTTAAATCCACTACATCCACTTTTGCCATCGTGTTCTTCCTGAGCTTGCAGCCCGTAGCTCGTAGCTACTTCATCTGCAATGCCCTCAATTTCCACTTTCCCAACGCGGCAGCTATCGGCTACCGGCTACAAGCTACCAGCTCGTTATTTCTTCTTCGCCGCCTTCTTCGCAGCCTTCAACGGATCCAATGTGCCCGATCCGGCAAAGCCGCGGCGTTCGCGCGGCGGAGCTTTGGCCTTCGAAATCATCACGTACCCTTCTCGCGGTCCCGGTACGGCCCCCTCGACCATCAGCAGATTCTCGTCCAGATCGATGCCGCGAATGCGAAGGTTCCGCACCGTCACCTGATCCGTGCCGAAATGGCCGGGCATGCGCTGCCCCGGAAAAACGCGCGAAGGAAAGCTCGACGCACCGATGGAACCCTGCACCTGGAACATGTGACCGTGCGACTTGGGACCCCCGCCAAAATGATGACGGCGCACAACGCCCGCAAACCCGCGTCCCTTTGACGTGCCGATCACGTCCACAAATTTTGCATCGGAAAAAATATCCACCAGCACGCGATCGCCGGCCTTGGTTTCGGGAGCCCCATCCGCGCCTGCCTCAACATCCACTTCCTTGATCAGCTTCACCGGAGGAGCTTCACTCTTCGCCAGGTGGCCATTCTGCGGTTTGGTCATCCGCGAGGCCTTCACAAATTCGACGAGCCCGATCTGCGCCGCATCGTACCCGTCTCTTGCCGCCGTCTTCAACTGCGTAATGACGCATGGGCCCGCCTGCAGGACCGTAATCGGGTGCACATCGCCCTTTTCGTCGAAGACCTGCGTCATTCCGATCTTTTTTCCCAGAATCCCTGTGACTGCCATCTTTTCCTCACCTCATCATGCGAGCTCGGATGCCTCGCACTGCCGGAGCCCTTCGCGGGCTGCTAACATCCTTGAATTCCGTACCGTCACTCGCCACTATGCGCCGCAAGGCGCGCCCGCCTGGACGGCCAGTCCTATTTTTCGAACGCCTTGATCTCTACATCCACGCCTGCCGGAAGATCGAGCTTCATCAGCGCGTCTACCGTTTGCTGCGTCGGCTCCAGAATGTCGATCAGCCGCTTGTGGGTACGGATCTCAAACTCCTCGCGCGACTTCTTATCGACGTGCGGAGAGCGCAGCACGCAATATTTGTTCTTGATCGTCGGCAATGGGATCGGCCCTGCAACTGTTGCCCCGGTGCGCTTGGCCGTGTCCACAATCTCGCCGGTCGAGGTATCCAGTACGCGATAGTCGTATGCCTTCAACCGGATGCGAATTCTCTGTCCTACCATTGGTTTCCCTTCGTGAAACCAGTGAAGAGGTGAATGAAGTGGGATGAGTGAATCAGCAATTTTTGCCCTTCACTCTTTTCACTTCCTTCACTCATTCACCGTCTTAATTCACTCGTTCACTGTCTTAATTCACTCTTACTTGATAATCTCCGAGATCGCGCCTGCGCCCACCGTCCTGCCGCCTTCGCGAATCGCGAACCGCAAACCCTTCTCCATCGCCACCGGCGTGATCAACTCGATCTTCAACTCCACGTTGTCGCCCGGCATCACCATCTCCACGCCTTCCGGCAGCTCCGCCACTCCCGTCACGTCCGTCGTCCGGAAGTAGAACTGCGGCCGGTAGCCCTTGAAGAACGGCGTGTGACGCCCGCCCTCTTCTTTGCTCAACACGTACACCGAGCTCTTGAAGGTCGTGTGCGGAGTAATCGACGCCGGCTTGGCCAGCACCATCCCGCGCTCCACATCCTCCTTCGGCGTGCCGCGCAAGAGAATCCCGGCGTTGTCCCCGGCCATCCCCTCGTCCAGCTGCTTCTTGAACATCTCCACGCCCGTGCACACCGTCTTGCGCGTCTCCCTGAAGCCGACGATCTCCACGTCCTCGCCCACCTTCACCTTGCCGCGCTCGATCCTGCCCGTCACCACCGTGCCGCGGCCCGAGATCGAGAAGATATCCTCAATCGGCATCAGGAACGGCTGATCCACCGCGCGGTCAGGACGCGGTACATACTTGTCCACCGCCTCCATCAGCTCGTCGATCTTCGCTTCCCACTTCGCCTCGCCGTTCAGCGCGCCCAGCGCCGATCCGCGAATCACCGGCACGTCGTCGCCCGGGAACTGGTACTTCGACAGAAGCTCGCGCACTTCCATCTCCACCAGGTCCGTCAGCTCTTCGTCTTCCACCGCGTCGCACTTGTTCAGAAACACCACGATGCAGGGCACGCCCACCTGGCGGGCCAGCAGAACGTGCTCCTTGGTCTGCGGCATCGGCCCGTCGGTCGCCGCCACCACCAGGATCGCGCCGTCCATCTGCGCCGCGCCCGTGATCATGTTCTTGATGTAGTCCGCGTGGCCCGGGCAATCCACGTGCGCGTAGTGCCGGTTCGCCGTCTCGTACTCCACGTGCGCCGTCGCGATCGTGATGCCGCGCTCCCGCTCTTCGGGCGCATTGTCGATCGAGTCAAACGAGCGATACACGTTCTTCGGGTTGTGCTTCTGCAATACCTTCGTGATCGCCGCCGTCAACGTCGTCTTGCCGTGATCGATGTGTCCAATCGTGCCCACGTTCACGTGCGGCTTTGAACGATCAAACTTTTCCTTCGCCATAAAAGTTCCGCATCCCTTTCATCGCTTGTACAGCCTGTTGCTCCTCGGGGCGCCGGCGTTCCGGCTCCAGCCCCAAAACTCCAGCTTGCAGCTCGAAGCATGGAGCCGGTAGCTAATTCGTTTGAAGCTACAAGCTACCAGCTACTGACTGCCAGCTCACTTACCCTGCGCACGGCCGATAATCTCATCGGCAATCATGCGCGGCGCCTCTTCGTAGCGCGCAAACTGCATCGAATACGACGCACGTCCCTGCGTGGACGAGCGAATTTCGTTGACGTAGCCAAACATTTCCTTCAGTGGCACCATCGCCTTGATCACCTGCGAACCAGCCGCATGCTCCATTCCTTCAATGCGTCCGCGCCGCGAGTTGATGTCGCCGATAATCACGCCCATGAACTCCTCGGGCACCGTTACTTCCACCGCCATCACCGGCTCCAGCAACACCGGCTTGGCTTTGTGCGCAGCTTCCTTGAACGCCAGCGAGCCCGCAATCTTGAACGCATTCTCGTTCGAGTCCACTTCGTGGTAGCTGCCATCAAACAGCGCCACCTTCACGTCGACCACAGGAAAGCCGGCCAGAACGCCAGCCTCCATCGCTCCGCGGACGCCATGATCGATGGGCTTGATGTATTCCTTGGGGACCACGCCGCCCTTGATCTCGTTGATGAACTCGTAGCCTTTGCCTGGCTCATTGGGCTCGATGCGCAGCCAGCAGTGGCCATAGTTGCCCGAACCGCCTGTCTGCCGAATGTACTTGCCCTCGGCCTCGGCCGTCTTGCGAATCGTCTCGCGGAAGGCCACTTTAGGCTCGCCCACGTTGGCTTCGACCTTGTGTTCGCGCTTCATGCGGTCCACAAGAATCTCAAGGTGCAGCTCGCCCATGCCGCTGATGATCGTCTGTCCCGAATCTTCGTCGGTGTGCACCTTGAAGGTTGGATCTTCCTCCGCCAGCCTCGATAGGGCAATGCCCATCTTTTCCTGGTCGGCCTTGGTCTTGGGCTCAATGGCCACCGAGATGACCGGATCGGGAAACTTGATGGCGCCCAGCGCAATCGGGTGCTGCGGATTGCAAAGTGTATCGCCCGTTTTCACATCCTTCAGGCCCACACACGCGCAGATATCGCCGGCCAGAACCTCCTCGACGTCCTCGCGTTTGTTGGCGTGCATCTTCACCAGGCGGCCCACGCGCTCGGTCCTGCCGGTGCGCGGGTTCAGAATGGTATCGCCGGTTTTGAGCGAGCCGGAATAAACGCGAACGAAGGAGAGCTTGCCGTACTGATCGTTGATCAGCTTGAACGCCAGTGACGAGAGCGGCTCATTGTCGTCGGGCTTGCGGACTTCGATCTTCGAATGTTCGGCAGGATCGATGCCTTCAACTGGAGGCTTGTCGAGCGGGCTGGGCAGGTAATCCACTACTGCATCGAGCAGCGTCTGCACGCCTTTGTTCTTGAATGCCGATCCGCAAATGACCGGGAAGACCTTCAGATCGATGGTGGCTTGGCGAATGCCGGCCTTCAGTTCCTCAACCGTGGGCGTTTCGCCTTCCAAAAACTTTTCGAGCAGCACGTCGTCGGTCTCGGCGATCACTTCGATGAGCTGCATGCGGAAGGCTTCGGCCTTCTTCGTGAGATCGGCAGGAATCGGCTCGATCGAAAACTCAGCGCCCAGGGTCTCATCGTGCCACAGGATCGCCTTCATCTCGATCAGGTCGATGACGCCCTTGAAATTCGCCTCGGCTCCCACGGGAATCTGCAGCGCCACGGGCCGCGCGCCGAGCCGCTTGCGAATGGTTTCGAGCACGTACTCGAAGTCCGCGCCGTTCTTGTCCATCTTGTTTACGAAGCAGATCCGGGGAACCTTGTACTTGTCGCCTTGCCGCCAAACCGTTTCAGTCTGCGGCTGCACGCCTGAAACCGAGTCAAACAATGCCACCGCGCCGTCAAGCACGCGCAAGCTCCGCTCCACCTCGGCAGTAAAGTCCACGTGGCCCGGAGTATCAATAATATTGATGCGCACGTCGCGCCATGTGCATGTGGTTGCTGCAGAAGTAATCGTGATGCCGCGCTCCTGCTCCTGCTCCATGTAGTCCATGGTCGCCGTGCCTTCATGCACCTCTCCCAGCCGGTGCGTGATGCCGGTGTAAAACAGGATGCGTTCGGTCGCTGTCGTCTTTCCGGCGTCGATGTGCGCCATGATTCCGATGTTCCGGCAGCGATTTAGAGGTACGGTGCGCGCCACGATTTCAATTCCTTGCGGGACATCTTTCCCCGCGGTTAAAAACCAGCTGCTAGCTTCTAGCTCCTAGCCTCTAGCTTGTTTCTTGCGGAACCGCCCAGCGCGGTCCCAGACTCGGTCATTGCAACTACAGCCAAAAGCCAGCAGCTAGAAGCCAGAAGCTGCTTCTCTACCACCGGTAGTGCGCAAAGGCCTTATTCGCCTCGGCCATGCGGTGCACGTCTTCCTTCTTCTTCATGGCCGCGCCGCGCCCGTTGGCAGCATCCAGCAACTCGTTCGACAGCTTGTCGGTCATTCCCTTTTCGCCGCGGCTGCGCCCATAGGTAATCAGCCACCGGATGGCCAGCGAAGTCCGCCGTTCGGCGTTGACTTCGATGGGGACCTGGTAGTTCGCGCCGCCAACACGCCGCGTCTTGACCTCAAGAAGCGGCTTGCAGTTCTCCACCGCTTTCTTGAAAAGCTTGAGCGCGTCATCGCCGCCGCCCTTCTCCTCCAGGTTCTTCATCGCCTGATAGAAGATGGATTGGGCGGTCGACTTTTTGCCGCTCCACATCATCGAGTTCACAAATTTGGTCACCAGCGTCGATCCATACACCGGATCCGCCGCCACTTCCCGCTTCGCAATGTGCCCTTTTCTCGGCATAAATCCCTCAAAACAGCTAGTAGCCTTGAGCCCGTAGCTCGTAGCCTAATTTCGGCAGCCCCTGCCGCCACAGCTCGTTCCACCGGACCCAGCAGCTGCAAGCTACCGGCTACCGGCTCCAAGCTCGCCTCTACTTCTTCGCTGCACCACTCTTGGCGCGCTTTGCCCCATACTTCGAGCGGCTCTGGTTGCGGGCCGTCACGCCCACCGAATCCAGGGTGCCGCGGATCACGTGATAACGCACGCCCGGAAGGTCCTTGACGCGCCCCCCGCGGATCAGCACGATCGAGTGCTCCTGCAGGTTGTGTCCGATGCCGGGAATGTATGTGGTTACCTCGATGCCATTGGTCAGGCGCACGCGAGCCACCTTGCGCAAGGCCGAGTTCGGCTTCTTCGGCGTTTGCGTATAGACGCGCGTGCAGACGCCGCGCCTCTGCGGCGAAGCCTGCAATGCTGGCGACGCCGTCTTGTATCGAGGGGCCGTGCGCCCTTTGCGGACAAGCTGATTAAAAGTTGGCAAACTGCAACTCCTTACTCCAAACCCGTTACTTCTCGTTCCACAGCCGCGCGCCGCCTTTGGGGCGTTCTGGTTTTGAAGTGGCACTTTTACCCGCTCCAAAACGCACAGAACCCCTATGGTTGCTGCTTCGCGTCTGTCTTCGTTCCCATCTCAGACGAGAATCGGGACGGTGATCGGTCGTCCAGCCAGAGAATCAATTCTGGCGCGGAGCCAACTCCGTTTCCCGCTTCCGGCCCGCATAGCCCCTCCAAGGTGGGGAACGCGCGGGCACCGTAGCGTGTGTTCCCTGCCCTCCGCAAGAAGAGAGCGACTCCGGGAACTTGTCTGGCCGGCTGACTGCGCCGGACCCTGGAAACCGCCCTTCTGCAAATAACCTTCTCAGGGGATTTCCATACTCCCGCCCGCGTGCATACGCACACTCCAAGCGGTGTTCTTGCGAACCTTTCAAAGATAGCAAGAAATGGCGACCGAGTCAACGAATCGTTGTAGTTCGACCGCGGAGGAAGCAAGGGCCTTCAGTCTCCCGAAGAAACGCCAGAAAACAAACCAGGCCGCAGTCCCTGAGAGCCCTTCTCCGAAATCGCTAGCCAGACATCCGCGCCGCGCCCGCCTCTTCTTTCACAATCTGCCCGTCCCGCATGTATAAGATTCGCCCGGCAATGACTGCAGCCTCGGGATTGTGGGTGATCATCAGCGTAGTCTGGCCCAGTTCCTTGTTCGACCGCGAAAGCATCTGCAGCACGGCGTCGGAATTCTTCGTGTCCAGGTTCCCGGTCGGCTCGTCCGCCAGCACAATGGCCGGCCGCGTAATCAGCGCCCGGGCAATCGCCACGCGCTGCTGCTCGCCGCCGCTCAATTCGTTTGGCCGGTGATCGAGCCGTCCCTTGATGGCCAGCATATCGCTCAGGTAATCGAGATACTGCCTGTCCATGGGCTCTTTGCGCCCGCTCACGGTATAGGCGATCTCGATGTTTCCCATCGCGGAAAGCGTGGGCAACAAGTTGAACTTCTGGAAGACAAAGCCAATGCGATGCTTGCGGAGTTTGGTCCTCTCGGTGTCGTTCAGTGCGCCAAAATCGACTCCGTCGATCACAACGCGCCCCTCGGTGGCCCGCGTGAGCCCGCCTAAAAGATAGAAGAGAGTGGATTTACCTGAGCCCGACGGCCCCACAATCGCAACGAACTCGCCCGGTTCTACCGCCAGTGAGATGCCGCGCAAGGCAGGCACCGCGACGCTGCCCGCCCGGTAAATTTTGGTCAGATTCTCAGTGAGAATCATATGATTCGATACTTGCGATGGCACCTTGCCATTGTAAATGCGGTGCTTCGACGCTGGGCGCGCCTACCGGTGTTACGCTGATGCGGATGAACCTGACAATGACACCAGTAATCACCTTTATCCTCGGAGGCGGAGGCGGCCCAGCCACGGGCTCCGAGGTCAAATGGTTCTTCCTCGTCGCGGGGGCCGGTCATGCTCTTGAGCCGTCTGCTCGGGGAATCATAGAAGAACTGATTAAACGCATTCCACGGCCGCAATTGGCCGATAGTCTCCGCCCTTATTGGCAATGTGAGCGTCGCTTTTGTCGAGGATAAATTCGCGATGTATGCCATGGATTCGTCTTACTACAAAGTCACGATCACCTATGTCTACCGCTATCCCGAAGAGCAGACGGGCGACTACAGCCGTAGGTTTGGCAGATACCAAAAGGAAGATGCCGATGCCTGGGCGAATTCCTACAAGGGCGAAACCGTCAAGGTGCACGTAGACCCGCGCGACCCCACGCGTTCCGTGCTGCGAGAAGAAGACCTTTAGGCAGATAGCCCAGGCATCTCGCATTTGGGCACCGAGGATATCAGCATGTCCCGTATCCAGGTGAATCAGTCTCAAATCCAAGGGTGTATCGCCAGCAGCTACAATATGTCCTGCACCAATCTCTACGCAGGACACCCGAATGACCCCGGATTTGAAAACTTCTCTCGTCGCCTCACTCGAAACCGCGGCCGCCAAGGCCGGACTGGTTCTTGTCTCCGTCAAACAGGGCGCCGATTTTCACGGCCAACCGACCGCCGTCTTCGAACTCGGCCTGCCCGGCGACGACGTCGTTGGCCGCTCCCTCCACCTCGAACTGAGCGACGCCTTCGACTTCGATAAACCAAATCTGCTACCCGAAATGACTGCGCATCTCGCTGGCGAGGCCAAGCGACTGCGTAATCCCCGGCCCGATTGCTACGTCACCCTCGAGGGACTGCCCCTCGCCTTCGGCAAATTTCAATGGCCGTTTCACCGCTCGACTTCCGGCGCGGACACATATATCGTCCACGGCGAAATCGGGCTCGAAGACGGCCGTGACCACGGCCTGCACGCCAAAATCTCAGCCAGCGTCACCCTCACCTTCGCCGAAATCGTGCCCGCCATGGAGCAGCCCTACGCGGAGACTTTCGTCTACAACGCGGTCCGCAAAACCGTCGATATGGGCCAGCTCGAGTTGGTGAAGTCGGGCAACCGGCAGCCTGTGCCCGTGACCACGCGGTATTACAGCCGCTGGCAAAAGAAGTTCATCTTTACTGAGACCGACGACCAGGAGCGCTTGCGCTATCTGCTCAGTAAGGTCTATTGGCTGTCAGGAGTTTTAGGTGGAAACAAGCCGGTCTGGATCGCCGACCCGCGTGACGCGCAGTATCTGAATACGACGGAAACCGATCTGCTGCGCATGGCAGGCCACGAAGCCGGTGAAGGGCTGATGGTGCTTGAAGGCGAATTTGCCGCGGCTACTCCCACGCTCATGGACCGCGCCGCCGAATATCAGGCCATGCTTGATGCTGCGCTCGACTTCACCAAGCCGAAGTTCAACGAGAGCATGCGGTCGGGGCACGCGAATATGTAATGCTTGCGCAAGCAGAAAAAAGGCCTACAAGGGCCTTTTCTCGCCGAATCGCCTGCTTGTTCCCCTCGATCCCTTGTTCCGTTTTTCTTTTTCCTGCCTCTATAACGCTTGTCCGCACCCGACGCAGAACTTTGCCCCCGGCGGATTCACTCTTTGACAATTCGGGCATGACGTTTGCGCCGCCACTGGAATCGTCCCGGGAACGAAGCCTGCGGCCGGAACGAAACCTGCTGCCGGAACGAGTCCCACGGCCGGAGCCGCGCCCGCCGGCTGGACCGGCGGATTATTCTCGGTGCCAGGCGCGTTCCAAGGCGCGTTTCCAGGCTGATTCCAGAGCGGCACCGGAATCCCCAGCATCGCAGCAATCCCCGCAGCCTGCATGGCGTTGTATTCCCGCACGCGGCCGGCCATGAAGAAGCACTCGATGAAGCCAAGCAGCGTGGGAATACCGGTCCAGCAGAAGCAGCAGTAGAGAATTCCCAGCCCCGTGCGGTGCAGATAGAAGTGGTGTATTCCAAACGTACCCAGAAACAGCGCCAGCAGGATGCCAACGACTTCGTCGCGGCGCACCGCCTCATAGTGCTGGTAAAACATGGCTTGCGGATTGGGATACGGAACGCTGCTCATCGGTCGATCTCCTTGTTGCCCTTTCTAAACTACGCAATGGGCCCGCGCATAGTTCCGTTCTCCGTTAATGGGGTGCCCTTCCCTCGCCGGGTCTTTGTCTTTCCGGCTACAGCAATTCCTGAGTTACTGTGACCTGTCTGAGTTTTGCCGAGGTCGCCGCTCCCTGGGGGTCGCGTCGATTGAATGCGGCGGCTTCGGGATACAGTGACTCAGGAATTGCGATAGGGTGGGATTCACAAAATTCAGGAAGAACGTCCTTGTGCCCTCCGCATTGTCCCACACTCATCGCTAGAGATAGCATCGAAGACAAATGATGGCTTCGTCGAATTTCTCCGCAGCTTCCAGCGGCACCTTCCTCATTGGCGGCGATCTTTCCGTGCATCGTCTCGGCTACGGAACCATGCGCCTTGTCGGCGAAGGAGCGTGGGGCGAACCAGCCGATCCCGACGAATGCCGCCGCGTTTTGCGCCGCGCCGTCGAGCTTGGCGTTACGCTCATTGACACCGCCGACGCCTACGGCCCCGAGATTGCCGAGCGCCTGATCGGCGAAGCTCTTGCACCTTACGCGCCAGGCGTCGTCATCGCAACCAAGGGCGGCATCACCCGCCAGGGTCCCGCCAAAACCGAATATGTTGGCCGCGCCGGCTATTTGATTCAATGTGTTGAGATGAGCCTTCGCCGGCTTCGCCTTGAACGCATCGATCTTTACCAATTGCACAGAATCGATCCGCGCACGCCGCTCGAGGAGTCTCTCGGTGCGCTCCGCCGCATGCAGGAGCAGGGGAAGATCCGCCACGTGGGCCTGAGTGAAGTGACGCCCGCTGAAATCGAAGAGGCCGAGAGGATCGTCCCCATCGTCACCGTTCAGAATCGCTACTCGCTCGCCGACCGGCGTCACGAAGAAACACTCAACTATTGCGAGCGGCGAGGCATCGGCTTCATGCCCTGGTATCCCTATGCGGGTGGCAAGCTCCTCAAGCCCGACCATCCCAGCGCACAAGCTCTTGGCCGCGTCGCCGCGCGCCATGGGGCGACGATCCCGCAGCTTTCACTCGCATGGCTGCTCCAGCGCTCGCCAGTTCTGCTGCCTATTCCTGGCACGTCGAAGGTCGCACACCTCGAAGAGAACATCGGCGCAGCACAACTCAAACTGAGCGCCGAAGAATGGTCGGAGGTCGAACGCGCCGCAACTGGAACGAATTAGGTCTGCGCTGGCGGCACCACACTCGTATCGCGCTCCCAGCCTTCGTTCTCGAGAACCAGCCGCTCGATCACGACCGCCGCCACATTGGCATCGAGTTGCGACATCGCCTGGTACTCCGACGGCCAGCAGCGATACACCTTGTAGGCGCGCACCAACTGTCCAGCCTCGTTGTAAAGCTCAAGATCAATGTCTTTCCGGAACTCGTTTAGCGACATCTCCGTGCCCAGCGCCACGCCATACCTCCAAACCAGGTTCGCCCAATTCTCAAATGCCGGGTCGTCGGTGAGCCCGCGCTCGAGTGCGATCGGCTGAAACTGCGTCAGGCCTGTCGATTTGTGGCTGGTGCTCGGGTCGCCGCCTGCGCGAATCGCCACAACCTCCGTGGTGCGCACCAGTTCCGACACCCGCAAGATCGCCGGAACATACTGCCCATCCCACTTCACGCGAAAGTTGAAATTCTTGTAGGGATCGAGCCGCGTCGGATTGGTGGGAAACTCTGCCATGCGACCGAGCATAGCATCGGTTTCCGCAGTTGCCATGGATTCTCAAGTTACTTCGGTGCTGTTGCGGACCACGAATCACGGACGGATCCTCACGCGTCTCTGGTCTCCGCCCCCCGAGCCTGAGTCTCGAGCGAAGGCAACGGTTTCCCCTTTTTCTCGTTCCCCTCGGGCCCTTGTTCCCTACGTCCCTGATTTATCCTTCCCTCGATGCCCAAGACACTCTCTGTGGCGATGATTACGCTCAATGAGGCGGACAACCTGCCGCGCACGCTCGCGAGTGTTCGCTGGGCGAACGAGATCGTCATCGTAGACTCCGGCTCGACAGATGCAACTCTCGAGATTGCCCGCGCAGCTGGTGCACGCGTTCTCACGGAGTCCTGGAAAGGCTTCGCCGCGCAAAAAAACTCGGCCATCGGCCACGCCACCGGCGACTGGATCCTTTCACTGGACGCCGACGAAGAAGTCAGCCCTGAACTGGCCCGCGAAATCCAGGCGCTGCTCGCCGGCGAACCGGCCTTTGCCGCCTATCGCATTCCGCGCCTCAATCATTTCCTCGGGCAGCCGTTGCGCCACGGAGGCTATTGGCCCGATCCCAAGCTCAGATTATTTCGGCGCGGCGCCGCACGCTTTCAAGAGCAGGTCGTCCATGAGACCATGCGCGCCGACGGGCCGGTAGGCCAGCTCAATGGCCACCTCGTCCACCACTGTTATCCCACGCTCGACGATTACATTGAGCACATGAACCGCTACAGCACCATTGCCGCAGAGGCTCTTGTCGATTCAGGCCGTGCCGGGCGGTCATGGTTGTGGCTCAAGTGGAATGCAGTTCTGAATCCCGCTGCCACCTTCCTCTACAACTACGTTGTTCGGCTCGGATTCCTGGACGGCCGCGCGGGATTGCTCCAGCACCTGAATCACTCCATCTATATTCATTGGAAATATGCCAAAGCGTGGTCTATCGCGCGGAACAAGAACTCTACGGTTAGCTAAACCTTTCGCTGACATGCCAACTCGCTCACAGGCGTCCTCACTCAAACTTCATAAGTGATGCCGCCCGTGCCCAGCAAAAAAGGCAATCATCCTGAGCAACAGCAAAAGAACAAACAGTGCCACCGCGAAAGCGATCAGCCGGCTCCCGCCGTTCCGCCTGTCTGCGTGTGGCTTTGCCTTGCGCTTCACGGCAAACTCCGTTCCGGGTCCGGCCTGCATCTTATGCCCGAATCCAGCTCGCACGAAAATGCGAAGGCCCTTCGCTCCGCGTCGAAGGGCCCCACGCATCAAGCTACAAGCTACTGGCTACGAGCTAAAGGCTGTCTCTTTCGGCTTCGATCCCCACAGCCCGTACCAAGCGATGTAGAGATAGCAGCAAAGCGGAATTACAAAAGCATGCTGGATACCCATGCGGTCCGCGGCCACACCCAGAAAATACGGAATCAACGCTCCGCCTACGATCGCTGTCATGATCAGCCCCGATCCTTTGCTCGTCATTGGCCCCAGGCCCGCAATGCCAAGTGCAAAGATATTCGGGAACATAATGGAGTTGAAGAAACCGCAGAGCACCAGGCTCCAAATTGCAACGTTGCCCGAAGACGACATGCTGATCACAAGCAGAGCAGCGGCGCAAAAGCCGAAGAGGCCGAGCAGCTTGCCTGCCTTAAACCTGGTCAGGATCCAGGAGCCGAGCAAACGCCCGACCAGCGCACCACCCCAGTAGAGCGAAACCAGAAATGACGCGGTTTTGAGCGAGCTCATGCCCTGCGACTTGAAATAATTCGTGGCGATCGATGCCAGTCCGACCTCGACCCCGACATAGAAGAAAATGCCGATCGCACCCAGCACGGTATGCCTGTAGCTCCAGATGCTGCGCGTCGCCGCCGGATCAAGCCCGGCCGCTTTGGCGGAGCGAGCGCCCGGGATCGCCGGTAGATGGCAAAAGATCACTGCAAGACCAAGGATGAAAAGCCCGGCCGCGATAGCGATGTACGGGGCGCGCACGCCGTTGGCGATCGCGGCTTTATTGGTGGTATCGCCCAGGTTCAGGAAGAATGCACCGCCCACAACGGGCGCGATGGTGGCGCCAATGGAGTTGAATGCCTGGGCAAGCGTCAGGCGCGCCGGAGCCGTCTCCTCCGGTCCGAGAATTGCCGCGTAAGGATTGGCTGAAGTCTGCAGCGCCGTCACTCCGGCGCCCACGATGAACACCGCGGCCAGAAACAACGGGAAGTTCACGAGCCTGGCGGCGGGAATAAACAAAGCGCAGCCAATCACCTGGATGAACAGCGAAACCACCATCGTCTGCTTGTAGCCAATCCACTCAATCAGCTTCGACGAAGGAGACGAAAAAACAAAATATGCCAGGAAGAAAGCCGATTCCGCCAGCATCGCCCAGCCGTAAGGCAGGTCGAAGATGTTGCGCAGATCGGGAACCAGCGCCATGTTGAGCGTGGTGATGAATCCGAATACGAAAAACAATGCGGTGACGGTGATAAACGGGACCAGATAACCCGGCGACGTGAGAGCGCGAGACTCTTTCGAACTTGCTGTCATAAATGTCGTTCCCCACTTTCACTTCGTTCCTTTGATGCTCAGATTGCGCGCCGAATCGAACTCTTGATTGCGCCCTCGGGTCCCCACTGAGACGCGAGCGCGCCGGCGGGTGCTCCCGGTATGAAGCCGCACAACATTCCTTAGACTCATATCTTCCGGCCCAACCAAGACTAAACGCAGCGCGGGCTCTCTGTCCTGCCCGGATTTCCGTGACCTGCCTGCGCGCTCTAAAGCCGCAAAATCCTTCGCTTTCGCTCGTGCCCTACCTCGCTCGCAGCGCTTTCCGTTATCCTCATGTTCAAGCGAGGTGCGTTCGATGCCCATTGCGATGCTGGCCGGCGCCAGAACCAAGAAAATCCTGACCGCACTTGAGGGCAACTGGCAAGCCGAGATGGAGGGCTACCACACCTACATCACGCTCGCCGACCGCGATGAAGATCCGGTTCGCGCCCAGGTTTTGCGCCATCTGGCTCAGGCTGAAATCGAGCATGCCGCGCTGTGGGAGGGCCGCATCAAGGAACTCGGCGGACCGGAGCCGGTGTACTCCGGCGGACCGGGCGGACAGGCGCACTCGCTGGCCAGCCGCGCGGGCGGTATGCGTATGGCCCTGCGCCGCCTGGAGATTGAAGAGAGCCGCGACATCGCTCGCTACGGCGAGCAGCTCAAGGCCCTGGGCGACGAAGGATCGATCGCCATCCTCGAGCACGTTATCCAGGACGAAAAAGACCATTACCGCGAGCTCGGATCGCTGTTGCGCGGCCATTACACCGCGCCGGCCGGCGCGCCCAAAATCGAGGCGAAAGCCGTTCTCGAAGAAATGCTGGCCAAGCGCAATCAGGGCCGCAAGCAGCCCGGCGCATGGATCGGCGACGCCATCTACGGCGTGAACGACGGCCTGGGCGCCATCTTCGGAATCGTCTCCGGCGTCTCCGGCGCGACCGCCGGCAACCCCAAGTACGTTCTTCTCGCCGGCCTCTCCGGCATGATCGCCTCCGCGCTTTCCATGGGCTCCGGCGCTTACCTTGCCGCCAAAAGCGAGCGCGAGATTTATCACGCCGAAATTGCCCGCGAGCGCGAAGCCATCCAGATGAACGGCCCCGAAGCCCGCGAGCTGCTCTCGCTCTACTACCAGGTGAAGGGATTGCCCGAGGAAGACGCTCTCCACATGGTGAACCACATAGCAAGCGATCCCGACCAGTTACTGCGGGCGCTGGCCGCAGAACGCCTTGGCTCGTCGGAAGAGGCGCTTTCGAACCCGCTCGTCTCGGCCACCTCCGGCGCTCTTTCGACCGCCGTCGGAGCCATCATCCCCGTCATCCCCTTCTTCTTCCTGCAGGGGATTCCGGCCATCGTCGCAGCGGCCATCGTCTCGCTCGCCGCCCACTTCGCCGTGGGCGCCGCCAAGAGCCTGATCACCGTGCGGTCGTGGTGGTCGTCGGGACTCGAGATGACCGTCGTCGGCGCGGTGGAAGGCGCCGTCACGTACGGCATCGGCATTCTGCTGGGCAAGGGCGGGATGTAAGGCTCCGAGCTGGCTTTGTATCTCAAAGTTCGCAACAATATTTGGTTGTCCTCTTTTGAACCGAACCCAAACGTCCTTCAGTTTGGGGAATTAAGCTTGAGACAACATGAGATCATGGATCAATGGGTGGAATCATTGACAAAATCTCGATTCAGGGCTACAAATCCATCCGCGATTTGAAATCGTTCGATCTCGGCTACATCAATGTTTTGATAGGCCCCAACGGGGCCGGCAAGAGTAATTTCGTCAGTTTATTTCGTCTGCTGCGCGACCTCATCGACGAGAAGCTTCAACTCGCACTCGCCACCGAGGGAGGAGCGGATTCTTTCCTATATTTGGGCCCCAAGGTAACGAAGGAGCTACGGGTCAAACTGTTGTTCGGCCAAAACGGATATGAGTTCAGCCTCCTGCCGACAGTGGACAATCGCCTAGTTTTTTCCGGTGAGTTCTCAATCTACACCGGACCCTACGTTCGAGGCACGGAGTCGAGAACGCCATTCGGATCCGGACATTTCGAAGCCCGACTGAAAGCCCACAAAGACGATTCTGGCGTTCGCAGCAACAAGGGTCCATCCTCTTATGTGTATGACGCACTTTCGAGTTGGGTCGTCTATCACTTCCATGACACCAGTCTTGTCTCTGGGGTGCGTCGGCAGGGTCCCATCAATGACAACATTTCCCTGCGATGGAATGCGGAGAATCTCGCAGCGTATCTGTACAGGTTGCAGTCAACACACATGTCGAGCTACGAAAAGATCCGCGATGTGGTGAGACTGGCTGCACCATTTTTCGACGACTTTCAGCTTCGGCCCGTCCCTTCAAACCCAGAAAATATCCAACTGGAATGGCGGCAGCGCGGTTCGGATTATCCGCTGCTCGCAGGTCAGTTGTCGGACGGCACCCTTCGCTTCATCTGCCTGGCAACAGCTCTCCTGCAACCGTATCCGCCCAGCACCATGCTTTTCGATGAACCTGAACTTGGCCTGCACCCGTATGCCCTCTCCCTGCTCGGGGGGATGATTCAGAAATCGATTGCGCCCTGGGGTCCCAGGTACAACCAAATCATCATTTCAACTCAGTCGGCCCTGCTGCTCAACGAATTCAGCCCGGATGACATCATTGTTGTGCAACGCGCGGAAGATCAATCGACATTTCAGAGGCTCGACTCAGAACAACTCTCCGGCTGGCTCGCTGACTACACTCTTGGCGAACTCTGGCAGAAGAATCTTCTCGGGGGAAGGCCGCAGATCGATGCGGATCACTCTATCCCGACTTCCGGAGAGACTTCGTAATGGCCCGTGTGAACATTGTCTGCGAGGGTCCTACCGAATCGAGATTCATAAGCGATGTGCTAGCACCTTACTTCTGGAACCGCGGAGTTTTCCTAACACCAATCCTTCTTGGCGTTCCCGGACACAAAGGTGGAAGGGTGAACTATGCGAGGGTGCAGAAGGACGTCCTGCTTCAACTGAAGCAAGATACCAACGTCTACTGCTCAACGATGTTTGATCTTTACGGCCTCGAATTAGGCTTTCCCGGAACCCCGTCCCCGTCTAACTTAGTGGCTGCTCGAAAGGCAGTCCATATTGAGAATGCAATCCTTCAGGACATAATTTCGATCATTCCAGAGCATCGAACGGTAGTGCGATTGATCCCCTATCTGCAGGTGCACGAATACGAAGGTCTTCTTTTTAGCGACACCAATGCGTTCGCCGTTTCGCTCGGACAGGCGAATCTGGCCCCACAGTTGGCTGAGATTCGTAATCGTTTCGAGACGCCGGAAGACATCAACGATGACCCGAACAATGCTCCCTCCAAACGGGTCGCCAGCGTCTACCGTCAATACAACAAGGTGATTGAAGGATCGCTTGCAGCGCAAAGGATCGGAGTCGATCGAATGCTCGCAGAATGCCCTCACTTTCGCAACTGGATCGAACGGCTCTCCACTCTTCCCGCCGGATATTAGCCCTTGCGGCCGCCAGAGATGTCGCCGGGTGCCAAGTGTCTATCTTGGTTTTGCCGTGGTGAGCTCGCATTTCGCGCTAAAATAGAACCTGCAGTGACTCTTCACCAGCCCATCCCGGCCCTTCTCTAGCGGCGCCCGCCGCCCGCACTTGTTTTGCGCCTTTCACTTCTTCACTTTTTTACTCCTTCACTTTCAAAACCCGGCCCGTGCAAAGGGCCAGGAGCTGAGTCATGCTGGACCGCCTGGAACAAATGGAGCAGCGCTACAACGAGCTGCAATCGCAATTCGCACTGCCTGAAGTCCTGAACGACCACGAAAAGTACCAGAAGGTCGCCAAGACATTGCGCGAGATTGAAACGCCCGTCGAAAAGTATCGCGAGCTGAAGCAGGTGCGCGAGAACCTGGCGGGCGCACGCCAGATGCTTGCCGACTCCGACGCCGATTTGCGCGCCATGGCGCAGGAGGAGATTGCCGCGCTCGAACCGCGCGAGCAGGCCATTGAAGAAGAGCTGAAAATCCTCCTGATTCCCAAAGATCCCAACGACGAAAAGAACATCATCCTTGAGATTCGCGCCGGCACGGGCGGCGACGAGGCTTCGCTGTTTGCCGCCGAAATCTTCCGCATGTACACGCGCTTTGCCGAAGTGAAGCGCTGGAAGGTCGAAGTGCTCTCGCTCTCCGAGTCCGGCATCGGCGGCTATAAGGAAGTGATCGCCATCATCGAGGGCGACCGCGTTTACTCGCAGCTCAAGTGGGAGTCGGGCGTGCACCGCGTGCAGCGCGTGCCCGCAACCGAGCAACAGGGCCGCGTGCACACATCGGCCGTCACCGTGGCCGTGTTGCCCGAGGCTGAAGAGGTCGACATTAAAATCGAAGCCAAGGACATCCGCATCGATACCTTCTGCTCCTCGGGTCCCGGCGGCCAATCGGTGAACACCACGTACTCGGCGGTGCGCATCACGCATCTGCCGACGAATACCGTGGTGAGTTGCCAGGACGAGAAATCGCAGATCAAAAACCGCGAAAAAGGCATGCGCGTACTGCGCTCGCGCCTCTACGAAATGGAGATGGAAAAGCAGAACGCCGAACTTGCGCAGGCCCGCAAACAGCAGGTGGGCACAGGTGACCGCAGCGAGAAGATCCGCACCTACAATTTCCCGCAGAACCGCGTCACCGACCACCGCATCGGGCTCACCCTGCACCAGCTCGACCTGGTGATGGACGGCCGTCTGCAACCCATTGTCGACGCGCTCATCGCCCACAACCAGGCCGAGCAGTTGAAGGGCGGCGGCGACGACAGTGCTATGCAGGCCGCATAAACGGGTGCCCCATCCTCGCGGCGCCTTTGTTTTTGCGGCCGGGGCGGGTCGGTGATCCCGGGTCCCAGAATTGGAACCCGAGACGCCCATTCCTGGGGGACGAGTTTGTGTTGGGACATTGGCCACCTGCTTCCGTCGACTGTGGAACTGTGAAACTGTGAAACTGTGGAACTGTGGACCGCGCCGAATCAACGACTTAGAGCGGAAATCTCACAGTTCCACAGTTTCACAGCCGATTTAAAAAAAGGCGGAAGCGGTTCTGGCGGGGTTTGCTGTGCCATTTGCCGCAGAGTTTTGGCGGCGAAACATGAGACGGAAGTCATGGTGTGGGCGGGTACGGATGCGGTGATGTTTTTCATTGGTCCTACGCTCATCTTGATTGTGCGGGAAACGGCGCAAATCACCTGCAACGCTAAGTGGCCCAGATGGAGCGAGTCACGGGAAATGGGGCTTGACGACACGATTTTCCGGTTCGTTTGGCGCACCCCGGTCCTTGTGATTCAGGCTTTCGTGGCTCCCAGGTCCCAGAATCGGGACCCGGGGCACCCGGGACCCTCACCGACAGCGGCCAAATGTGGGAAGAGGCGCGCGCCGTCGCCAGCCGCATTTTCGCCGCCTGCCCCGGTGCCTGAAACCCGCCACGGTTGCACATCGATACCGAACCGGGGTATAGTATATGTCATGGACCCGGTAGAAGCAATCTCCGGCGAACCCCGCACCAAGGGTGCGAACGCGGCGACCGCGCCCGGCGCGGCCCAGTGGCTCAACAATCCCACACAACACGACAACAGCCCCGAGCCGGGTTCCCCCGACTGGTGGCGCGCCGTCCTGCTCGCCTGGGGCAAAGCTCTCGCCCGCGATGACGCCAAGAAATGGAAGCGCAACGACCCATGCAACCATCGGAAGTCCTAGCCGTCATTCGCCTTCGCCAGTGGTCATACGACCGCGCACGCCTCAGCGCCGGTGAGGTCACCAACTACCGCCGCCAGGGCTACCGCCAGCGCCGCCAGCGCGAGGCCGACTCACGCATCGTCCGCGTCCTCGACTTCGAGCGCGCGCTCGCGATGCTACCCGCCGCCGAGCAAGCCGCGCTCCTCCTCGTGTTCCGCGAACACCACGCGCGCCACGGCGTAGCCGTCACCCTCGGCTGCTGCGACCGCACCGCATCAACCCTCGTGCACGCCGCGCTCACACATCTCGCCGTCACCCTCGACCGCCTCAACCGGCTCTGATGTGCCCTTGCGCGGGCTGTTTCGAGGACCGTTCCGCGGACTTTCCGGCCGCTTCGGCTCGTTCCGCAGCCTTTCTGAGATACGCCAGCCTCAACGGGTCACACTCGTGTCGTCGCTCGCCTGAATCCAGGTCAGCCTCCCATGTCGCGGTGGCGGCAGTTGCGAAGCACCTGCTGCAAATCGAATCTGTCGTTCCGTCTGGGTTGGGTCGGCGCACAAAATCAGGCAGGGAAGACGCCATCGTGAACCTCCGAGGAATGCGGGGGCCAGTTTCGTGCCTTTTCAGCGGTAAATTCTCGCACCCATTGGCGGCGGTGTCCAGTGGATTTTCGCGACCGTGAATGCTCACACCTGCGAGCGGTACGCGCGGCCAGCACGTCTCGCGCCGCGCGGGTGCCCCATCCAAGCTCCGCTTGGGTGGGTTGTCGCGTCACTTCGCCGCACCGCCTCAACCCTCGTGCACGCTGCGCTCACACATCTCGCCGTCACCCTCGACCGCCTCAACCTGCTGTAACAAGACTGAGCAGTATTGAACAGCAGGCAGCTCGGCACAGGACTACACTCCTTGCCATGAGAGACCAGATACGCATCCTTAAGGTTGAAAAGGACGGCGACGACGGCCTGATAATGACATTCTCAGACGGCACGACAGCCGGATATGTCGTAGAGGAGTTGCTATTGTTGAGACCGAATCGGGAACCTGCCGACGAACCTTTGGAGCACGCCGACACACTACCGTCGTGAAAAAAATCAGGTTTCCAATCGTCGTTACTCCTCCAATCTAGGTTTCACACGCTGCCCGCCGCAGAGCAAGCCGCGCTCCTCCTCGTGTTCCGCGAACACCACGCCCGCCACCGCGTAGCCGTCACCCTCGGCTGCTGCGACCCGCTGATCTGGTTTGAGCGCCATCAAGATGTGCAAAGAGCCATCGCTCGGGAGAAGGAACTGAAGGGATGGAGACGAGCCCGAAAAATCGCACTCATCGAATCGGCAAATCCTGCGTGGGCCGATCTCAGCCGGGATTGGTACGACGGTGAGCCTGCCGATTATCGTCGGGCGCTCGATCGCATGAACCCATGAAAGGCAACTGCAGATCCTTCGCCTGCGGCTCAGGATGACGACGCGTTGGAGAGCAGAGCGAGTGCAGGATTTGGATCGCGGGAGTGTGGTCGCCAATCCGGAAGTTACGGCGGGTTTAGGAGTGCTAAGAACAACCGCAGATCCCTCACTGCGTTCGGGATGACAGTGCTTGGGAGAAAGGGTTCGAAGCCACATTCGCTATCGCGGGCGGATCGTCAGCGATCCGGAAGTAATTGAAATTTGGCTGGAGGGCCGCGCGAAAGGCAACCGCAGATCCCTCACTGCGTTCAGGATGACAGCGCTTGGGAGAAAGGGTTCGGTGCCACATTCGCTATCGCGGGCGGATCGTCGGCGATCCGGAAGTAATTGAAATTTGACTGGAGGGCCGCGCGAAAGGCAACCGCGGATCCCTCACTGCGTTCAGCGACTGTCTGGATTGTCAAGGGCGGGTTGATGGAAAAGCGGAAAACGATGGTGCCGTTTTCCTCTTTCCCACAATCTCGACTACGGCTGCTGACTAGCTAACCTTCTCAGTTGTGAGGGCACGCCCTGTTGGCGAACCTCGCGGGCTTTGGCGTTGAGGCGGACGAGCAACTTGTGGGCCACGGCGATGCGAACGACTTTGGGTGGCTTGCCGGCGGCGCGCAGGCGCTGCTGGAAGGCGGTGAAGTCGGGCTCGTAACGAGCGACCACGCTGCCCACCAGGAACAGGATGTCTCGGACTGTGGCGCGGCCTCCTCGCACCGCGCGTTTGCCCTGATGTTTGCCTGAGTCGTTGGCCAGAGGCGCCAGTCCTGCAAGTTTGGAGATGGTCTTGTTGGAGAGCGTGCCGATCTCCGGCATCTCGGCCATGATGCGGGCCACGGTGCGATCGGCGACGCCCTTGATGGTGCGGAAGGCCTGATTCAGTTCGCGCCACAAGGGGTCGGCTTGGATCAGCGCAGCGATGGCCTGCTGGAGTTCTTCGATCTGCTCGGCGAGGAACTTGAGTATCGCGCGGAAGCTGTTCTGAATCGCGGGATTGGTGACCAGACGTTGCTGGTTCAGCTGCGCGGTGCGAACCTCGGTGAGCTGGCGCAGACGCGTGACGCGGGCACGCAACTCGAGCTGGGTCGGCGGGGCCAGGCATTGCGGCTGAGACTTCTTTGTCTGTGCGTACCAGGCGATCATGCCGGCATCGATCGCGTCGGTCTTCTCCAGCCAACCCATGCTCTGCGCGAACTGGCGCACGGCGCGCGGGTTGACTACCGCCACCGGCAGACCGTGTTCGGACAGTTGCGCAAAGGCCCGCTGTTCGTAGCCGCCGGTGGCTTCCATGGCGACCAGTGCAACTTGATGGGTCTCACAGAAGGCAGCCAACTCTGCGATGCCTTCCGGGCTGTTGGCGAAGCTGGCCGCGACGCCGTCCTGTCCGATGCGCGCGGCTAAAGAAGATGAACCAATATCCACTCCACAAATAATCCGTGTCACGGTAACCTGCCTTGTATGTTCGACTGAGATCGTGCGACTGTTCGGTCGTACGTGACTTGGGCAGCGGTCACCTGTGCTGAGCGTCGGTCGTTGAGACCGCAGGATGAACGGGAGCCGTCCGCCCGCGGGGGAGCCGATGCCTCGACTCCCCCACTCCAACAGTTTCACCGAAACTGTTCCTCCTTTAGAGATACAAGGATGACAGCGCTTGGGAGAAAGGGTTCGGTGCCACATTCGCTATCGCGGGCGGATCGTCAGCGATCCGGAAGTAATTGAAATTTGACTGGAGGGCCGCGTGAAAGGCAACTGCAGATCCTTCACTGCGCTACGCTCCTTTCAGGATGACAACGCGTTGGAGAGCAGAGCGAGTGCAAGATTTGGATAGCGAGAGTGTGGTCGGCGATCCGGAAGTTACGGCGGGTTTAAGAGCGCTAAGAACAACCGCAGATCCCTCACTGCGTTCGGGATGACAGCGCTTGGGAGAAAGGGTTCGAAGCCACATTCGCTATCGCGGGCGGATCGTCGGCGATCCGGAAGTAATTGAAATTTGGCTGGAGGGCCGCGTGAAAAGCAACTACAGATCCTTCACTGCGTTCAGGATGACAACGCGTTGGAGAGCAGAGCGAGTGCAGGATTTGGATCGCGGGAGTGAATCGATTCACGCATCACCGCGGTCCCTCAGCACACCAACAAAATACTCTCGCGCTTCGTCCCCGGCAACAGCCGCAGCCCGATCGGTGGGGCCGTGCCCCAGGCGGACCGTCCCACGCTTGTTGTGTTACCGTTGCATTACGGCGTCAGTGTGCTGTGCCTGCCGCCGCACCTCCTTTGCCTCGAGGCGGCGAAAGACGCGAAGTGATTGCAATGCACAGACATCGGAGACGGCGGACAGAATTACGCAAATGCAACAGGAGCCGGAATCGTCATCGCCTACGCTCTCTGTGAGCCCTGCTCCCATGTCTGGGACGGCATCGGACACTTTGCCCGGCTTGGCGGACGAATCGCAATCGAGCGCGCATCAGCAGCAGGGCACTCCTCACTGGCTGGTACGCGTCGAGTTGTTTCTGCGGGTTATGCTGCGCATGTATATCGGGCTTGCCGTCTGTTATGCACCGTGGTCGCATACTTTCTGGGATCAGAATCCCATCTTTCTTCAATTTCCAATGCTCGGTCACATCGCCACCACCGGTGCTGTGCGCGGCATCGTCTCCGGGATCGGGCTGCTCAATCTTTGGGTTGCGTTTCAGGACGCCATTCGTCATCGGGATAGTTAAGTGATGAACAGCAGAGAACAGGGAACAGAAAAAAAGAATCGGGAGATGGAGAGCTCGGCGAGTCCGGGCGGCGCCGTTCATTCTTCACCTGCTGATCCCGCGCCGCGCGCGGTGATTCCCGGAAATGGCGCGCCTCCACCCCTGGAGCGTGCACCGCTCGCCTACGAGAATCCGGACTTCCTGAACAGCCCTGACGGACGCCTGATCCGGATTGTGTCGGAATTCCAGGAGCCTTTGGCGCGATTTCGCCGCGAGCAGATTCAGGACACGGTCGTCTTCTTCGGCTCCGCGCGTTTTCGCGGCCGCGAGGAAGCCGATCACGCGCTGGAACTTCTCGACAACACGGGCTCCACGCGCCCCGCGCCCAGCGAAGAGCAGCCTGCCAAGGCGATGGAAATTGCCGAGGGCAAGGCCACTGACCTGCAGCGCAAACGCGCAGTGGCCGCGGTCGAAATGGCGCGCTACTACGAGGACGCTCGGCGTCTCGCCCAGTTGCTTACGCAATGGGCCAAGACCATTCCTTCGCGCAAGCATCGCTTCGTGGTCACCTCCGGCGGTGGCCCTGGCATTATGGAAGCGGCCAACCGCGGCGCTTATGAGGCCGGCGGCAAAACCATCGGCATGAATATCCTGCTTCCCTTTGAGCAGAGGCCGAACCCCTACATCACGCCCTCCCTCAACTTCGAGTTCCACTACTTCTTCATGCGCAAGCTCTGGTTCGCTTATCTGGCCAAGGCCCTGGTCGTCTTTCCCGGCGGATTCGGCACCCTCGACGAAATGTTTGAGATTCTCACCCTGGCGCAAACGCAGAAGCTGGCGAAGAAAATCACGGTGCTCATCTACGGGCCCGAATACTGGAAGAAGGTCTTCAACCTTGAAGTGCTGGTCGATACCGGCGCCATCTCTCCCAAGGACATCGATCTGTTCCAGTATGCCGACACTCCCGAACAGGCCTTCGAGCTGCTGAGGAAAGGGCTCACGGATAACTACCTTTCGATTGAGGCGGCCACGGCCGCATCGGCCCGGCCCGGACCCAGGAAAACGGAACATGAAGACGACCTGATGGCGGGTTGGAAAATGGACGATTTTCTCGGCCCGGAGCTGGCCAAAACCCGAAAATAACAAACCTTGCTAGAATTGTTGCAGGGGCGTATTGGCGCGCCAGCCGGGAATCTGTAGCAATACACTTTCCTCGGCAATCGCTTTCCTGTCCCCGGCTCTTCGTTTTACCGAAGATTCACAGGAATCATTCGGGCGAAGAAAGATTTGGCCCATGTTGTGCACGAGGCGCACTCAGGCTAAAGTCGATTGAATCTCCCCCGTTTGATCGAGGCCCTTTTCCAGGCAACGGATATTACAAGCCTTGTGCCGTCTGCTCCCGGTATTTTGGTAACTCCTTTGATTCCGTCGGTGCATCAATTGAAGGGCAATTCGCACCCCATTAACCGGAAATTTATGGCTTTGAACGGATACTGACTGTGGAAATCCGAAGACAAAATCGCAGAAATCGAGGAGCGGATATGGCGGGCTCAACCATCTCGTACCTCTGGCGCGACACGGATGCCTCCAGGGGCTTCCGGACCGGTGTTTCGCTCCACAGCCACACCAATCAGTCGCGCGAGACACTGGATTTTCTGGCCAACTTCGGCAACCAGTTTCCGGTCATGCGGCCGCTCCTGTCGCGGCTGGAGCGTCGTGCCGAGCAAATGCACGGCATCCGCATCGACTACGCCGCCAGCTACTGGACGCCGCCCATGACTCCCAAGCTGGCCTTCGATCTCGAAACCAGGCAGATCGAAAAGCTCGATCTGGCGCCCATGGTCTCGATCACCGACCACGACACCATCAAGGCGCCCATGCTTTTGCGCACCGTGCCCAGCGCGCGTCAAATTCCTGTCTCGGTCGAGTGGAGCGCGCCCTACGGCGGCATCCAGTCCTTCCATCTCGGAGTACACAACCTGCCCAGCGCGCGCGCGGCGGAGTGGATGAGCACCCTCGAGGAATTCACCGCTCGTCCCAGCGATAAGCGCTTGACGGAGATTCTTGTCGCTCTCCACGACGAGCCGAATGTACTGGTGGTCTTCAACCACCCCATGTGGGATCTCTACCTGGTCGGCAAAGAAAAGCATCAATTTCTGGTGAACGAGTTTCTGCAGAAAAATGGCGCCTATCTTCACGCGCTCGAGTTGAACGGCCTGCGCTTCTGGGACGAGAACCGCGCCGTGCGCCGCCTGGCCGAGAAATGGAACATGCTGCTCATCGCCGGCGGCGATCGCCACGGAGTAGAGCCCAACGCCAACATCAACCTGACCAACGCAGCCACGTTTACTGAGTTCGTGCATGAGATCCGCAGGCAAAGAAAGAGCCACGTGCTCTTTATGCCGCAATACGCCGAGCCTTGGAAGCACCGCATCCTGCAATCCGCGATCGATGCCGTGCGCCACTACCCCGAGTTCCCGCTCGGCTCGCGCACCTGGGATGACCGCGTCTTCCATCCCGACGCAAACGGCGTGATGCGGCCCCTGAGCGGGCTGTGGCCCAAGAAGTCGGCGCCGCGTCTCGTTAGCGCCGTCATCGCGATGGTGCAGCTGATGGGACAGGGGCTGCTTTCCGGCGGCCTGCGCATGGCCTGGAGCGATTCGAACCAATTGCGCCTTGCCCTGGGCGAGCCCGAGTTCTAACTGACGAAAACCGAATTCGCGGAGCTGGCTTTGTGAAAAGAGCTGACAAGAGGATCTGAGTGTCTCACCCGAGCTCCGCAAACCCCGCTGACTCCGCAAGCTTCGTTGCTTTTCCCCGCGTCGCATACTTCCCCGACTCGTTCCATGAAGTGAACGGTGTCGCTCACACCAGCCGTCATTTTGAAGCCTTCGCCCGCCGGCGCAATCTTCCGTTCCTGTGCGTGCGGGCCGGCGACCGCGCACAGGCCGTCGTTGAAGATGGCCCCGTTTGGACCCTCGAGCTGCCCCGCGGTTTTCTTTCCTTCGCACTCGAAAAGGATCTGCGATTCGATCCTGCGTTTCTGCGCCATCTTCCCTTCATTGGCGAAACGCTGCAGCGATTTCGTCCCGACCTGATTCACATCACCGGTCCCAGTGAAGTCGGTATCCTTGGCGCCGCCCTCGCACATCACCTTCACCTGCCGCTTGCCGCAAGCTGGCATACCAACGTCCACGAATACGCCGCGCGCCGCGCGGACTGGTTCCTGCGCTTCCTGCCCAAGCGGCAATCCATCGCCACCGGCCAGACCATTGAAGACATCGCCATGGCGACTATAGCCAGGTTCTATTCCGCCGCGCAGGTGCTGTTCGCGCCCAATCCCGAGCTCTGCACGCTCCTTGAGCGCGCCACTGGCCGGCCCTGCCATCTCATGCCGCGCGGCGTCGATGCGGAACTCTTTCATCCCTCCAGACGCAACCGAGAGCCCGGCGATCCCGTTCACATTCTCGGCTTCGTCGGCCGGCTTTCGGTCGAGAAAAACATTGGGCTGCTCGTTCGCATTAATGACGAACTTCTGCAAAACCATGAAGAGTTCCGCCTCCTCATCGTCGGTCACGGCGGCGATGAAGCCTGGCTGCGTGAGCGCCTGCCGCAGGCGGAGTTCACCGGCGTTCTGCGCGGAGAAGCGCTCGCCACCGCTTACGCCAACATGGACCTCTTCGTTTTCCCTTCGCACACCGACACATTCGGCAACGTGGTGCTGGAAGCGCTCTCGAGCGGCGTTCCCGCCATCGTCACTCCCGACGGCGGCCCATGCTCGTTTGTTCGTGACGGCGTCACTGGCCGCATCGTTCCTGACGATCAGTTCACCGCGGCCATCTCCAGCCTCCTCGATGACCCGGCCCGGCTTGCGCAAATGCGCCATGCCGCCCGCGACTACGCCCTCACCGCAAGTTGGGATTCTGTCTTTGAAGGAATCTACGAGGCGTATGAGCAGATCCTGCTCCCAACAAGTCGAATGTCGGTTGCGGGCTGATTTTTGGAACGAAGGCTAATCTTTACATAAAGGCTTCAATAAACCGTTCCGAAGATCGAGTAGAAAAGGCTTTTCGCGATCGCTCCGCATCTCCCACCCCGTTCCCCGCAGCACGCCGTCTTCAATCTCAGTAATCGTCACGCCCTCATCGGAAAGCTTCTCCGATTCCCATGCCTGCCCCTCGCGCCCCCACGCCAGAATCGAACGATGGCCGGCGAATAGCAGCAGCCCCTCGGCAACTACAGCGCGCACCCCCAGCACCGGCCGGTAGGGAATCATCGTGAAGCGCTCCGGCGCGCTCGTGTCGATCAGGTACGCGTACCCTCCCGAGACGGCGCAAATTTCTTCCGGGTTAGGAGCCGACCAGATTCCGGAAGGTGCGGCCGGATCGCGAAACCCCAGCGCGCAGGTTGCCAAAAAAGGGGCGCCGGCCTGAGCGTCATGACGCACCATCACTTCCAGCGCCCCGCGCTCCACTTCCTCAGCTTCCCGTGGATAAACATAATGCCGCGGCGGTAGAATCATCGGCCTCGCCGCCAGCACTTCCGCCTTCCAGTTGTGCGCAAAGCTCAAATCTACGGTTGGCTTCGGCAGCGCCGCGCTCATGGTTCAGCCTTGTACTTCAGGATCCAGCGCCGTTGCTCTTTTGTGTCCGGTACATGCCATTTGCGCGCGTGTTGAATCGCTGTCAGTGCCTTCTTTGGCTTCCAACCCAGATGAATCAGCACGCACGCCGCCGTCACCGTGGACCGGCCGATGCTCCCCCGGCAATGCACGCCGATCCGGTCTCCCGAACGAAGACGATCCGCTAATCCCGCCACGAACTCCCGAAACGTAGTCACATCGGCCGGCACGTGGACATCAAGAATCGGGTAGGAGAGGAAGTGCATTCCGGCTTCCTCGGCCAGGGGTCCCTCGTCTGCCAAACCAAGCCAGCGAGCCTCGTTCGATTCCAGCATCGAAACCAGCGTTTTCACTCCGCTTCGCTTGATGTCTGCGAGGTCTTCCTTGAGTTCCTTTTCCCCGCGCGGCCGCAAGACGATCGCCAGGCCTACCGGCTCGCTTCCTTCGATCCACAAAACATTGTCCACGCGCTTAAACTCCTGCAAACCGCTTGACCAGCTCACTCCCACTGCAAAGCTCTCGGAGCATCTTCGGCCAAGGCGCTGCGCCACAAACTGGCACCGGCTCAATGCGGCGCCACTCCTTGCGGCCATCTCAATTCTGATCATAGACGGCGCGAGGGAACCGCGATGCGGGACAACTCAGAAGCCCTGAAGCCCGATAAGCGGCGCTTCAAAACAAAGAGCTCCCGGTCGCGAGGGGAGCGGCCGCACCATCCAACGCAACACCCGCATCACTGAAAACCCACTCGAAAATGCGAGAATAACGATAGATACCGGCTCGTGCGACTCATCGATCCGGCGCAAGGGGCCTCTCGACCATGCTGCGCGTCCTGTCAACTCATCTGTTCCTGACTCATCGATTGCATCCCGGCCTGCTCGAGCTGGCCGCCCGCTCCGGCGCTGAAGCGGTCGAAATCTTTGCCGCGCGCCAGCACTTTGACTACACCAGCCGCGAGCACGTCGCCGAGCTGGCAGAGTGGTTCCGCTCCAATACGCTTGAGCCGTTCTCGATGCACGCACCGCTTTTTCCCGATCGCGAGATGGGCCGCGCCGGCGCGCCCGGCGTAAACGTGCTGCACCCCGAAAAATCTCGTCGCATCGATGCGATGGATGAGATCAAGCGCGCTCTGGAAACTGCCGACCTCATCCCGCTGCGCAATCTCGTCGTCCATCTCGGCGAGCGGGACGATATGTGGTCACCACGTACCATCGAGTTCGCGCTTACCGCACTCGAGCACCTTGGCGCGTTCGCCCGCCCGCTCGGTGTCCGCCTGCTTGTCGAAAACCTGCTCAGCGAAGCCACTACCCCGGAGCATCTGTCCCTCATTCTCGAAATGGGCCATTTGGACGGTGTCGGCGTTTGCCTGGATCTGGGGCACGCCCACATCACCGTGGGAACCCTTGAAGCCATCACGACCCTCGGCAGCCGCATCGCATCCATTCACGTTCACGACAACCACGGCGCGAAGGACGAGCACCTCTGGCCCGGCGACGGCACCATCGATTGGCCCGCTACGGTGAAAGCCCTGAAAGCTCTCGGCAATTCGCCCGCGACCGTCCTCGAAATCGGCTCTACGTTGCCCGATCAAGGCCCTGCGTTGCCGTCCAAGGTGAAGGAATCCTTCGCACTCTTCAAGTGAGCGCCATCGCTCTCGCTTAGCGCAGGCCAATGCCGCGCCGGGCCAATGGCGCGCGCAGCGGCGGCTTGCAGCGGGCCGCAAGAAGGCCCGCCCGGGAACAGCCAACTGGACGAGGCGCGATTGGTTTTATTGCGCGTTCCGCTCCCCACGCATTCACCAGCAATGCGCCATCCACCGATCCCAGTCCCGTGGCAAGGTTGTAAGCCAGGCCGCTGGCCGCGAACCCCACGACTCCGGGCACACCGTTGCTTCCCGCGTACGTGGTGTGAAACGGAGCGCTCGCCGCGTTCGCCAGCGCATACAGCGCGGGATTGACATTCCCCTGCGCCGCTCCGTGCATCGTGTCCACAATCAGCGCCATCACGCCCGCAAAGGCCGGCGTCGCTGCCGAAGTGCCGGATACGATCCAATGCGACCCGTTCTCGACCATGAAGTAGCCATCGTGATCCGCGGCCGCCAGCGCCACATCGGGCACGGCCCTCATTCCGTTGGACTCGGCCGCTCCGTTCACCCCGGCTTGCCATTCGGGCTGTGCGTACACAACGCTCGCGCCTCCTCCTGACGACCACAACCCGCTCCCGCCATAGATCGAGCTCTCGTTCCACACCTGCTCGGGAATGTATCCGAGCGCCGATCCGTAACTCGCCGTATTCGCCACCCCCCAATACTGCGCGGCGCTCGAGCCTTCATTGAATTCCGTTCCGCCCACGCACGTCGAGTAAGGCGAGCTGCACAGTCCGTTGACGCCAGCACCCGTTCCCGCCGCCTCTGTCGCCGCCGAGCATCCCGCCGCGCCCGCGTCGCCCGACGCCACAAACACGCTCATGCCCTCACTCGCAGCCTGCTCCCACAGGCTGTTATAAAACGCAAGCTCTGCCGCGCCCATCTCCTGCTCGCAACTGCCGTAACTCACGCTCACCACGGGCGCCAAAGCATGATTCACGATATAAGCCGCCGCCAGGTCCACGCCGTCGGTTGTCGCCGTCGAGCTTGCTGCCACAAGCTTCACCGGGGCTTGTGGTGCAACTGCGCCGCTCCACTCCACATCCAGCGTCGCCTCATCCTGATCGTTCGCCACCAATCCAGGATCGACGCCTGCGAGCGTCACCTCGGGCGCGTTGGCGGGCAGTCCTGCAATCGTGCGAAACGCTTCCACGTCCCCCATGTTGATATTGCTGCGGCCCGCGATCGCGATTGAAATGCCTGCGCCGCTCGTCCCCGCGCTGTACAGCGGATTGAGATCGTAAACTGTCGCGAAATCTGCCGGAAAAAGATAATGCGTGCTTCCGGCGGTATATTGCGGCTTCGAGTCGAATGGCCTCCGCGCCGCAATTTGCGGACTGTGGCGAAAGTCATGCAATGAAATGACGCCGCTCACCATACCATCCAGCGCCTCTGGAATCTGTGGGTCCGCGCTGTTGGCGATATGCGATGCTCCAGCGACGCGATAATGGTGGATCTCCGCGTGAAACGCGTCGAATACCTCGGCCGCCGTTCCTGAAAACACAATCGCTCTTCGGCCTGCCGGAATCTCTTCCACTGTGAATCCGCGCGCAGCGAGCCACGCCGTCACCTGCGCCAATTCTGCGTCCGGTACGCCGAACTGCGCGCCGAATTCTTCGGGTGTGAGCCATTGGTGAAAGAGCGGCGACGCCGGGTCCTGCTGCGCTGCAACCAGATGATCGAGAGCGGCCTGCTGCTCCGCCGGCGACTTAAGCGCCAGCACCATTTTGTTTAGCTGCATTTCGGGATTCACAACTCCCCGGTCGAACTCCGCACGGGCCAAGGGATGTACGTTGCCCGCGAGCGTCACCGTCCGGCTCTCATCGATGCGTATTCTCGCTTGATTCGCGGGTCTTATTTCTTGGATAGGCGCACAACACCCCGCGGCCGCAAGCGCAAGCGCTCCGGCTATATACACCATGCCTCGAAACAATGGAAGTGATCTGCCTTTCGCGATCGTAGAGTTGGCGATAAGTGCCGGTGGGCTCGCGATCTTAGATACTATTAATTTCGAGTCATAAGTTGGAAAACTCTAGCTATAAGTCCGACTCTTCTAATTAAGTCCATCTCAAAAGTACTTATAAGTGACTCGAAACGAGGCAAAATCCTCGCGGGGTTTTTGATATATCCTCACGAAGCACGGCCAAAGATCGCATCAAACAAACGCGAGATCCGATGGAATGCTTCCACCGGATCTCGCCGCGGGATCGCGTCTTACTTCTGGTCGTGGCCGCCTCCGGCTTCGCGTGATTCGTAGGTCTTGGTGAAACCGTTTCGCGGATTGGTTACGGTGATTTTGCCGGACGGCGTGATGTCGAGGTTGATGGGGTACGCCATATCCGGTTGCTGATTGAGATTGGCGATATAGTCGGGATCCGGATTCAAATCCGGATAGCGCACCGAGTAATGCAACCGCCAGAACCCTTCCAGATTGGGGTAGGATTCGACGGTTTTGATCGGCGCTTCGTCGCCGCCTTTCATGGGACCGTTCTGCATCAGAGCCACCAGGGGTTCAAAGGCCGCGGTTGGAGGGCTGCTCGACAGGTCCATCCCGTGCTGGGTCACGAAGTAAACGTCCACCTTGCCAATTTTGTTCACAGGGCACAGCAGCTTCAGCTCATTGTTCCAACTGTTGTCTCCCAGGTGGAGAATGCGCGTCTTGCCGAAGGTGATCAGCATGCCCAGCGAGTGGACATTCTCCACGCCTCCGTCGCGCGCCATCTGCGGAACACCTGCGCACAGCGGGTTGGGTTGGCCGGCCCCAGGCAGGGGCGCATCGAGCACCTGGGCATTGCTGGCCACAAACTTGATGTGCAGCGAGCCAATCTTCAACTCCTGGCCGACCGTGGCGGAGATGTGCTTGTGGCCCTGGTATGCGGCTTGCCACTTCTTATAATTCGCAGCAGCCGAAAAGGCCATGCGTGGGTTAGCACTCGCGTTCGGCGGAGGAAATTCGCTGTTGGGACCATGGTCGATGAACGTGTCCGCCGGCATCTGTTCAAGCAGGGACTGTACGCCGCCCGCATGATCCACGTGGTAGTGCGTCATCAGCAGGTAATCGAAATGCGTGACGCCGAGCGCCTTGGCTGCCGCCACAACGCGGTCGGCGCTGGACGTAGTTGAGCCCGCCGGCGCCTCAGCCATGCGCGGCCAGTTGCCCATTCCCGGCGGCCAGCCCGTATCGACGAGCAGAGATTTGCCTTCGGGTGTGACGAACAGCACAGAGGCGCCGCCTTCCACGTCGATGACGGAGATGCGCAAATCCTTCGACTTTTGGGCATGCTGATTTTGAGCATCGGCATTGAACGGGATCGAAAGCGCCGCTGCCAGAAAAAGGGCGAGAGCAGGATATCGGTTCGACAAATCTCTCTCCTCGAATCACGGTTCGGGATTGCAACAAAATTGATATGCCTTCACAGATTTGGAAGGCGTGGCGTTGCCCGGGATCGCAACCCCAGCAGTATATAAAGAGCGAACCAACATCGTATAGACCGCAGGCGTCTCGCCGAGGATTCCGCAAACAATTGGATTTCCGAGCTACCCGCCCCGCCGCCGCTCAAAAGCTGTTTCGTAACCCGGTTTTGAAAGGGCTCGGCTTCAGCGGTGCCGCGACCGCACCCGATGAATTGCAGGCTTCAGCCCCTGGGGGGAAGTGTTCGATCGAGCGCAAAGCGGTTGAGAGACAGCTTCTAGCAAATCCGCGGCAACTGCTCGCCGATCATGGTCGGAATCACGCGATTTGCCCCCATTGCCGTGCGCGAAACCAGCATATGTTTGTGCTCCGCGGTGGCGTGTCCAATGCGCGCCGCGTCTCGCCCCAGCGGGTGTGCCCGCAACACGCGAAGCACCTCCTCGGCGGCATCCGGCGCAACAAAGAACACTGCCTTGCCCTCGTTCGCCACATACACCGGATCCAGCCCAAGGAGTTCGCAAGCCGATTGCACTTCAGGCCGCACCGGAACCGACGTCTCATCGATCATGATGCCCACGCCCGATGCCAGCGCAATCTCGTTCAGCGTTGAGGCCAGCCCGCCGCGCGTGGGATCGCGCATGGCATGTACCGCCGTCCCCGCCGCCACAAGCACCTCGCTGATCATTCCGTTCAGCGCCGCGCAATCGCTCTTTATTGGGCTTTCGAACTCGAGGCCTTCCCTCACGCTCATGATCGCCATGCCGTGATCGCCCATCGTCCCCGACACAATCACCGCGTCGCCGGGCTGCACGCGTTGCGGGCCCACCCGGATTCCTTCGCGCAGAATGCCCACACCCGCCGTATTCACATAGCAGCCGTCGCCATGTCCGCGCTCCACAACTTTTGTATCACCGGTCACGATCTTTACGCCTGCAATCGCCGCAGCCTTCGCCATTGCGTCCACAATCGCCGCAAGCTGCGCCAGCGCAAACCCTTCTTCCAGGATGAAGCTCGCGCTCAAAAACTTCGGCTCCGCGCCCGATACTGCCAGATCGTTCACCGTTCCGTTCACTGCCAGCTCGCCAATCGATCCGCCCGGAAAAAAGAGCGGCTGCACCACAAACGAATCGGTGCTCAGCGCAAGCCGCGCGCCGCCAGCTTCAAGCACCGCCGCGTCGCCCAGGTTTTCCAGTTCAGGATTGCGAAACGCCGGCAGAAACAGGTGCTCCACCAGCTCGCTGCTCAGCTTGCCGCCGCCACCGTGCCCCATCACGATGGCCGGATAATCGGCCAGCGGCAGCGGGCAGCTCCAGTTGGAGAAATCCGGCGCGTCGCTCCTGGCGCCTTCAGCCACGAGCCGCTCCGCTGAGTGCAGAGCCGGCGCCGGCCAGCTCTTCCGCCGATAGAAAACGCCCGTAGTTGTAGTACGCCGCGCACGCGCCTTCGCTCGACACCATCGTCGCACCCAGCGGATGCCGCGGCGTGCACTCTTTGCCAAACGCCGGGCACTCCGCAGGCTTGATCGCTCCGCGCAGCACGTCGCCGGAGTGGCACAGCGGCGACTCCTCGGTGTGGATCCCCGTGATCTTGAAGCGCTCCTCTGCGTCGAACTCGCGATAATCCGCATTGAGCTTCCAGCCGCTCTTCGGAATCACGCCGATACCGCGCCACGCGCGATCCGTCACCTCAAACACTTCGCCCAGCAATTTCTGCGCCGCGCGATTGCCCTCGTATGTCACCACGCGGCTGTAAGCATTCTCCACTTCGTGCCGTCCTGCCTCCAGTTGAATCACCGTGCGCCGGATTCCATCCAGCAAGTCGAGCGGCTCAAACCCCGTCACCACAATCGGCACGCGAAACTGCTCGGCCAGCGGCGGATACTCCCAATATCCCATCACGCTGCACACGTGGCCCGCGGCCAAAAACGCCTGCACCTGGTTGCCGGGCGACTGCAGAATCGCGGCAATGGCCGGCGGCACCAGCACGTGCGATACCAGCACCGAAAAATTCTTCAGTCCGCGTCGTTTCGCCAGGTGCACGCTCATCGCATTGGCGGGCGCCGTCGTCTCAAATCCCACGCCGAAGAAAACCACCTGTTTGCCGGGATTCTTCACTGCCAGCTCGACGGCATCCAGCGGCGAATACACCACGCGCACATCGCCGCCACGTCCCTTCACCTGGAAAAGATCGGCCTCCGTGCCGGGAACTCGCAGCATGTCGCCGAACGAGCAGAACATCACTCGCGGCTGCGCCGCAATGGCCAGCGCCTTGTCGATCAGCTCCAGCGGCGTGACGCAAACGGGGCAGCCCGGCCCGTGAATCATCTCGATTCCCGCCGGCAGCATCTGGTCGATTCCGTTCTTGATAATCGAATGCGTCTGGCCGCCGCACACTTCCATGATCTTCCACGGACGCGTCGCAGCCTGGGCGATCTCCTGCGCTATCTTCTGCGCGATCTCCCCATTGCGAAACTCAGTGAGGTATTTCATCTGCTGCCCGCTTTTTTCTCCGCGATCACGAGCGCCCCAACCCTCGCCGCGCTCTTGTTTTTGCGGCTAGGGTGGGAAACCACAAAAACCAACCGGCAACCCGCTGGGTGCCCCAGGTCTCGATTTTGAGACCTGGGACCCCACAATCCTCAATTCTGATTTTTCTTTGGCTTTCCCGAATCCGGCTCGCAGCTTCCATCCGGACAATTCGATTGCTGCGTCTTTGCGGCCCGCGCAAACGCCTCTTCCTCGTCAGCCAACTCCTCGTCCAGCACGCCCATGGCGCGAAAATCGGCAAGCGTCTGTTCGGCGGTCGCTTCATCGAGCTTCGAGAGCGCAAACCCCACATGCACAATGGTGTAGTCGCCCACGCCGACCTCCGGCACATAGTCGAGGCAGACGTTCTTGATGACGCCGCCAAAGTTCACACGCCCCATCCGGATCAGGCCGTCGTTGGTAATCTCTTCCACTTTTCCCGGGATCGCAAGGCACATAGCAACCTTCTTATACCTTGATGCGGTTCCGGTCAAATGTGATGTGAATCACTCCGCGCCTGGGTGGGCAGCGCGGGAGCTCGATCGACGAAAAGGGCTGAATCCGGTTTTCGCAAGCCAGCCTGACTTCAAAATCGGCGCGAGAACCGGCGCATCCCCGCCCCGAGAATAGGCGCTCTTTGCTGATTTTGGGTCAGTTACAAAAAAAATCTCATATGGGGTGGTTGCGACGGGGGCCGGCAGTTCTAATCCGCCACCATCAGTTCGCCCGGCACAATCGGCCTCGTGCGCGGCAGCATCCCTTGCCATGCGGCCAGGCCCACCACCGCCAGCACGCCGATAAATACAACTAACTTGACCGCGATTCCGCTTTGAGTCTCCGGCAGGATCTTCCAAAGCAGCAGAAGAACTGTCTGCGCCGCGGTCACTGCCCACACTGACCCGTAGAAGTATCGCCGCTCGCTGCCTTCACCCTTTGTCGATGGCCCCACGCGGGGCAGTTTTCCCATGATCCCGAGCAGCAGGATGAATGCACAAAGCGGAGAGTAGGCGTATAGATAAATCTGCTTCATACGCCAAACCCCGGTCGAGGCCGCGTCTGCCATCCCCACGATGTTCAGCAGTGTAAAGCTGATGATGGCGTTCCACGCGAAGGTGTAGCACACTCGCCGGTAAAGCGGATTGGGCTTGTCCTCGTCGAAGCGCAGAATGTACGGCGCCGGCTCGACGCCGGGCAACTGGCCGTAGATTCCGGCGATCCCGGTTCCCGCAAGAACCAGGCCCAGCCATGCCCAGTTCATCCAATGGAACCCGCGGGTAAACAGGTTGAAGGTGAGCGGTCCAGGGGCCAGAAAAAACACCCAAATCCATATAGGCCAATGCGCTACGCGATAATGGCGCTTGTTTCTTATCCGGATCTTGCGATGTCCGGCATACTCGATGGGTCCGTTGTACTGCATGGCCGTGAGTTTCTCAGAATCGATGCAAACACGTCAACCATTTCAACGTAAATCCTGTCGATTGAGCACCACCTTCGGCAGCATTTGGTTCTCTCATTCCTCCACGAATTGCACTACCTTTGGACCCATTTCGCTGGTGCACTGCAACGGTGCTAAATGACCGCAGCCTGCGAACACGTCAAGCTGCGACTGGGGGATGAGCTTGTGCATCGTTTCCGCCTGATCGAGCGGAACAATGCGGTCCTCAGCGCCCCACGCAATCAGCACAGGCATTTTCAGCTCAGGCAGCAATTTGTCGGTCACATCGCGCGCCGTCAGCATCGCGGCCGTCGCCCGCTTCACCACCCAGCCGTTCTTTCGCGAAAGCCGCAGAATGTCGCGCGCCACGAAGCCGGGCACGGGCGTGGGATGCGGCATCAGCAGAGCTTCCAACTCCGCAAGCTGCGTGGCATCTGTGGGCGTAAACAGCGAAGTGTCCCAGTCCGGCTTCACGTCCAGTCCAGCCGCGTCAAAAAGCATCAGTCGCGAAATCCTTTCGGGATGCTCCGCGGCCATTAGCTCCACAATCCAGCCGCCCATCGACCAGCCGCCCAGGTCTACTTTCTTCAACCCCAATGTATCCATAAAGCTCACAACGACCGCGGCCTCGTCGCGTACGGAATACGAGAAATCCGTCGGCCGCGCACTGCGCCCGTAGCCGAGCAAATCTGGGATGTAAACGCGAAAGCCGGCTTTGGCGAGATAAGGAGCAAGGTTGCGCCAGTCTTCGGCGCTTCCGCCCAACCCATGCACCAGTACGACGGCAGCTCCGTTCTTCGGTCCCTCCACGAGGTAGTGCACGCGATACCCTTCAACGTGTACCGAGTGGCTCTTTACGCCGGAGAGATCTTCTTTGAGATACATCCATCCGTCAAAGTAACTTGCCGGGCGCAACAGGAACCCTATTCCCGCGCAAACCGCCAGCGCAATCGCGATCCAGAGCACCCATCTTTCCCATCGCATTGGCTTACCGTCCTTCGGCTCGCAGCACTTGTGCCCGTTGCCAGCCTTTTTCAATCACGCGGACCGTCACCGGGTCGAGAACCAGTGCGCTGTGGCTATTCCACTCCGCCCGTTCCACCCACCGCACAGCGTCGGCATCCGAAGCCGCGCGGAGTTCGCCGCCGGTCACACGGCATAAAAAATCGGCGATCACGTAGTGATAGCGAACGCGGCCGCCCTCGCGGTGAATCCGGTCAAGGATCTCAACCAGTTCGATGGGCTCCACCTCCAGCCCGGTTTCCTCTCTTACCTCACGCACAACACCTTCGGACAGCGATTCACCTACCTCCAGCAGGCCTCCCGGCAGTGTCCAATGGCCCTTGAGTGGCTCGCTGCCCCGCCGCACCAGCAGCACGCGGCCGTCGTGCACTGCCACTGCGCCCACGCCCACCAACGGCGTTTGCGGGTATTCGCGTTCAATCTTCGTTTCCATGCCGAATTCTCCCTTTCGCAACCTGCCGGCCGCTTTGTCCCTTATCGCAGGCCGCACTCGAATCCCTCGTAGGCCGTTATCATCGAATAGAGACGATAGGGAGACAAAATGGCCGAATTTACCCTGAAGATTGACGGAATGCATTGCGGTTCCTGCGTTCGCCGCGTAAGCCAGGCGCTTTCAGTTACGCCTGGCGTCGTGGTGAGCGAAGTCACGGTAGGCTCCGCCAAACTGAGTTCTCCTGAGCAGGTCGCGCCCGTGGATGCCGCTATTGCCGCTCTCGCCAAGGCGGGCTTCGCCGCGCATCTGGAATCATAACGCCGTAAATCCGGCCACAGAACGCTTTGGGCCTTCACGCTTGTTTGCAGGCCTCCATCTGAGTTGGCTCTTGGCATCGCGGGATTGAACCTTGGCTTCGCACGCGACAGAATCGCTCACCCTCCCCGTTCTGGGGATGACGTGTGCTTCCTGCCAGCATCATGTCGAAGAAGCTCTCAAAGCGACGGCGGGCGTTGAATCGGCGCGCGTCGATCTCATGGCTCATCGCGCCAATGTCGTGTTCGACCCCGCTCTCGCCGCGCCCGAGCAACTTATCCAGGCAATTCGCGGAGCGGGCTACGATGCCGTCCTCCCGCGCGCGGGCGATTCCGGCACTCATGCCGGCGACCGTCAGGCAGGTTCCGGCTGCAAGGCATGGGTCACGCTTATTGCTGGCGCTCTGGCCATGCTGCTCGCCATGCCGCTCGGCGGCGCGATGGGCGCGCCCGACCGTGCGTTGATGCGCATCATGCCGTGGCTTTATGAACTGCCGCCGGATCTTGTGCGCTGGTTCCTGCTGGTCGTCACTGCGGCGATCGTTGCATGGGCGGGGCGCAGCATCTATGTCAGCGCCATCCGGGCGCTGCGCCACGGCGCCACCAACATGAACACGCTGGTGAGTCTCGGCACGGCGGTAGCATTCCTCTACTCCGCCTTCGCCACCATCGCACCCGCCCCCGGTCGCCAGGTTTATTACGATGCGGTTCTTCTGATCCTCGGCTTCCTTTTGCTGGGCAAGAGCCTTGAGGATCGCGCCAGGCATCGCGCTCTTGCCGCCCTCGACTCGCTCTCGCGCCTGCGTCCCGTCACCGCACGCCGCATCGTGGACGGCATCCAGACCGTCGTTCCCCTCGAAGAAGTGCGCCCCGGCGACGAAATCGTCGTTCTTCCCGGGGAGCGCTTCCCGGTCGATGCAACCGTGATTGAAGGCCGCACCACGGTCGACGAGTCCATGCTTACCGGCGAATCCACGCCGCTCGATCGTGAGCCCGGTGGCCGCGTGCTGGCCGGCTCGCTCAACTACGATGGCGCAATCGTCTGCCGTGCGGAATCGCTGGGCGAGGCAACGGTGCTGGCGCAGATTGCCCGCATGGTCGATCAGGCGCAGAGCTCGCGTGCGCCCATGGAGCGCCTCGCCGATCGCGCCAGCGCCATCTTCGTTCCCGTCGTGCTCGCCCTCGCGGCCATCACCTTCATCGGCTGGATCGTCGCTACACATTCCTTCCAACTCGCCCTCGCCAATATGGTTGCGGTTCTCGTTGTCGCTTGTCCGTGCGCCATGGGGCTAGCCGTCCCTGCAGCGCTAACAGTAGCGGTCGGGCGAGGCGCGCAGCTCGGTGTGCTCTTCAAAGGCGGCGAGGCGCTGGAGCGGCTCGCTCATCTGGATGTGGTTGTGCTCGACAAAACCGGCACGCTCACCGTCGGCCGTCCGGTGCTCGAATCGGTTCACGTACTCGGTGGGCACTCCGAAAACGATCTCCTCCGCATCGCCGCAGCCGCCGAGGAGCGCTCGAACCATCCCCTCGCCTACGCCATTGTCGATCGCGCGCGTTCGCTTGGGCTCACATGGACGCCCGCTGAAGACGTGCAGATTGTTCCCGGCCGCGGTCTCTCGGCGCATGTCGAACGGCACGACTGCCTGCTCGGAAACGAAGCCCTCTTCCGTGAGTCCTTCATCGCCTTGCCCACCGATACTCCTCCACCGGAACCTGGAGTCACGCGCCTCTGGATGGCTCTCGATTCGAAGCCGGCCGCGTATTTCGACGCCCGCGACGCGCTGCGCCCCGACGCAGCCGATGCCATCGCCGCGCTGCACCGGGCCGGCCTCCGCGTGCTGATGCTCACCGGCGACACTGCTGCAGCCGCCGGTCCTATTGCAGAGCAAGCCGGGATCACGGCAGTCGAAGCCGGGGCCCCCGTCAACGGATCTTCGTCGCTGGGGTGGGAAGCGGGACTCGATCCCGCCGGCAAGCTGGCGCGCATTCGCGCCCTGCAGCAATCGGGTCAACGCATCGCCATGGTTGGCGACGGCATCAACGACGCCGCCGCGCTTGCCCAAGCCGATGCAGGCATTGCCATGGGAACCGGAGCCGATCTGGCGCAGGAGGCGGGCGATGTACTGCTTCTGCGCGCACAACCCTCCGCCATTCCTGCTGCCCTGGCCCTGGCCCGCCAGACCCTGCGCATCATGCGCCAGAACCTTGCTTGGGCCGTGGGCTACAACATCGTCGGCATTCCACTCGCCGCAGGCCTGCTCTATCCCGCCTTTCACATTCTGCTCACGCCATGGCTTGCCGCCGCCGCCATGGCTTTCAGCTCTGTCTGTGTGCTCGGCAACAGCCTTCGCCTGCGCCGTTGGCAGCCTGCCGCCCCTCCTCGACTGCAGGCACGCTAAACTGAATTCAAGGTCAGCTTGTGCGCATCCTCACCCGCTACATCCTCGGCGAGATTCTCTCTCTTACTCTCATTGGCTTCGCTCTATTCACTTTCATCCTTTTCATTCCTTATCTCCCTCACATTCTTGAGGTGGTGGTGCGCAGCAGTTCCACCTGGGCCGATGTATCGCAGGTTTTTCTGTTTACGCTGCCCAATCTCTTCAAGGTCACCATTCCCATGGCTGTGCTGTGGGGTCTGCTACTGGGATACAGCCGGCTCGCTTCCGACAGCGAGATTATTGCCATGCGCGCCTCAGGACTCGGCATCGGCTATTTCGTCCGCGTCGGCTCCATCGTCGCCGCCACCGGAACGCTGCTCGGTCTCGGCAACTCACTGTATCTCCTGCCTCGCGCCAATCAGGCCACGCTCCAGATGGAGCGGGCTCTTGAAACTTCGCAGGCCTCCTACGAGATTCAGCCTCGCGTGTTCTACGAGGACTTCCGTAATTTCGTGCTCTACGTTCAGGACGTGCGCTCCGGCGCGGGTGCAGCCAACTGGCGTCAGGTCTTTATGGCCGATGTCAGCGATCCTGCCAATCCCATCGTCACCACCGCCGCTTCCGCCACCGTCGTCAACGACAATTCGCAGGAATTGATCATGCGCCTGCGCGACGGAATCCGTGACGAAACCGTCGCCAACCAGCCCGGCGAATCAAATATTTCAACCTTTACCACCACCGACATGCCCCTGGCCCTGGGACAGCAGAGCGACATTCACCTGGGTCGCCTCGATACAGCTCTCTACGCCCTGCCCATCGGCGCGTTGATGCAACACATTCACGGCCCCGATGGCAAGAAATACCTCATCGAACTCTACAATCGCTTCTCCTTTCCCGTCGCGTGCCTGGTCCTCATGCTCGTCGGTGTTCCCCTCGGCGTGGCCTCGCGCCGCGGCGGCAAAAGTTCAGGTTTCGTGTTCACCATCCTGCTGGTTTCCGTGTATTACTTCCTCTCATTCACCGGTACAGCCCTCGGACATCAAAGCCGGCTTCCAGCATTCCTCGCAGTGTGGTCGGCGAATCTGCTCTTCGCCGCTGTCGGTATCTTCCTGCTCTGGCAGATGGCCACCGGTGGCCGGATTCTCGGCGCGCTTTCAGCTTCGGTCTCGCGCCTGCCCAGGCTTAAGGCTCACCCCAAAACCAACGGATTTCCGCTTACCGGGCTTCTCGATCGATTCCAGCCTCGCATACAGCGCAAGCCCCGCGGGATTTTTCCGCGCATCCTCGACGCGTATATCCTGCGCGAGTTCGTCGGCATGTTTCTGCTCATTCTCGCCGGCTTCGGCGTGCTCATGGTCGTCTTCACATTCTTCGATTTGGTGGGCGACATCTTGCGCAATCACATCGCTCTCGCCATCGTCGGCGAGTATCTGCTGAACCTTACCCCATGGTTGCTCTATGAGATCGCGCCGCTGGCCGTGCTCATCGCTGCATTGGTCACCTTTGGCGTGCTCAACCGCAACAGCGAAATCGTCGCCATCAAAGCCACCGGCATCAGCCTTTACCGGCTTGTCGTTCCAGTCGTCACTGTTGCGGCCTGCCTGGCCGTCTGTCTCTTTCTCTCCGATCAGTACTATTTGCCGCAGGCCAACCGCCGCCAGGAGGCGTTGCGCAATATCATCAAGGGCCGTCCGCCGCAAACCTACCTGAACCCGAATGAGAAATGGATCTTCGGCCAGAAGCCGCTTCCCGGCGAGCCGGGCCGCATCTTTTACTACGAGTTCTTCGATCCCGACAGCAACGAGTTCGCCAACGTTTCTGTGTTCGAGTTCGATCCCACTACCTTCCAGCTCACGCGGCGCATCTTCGCCCGGCGCGCTGTCTGGAGTGACCAGACACATGGGTGGCTCTTCCAAAATGGTTGGGTGCGCGACATTGAGGGCGCGAACGTGAAAGCATACCGCGCCTTTGTCGAAACCGCATTTCCTGAAATTCATGCGGGGCCCGACTACTTCAAGAAAGAGGATATCCAGTCGCAGGAGATGAACTTCGGCCAGCTCAACCACTATATCCGCGATCTTCGCCAAAGCGGCTTTGACACCAAGCGCCTGAGCATTCAGCTCTGGGATAAACTCTCCTACCCACTCATCGCCGTCGTCATGGCGGTTCTCGCCATTCCCTTCGCTCTCTCCATGGGACGGCGCAGTTCGCTCACCGGCGTCGCGATGGCGATTGCCCTTGCGCTCTCCTACTGGGTCGTCAATCTACTGTTTGAGGCCATGGGCAACGTCAATTACCTGCCCGCAGGCATGGCCGCCTGGTCCGCAGACGTGCTATTTGCACTTGCGGGCGGGTACTTGCTTCTGCGCACGCCGACTTAGCCAAAAATCTGATAATATGATTTTATGAAAAGTCGAACCATCAGCGTAACCGAGGCGGCGCGCAATTTTGCTGACTGTGTGAACCGCGCACGCTATCAAGGAACGACTTTCGTATTGCTCAAGAACGGCATGCCCGTGGCCCGGATCGTCCCTCCCGAAGAGAAGCGTAAGCCGAGCACAGGCCGCGAGATCGCCGCCGCATTGCGGAAAGCGCGTGAAGAAGTGCGGCTGACGCGGGAAGAGGCCGATGCGTGGCTCAGTGACATGGATCAGGCGCGCAAGACGCTGGTTAAGCAGCGTGACAAATGGCAATCCTGATCGATTCTGACGTCCTCATTCAAGCTGAACGAGGAGTCTTCGGCCTCGACCTGTGGCTTGAGTCGGTTTCCGACCAAGAACTTGCCATTGCCGCCATTACCGTTGCCGAACTATGGCACGGAGTCGAGCGGGCTACGCGGCCTCACCGCCAAAAGCGCGAGTCTTTTGTTCTGCGCTACGTATTGAACGTCTTCCCTGTAATTCCGTACACAGGCGAAATCGCCTTGATCCATGCACGAATCTGGGCCGATCTTGAGTCGACGGGTAGGATGATTGGGGACTACGATCTCATTCTAGCGGCCACGGCCCTTCATTCCGGCAGTTCAATCGCCACCTTCAACTTGAAGCATTTTGCATCGGTAAAAGGCCTCAAAGTCATCGAACCAAAGTAAATCCAACGCGACGCTACGTCATTTTAGGCAGCCGAGTCGCCGCGACCCAAAGATGCGTCGAGCCTGAGTTCCAACTTGATCGGAAACAGTATTTCCAAAACCACCTTAAACACCGCTCCCGGTACAATAAACCTATGCTCGGCGACCTCACCCCTCTCTACAGCTACATGCGGCGCTACCGCTGGGGATACGTGTGGGGCACCCTCGCTTGCATTGCCACCAACATCGTCTCGGTGCAATTCCCTCGTGTCCTGGGCATGGCCGTCGACCGCATCCAGAAGGACGCCAGCCGCGAACTCATCTTCATCTTTGCCCTGATCCTGGTCGCCATCAGCCTGGTCAAAGGCATCTTCCTTTACGCGCAGCGCTGGATCCTCATCGGCATCTCGCGTGAAATCGAGTTCGATCTGCGCAACGATCTCTTCCGCCATCTGGAGATCGAAGACTCCGGCTTTTACCAGCGCTATCGCACCGGCGACATCATGGCGCGCATGACCAATGACCTGAACGCGGTGCGGATGCTGCTCGGCCCGGCCCTCATGTACAGCGCCAATACCATCTTCCTCAGCGTCTTTGCGCTTTTCTTCATGTTGCGGATCAGCCCCTACCTGACGCTTGTTGCGCTCGCCCCCATGCCGGCGGCCAGCATCGTCATCCAGTATCTCGGCCGCAAAATTCACGACCGGTTCGAGCGCATCCAGGCCAGCTTCTCCGATATCTCCGCCCAGGCCCAGGAGAATTACTCCGGCGTTCGCCTCATCCGAGCCTTTGCCCGCGAGGAGTCGCAAATCGGTCTCTTCGAGCGGCTGAACCGCGAGTACATCGGCCGCGCGCTTCGTCTGGTTCAGTTGATGGGCATGCTCTGGCCCTCTCTCGAGTTCATCCTCGGCATCTCCATGATCATCACGCTGCTGGCCGGCGGGCATCAGGTACTGGCGCACCACATCACTGTCGGCCAGTTCGTCGCCTTCAGCACTTACATGATCCTGCTCATCTGGCCCATCATTGCCGTGGGTTGGGTCATCAACATCTTTCAGCGCGGCACGGCCTCGGTAAAGCGCATCGACGAGTTGCTCCAATCCAAACCGGAGATCGACGACCGCTCCGCCGATCCCGCGATCCCGGCCGATGGCGTGCTTCAGGGCGAGATTGAATTTCGCCATCTCACGTTCGGCTACGGCGACACGTCCGGGCCGCCCTCGGTTCTTAACCCCGCGGACAAACACACACCCGTCGGGACTCCGGATCTCCACCCCGCGATCAAGCACCCGTCCGCCGGGGCCACGGTTTTGCGCGACGTCTCATTGCACATCCCCGCCGGATCGAGCCTGGCTATCGTCGGCCCCACCGGCTGCGGCAAGTCCACGCTCGTCAACCTCATCACGCGCCTCTATGAAGCGCCGGAGAATTCCCTCTTCATCGACGGACGCCCCGTGCGCGAGTATCCGCTCGCGGTTCTGCGCCGCAACGTCGGCATGGTGCCGCAGGAGACTTTCCTCTTCAGCGAAACCCTTCGCGAGAACCTCGCGTTTGGCGTGCCCCAGGCAGCCGACCAGGAACTTCTGGACGCTGCCGAGGCCGCTCACATTCGCATGGAGTTCGAGGAGTTTCCGCAGGGCTTTGAAACCATGGTCGGCGAGCGCGGCGTCACCCTCTCCGGTGGCCAGAAACAGCGTTCGGCCATTGCCCGCGCTCTGCTGCGCCGTCCCGCCATCCTCATCCTCGATGACGCGTTGGCCAGCGTCGACACCTACACTGAGGAGCGCATCCTTGGCGGCCTGCGCAGATATACTGCCGGCACAACCACCATCCTCATCTCGCACCGCGTTTCAACTGTCCGCCATGCCGACCGCATTGCCGTGCTCGACAATGGCCGCATCGTCGAAATCGGCCGCCACGAAGAATTGCTCGCGCTCGACGGCTACTACGCCAGCCTCTTCCACAAGCAGCAGCTCGAAGAAGAACTCACCGTCGCCGGGTAAAGCAGTATCAGGGATGCTGCATTCATGACTCACTGCTCCTCCCGTTGTCATCCTGAGACGACCGCGCGTCTCTCTTCGCGAAGTGAAAGAAAAGCGCGGGGGAGCCGAAGGATCTGCGGCAGCTTTTCCGGCGCAGGATCGATCCATCATCTGCGCACCGCTATAAAAATCAAACTCGCGCCCGACCTTTTGAAACTCTGATACTCTTTTCGCACCCGATTTTTCTTGCCACGAACGATCGGGAAAAGTCCCCAATTCCTCAATGACCAATCGCCGCCCGACATCGCACCTCGGCACATGCGTCTTTGGCGGCGCCGCCATCGCGCTCGGCGTCATGGGATTTGCATTTCGCGACTTCGCCACCAACTGGCAGCGGGTTGAACCTACGGTTCCTCATCGCGAAGTTCTTGCATTGCTTGCCGCTGCATGTGAGATTGGCTGCGGCCTGGCGATCCTGTGGCGGCGAAGCAGGCGTGCCGGCGCTGCGCTGCTCGCAGTCCTCTATGCCATCTTCGTTCTCCTTTGGGTGCAGCAGATTATCCGGGCACCATCGGTTTACGACTCATGGGGAAACTTGTTTGAGGAGCTCTCCCTGCTCATCGCCGCCCTCATCGTCTTTGCGTCGGCTTCGCCCCGTGGTTCTGCCTCGGCGCGCATCGAAGCCCCGGTCAGCCGCATCTATGGAATCTGCCCGGTCTCCTTCGCCCTCGTCCATTTCAACAATATTGGCGGGGCAGCCAGCTATGTTCCCGCTTGGATTCCGCCCGGCCAGAGATTCTGGGTAATCGCAACGGCCGTGTGCTTCCTGCTCGCCGCCGCGGCCATCCTTTCGGGAGTTCTGGCTTCGTTGGCGGCGCGGCTGCTCACGGCGGAGATTATGGGATTCGAACTATTGGTCTGGTTGCCGAAACTCCTGGCTTCTCCGCACGAGCATTTCATGTGGGCGGGCAACGGAATCAACATGGCAATGTGCGGAGCCGCGTGGGTGGTTGCCGATTCGTTTTCGAAACGACAAAGCCGAAGCTGAACCACGGTCCTGGTTTCTCACGCAAACAGGATCCGCATCGGAATTTCCGCTTCCACGCTCTTGCCCTCTTCGGCCAGTTCTCCCGTCTCGGGGTCACGAGCGAAGATGCCGATCAGGTTTGAATCTTGATTTGCCACCAGCATCCAGCGCTCCGTTGGGTCGAGCGTAAAATTGCGTGGCGTCTCTCCGCCACAATTCGACCGCTTCATCGGCGTCAGGCTCCCGGTTTTTGCATCGGCTTGAAAAGCGTAGAGGAAGTTATCGCCGCGATTGGCAAAGTAAACGAAGCGGCCGTCGCGGCTGATGACCGTGTCGCACCCGGTCGAAGTGCCGGTCGAACCCGCGGGCAGTAACTCGATCGTCGTCACCCGCGTCAGGCTTCCATCCGCCTTGTGCCACTCGAGCACGTCGACCGTCGATACAATCTCGTTCATGCAATAAGCTGTGTGCCCATTGGGATGAAAATGCAGCGTACGCGGCCCTGAGCCGGGCGCGCCATGATAAGTCCCGGCTGCCGTCATCTGCGCTGTGGCTGGATCGGGTTTGTAGATGTGGATGCAGTCGCCGCCCAGGTCATTAATGTAGGCAAATCGGTTGTCGGGCGAAAACGACGCAAAATGCGCGTGCGCCGTCTGCTGCCGGTCGGGATTCGGGCCGTGCATCGTGTAGTGCTCGGTCCATACCGGCTCGCTCAGTTTGCCGTCTTCAATGCGAAAGCTGGCCGCGCTGGCGCCCGTATAATCGGCGGCGAGCAGCATGCGCCCCGTGTGGTCCGGAGCTACATGTGCGGTTCCGGTTCCGGCCGAATTGCGCGCGGTGAGCGGCTTCAGCTTGCCGTCGATGTAGCGAAAGCTGGCGACTTCGCCCGTCGGCTTGCCCTCGAACAAATCGAGCTCCGAAGCCGAATAGAGGAACTCATGGCCGTGCGAGAACGCAAGCCACGCAACTTTGGGAATCTTCGTCGCGACGCCCGTCGCAGTCAGCGTTCCCGTCGCGGATTCCCAGTCGTAGGCCAGAATCCCGTTGTCGCCATGCGAGCCAATAAAGACTCGTGTGCGTTTAGCCGGTGCGTCTGCGGGCTCGGCGGCAGAGAGAATTCGGGGTGTGGCAGAGTTCGCAAGCATAGCGGCAGAAGCAAAAGTCAGAAAATCGCGTCGTGAAAGGCTTGTCATGGCAATAGCCATTGTCGCCGATGCGGCCTTCCCTCTCCTATCAGATGCATTTTCACGGCATGGCGAAATCGATATTCACCGTGCTCGTATTGACACCACGCGGCGACAAACTATTCCCGCGAATGGGAAAAATCTTGCATGTGGGTTACACTCCAAGGAATCGCGAACGTTCGGCATGGAGTCTCATGAAGCTGCACCACTTGTTGTTCTTCGCCGCGCTTGCGGCGCCACGTGCTCAGACCCCCGATTCTCACCTGCCCGACTCCAAGGCCACACTCGACTACATTCATGCGGCATGGGACACACTGAAACGTTCGGCCACCGATTGCAGCTCACTTGTCGATGTAAAGGTCGCGGCTACCCCTGTCCTCTATCTGCCCGCTGACTTCGCGCCGCCTCCTGACGTTACCGCACTCGAGCAGAAGTGCCACGTCAAAGTAATGCACCTGCCACGCCCCATCGAAAAGCTTGCGGACGTGCGGCCAGAGGAACTGCCCGCGCCCGGCCTGCTCTATCTGCCTGATCCCTACGTCGTCCCCGGTGGGCGCTTCAATGAGATGTACGGCTGGGATAGTTATTTCATTGTGCTCGGATTGGAAGCGGACCATCGCGAGGCGCTGGCCAAGGACATTGTCGACAACTTCCTCTTTGAAGTCGAGAACTACGGAGCCGTGCTGAATGCAAACCGCACCTACTATCTGACGCGCTCTCAGCCGCCGTTCCTCACGTCGATGATCCGCGCAGTCTACGAGGACCCCGCAAGCTTTCCCGCCACGGTCGCGGGCCGTACGGCAGCACAGGATTGGCTCGAACACGCGTACGAAACGGCGGAGAAAGACTACTCGACATGGACGCGGCCCGAACATTTCGCAGGCAGAACCGGATTGGCGCGTTACTTCGGCTATGGCTCCGGACCGGTGCCCGAGATGACCGATGACAGTACGTACTACATCGATGTCATCCGCTCGCTTGTCGAGCATCCTGGTCCGGCGAATGCAACCTTCCTTGTGAAAGGCGCTCAGCAGCCGGACGCGGCCGAGGCTGCGCGCCTGAAGCAGACCAGTTGCGACGTGCATACAAGTGTTTTGTGCATGCGCGCCTGGTTCGACGGCTACCGGTTGAGCCGCGATTTCTATGAGGGCGACCGCGCCATGCGTGAGTCAGGGTTCGATACCAGCGACCGCTTCGGGCCATTCTCGGGTGCAACCCAGCACTACGCGCCGGTGGGCCTCAACTGCCTTCTCTATCGCTACGAACGCGATCTGGCGCACATGGCGCACCTGCTGGGCAAGCCGCAGGACGCGTTGAAGTGGGATCGCCGTGCCAGCGCCCGCGGCAACGCCATCCAGCGCTACCTTTGGCAGCCGAAGAAAGGTGTCTTCGCAGATTACGATTTCATCCATGCCAAGGCATCCAGCTACGCCTTCATCGCTTCGCTCTATCCGCTATGGTCGGGTGTCGCAACTCGCGAGGAGGCGAATTCGATCGAGGCTAAGCTGAACATTTTCGAGCGGCCGGGCGGATTATCGACGAGCGATTACGACAGCGGATTGCAATGGGATGAGCCTTACGGTTGGGCGCCCACAAACTACATTGCCGTTCAGGGGCTCGATGACATGGGCTTCCATGCCGATGCCGTCCGCATTGCAAAACACTTTGACGAGACCGTCGATAACGGTTTCGCTGCCGACGGCACCATCCGCGAAAAGTACAACGTAGTCGCAGGCAATGCGAATGTGACCGTAAGCAACGGCTACAAGGAAAATGTGATCGGCTTTGGATGGACGAATGCTGTGTATCTCAAATTCACAGAGATCTCCGCGCGCCCCTCACCCTGACCGGCGCATTCTCAAAACCAGGAAACAGCCGATTTTCCTTTGCAGATCCAGCCTGCGAGCAAATTCAGCGGCGGGAGATGGTGTGTCTCGAGTGATTCTCTTCGACAAGGCGAGCCTCGACGGGATGCTCGAAGCGAATTAACGCAATCCACATGTTGTGGTCGTCCAGCCTCCAAACCAATGTTCCGCCCAACCGGCGAGCGATCTGATCCGGCGACAGATCGTGATGGAGGCCAAAGTAGCGTTCGTCCATGGCTTCCCCGCCGAAATTGAGATAGGGGGTTGACGGTTCATCCTTGGTGGAAAAGACAAGAGCGACTGTATACTTCTGCGCCTCGTTAGCCGCAACGTCAACTTGCGCGGAAGTAAAGTTGTCAATCGCGCATACGTCCCACGATTTTTTCACATAGCCCAATTCGGGATGCGTCAATTCGTCGGTGATGGGCCACGCGGTGAGCACGGTCGCTTCGGGATAGAGTTTGTTAAGCTCCGCAATCCCAGCCTGGTGCATGCGGACAACGCGCGCATAGGACAAATTATCTTCGGGCGCGAATCCATACGGCGGATTGATGAATAGGGCTGCAAGAAACGCGGCCGCGGACAAGACCGCAAATCCGTACCAGTAGGGCACGCGGCTGTAAATCGCAAAAATGGCCAGGAAGAGCACCAGCGGGTACATGGGCAAAAGGTAACGGGTCAGCAGCGCGCCACCCAGGAAACTGAAGACCAGTGCATTCACCAGAAGCAGCAGCAGGATCCGAAGCAGGGTTGGACGGTTCAGCGTGGCGCGTTCGTGTCCTTCAGCGTCAGGGCGAGGGTCGAGCAACAGCGCGGCGAAGGCTATCGACACAGGCACAAACAGGTTCATGTGCGCAGTCAGGTGCAGTATGCGGTGGCCGAAGGCCACGACGATGCGCAAAGGTTCGAGCGTTGCTTCTGCGTTGTAGCGCAGGTACTCGGGATTCCCGAAGAAGAAGCCGGTCCGGGCATAGTGATAGCCATACCAGGCCGACAGCGGAAGCACGCAACTGCTCAACCAAAGGGCTTCGCGCCGCAGTTTGGGGCGCGCCTGGGCACTGCTCCGGATGCTCTCCACAAGGTTGATCGTGGCAAGAGTGAGAGGAATCGCGATCGAAGTTTCCTTGCACAGTGCGGCGGCTGAAAACCAGAATGCGGCGGCGAGAGGATTGCGGCCGCGCATGGGCAAAGCGTAAACCAAGCCCCACAGCGAACAGGCGGCTGCGAAAATGTCGGCTTGCGCAAGCGAACTCTGGGCAAACCAGATCGGGTAGAGGCCGGTAAGCAGAACCGTCCAGAATGCTACCGAAGCTACGCCGATCAGCCGCATGACCAGGCGCCACACGGCCAGCAGCGCCAATGCAGCCACAATCAGCACAGCTTCTCGCGTCACTTCAGGATAGAAGCCTGAGACCTTCCACCACAGTGCAAGATAAATGCTTGGCAGCGGAGGATGAGCATTCGTAAGTGTGGTCGTGGGAATCAATGAGCCGGTGCGAAAAAAGTCCCAGGCCGCGGGAATGTAGTAGCCGGCTTCGTCCCAGTAATAGGGAAGTCGAAGCAAGGTGAGATGGCTGGCGTAGAGCGCCGCGAAGATGACCGGAAAAATCATCCACAGCGGAAGTGGCGCGTCGAGCCGCGGGCGAAGGATCTCTTTCAAGCGCAAGGCATGGCTCCTGCGATTCGGCAAGTTGCAGTCGCCTAATTAACCGGCCCGTGCGGGAAGTTCTGGTTCTGCGGCTCCAGATTCAGCGTGCCAAATGCCTGTTCGTATTGCGCAATGTTCTGGCCCAACACGTTCCAGAGAGCTTTGGCCTGTTGCGGGCTCAGGAAGATGGCCTGGTGATTGCGAATCGTGACTTGTTCCGGACTCTCACTGGAGGCAAGCCCGAATACGAGCTGAAAGTCCCACACGCTCACGCGCACTTGCACGCTATTGGCGTAGGACTCGCGGTAGTCAGCGGTCTGAGCGAGATTCAATTGAGGCTGCTGCGGGTTTGGACTCATGATGAAACCAGATTACGCCATAGAAATAGTCGTTAGCCTTGAGCCATTAGCTTTTAGCTCTTCGTGCGCGAACTCCGACGCCTCGATTTTTGTAGCCAGGAGCGAAAAGCAAGTTGATCGAAGATGCCGGCTATGGGCTGGAAGCTCTCTTCAGATCCGTGGCCAGCGGGCAGCCCTCGCACCGCGCAGTCCGCCCGCAATGCGCCTTGCCAACGGCAACCGTCAAGGCATGAAATTCGTTATAGAGCCGCGCCTGTTCAAGTACCGGATCATGGGCAAACGTGCGGCGCGTAAGATCGGCGAGGGCGTCGTAGGAAATGTGTTTTCGCCCGGATGCGGGCGTCACCAGCCCGTGACGTTCGGCGATGCGCCGCAGATACTCGTCAGCGACGGGAACGGGATGGCCAAGTGCGTAGAGCAGAATTGCATCTGCTGTTTCAGGTCCCACGCCCGGCAAATCCAACAGCCGTTCGCGCAGTGGCTTGGTAGGTACGGCTGCCAGAATATCGAGCGATCCGCCGAACTCCCTGTCGAGCATCGCGACAAACGCCTTCAGCGCCGCGGCCTTGCGAGTGATGAAACCGGAAGGCCGAATGAGCCTGCGCAGTTTGGCGAGAGGAATTGTGCGCAGCCCTTCGGGCGTGAGTGCGCCCGCGGTTCGAAGATTCGCGAGCGAACGCTCCACGGCTTTCCAGGCGGTGTTCTGGGTGAGATAAGCGCCGAGGATCACCTCAAAGGGTGTCTTTGCCGGCCACCATTGTTGCGGCCCATAAGCCCGCACCAAACGCCCGTGCATGCGGCGCAGTCGCCTGGCGGCGTAGGGTGGGCGGAGGGACTTCACAGTTCCTTTAGGATAAGGTCGAGCGCGCCGCCACGTTTTTCGCCGCTGCGGGGCGCGCTGGGAGGATCTTCTTATGAAGAGTCACACGGAGTATCTTGTCTTTGAAACGCGCAAGAGACACGAGATGGTTCACATCACCGACGAGGTGGAGCAAATTGTGCAGCGCAGCGGCGTGAAAGACGGCTTGTGCTTCGTCTCGCCGATGCATATCACGGCGGCAATCTACGTCAACGACCTGGAAAGCGGCCTTATCGAGGACATTGGAAAGTGGCTCGAAGAGCTTGCCCCGGCACGCCCCGATTACAAGCACCACCGCACCGGCGAAGACAATGGCGACGCCCATCTGAAGTCGCTCCTGCTGCATCATGAAACCACGCTGCCCGTTACCAAAGGTAAGCTCGATCTGGGCACGTGGCAGCGGGTCTTTTACGCCGAGTTCGACGGGCAGCGACGCAAGCGCGTGATCGTAAAGGTGCTGGGAGTGGAGTGACAGGCAGCAAGTCAGCGAGCCAGCGAGTTGGCTCGGGACCGACATGTTGAAAGCCCGCTGCTAAAGTAGCCAGCAATCTTGTTCGGATCCTGAATGAGCCGTCGCCGATGAACCGGCGCGGAAGAGCGATTTACGGTCGCTGATTTGCTGACGTGCTGACTCGCTTATTCCCCATCCGTCACCTTGCGCCAGGTCCCTGACGATTGTTTCTCGCCGTCCGCAGCGAAGTTGATCGTGGTACGCGGCGTCACCACAAGATCGACGCGTCGGTTTTTAGCCCGTCCTTCTGCGGCTGAGTTGCTGGCTACCGGATGGTATTCGGCATAACCTGCGGCGGAAATGCGTTCCGCCGGTATGGCGTTCAGTTCCAGAAACAGCCGCGCAATGTGCGTCGCCCGGGCCGCCGAGAGTTCCCAGTTCGAGTCGAATTGCGCATTATGAATCGGCACATTATCGCTGTGGCCTTCGATGCGCAGATCGTACGGCGTGGCGCCCAGCTTGGCGGCGATCAGCCGCAACGTTGGCAATGCATCGGTCTTGGGCGTGGCTGAACCGGAATCGAAGAATCCCGCTTCGCGCAAACTGATCACCAGTCCATCCCGGCCCATCTCGAGAGAGATCGTATGCGAAGCAATCTGGCTGCGGAGTGCTAAAGTCAAATCCTGGCGCAGTCGGGCAAGGTCGCCTTCCACCTGGGCCGGCGTGCGGATGTCTTCTCCCATCACAACATTTGCCGGCTCGGCGTTTGGTTCAGTTTCATCTGGAGTCTTGGATGAATCGGCTGAGTCCTGCTGTACCCCCATGGCATGGAAGGCGGTATCGATGGCATGCGATACCTGCACCTGTTTTTTCTGGTCGGCACGCGCAAACGCATACAGCACCACGAAGAAGCCGAACATCAGGGTAATGAAATCGGCGTAAGAAACGAGCCAGCGGTCGTGTCCCACACGGCTCCTGGGCACACGCCGAGTCATGCGGCCCGCACCTTGTCTGCGCGGTTCGCGTCATCGAGGAAGCCGGCCAGCTTGATCTCCAGCATGCGTGGGTTGATGCCTTCAAGAATGGAAACCACGCCTTCCAGCATCATTTCGCGGCGGCGATTGCCATTGTGGATGCGGATGCGCATTTTGCCCGCGAAGGGCAGGAAAAACAGGTTGGCGATGCCGACACCGTAAATCGTCGCCACAAAGGCCACGGCAATACCGCGGCCCACTTCGTTGATGTTGTCCAGGTGTTGCATCACCTGGATCAAGCCAAGCACGGCTCCGAGGATGCCGATGGTAGGCGAGAAGCCGCCGGCCGATTCGAAAACGGCAGGCAGGCGCTCTTCGTCGTCGACAATCGAGTCGAGACTCACATGCATCATCTTGCGCAGTTCCGCCGGCTCCGTTCCGTCCACGGCGAGCATCAGCGTCTGTTTCAGGAAAGGATCCTGAATCATCTGCAGATCGGCATCGAGCGAAACCACGCCGTTGCGCCGCGCCTTGTTGGCGAAAGTCACAAGGAGGCTAATGAGCTGCGTGTCTTGCTTGCGCGGCGCGGCAAAAAGATGAGCCAGACTACGAAACGCGGCCATCACTGTGGTCAGCGGGAATTGCAGCAACACCGCGCCCAGCGTACCGCCGAAGACAATCAGCGCAGCCGTCGGCTGCAGCACCTGGCGCACGTTGCCGCCTTCCATCAGCAGCCCCGCAAGAATGCCTATCACCGCCAGCAGAGCTCCGCCGATGCTCCCTTTATCCATTGTTCGCTCCTCTGAACGCGCAAAGTGCAGATCCCGGTCCTGTCGCCCGCCCAACTCCGGTTCTCCGCCGGATTAAGAATTGGGCGCTCCGTCAGGCTGGCCCGCGAGATCGAGACTGACAAGCGCCGCCGCACGCTCCAGATCATCGAATCGGTGGAGCCTCCGTGCCACTACCGCCAGCAAACGAGCGCGATAGGCAAGCACCCGATCCACGACATCCGCGATCTCTTCGCGCACAATCAGCTTCTCTCCATTGATCAGCGTCAGCATCGTATCCGGAGATGCCTCGGCGGTCTTAATCAAATCGCAGTTCAGGACGATAGGACGGCCATTCAGGCGGGTGAGCTCGATCATCGCCAAATCTCCTTTCTGGAGTTATCGGCGCGGGATGAGCAAGGTTAAAGAATTAGAAAATGCGGCCAAAAGTGTCCCGTGCAGGACATAAATCGCGCATGTGTAAAGTCCCTATGGGCTGTGCCGAAAAAGGGGCCAGATGCGACGGTTACAAGCCGCGAGCAGCTACCCGACACCAAATACAGGGCGGCGCAACCGGAATTGGAGCCGCAAATCACCGCATCCACAAGGAGAACCCCATGTCCCTGGGAGTCTTAAACAACCTCTCCGCGGTGTATGCGGAGAACAACCTTTCCAACACCAACAACAGCCTCTCGAAGACACTGCAGCAGTTGTCTTCCGGGTCTAAGATCAACTCTGGCGCGGACGATGCTGCCGGTCTTTCGTTGGTCGACGGCCTCCAAGCCAACCAGACAGCCCTCACCCAGTCGACGACCAACGCGAGTGAAGGCGTAGGCCTGCTGCAGGTCGCCGATGGCGCTTTGTCGCAGGTCACCAGCCTGCTCAACCGCGCCGTTACGCTGGCGACCGAAGCTTCCAACGGCACGCTGAACCAATCTCAGGATACGGCGGCCAACCAGGAGTATCAGTCGATCCTGTCGGAAATTTCCAACATCGGCTCGACCACGACTTACAACGATAAAACGGTCTTCGGCAATACCGGCAACAATGCATACAACATTTACGTCGGAGATTCCAGCGCTTCTGGAGCATCCATCGACAGTCTCAGCATCGGTGGCCTATCCGATAGCAAAGTTGGAGAAACCGCCGGAACGATGAACTATGACCAATCTCAATCAGTAGTTGTCGATTTGGGGAGCGCGACCGCAACGACAAACACTGCGTTCAACGGCGCCAATGCCAGCACCCTCACGTTTACCAATGCGACCGGGACTGTTACAACGGTTAATCTCAGTGCGAATGAAAATGTCGGCAACTCGATCCAGGCGATCAATTCCGCAAACATGGGTTTGACCGCTTCCTTTGTTGCTGGAAACGCCGCAACATCGACAGACGCCTTCCTCGTCATCTCTGGAAATGTCGAGGAAGGCGGACCTGAATCCGGATCAGAGCTTAAAGCCGCTGTTGCAACCGGGGCTTTGGCCGGCACCTTCGCATTAGCCAACGGTACCAACGGAACTGCCGAGATCACCTACTCCGCAACTGCGGGAGCGGATCTATCCTCGACCAAACTCGATAACCAGGCCGACGCGGAGGGCGCTTTGACTTCGCTCAACGCGGCCATCACCGATGTTGCAGCCCAGGATGGCTACATTGGCGCGCAGATCAACACCCTGAATGCTGTCAGCCAGGTCATCTCGACGCAGCAGGAAAACGTGCAGTCGGCCCAGAACGCCGTCCAGGCCACCGACTACGCGCAGGCCAGCTCCAACATGTCCAAGTACGAAATCCTGAGCCAGACCGGCATCTCGGCCCTGGCGCAGGCCAACAGCGTGCAGCAGGAAGTGACCAAGCTGCTGCAGTAATCGGGGTCCCCGGCGGCAGATGGCTTGAAAGGGCCGGTGCCGCTGGAGCACATTAATCAACCCGGCAGAAATGCCGATAACCAAGGAGGGGCGTCCAGCGGCGCCCCTCTTTGCCTGAGCCGAGAATACGCGGCCATGAGATTTCTCCAATCCGGCGCTCAGGCTGGTTGGATTACTAGCTGCTTGAAATTTGCGGGGAGGCTTCGATGGGCACTGTCGGACTGAGTTTCGGGTCGCCAACCAGCGGCGCAGGGTTCGATGTGAGCTCGACCGTAAGCGAGATTGTCGGCAATCTCCAGAATGTTGAGACGCCCTGGAAGAACCAACTGACCACGCTCGAGAGCCAGGACACCGTGATTTCGAGCCTGGGGACGTCGTTCTCCACTCTCTCCACCGACATGAGTTCGCTCACCGATTTTCAGGGTGTTCTGGCGCAGAAAGAAGGATCGAGCTCCGATACCAACGTCCTCGAATTGACGGCGGCCAGCTCTTCGGCGACAGCGGGGACGCACACCATCGTGGTCAACAACCTTGCCCAGACTTCGAGCGGCTATCTGGACTCAATCGCCAACGCCTCCGACGCGCTTTCCGGCTCCATGATCGTCAAGTTGGCCAATGGAACCACCGAAAACATCGTGATTGGCGCGGCCCCAAACCCGCCCGCGGCCAACACCATTTACACCGGCAGCGGCAAAGACACGCTCGCCAACATCGCCTCTGCCATAAACTCCGCCAATCTTGGACTTACGGCGAATGTGCTCGCCGATTCTTCGGGCTCACGGCTGAGCCTGGTATCGAATACTTCCGGCGCGGCTGGCCAGATGACCATTACTTCCAGTCTGACCGACGCCAAACTGGTTTCGACGACAAACACAACCGGTGCGCTCAACTACAACTCCACCGTGACCGGAAAAGATGCATCGCTCGACATTGACGGCGTGCCTCTCACCAGCGCTTCAAATACCGTCAGCAACCTCATCCCCGGCGTAACCTTCCAGTTGCTCGCGCCCAGCGCGCAAGAATCGGACGGCACCCTGGAACCGGTGCAGGTGGTGATCTCCAATGACAACTCCGGCGTCGAGACCGCCGTGAACCAGTTCGTCACCGATTACAATTCACTCATCAGCGCCGTCAACGCGCAGGAAGGCAACACCAGCTCCGGCACTCCCGAGCCGCTCTTCGGCTCGCCTACTCTCTCTCTGCTCCAGCAGCAACTGCTGAGCAGCCTGAATACGCAGAGCCCCGACGGATATCTGGATCCGGTTTCCTCGTCGGCGGGCGTCACGCTTTCCGGATCGATCAGTATTTCACTCGCCGGCGGCATCCCCTTGGATTATTCGGGCACGGCGGGCAGCGACGCGCAGGCTTCGTCCGGCACTCTGGCTCCGATTAACAATGCTGGCGACGCGCTCTCCGGCTCCCTCACGATTCAAGTCGGCAACGGCACGGCGCAAACCGTCAATGTCGGCGACTCCTCCACCCCTGACACGCTTGCCGGCCTGGCCAGCGCCATTAACCTCGCCGACATCGGCGTTACGGCCCAGGTTGAGAGCAACGCGACGAGTTCGTGGCTGAGCCTGGCTTCGGAAACTCCGGGAACAGCCGGGACCTTGACCGTGACGTCAAGCATCGCCGACACCAGCCCGCAAACCATTCAGGTTCCGACATCCTCCGGGGACAACACGCTTGCCGGACTGGCCAGCGCGATCAACGCGTCCTACAGTGGCGTGACGGCTGCGGTAGTGACCACGAATGGCGAATCGACACTGACGCTGATGTCGAAGACGGAAGGATCGGGCGGAGCCTTGACGGTGACCTCCGCGCTCTCCTCCAGCACGCCGACGCCGCTCGACTATTCCGACACCACCGGATACACCGACTCCACGCCCGACATCGGCGCATTGGGCGCGGTAGCCGGCGCCAACGATACCCTCTCCGGCTCCCTCACCATTCAGGTGGGCGGCGGCGCGGCGCAGACCATCACGCTCGATTCCTCCAACAACACCCTCGCCGGCCTCATGGGCGCCATCAACGGCTTATCCGGGGTCTCGGCCGCGCTCAATCAAGCCGGAACAGGACTGACCCTCACCTCGGGAAGCAATGGCGCGGCCGGCGCGCTCACCGTGACCTCGAACATCGTCGACGCCACCAGCCCTGCCACCACGGCGCTGAACTACAACGCCTCTTCCGATATCAACAGCCTGACCACGCTAGGCATCAGCGTGAACAACGACGGATCGTTGACGCTGGACGCGAACGCGCTGGATTCTTTGCTGAACGCGGACTACTCCGGCGTGGTTGGATTTTTCCAGAACGCAAACAGCTGGGGGCAGTCATTCTCGACCATGCTCAACAATTCTGGATCGAGTTCATACACAGGAATTCTGGCACTCGCAGCAAAATCCAACAGCAATACGGAATCCATGCTGAACGCCGAAGTCACGAAGGAAGATGCCTACATTGCAACGCAGAAAACAAAACTGACAGCGGAATTGAATCAGGCCAACCAGATCCTGCAGGAACTGCCGACGCAATTGCAGGGCATGAATGAACTTTACGCGGCGATTACCGGCTACAACCAGAATTCGAACGGCTAAGGAGTCGCGAATGGTTAATTACAGAGAGCACGCGCTGGAAGGCGCATCGGCCGTCGATCTTGTCGTCGCACTGTACGACGGCATCATCCGTTTTTTGTATGCGGCGATCGCGGCGGTGGAGCGCGGGGACGCGGACGCGCGCCGGGCGGCAGCGAAGCGCGCACTCGACATCATCATTCACCTGCAGGCGCGGTTGCGCATGGACGTGGGCGGCAAGCCTGCACAGTCGCTCAGCGAGTTTTACGCGGCGGTCTTCGCGCAGATTCTGCAGGCATCGCAGGCGGCTTCGAAGCCCAAGTTCGAACACGCCGTCGATTGCGTGCGTACCGTGCGCGATGCCTGGCGCGAGGTGGCGCGTGATCCGGATGCGGACCCGCGGCGACTGACTACGATCCCCATGTCCGCTCGAACCGCCTCGGCAGAGGATTCCCCGGCGAAATCGAACTGGACAGCCTGAAGTGTGGGACCGGTTCGCGATGGTTGACTGGTTAGCAATTAGCTCTCGGGTACCCCGGGTACCCCCTCCCCCTCCCCCTATGTAGCGGGGTTAAGCCCTTTGTCATCAGCGAATCGGGCATTGTCGAGCCTTGATCATTTGCTCCATCCGATTGAAAATAAATGAGTTATGACTCAAAATACTCCAGAATAAGGACTTAGAGCCATTTTCTGACCCCATGACCAACGATTCACGGTTCCTCGGCCCCTTTTTTCCTCGGTCCCTTGGTCCCTGCTCTTTCCAGTCTAGCGATTTCGCGGAAATGATCTGCAAAGCAGGCGAAGATTTTGCGTTGTGTTTTCGGCGGTTTGCGGGCGAAGCGAGCGGCGGGTGTTGACATGCGCGAAATCCCACCCGAGCAAAGCTTGGATGGGGCATCCAATTCGGCACAAGTCCGAGCGGTTAGAGTGCTAAAAGCTGAGGTATGCGCCAATCATGGGCTCGGCCGTGTGTCGAAAAGCATTTGTGGATGAAAAGGCCGTGGTGAGATCAGGAGCTTTGTAGAGATTCCCGCGATACTGGAAGCGGAGGCCGAGGTGCGGCAACAAGCCCCAGTCGAGCCCTGCCCCGTAATCGAAGATCGCCTTCTTGTTGCTGGTGGTGTTTGATTGTCCGCCCGTCGGCTCATCGAGCAGCAGCCCCACGCCTGCGAGCGCGAACGGACGGAAATTCGCGAGGCGGACCGAGACGACCCAATTGCCGGTAAGTTCGTGGGCGTTGGCGGAGACTGCGCGATACGGGTTGCAGGACGTGGACGACGGCGGACACGGAGTCGGCGAGAAATAGGATTCGTTGGCGCGGTTGTAAGAGTAGGTGACATCGTAGCCGGCCAATGGATTGCTGATATGGCGCAGTTCGATCAGACCACCTGCTGCATTCGACGGGCTTTCCTGTACGCCGTTGCCATTGGTAGCGCCGCTAAATGCCCCGTATAGACTCAGGCCCACGGAAGTTTGTGCGCGCGCTGCAAGTCCGCTCCATGAAGCGAAGCCAAAGAAGAGCAATGTAAGTGCAGATGCAAATCTCCTATGCATGAGTGCCTCCTATGATGGGAATCGACGAACCCGGCGGCGGACGATGAGACCTTGTGCGCCCAGTTCGAAGAATTGGATGCGAAAACGGCGCACGGGTAAGCGAACGCAGGGAGCGAAAGAATCCCGGCGGTCACGTGACCGACCACGGGAGCTCTGGAGTCCGCAGTCACAAACGCTGAACGCACGTGGCTGAAAGGTCAACCGAAACTACATCGATAAGTTAGAAGCGATAAAACACGCCGCCCATCGGCGCGTAGATCTGCGTATATTTGGTGGTTGAGGGATAGAGGTCGATGAGTTGAGGCGCCTTGGTTGTAGTGGCCCGAACCTGCAGGCGCATCCCGAAGTGCTTGGCGAAGTTCCAGTCGAGCCCGCCTCCGTAAACGAACGCCGGCCGAACAACCGTATTGACCGAGTATCCGGGGACAATCCCAATTGAAGTCGCCACGGTCGGTTCCGTCCCTGGAACAGTAAAGTTGAAGCCGAGGCCGCCCATGGCAAATGGCCTAAAGTTTCTTTTCTTCATGGAAACCACCCAATCCAACGTAAATTGGGTCAGTTTGCCGCTCACCTCGAGCGGCGGCTGGCCACAAACCAAGGCGCAGTTTGTGCCGTTGGGCGCATAGGATTGATTGGCGAGATTGAACGAGACGGCCCCTTCAAAACCCACGAGCGGATTCACAATATGGCGTAGTTCGATGATCGCGCCTTCGGAGTCATGCGGCATCTGCAGCGTGCCCGATCCGCTGGAGCTGCTGGTGATGGTCCTGAAACCGCTCAATGCCACATCGGTCTGCGCCTGGGCCGCGACGCCGCACACTGCTGCCGCCGCAATCATCGCGAACACGCCCTGCTTCCAATTCTTCATCCGAGTTAGATCCTCCTGGGTTCTTAGCCCGTTATTGACCCGCGCACCGGGAACCGCTCTTTGATGTCTTCAACGTTTGACTCCGCAACAAGCTGCGTGGATAGCCATTGATTCGAAGCTGAAATGGAAGGAACCACGCAGCCCGCTTTCGCAGCTCACGAAACCGCGGGCAGACCCGCAAGCGCCATGGCGATTTCTTCCTCCGGGTACTCGTAATTCTCCAGTTTACCTGCCTGATAGTCGATGTAGGCTTGCATATCGAAGTGACCATGCCCGCTCAGATTGAAGAGGATGGTTCGAGCTTTGCCCTCGGCCTTGGCGTCGAGGGCCTGTCGGATGGCTTCGGCAATGGCATGATTCGCTTCGGGCGCGGGTACGATGCCTTCGGAGCGAGCAAACTGGATGCCGGCGGCGAAAGCGTCCAATTGCTGCACGGTCGTGGCCTCAGCGAGTCCCAGTTCGATGACGTGGGAAACGAGCGGGGCCATGCCGTGATAGCGAAGTCCGCCGGCGTGAATGCCGGGAGGGATAAATGTACTGCCCAAGGTGTGCATTTTGACCAGTGGCGTAAGGTGGCCGGTGTCGCCAAAGTCATAAGCGAAGCGGCCCTTGGTGAGACTGGGGCATGCAGCCGGTTCGACGGCAACGATGCGCGCGTGGCACTTGCCTTTAATCTTGCGGCCGAGGTAGGGCATCACCAGACCGGCAAAGTTCGACCCGCCGCCTGTGCAGCCGATGATGACGTCGGGTTCGTCGCCTGCGAGAGACATTTGCTCGATCGCTTCCTGGCCGATTACCGTCTGGTGCAGGAGCACATGATTCAACACGCTGCCGAGAGCGTAGTTGGTTTGCGGATCCTTGGCGGCGACTTCGACCGCTTCAGATATCGCAATGCCGAGCGAGCCTTTCGAATCGGGATGCTGGGCGAGAATGGCGCGGCCTGAATCGGTGTGATCGCTTGGGCTCGCGGTGACCGAGGCGCCGAAGGTTTCCATGAGGGCGCGACGGTAGGGCTTTTGATCGTAGCTAACACGCACCATGAAGACCCTGCACTCCAGGCCCAGGAATGCGCAGGCCATGGACAGCGCGGAGCCCCACTGGCCTGCGCCCGTCTCCGTGCAGAGGTGCGTGACACCTTCCTGCTTGTTGTACCAGGCCTGCGGGACCGCGGTGTTGAGCTTGTGCGAGCCGGCGGGACTCACGCCTTCGTACTTGTAATAGATCCGGGCCGGCGTATCGAGAGCCTTCTCCAGACGGCGTGCGCGAATGAGCGGCGAAGGACGCCACTGCGCATAGATCTGCCGCACCTCGGCGGGAATCTCGATTTCGCGGTCGCTGCTCACTTCCTGCATGATCAGCGCCATGGGAAAGAGAGGAGCGAGATCGTCCGGGCCGAGCGGCTTGAGGGTACCGGGATGCAGAGGCGGCGCCAAAGGCTTGGGCAGATCGGGAAGGATGTTATACCAGGCCTGCGGAATGCGGCTGGGAGGCAGATTGAACTGAATGGTCTCCATGCGCAACATTTTACAGGGCTACACGCACATGTGGCTGCGTGGCGCGGCCGGCAGGCAGGATGGAGGCATGTGGCCTGGATCACAGCCGACGGTGAATTCTATGGATAGGCTTTGAAGAAAGCGAGAACGAGAACGCTTCCGGATCAGGGAGGGAGCCAGTGTTAGAGATTTCCGCAGAAAACGAAGCCGCGATTCAGGATCTGTTGATCGCTTTTGAAGACGAGACCAACGCGCAGTCGAAGTATCTGGCATTTGCTGAGAAGGCCGATGCCGAGCAACTGCACGGCGCCGCCAGCCTGTGCCGGGCAGCCGCGCGCTCAGAACGCGTCCATGCTGCGCGTCATGCCCGCGCGATGAAGCAACTCGGCGTGAACGCGTGGTGCACCCAACACCAGGTTGAAGTGAAGAGCACACTCGAGAACATGAGGGACGCGCTCGAAGGCGAGGAACACGAAATTGAAGAGTCGTATCCGGGGTTTCTGGAGCAAGCTCGGAAACAGAAGAACCAAACTGTGATTCGCGCCTTTACCTGGGCAATGGAAGCGGAGAAGTCACACGCCCGGCTCTATGGAGAGGCTGTCGCATTGCTCGAGGCCGGAAGAAGCGATTCGTGGATCGAGGTTGCCCGGGAGTTTTATGTTTGCCCGGCGTGCGGTTACACCGCGGAGACTCCGAAGCGGGACGAGTACTGCCCGGTCTGCCGCGGTCCGCAGGAACGGTTCGAGGAAATCAAGTAGGACAGGCCGGTGGGGGCAAGAGACGATTTGTCCCCGGTCGCCTATTGAAACCTGAACTCCCAGAAGTTCCGGCCGGCAATTGTGCGGATTGAGATCTATTTCTGACTCGCTTCTCCCGCGGCAACTTTGCGATTAAATTCAGCCGATTTGTTGCGCGGCACGCTGAGCGATTGCCAATGTTCGCAGGCAAAATGCTTTGCCAGCAAAACAATCTGCCCCACATGATGCGGATAATGCGCTAACTGGCGATTGATGGCCTGCATCACGGAGTGCGCTTCGCCGCGGATGGTGACTGTTCGGCTGAGATCGGCATCGGTAAGCGGCTCAATGGCGGTGAAGACCCGATTCCAGCCGTCCTCCCACTCGGCGAGCAGTGCCTGGCGCGTGGCAGGCGGATCGATGAATTCGCTGTCGCGATTGCGGTTCGGCTTTTCGCCGTCGGTGGTCAGGAAGTCGGTCCAGCGAGAGCGCATGTTTCCCGCCATGTGCTTCACCACGATCGCGATCGAGTTGGCCTCAGGATCGAGAACCGCAAAGAGCTGATCGTCAGTAATTTGGTCCATGGCACGCTCGGCGAGCCGCTTGTATTGGCGGAAGACGGCGAGCGAGTCGGCGATGTAGGAGGTTGTGAATTCGAGCGCCATAGGGAAACCTGGCCGAGGGGCTTATTTCCGTTCAAGCTGCGAAGGTTTTACCGGCGCTTTGGTCGCCCAAACCCGCCAGAAGGCCAGCAACCGAGATGTCTTCGTCCAACTCTTCCCAATGCAGACCGCGGCTGCTAATCTTCACCTGCTCGCGCTGCGCCGGTGTGCTGTTCAACAAGCGGGGAAACCAGGCTAGCGGAACGCCAAGAATCCGGCCATCACTCAAATCGACCCACATACAGTCGTCGTCGAAACGGACTCGCATTGCACTAACCGAAGAACTCATTCCATGCCCTCTCGATCCGCTCTCGATTTGCCGTAACGATCCACGATAATTGCCCCAAGGTACGAGCGTCGTATCCGTCATTGTACGCTACACGAACCGCAGGGCGCAGCCAGAACTTGGCTTCCAGATTGTCTTTGCCAACATGAATATGCGTAGTCTCGCGGGGCGATCCTTCGTTCGAATAAAAGAAGAACCGAAATCCACGATCGCGAAAAACAGTTGGCATACACCGATTGTATTGTGCAAAAGGTTTCAAAAGCAGATCAGTTATGGTTCATCGTTGTAAATGTGCACCTCGATCGGGCCGCCTTCCGACTGGCGTCCGCGAAACATGCCCGGGGTGTTGAAGCTCCAGACAAGCTGGCCGTCGGGAGCGATGGCAATGACGCCGCCATCGCCGTGAATCGGCGCCAGCTTCTTGTGGATAACTTCGTCGGCGGCCTGCTGCAGCGGCAGACCTTTGTACTGGACCAGGCCGCAGACGTCGCGGGCGACTGTGTACCGGATGAAGTATTCGCCCACGCCTGTTCCTGAGACAGCGCAGGATTGATTCGAAGCATAGGTACCGGCGCCAATGAGCGGCGAGTCGCCAACGCGGCCAGGCATCTTGCCCTGCAGGCCGCCTGTAGACGTTCCGGCGGCAATGTTGCCCTGTTTATCGAGCGCTACGACGCCGACGGTGCCGTAGTTGCGCGTGCCGGCAGCCTCCTGCCATTGCGCGACTGGGGCAGCTTGTCCGGGCGCAGGCGCGCCGGCGGGACGAGGCGGAACGGGCTTGCCTTCTTTTTGCATCTGCTTCACGAACGATTGCCAGCGGCTCTCAGTGAAGAAGTAGCTGGGGGGCTCCTGCTCGAGGCCGGCCTGGATGGAAAAAGCATCGGCGCCGGGACCGACGAGCAGGACGTACGGTGTCTTTTCCATGACGGCGCGCGCCAGGCTGATGGGGTGGTGGGTGCGCGTGACGTCAGCGACGGCTCCGGCGCGGAGGGTTGCGCCGTCCATGATGGCCGAGTCCATCTCGTTGGTTCCGTCGGCAGCAAAAACTGCGCCGCGACCGGCATTGAAGAGCGGGTCGTCTTCCATGATGCGGATCGCGGCTTCGACCGCATCGAGCGACGAACCGCCGTGATCGAGAACGCCAGCGCCTGCCTGCACGACCTTGGTGAGTGCGGCGCGATATGCCGCATCGCCGTCCGGCCCCAGCTTCGCGCGAACAATGTCTCCCGCTCCACCGTGGACGACAATGGCCCAGCGATGCGTCTGAGGCTGTTGCGCCGATACGGTCGCGGCCATGATTCCTCCCAAAATTGCCCCGTAGATCATTCTCATTTTGAACTTCCCTTCTTTACCCGGGCGTTGCCGACGCCTGCGGGGATCGACGGGCGGTGATGGCCCATTTGCGTCGCTACCATGCTACCGCTTCATTGGGGAGCAGAATGAGTTGGCGCAAACGGTTCCAGTATCACGATTCCGGCCGCAATCGACGGGGCTTAGTTTTGACTGAATCCATTCCTCAGGGGCTGAAGCCCACATTCAATTTTGGGTGCGTCGCGGCACGACTGAAGTCGTGCCCTTCTACAAAACTCTCGATGCCGCCGCGGGTCATTCGCAAGCACCGATGTTGTCCCCATCAAAATGGACCGGGCCTGACCCAGTACCGGTCGCACCCACAGCTGCCTGTCATGTAGCATCGCATCCATGATGCCCCGAGGATGCCTTATTTTCTTGTTCCTGCTCGTGCCGTCTGTGACTGCGGCTGCGCCGCGTCCCATCCCAGTAAAAGTTGTGGTAGTTGCCATGTTCGAGTCGGGCGCCGATACAGGGGACGAGCCCGGCGAACTGCAGTACTGGGTGGAGCGCGACCATCTGGACCGGGTGTACGCGATGCCGGCAGCCTATCACGCGGTGCGCATGAACGATCAAGGCGAAATGGCGGTGCTGACGGGACCGGGAACAGCTCACGCGGCGGCGACGATCATGGCGGTGGGGTTGGATCCCCGTTTCGATTTCAGTCATGCATATTGGCTGATCGCAGGCATCGCGGGCGGTTGCCCGGACCAGGTGTCACTGGGGTCGGCGATGTGGGCGCGGTGGGTGGTAGACGGAGACCTGGGGTATGAGATCGACGCGCGCGAGATTCCGCATGATTGGACGACCGGTTATCTGCCGTTTCATAAGACGCGTCCGTTCGAAGCTCCTGCGGAGCCGGTCCAGGGCCAAGTGTATGCGCTCGATGCCGGACTTGTGGAGTGGGCGTTCGAGTTGACGCGCGGAATTGCGCTTGAAGATTCGGACAAGCTGAAAGAGATTCGCACCCATTTCGACGGCGCTGCCGCGCAGCGGCCCCCGTTTGTCGGCCTGGGCGACGAGATATCGTCCTCTACCTACTGGCACGGCAACCTGCTCGATGCCTGGGCTTCAAAATGGGTGCCGTATTTCACGGGGGGCAAAGGCGTGTTTGCGACAACGGCGATGGAGGACACGGGAACGCTGCAATCGATTGAGTTCCTCGCGCAGGCCGGCCGTGTCGATCGGGACCGGGTGCTGGTTCTGCGAGCAGTGAGCAATTTTGACAGGCAGCCGCGCGGAATGACGGCCGCTGAAAGCCTGGCCAAGCAGAGGATCGGAGCCTATGCGGCATACCTGCCATCGCTGGAGGCCGATTATCGCGTGGGACACAGGGTAGTGAGCGAGTTACTGAGTCATTGGACGCGATATGAAGCGTCGATTCCGGGAGCAGAGCCGGTGGTGCGATGACGCGCCAGCGAGATTGAGTGAGTGGAGCGATTAGATGTCGAGGGGGGCCAGATGGTTCATCCATTCCCTTGTTCCCTCGTGCCGGCAGGATTCCGATGCAATCTTCGCAGATTCCGCCAGCGATTCAATGGATCCGCGACCATTGGATACGAAGTAGCAATAGGCGCCGTGCAGGATGTCGCCAGCTCCCATGGTGTCGGCGACTTCGACATCGGGGACAGACAGAGTTCCCGAAGAAGGTCCTGATACGAACTGGATCACATCGGATCCATCCGTGATGGCGATGTTTGCCACTCCGGCTTTTTGCAGAAAGGCAATCACTTCCTCTTTGGTGTTGCAGCCGGGCGGCAGAAAATTGGCGGAGCAAATGGCGGTGTGGACGTTTTTGAGGAGTTCCTTGGTCCCGTCCTTCCAGCTTCCGCCGTCGAGCACAACCGGTTTGCCGCGCGATTTGGCAGCCTCGGCCCACGTCTGGCATGCCTGCATGTGGTGGCCATCGACGAGGAGGACGCGCGCCTGGTCCACCAGGTTCCGGTCGACTTGAGGTGGAGGACTTGCGATCCGCGTCGCATTGGCCGAGATTACATTGCGATTTCCTTTGCGGTCGACGGAAACCGACGAAACGGCCGGTTCAACTTCAGATTCGGGGCTGAGATCGACGAGTTGAACGGTGTAGCGTTCGAGTTCCTGGCGAATCACGTTGGCCAGAGTATTGCGCCCCACGGTAGTAACGAGCGCCGCCTTGCCGCCGAGCCGCGAGAATGCGACAGCCGCGTTGGTTGCAGGCCCTCCGACGAATACATTCTGACTCTTGGCCGCGACCTTTGTATTCACCGATGGGAATTCGTCTACGCGATAGACGACATCAATCGTCGATAGCCCCACGAAGATGCATTGCGTCATTTGGGAATTCATCCCGAGCGGGAACCTCCTGCCGTCATTGTAGGGTCTGGCGTTTGGAAGAGAGCCCACGATTCTGCCGGATTGTGCCTTGCGGCTTACCCTCTTGGCGAATACAGGTCCGGCAGTGGAGAATGCTTGGGTCCCTGAGAAACTGAGTTCCGGGTTGCGCGCTGTTTGCTCTCGAAGGCTCGAATGCGCGCACGAACCCCGATAAGGAAGGTTTGATGCACTCTATCTGGTTTGGGGAATTCATGGGCACGCTGGTTCTGGTGCTGCTCGGCGACGGAGTCTGCGCCGGCGTGACGCTGCGCAAAACGTATGCGGCGGATGCGGGCTGGATGGTGATCACGACCGGGTGGGCGCTGGCAGTTTTGTGCGGCGTGATGGTGGCGCAAGCGTTTGGAAGCCCGGGCGCTTACATCAACCCGGCTTTCACGCTGGCGGCTGCGATAAGCAGCGGGAATTATGGTCTGTTGCTTATTTACTGGTCGGCGCAGTTGGCGGGCGCAATGTGCGGAGCGGCATTGATGGCGCTCCACTATGCACCGCATTGGCGGCTCACACCCGATCCGGTGGCGAAGCTGAGCATCTTTTGCACGAAGCCGGCAGTGCACAGCACCCTGGCAAACATCTTCAGCGAGATGGTGGGGACGGCGGTTCTGGTGGTCGTCGCGGGCTCGATCTTTTCGCACGGCGTGGCCATGAACGGGCCGGCCGCGGGCATGGGACCGTGGCTGGTCGGCAGCCTGGTTTGGGGTATCGGGCTTTCGCTGGGAAGCACGACAGGTTACGCGATCAACCCGGCCCGCGATCTGGGACCGCGCATCGTTCATGCGCTGTTGCCGATTCCCGGGAAGGGCGGATCGAACTGGCGCTATGCTCCGATTCCGATCATCGGTGATTTTGCGGGCGCTGCCCTCGCCGGATTGCTTCTGCACTACGCGCACTTATAAGGAACGCAAAGCAGATTCAATTTCGACCGTCTTTTCCACAATAGACGTTCAGCAGCGCCGATTGTTGTGGATTTGGATCGCGACCATTTACTCCAAAATCGATGACGCAGGGATCGGTCGCTCCGAGTTTGGTCACTCAAGGCAGGAGGCAACGACTGCCAGGGCTGCGATGGCAGCGGTTTCAGCGCGCACGATGCGCGGGCCTAATGACACGGCGCGCCAGCCACTGGTCTCGAAGAGGGTTTCTTCAGCGGGAGCCCATCCACCTTCAGGCCCGATTGCGATCTCGAAAGCAGGCATCTGGTTCGGGGATGATGCGATGGCTTGCTCGACCGCATCACGAAGCGTGGTGGCGCGCTCCTGCTCGGCAAGCACGATGCGGGTCGCGACGGAAGGCGTTGCAACGCGATCGGTGAGTGGAACGGGACGATGAATCGCGGGCACATCGGAGCGGCGCGCCTGTTGCGATGCTTCGTGGGCGATGCGGCGCCAGCGCTCGGCGCGCTTCTCCGCCGCCAGCGCAAGATGCTTATCTGTGCGGCGCGCGACAACGGGAGCGATTTCGCTCACGCCCAGCTCGGTTGCTTTTTCAATGATCCACTCCATGCGATCGAATTTATAGATCGCCATCACCAAAGTAATGGGAAGCGCGGGGTCGGCCACGAGTTCCGCGGCCAGGTTGAAGCGAACCTCGCTCAGTTCGCCACTCTCTACGACCGCAGCCACCTCGGCATGAAAGACGCGACCGCCGGCGACGACGTCGGCCTGCATGCCCGGCTGCGCGCGCAGGACGCGAGCTAAATGCTCGGCCTGCGGACCGGCAATGGTGGCCGTTGCGAGGTCCCAACGTTCGGCAATCCAGCGGCGGCGCGTCATGTCGTTCCTTCCTCGGAAACACTCTGCCCGTTTTGAGTTTACGGCGTTGGTCATCCATCTGATTGGCGGAATATCGCGAATCACCGCTTGCTGCGCGGGTTTCAGCGAGTTCGCACTGCGGCGCACGATCTCGACGAGGGGCGAGAAAACTTCCCGCAGAAACACCAAGGGGAACGCTTTTAAGCGTCCCCCTTGAGTGTTGCCTTTTGGGTTGTTCGATCCGCTACTTTTTCTTCGCGGTCTTTTTTGCGGTCTTCTTGGCCGCCTTCTTCGCTGGTTTCTTGGCTGCTTTCTTGGTTGCCATTTGCCTATTCTCCCTTTTCGATGGGTTGCATCGATTCTGCAAATTAAATTGCAGTTGAAGAATGTATAGATTCATGCAACATCGATGTCAAGAAAAAAACGACGTAAGAGTGAAAAAAAGATCAACACCGTTCCGGGAACGAATCGAAGGATGAAGTGAAGTTTGAGTGAGAAGCTCGAACGCGGTCCGATTTTTTTGCGAACCGATCATGCGTGAACGATCTTCGAGTGGACCGGATCGCTGAAGAGATCGTGACGCGCAGCGCTCTTCGCCGGAGTTCGCTGAAGACTCAATCACGATCAAGGCCAGTCCGGCGAGACTGGATTCCTTGCAGGGCGATTGCGTATCGAGGCCGGTGAAGTACATGGTGCGTATGACTTGATCGAGCGAGACTTTGTGAGCTCCGGACTCATTGCGACTCAGGCAGGACGCGTGAATGGCATTGGCCGCGCCCATGGCGTTGCGCTCGATGGAGGGAATCTGCACGAGGCCGCCGAAGTGAGGAAGAAGCGGAAGATGCCTTCGGCGGGGATCGGCGTCCTATTCGAGAAACTCGCGAACAAACTGGTTCTGGGTATGGACAAGATCATGGAGCGGCCCGTTGAAGATCAGGCGGCCTTCCTCGAGCATGAGGAAGGTGGTGTTGGAATTGAACTGGCCTTCAGGAAGCGGCACCATGCGACCCCGTTCGGGATCGAAGCGGTGGTTGCAAAGAGTAAAGGCGTCCTGCAGGCGATGGGTGACGAGCAGCGAAGGAGTGGAGTGGACATCGCGCTGCTTGACGATGAGCTCAATGATGGTAGTCGAGGTGACGGGATCCAGCCCACCGGTCGGCGAATCGTAGAGGATGAGCTCGGGATCGTGAATGAGGGCGCGAGCGATGGCCACGCGCCGCCTCATACCGCCGGAAAGGCTGGGAGGAAAGAGACTGAAGGTCTCTTCCAGACCGACGAAATTGAGCGACTCGTGAACCCGGGTATCGATTTCTTCGTCGGGCACCCCCTCCTGGATGAGTTGGTAACCGACGTTATTGCGGACAGAGAGCGAATCGAAGAGTGCGCTTTCCTGGAAAACGATTCCGGCGCGCGCGCGCAAAGGGAACAGCTTCTCTTCAGGCATGCGAGAGATGTCTTCACCAAAGAGCATGACGCTGCCGGTTTGGGGACGAATGAGCCCGATGATGAGCTTGAGGAGGACGCTCTTGCCTACCCCGGCGGGCCCGAGCAGCACGCGTGTCTCACCGGGCGCTACGGAAAAGGTGATGCCGCTAAGAACGGGCGGGCCGTCGAAGGAAAGGGAGACGTCGTGCAAGGCGACGACAGAACTTTTCTCCGGCGGGGGAGGCGACGGATTGGATGCGAGGGCGGCGTCGCTCATGTTGAAAAGAAAAAAAGCAACACGTGGGTGATGAGGAAGTCGATTGCGATGATGAGGACAGAGGAGTTGACCACCGCCGAGATGGTGGAGCGGCCTACGCCCTCGGTGCCTCCCGTGGTCCTCATGCCATAGAAGCAGCCGGTGGATCCGAGAATGTAACCAAAGAAAAGGGGCTTGACCAGTCCCTGGATGATGTCCGGATAGTGAAGGCGCTCGTACGCCATATGGAAGTACTGGGTTCCATTTTGATGGTTCAGAACCACCGTGACCGCGGCGCCGCCCAAGATGCCGAATGCGTCGGCAATGATGGTGAGGAGCAGGAGCATGGCGATACTGGCAAAGATGCGCGGAGTGACCAGCTTTCGCATGGGGTCGACACCGAGAGCACGCATGGCGTCAATCTGTTCGGTGACGACCATAGAGCCCAGTTCGCTGGCCATCGAGGACGCGTTGCGGCCCGCAACCATAATCCCGGTGAGAACTGCGCCGAGTTCACGGATCATGGTGAGGCTGACGAATTGCCCTGTGACCGAGGTCGCGCCAAATTCCGCCAGAGTGGCCGCCGACTGAAGGGCAAGTACGCCGCCTGTAAAGAAGCCCGATAGCACGACGATGGGCAGTGAGCCGACGCCAATGATGTCGGATTGAGTCAGAAAGTCGGTCCAATAGATAGGCGGGCGAAAGAGGTTAAGGAACGCGCGCAGCGCGAACAGGGAATAATCCTGGACCGTGAGCACGATTTGTCTGGCGGCTCGATCGATCCGGTTCATTACCATGGTATGCAGGCCTTGCGGTTTGAGATCATGCGGCGCTTCAGAGGACAGGATAGCGCATCGAGGAGGCGCGCAAGAAAGGCAGCGGTGCTTACTCCGCTTTGGGGCGAAAGGGGTGGGATTGTCGCACCATACAGCACGAAATGTCCTGACCGAGGCAGAAGGGATTTCAGTGCGCCCGGCACGCGACGGCATTGCGACGAATGCTTGCGCGGGACTTTCATGGCTCAGCACGGCGGGCGCAAATGCTTTTTCTTCAGAGACTAAGCGCGATGCGTCCCCTCAAAAGACATTCAAAATGCAATGAATTTGTGGCAACTCGCATCTAATACTATTTATGCTTCATTCAGGAGGGAACGATGCACCTGTTTCGCTTGCGGCTGATTGTGGCTTTGATCGCGAGCGTCATGCTGGTGTCGGTTGCCTCCACTTATTTTGAAGTACTGGCCCATCGGCATGTTCTACGCGAGGACCTGCAAAGGCGTACGAAGTGGATGGGGATCAGCATCCAGCCGGATGTGCAAGGCGCACTCAGTGCGGACGATCCCTCCCTTTTTCCCGGCCTTATGCAGTTGCTTAAGTCGGGTACGGGTGCGCTTGGGCTGGCAATCTACGACGCACACGGAAACTTGATTGCGTCAAGCGCTCCGCCCGAAGTTACGGCGGCGTTGGCTCGCGGCGTGGTGGCAAAGTCAATGCAGCGCGGAATCGAGGTGGATGCATTCGGACATGCGGGCAAATGGCAGTGGCTGGAAGAATCGTTTCCGATCCACGACGGGAGCGAGTTGGAAGGAGCCATGGCCGTCATCACCGACGCAAGTTACATCCGCAGCGAAGCAGACGGCCTTTGGTGGCGAAGCTTCTTGCGTGTTGCCGCGCTGGTGGTTTTGATCGTGATTGTCACTTTTTTGATGGTGCGCTGGTTCCTACTCCGTCCTATAAGCCGGGTCGCGGAACGATTGCATTGGCTGCGCACGGGCCGAACAGAAAAATCGCCGGGGACGGATCCCCCGGATTTCGGTGTCTTTTCTCCGCTCGCTCGCGAGGTGGAAACCATGGCCGCAAGCCTGCGCGCGGCGCGCGCGGCCGCCGAAGCCGAGGCCCGTTTGCGCGAGGCGGGAGAGAATCTGTGGACTGCCCAGCGGTTAGCGGTGCACATCCGCAACCGCGCTGGTTCGAGCCGCATTTTCGTGGTATCGAACCGCGAACCGTATATGCACGTTCGGCAAGGGCGGGAAACCGTATGCGTGGTGCCGCCGAGCGGTCTGGTGACCGCACTTGAGCCTGTGCTTCGCGCATGCGACGGCGTTTGGGTGGCCAGCGGCAACGGCGACGCGGATGCCACAACGGTCGACGAATTCGACCGGCTCCGCGTGCCGCCGGACGACCCGCGTTACACGCTGCGAAGAGTGTGGCTTTCAGAAGAAGAAGAGTCGCGATACTACGACGGCTTTGCCAATGAAGGTCTTTGGCCTCTTTGCCATATTGCGCATACCCGCCCTATTTTCCGGGCGGCGGACTGGGAGTGCTATCAGCGCGTAAACCAGAGGTTTGCGGATGCGGTGCTGGAAGAGATGGAAGACAGCGCGGAGCCCGTCGTCTTTGTGCAGGACTATCACCTCGCTTTGCTGCCGCAGCTGGTGAAGAAAGCGCGGCCCGATGCACGGGTAGCAATCTTCTGGCATATTCCCTGGCCCAATCCGGAGGCGTTTGGAATTTGCCCGTGGCAGGCCGAATTGCTTGATGGACTGCTGGGCGCGGACCTGATCGGGTTCCACATACCACTGCACTGTAATAACTTTCTGGCGACCGTGGATCGGGCGGTGGAGTCGCGGACTGTGCGAGAGCACATGACGGTGCTGCGCAAAGGGCATGTGACCGCGGTTCGGCCGTATCCAGTGAGCGTGGCATTCGACGGCACATTCCGCGATCCGGCGCCGCCGCTGGAACGGGCGGCAGAGCGTACTGCAGAGCGCAGCAAGCTATTGAGCGAGTTCGGCGTGCGAGCGGAATGCCTGGCGTTGGGCGTAGACCGGCTGGACTATACGAAGGGAATCGTCGAGCGGCTGGACGCGTTCGAGCAATTGCTCGAGACACATCCCTGGCATCAGGAACGGCTGACCATGGTTCAGATTGCCGCCCCCAGCCGTACCCGCATTCCCAGCTATGTCGACCTTCGCTATCGTGTGGACGCGACGGTGGAGCGGATCAATGCACGGTTTCAGACCGCGCGATGGAGACCCGTCATTCTGATCGAGCGCCAATGCAACCACGAAGAGGTGGGGCGCTGGTATCGCGCCGCGGATATCTGCCTGGTTACTTCACTGCACGACGGCATGAACCTGGTGGCCAAAGAGTTTGTGGCCGCACGTGACGACGAGGATGGAGTGCTGGTGTTGAGCCGGTTCACGGGCGCCGCTGTTGAACTTCGCGATGCCTTGCTGGTCAATCCGTATGACATCGTCGGTGTGGCGGGAGCCATTCACGCCGGGCTGGAGATGCACCCGGACGAACGCCGCGAACGGATGCAAAGGATGCGGCGACAGGTGATGGAGCACAACATCTACATGTGGGCGGCCCGGATCCTTGGCGACTTGCGCGAGCTGCGGATCGAGCCTGAGCAGCGCGCGGAAGTGAATCGCGTTGCGCCAACCAGCATTCGCCGGGCCAAGGTGCCGGCAGAAAAACTGGCATGAGAGAGCCTGGAAATCGGATGTAGTCGAGAATCGGCCGAGGCCGATTCCAGCTGGGCACACGCCGAACCCGCGGCCGAATTACTTCTATTCAGAAAAATTGCAGAAGCGAGAATCAATTGGACAGCGCGGCCACGGCGAAGTTAGACGATTTTTTCCGCGCCTTTGCGAGGAACGCGAGGCCGTTGCTTCTGCTGGACTACGACGGAACGCTGGCGCCGTTTCGCGTCGACCGTTTCAGAGCGCGGCCATGGGCTGGAGTTCGGGAGCTGCTGGCCGGAATCCAGAATCAGGGCAGAACTCGCATGGTGGTCGTAAGCGGCCGGCCGGCTGAGGAGATTCTGCCCTTGCTGGCGCTGGAGCCGGCTCCGGAGATCTGGGGCCTGCACGGTTCCGAGCGCCTGCGCCCTGACGGCCGGCGCGAGGTCGAGCAGCCCGACTCGAAGGTCCGCGCCAAACTGGACGCGATCTGCGCACAGCTTCGCAGTGACAGCGGAGGCGGGCTCATCGAGGAAAAACCCAACGCGATCGTGATGCACTGGCGAGGAGTCTCTCCACAAAAGGCGAAATCGATTGAAAAGCGGACGCGCGAACTGTTTGAGCCGTTGGCGAAAATGGACGGCCTGGCACTGCTCAAGTTCGAAGCCGGCCTTGAATTGCGCGCGGGTCGCAACAAAGGGCAGGTCGTCAAGCTGCTGCTTGGTGAGGCGAAAGACGGCAGGAAGCATCCCGCCGCATATTTGGGCGACGATATCACCGATGAAGCGGCATTCCAGGCCATCAAGGGGCACGGCCTTGGCGTGCTGGTCAAGCGCAAATGCCGCGGTACTGCCGCGAGCGTGTGGCTGCGACCGCCGCAGGAGTTGAGAGAATTCCTGAAACGATGGTTGGATGCCTGCTGTGCGCTCGATTTGAAGCGAATCTCAGGCTGAATGCTGAAGCCGATGGCGGCTGCCGAAGATGGCTGCGGGAACCGGTTCGATTCGACGAAATTGGTCTCGCGAAGCACGAGAAGGCGGCCGATCGAAATCGTCAGCGAGTCGCCGTTCCTCCTGCGCCGCTCACATTTACAATGGAATCTATATGATCCGCTTCTCCACAGCAGGCGAGTCGCACGGTGAGGCATTGATCGCGCTTGTCTCAGGGTTGCCCGCCGGCGTGCCTGCCGATCTCGATTACGTTAACCGCGAGTTGTGGCGGCGGCAACAGGGATATGGGCGCGGCGGACGCATGAAGATCGAGACCGACCAGGCACATATTCTTTCCGGCGTGCGCCACGGCAAAACCATTGGATCGCCAATTGCGATCCAACTCATCAACCGGGATTGGAAAAACTGGCAGGAGAAGCTGCCGGTCGAAACGGGCGACCTTGCCAAACATCGCGCAGTGGCATCGCCGCGGCCCGGTCATGCCGACCTTGCAGGAGCGCTGAAATACAACTTCACCGACGCTCGATACGTGCTGGAACGCGCCTCGGCGCGCGAGTCAGCGGCGCGCGTTGCCGCCGGGGCGTTTGCCAAGCTCATGCTGCGCAGCCTGGGCATTGAAGTGGCGAGCCACGTGATCCGCGTGGGAAGCATCGAGCTGGACCGCGATGCAGCGTGGGAGGAGATTGCCGCACTTGCGGGAAAGGATGAAGTCGTGCTGGCCTGCGTGGATGACACCACCGAGACGCAGATGACGGCGGAAGTGGACGCGGCATCGAAGGCCGGCGACACGGTAAATGGCATCTTTGAAGTGGTGGTACACGGCGCGCCCGCGGGACTCGGCACTTATGCGAATTGGGACGAGCGGCTTGACGGCCAGCTCGCCTGGGCGGTGATGAGCCTGCAAGCCGTGAAAGCGGTTGAGATTGGCCGCGGGGTTGCGGCTGCCGCCACATTCGGTTCGCGCGTGCACGACCCGATCCACTATGCCGCTGAGAATCCACCCGGCAGGCCGACGCGCTTCACACGCCCGCACAACAATGCCGGCGGCATCGAGGGCGGCGTCTCCAACGGCGAGGACATTGTGGTTCGCGGCTACCTTAAGCCCATCTCGACGCTGCGCCAGCCGCTGGAGTCGGTGCGCTTCGATACACGCGAGTCCACCAGCGCAAGTTATGAACGCAGCGATATTTGCGTCGTTCCGGCCGCCGGAGTGGCTGCGGAAGCGATGGTTGCGCTGGTTATCGCCAACATGGTGCACGAGAAGTTCGGCGGCGACTCGCTGGTGGAACTGAAACGGAATTTTGCGGGATACATCGAACAATTACGGAGCTTTTAGCGAAAGCGATGATTTTGACGATTGTGAAGTATCCGGAGCCGGTGTTGCAGCAGCCCGGCGAACCGGTGACGGAGTTCGACGACGAGCTGCGCAAGCTGGTGGCGGACATGTTTGAGACCACCTATGCTTCACAGGGCATCGGACTAGCTGCGCCACAGGTGGGTATTTCGAAACGGCTCACCGTCATCGACCTGAGCCAGGGCAAAGATCCGGCACAGAGGCTGGTGCTGATCAATCCGGAGATCACCTTCAGCGAGGGAAGGCAATACCAAGAGGAGGGCTGCTTGAGCTTTCCCGATATTCGCGAGAAGGTGGTGCGTGCGGCCAAGGTCCGCATTCGCGCGCAGGATGAGAACGGCAAATGGTTTGAGATGGACGGCGAAGAATTGCTTTCGCGCGCGTTTCAGCACGAAATCGACCACCTCGACGGCATTCTGTTCATCTTCCGGATGAGTCCGCTGAAGCGCAGCCTGAATCTGCGCAAGATTCGCAAGATGCAGAGCGAAGGCGCCTGGTAAAAACAACATGACAAACGCGGCCACCCGCCTCAAGCTCGTTTTCTGTGGGACGCCGCAGTTTGGCGTGCCGGCACTCGAGGCCCTGCTCAAGGCTGGACATGAAGTGGCGCTTGTGGTTTCGCAGCCCGACCGGCCCACGGGCCGCGAGCAGCTTCTCAAGGCGCCGCCGGTGAAGCAAACCGCGCTGGCCGCCGGGTTGGCTGTCACACAACCGGAAAAGATTCGCAGCAACGCGGAATTTCGCGCGCAGCTTGAGGCCATTGCGCCGGACGCCATCGTCGTGGTCGCCTACGGGCGCATCATCCCGCCGTGGATGCTGGCACTGCCGCATCTCGGCTGCATCAATCTGCACGCATCGTTGCTACCTAAGTACCGCGGCGCAGCACCGATCCAGTGGGCCGTCGCAATGGGCGATGCCTTTACCGGCAACACGACGATGCTGCTGGAGGAGGGCCTCGACACAGGGCCGATTCTTCTTCAGAAGACCATTGAGATCGGGCCTGACCAGACTGCCGCGGAGCTTTTTCCTGTGATGGCCGAAGCCGGCGCGCCGATGGTTGTGGAGAGTCTCGCCGGCCTCGCCGCTGGAGCGATCCGTCCGCAGCCGCAGGGCGAGGAGGGCGTGACGTTTGCGCCGCTGCTCGACCGTGAAGACGGCCGAATGGATTTTGCTGCCCGCACCGCGCACGAGCTTTACAATCGCTGGCGCGGATTTCAGCCGTGGCCCGGCGCATTCACAGTGCTCAACGGAAAAAAGCTAATCGTTCATCGCATGGCGATTTGCAGTTCGAGCTACGCCGCAGGACTGGGCGTCGCCAAAGCGGGGTGGGTTCTGGACGAAGATGGACGCATGCTGGCCGCCTGCGCCGACAATACCTGGCTGGAGTTTCTCGAGGTTCAGCTCGAAGGCAAAAAGCGCCTGGATGCAGCCGAGTTCCTGCGCGGGAATCTGCTTGCGCCGGATGCGCGACTCGGTTGAACGCCATGTCCGCGATCTCCCCTTCGCGCCTGGCCGCCTTCGAGATTCTCATGGCGGTCGAGCGCGGAAAAGCTCATTCCGACGAACTGCTGCGAAAGAGCGCCGTCGACAAGCTATCGGTTGCGGATCGCAACCTGACCACCACCCTGGTGCTTGGCGTGCTCCGCTGGCAAATTCGGCTTGACATCGAAATCAAGCGCCTGCTCAAGAGACCGAACGCCAGACTCGATGCTGAAGTGCTGATCGCTTTGCGCCTCGGCGCATTTCAGCTTCGTTTTCTTGAGCGCATTCCCGCGCATGCCGCGATTGACGAGAGTGTGGAACTGACGAAGCAGTCGGGGCATCGCTTCTCGGCCGGAATGGTGAATGCGGTGCTGCGCGCAATTGCCCGCGGCGATGCAACACCCTTGGCCGCTTCAGACGATTCTCCGATTGAACTTGCGATGACTCAGGCGCATCCGGCATGGATGGTCGAGCGCTGGACGAATTTCTATGGTCTTGAAGGTGCGAGGGCAATTTGCCGCCACGGGCAGAGCCAGCCGCCGCTGACGGTGCGCATTGGAAGTGCCGAGGTGGAGGCTGAACTTGTGCGGGAGGGCGCTGGCTTTGAGCCCGGAAGATTGCTGACCGCTGTACGCGTTGTGATTTCTGGAGATGTTGCGGCGACGGCGGCCTTTCGCGAAGGCCGTCTTCGCATGCAAGACGAAGGATCGCAGTTGATCGGCGAGCTGGCCGCGTGCGCGGGCTCCGGAAACATGTCTCGGGAGAAAAGGATTCTGGATGCCTGCGCTGCGCCGGGCGGCAAGACGCTCATTTTCGCCGAACGCAATCCAGAAGCACGGATCGTGGCTTGCGAATCGAATCCACGGCGCCTTGCGGAGCTGCGCGAGCGCGTTGCGTCCTTCAAGAGCCGCATCGAATGCCGGCTGGCGGATGCGGCAGAAATTCCGGAGGAATCGGAGTTCGATGTCGCGCTGGCCGATGTGCCGTGCAGTGGAACCGGCACGCTGGGACGCAATCCAGAGATTCGCCATCGCCTGGGGCTGGAGGATCTTGCCCGCCACGCCGAGCGGGAGAAGGCAATTCTCCGTACTGTGTTGCGTGCCGTCCGGCCGGGTGGATACGTGATCTATTCAACCTGCTCTCTGGAGCCGGAGGAGAACGAGCTGGTGGTGGCCGCGGTGCTCGGCGAGAGCTCGAATGCGCGGCAAGTTTCGGTGGCGGCGTGGATTGCTGCGTTGCTGGATCGCGGGATTTTGGCTGCCGGCGGTTCAGATCGATTGCAGAAATGCGTGACGCCTGACGGCGCGCTGCGGTTGCTGCCGGGCGTGTTCCAGACCGACGGCTTTTTTGTAGCGCTGATCGAGAGAACCGACTAGAGCGCTTTTGGCGTAAAGGTGACGAACGGGACCTTCCTTGCTCCCACCCTAGCCGCAAAAACAAAGGCGCGGCGAGGGTGGGGCACCCGGAAGGATAGATCTGAGTTGGCGGAAGCGGCAACGCAGATCCTTCGAGTCGGTTGGGAGCAAATAAGTGCTCCCAACCTTACTCAGGATGACAAGGCCTTTCCCACAAACTCTTGCCATTTACGAGGGCTCCGGTGCGAGGCGCATTTCAACGTAGTCGCGGCCGAGCATGGCGCACAACGCCTCGACCACAAGCTCGTGATCGGCGCGTTGCGGCAGGCCGGAGACAGTCACGGTGCCGACAATCCCCGCGCCTTCCACAATCAGCGGGAATGAACCGCCGTCGGCTGCATAATCGGCGACGGGAAGGCCATAGCGTTCGTGCAGCGAGGTGCCATTCGATTTTTGGGTGATGCCGACGGCGTACGAGCTGCGATGGAAGCGCGCGACCACGTTGGTCTTGCGCCGCACCCATTCGACGTTGTCGGGCGTGGTGCCGTCAAGTGCGGCATAGAACAGCGGCTGCCCGAATCGGCGCACATCAATCACCAGCGTCAGTCCGCGTTCGAGTGCCATGGATCGAATCCGAGAACCGAGATCCCAGGCAACCTGGGCGTCAAGGCGCGGCAAGCGCAGTTCGCGCTCTTCAAGTGCAATCTTTTCCAAATCCTCTTTGAGTCCCATCGAAAGTTGTCTCCCAAGTTGAATTATCTGGCAACGGTGAGCTTTACAGTCGTGTCCTGGTCGACGCGCGTACCGGCAGCAGGCGATTGCGTCAACACCGAGCCTGGCCTGATCGGGATTTTGGGCGGAGTATCGCCGTTACCGATAGGCGCCACCGGAACATCGACGAAACTGGGCGTCGCCGTTTTGATGCCGACTTTGGCGAGTGCCATCTGCGCGCTCGCCACGGGCCAGCCGGTGAGGTCGGGCATGACGTATCCGTCGGGTACTACATCGTCGGAAGCGGCTATCAAGAGGTTGACGCTGGGCTGTTCGATGCCCATCGCGTGCGCAGGCGGGTCCTGAGCCAGGACAGTTCCCGCCGCGACCCCCGCGTAAGGCAGTTGCGCAATATCGCCGACCTCGAGGCCGGCGCGGCGCAGATCCAGCTCGGCTGCGCGTTCATCGTCACCGACGGTGTCTGGAACGTCGACTTTTTGCGGTCCAAGACTCTCGGAAACGCGCACCGTAAACTCACGGCGGACGACTGTTCCCGGCATAGGTGACTGCGACAGGATATGTCCTGCGGCCACATCGCCTGAGTAGTAGCGGTTGTCCACGGTCAAGTTCAGGCCAAGGCCCGCGGTCATGCTGTGGGCGTCGGCAACTGTCATACTTTTGAGCGCCGGCACCTGCACCTCTGCGCCGTGGATGGCAAAGTGCATGGTGATGATGGCGGCGGTGAGCGCGACTGCCACCAGCAGCATGAGCAGCAAGGCAATGCGAAAGAAACGCGCAATGGGGTGCGTGCTCCTGGTACCGGGTTGCCAGCGAATCACAAGGTTCTTCACTATCGGGTATTATCGGTCACCGGCTCCGGATGAACGGTCACGCGAAACACTTCAGGGCACTCCAGCTTGAATCGATCTTCGAGAGCCGTAATCACCTCGTGAACGCGGTGCATGGGCAGCTCGTCGGGCAGAGTGCAGTGGCAGGAGACGGAGATGTGGTCGCGCGTGCGGCCGACGGCGATGTCATGCACGTCTACAATTTCCGGAAGCCCGGCGGCCGCCAATCGCAGCGCCCGCTCGATGCGGCGGTCCTCCTCCGTTTCCTCCTCCGGCTGCTCGATGGTAGCCGGCTCGCTTTCGATATGCGTGAGGACCGAGTCGATTTCCGGAACGCTGCGCCGGATCTCCGCTTCAAGGCCGGTCACGAAGCTATGTGCTTCGCGCAGCGGGCGATTCTCTTCGAGCTCGACGTGGAGTTCAACGCGCAGGCGCCCATGGTGCGATTGAATGCTAAGCTCATGCACCGAGACATTGTTGCGCGCGGCTACAGCACGCACGCGGTCGAAGATGCTTTCGGCCTGGGTCTCACGCGGGATAGTGTGGATGACCACGTCTGCCCTGGGCAAGGTTCGATGCACCGCAGCGGTAGCCGCCTGCACCAGTTCGCCGGAGTGCTCAAAGGTGAAGCGGCGAGGCAGAGCGAGCGTAAGGTCGGCGAAATAGCCTGCGCCGGCGCGGCGCACTCGCGCCTGTTCAACGGCCAACACGCCTTCCACTCGTTCTACCTCGCGCACCAGCTTGCGCCGGGTCTCGGCAGGAATTTCGTCCATCAGTACGTCCACGGCCTCATGGCCCACACGAACGGTCATGCGAAGGATCATGAGCGAAACGAGAATGGCCGCGCATGGGTCGGCATAATGCAGGGCGCGGATTCCGAAATGTGACCCCGCCCAGGTGGCTCCCAATCCGGCCAGCACGGCAAGCGATGCCCAGATATCTGAAGCAAAGTGGAAGGCATCGGTGGCCAAGGCCGGTGAGCCGGTACTTGCAGCGACGGCACGGAGTTGCCTCGAACGCCAGAAATCGACGCCGATTGAGGCGATCAGCACCACGACCGGCCACAGCGAATGGTGCAGCTCCACGGAGCGATAGAAGATCCGCTGGAGAGCTTCCCAGACGATCCACGCGCAGGAGATCGCCATCAGGCCGGCTTCGGCGAAAGCGGAGAGATTCTCGATTTTGCCGTGACCGTAAGTATGATCCTCATCTGCCGGCTTGTCGCTCACGTGCACTGAGAAGTAAGTGAACGCTGCGCCCACCAGATCAAGGCCCGAGTGTGCAGCATCCGATAGAACTCCCAGCGACCCGGACATCATGCCTGCGCCCAGCTTCAACAGCGTCATCGCACCGGCGGCCATCATCGAGCGCCAGGCCACGCGCCGTTTTTCCGCGGAGCCGGCGGCGAGATGCGGCGCCAAGGGTTCCGCCGTTTGCGAACTGGAAACTGCTGAGGTCATATTGCTTCTTTAGACTACCGGGGGCCGCACGGCGGTGTACAACCCGGCGATGCCAAACGTATACGGATGCCACGAACAGTCGATGAAGCTGGCGGACCGCATTATCCTGAGCAACTGGGCGGGCGGAGGGAAATCGCCGACAGAGCTCGGCAGGTACTTATAAGGACCATCCTTTCCGCAGATCATGCGCCCGATGGCCGGCAACACGCTGCGAAAGTAGACGGCATACGCTTTGCCGATCAAGCCGCCGGGTTCACTGAACTCCAGAATTCCCAACTGCCCGCCCGGTTTCAAGACTCGATGAAACTCACGCAGGCCTGCGTCGTAGTTGGCCAGATTTCTGAAGCCGAATGCGGTGACAATTAAATCGATCGACTCGGAATGAAGCGGCAGGTGCAGGGCGTCTGCTTCGAGAGCAACGGCATAAGGAGCTCCGGGGGGCGAGTGCGATTTGCGAAGCTCCGGCGGGCCAAACTTCTCTGCTCCGCGGCTTAGCATGGCGCGGGCGAAGTCGGCAGCGAGAATCGGACGTGATCCGCGAGGCCGAAGCTTGAGGAGGGCCATGGTTAAATCGCCGGTACCGCAGCAGATGTCGAGAATCGCAGCCTCGGGACGTGCCAGCACCTGCTGAAACCTTCGCGCGGCCTTTCGCCACCAAAAGCGATCGACGTTGGCCGACAGCACATGGTTCAGCAGGTCGTAGCGCGGCGCGATCGAGTCAAACATCTGCCGCACGGCTTCGGCCGCAGACGCCTCGTCTACCGCACCCGCCGGCTTGGCTCCCGTTGCGGGCATTCTTCTCGCTCCCTTCGCAAATCGAAAAAAGCTGCGGGCCGGCTGGGTGCATCAATGGCTCGAGGGAATTGTGAATTGTTCCTCAGGGCTAAAGCCCACCTTCATTTTGCGACGTTTTCGGCACGAATAAACTCGTGCCCTGATACAAAGCCCACCCGTCCAAATGAGTTGTTCAGCAAGCTGTTTCGATGTGGTCTTTCAAGACCGATTTCTGCAGGCAGCTCCAGAAAAAGCCCGCTTCCTCATCCTATAGCTTCAGCCGAACCAGATGTTTACGGGCAGCTTTCCCAGGCGGGGGCTTCAAGGAGCGAGGGAAAAAGTATAGGCTTGAGATTGCAGATGACCGCAGCTTCCCTTACCGACCTTGCCGCGCTCGTCCCGGACCCGCCGCTTACAGACAGCCACGGACGGGTGATTCACGACCTGCGCGTGTCCATCACCGACCGCTGCAATTACAAATGCGTGTATTGCCGTACCGGCGAGGCTGGAGCGCAGTACCCGGAACTCGGCATCGACGAATATCTGCGGCTGATTCGGATCTTTGTGGGCCTCGGCATCACCAAGGTCAGACTTACGGGCGGAGAGCCGCTGTTGCGCCGCGGTGTGGTGGAACTTGTTCAGGAACTGGCCAAGCTCCGAACGCTCCAAGGGGAGCCTCTGGACTTGGCGCTCACCACCAACGGGCATCTTTTGGAATCGCTCGCGGCGCCGCTGAAAGCCGCTGGGCTGAATCGCGTGACGGTGAGCATGGATGCCGTGGACGCGGGCACCTTTGAGCGGATCACGCGGATCGAGGGAAGCTTCCCCAAGGTCCTGGCCAGCATTCGCGCAGCACGCGAAGCCGGGCTGACGCCGGTGAAGATCAACTGCGTGCTGCTGCGCGGGTTTAACGACGATCAAATCGAAGCTTTCGCGCAGTTTGCGCGCGAGGAAAACGTCGTGGTGCGGTTTATCGAATTCATGCCGCTCGAGGAGGGCCGGCTCTGGACGCCTGAGATCGTTGTGACGCTCAAGGAGATCGTGGAGCGCATTGGCCGGGTGCTGCCCCTTGTTGAACTGCCGCCGCGAGAAGCCGGCGAAACGGCGCGGCGATATACGTTCGCCGACGGGCTAGGCGAAATCGGCATCATCGCCCCTGTTAGCCAGGCCTTTTGCGGGGCATGCAGCCGGGTGCGGCTCACCTCAGACGGCAAGATTCGCACCTGCCTATTTTCGCAGGTGGAGCACGATCTGTATGGGCGCATGCGCGCCGGGGCGAGCGATGAGGACATGCGTGCCTACGTAGTGCGCACGATAAGCGAGAAAGAGGCTCGGCATCATATTGGCGAGCCGGGGTTCATGAAGCCGTCGCGATCGATGGTGCACATCGGCGGTTGACGAGTTGTGCCGCGGGGCGCCGGAGCAATCCGGTGGCGGCCCGAATCCTGATGCGCTGGGTGCATGGGCGAACGACTATGACAGAATGTAGAGAGGACTCCCCCCGGTAGGTCCCGGACATGTCTAAAGTGACGGAAGAGCGCATCCCGCTCGCCGATCTGCTTGTTTTCCATCAACTGGCGCGATCGCTCACTTCAAGCTTCGATCTGGACACAATTTTGCGCACCATCCTGGAGCACATGGAGCGGATGGTGGAGGCGGAGCTGTGGGCGCTGCTTATGCTGGACGAAACCAGTCAGGATCTTTACTACGCGATCACAGCCGGCGACGAACAGGAGACTTTTCGCGGTTTGCGCGTGAAGGTTGGCGAGGGAGTTGCGGGCTGGGTGGTGCAACATGGCGAGACGCTGATCGTGCCCGAGGCGTTGGACGATCCACGGGTAAAGCGGTCCACCGAGGCCGGCTCCCGAGTGGTTCGTTCCGTGATTGCCTTGCCGTTGCGCGGGCGCAAAGGCACGCAGGGAGTGATCGAGATCTTCAACCCGCGAGCGGAGATGTCGGACTATTCGATCGCCTTCCTGCACATTCTGGCCGATCACGCGGCCATCGCAATTGAGAACGCGCGCGACGTGGCTCGGATTCACCAGCTCACCATCACCGACGACACGACCGGGCTCTATAACGTGCGTCATTTGTATGACGTGCTGGGCCGGGAACTGAAGCGTTCGAAGAAGCAGAAACTTCCGCTAAGCCTGGCCTTTCTCGACCTGGACCACTTCAAACTGGTGAACGATGAACACGGACATCTCATCGGCAGCGAGTTACTGGCCCAAACCGGACGCCGGCTCCAGGAGCTGAGCCGCAAGCAGGATGTCTGCTTTCGTTACGGCGGCGATGAGTTTGCGATTCTGATGCCGGAGACGAATGCCAAATCGGCGTTGGACTTAGCAACAGCGCTTAACCGCTCGCTGATGAAAGCGCCTTTTCAAATGAAGAACGGGTTGAAGCTGAAAGTAAGCGCAAGTGCAGGCCTCGCCTCTGCTCCTGACGACGGCATGGCGGTACACGGCATTATCGGAACCGCCGATGCGCGGATGTACATGGTCAAAATTCATGGGCGCGGAAATGTCCGCGGGGCGTAGAGCCGCCGCGAACATGGCATCTGCACGTTTAGTGTGGTGAATCTAAAGTTCGCTGCGAAGATTGGCGCCCCAAATGCAGATCCTTCGGCTCGTTTTGGTGCAAGAATGCACCAAACTCGCTCAGGATGACAATTCGATTTTGATGCGAACTTCCGACCCACCACACTAGTAGCCCAGTTGCTTTTCGACAACATTGGCCAGTGGTTGTCCGGCGCTGAAGCGATCATATTGCTCGATGAAGAAGCGCATCGCCTGGTTGAGCCAATCCTTTGTGTGGTCGGCGCAATGCGGCGAGACCAGCACATTCTCCAGCCGATAAATGGGATCACCGGCCGGGATAGGTTCCGTTTCAAAGACATCGAGGCCGGCGCCTTTGATTCTTTTTTCGGTGAGCGCGCGAACCAGCGCGGCCTGGTCGACGACAGGACCGCGACCGATGTTGATGACCACGGCATTGGGCTTCATCGCCGCGAGCGCGGCGTCGCCGATCATGTGACGGGTTTCAGGCGTGAGCGGCGCAGCAACCACAACAAAATCGCATTCGGCAAGCATGGGCAGCAGTTCATGCGGCGCAAAATATTGCGCGATAAGAGGATCCGGCGACGCGGGAGCATGCCGCTTGAGAGCCAGGACACGCATGCCCATGGCATGAACGCGGCTGGCGACGGCCAGGCCGATGTCGCCGTAGCCCACGATTCCGACGGTCTGGCCGGCAATCTCCTCGACGTCAAACTGCTCCCACCGGCCGGCCTCCTGGTTACGGAGCATGCGTCGAAAATCCTTGGCAAAGTACAGGATTGCGGCGAGGGCAAACTCGCCAAGCGCGAGAGAGAAGACGCCACTTCCGTTGGTCAAGGGAACTGAACTCTGAACAAGTTCAGGAAACAGAATCCGATCGAGGCCGGCAGAGCGCGAGTGAACCCAGCGGACGTTGCGGCAGCCCAAAAATGCCGCTTTGAGCAGAGCGGGCGATCCCGCCCATTGAAAGATCACTTCGGCATCGGCTGCCGATCCGCTCAATGCTTCACGAGAGTTGGCAACAATGTGCGGCAAATTGGCCAGCATCCGCAGTTGCGGGTCGGACTGAGGATCGGAAACATCTGTCAGCACCAGAATGAGGGGTTGCTGTTTCATGGATGTGAGTCACTCCGTTTTGTCTGATAGGAATGGGGAATTGCTATTTCTTCGTATCTCCACCGATCTGGATCACGACGTACTCCGCGGGACCGTTGCCTATGTTCTTCACAGAATGCAAGGTGCCGTACGCTACATAAATTATGCTGCCTGGCCCGGCGCGCTCGGATTTGCCATCGTGACGAAATTCCAGGGTTCCCTCCCGAACGACGATGAGTTCGGAGTGCTGGATGCGATGCGCGGGATTGGGAATCGTTCCAGTGGGCTGCATGGTTTCGTGCGCAGCGACTGCTTCGCCGGTGGCCAAGGTGCCGGTGAAGAAATTTCGCCCCACGGCACCGTTGGGCGCGGTTTTGGAGGGCGTCTGGCCGTAGGCAAAGACGCGTGAAGTGGTAAGCGGATTGGGGACGGCAGACTGTGCCACGGCGACGGATGCGAACGCAGCACAGAGGACGGCAACGAATGCGGGCTTCATTCAGTTCCTTTCCGAACGAGCAAGTCGACGACCGGGGTGTAGTGCCCCATTCTCCGGGCAGAGCAGCAGAAGAATAGGTTGTTGAAGTCGGGGGGAAAGAACGGCTGAGTAAGTTCACTTCTGCTCGGTGATGTGCACAGAGTGCTCAAGATGAAAAGTCAGGAGCGTTTCGGCCGGTAGAAATATCTGTCTGTTGCCGGTGAACGCGCTGCCTGCCGTACCCGCGCCACCTCCGGCGAGTGCGCCGATCAGCGCGCCTTTGCCGCCGCCCGCGAGTCCGCCAACCAGGGCGCCAAATGCTCCGCCGCCTCCGGCGAAAAGCGCTGTGCGTTTGCCTTTACCCTTTTCCACCTGGTCGATGGTGCTGGTCGCGACCGGATAGCTGCCCCAATTGGTGTGCACGCGGTCAAGGCGAACCTCAAGAAGCGCACCGCCTTTGAAGTGGCCCAGCGCTTTGGCATCGACCACTGTGCCATCGGCGCGAGCGCCCCTGGGAATGACAGTCTGTCCGTTGACCATTACAGCGTCGGCGACGGTAGCAGTGAATGAGTCGCCGGGTTGGCTGATTTTCGAACCCAGGTCCTGGTCAAGCCGAACGTGGAGCCGCGTTCCGGAAGGCAGCTCGACGATGGTTGGCGGCGGTGGCGTCTGCGGCGCGGGTGCACTGGCTGGCGCAGAACCTGGCGCTGAAGCGGGAGGTGGCGCGGGCGCCGAAGAAGATGCTGAAGATCCGGTTGCGGGCTGTGCGGTCTGCGACGATTGCCCGTTTACCGCGCCCGGCTGCGCGTTACTGGCTTGCTGATTGCCCGACTTGCACCCGGCCGAAGTAAGCATTGAAGCGAGCGCGAGTGCGCAAAGGAAAGCAAAGTTGCGAGGGAAATTCATGACAAGACCTCCTGGATTGGAAGTGGGGGGAATCGAGTTCATTGGCAAAGAACGCAGGGCGCCGCGGAGACGCCGCTGTAAGTTGGCGGGGAAAACTCTCCAACTCTACGCACATTCCAAACGGTCTATCGCACGGGGGCTGCTGCAGCGGGCAAACCGCCGATTTGCGCAACAAAGGGTACGAATCCTACCGATTGTGCTACCGATTTGCGGCAAATTGTCTTCAGCCCTCGCCTGCCTAATCTTAAACCATTTAGATGCCGCTTCAGGCCGGCCACAAGGCACTACAGGGCGTCCCGGCTGGAGTCAGCCCATTGCTCCGGGGTCGATCGAACGATCGCTATCGTCGGTAACGCGCAATTCTGCATAGTGTGGAGTCCCAGAAGTTCGTAGCATCCTTCACAAGGAGCAACCGCAGATCCTTCGACTCCGTTTGCCGCAAAGCGCGGCAAACTCCGCTCAGGATCACAGCTTTAGTTATGGCTTGAACTTCAGGGACAGGACACGAGATAACGAAATCCTGCACGTCACGATATATTGGTAGAAGATTCAGGAATCTTCTCCGGACAATGAGGAGATCCTCCCCCGAGGCTCGAGGTTGCACAAACCTGACACCGGAAGATTGAGGGATTTTGCCGTGAGGTCGATCGCAGGATAAGGCTCACGCCGCCGCCTCAGGAGCATGCACCAAATTGCTAGATGACTTGCCTTGGATCTCTGATCGGGATCGAGGATTTTGTGGGTTCTTCCGTTCCGCTGGGCCATAAGCTCATAGCCGTGGTTGTCGCTGTCGCCACCGCATCTGGCCTCTACGGCTTTCTTCGCTACCGGGAGGCGCAGCGGGCCTTCGACGCTTCGCTTTCTTTCGACTCCGCTGTGGCAGAGCAACTGGACCCAGGCATCACGCGCGCCCCCGATCCGGCTGTCGTCCTCGGCGAGTCCATTCTCAGCGACTCTGTCGTCGCCAAACTCGTTGCCGAGACCGACCTCGCTGCGTCCTCCAACGCCATCGCCATTGGCCAGTTCCGCGCCCGCGTCGCGCTGACCCAGCCGACCCCGGGGCTCCTCTGGGTACGCTATCGCGACGCCGATCCCGCCCAAGCCGCCGCCACGGCCAATGCGGTCGCCAAAGTTCTCGCCGATGGTGCACCCTCGACGACCAGCGGTCCTCCTCTGGCCGTGCACGCCCAACCCACACCAGCGCCCGACCCCGCAACGGCGCCCGCATCAACCGCCGCCCCACAACATGCCCCTGTTGCCGAACCATCACTGGCCGCCTCCCTGGGAGAATTGCTGGCTCAGCTTTCCGCTGCAGAGCACCGAGCCGGCTCGGAATCGTCGTTGCGGTCTGATCACGATCGCCAAAGGTACCTCGAGTCCCAGGTCCGCGCGGCCCAGCAAAGGCTCGGTAGTCTGCGCAGCGAATTCGCCCGTTCAGACTCTGCTTCTGGCGGCCAAGCCCGCGTGGCTGCAATTCAGCACGCGCTCGCACTTTTCTGGCCGTCTGCCGCGGGCATGAACATCGCCGGAACCTCAGAAGCGCAGCTCCGCCACGAGCGTGAGCAAATCACATACATCATTGGCGTCGTTGAACAGCAGCACCAAGCCGCTGAGCGCGCAGAGGTCCTCGATTCTGCTTCTGCCCATCCCCCGTCACAGCAGACTGCGCCTCCGGCTCCGCAGCCGCAACCAGCCCCGGTGACCTCTGCGCCACCACCACCCGCTCCCACAGCCGCCTTGAATCCGCTCCGTCTGGAGCGCATGGCCAGGCTCCCCGCGCAGGTGGCCTGGTGGCCGCCGGTCCTCATCGGCTTCCTCTGCGGCCTACTCTATTTGGGACTCGCCTTCGCCCGCTATCACTCCTCTTCCGAGTTCGATGACCCACTCGATCTGTCCGAAGAGACCACCCGCACTCCCTATCGCCTGATCACCCCCGACGCGCCTTTCGCGTCCGGCTCACGAGAAGCGCCGGTCGATGCTTATCCGGTCGAGACCTCCTCTCGCAGGCGCGCCCCCTTCAACTTCGATCCTGATCCCATTTCCGCTTCTGTCCCGGATCAGCCTCCATCTCCCGAGGCGATCCAGGGCTCGACGGACATCCTCCTCGACAGCCTGCCAGAGACCGCAATGGTCCCAACTGGCACCGGCATGGCTGAAACCACGTCCGTCGCGAATGCAACTGATCCCCGGTGGGCTCCGAAGGAACAGGACGAGGTTTTTTGCGCAAAAATCGTTGCGATGGCCGATCCCTGGGGCGACGAAATCCGCAACAAACTGTCGCAAACCGATATTGCCCGGACGCTGGATGACCTGCACATGACCGAAGAGATCGCCGCCAAAGGCCCTGCCCGCGACGAAGGACCGCCTCCATCCCGGCCAGGCCGTCTCGCCGGCTGACTGGGCCCCGCAATACAGAAACCTGCTGCCGGCGCAGCTCTGATTGGTTCGCCCTCTTTGCTGACATGCATCTGCCGCTCACTTTTTCCCGCGTTCCGCCTCCCAGGCTGTAAGCCCACGGAACAGGGTGCGTCCTGGCTTTGCGAAATCGACGCGGATCATCCAGCGTCAACGGAAATCGAGGCAATATCGAGACTGGTCAGGTCGGCTCAAACGTATCCGGCCTGTTTGCGGAGCCATGCACCTCGCCGTAATAGAGTCTGGGCAACCTTCGGAAGGCTACGCAACTAAATCGACTTAGCATACTTACTAAATCGACTTATAACAGTTAATAAATCGACTTAGTTTCCCCGGACTAGAGTGTGTTTCATAAATGGCCGCCGTATCCGGATAGTCGTCCCTCAGGGGTTAAACAGGCTGCGGAAAAACCCTTGTTTCCCGGATCATTTTGCTTTCGGTCGCACTTTTTCGCGCTTTGAGTCTGTTCCGCAGTTCCATTTCGGTTGTCGTTTTGCCTCCGCAGGCCGTTTTTTCGGCATGCGGAGACACCTCAGCCCTAGCTGGCCATCGCTTGAATCGGAATGAGTCTCCGCATGCGCACCAGGTTATAAGCCGTGATGGTCAGCCGATAGAACCAGTCCACTCGCTTCAGACCACGCAACTTGACCTGGCGCATCGGCCGATCCAACTTGCTCCAGCCAAAGACTCGCTCGATCAGCTTGCGTCTTTGCTGGCTAATAGCGCACCGTTCATCGCTCCGTTCGTTGTCGGTCAGCGCGTTCTTGCCGCGGTTGCCCGGCGCATATTCGCTGACATGCGGCGCCACCCCGCGATCCCTGAGCGCCTGCACGAATCTGTCTTCCTGGTACTGCGTGTCAGCTCCCAACGTGATCTTGCGCTCTCCGCGTTGATCCTTAGGTCCCAGCACCCCATCTAATAACTCCACCGCTGTCTCGCGCTCCGTCACCGTGGCCGCCTGGCTGGCCTTGGCTGCCACCACCAGACCGTTGCGGTTCTCCATCAGGGCGTGTCCTTGATAGCTGGCAATGGCCTTTTCCGTGTTCGACTTCTTGCACAGACGCGCTTCCGGATCGGTGGTCGACTCCACACGGTCGCGCAGCAGTACCTCGCCACCCCAGCCCGAGCCTGCCCCCGGAGCCGGCGGATCAGGCTTGTCCTTAAAGCTGCGGGTCGAGGCCCATGCCTGAATCATCGTTCCATCCACGGTGAAATGCTCTTCGCTCAGCAGAGCGTGTTCGCGCGCTTCCACCAGCACCGACTCCAGTAACAGCTGGCTCACCGCACCGGCGATCAACCGCTCGCGGTTCTTGGTGAACACCGTCACGTCCCACACCGGATCGTCCATCTCCAGACCCACAAACCAGCGAAACAGAAGGTTATAGTTCAACTGCTCCATCAGCTGCCGCTCCGAGCGGATCGAGTACAAAATCATCAGCAGCTGCGCCCGCAGCAAGCGCTCCGGGGCAATCGAGGGACGACCGGTGGCCGAATATAGCCGCTCCAAATCTGCGTCCATCCGCGCCAGCGCACGGTCTACCAGCGCGCGAATCTGTCTCGCCGGATGATCGGCTGGAATCCGCTGTGCCAACGTCACATAGCTGTACATCGCCGTCTGCCTTTCGTCGTCTCCACGCATATCTCTTAACTAACGCAAATCAATGTGGAGAAAAAGTGACAATTAAAGGACTTTTTCCGCAACCTGTAAAGCCCCTTGCTTTCCAAGCTCTTTTCGGCACGACTTCACAGCTTGGTGAAAAACTCTTTGTTCCCGTCGCTATTTTTCCGTGCCGTGGGTTTGACCGCCGAATAGGAGGGTTATTGGGGTTGATGTTTATCTCTTCTGGCCGCTTGTGCGGCCAGAAGACACACGTCTCCCTGCTCAGGCTTGCGCCGGAATCGGGATGAGCTTGCTCATGCGCAGCAGATTATGCGCTGCTGCGGCCAACTGAAACAGCCAGTCCACGCGACCGAGTCCGCGCAATTTGATCTGGCGTATCTTGTCCTGCTTCATCCAGCCGAACACCTTCTCCACCAGCTTGCGTTTCTTCTGGCTCACGGCCAGGCCCGGATCGTTGCGCTCGGCCTCGGTGAGCCAGTTGCGCCACTTCGGGTTGGGCTCGTACTCGGCTACGTGCGGTGTTACCCGCTGGCTACGCAGCGCGCCCACGAATCTCTCTTCCTGATAGCTCTTGTCAGCTCCCAGCGTCATGCGCTTGCCGCGCTTGAGGCGCGATAGCATCTTCAGCGCCGCCTGTCGTTCGGCCGCGTTGCCGGCCTCGGTGGCCATGGCCGCAACCACCAGGCCGTTGCGGTTCTCCGTAATCACGTGGCCCAGATAGCTCGGCACCACTGCGGCTGATCCGCTCTTCCGGTACAGCCGCGCCTCCGGGTCTGTAGTCGACTCGTGCGTATCGCGCAGCAGCTTGCGGCCACCCGCCCCCGTGCCCCGATCCGGCGGATCGGACTTCTCCTTGAAGCTGCGCCGGTTGGCCCAGGCCTGCAACAGCGTTCCATCCACCGTGAAGTGCTCCTCGCTCAGCAGCTGCTGGCCGCGCGCCTGATCGACCACCGCCAGCAACAACTGCCGGCTCGCCTCTCCGGCAATAAGACGCTCGCGGTTCTTGCTGAATACCTTCGCATCCCATACCGCCTCGTCCATCTCCAGGCCCACAAACCAGCGATACAAAATGTTGAAGTGGATCTGCTCCATCAACTGGCGCTCCGAGCGGATCGAATACAAAATCATCAGCAGCTGCGCCCGCAACAAACGCTCCGGCGCAATCGACGGACGGCCAGTCGCCGAATAGAGATCATCGAAAACCGCATCCATCGTCTCAAGCGCACGGTCCGCCATCGCCCGTATCCGACGCATCGGGTGGTTGGCCGCTATCCGCTGTTCCATCGTTACGTAACTAAACATCGATGCCTGCTGCTTGTCGTCGCCGCGCATAACAACTTCTTAAATCAACTCCCTGTGGAGAAAAAGTGGCTCCCTTGGGACTTTTTCACCAAGCTGTGAAGTCGTGCCCTGATACAAAGCGGACTTATGAAACAGGCTCCAGCAAATCGATAACAGGCCGCAGAATGCGGTGTCGGAACCGTAGAGAATATTTGTTTTGACCTATAGATAACACTATGACTGTCTTATCAAGACAGGCTCTTGCAAATAAGTCGGCCTACATGCGCCTTTTTCTCTCACCTATTTATATGTAACTGGAATGTTCTGGATTTTGGGTCAGCACTTTTTTCTTGACAAGCCTAGAGACTAAAGCGTACCTTTGTCGCCTAATGAAATTGAGGTTGCGTATTATGCAATATTCGCGGATTGCGTATGATGCAATCTCTCGTGACTAAAAGTGGCGTCGCCCGGTACGCCTAATTGGGATTTGAGAGGGAGGAGAATGAAGTATCTTCGGAACGTTTTTCTTGCCACGTTTTTTGCTGCCTTGTTGCTAGCAACTGGATATGCGTTGCAGCAGGAGGGTCAAGCTCCGGAAACGGTGGCGAGTCCTCGAGGTCAATCGGAAGGTCCGGGATCCACGATCTTCGGAAACACATGCGAACAGTGCCACGGAAAGATCGAAAGCGCTCCCTCGGTCGCGACGCTAAAGAAGATGACGCCCGAGCACATCTATTTCACCTTGACTAAGGGCGAAATGGTGTCGATGGCAAAGGATCTCACTGATATGCAGAAGCGGCAGATTGCCGAATGGGTAGGCGGCCGCATGCTTGGCTCCCAAGAGAATGGCGACGCGAGCAAAATGCCCAACCGCTGCGCTGCAAATCCTCCGATACACAATCTCACTTCGACTGGGTCGTGGGATGGCTGGAGCCCAGGCTTAAATAACGCCCGCTTCCAGGACAGCAAAGACGCTGACATGACGGCAGCCAGGGTTGCGAGGCTCAAGCTAAAGTGGGCCTTCGGGTTCCCCGCAGCCACCGAAACCTATGCGCAGCCGACCATTGTAGACGGCAAGGTATTTGTCTCGTCCGACGCTGGATATGTCTACTCTCTGGATGCGGATACGGGGTGTGTTCACTGGTCTTACGATGTAGGCGCTGGAGTCCGCAGTGCGATTGTTGTGGGCCAACTTAAAGCGGGCGCAACGCAATACGCCGCCTATTTCGGTGATATCAGAGGAAACGTTTACGCGATCGATGCCTCTACGGGTAAGTTGATCTGGAAGGTCTCGATCGATCCGCAACCGCTTTCCCGCATTACGGCTGGAATTGTTCTTTACAAAGGGCACCTCTTTGTACCGGTTGCGTCGCTCGAAGAGCCTGAATCATCAAGTTATAACTACCCCTGCTGCAATTTCCGAGGCTTGGTGGCGGCCCTTGATGCAGCGACGGGAAAGCAGATCTGGAAAACTTACACAATTCCGCGGGTTGCGACGAAACAAGTGGATGCGAAAGGTGTCGCTTACACGGGCCCGGCCGGCGCGGGCGTATGGGGAGCGCTGGCGATTGACATCAAGCGCAATGCCTTGTACTTCGGCACGGGCAATGCCTTTTCCGGTCCCGATGTTGGTGCTTCTGACGCGGTCATGGCGCTCGACATCGATTCGGGAAAGTTGCTTTGGAGCAAGCAGGATGAAATGGGAGACATCTGGCACACGGGCTGTCCTCAGGGTCCCGCACCGCCGGGATTTGCCCCCAAACCTGTATTCAGGCGTCCTCCAGGCTTCGCCGCGAGGCCTCGACCCGAGATGCCGGCCACCTACTGGTGCGCAGACCCGGAAGGTCCTGACTTTGATATCGCGTCGGGGCCGATGATTGCGAATCTGCCGAACGGCCGTAGCTTGGTGATCGTTGGCTCAAAGTCCGGGATGGCTTGGGGCCACGATCCGGACGCCAAGGGATCTGTGGTATGGAGAGCAGATTCGGCACGCGGCCAGATCGTGTTTGGCGGGGCCCTTGAGGAGGGCATGGCCTACTTCAATTTCCGCAATGGTGGCGTAGCTGCTTTGCGAGTCTCTGACGGCGTCGAGGAGTGGTATACCCCGATCGACCCACAGGGATCCATGTCAACTCATCCCGGCTTCAGTGCAGCGGTAACGGCAATCCCAGGGGTCATATTTGCGGCCGGGTTAGACGGCACGGTGCATGCACTTAATGCATTCAACGGAAGTCCAGTCTGGCAATTTGATACGGCGAAAGATTTTCAGACGGTAAATGGTGTGGCTGCGCATGGTGGATCCGTTGGATCTGCCGGGGTTACGGTTGCCCACGGCATGCTGTTCGTTACTTCGGGCTTCACAGGATTCCAGAATGGCGTGCCCGGAAATGTCCTACTGGCTTTCTCGGAATCGCAGTGAACAACAACGCGGGAAATGAAACTGAAACGCCCTTCTGAAAGCTGAAGGCTTCCCCTGATATGCAGTTTGACAACATCCCAGTTCGACCAGCCTACTCATCCGGCGCGCAGCAGGAAAGCTGTGTGTTCAACGATCAGTGTTACTAAGACCTGCTCTAAACATGTTCATTGGAGGTTGCAACCATGTCGACAAAGATGATGAACAGCTTTGTAGAAGAGACAACTCGAAAGAACAGCCCGAACAGCATCATCAAGCTTCTCTTGTTGGCCATTACAACGCTTTTCGCCTTCGCAGTAAACGTTACCCCGAGCGTCGCCCAAACGCTATTTGGTTCTCTTGTAGGAACCGTTACCGATGCGAGTGGCGCCGCAGTTGTTGGGGCGACAGTGACGGTCGTCTCGGCGCAAACCAACGATACCCGTTCCGCTACGACGAATGACCGCGGTGAATATACGGTGTCCACAATCTCGATGGGAACATACAAAGTCACGATCGCGAAGCAGGGGTTTCAGTCGTATTCGCAGAGCGGGGTCGGGGTTACCGCGAATAACGTCTCCCGTATCGACGCCCAGCTTCAGGTTGGAAGCGTGAACCAAACTGTCGAAGTGAATACTACTTCGGTTCAGCTCCAAACCGACACCGCGGAAGTACACACCGAAATCTCCGACGTCGCGTTGCAAAACGTTCCACAGCCATCGCGAACGTATGAGGGTGTGCTTAATCTCGTTCCCGGCATCGCAGCGCCAACCGGCGGAGCAACCGGGCAAGGCACAAACAATCCGGCCAGGTCTTTCCAGTTCGCGGCAAACGGAACGAGCACTTCAGGGCCCAATGTGCGCATCGACGGCGTTAGCGCCACGAATCAATGGGAGCAGTTTTACACAACCTTTGTACCGTCAACGGAAGCGATTCAAAGCATCAACGTGGTGACCAACAGCCCCGATGCCGAACAGGGTCTTTCTGGAGGTCCCGCGGTAACTGTAGAACTGAAGAGCGGGTCGAATCAGATACACGGATCGGCTTACGAACTCAACATTACAAATTTTGGCGAAGCTCGCGGCTTTTTCCAGCTGGTCGGCGCAAAGCCGTCACACATCGTCGACAATGACTTTGGCGCGACTATTGGGGGACCGATTATCCGGGACAGGCTGTTCTACTTCGCCGGCTACGAAGGAGATCGTACGCGCCAGGGTTTTGGCGGAGTTGTTTCTATCCCCACACCGACAATGCTCAGCGGCAACATGTTCGCGGCTGGAGATAACACAAACGGCGCCGTCACGGCGGCAAATCAACTCTATGATCCGGCCACGGGCAATCCCGACGGCAGTGGCAAGACGCCTTTTCAGGGCAATGTGATTCCTGCCGGCCGCATTAATCCAATCATCGCGAAGCAGATCATTCCCTATATCCTGGCGGACGATCAACCCAATACGGGGGGAGCTGGGGCCATTCAGAACAACCTCTTCGCCAATCAGAGTAATGCGTACAATCTCCACAAGATCGATACCAAGGTCGACTACATCGCAACTTCGAAGTTGAGGGTTTCGGGCCGGTTTAGCAAACAACCCTATAAGTCTGTATTGAATCCGATCTTCGGGATTCCTCTTGGCGGCACGAGTAACAACTGGCCCGCGTTCCAAGGAACTGGAAACGGCAACTATTACGAGCACGGAGCCATCCTGGCGATATCCGGCTCGGCCACGTATGTCTTCTCGCCCTCTCTGGTTGCCGATGCCACGTTTGGCGTGACGGACGCACACCAGTGGCTGATCCCTTACGATCCAACCACCGATTGGGGCGCTGAGCTCGGCATTCCTGGAACCGCCCAGTCCGCACAGAAATTTTTTGATGGCGGCTTTCCCGATCTCGCGATCACCAACTATGGAGGAAGCACCGGGGCGGGCACTTTCGGCTATTCTTATCCGCCAATGGAGTACAAGGATCCTACTTTTGAGTACGTGGGCAACGTTACGAAAACACATGGATCGCACAGTTTCCGTGCCGGCGTGGATTTTATCAATCTACATATGAACCACGACGAAATTCGTCAAACGATATTTGAGTTTACGGGTGCGGGCACCACAGCGCCTGGCCAGAACCCCAATGCGTACAACTCTGTTGCCGATTTTATGCTCGGCGCTGTATTTAACGAAAGCACATGGGTTATGTGGGACGACATTCTAAGGATGTATGAAAAGGACATTGCCCTCTATGCACGGGATCAGTGGCAGGTAAGCCGCAAGTTGACCCTGAACTATGGCGTGCGCTGGGAGTTCTACCCTGTGCCCAATAGAGGGCCTCGCGGGATTGAATACAACAACGTGCTGACAAACCCGGCCAATAACACGATGGAACTTTGTGGAGTCGGGACGGAGCCAGGCGATTGCGGCCTCCAGATCTCGCATAAGTTGTTTGCACCAAGCCTGGGCATTGCTTATCGTCCCTTCGATAAATGGGTGATTCGCACTGGTGGCTCAATTTCTCCTCAGCAAAATGAAATGGGCCAGGCCCTCACCCAGAACTTCCCCGCTGAACAAGAATATGTTGCCAACGGAGCGAACTCTTATACGTTGGCCGGCAACTTATCAGCCGGCTTTCCCACTCTTACAAAGCCTGTTTTCAGCTCTGCAGGCACGGTGGTTATTCCGGCCGGCACGAGTAACATGACCACGACTCAAAAGAATTTCAAAAGAGGATATGTCGCGTCCTATAACCTGATGGTCGAGAGGGAATTGCCGTGGGGCGCTGTGGGTGATGTTGGCTATGTGGGAACCCATGTGATCGACGAGTTGGGCAGTTACAACTACAATTACGGTCAGCTCGGAGGCGGCGCAGCCAGCCAGCCACTCAATACAGCGGCCTTGAAGGTGACGGGCACCGCCAACGTCTTTGAGCCGCTCGGCAACGAGAATTACAACTCTCTACAAGCCAGCCTGAATAAGTCGATGAGCCATGGGTTCTCCGCTAAGGTGGCTTATACCTGGTCGAGAGATATGCTGACCAGCTTCGCCAACGGCATCCTGATCCCACAATACAAGTACCGAGACCATGCGGTCGCAAGTTCAGACCGGACGAACAACTTTATCGTTACCGGCCTGTATGAGTTTCCATTTGGGCAGAACAAGGCAATGCTGACGCATGGTGTTGGCGCCCAGGTGTTCGGTGGATGGTCGTTGACCTCAACATTCTCGCACCTGTCGGGCACACCGTTCAATGTCACGGCTAGCTCAGCGTCCTGCAACTGTCCAGGTAACACGCAGCGTCCGAATCAAGTGGGGAACATCACCAAATCGGGACGTGGCGTCTTTGGTCAGCCGTATTTCAACCCTCTCGCATTTGCGCAACCGACGACTGCCGCATTCGGCAGCGCGTCGTACGACGACATTCGCGGACCCGGATATACGAACCTTGACACGTCCCTTGCCCGTAACTTCAAAGTCTGGGAGAGGTTCCAGCTCACGATCCGGGCCGATGCTTTCAATATCATGAACCACGCCCACTTCGCCAATCCCGGCGCGACATTGTCGAACCTGAAATTGAATTCGGATGGTTCCGTCAACTCGCTGAACGGGTACGATACGATCTCAAGTACCGCCCCAGTCGGTCGCACGATTGACCAAAGATACTTTCGAGTGGGAGGTCACCTGAGCTGGTAAACGTCATGGAATGACCCGGCGCTAAAGAACGGTAGCCCAATCACCGCATTGTCTGGCACAGAGCGGTCTCTGACGAGCATCGGTCGGGACTGTTCTGTGCGGGCAGGGCCCGATTGATCTCTATTGGTCAGACGCAGAATAGCCTTGCGCAACGGATTGTGGATTTGAGAAGGAGGAAAATGAAGCAGCTTAGCTACGCCTTTGCTACGCTATTTGCCGCCTTAATAGTTACATCAGAATATGCGTTACCGCAAAATGGTGAAGAAGCGGGAAAGTCCGCCACTCTTTCTACTCCTGCCGCCGCCCAGGTGTTCTCGACCCAGAGTTTTCCGAGCGCTACGATCTCCAATGGCCTGATTCAAGCCAAGATTCTTCTGCCGGACGCCAAGAAAGGCTTTTATCGCGCGACCCGCTTCGACTGGTCCGGCATCGTCGGCAGCCTTACTTACAAGGGCCATGATTTTTATGAGCCCTGGTTCTATAAGATCGACTACAACGCGACCGAGCGCGGCAAGCCCAACTACGACTTTGGCTATGACGACGGTGGCGTAGTCTCTGCCCCTTTTACCGCCATGGTCGGCCCGGGTGAGGAGTTCAATACCAACCGGGGGGCTCTTGGGTTCAACGAGGCCAAGGTCGGCGGCACCTTTATCAAGATCGGCGTTGGGGTTGAACGCAAAGCCGACGACGCGCGATTCGACCACTCCAGGACTTATGAGGTGGTTGACCACGGCAAGTGGACCGTCAAAAAAACGAAGAACTCCATCACGTTCACCCAGGTATTGTCCGATCCTTCTTCCGGTTACGGCTATGTGTACACCAAAAAACTCACCCTTGTTCCGGGTCAGCCTGTGATGACGATTGAGCACACCCTGAAGAACACGGGGACAAAGGCCATCGACACTACCGTCTATAACCACAACATGTTTACCCTGGATAATACCGCGCCGGGGCCGGGGTTGGTGGTGAAGTTCCCCTTTGAAATCAAGGCGGTTCGTCCTCCCGATCCCAACTTCGCTGTGATCGACGGGCACGAAATTAGGTACATCAAGACTCTCACCGGCACGGACCGCGTGACCTCAAGCATCGCGGGGTTTGGCCCCACTGCCGCAGATTACGACTGGACAGAAGAAAATGACAAGATCGGAGCCGGTGTCCGTATCCAGGGAGACCAGCCGTTTACAAGTATCGCGTTGTGGTCCATCCGTACCGTTATGGCCATCGAACCCTACAACACCTTCCACATAGAGCCGGGCGCGGATGTAAAGTGGAATTTGAAGTATACCTACTTCACGATGCCCCCAAAGGCATAGCTTCGCCGTTCGGTTGCATAACGACATCGCCCGCGAGCTTTGCTCGCTTACGTGCTGATAAAGCGAAATGCGCTCAGCACGAGGAGAAAATGCGGTCCGAACTTGCGAAGCAAATTCGACACGGAGGAACGATGAAACTGATCGGTAAAGTGGCGCTTGTGACCGGGGCCAGTCGCGGTATCGGAAGGGGCATCGCTGAAGTTCTGGCCGAACAAGGCGCAGACATTGTGGTCAATTATGTGAGCAATGAGCGGCAAGCAGAAGAAGTCGCGAATTTGGTGAAATCGAAGGGACGCCGAGCGATTACGGTGAAGGGGGACGTCGCCAGCCGGAACGACGTGGAAGCGATGGTGGATAAGGCGTGGCAGGAGTTCGGAATTCTGGACCTATTGGTGAACAATGCCGGAATCGAAACGATCGTCCCTTTTCTTGAACTCACTGATGATCAATGGACAAGGCTCACCGACGTGAATTTACGCGGGGAGTGGCTCTGCTCGCAGGTATTCTGCCGCCGCCTGGTCGCCGCGTCCAAGCCGGGGGTCATCGTCAACATCGGTTCAGTGCAGGCAGGCAAGGTGCTGCCGGGCCGGACGCACTATGCACCGACCAAGCTGGGTCTTGAGGCGCTCACAAGAAATATGTCTGCCGAAATGTCGCCGCTGGGTATTCGCGTCAATTGCGTACACCCAGGCCTGATTGACACCGACATGACGGCATGGGTCATGAAGCGTCCTGATTTATTGCCGGGAATTCTGGCGCAAATCTCTCTTGGACGAGCTGGAGCGCCGCGCGAAATCGGAACCGTCGTCGCGTTTTTCGCGTCAGAAGATGCTGGTTATCTCACAGGTCAGTCGATCCATGTCGATGGTGGATGGGTGGGTAAGTGAGATCAAATCGAGAAGAGCGGTCCTGACTGCCACCGTGGATTTCCTTTCGCGCCAGGGTGGCGTGCCACAAGTTCGTAGCATCATTCGCAAGGCGCAACCACAGATCCTTCGACTCCGTTTGCCGCAAAACGCGGCAAACTTCGCTCAGGATGACAGCTCTAATTATGGCTTGAACTTCAGGGACAGGACACTAAGGTGAATCCATGAAAACAGCGATTTGTTAGGCCTTGGCGCGGGATTCTTTGTCCACGGGAATCGCCAGCATGCGCAGGTATTCCCTGGTGAGGATGGCCCGCAGTCGGGGTGCGACAGCAGGATCGCAGGGAATCTGCAGTGAGCGGCAGCGATCGATGGCCGCGCGCAGGTCGCGCAAAAAGGCGATGCAAGATGGGCACGCTTCGATATGTGTGCGCATCTGCTCACAGGTAAGCGGCTCGACTCGGCCGTCGAGATACTCCGAGAGGTTAGCGAACAGATTGCGGCATTCGGCCGGGCGTTGTGCGTCGTGAGCTCGGGCGCGTTTGGGCTTCGCCGCAGAGGATCTGGCTGGTTTCGGCTGCTCAGGAATGCCGCTTAGCAGCCGGCTCATCTCCTTGCGCACGCTCAGCCGAGCCCGATGAAGGCGAATTCGCACTGTTCCTTGTTGCAGAGAGAGAACCTGCGCGACCTGTTCGGTGTTCAACTCTTCCATGTCGTGGAGCACAAGGACGATGCGCAATGTGGCCGGGATGCGCAGGATGGCATGATGGAGCAAACGATGCTGTTCGGCCGCCAGGGTGTTGCTTTCCGGTCCGGGTGCGGCGTCGGCAAGCAGCCTGCCCAGTTCATCGCCATCCGGCATCAGCTCGTCAAGCGAAAGAAGGTGCGCCGGGGTATGGGCGGGTTTGCGGCGCATGCGCCAACAACGGTTTCTAGTGACGGTGTAGAGCCAGACCGCCATTTGCTGGGGGGTTTGGATTTTTCCGAGGTGAGCGATGGAACGGTAGAGCACCTCCTGCATAGTGTCTTCCGCGTCTTCAGGATGGCCGCATACCTTCATGCTGAAGGAATAGACCGTATTCTGCAGCAATCCGATCGCCTCTTCGACAGCTTCCGGAGTTTTGCGTTGCAAGAGGTCCGTTGCTCGGATTAGTTCAGGGCGCATCGCATGGGTTTAAAGAGCAACTCCAGTATAAGTGCAGCGAATCTTGCGGCGAGGCTGGAACTCTCGAAAGCTTTCGGGCCTATCGCGGGCAGGCGATCGTGATGGCTGCTTTTTTAGCTGCCTCAATCATCTGGAGGCAAATGGGCGATACCTTCCTGAGCCAGTCTCGATCTTCGCCGTCTTTGGGCTTGCCGTCAGATGCGATCCATGCGCGCAACAGGGCAAGTGCGAGACCCATGTCGGCGCCTGGACGGCTCTCTTCCAAGCGAAACATCTGGCGATAGACCTCGTCCTTCAGGTGTGCAATGCAAAGTTGCATGGTTTGGAGTTGCGCAGTTCGGCGCCGGGCGCGCATGGGCACCTCACTTACCGGCGCCACGGTTTGCATCTTTCAGGCCCACGGCGCGCAGCATGCTCATGGCCGGGCACCAGTTGGTGAAGGCTGATTGCAGCAAGTTAAGTGCGACGAAAACCGTCAGCCAGAGCCAGTAGAGGGAAAAGTAATGCGCAAGAGAAAGCGACAAAAGGACCATGACGCCAGCAATCAGGCGCACACCGCGTTCGACCGTCATAGGGAATCTCCTTGTTCGGCTTCGGGTTGAAATTGGGGCTGGCGCCCAGAGTGAACCATGTAGTAAAGCACTGGAATTGTGGGCCAGGACAGAAACGTAGAAGCAACCGCTCCCGCAATCAACGACAAGGCCAGCCCCTGAAAGATCGGGTCAGTAAGAATTGCGCTTGCGCCAACGACAACTGCGGCCGCCGTCAACAACATCGGGCGGAAGCGCGTGGCGCCGGCATCGATCACCGCCTCGGCCAAAGGCATTCCCTGGCGGATACGAAGCTCAATGAAGTCGACCAAGATGATCGAGTTGCGCACGATGATGCCGGCTCCGGCTATGAACCCGATCATTGAAGTGGCCGTAAAGAATGCACCCAGCATGGCATGAGCAGGCATGATCCCGACCAGGGTGAGTGGAATGGGAGCCATGATGATCAAAGGGACAATGAAGGAGCGGAACCAGCCCACCACGAGCACATAGATCAGCACCAGCACCGCGGCGAATGCCAGTCCCATGTCGCGAAAGACCTCGATCGTAATCTGCCATTCGCCATCCCACTTCATCGAATAATGGTCAGTGGACTCCGGCATTGACGCGTTATAACGAGCCAGCGTGTATCCGGCCGGGAGCGTGAGATGGTCAAGATCCTTGTTCATCTTCAGGATGGCGTAGACCGGGCTTTCCACCGCCCCAGCCACGTCGCCGGTGACATACACCACCCGGCGCAGGTTCTTGTGATAAATGCTCGGCTCGATTGTCTTGTGTTCAACAGTGACCAACTCGCGCAAGGAGACCATGCCGCCATCGGCGCCGGGGATTCGGATGTTCTCCAGTCCTTGCTCGGAGGAGCGATCCGAGCGATCAAGTTCGACACTTGCAGGCACGGGCTCGCGCGCGGCCTGGTCGTGGACGAGGCCGACTTCGGTTTCAGAGAGCGCGAGTGCCAGCGCACGAGCGACGTCGGAGACCGCGATGCCGTGCTCGGCAGCCTTGACTTCATCCACGTGCATCAAAAGCCTGGGTTCCGGATCTTCAACATACCAGTCGGTGTCAACTACCCCAGGAGTGTGCTGAAAGATGGTCTTGATCTGTTGTGCAACCTGGGTCTGACCAGCCAGGTCGGGACCGTAAACCTCGGCCACCAAGGTTTGCACCACCGGCGGCCCTGGCGGCACTTCGCTTACCTGGACGCGCGCGCCATACGCGCTGCCGACCGCGTCAAGCAATGGGCGAAGCCGTTTTGCAATGGCATGGCTCTGCACGCTGCGCTCCCGGGCGGGCAGCAGGTTCACCTGGATGTCTGCCTGATTCGATTGGCGGCGCATGTAGTAGTGCCGGACAAGTCCATTGAAGTTGTATGGGCCTGAGGTTCCGGCATAGACCTGATAATTCAAAATGTCCGGCTGCCGCGAAAGTTCCTCGCCCAACGCCTGGGCGACACGCGCTGTTTGTTCCAGCGGCGTGCCGTCGGGCATATTGATCACCACCTGCAACTCGCTCTTGTTGTCAAACGGCAGCATTTTTACTTTCACGAGCCCGAGAGGCACAAGCGCTACCGAGACCAGAAGGAGTACCAGCACACCAATGAAGAACAGAGCGCGATTACGAGGAGACCGGATCAGTGGCGTCATGATACGGCGGTAAAGCCTGGTGCGCCAGTTTTCGGTTTCAGGCTCCAGTATTCTGGTTCCTTCAAGATGGCGGCCAACCAGGCGGAGGGCCGCCCATGGTGAAACCACAAATGCAACCAGCAACGAGAAGAGCATGGCCGCAGATGCGCCCACGGGGATAGGCCGCATGTAGGGCCCCATCAGGCCGCGGACAAAGGCCATGGGCAATACCGCAGCGATCACGGCGAATGTGGCCAGAATGGTGGGATTGCCCACTTCGGCAACTGCTTCGACCGCGACTTCGCTCATCGGCCGTCCATGATTCTCCGGCAAGCGGAAATGACGCACCATGTTTTCGACGACGACAATGGCGTCATCGACAAGAATGCCGATCGAGAAAATCAGGGCAAACAGCGTTACCCGGTTGATGGTGTAGCCCAGGAAGTAAAACACCGACATGGTGAGCGCGAGCGTGACTGGAATGGCCAGCAGCACCACGCCCGATTCACGCCAACCGAGGAAGAGCGCGACAAGAAAGGTTACGGACAATGTAGCCAGCAGCAGATGCTCCAGCAGTTCGTCCGACTTGTTCTTCGCCGTCTCTCCATAATTCCGCGTGGTCGTCACCGTGACGTCGCTGGGAATGTTCACGCCCTGCATCTGATGCATGCGCTTGAGCACTGCATTGGAGATATCGGTGGCATTGGTCCCTTTGCGCTTGGCCACCGTAATTGTCACGGCCGGGTATTGGCGCGCTGCTCCCTGGCTCGCAATCGTTGTGCCGTAGACCACATAGTTCGAAGGTTCCGCGGGACCATCGACAATCTTGTCTGCCACGTCGCGCAGATACACCGGATGCCCTCGCACCACGCCTACGACGACAGCTTCCAGCTCCTCGCGACTGTTGAAGAGGTTGCCGGCATCAACGCGGACCTCCTGATTGTTATCAGAGAAGTTTCCTGCCTGCACACTCGCATTTGCGGTTTGCAAATGCCCAACGATTGCTATCGGCGACAGGCCGTAAGCACTCAACTTTTCCGTGCTCAGCACAACGCGCATGGTGCGTGGAAGACCGCCGATGATCGTCGTCTCAGATACATCGGGAATTTGCGCAATGTTGTGCCGTATCTCATCCGCGATGGCACGCAGTCGATATCCGTCGTAATGCTCACCCCACAGCGTCATGGCAAGGATGGGAACATCGTCGATGGAGCGGGCCTTGATCATTGGCTGGGAAACGCCCGGCGGCATGCGATCGAAGTTTGAGTAAAGCTTGCTATAGACCTTGATCAGCGCGTCTTCCTGCGGAGTTCCGACAAGGAAGCGGACAATCACCAGGCTCTGTCCGGGAGCCGATGTCGAATACACATATTCAACGCCGGAGATCTGATGCACGAGCATCTCGACGGGCAGTGTGACGCGCTCTTCCACCTCGGCCGGGGATGCACCCGGCATGGCGGTGGTGATGTCCAGCATCGGAACAAGGATCTGGGGCTCCTCCTCGCGCGGTATGATAGCCACCGCGAAGATTCCAATGGCCAGCGATGCCGAAATGAACAACGGCGTCAGCTTGGAATTGATAAATGAGTGAGCCAGTCTTCCCGCGATTCCAAGTTCTTGCTTCATTGCTGGACCCCTGCGCTGGACTCAATGCGTTTGCCTGCAAAGTCGCGGTCTGAGGGTTCGTCAACGAGCTTTTCGCCTGAAGAGACGCCCGATAGAACTTCCACGAGATTGCCTTGTGCCGCGCCCAAAGTAAGGTAGCGAAGTTGCGCGATTCCCTGGCCGTCCAGAACATAGACACATGCCAGCGAGCCGCGCAAAACAACGGCGGAATGCGGAATGAGGATCGCCTGCCGCGCGCCGTTGGCAAACTCCGCCGTTCCATACATGCCTGCGCGCAATTGGGTTGAAGGAGGCAAGTCGATCTTGACGAGAAAACTATGACTCGATGGATCGGCAGCGGGCACGACCTCCGCGACAGTCCCCGTCATACTCTTGGAACCCGCGCCATCGATCGCCACCTGCACCTTCATTCCCTTGTGAACCGCGCCGATCGCCGACTCATCCACCGTTGCGTCCAGTTGCAACGCTCCGGCTTGATCCACCTGAAGTAGCGGCACGCCCGGTGCGGCCGTCGTCCCAGGATCGGCCATCCGCGCCGTTACGATGCCGGAGAAGGGAGCAGGCAGGCGCGTATATCCGAGCATTGTGCGCGCGCCGCTCACCTGGGCCCGGGCCGCTTCAGTCTGCGCACGCATACCCTCGAGGGTCGCAACTGCAGCCCCAGCCCGCTGTGAGACTTCATCCATTTCCTGCGGGCTCACGCTCTTCTCGGACTCAAGCTGCTTGTACCGATTTAATGTGCTCGTTGCCAAGGAGGCGTTAGTCTGTGCCGCAGCTTGCGCATTTTGCGCCGCATTCAAGCCCGCCTGCGCCTGTTCCAAAGCCATCTGCAAAGCCGTGTCATCCAGTACCACCAGCATTTGTCCGGAGCGTACTGTATCTCCCTCGCGCACCTGCACCTGCTGAATCCGGCCCATTACCTGCGCGGATATAACTGCGGTTTGCCTGGCATGAACTGTGCCGGTAGATTGCAAGTTCACGGGCAGTTCCTGCACGTGGCTTGCAACAACTCGCGCCTGCACGGTTTCTACATGCGCAGGAGACACGGCGTCGGTACCATGACATCCAGCCACCATCGCTGCGGCGACGGCCAGCAAACTTACCCGTGAGACAGTCTTCATTGCATTTCCTCCGCTGCATCGGGAGTCAGCGTCCCCGTCGCGTATAAAAGTTCGCTATAGGCCACGGCATTTCCGTAAACGGCCTGCCAGTAATTGGATTGGCTCTGCCGCTCGGCATCCTCGGCTCGCAGCAGATCGGTGATGGTGGCAAGTCCCGCGCCGTATCGGTTTTTCAAAATGCGCAAACTCTCGGCCGATTGGTCCATTACCGCCCGCGCCGTCTCCAGCGAGAGTTCCGCTGTCTTCTGGTGAATGTGCGCCTGGCTCACCTCCAGCCGCAGATGCTGCTGAGATGCGGCCACTTGCGCGTCGATCTTCTGCTTCGCAGCAGAGTCGCGCGCAAGTTGGTCGCGCTTACCTGCGGGCAGGATGTCCACGCTGATCTGCACGCCGGCCACCCAATTGTTCCCGCCTGCGCCGGCGATGGACGGCCGATCTTCTTCCCAGTTTCCGTAGGCGCTCACGCGTGGGCCGAAGTTCGACTTTGCCGCCCCCACGGCAGACGCCTGTGCCGATTGCTCCTGACCTAACGCCAGAAGATCCGGACGCGCCTTTTCGGCGGTCGACAGTTCCTCTTCCAGCGTGTTCTGGGGGAATGTGTGCGGCTCGATTGGCTTCAGTTCCGTTGCTTTCAGATCCGGGTCGCCGATCGCCTCACGCAACTGGGCCCACGCCAGTTCCAGGTCACCCTGTGCCGCAATCAACTCTTCTTTGCGAGCGGCCACATTCACTTCAGCCGACATGCGGTCCGATTCCACCGCAAGGCCGGCCTTGACGTGCTCTTCCACTGAGGTCAGCAGGGCCGTCGCAGTCTCCTGCTCATGCTGCGCAACATCGATCTCCCGCTGCGCATAGAGCACCTGCTGGTAAGCGCCTACAACGCGAAATACAATCTGCTGGTCGGTCGCCTTAGCGTTCGAGGAGGCACTTTCCCGATAGAGGTTGGCGCGATGGATCTCCTTCTGCGTCTTGAACGAGTCAAAGGCAACCCACGAACCGGAAAATCGCGCGGAGAAATTGCCGATGGGCGCAGGAGAGTTCAGAGAATTCAGCGCGAAATCGGCTTGCGTGAACTGACGTTGCCGAAGCCGTGTACCGAAGGCATAGACCGGATCATTACCGCGCGAGATGTCTTCAGTAAAGTTGAGTTGCGGCAGAAGTTGCGTGCGCGCCATCGCTGCCATGGCCTTGGCGTCGACGCTGTCGGCGCGTGCGATTGCGGCTTGAGGGCTTTGCTTCAGGGCCGCGTCGATGGCTTGACGAAGCGTCTGCGGTTCCTGCGCGCCGGCGGCCAATCCCCCCAGACAGACTACGAGGGTAAGGCCCAAAACTCGATAACATCGAGAATTCATTAAGGACAGCTTTGTTGGCTTGTGCATTCACCGGGATAAAGCCACGGAATGGGGAATTTGTTACAAGCGACGTCGATCGGAATTGGTCGGCGGCTGCAACGCACATCTGTCGCTCATTGCGGTGCGGCAATGAAGCAGCGCTGCTGCGTGGCATTCGGGAAATTCATTTCGCTGGAGAAGCCAGCCTGAGCGACAGCAAAGCCGGCCTGGAATTTGCGGAAATCTGGAAGCTATTCACGCAAGCCCGCACAGGGACAGCCACAGTTATGGCTCGAACTTCAGGGACAGGGTCTAGATATCGAGATTCTTGACGTCGAGGGCGTTGTCTTCAATAAATTTGCGGCGTGCTTCGACGTCCTCGCCCATCAGCGTGGTAAAGATGGCTTCGGTTTCGGCGATGTCTTCAAGCTTGACTGAGAGCAGGGTGCGACGCTCGGGATCCATCGTAGTCTCCCAGAGCTGCGTGGCGGTCATCTCTCCCAGGCCCTTGTACCGTTGCACCTGGTAATCTTTCTTGCCCTGCTCGACGATGTAAGCGAAGAGATCGCGCGCGGTCTGCTTTTCGACCGGTTCGCGCGGGATACGGGCTGCGCGGACCGTCGTCTTTGCCTCAGCTTTGGTCTCGGCCTCTTCGGTTCCTTCCTCTTCTTCGGTGGCGGTGCTGGCCGACTTCGCGGCGAACTCCACCAGGAAAGGCGGCTCGAGGAATTCCTTGATGAGCGAGTACTTCGACATCATCTGGCGGAACTCGGGGCTGGAGGCAAGCGTCCAATCGATGCAACGCGTGGCGCCCTGCGCATCGGTAAAACAGATCGACCAGGTGTGGTGTTCTTCGTCTTCGACGGGCTTGGAAACTTTGAACTGGAATTCGTCGGCGCTTTCTTCGAGCTGCGCCTGCAACGCGGCCAGCTTGTCTGGAACTTCTTTGCCGTTTTTGGAAGTAAAGTCACTGCGATGGGTGAGCTCGGCGCGGGCCAGCATCTCGGTAAGCTTTTCGTTGCGGATGCGTTTGTCTACCTTTTCGACGAAGCTGAGATATTCGTTCAGGGTGCCCATAAAGCGGGTCAGGTCGGCTCCTTCGATGCGGCTTGCCGTCTCGCCGTGGCGGACCACCATGCCCTCGGCTGCACGATTGACCATGACTTTTACGAACTCGCGGTCGTCCTTGATGTACTGCTCGAAGCGCCCCTTCTTGATTTTGTAAAGCGGGGGCTGAGCGATGTACACGTGATCGCGCTTGATGAGCTCGGTCATGTGGCGGAAGAAAAACGTAAGCAGCAAGGTGCGGATGTGCGATCCGTCCACATCGGCGTCGGTCATGAGAATGATCTTGCCGTAGCGGATCTTGGTCGCGTCGAAATCCTCCTTACCGATGCCGCAGCCGAGCGCGGTGATCATGGCGCGGATTTCCTCGTGGCCCAGCATCTTGTCGTAGCGCGCTTTTTCAACGTTGAGGATTTTGCCCTTGAGGGGAAGGATGGCCTGGAACTTGCGGTCGCGGCCCTGCTTGGCGGTGCCGCCGGCGCTCTCACCCTCGACGAGATACAGTTCGCACCGGTCGGGATTGCGCTCGCTGCAATCGGCGAGCTTGCCGGGAAGTCCGCCGCCATCGAGGGCCCCCTTGCGGCGAGTCAGATCGCGGGCCTTGCGGGCGGCTTCGCGGGCGCGAGCGGCCTCAACCGCCTTGTTGATGATGCGCCGGGCAACGGGCGGATTCTGTTCCAGAAACATGCCCAGGCGTTCATTGACGAAAGCCTGCACGGTGCCGGCGATATCGGAGTTGAGCTTCCCCTTGGTCTGGCCTTCGAATTGCGGCTGCGGAAGTTTCACGCTGACCACAGCAACCAGACCCTCGCGCACGTCGTCGCCGCTCAGGCTTTCCTTCATGTCCTTGAACAGGCCCATCTGCTGGCCGATGAAGTTGATGGTGCGGGTAAGCGCCGCGCGAAAACCGGAAAGGTGCGTTCCGCCGTCCACGGTATTGATGTTGTTGGCGAAGCTGAAGACGCTGTCGGAGTAGCTGTCGTTGTATTGCAACGCGATGTCGATTTCAACTCCGTCGCGCAGAGCCTCCATGACGATCGGCTTATCGTGGAGTACAGTTTTGCCGCGGTTGAGGTGCTTGACAAATTCCGCGATGCCGCCGGCGTAGCGGAATTCCGCGCGTCGAGCTTCTCCGGTTTTGGCGTCGGCGGTGCGCTCGTCGGTGAGCGTGATTTCCAGGCCCTTGTTCAAAAAAGCCATTTCGCGCAACCGCTGCGCGAGAGTGTCGTAATTGAACTCAGTGGCAGTAAAGATGGACCTGTCGGGCAGGAAATGCACACGCGTGCCGCGACGTTTGCTGGTACCGGTTTTCAGCAGCTTTGAGGTGGGTATGCCCTTGGAATAACTCTGTTCATACGTATGACTCGGCTCGCCAGGCTTCTCCGGGCGCCAGATCTCAACCTCAAACTCTTCGCTCAGCGCATTCACGCAGCTGACGCCTACGCCATGCAGTCCGCCGGAAACCTTGTAGGTCGAAGAGTCGAATTTCCCTCCCGCATGAAGTTTCGTAAGCACGACCTGCACCGCGGGCATGCGCTCGCCGTCGGCCAGATCCATCATGTCGACAGGAATCCCACGGCCATCGTCTACGACAGTGATCGAGTTGTCGACATGGATAACAACGTCGATTTTTTTGGCGTAACCGGCAAGAGCCTCATCCACGGAATTGTCGACGACTTCGTACACGAGGTGATGCAAACCCAACTCGCCAGTCGAACCGATGTACATTGCGGGACGCAAACGCACGGCCTCCAGGCCTTCGAGCACCTTGATGTTTTCGCCCGTGTAGCTGTCGTTGTCGCCGTGAATGGTGGTGCTGCTCAGAACTTCAGTCGCCATAAATTTCCGTTCGCAAGGTCTTCCGAATCGAGGGATTCCGGGAATGATTCCGGACGCCGGAGCGGGACTAACCGCTTGAAAAGAGGAGGGCTATCAAGCGTTCTTACCTGGGTCTATTTTACCACGCGGAAGCGACTGAATTCCCTGGGGAAGGAGGCCGAAAATTGCGAGTGAACCGGGAGCGTCAGTAGTTACCATAGGCATCTTGATTGCGCTGCAATGTGACGTTAGTAACTATTGACTGTTAGTTAGTGGTATCTAATTGAAATTACTTGACTTGTATGAAAACTGCACATATACTTCTCGGTCAAGAGGAGAAATATTTCCTCATATTCTCATGACCAAGAGGTTACCAAAGATGAAAGCTGCCATTCGCACATTTGCTCTGCTCGTCGCTGTCGCTGGGCTTGCCGCCGCTTCTTTCGCTCCCGCAACCACGAAGGCGCTCTCCACCCGCGGTGCAGTGAGTGCAAGTGACCCCGGGCCGACGATCGGTCTGCCCCTGCCTGTTCCCTGCCAGTTAGAAAACACCTGCCTTGTCCCGTCGCCGTCGACAAATTCGACTCGTTAAGGCCAAGCACTCCGCAGAGGCGGCGCGTAGCACGAAAGTGCCAGCGCCGCGTTACCCTTTTGTGTTTTGAGACAAAGGCACATTGGCGATATTCTGAGGGCGTTCAAGCAACAGCAGATTTGCCTCCATGCCTTTGAATCAAGCAATGTCGGCGATGAATGTGGCTGAAATTGCCCTTTGGGCCGCGCTCGCCATTCTCTTCTGGAGCAAGGGGCTGCATCGCCGCTTCCTCGCGATGAGTTATTACCTGGCCGTGCGCGCGATCTCTTCGCCGATTTTGATGATCGCGCTTCGTGAAGAATCTCGGCCGTGGGGACGTCAATTCCACGCCGGCCAAATCTACTACGTTGGCTTCTTCGCAACCTACCTGGTCAGCGCAGTGCTGCTGTTCTTCATTTGCATCGAAGTTTTTGAAGCCGCACTGTCCGCATTTCCCGGCATCACCAAGCTCGCTATTGTGATCTTCCGCTGGGCCGCCGTGGTATCGGTCATCGTAAGCCTGAGTTCCATATCCTATGCGCACCCAGGGCTCTCCGTCGTCTCCGATATTTCCTATGGCTTGATGCGTTCCATGAGCGTTCTCGAACTCTGCCTGCTGGCGTTCCTTTGTTTGAGCATGAATGCACTGCGGCTTACGGTGCGCGATCTTGCCTTTGGTATCGCATTAGGATTCGGACTGTTATCGACCGCCGATTTCGTAATCGTTTCCTGGGTATCCCGCAATGCTTCGCTCGCCGATCCGATGCAGTTCGTTTACGAATCAATGATTCTGGCGACACTGGCGATCTGGGTGGCCTATTGCGTTTTACCGGAACCGGCTCGCAAGCCGATTTTGATGCCGGCCAATTCCACCATTTACCGGTGGAACGAGATTGCGTCGGCGCTTGGACACACCGGAACCCGCGTTGCTGTCCAGCAGCCCGCCAACAGTTTCTTCCTCTCCGATGTGGAGCGGGTAGTAGAGAAGGTGCTCGAGCGAAATATGAGGGGACGCGAATCGGAAACTTAAAAAAGAATCCATAGAATAGAGGCTAAGGATACAAAAAAGGCCGCGGCGGTTGCCGTGGCCTTTTTGCATCGGTGTGACGATCTGCTGTTATTTCGTTGCCGCAGGTTCGATTGAAGCGAAGCGCCCGCGAGCTCCGCGATCTGTGAACTTCACCCGTCCTGTCACCTTGGCGAAGAGAGTGTCGTCGGAGCCGATGCCCACGTTGACACCCGGCTTGATCCTGGTTCCGCGCTGGCGCGCAATGATGGAGCCACCCGTGACCAGCTCGCCGGCAAAAGCCTTTACGCCAAGCCGCTGCGCATTGGAGTCGCGCCCGTTTGTTGAACTGCCGCCGCCTTTTTTATGTGCCATTTCTGAATCCTCTTCTTAAAAACAGCCTCTAGCTGTTAGCTTCTAGCTCTTAGCCTCGTCCGCGCGAAGTCAGGCTCTTAGGTGGGTCTGGAATAATTCGCGCTCACTTCGCAGAGTCGTAAGTCACGCCGTCGGCCTCAATGGCCTTAATGCGCACTTGAGTGAAATTTTGCCGGTGCCCCCGAAGCTTTTTGTATTGCTTCTTGCGCTTGAAGTGGAAGACAAGGATTTTGTCTCCGCGGCCCTCGCCGAGAACCTCGGCGGTCACCTTCGCGGCAGACGGCTTGGCCAGAGTTCCGGGCTCGCCGGAAACTGCGAGCACGTCGCTGAACTCCACAGTCGGACTGCCCGACGGGACACTCTCGATCTTCAAAACATCGCCGGGTGCGACGCGATACTGCTTGCCTCCGGTGCGAATCACTGCGTACATGAGAAATCCTCCAGCGTACCGGCATCTGCCGGGAACGCTTACGGCATAAAGTCCGTGTGCTTGATCGGGGCGGATACAGAACGGAGACTGCATCGAAAGCCGGGCCGGTCGCACTCAAATTCAGGCACCGCTCACAGCGGTAAGCCCAGCCGGCTCTTGCACCCGTCCGGACGGGCGTGTGCATCGCCAAACCATTCGATTTTACCGTTAGATGGGCGGCGGGGTCAATTCACAGCGCGTCAATTCATAGCATATCGAGTGATTGCTTGCGCTTCGGAGGCGGACAGGTGCGGTCGATCCCGGCCAGATCCTCGACGTCCAGCGCCAAATCGGCGGCCGCTGCATTTTCTTCGACGTGCTTCACCGAACCAGCCTTGGGAATCGCCACCACCGGCTGGCGCAGGCACCAGGCAAGTGCAACCTGGGCCGGCGAGACGCCATGTTTGCGTGCCGCAGCCTTTATCGCCGCCGAATTGAGTAGCTTGCCACCCTGTCCCACTGGTGAATAGGCCATCACCCTGACATCGTGGGCATGGCACCAAGGAAGCAAATCGTATTCGATGCCGCGATGCTCGGGATTGTAGAGGACCTGGTTCGCCGCGCACGCGTCTGCTCCGAGGATTGCGAAGAGTTCCTCCATGTCATCCACGTCGAAGTTCGACACGCCCCAGGCGCGAATCTTGCCCTGCGCGATCAGTTGCTCGAAGGCAGAGACCGTGTCGCTGAGCGGATAGCGTCCTCGCCAGTGCAACAGGTAAAGGTCAATCGCGTCGGTTCTGAGCCGCTTGAGGCTTGCCTCGCACGCGCGGATTGTTCCCTCGGTGGATGCATTTGATGGCAGCACTTTGCTGACCAGGTACACACGATTGCGCATCCCGGCGATGGCCTCGCCCACCAGATTCTCGGCTCGCCCGTTACCGTACATCTCGGCGGTGTCGATGAGCGTCATCCCGCACTCGATGCCCCGCCGCAGCGCCGCAATTTCATTCGCACGCGTCGCTGTGGAGTCGCCAATGTACCAGGTTCCCTGCCCGAGCACGGGAACAGGACGGCCGCCTAAGTCAAGAGATCGCATGTAAGATGCCCTCACCGCTGTTCATTCAAGATTGCATTTTACGCGTGGCAGATTGCGCCGATCGCACGATTCGATTCCAATGTCGGATTAGATGCCCAAGCGCTGCGTGAAAGGATGCCCGCCTCTTATACTTCAGCCATGCAGCCTGTCAGTGTTGTGGTGACGGAACTCAACGAGATTGAGGACATTGGCAGAGTGGTGTCGAGCCTGCTTGGCCAGGAGCCTCCCGCTGCCGAGGTGGTCGTGGTTGACGGCGGTTCGACCGACGGCACATGGGAGTGGCTGGCCGCGATGCAGGCGAAAAATCCATTGCTGGTGGCGATCCGCGACGAGACCTGCAGCTTGAAATTTTCGCCGGGGCCGGTCTCGCGCGGGCGGAATGTGGCGATTGCCGCGGCGAAGTCGCAGATCATCGCCTGCGCCGACGCAGGCTGCACCTACGCACCGGATTGGCTGAAGAACCTGACCTCTCCACTGGTTGCCGGAGAAGCAGAATACGGGCTTGGAGGCTCGTGCCTGGACGCCAGCGGATGCACAGCATGGGACGTGGCGTCGGCGCCGTTCTTCAGCATCAAGCTCTCGCCGACGGAGCCGACAAAATCCTGCACCGCGCGTTCGATGGCCTTCACAAAGGAACTTTGGCAGCGCATTGGAGGTTTTCCCGAGCATGTGCTCGTCGGCGAGGACACGCTGTTCGATCTCGAGGCGCGGCGGCTCGCGACGCCCGCGTTTATCACAAATGCAAAGGCTCTTTACCGACCCCGCAACACCTTCCGCTCCGCCTGCCGGCAATTGGCGCGCTACGCGGTGAGCGACGGCCAAGCGCGCGTGCGCTGGGCGCGCTTGAACCGCAATGCCGCGCGATGCATCGCCCAGGTGCTCGCTATTGTTTGCCTGCGGTGGAGCGTGATTCCTCTTGCAGCGATTCTCGCGCTCGAGTTGTGGTTTGCCTTCCATCGCGACTGGCGCTTTATCGGCCGCTATGGATTCGGCGCGATTCTGGCGAGGTTCGCCTTTTCGCTCGCCGTGCCGTGGGTGGTTGCCGTGAACCACATTCGCGGACTGCTCACGAAGAAGCCGCTGACCAACCGGCAGAACGCATGAGGGTCAGTTCGCAGTTCAAGGTCGACCTCGCTGTGGGACTGTGGAGAGACAGCAGAATAAGTACGGATGCTTCGGAACGTTGCGGCCTATGTGCGCCTGGTCTTTCAAGGTCGAATCACAAGGTCGCCAACACAACGCCGACAAACATAACGATCGCTCCTAAGGTGGTGCGGAGGGAAATTGGTTCCCGTGGGGAACCTAACCATCCGAATTGGGACAGAACCAATCCTCCAAATATCTGGCCGGCCAACATGATCAGCGTGAGTCTCGCTGCGCCGATTCGCGGAATGAGGAACGCAATTCCAAACACCAAGCATGCCCCAATGGCTCCAGCAATCAAGAGGATGGGCTCCGTGTGTTTTAAGGCAGCGAAAACTTGCCCGTTCCATCCTGTAATTCCAATCAAAACTGCAGCCACGGCTCCAACACACCAGAACAGTGCGTTTGCGACTCTCGCATTGTCCAGTACCGCGCCAACTTTACCATTCATCGCCAGGTGGACAGTTAGCATGATCCCTATAGCTAAGGTCAACAAATACTCTGCATACTTCATCAAGACTCCTCATGGACTGTGATCAGTCTGCAACCAGGATTGCGCAATGCGCACCGCGAGTTGCGCCGTACGAGTAAAGCATTTGAATTGGACACTGTCAACCAGTTCTATCTCCCCATCGTTCCCCAGATCGGGGTTCTTCTCATGTCCGCCAAGACGTCGAGACGTGTCGCAAATGGCTCCTTGCGTCGATTGAACTCTTTGCCCGTGCGCGCCCATCCGACAAATGGGTAATCAGAAAGTGAACGCTCAGTCTTGCGACCTCCTGCGGATGGTTAGGGAGGCACCATCGCCGAGTCTCTGATGGAGGCCGTCACCAGGGCGGCGAATGCCATCCCGGCCCACCACCGCGAACAAGTAGGGAGCGCCCTTTCTCACCAGCTAGATTGGATCAAATGAAAAATCCTCTTGACATCGAGTACTCTAATAAATAGAGTTCTCTACATTGAACGTAGATCACACCTGGGCTTTTAGAGCGAAAGGGGCACATATGACGGCTGAAATCAACCAAAAGGACCTGGCAGAGCGGGTCAAGTTAATTGAGGACATGATCACCGAAGGCCGGCGCACAACGGAGCGGTGGGGCTGGATCTTCGTGTTGTGGGGCATCGCCTACTACGTGGCCATTTTCTGGACAAGCGCCGGTCACTTTGGCGCTGCCTGGCCGGTGACGATGACCGTCGCGTGGGTGATGACGGTAATCATTGCCATGCGCAAGGTCCGCACGCGGCCAAAGACCACGATGGGACGTGCCGTCAGCGCTATCTGGATCGCCATGGGCGTTTCAATGATGCTGCTGTTTCCTGCGCTCAGCATCAGTGGCCGCATCGATGAGTACATCATGGTCTCGGTGGCCGCAGCGATGCTCGGCATGGCCAACGCCGCCTCGGCGATTCTCCTACGCTGGCGGTTGCAGTTTGGCTGCGCTCTGGTTTGGTGGGCGACGGCTGTGTTTGCCTGCTTTGGCCGGAGCCAGCAGGTCGCGATTGCGTTTCTGGTGGCAATTTTTCTGTGTTTGATCGCATTCGGGCTCTATGGAATGTTCGCGGACGCGCGGCAGCGCAAGCTGCGGGAAGTGGCACATGCCTGAACTGCCGGATCTGAATCCTGTGATTCACGGCAAGCTGCGCCTGGCGCTGCTCTCGCTGCTCTCCGGGGTTGAGGAGGCGGAGTTCACCTGGCTGCGCGCAAGGACGGGCGCAACGGATGGGAACCTGGGGGCGCAGTTGATGAAACTCGAAGAGGCTGGCTACGTTGCTGTCGAAAAACGGTTCGTGCAGCGCAAGCCGCAGACGCTCTACCGAATGACCGACGCGGGCCGCACGGCGCTCGGCGAATATGTCGCGGCGCTGAAGCAGTTGCTGGGTGAAGCAGTGATCGGTGGTCAGTGACCAGTGGTCAGATGCTCGGATGCGCGCTCGAGAGAATTGCGAACCCGCTGCATGATTCCCAGGTAAAACGCCAGGTTGTGGATGGTGTTCAGGGTTGCGGACAGCGGTTCGCTTGCCTGCATCAAGTGGCGCAGGTAGGCGCGGCTGTAGCGGCGGCAAACGGGGCAGGAGCAGGCTGGATCGGGCGGATTCTGGTCTTCGGCGTATTGTTTGTTCTTGATGTTGAGACGGCCCTCGCTGGTGAACAGCAGCGCGTGGCGCGCGGCGCGCGTGGGCAGCACGCAATCCATCATGTCAACGCCCATGCGCGCGTACATCTCGATCTCGTCGGGATAGCCCACGCCCATCACGTAACGCGGCTTGTTTTTGGGCAGCAGCGGCAGCACCTCGGCGATCATTTCCAGAGTCAGTTCCCGCGGCTCGCCCACGCTGAGGCCGCCAATCGCGTACCCGTCGAACTCCATTGCAACGAGCCGCTCCGCGCACTCACGGCGCAGATCGCGGTACATGCCGCCCTGGACGATACCGAAGAGGGACTGGGTGCGACCGATGAACTGCTCAGAGTTCCGCGATCCCACCCAAGCGGAGCTTGGATGGGGCACCCCCGTGTCGTCTTCCAATCCGGGTCTCAAAATCGAGACATGGGGCACCCCATTTTGTGGATCGAGCCAGGGGACTTCTTGGCAGTGCTCGCGGAAATGATCGAGAGAGTGGCGCGCCCACGCCATCGTGAGCCGCAGGCTCTCTTCTGCGCGGGTGCGTTCGGCCGGGTACTCAGTGCACTCGTCGAAGGCCATCACGATGTCGGCGCCGAGAGCAATCTGCACGTCGATGGAGTGCTCCGGAGAAAAAAAATGAGTACTCCCATCGAGATGCGAGCGAAACTGGACGCCGTCTTCGGTAACTTTGCGCAGCGAGTTGAGCGAGAAGACCTGGAATCCGCCGGAGTCGGTCAACAGGGCGCGGGGCCAACTGATGAAACGATGCAAGCCGCCCATGCGGCGAATGGCTTCATGACCTGGCCGCAGATACAGATGATATGTATTGCCGAGAATGATCTCGGCGCCGAGAGATTCGAGCGTCTCCTGCGGGACAGCTTTCACCGATCCCGCGGTGCCCACCGGCATGAAGACCGGCGTTTCGACAGTCGCATGCGGCAGATCGAGACGCCCGCGGCGTCCGCCGCTGCTGCTCTCCTGAAGCGCCTGGAAGGTGAGGCTCACCAGAGGATTTTACCGGGCTGGACGGATGCAGACTGCGGAAGAGGCCTTATCGCGCTCGCTCGCCCAACTTCAAAGTGATGCCGATGCGCCCGGTCCGCCCGTCGGCCAGGGTGATGCTCGGCGTTTCCGAGACCTGAATTTGGCGGTTAAACAGGTTTTCGCCTGCAGCGTAGAGCGTGAAGCGGCTGCCGAAGTTGTGCGAGGCGTAGACGTCCATGCGGTAGTAGCCGTGCAACAGGAAGGCGTTGGCATCGTCGTCGTACATGCGCCCGCTGATCCGGTTCTGGATACTCAGCGTTCCCAGCCGTGGCCGGAAGGCGCGGATATCCAACGTAGCCATGTTGCGCGCGACCTCGGGAATCCAGTTACCCAAATCCAGGTTGCCACGCGAAACCACTGCATGCGCGTACTGGTAGCCGCCGTCAACGACCAGCCAGCGTCGCGGCTCCAGCTCGTAATCCAGAGAGATGCCGCGGCTCTCGATCTGTCCGAGATTCTCGCGCAGCAGCAGGATGGGCGATGAGTTGGGATTGGTAGTCACGGCGATGATAGGGTCGTTCACCTGGGTGAGGAAGTAGCTTGCCCGCACCGTGCCCCATTGCCGCTGCGAGACCAGGCCCGCCTCCCACCCGGTGGCGCGCTCGCTGAGCAGGTCGCTGTTGGGCTTGGTCAGCTCGTTGCCCACCTGCGTGGAGCGATAGAGTTCGCTGGGCGTGGGCGCGCGAAAGGCGCGGAAACCCGAGGCCGTCAGTGCCCAGTGCTGGCCCAGCTTGCGATCGACACCAAGCCGGGGATCGAAGAGGGTCTGCGTGTAGCGCGGCATTTGTGTCTCGATAGGCTTGGGCGCGGACCTGCTCGATACGAGCTGCACTCCGTCGAAGTTCTGGAACCAGTCGATGCGGCCCGCGGCGGTCAGCGTCCACCCGCCGTGGATCCACATGGCTTGCCCATACATGCCCGAGTCGCGCTGATGGTCGTTGGTTTTGGTCAGGGCGCTGGCGCCTGTGAGCGCCTGCTCGCCATCCCATACGCGCACGTCGCGCACATCTGCGCCGGCCAGAATCAGAAAGCCTGCGCCCATCGGCTGGCTCCAGTGCGCAGCCGCGCCCAGTTCGTTTACGGGCGCAAAGGAAAACTTACTCGGCGACTCGCTGCAGCGGTACGTGCAGGTGGGGTCGCTGGCAACGGGCGTGTTCGTGATACTGGAAAAGGTTTGCCGGTAGCGTTCGTCGGAGCCGTAGAGACGCAGGTTGAGCGTGCCGTTCTGAGGAGCCTTCCAGTCCGCGCCGGTGGCATAGCGAATGAGTTGTGTGCGGTTGTATTGATAGAACGTTCCATTGTGGCGCAGCTCGTTGAATGCGGCTCCGCGGATGAACAGGCGCAGCGGTCCCTGATCGTGGTCGCCCTCGAGCAGGCCGTTCTGCAGGTGCACATTGCTGGGCTGGTCGATGGGGCCACGCTGTGAGGGCGTCTCCTGGATGTAACCGTCGGTGCCGATGATTCCTCCTGCACCCAGGAGGCCCCAAGGACCGTGCTTGACCTGCCCCAGAATGCTCTCGTCAACGGTGGCTTCAGACCCGTAGCTGGAGTTGATCTCCAGGTCATTCGTTGAGGGTTCCATCGGCATCACGTTGATGACGCCCCCAATGGCGCTCGACCCATAGAGATCGCTAGCGCCGCCGCGCACCACTTCCACGTTGCGGATGGCCAGCTCCGGCGTCTCGTTCCAGTCGATCCATCCGCCCAAGGGATCGTTCAGCGGGACATCGTCTTCGGTAACCAGCGTGCGGCTGGCCGAGGTGGAACCCAGGCCGCGCAGGCTGACGCCCTGCGAGGTGGGATTGGCGACCAGAGAGGTAGAGCGGCGAAAGGTTTCCACGCCGGGAATCTGCCGCATCTTCTCGTCGAGCGTGGTGCCTGGGCTGTCCTGGAGCGCGGTCTGCGTTAGCAGACGCGTGGTGGTTGGGCTCTCAAGCGCGCTCAGCGGCTCACGGTAGGCGGAGACAGTGACTTGTTCCACGGTCGACGCCGGCAGCAGGCTGATCGTGGCCGCGCCGGTGGGTGTGGCGGCCTGGGGCTCGAAGCCAGCCGCGGAAATGCGGACGCGGCAAGGCGTGGGGCAGGCAAAAGCAGCGACGCCCTGATTGTCGCTGTGCGCCAGCAAATGGCCGGAAGAATCGCTGATCTGCGCGTCCCCAATCGCCGCACCGTGGCTGTCTTCGACGGTGAGGGTGATTTGAGACTGTGCTCTAAGATTCGCCGCGGCCAGAGGCGCCACGAGGAATGCCAGAGCTCCAAAGATCGCTTTGGACTTGCACGACCGCATTGGTTGCATTGTCAGGGTTAGGGAACAGGCCCTTTAGCAATTGTGACATGGTTGCCCCTGAGCGCGGATCCCGGAATTGCGGCGCGATCTCGTTGAGAGGCACCAGAACGAACTCGCGCTCGGCGAAGCGCGGGTGCGGGATTTCCAGGCAGGCTTCGCTGAGGACGAGGTCACCGTAGAAAAGGATATCGAGATCGAGGGTGCGAGGGCCGTTGCGGGTCGCGTTGGTGCGGTCGCGGCCAAGGTCACGCTCGATGGTGAGGAGAGCGCCAAGCATTTCGAAGGGGGCCAGATCGGATTCAATGGCCACGACCGCGTTCAGAAAGCGGGGCTGATCGGCCAAACCGATCGGAGCAGTGGAATAGAGCGAAGAGCGCGCGGCAATGCGACCAAGAGTGGCAAGGCGTTCAGTGGCAGCGACAAGCGTGGCTTCGGGCGGCCCAGCCGGGCTCGGGATGTTCGACCCGAGCGCGATATAAGCAAGGGGCATGGAACAAGCGTAGCGGAGTGTGCGGGCCTGAGCAGACGCCGAGTAAACACAGACCCGCAAACGGATGCAAGATGCGCCACCTCGACTGGCGTTTTTCCTATTTACTCCTCACGCAGGGCCTCAACTGGCTGGATGGAAGCCGCTCGGTGTGCAGGCAACAGGGAGGCCAGAATTCCAACCAGGCAGAGGGCGACAATAACGGTCAGATAGGTCAGCGCGTCGAGGGCGCGCACCTGGAAGAGAAAGCTCTGCACCAGGCGTCCTGTGGCAAAAGCCAGCGCTAGCCCCACGATCAGGCCCGCGCCGATCAAAATCGATCCCTGGCGAAGAATCAATCCGGCAATACTTTCCCGAGTGGCGCCCAGCGCCATGCGTACGCCGATTTCGTGGCGACGATAACTGACCAATTGCGCCAGCACGCCATAGAGACCTGCAATCACCATCATCACGGCAAGGCCCGCGAACGATCCCACCAGATAGAGGCCCAGTCGCTGGCTGAAAGTGTTCTTTTCCACCGCCTCTTGCATGGTTTGGAAGTTGTCGAGCGCATACCCAGGAGCGTCCTGATGAAACACGGCTTTCATCTCCGCGGCCACCGGGATGTCGCTGCGTGTCTTCACAACAAAACTCACAACAGTCTTCAAAAGCGCCGGGTAGAAGAGCGAAGTGGTGGGAACCTGCTGCATGGGCAGAATCAGGTAGGGCTGCACATCGCCGCTCACGTTTCTCTCAACCTGATCGCCATAGACGCCCACGATGGTATACGGCTTTGTCATTCCAGTGTCATTTCCGCCCAGGCTGATCTGCTTGCCGAGCGGATCCTGGCCGGAGATAAAACTCTTGACGAACGCCTGATTGACAACAGCGACGAACGGCGTGGATGCCGCGTCGCTGTCGGCGATCATGCGCCCACGAACGATCGGCGTGTCCATGACTGCGGTGTAGCCGGCGCTCGCCGCGGTCACCAGCGTATCCATCGGCTTGCTGCGGTCGCGGACCTGGCCGACGATATCAAAACTGCTCTGCACACCCAGGCCGGAGAGCGGCGGGGATGTGACCAGTGCGGCATTTTCTACGCCGGGTACGTGGCGAATTCGATCCAAAATCGGCTGATAAACGAGCGTGGCCACAGAGACTGGCGCGTTGGCCGTATCTTGCGAGACGGACATCTCAGAAAAACCGGCCGCATCGGCAGGCATGGCCGAAAAGGTGGTAACGTGCTCCGCGTCGAAGCCCAGTCGCGCCCGTTCCAGGTTCCACAGTGTGTGAAAGAGCAGGCCGGTTCCTACCAGGAGCAGAGTGGAAAGCGCAACTTCGCCCGCGACGAGGCTGCGGCTCAGCCTGCCGCTCAGGGTGCGCGAACCCAGACCACGTGAAGCAGCCTGCAATGCGGCTTGCGGATGGGAACGCGCAGCCAACAGCGCCGGCAGCAGAGAAGACAACACCGTGGTGAAAATGGCAATCGCCGCAAGCACCAGGACCACCGTCCAGTGAATGGCGATGGCATCAGCGCGCGGAAGGGTTCCTTCGGGAAGCTTGCGCACCGCCAATACGCCAACTTCAGCAAAGAGCACGCCCACGCCGCAGCCAAATAGGCTCAACGTCAGGCCCTCGGCAAGCAACTGTCTCACCAGCCGCATCCGGCCTGACCCCAGCGCCGCACGAACTGCAAATTCCTGTTGGCGAGAGAGGCAGCGCGCAATCAGAAGATTTGAGACGTTGGCGCAGGCGATCAGCAGCACCAGCCCCAGGGCCGCCAACAGCGCGTACAGCACTGGGCGCACCGGGCCGGTCAAAGCTTCCTGATATGAGTTGACACGAAATGCCAGAGGGGCCTCGCCGTGATCGCGGGGAATGCGCGCGGCAATGGCGTTGATCTCCTGCTGCAACTGCGGTTGTGTGACGCCGGAACGAACCTTGCCCAAAACGATGAAGAAATCGTAGCCGCGATCGCCAAGCATTTCTTTCGAAGGCTGGAGGGGCAGCCACAAACCCTTGCGCATGTCGGGACCCATCGACTCGGGAAAAACGAAAGACTCTGGCATGACGCCGACCACGGTGCGTCCAATGCCGCCGATGCGGATGGTGCGGCCGACGATTCCCGGGTCGGCGTGGAAAGCTTCGCGCCATAGCCCTTCCGAAAGGATCGTGGCCTGCGCGCCGCCGGTCTGGCCCTCGGCATCGGTAAACGTGCGGCCCAGCAACGCGTGCGCACCGAGCATCGAGAAGAGATTCGGAGTGACCCGCGGGGCTTCAACACTCTGCGAGGCATCTTGAGTCTCAATCACGCTCACGTCTTCGGAATAGCCCGCTACCTGCTCGAACAGATGCGATTGCGTCCGGATGTCCCGGTAATTCAAATAGGAGGTCGCGCCGATCTCGGACTTGCTCCCCGCCGGCTCTACGGCGAACAGCCGATCGGGGTGCGCGTAGGGCAGCGGCCGCAGGAGCACGCTCTCAATCACCGTGAAGATGGCCGTGTTGGCTCCTACGCCCAGCGCCAGTGTCACGATGGCGAGCAGCGCCATACCCGGCACCTTCTTCAGTTGGCGCAACCCGAAGCGCAGGTCATTGAGAAGGCCTGGCATCCCACTCCCTCACTGAGACAAAGTGTACGACGATGACAGGACCCGGGGCCTGATTCAAGAATCGCGAGTGTTCTCCTCAACGGCCGCGACCGCTTGATCTGTTAGCATCGGTTTTCGGAGAATTTGCCTATGGACACTTTGACCAGCGCGGCGCTCGGAGCGCGGCGCAATGAAGATATCGCGCTCGACCTATTGAAATTTGTGGCGGGCACCGCAGGCGTGGGACGCCCGTTAACGCCATCGACGGGATTTACCGGGACGGGCGCGACAAAACCGGAAGATCACGTCAAGGAACTGCTCGACCTATACAGCCGCTGCCTGAAGGCCGTGGAAGGCAAGTAGAAAGAGGCAAGACAATAGCGGGCAATCGGCAGTTGCGCGTGGCCGTGGCCGGCGCCGGAGCATTTGGGCGCAACCATCTGCGCGTGCTGCGCGAGCTGGAGACTGCGGGCGAGGGCGTCGCTCTAGTTGCCGTCGTCGATCCCGACAGTGCCCGCGCGGAAGAATCCGCAAAGCAGTACGGCATCCCGGCGTTTGCCGCTATCGACGAGTTGCTGCGCGCAGACCTGAAGCTTGATGCGGCGTGCGTAGCCGTCCCGACGGTCAAGCACCACGAAGTAGCCTTGGCACTGCTCGATGCAGGCCTGGATCTTCTGGTGGAGAAGCCGCTGGCCGCCAACCTGCTTGAAGCCGACGAGATGATCGCCAAGGCAGCGAAGCACGGCAGAGTTGTGCAGCCCGGCCACCTGGAGCGATTTAATCCCGCGGTGCTGGCCGTGGAGCCGAACCTGAAGCGGCCTATGTTCTTTGAGGCGCACCGGCTGAGTATGTTTACGCCGCGCGCGCTCGACGTGGACGTGGTTCTGGACCTGATGATCCACGACCTCGACATCGTGCTGACATTCGCCAAATCGCCGGTTCGCGAAGTGCGTGCCGTGGGGCTGCCAATTCTGTCGCCCAAGGTAGACATTGCGAATGTGCGCGTGGAGTTCGAATCGGGCTGCGTGGCGAATTTTACGGCGTCGCGGGTGTCGACGGAGCGGGTGAGGAAGCTGCGCTTCTTCGAGCCGCGCCAGTACGTGTCGATCGACTATGCGCGGCGCGATGTGCTGGTGATTCGCATCGACGACGCACCTGCTGTGGGTCAGACTGTTGGACAAGATGCGACCGTCGCACAGGCCGCCGCGGAGTTTCTCTCGACCGGCAAGCTAGACTCTGCCGTGATCCAGAAGCTGCTTGCTTCAGGGCAGATTCCGGCCACGCTGGTGATGAAGATTGCCGCTGCAAAAAACAATCCTGAAAAACTGAAAGAGATTGCCAAGAGCCTGGCTGGGACTCACGAAGGGCCCGCGCCGGGGCTGAGCTTTGTGAAGCCCGAGGTCACGCCGGGCGAACCGCTGAAACTGGAGATTGAGTCATTCCTGGAATCGGTCAGGACGCGTCGTGAGCCCCGCGTGACGGCGGGGCAAGGACGCGCAGCACTCGAACTGGCGCTGACGATTCAGGCCACGATGGCAGCTCATGCGGAACGGGCTGGGCTGGCGAGCTTCTTTCGAAGTTAGAGCGTGCTTAAAAAGCAGTTGTGTGGATTTCGTTTGTCATCGCCGCAGGAGTTAAAACCAGTTGTTTCCCGCTTATTTCCGGCCCGACTGAAGTCGTGCCCTTGTTACAAAAGAGATCGTTGAAACACGCCCCGCAAAACGGCCAACAGCGAACAACGGCCGTTGAAGAGTAGTCAACCTTCAACGGTCAACGATTGGATCGCATTTCGTAGTGACTCACCGGCTACTCACTTTCTTCGATTGTCTTCCTACCTTCATAAACGGCGTGTAAAGTAGCGCCAAGGTAATCATTCACAACGAAAGTGGCAGGTACTGCGCACTCAGCTTAGTGCTAACATCGCTGCGCAGGAGGAGATCGTGACGCTGAGCGACTTTATCAGCAAGCAGTTTATTCGTGTCATTCAGTGGAATGAGAGCGCGGAAGGCGTGCTTTCTTACCGCTATCCCATGCAGGACATGGAGATTGAAAACGGGGGCCAGTTGACGGTGCGAGAGTCGCAACTGGCGCTGTTTGTCAACGAGGGCCGAATTGCCGACGTCCTCGGGCCCGGCCTGCACGCTCTGAACACGCGCAATCTCCCCGTGCTCACCGACCTGATGAACTGGAGCAAGGATTTCGAATCGCCGTTCAAGTCGGATGTCTACTTCTTTTCGACGCGCCTCGAGATCGATCAGAAGTGGGGCACGCCGACCCCGATTACCACGCGTGACAAGGAATTTGGCGTCATCCGCCTGCGCGCGTTCGGCAATTATGCCTATCGCATCGCCGATCCCAGGAAGTTTTTCACCGAGGTGGCCGGCACGCGCGAAGAGGTGGTCGCCGAGGACCTCGAAGGCCAATTGCGCACGATGATCGTGTCGCGAATGACGGCGATCTTTGCCAACAGCGAGATCTCCTTTGTCGATATGGCCGCAAATCTCGGCGCGCTGGCCGGCAAGGTGGCTGGAGACGTGAAGCCGAGCTTTGAGGCCCTGGGTCTCGAGCTGAATCAGTTTGTCGTCGAGAGCGTGTCGTTGCCGGAGGATTTGCAGAAGGTAATGGATCAGCGCATCGGCATGAGCATGGCCGGCGATCTGGGACGGCTGACGCAGTTTGAGACGGCCGAATCGTTCGAAGAGGCAGCGCAGAATCCCGGCGGAACGGCGGGAATGGGCGTGGGCCTGGGCGCCGGCGCTGCCATGGCGCAGGCCCTGATGAACCAGCCGATGTCAGGACGCCCGGCGAACGCGGCGGGGACGGTTGCTGAGGCGGGAGCCGCGCCAACCGCTGCCGCAAGGTTCTGCATCGACTGCGGCAAGCCAATTCCGGCGGGGGCGAAGTTCTGCCCCGCATGCGGGAAGCAACAATGAATTGCCCTTCTTGCGGAGCGCCTCTGCGGGTGGCAGAGGGCAACACCAGTTTGCGCTGCGATTATTGCCACAGCGTCGTCGTGGTACAGGCCGACGAGACGGGCGTACAGTTTGTCGACGAAGCGCCGGAACTCACCTGCCCCAACTCCGCGGTCGCGCTATGGAACGCATTGCTTGCAGGCGTACAAATTGACGCATGCAAGCAGTGCCATGGCCTCCTCGTCCCGATGGGCAGCTTCGAGGCGCTGATCGACAGGATGCGCGCAGAAAACCTGGGCAGCGAGATTCCGCCGCCCGCAGATGCCGCAGATTTAGATGGCCGTCTGAATTGTCCGCGCTGCCACCAGCGGATGGAGACTCACTATTATTTCGGCGGCGGCCACGCCGTCATGTCCAGCTGCGAGCGGTGCGAATTGCACTGGCTCGATAGCGGCATGTTAATGCAGGTTGTGCGGGCGCCGCACGACAGCGAACCCGAGAGTTACGGCGGTTTCGAAGATAATGCGGAGAAAGATTTTCAGTAAGTTTCTCGCTCCCCGTTTAATGCTCAGGCTATGAAACCCTCTTGAATGCCCTCACACCATTTCCGAATATGCAGTGGACGCCGGGCCTGACCGGCGCGCCCGCGATTCTTACGCGATGCCGAGCGCGCCGTTGACGAAGCCGACGATGTACTTCCACACCAAGTAATACACAGCAACCCCGCAGCAGAAACCGGCGGCGATGAGTGCATACGGCACGCTGACTGCCTGGAACCACATGACGCTGCTCGCGCCCAGCGCGAGAATGCCGAGGCAGTGAGCAACGACGGCTCCGCAAGGAACAAGCACGGCTGGCAGAATGGCGCCATGCGCTCCGACTGCGAGGTGAGTTTTCTCGTGCGAACCGAGCCACAGCACATTCCACAGTCCCCACAACAGGGGAACCAGCGCCATGGGAAAGATGAGGCCGCGCTCGATGGGCACCGGCACTTGAAGCACGAGACGGAGCACAATGAAGCCCGTCAGCATGAGCGGCAGGATGAGGGTAGGTACAAAGACCCCGGCAAGATAGGCGCGAAGGTAGGGATGCGGATTCATAGGTGGCCTCCTTTCAGTCGGCCAGTGGTTCAAATCAGAGGTAGTAGAGAAACACCGGGATGGTGGCTGGGAAGGCCAGGGCGAAAACAACGAGACCGATGACAAGCGCCAAGTCGAACCAGTTCTGGCGGATCGCGCCGGGGGTCGCGGCAGCTGAACGAGCGTCGAGCCGGCGCAGAACAGCGGGCCACAAATCGCGTGCGGGCTCCGCGGCTTCATCAACCGGCGGCATCGCCTGTTTGAGCAGTTGCTTCAATCGGTCTTCTTCGTGCGCATTCATGGCTTGATCCCCTGTCGTTCCAGATGTTTTCTCAACAATCGAAGGGCGCGAAAGACGCGCAGTTTAACGGCGGTTACCGAGATGCCGAGGGCTGCGGCGATCTCTTTATGCGGCCGCTCCTCAACCACCGACAGAACGGCCGCAGCTCGAAGCCGGGGCGGCAGCCGCGCAAAAGCCTCGGCGGTTTTGCGGCGAATCTCAGCGGCGATACCTGGATCGCCGGTGGGCGCGGCAGGAAGAGCTGAAGCATCCTGCGCAGTCAGCTCGACCTCTGGCCGCTGTGCACGCAGCCAGTCGAGTGCCGCACGCGTTGCGATGCGTCTTGCCCAGGGCTCGAAGGCGCGTCCGGAATCAAAACGTGCGTGCGAGCGCGAGATGCGCCAGAATGTTTCAACCGTGAGATCTTCAGCCGCTCCAGTGTCCCGTACCATGCGGAGGATCCACCGGAAGACGGTGCGCTGATGCTCGCGGAAGAGCAACTCGAAGGCATCGAGATCGCCTTGCCGGAACCGATCCAATACGTTCTCTGATCGCTCCAGCATCTTTTTTGCCTTTCTAACTGTGTTTACGGACGGATGGGCAGCAAGGTTACACGAAAGCCGAGGGACGTGCTACAAGGTTGCAGAATCGGGAGCGGGCGCCCGGTGCTGGCCCAACGCGCAGATCCGCATCGCTTTTTCCTGCGCAGCAAGAAGAGGATATGGGAGGAACGCTCTACTCGGCACAGTACAATTTGAGACGGATTGAGACGGAACTTTTGCGCTCATTGGAGTGAGCCTCCGAGGGCAGCAGAAAGACTTTGAGCCATGACGGGACGGGCCGGCCGTTCGGCGGCCTGCGAGGAGAGAAAGACGATGTTTGGAAAGTGGATGTTGGCGACGACGTTGCTGGGGCTGGGAGTAACAGGGATTGTATGGGCGCAGGGCGCCGAAAAGCCAGCGTACCTGAACACGAACCTGCCGGCCGAACAGCGAGCGGCGGACCTGGTGCATCGCATGACGCTGGATGAAAAGGCAAGCCAACTCGTGAACCAGGCGCGGGCGATTCCGCGGCTCGGCGTTCCTGCGTATGACTGGTGGAGCGAGGCCCTGCACGGCATGGCAAACACAACAGGAGTAACTTCTTTCCCCGAGCCGATCGGACTGGCAGCGACCTTCGACCCAGCCGCGATTCACGAAATGGCCGTGGACGCCAGCATCGAGGCGCGCATCAAGCACGCACAGGCCGTCGCGGCCTCCGGCGGAGACAGCCCTATCTTTGCAGGACTGGATTTCTGGGCGCCGAATCTGAACATCTTCCGCGATCCCCGCTGGGGCCGCGGCCAGGAGACGTATGGCGAGGATCCGTTTTTGACGGCGCGGATGGGCGTGACATTCGTAACCGGGATGCAGGGCGACGACCCGCATTACTACCGTGTGATTTCAACGCCGAAGCACTTTGACGTGCACTCGGGACCGGAGCCGACGCGACACTTTACCGACGTGGACGTGAGCAAGCACGACGAGATGGATACCTATCTGCCCGCGTTCCGCGCCGCTGTGATGGATGGTAAGGCCGGAAGCGTAATGTGCGCGTATAACGCCATCAATGGCGAGCCCGCGTGCGCCAATCAGTTCACACTTGAGGACCAGCTGCGCGGTCAGTGGGGATTCAAGGGCTACGTGGTTTCAGATTGCGGGGCTGTTCGCGACATCTTTGAGAACCACCACTACAAGCCAACGCAGGCGCAGGCTTCGGCGATCAGCCTGGAGCGCGGAATGGATAACGAGTGCGTCGACTTCAGGGCCAAGGTGACTGACAACCACGACTACAAGCCATACATCGACGCCGTACAGGAGGGCTACCTGAAAGAGAGCGACATCGATCAGGCGGTGATCCGGCTTTTCACAGCGCGAATCAAGCTGGGAATGTTCGATCCACCCGACATGGTGCCCTACACAAAAATCAACCCTGACGAGTTGGATAGCGCAGCGCACCGGGAACTCGCGCTGAAGCTGGCGAATGAATCGATGGTGCTGCTCAAGAACGATGGTGTGCTGCCGCTGAAGACCAAGGGCGCGAAGATCCTGGTGACGGGACCGCTGGCAGACCAAACAAAAGTGCTGTTAGGGAACTACAACGGAATTCCGTCGCACACGGTGTCGATCCTGGAGGGCGTGAAGAAGGAATTTGTGGGAGATACCGTCACGTACATGCAGGGCACGGGCTTTCTGAGCAAACACGTAGAGCCAGTACCGAACGATGTGCTGACTACGGACGGCCAGGCGGGAGTGAAGGCGACCTATTTCAGCCAGAACATTGTGAACTTCACGAATGGAGAATCACGCGAGACGGCGCCGGTTCTGGCCACGCGCACTGAGTCGGGGATCGATATGACCGCACATCCCGTGCCGGATGCGGCACTGAATGCGCAGCCTCTCGACGCCCGCTGGGAGGCGACGCTGACACCGAAAGAAACCGGCGATTACAACCTCGGCGTGGAGACAGACGCTTTCTTCCGCGTATTCATCGACGGCAGGTCGGTGATCACCGCGAATTATCCGCATGGGATTGAGGTTCAAACAGGCAGGGTGCACCTGGACGCTGGCACGCCCTACAGGCTGCTTGTGGAGTATCAGCGCACAAACAATGCAACTCCGCACCTCAAGCTGGTGTGGGGAAAGATCGACCGGAATGTCGATCCGGCAGTGTTGGCGGCGGCGCAGAAAGCCGATGTGGTGGTGGCCGTGGTGGGCATCACCAGCGAACTGGAAGGCGAAGAGATGAATGTGAACGAGCCGGGATTCAGCGGCGGTGACCGCACCGCTATCGATTTGCCTGAGCCCGAACGCAATCTGCTTGAGACATTGGAGATGGCGCACAAGCCGCTGGTAGTGGTGCTCACCAACGGCAGCGCCCTGGCGGTGAACTGGTCGAACGCGCATGCGAATGGAATTATCGACGCGTGGTATCCCGGCGAAGAGGGCGGAGATGCGGTGGCGCAGACGCTCTCCGGGGCGAATAATCCTGCCGGGCGGCTGCCGGTCACTTTCTACAAAGGGGTGGACCAGCTTCCGCCATTCGAAGACTATTCCATGAAAGGCCGCACTTACCGGTATTTCACGGGAACACCGCTTTATCCTTTCGGATATGGGATGAGCTACACGAAATTCTCGTACAGCAATCTGACGGTTCCAACGGCTGCAATCGAAGCCGGAAAAACCGTCGCCATCAACGCCACGGTGACCAACACGGGAAGCCGGGCAGGCGATGAGGTGGCTCAACTCTACCTGACCTTTCCGGACGTAGCCGGCGCACCGCTGCGGGCGCTGCGCGGTTTTGAGCGGGTGCACCTCGAGCCCGGCGCATCCGCTACGGTTGGCTTCGAACTCAAGCCTAGAGATCTGAGCATGGTGACCGAGGCCGGGGAACCGATTGAGGCGGGCGGGAAATACACGGTCACAGTTGGTGGCGGACAGCCAAATACCGGGGCTCCGGGAGTGACCGGAACCTTTGAAGTGGATCAGACGCTTCCCTTGCCTGAGTAGTCCTGCTCGATTCCGAGGAATGGGTTACTCCGCGAGGAGTGGCCCATTCTTAAGAAGCCGGTCAAGAGGTCCGAACCGGCTCCGTCTCACGTTCGGGACCAGGTTGCCCATGCAAAATTAAAGCCTTCTATATCATCGAGATGCAGATGACGTCCAGTTCCCTAAGGCCGCCTCGGGATGACCGTTTGGAGGTGCTCTTCCACACGTTGCGCCGCACGCCGGGTGTAGACTCTCCTGTAGTTCAAATAACATTCCTTTAACACCGGGTAAACAACCGTGAAACATTGCGGTTGTTGAGGTTTTATGCACGCCATCTTCTCCGGATCGTTTTTCTCCAACCGCAAATCATCTCCATTTCCATTGAAGAGTTACACCTGCGCTGTGTGTCCTAACAGGAGGCACGGGCGGAGCCGGAATTTCTCCGGCCGCTATGGTGATTTTTGATGGCCGATCTCGCGACGGCAGTTCATGCAATCCCTGCGCCTTCCCGCCGGGTTGAGCGCGGGCTCGACCGGCCGTCGAGCCGTGGAAGCGTCTGGATCTTTGCACTGGCTGTAATCACCGGCCTTAGCTACATCGGCATTCATGTTGCCAGAGACATGGACAACGTGACTGTGACCAGCATCTGGCCCTACTTGCTACTGGGTCTGGCCCTGATGATTGCGCTCGGTTTCGAGTTCGTGAATGGCTTTCATGACACCGCGAACGCCGTAGCCACGGTGATCTACACCAACTCGCTACCGCCGAATTTCGCCGTGGTTTGGTCCGGGCTGTGCAACCTGACTGGCGTGCTTCTCTCATCCGGTACGGTGGCCTTCGCAGTCATCACTCTGCTGCCGGTTGAACTGATCCTGAAGGTAAGCTCCGGCACCGGTTTCGCCATGGTGTTTGCACTGTTGATCGCGGCTATTTTGTGGAACCTGGGTACGTGGTGGTTTGGGCTGCCAGCATCGAGTTCCCACACGATGGTGGGCTCGATCATCGGCGTGGGGCTGGCCAGCCAATTGCTCAACATGCGAAACGGCGTCTCCGGACTGGACTGGGGACAGGTCATGAAGGTTCTTGAGGCGTTACTGATCTCGCCGTTGCTTGGTTTCGCGCTTGCTGGATTTGTGATTCTTGCAGCGAAGCGTCTGATCAGGATTCCGGCCCTGTATGAATCACCGAAGGGGAATGAGCCGCCGCCGTGGCCGATTCGCGCGCTGATGGTGCTCACATGCACGGGCGTCAGCTTCTTTCACGGCTCGAACGACGGGCAGAAGGGCATGGGCCTGATCATGCTGATTCTGATTGGCACCGTGCCCACTGCTTACGCGTTGAATCACGCGGTGAGCCCTGCGGAAGTGCAAAGCTTTCTTGTCGTATCGGAGCAAGTTGGGCAAATCCTCGATCGGCATGTCGATCCGGCTATCGCTCTCGATCCTGACGCGCGCGCCGAGGTTACAAAATTCATCGAGACAAAGAACTTGCAGCCCGGTACCATGCCGGCATTGAGCCAACTGGTCGCAGAACTGAATCGCGAAGTGGCAGGATACAAGACCTTCCAATCGGTTCCGGCGCGGAACCAGACCAATGTCCGCAATGACATGTACCTGACCAGTGCGGCTTTGCGCCAGATGCAACAGGCCCACAACCCCGCTTTTACCCCAACCGAAGCCGTTGTGCTCAAGGACTACCAGGTGAAGCTGGACAGGAGCACGAAGTTCATTCCCACTTGGGTGAAGGTGGCCGTCGCGCTTTCATTGGGTCTTGGCACGATGGTCGGCTGGAAGCGAATTGTTGTAACGGTCGGTGAAAAGATCGGCAAAGAGCACATGACCTACGCCCAGGGCGCAAGTGCCGCGCTCGTGACCATGGCGACCATCTTCGCCGCCGACAACTTTGGACTGCCGGTTTCAACCACGCACATCCTCAGCTCCGGCGTGGCCGGCAGCATGGCTGCAAACGGCAGCGGCTTGCGCATTTCCACGGTGCGCAATATCGCGGCGGGGTGGGTATTTACGTTGCCGGCTGCGGCGTTGCTTTCGGGCCTGCTTTACTGCCTGTTCCACGCAATGTTCTAAGCTGCGCATTCCCAAGGCGCTCGAACTGTCCGGCGTGGCCGGGCGGCTTTTTTCCTGTGCGCATCGGCGCTTGCGGCTTCCGCCGCGCGAATCAGCCACCGCATCCGGTACCATACAGAATGGCGCTCGATTCCGGTGCGGCGCCATATTTGAACATGAGTCTGAAAGCTAAGCTCGAAGCTGTTATTTACGCCGCCGAAGAGCCTGTCACGCTGGCGCAACTGGCCGCTCTGTTTCTCGACGAAGCGTTGGAGTGTAAGGCGGAGCAAGAGGCCGCAGCCGCGGCGGTGTCTGCCGCAGAGACGGCAACTGCAGGAGAACCGATTGCGGCTTTGCCGCAACTAAACGAAGCGTTTCCCTACCTCGAACTGGAGCCTGCCGAGGTCACAGAAGACGTAGCGCCGCAACCCGGCACGCAGCCTTCCCTGGCGGCCGATAGCGATGCCGAAATTGCCGCGACTACGCCTACGGAGCCCGGCACCACTGAAATAGCAGCGACCTCGGAAACAGCGCGAACAGACCCTGAAGTAAGCGCCGAAGCCGCTGAAGTGCCCGCAGCGACGGATGAGCCCAGCGCCGAAGCGGAGGCCAGGCAGAAGGCAAAGTTGCGTGAGCGCGAGGCTCGCGCCGTCATCCGTCAACTGCTCGAAGAGTTGGTGGCGGATTATGCGGCCGAGGGTCGCGGCATCGAGATACGCGAAATTGCCGGCGGATACCGCATAGCCACCAAGCCCGAGTACCACGACGCAGTGCGCTCGTTTGTAAAAGGCCAGAAACCGCCGATGAAGCTTTCCATGCCGGCGCTGGAAACCCTCGCCGTGATTGCTTACAAGCAGCCGGTGACCGCGCCTGAGGTGAATGAGATTCGCGGCGTCGACTCCTCGGGTGTCTTTGGATCGCTGTTGGCACGCAAGCTGATTACAACAGCCGGGCGTAAGCCGGTGGTTGGCCGGCCCATCCTCTACAAGACCACGCGCGAGTTCCTGTTGCGTTTTGGGCTGAAGGACGTCACAGAGCTACCCTCGATGGAAGAGTTCGAGAAGATGGCGGCCAGCGAGTTGGAAGAGCCCGAGACGATGGCAGGCGAGGATGGGGCTGCTCCGGCTGCCGAGGAGTTCAATCCGGATCAGAGTGTCGAAGAGAACCGGCAAGCGCCGGACGAAGTATTGGAATCTAACCCTGAAGGCTCGACGCAAAACGGTGCGTCTGCGCCTGCCGATAGCGAGTAACGGAAGACCGAGGCTTTCCCATGACTGAAAAGATGAAACGGAAATCGGCCGCATCCGCGGCGAAAGGCGCGTCTGCGCCTAAGAAGCCTACGGTAAAGGCCGGCGAAGCGGGCGCCAAGACCGGCAAAACTGCAGTCAAAACGAAAGTGGCGGCCAAAACAACGAAGAAAACGCCGCCTGCGAAGATCAAGGTGAAGCCTGCTGCTGTGCGCGCAACGAAACGGGTTTCCACGGCGGGTGAGTCCAATGCTCCGGAGAAAAAGGCGCGAAGAACAAAAGCCAAGGCGGATAGCTCTGGCGAATTTCGCATCGGCGAGCCGGTTCTCGATCCCATTGGCGATACCACTGATGGCGAAGCCAAAGCCTACACGGGCGAGGCAGAGATTCAGGCGCAAACCGAGATGGAGGCGTTCCGCGCCGATGCGAATATGGCCGCAATGGACTCTGGCCTTGAAGCCGGCCGCGGGCTGGAAGCCACTCAGGCAGCCGTGGAATCCAGCGCACGGGCAGCGGCCGAAGAGGCGGCTGTGCGAGGTCGAATTGCCAAAGCGGAGAGCAAATTGGAGACCGAGCCGCGTGAGCCAGTCAGGCTCGAACGGCTGCAGAAGATCCTGTCGCAGGCCGGTATTGCCAGCAGGCGGCGCGCGGAGGAGATGATCGAGGCGGGTCGCGTGATGGTGAACGGCCAGGTGGTAACGCAGTTGGGCAGCAAGGCCGACGCCGCGCGCGATCACATTCGCGTAGACGGCAAACTATTGCACGGCGCAGAGCGGCACCGCTACTTCGTGCTGAACAAACCGAAGGGATACGTGACCACCGTTAGCGATCCTGAGGGGCGGCCGACGGTCATGAAGTTTTTTTCGAAGATGCCGGAGCGCCTTTATCCCGTGGGCCGGCTGGACTATCAGAGCGAAGGCCTGCTGCTGATGACTAACGACGGTGAGCTGGCCAACTTGCTGACGAAGGCGGGATCGGGCGTCGAGAAGACCTACCTGGTGAAGGTGGCCGGCCAACCGAGCGAAGAACAATTGGAGCGCCTGAGCGCCGGCGTTGCGATTGAGAAGGGCGAGACGGGTTCCGAACGAGTGCGCACTGCACCGGCGCGGATTCGCCAGGTTCGTCATGGCGACAATCCCTGGTATGAAGTGGTGCTCATCGAGGGGCGCAACCGCGAGCTGCGCAAGATGTTTGCGGCTATCGGTCACTTTGTCGAGAAGATTCGCCGCGTGGGCTACGGTCCACTGGTGCTGGACGTGGAGCCCGGAAAGATGCGCGAACTCACGGCCGATGAAGTGGACGCACTGCGCAAGACGGCTGAGGGCAGAATGAAGCCACGGCGTGTACGCGTGGATCGGGTACTGCCGAAGGAAGCGGGAATTCCGGCCGAGAAGCGAGCCAGGTTTACGGGCCGCAACGCTGCGAGTTCGCGCATTGCGCGCCCAGCGGGGCGCTTGGGCGAGAACGAGAAGCGCGAGAAAAAACCGTGGGGACGGACCGACCAGCCCCGAGGCCCACGAGAGGATCAGCCACAGAAGAAGGAATGGCGGCCGCGGGTCCGGGAGTTTCCGGAGCGTGGCACTGGAAGGCCGGCTAGCGGCGAGAGAAAGCCATTTAGCAGCGGAGAACGCGGTGAGCAGACGGGGACACGGTTTCAGGAAGGGAACAGACCATTCAATCGAAGCGGCCGAGGCAGCTTAAGCATAAGAAGCGATAACCGGGGCTCTCGAGGGGGCGGCCCGCCCACACGTTTTGGCGGTGGCCGCGAAGGCCAGCGGCCGTTTGCCGGGAAGCCGCAGACCGGAAGGCCGCAGTTTGGCGGGCCAGGGAGGCCGGAACGCGAAAAAGGCCGCTTCGAGGGCGGACAGCGCAAGCCGTTTCAACCACGCGGTGAGAGGCCGTCGTTCGATCGAGAAGCGCGGCCCGCGTTCAGGCCGGGTAGCGAGAGGCCACCGTTGGATCGAGGCGCGCGGCCGGCATTTAAGCCCGGAGGTGAGAGACCGAGGTTCGATCGAGGTGCTCGGCCTGCTTTCAAGTCACGCGGCGAGAGGCCACAGTTCGATCGAGGCACGCGGCCCGCATTTAAGCCCGGAGGTGGGAGACCTAGGTTCGAACGAGGCGAGCGGCCCGCATTCAAGCCGGGCGGCGAGGGGTTGAAGATCGAACGAACCGAGCGGCCTGCATTCAAGCCGGGCGGCGAGCGCAAACAACGCTTTGAGGGCGAGCGTAGCAAGGGATTCGGTCAAGGCGCGCGGCCCGGCGCGAAGCCTGGAGGATTCTCCAAGTCTCGCAGTGATGACAAGCGCGGACGGAAGCCGGGTTTCGGGCGGCCCGGCGCGGGCCGCGGCGGATGGAATCGCGGATAAATTCGCACAAAAAAGCGCCGGGCGGCGGGTTGCCGGGATCGATCGGGTCATAGATTTCCCGGCTTAAAATGCCTGCGAAGGGACCGGTACATAACCTGCGAGGCGGTCTATTTGACCGGGCGCGACCCTGTGACCAGAATGTCCACCAGCCTCCGCGCACTCTGCTGCCAGCCTGGACCGGATGCTACATGAGCGACGCCGATCAGCGCTCGCAGCAGATCGAATGGGTCGAGATCTCTGCGAATGTCGCCGCTCTTAATCGCGCGCTTGACCAGCGCATCGATCGCCGCCTGAATCTGTCCGCGTGAACCCTCATAGAGCCTGGAGGGGCCCCCAACCATTGAATTAAGGGCGGAGGCAATGATCTGCTTTTCCGCGATGTGGTCGACAAACAACAGCATCCAGGCCCGCAGCGCCCCAAGCGGGGTCATCGTTTCGGCGAACCTGCGCTCCGCCGCGGCCAGCTTCTCTACTTCGCTTCGATAGACCGCTTCGATCAGGTCATCCCGCGCGGGAAAGTGGCGATACAGAGTGCCCGCGCCTACGCCCGCCTGTTTGGCGATATCGTCCAGGCTGGCATCGGCGCCAAAACGGGTAAACGCCTCCTTCGCCGCCTGCAGGATGCGCTCGCGGTTGCGCAATGCGTCGGTACGCAACTTACGGCTCGGCTTGCGCCGCACGGGTTGTGAACGCTTCTTCGCCATGCGCAAAAATAATTGCAACCGGAGACAGCCTCCGATTATCTACTGATTTCGGAGACATTCTCCGTTTTATTCGAAATGTTATTGTTTCGTCAATTCCGGATGCAAACATAAAGGCCAACAGAAGGCCAAGGAGGGATGGAATGGTCCAGGAAATAAGTTCGGCCGGCAGCTTCACTCTGCAGGGCAGTTCGCTCAGCGTGAACCGCATGGGCTACGGAGCCATGCAGCTTGCGGGGAGAGATGGCAACAAGCTGGTGTGGGGACCGCCACCAGATGTCGAGGAAGCGATCAGAGTATTGCGGGAAGCCGTCGCAAGCGGCGTGAACCATATCGATACATCCGATTTCTATGGCCCGCACGTCACCAACCAGATCATACGCAAGGCGCTCTTCCCTTACCCCGGCGACCTGGTGATTGTGACTAAGGTGGGCGCGCGCCGCACGAGCGATGGCTCGTGGCCACATGCTCACTCGCGGCAGGAGATTATCGATGCCGTGCACGACAATCTGCGCAACTTGGGTCTTGACACGCTCGATGTCGTCAATTTGCGCATCGGTGGTCTCTCAGCGCCGACGGATGAACCCTTTGAGGAGCCGCTCACAGCGCTTGCTGAGTTAAAGCAGCAGGGCATGATCCGGCATATCGGACTGAGCAACGTTTCGCCCCAACAGCTGGCCGAGGCGCAGGCAATCACTGAGATTGTCTGTATCCAGAATTTCTACAACGTGGCCCAGCGGACCGACGACAGATTCATCGATGCTTTGACCGCGCAGGGCATCGCTTACGTTCCGTTCTTTCCGCTTGGCGGGTTCACTCCGCTGCAGTCAGATATCTTGTCGCAAGTTGCCTTGCGCCTCCAAGCCACGCCGATGCAAGTTGCACTTGCGTGGCTCCTCGAGCGCGCGCCCAACATCCTGGTGATTCCGGGAACCTCCTCGCTCAAGCATCTTCGCGAAAATCTTAGCGCGGCGACGCTGCAGATTCCGGCTGAAATGCTTGCCGATCTCGATCAGGTATCCAGACAAACCGCCGCGGTTCCAGTCGCGCGGCACGAGCAGTGATCGTATTTCTAGAGCGTGTTTCAAGAAATGATTGCGCCGATCCCAGTTGTCATTCCTCAGGGGCTAAAGCCCAGTGTTCTTCTGCTTTTTTCGGCCCGGCTAAAGCCGTGCCCTTGTTACAAAACTGATTTTTGAGACACGCTCTAACAACTCAAGGTTGAAGAAGAGGAGAATGCATATGCGTGTATTCGTTACAGGTGCGACGGGTTTCATTGGTTCGGCTCTCATTCCGGAGCTGATTGACGCTGGCCACCAGGTGCTTGGTCTTACGCGCAGCGATGCGGGGGCCAAGTCGCTCGCAGCCGCCGGCGCTGTGGTGCATCGGGGTGAGCTCACAGATTTAGAAAGTCTGCGGAGCGGGGCAGCCGCTGCAGACGCAGTGATTCACCTGGCCTTCATCCACGACTTTGCCAAGTTCAGAGAGAACTGCGAGATCGACAGGAGAGCCATCGAAGCGATGGGCGGCGTACTTGCCGGATCGGACCGCCCGCTGATCGTCACCGGCGGTCTCGCTCTTCTCGTACAGGGTCGTGCTGCCACAGAGGACGACCCGCCGCTCCCCGTTTCCGATTCTTATCCGCGCGCCTCTGAGGAAGCTGCCGCCGCGATGGAAAAGAGGGGCGTGCGAGCGACGGTCGTGCGCCTTCCCCAGGTCCATGACACGGTGAAGCAGGGGCTGGTGACGTACGCAATCCAGGTTGCGCGCGAAAAGGGAATTTCGGCATACGTCGGCGAGGGAAGGAATCGCTGGGCCGCGGCTTATCGTCTTGACGCGGCTCACCTCTATCGGCTCGCTCTGGAGAAGGGCCATGCCGGCGCACGGTTCCACGCGGTCGCCGAAGAGGGTGTGCCGGCACGGGAGATCGCCGAGGCCATCGGCCGCGGACTGAATGTGCCGGTCGTTTCGCTTTCGCCGGAACAAGCCGCGGGACATTTCGGCTGGCTCGGCTTGTTTGCCGGATTGGATATCACGGCTACCAGTGCGCAGACCCGAGAACAACTGGGATGGAACCCGACCGGACCCACCCTCCTCGCGGATCTCGCGAATATGAAGTACCGCCAGGACTGAACCATTCAGGTGCAAACGACCGCAGTCACGCACGCGCCTTGCGAGGGGGAACGGTGACGGCTGGTGGAAACCGGCAAGGCCGGGACGCTGTGAGCGCATCGACGCCAGGCGTACATTGGGCAACCGGTCTTCGGTCTCCTGATTCCCAGGTCTCAGAATCGAGACCTGGGTACACGGCTTACTTTGGTTGCGGCGCGGCAGGTTGCGCTGGGGGCGCCTGTTGCGCGGGCTCTGCCGGATGAGCGGGCGCGGCCGGATTTCCGTTGGGCTGCCCGCTTGCGCCAGTGTGCGGCGGGATTCCCGGCATCATGGGATGCGGCGCCGGCATGTCGGTCACGTCAACGAGTTCCACGTCGAAGATGAGGTCAGACTTGGCCGGAATGCCCGGATGGTCTGGCCGGTCGGGAATCTCATGGGTTCCGTACGCCAGTTGCCAGGGAATGAAGATGCGCCTTTTACCGCCGATCCGCATGCCGGCGAGTCCCCAATCGAAGCCGGGGATGACACGGCCAACGCCTTGCGGGATCGCCAGTGGTTCCGCATCGCCCATTACGGGTTTGCCGTCGGGACCCATCTCGGGCTTGCCGTCCTTGATGACGAACTGCTTGTGGTCTGCCCAGGTGTCGAATTGAACACCGTCAGAGGCGCGCCAGCCGGTGTACTTGATGTGCCAGACCTTGTTGGGCTCACCCTCGGGGCCGGCGCCGACCTTGATGTCCTCATAACGCAACGAGAAGGGAACCCTGACAGGCCCATGCACAACGCGAGGCACGCCGGGTGGAAGCCTGATCCATGGCTCCGATGCAGTGGCGTTGGCCGAAGATTTCGAAACAGTGGTCGCCGAAGTTCGGGGTTTCGCTGAATTCGTGGCGGACGATTTCGGCGCGGTTTGCGCCTCTGCGCAGACCGCCAACGCAGCGATTGAAAGGATCAATGCAATTCGTTTCATGATGAGGTGAATCTCCAAGGGTATTCCTCACCGGAGTCTATCAGGCGGGGGAACTTCAGCCGAGCAGCATGCCGGCCAGCAGCGCGGTGCGCGGGGCCAGGTGCTCGAGGAGCGCCGACTCATTCGGCGAATGTGCGCCCTCGCCCACGGCCCCCATGCCGTCGAGCGTGGGAATGCCGAGGGCCGCAGTGAAGTTACCGTCGGAGGCGCCGCCGGTCGCGGCCTCATCGAGCGCGAAGCCGAGATCTGCGGCAAGCGCCTGCGCCTTTTCGAAAAGCCGCACCGTTCCGCGGCGACGCTCCATGGGCGGCCGGTTCATGCCGCCAATGACAGTCAGCGAACATCGTGGGTCCGCAGCTTTGAGCGTGGTGAATCTTCGGGTAATGCGCGGGCCATCCGCCTTGCGCGCGATGCGCACATCCACTTCGGCCCAGGCATGGGCAGGAATGACATTGCTCTTGGTACCGCCGCCGGCAACGCCGACGCTCACGGTGAGCGCGCGCTTTAAGTCTGTCCAGGCGCTCACACGCTCGACCACGCGCGCCAATTCACGAATCGCGCTCGCCCCTTTTTCGAAATCGACTCCGGCGTGGGCAGCCAGTCCCTTAACTTCAATGCGCCAATTGCCGGTGCCTTTGCGCGCAGTCTTGTAGGCGAGTCCCTGCGCAGGCTCAAGAACGTACACGGCGCCGCATGTCTTCGCGATCGCCTCGGTAATCGGCCGCGAGACCGGGCTGCCGACCTCTTCGTCACTCACGAGCAACAGTACGATTTCGCGGCGCAGAAGCTCCGCTTCAGCCAAGAGCTCGAGCGCGGTGAAGGCCATGGCAATGCCGGTCTTCATATCGAACGCGCCCGGGCCCCAAAGGCGGCCCCGATCGAGGCGACAAGGCATGGCAGCGAGGGTGCCGATTGGCCAAACGGTATCGAGGTGGCCCAGCAACAGAATGGGTCCGGCAAAGGAGCCAGCTCTTGCTCGCGGACCAAATCGCGCTTCGAGCACGTCACCGAAGCGATGCTGGCGGTGCAGTTTGACACGACCACCTATCTGCCGCGCCCGCGTCGCGGCGAGCGCGATACACGCATCCACCGCAGCTTTTGAGTCCGAGGGCGATTCCGTCCGAACCAGTTCGCGGGCGAGGGCGACGAGCTTCGGCTGCATGTCTCGTGCCCCTGCCAGCAAGGCACGCATTGAGATGGATGGTACGGAGACTTTCAGTATTCGCATTTTATTCGCCTTCTCGCCGGTCGATCAGGAATCCAGGACCCTCTGATTCTACGACAGTTAAGCCGTGAAGGCTCGACTGTTATCGAGAGAGGCACCGGTGCACAGGAAGACTCAGGGTGTGGTAAAAGCGCCACACGACAGTTTTTCCACATCGGTTCTAATCTAAACAACGGATTCACTTTCGACCCCCGGAGAAGCAGATTGGCACAACCCGCGCATCAGGAACAGACGATTGCGGCGCCCCTCGAATTCGAGGGTATTGGGCTCCACTCCGGCGCGCCGGTCAATATGCGGTTACTGTCGGCTCCAGCCGGATCGGGCATCGTGTTTCGGCGGACGGATCTCGATAACTTTGAGATTCCCGCAATCGGTCGCAACGTGGCGAGGGTGAGCTACGCGACGAGCTTGATGCGGCAGAGCGTGCTGATCTCCACCACCGAGCATTTGCTTTCGGCTTTCATCGGCATGGGTATTGACAACGTGATTGTCGAGCTCGACAACCTGGAGCTGCCGATTCTGGACGGAAGTGCGCTGCCCTACGTGGAGGCGATCTTACGCGTGGGCATTCGCGAACAACGGCGGCGGCGCGAAACGCTTCGCATTCTGCATCCAGTGGAAGTGAGGGAAGGCGACAAGTTCATTGGGGTCTATCCCGGCTCCGGTTATCGCATCTCCTACACGATTGACTTTCCGGCACCCATAGGCCAGCAAAAGACCTGCGTGGATCTGGCAGCGGAGACCTACGGGGCTGAGATTGCGCCGGCGCGGACTTTCGGCTACAAAGCCGACGAGAAGAAGCTGCGGGATATGGGGTTGATTCGCGGCGCGAGCGCAAAGAACGCAATCATCCTGGGAAAGAGTGGACCGGAAAACGGACCGCTGCGCTTCGAAGATGAGTATGTGCGACACAAGGTGCTCGATCTGATCGGCGATTTGGCATTGGCTGGCCACCGCCTGGAGGGCCACGTAGTGGCTGTGCGCGCTGGACATGCCATGCACACGGCCTTTGTAGGAAGGCTGCTCAAGGACCGCTCGGCCTGGGAGCTGGCCCATGTGCCGGTGAGCAGCTCCGGAGCATCGGATTCGGCTCCGGAAGACGATTCCGGCTATTCCGAAGCGGCATTGGTGGGCGCATAGGGCACTGCACCGATCGCGGCGCGAAACGGACTTACACTTAATTAGAGCGCCGAGACAGTCAAGGCGCGACCTGAAAGAAGCTCAGGCCACTTTGGGAGCCTGCGATGGGCGAGATCGTACTGAACGTGAATGGCGCGCGCGTGAGCGTGGATGCTGCTGCCGACGAACCCCTCCTTTATGTGCTGCGCAATCGGCTGCAGCTGACCGGGACCCACTATGGCTGCGGCGAAGGCCAATGCGGCGCGTGCACGGTGCTCCTCGACGGACGGGCCACGCGATCTTGCGTCGTCCCGGTGGGCACAGCGGCAAACTCGAAGATCGTGACCATTGAGGGTCTGGAACGACACGGACTGCTCAGCGCTGTGCAACAGGCGTTCCTCGACGAGGGCGCTTTGCAGTGCGGTTACTGCACCTCGGGAATGATCATGAGCGCGACTGCGCTGCTGCGGAGCAAGCCCAATCCCAACGACGACGAGATTGTGACCGCAATGAATGGGAACCTGTGCCGGTGCGGAACCTATCCGCGCATTCTGGCTGCCATTAAACGCGCCGCGCAGGCAGGTACGGAAGGAGCGGGGCGATGAGCGCGCGCAGCGAATTCGAGCGTGAATTCTTTGAGGGCGGCGCGTGGACTCCGCCGGGCGGATGGCAGCTGGATCGGCGCGGATTTTTGAAGATCTTCGGCGGCGGACTGTTCGTTGGCCTTTCCAATACTGCTGCGTTGGCGCAGGAGGCAGGCAGAAGCTTTGGCGAGCATGCGCTGCCCAAGGATTTAAGCGCGTGGTTGCACATAGCCGCCGATGGCGCGGTTAGAGTGTTCACGGGGAAAGTGGAGGTGGGCCAGAACATCCGGACCTCACTCGCGCAACAGGTGGCCGAAGAGCTGCGCGTGGCTTTTGACTCGATTGAGATGGTGATGGGAGATACGTCTCTCGTTCCCTACGACATGGGAACGTTTGGCAGCAGGACCACTCCCACGATGGGCCCGGAATTGCGCACCATGGCTGTGGCCGCGCGGCAGATGCTCGTCGAAACTGCTGCTACGCGATGGAATACGGATGCAGCGACGCTGGTTGCCGCGGACGGCAAAGTGTGCGACCCGAAAACGCAGCGGACGTTGAGTTATGGCGAGCTGACTCACGGGGAGAACCTGGTGAAGATTGTCTCGAGCGACGAAGCGCTGACGCCGGCGAGCGCGTGGAAGATTTCCGGAGCGCCGGTTTCCAAAGTGCAGGGGCGCGACTTCGTCACCGGTAAGCATATCTATCCGTCGGATGTGGTGCGGCCGGGCATGCTGTTTGGCGCGGTGCTGCGGCCCGATGGTTTCAATGCGAAGATGCTATCGATCGACGCGGGGGCGGCGGAGAGATTGCCGGGTGTGCAGGTGGTGCGCGACGGCGATTTTACCGGCGTGGTGGCGACTGACCAGATTGCTGCGCAGCATGCGATTCACGCGATTCAGGCCAAGTGGGATGTACCCGCACAGCCCTCGAACCGTGAGCTTTTTGAGGTGTTGAAAAAAGGCTCGGGAAATGGCTCCGCAGAGCGACCGCAGCATGTTTTGGGCTCCGTGGCGCAAGCCATGGACGCGGCGGAAATAAAGGTGGAGGAGCAATACACCGTCCAGTACATTGCGCACGCGCCGCTGGAGCCGCGCGCCGCTGTGGCCGAGTGGGATGGCGATAAAGTGACCGTGTGGACGGGGACGCAGCGGCCATTCGGCGTGCAAGGCGAACTGGCGCAGGCCTTCAACATTCCCGAAGCAAATGTGCGCGTAATCCAGCCGGATATGGGCAGCGGATACGGCGGCAAACACACGGGCGAAGCTGCAGTGGAAGCTGCGCGGCTGGCGAAGGCGGCCGGCAAGCCGGTGAAACTGGAGTGGACGCGGCGCGAGGAGTTTACGTGGGCGTACTTCCGTCCGGCAGGCTTGATTGAGATTCGGGCTGGAGCGCGGCGGGATGGAACGCTGCTGGCGTGGGAGTTCCACAACTACAACTCGGGGAATGCAGGAATCGGGACGCCGTACGACGTTGCAAACCAGATCATTCAGTATCATCCGGTGGACTCGCCGCTGCGGCAGGGATCGTATCGCTCACTGGCTGCAGCCGCGAATCATTTTGCGCGCGAATCGGCGATGGATTCGCTCGCGCATAGGGCCGGAATGGATCCTCTCGAATTCCGGCTGAAGAACCTCAGCGATCCGAGGCTGATTGCGGTATTCAAGACGGCAGCAGAGAAGTTTGGATGGGGAAGCACAAAGTCAACGCCCGAGCGCGGATTCGGGATCGCAGGCGGTACAGATAAAGGCGGCTATGTGGCGACCTGCGCGGAGGTCGCCATCGATCCCTCGACGAAGAAGGTGCGCATTCGCCGAGTGGTGCAGGCGTGGGAGTGCGGTGCGATTGTGAATCCGGACGGATTGCGCAACCAAACCTTAGGCGCAATTGTGCAGGGCATTGGGGGCGCGCTCTTCGAGCAGATTCTCTTTGCCGATGGCCGCATCCAGAATGCTTCGTTCGCGCAATACCGCCTGCCACGGTTTATCGATACGCCGCAGATTGAAGTCGTGCTGATCGACCGCAAGGACCTGCCGTCGGCAGGAGCGGGAGAGACGGGAATCGTAGGGCTTGCGCCCGCGGTGGGGAATGCGATTTTTGCGGCAACCGGCGCGCGGATCCGCAGCATGCCGATGGCGCCGAGGATCGCTGCGCCGGGGCAAGCGGAGCCGACATTAAAGAGCTAGCGCACCCGGTGGGACGCGGGCCAAGCGCGAGACGAAAGGCAACTGCAGATCCTTCGGCTCCCGTCGCTACGCTCCGGTCGCTCAGGATGACAAATGAAGTTAGGTTGCGAACTTAAGTTACAGGACACCAGTAGTCAAGAGCTGGGCTCCCGCCCTAGCAGATTTAGGACTGGGCACCCACGGCGGGCGGCCGATGTTTAGCTGGTCCGTTCTATCGCGACGGCAGTGGCTTCGCCTCCACCAATGCAGAGTGCAGCGATTCCGCGGCGCAGATTGTGTTTTGAGAGCGCCGCAAGCAGCGTAACCATGATGCGCGCGCCCGACGCGCCAATGGGATGACCCAGCGCGCAGGCGCCGCCATGCACGTTCAACTTGTCGTGAGGGATCCCGAGGTCGCGCATCGCAGCCATTGCGACTACGGCAAACGCCTCGTTGATTTCGAATAAGTCGACATCGTTGACTGCCCCGCCCGTCTGCTGCAGGAGACGGCGGATGGCGCCGATGGGAGCGGCGGGAAAGAGCGCCGGCGTGCCGGCGTAGGTTGCGTGGCTCACGATCGTTGCCAAAGGCTCCAGACCGCGGCGGTCGGCTTCAGATCGGCGCATCAGCACCATCGCGGCAGCTCCATCGGAGATGGCGCTGGAATTTGCGGCTGTCACGGTCCCGCCTTCGCGGAACGCAGGCTTCATCTGCGGAATCTTCTCGGGCGCCGCCTTCTGCGGCAGCTCATCCTGAGTCACGACTCGCACCGTCTTGCCGGTTTTCACCGTGACCGGAACAATTTCGGCGGAAAAGCTGCCGTCAGCCGCGGCTTTCTGCGCGCGTGTCAGCGAGGCGAGAGCATAGGCATCCTGCGCCTCGCGGGTGAATGCGTAGCTCTCAGCACAATCTTCTGCAAATGTCCCCATCAAGCGGCCTTTGTCGTAGGCATCCTCGAGGCCGTCAAGAAACATGTGGTCGAGAATCCGGCCGTGTCCCAAGCGATAGCCGGCACGCGCGCGATCGAGGAGATAAGGCGCGTTGGTCATGCTCTCCATGCCGCCGGCGACCGCAACGGTTGCGCTACCGGCAAGCAGCAGGTCGTGCGCCAGCATCACGGCTTTCATACCCGAGCCGCACATTTTGTTGATGGTGACTGCGCCTGTGGAAACCGGCAATCCGGCGGCGAGAGAAGCTTGTCGCGCCGGAGCCTGGCCAAGCCCGGCGGAAAGGACGCAACCGAAGAGGACTTCGTCGACCGCGTCCGGCGGGACAGCCGCGCGCTCGAGTGCGGCGTGAATGGCTATGGCGCCGAGCGCGGGTGCCGCGAGATCCTTGAAATCGCCCTGAAAGGCACCGATGGGCGTACGGGCGAAACCAACGATCACGATGGGATCTTGAGCAGCCATTTCCGTTCCTCGGATCTCCTGTGTCAACGCGGGGCCATGCGCAAAGCGCCGTCGAGCCGGATGGTCTCGCCGTTGAGCATGGTGTTTTCGCAGATGTGTTTCACCAGCGCCGCGAATTCTGCAGGCCTCCCCAGGCGCGCCGGAAAGGGAACGCTCTTGCCCAGCGCCTTCTGCACCTCCTGCGGAAAATTGGCCACCATCGGAGTCTCAAAAACTCCCGGCGCAATGGTGACGACGCGAATGCCCGACCTCGCCAGCTCACGAGCGACGGGCAGCGTGAGCGCCACCACTCCACCCTTGGATGCAGCGTAGGCCGCCTGGCCAATCTGGCCGTCGTAAGCAGCGATGGAGGCGGTATTGATAATGATGCCGCGCTCGCCGTCAGCGCCCGGAAGCTCTTTGGCAATGGCCGCAGCGGCCAGACGAATCATGTTGAAGGTCCCAATCAGATTGATGCTCACGGTCCTTGCGAAACTGTCGAGGCGATGCGGCCCATCGCGGCCGACGACTTTTTCTGAGGGCGCGACGCCCGCGCAGTTCACGAGGCCATGCAAGTGACCAAAGGCGCTGAGGGCGAGATCGACGGCGGCCTGTGCGTCCTTCTCGCTGGTGACGTCGATTGCGGCGAATCGGGCAGAGGAGCCCAGTTCGCGGGCGAGAGCTTCACCCGGATCTCGTTGCAGATCGGCGATGACGACCGAGGCGCCTTCGGCTGCAAGAAGCCGCGCGATCGCCGCTCCGAGTCCCGACGCGCCGCCGGTTACGAGGAATGTATGGTCTTGGATCTGCATTCGGGGCTTTCCTGCATGGATTCCGCCAGCTCAAGAACGCAGCATATCATCGCAAGAGCATCTGTGATAATACTGATCGGATGTTTGGAGGCTGACGGCCTTGAATCCTCACTCGCACGGCGCACTGATCACGGAGTTGAGCGAAGAAGAACTGCTTTTTCGGGATAGCATACGAGGGTTTGCGCACGATGCGGTTGCGCCGCTGGTACGACGCATGGACGATGAGCAGCAGATCGATGGCTCGCTGTTGCGAAAGCTGTTTGACCTTGGCCTGATGGGGATCGAGATTCCAGAAGAGTTTGGAGGCAGCGCCGGCTCATTTTTTGACGCGGTCCTTGCGGTCGAGATTCTCTCGGCTGTCGATCCCTCCGTGGGCCTGCTGGTGGACGTGCAGAATACGCTTGTCGTCAGTGCTCTGCTTCGATGGGCCACGCCTGAGCAGAAGAAGAGGTACCTTCCCCGGTTGGCTTCTGACATCGCAGGAGCTTACGCGCTGAGCGAGGCGGGGGCGGGATCGGATGCTTTCGCACTGCAAACGCGAGCGGAGAAGCGGGGAGAGGAATTCGTCCTGACGGGGCGAAAGCTCTGGATCAGCAACGCCAGGGAAGCTGGTCTGTTCATCGTGTTCGCGACGGTAGACGGGAGCGCGGGCTACAAAGGGATCACGGCATTCCTGGTGGAAAAAGGCGCGCCGGGATTCTCGATCGGACGCAAAGAAGACAAACTCGGAATTCGCGCCTCAAGCACGTGCGAGCTGGTACTGGATGAGTGCGCGGTATCGGCGGCGCAGGTGTTGGGCGAGGTCGGCAAAGGGTACAAGATCGCGATGGAGACACTGAACGGAGGGCGCATCGGGATCGGAGCGCAAATGCTTGGCCTCGCTGAAGGCGCATGGAATCACGCTGTGAAGCACGCCAAAGAACGCAAGCAATTCGGCAAAGCCCTGGTGGAATTCCAGGCCATGCAATTCCAGCTCGCGGAGATGGCGACGGACATCGAGGCGGCGAAGCTGATGGTCTACAACGCGGCGCGCCGCAAAGATGCGCAGATCGAATTCCGCAAGGAAGCGGCGATGTGCAAGTACTTTGCCTCTCATGTGGCGGAGCGGGTGGCAAGTTTAGCCGTCGAGGTGATGGGCGGGCTGGGCTTTGTGAAGGATTCTCCGGTTGAAAAGCTCTATCGCGACGCCAAGATCGGGAAGATCTACGAAGGAACCTCGTTCATGCAGCTGGCGGCGATTGCCAAGATGGTGCTTTAGAGCTGCGGCAAATCTGAGTTTGATCGATGCCCGCAAATTCAGAGGAGCGGATCGAACTCGCTCCATGAGGACTACCTGACTCGCCAGGCCTGAGCGCCGTCCCGAGTAAAGTGACAGCCATAGACAACGCCATTGTTCTCGCAATCGCGCAAGGCGCCGGCGACGCGGTTTTTGCGCATGGGATCGGCCAGAAACATCATGAACCCTCCGCCGCCAGCCCCGGAGATCCGCGCGCAGTAGGCTCCAGCCTCAAGGGCGCGGGCGTAGATCCGTTCGATTTTTTCGTCGACGATTTGGCTAGCCATGCGCTTTTTGGATTCCCAACTGGAAAGCAGAACATCGCGCAGCAGGCGAAAGTCGCCGCGAAGGAGTGCCTCCTTCATGCGCAGCGCTTCTTGTTTCACGTCGTGCATTGCCTGGACAGCCTCGGCATTGCCTGTTTCGACATTTCTGGATTGCTCGGCGATGATCGCTGCAGAAGCTCGCGACGCGCCCGTATAGAACAAGAGCATGGAAGCCTCAAGTTCGGAGACGACACTTTCACGGATGCGCAAAGGATTGACCAGTACACGGCCATTGCGGCCAAACTCCATGAAGTTGAAGCCACCGAATGCAGCAGCATATTGATCCTGCCGACCGCCATGGAGGCCGGCCTGCTCACGTTCGATGAAATACGCATCCTGCGCGAGTTCGTAGTCATCGAGCGGATAACTCAACCATTCCGCGTAGGCTCGAAGCGCGGCAACCACCAGCGTGGATGACCCACCGAGGCCGGAGCCTTCGGGAACATCAACACTGGTGGTCAGACGCAGGCTCATAGGCTGGTCTCCATTGAATTTGCGGACGGCGAAATTATGCACGTGCTTCAGGAGGTCGAGGGTGCCGTCTCTTGGCAGCTCGACAGCGGCAGGATATTCTGCGGCCTGGTCGCGATCACTCGAGATGAGTTGAACGACATCGTTCTGCACGGATTCGATCGAGGCGTAAGCGTAGTAGTCGATGGTGGCGTTGAGTACCGCGCCGCCAAACTCATCGCAGTAGGGAGAAACATCCGTCCCCCCGCCGGCGAGGCCGATGCGGAGGGGGGCACGGGCTCGAATCAACATTCAACTTCCTTGGGGGCTGACGATCCCAGTGTACCGTCCAGCCGAGATGACCGCGCAGACTTGAGCAATTTGAGTCTGCATGCGATGCGAATGACTTTCCTGCGAGAGCGTTTGCCGCAGGTTACCTGCAAGGATCCTGGCTGGGTGCGAAGTAGTCATCCCTTGAATCTGCTTTCTTAAGCTGGTCTTGGCGAATCGACGTTTAGGTTACTTATGGAACCCGCGCAAATTACCCTCCCTTTGCACGATTTTGATCGGTCGATTCAGATCTAAATCTCCTTCCTTCCAGGCCTCGCGTAGACCTCTACGAGCGAAAAGAGTCCGCTTTCGGGCGAACCGCCAGGATGAGTTCGCATTCAAATTAAGTAATTGATTATATTGGTACTAAGTTGTTATCCAGCGCGGCTGCGGGTCCCTTATTGCTTTTCTGGGTCATGAAGCCATGTCCTCGAAGAGCTACAGAACTTCCCTAAAGCCCCGCTCAACTTTTGGGGGAGTCTACGCTGCAAATGGGGGGTATCGGCGGTCTAAAGTTGTATAACTTCTTTGGATCATTGGCTTACATAAGTAACGTTGCGTCGTCTCGCAAGTAACACTATTGATGGATATACTTTGCTCATAGGTAATCCGTCATGATAACTTTCGTTCTTCATATCCGCCGGAGCGGAGCGCCCGGCTGTCAATTCAATCTGCGGCACATTGGATTGTTCGTGGCACTTCTGGCAACGATCGGTTTGTCTGGGTGCACGGGATCGGTTGCGACAAATACAGCAGGAAGCAATGGATCGACTGGAACGCTTGTCGCTTCGTCGACAAGCGTCAATTTTGGCTCGGTGGCCGTGGGGAACACGGCGAGCCTGACCGTGACGCTAACGAATCAGGGGACGACGGCTGTCAAGATTTCGCAACTGGCGGTCACGGGGCAGTCATTCAATACCAGCACGCAAAGCAGCTTACCAGTCACGATTGGCGTCGGCGCCACTTTCACGCTTACGGTTGGATTCAGTCCGACGGCGATGGGCGCGGCGACTGGGCAACTGACCGTCACCGGCGCCGCCGCAGTTATGACCTCGACGGCAGTAAGTTTGAGCGGCGCAGGTGTGCCTGCTCTTAGCGCGCTCAGCTGCACAAACAACTCAATTACTGGCGCGGGGACCGACGACTGCACATTAACGCTGAATGCACAGGCAAACAGCGGCGGACTGTCGGTGAACCTTTCAAGCAGTAATACTGCGGTGGCTGTGCCCAGCACCGTGACCGTACCGGAAGGCGCAACCAGTGCACAATTCACCGCGAGCGTTGTGCCCGTGAACGCGCTGCAAGCTGCAACACTGACGGCCAGCCTTGGCGGCGTGGCGCAATCGTTCGCGCTTCAACTCGGCGCGTCGGCGCCTGCACTTATACTCAGCGCATCGAGCCTGGCGTTTGGCACCGTCCCGGTGAATACGCCAGCCACGCAACAGCTCATCTTGTCGTCAATGGGAAGCGCAGCTGTGACGATCAGCGCAGCGGCACTAACGGGGACCGGTTTTACGATTTCCGGTCAGAGCTTTCCAATTACGCTGAATCCGGGCGATACGGCGGCACTGAATGTGCAGTTTGATCCGGCAGCCGCAGGCGTGGCGACGGGTCAACTGATGTTGACCAGCAACTCAGTGACAGGGTCGACGACGACGGTGAGCCTGAGCGGTACAGTGGTGCCGGTCTTGAGCTCATTGACTTGCGCCAATGCATCGATGACGGGCGCAGGCACTGATACTTGCACGGTAACGCTGAATGCGGCTGCTGCAAGCAGCGCTTTTGGAGTGAACCTGTCGAGCACCAGCTCACTTGTGTCGGTACCAAGCTCAGTAACAGTGGCGCCCGGAGCGACGGCGGCCACCTTCACCGCGTCAGTTTCGGCGGCCACATCGGCACAACAAGTGATGCTGACCGCGAGCGCCGGCAGCGTGTCGCAGGCCTTCAATTTGAACCTCGACATTCAAGGAGCCTCGCTGAGCCTGAGCGCGACCACAGTGACCTTCGGCAATGTCGCCGTCAACACGCAGGCGACGCAATCGTTGACTTTGTCATCGACCGGCACGACCGCAGTGACGATCAATACGTCGACACTTTCAGGCACAGGCTTTACGGCGACGGGAGCGACGTTCCCGATGACGCTGAATCCCAACCAGAGCGCAACCCTTAATTTGCAGTTCGATCCAACCGTTACGGGGTCGTCGACGGGTCAGCTCACATTCACCAGCAACTCGGTGGATGCAACCTCGAAGGGGGTAGGTCTCACGGGGCGCGGCGTTCCGGTTCTGACCGGACTCAGTTGCGCCACAGGATCGATCACGGGAGCGGCCACGGATAGCTGCACCGTCACACTGAATTCAGCGGCAGACAGCAATGGGCTGGTGGTAAATCTGGGAAGCAGCAACGCGGCAGTGGCCGTGCCGCCGACCGTCACCGTGGCTGCGGGTGCAACACGCGCGAGCTTTTCAGCTACGGTTTCCGCGGTGAGCGTGGCGCAATCCGTAACGCTGACAGCCGGCGCGGGAGGCATCTCGAAAGCGACGAGTCTGCAACTGGGCGCATCGGCCATAACGATGCAGGTGAGCGCCACCAAGATAACGTTCGGGAACGTGAATGTAAACACGCCGACGACGCAATCATTGACAATTACTTCGACCGGGGCAGCAGCTGTGACTATCAGCGCCGCGACTGTGGCCGGAATAGGATTCAACGTCACCGGGGCTACGTTCCCGGTCACTTTGAATCCGAATCAAACGACAACTCTGACGGTCCAGTTTGATCCGACGGTTGCAGGATTGGCAACCGGCGCGCTCACGCTGACCAGCAACTCGTCCTCCGGCTCAACAACCTTGATCACCTTGAGCGGAACGGGAGTGCCCGTATTGAGCGGGTTGGCCTGCGCGAGTAGTTCAATGACTTCGGCAGGAACCGACAACTGCACGGTGAGCCTGAACTCGACGGCGCTGAGTGGCACGTTTTTTGTCAACCTGGCCAGCAGCAACGGCGCGGTGACAGTGCCCGCAACGGTGACGGTGCCGGCAGGTACAAAGAGCGCCGGCTTTGCCGCGGTCGTGTCCTCGGTCAGCACCGCGCAAACCGTGACACTAACAGCCAGCGCGGGCGGAACGAGCGAGACATTTGCCCTTCAGTTGGTCGCTAGCGGCCCGTCATTGAGCGTCAATGCCACGAGTCTGGCTTTCGGCAATGTAGGGCTGAACTCGCCTGCCACGCAGTCGATCACCCTGACGTCATCAGGAACCGCAGCCGTTACCGTGAGCGGCGCCACAGTCAGTGGAAGCGGCTTCTCGCTCTCCGGAGCGAGCCTGCCCATCACTTTGAACTCGAATCAGAGTACCGTACTTTCGGTGCAATTTAATCCCACTACCGCAGGCGCGGCCACGGGCTCACTGACAATTGCAAGCAATTCCAGCACGGGCGCCACTACAGTGATCAGTTTGAGCGGCACTGGAGCGTCCGGATCCTATCAGGTGAACCTGAGTTGGCAGGCTCCGAGCAGCTCTTCCGATCCGGTCTCGGGCTATAACGTCTATCGATCGCCGAGCGGAGCGTCATCATATCAGCAGGTAAATCCCTCGATGCTGACGGGGACCACCTACACGGACTCCACGGTGCAGGCCGGCCAGAATTATGACTACATCGTGGAAAGCGTAGATGCGTCCGGCGTGGAAAGTGCTCCTTCGAATACAGCCAGTGCGGCGATTCCCTGAGTTTAAGGACCCACGCGGCTGCGCGGGATCGCAGCTGGAAGTTTTCTTGCAAGGGAATAAGGGCGGCATTCACAGTGAAAGCTTTTCATTGATGGGTATTGGGAGTTGTGCGGAAAACCGCAAAGCCTGCAGCGAATTGCACCAGGAATGATGCAAAATTTGCATCGATGCTGGGCAATAACGACTCAATCGTGAAGAAATTACACACCCGGAATTAGCTCGACTTCTCATTCCAATCGTGACTCTCACCTAATCACCCGAATTTCAGGAAGTTAGTCTGGGGGGCAAAGGCTGGTCGGTTTGGTTTCGCGATTGCATGCAAATGGTTCGAAAAACAAATCCAAGAATGACCGGCGCATAAGGTCACGGCTCCGCCGCTGCGAGCCAACGACAGATACGGATTGCTAGCTATTCGTGAACTCTATTTGAAGAATCGGGAGAGAAGGGATTATATCCTGCCAAGTCAGTAAACTATTTAATTCATCGTCTCCTTTGCAACGCAGTCTTGATTGTGTTTGCGGGGTTTTTATTCTTTTTCGTTTTTTAGAAATCCACAGGATTGACCGGGGGTCTGAACAGTGAGAATTATATTTAACTCCCCTACAAAGACAAGTGTAATGCACAGGGAATCGTGCGTTGTGAAGTTATGTGCGAACGCAGTGGCGCTCTGGTGATCGTTGTCACTGCGCCTAGCAAATTGTTGGTGCCAAGTAACCTAGACGAACGCAAGTGAATTCTCAGTTTCAAGATTGCTAAAAGCTTCTGGCGCGGAAACTAGATCGTAAAGAGAGGGTATCTTAGTTTGCGAAAGTACGAAAGATGTGTACCTGGGTCATTCAAGCAAAGATTTACAGCGGACAATGAGCCTTTTAATGACGATGCGCAGGCGATTTGCTGCGCTGAAGACTTGCGGGTTGGCGAAGGTGGTACGGTCCGCCAGCTTGCGTACTTGCTTTTGCTTGCGGTTTTGAGCTGCTTGTCTCTCGCACTGAGCAGCTGTGGCGGAAATTCTCTTGTCGGAACCTCAGCGCAAGCAGGTCCGCTCTCCGCGTCCCCGAGTCTTGTGGCATTTGGCTCCGTGTCAACGGGACAAAGCGCCAGCACCAGCATCTCCGTCAAGAACTCGAGCTCAACGGCTGTGCAACTCACGCAGGTGAGTGTCACAGGCCAAGCTTTCTCGGTGAGTGGCGTCGGCGATCTACCAGTCAGCGTGGGCGCCGGGGGCACGTTTCAGCTCAGCGTGAATTTTTCGCCGCAATCAACGGGAACGGAGGCGGGCCAGCTGACGATTGCAAGCAACGCGTCGAGCGCGGCCATGGTGATCGGTTTGAACGGCGTGGGAATGAGCGGGCCAGCACTGAGCGCAAACACCAATGCAGTTGCATTTGGCAATGTGGCCCTGAATACGGTCGCCACGCAGTCGATCACTCTTTCGAATGGCTCGGCACCTGTGTCCATCAGCGCTGCGACAGTTGCAGGGACCGGCTTTTCCCTTTCGGGAGGCGTCTTCCCTATCGACCTGAGCGCCGGTCAAACTGCGACACTCAATGTGCAATTCGCGCCGACGGGGAGCGGACCGGCGGCGGGCACATTGACGATTGTCAGCACCGACTTGAGCAATCCAACGACGGTGATTAGTTTGAGCGGGACCGGAATCATCGGCGGATCTTATCAAGTGGATCTGACTTGGGAAGCTCCAACCGATTCTCAAGACCCCGTGGTCGGCTATGACATATATCGATCGCCGAGCGGCGCTTCATCGTACCAACTGCTGACTTCCCCCATGCTCACCACGAACAGCTATATCGACAATACCGCCGAGGGCGGCCAGAGTTACGACTATATCGTGGAGAGCGTCGACTCTTCGGGAGTGGAAAGCGCACCCTCGAACATCGCAAACGTCGCGATTCCATAGCGATATTACTGAAGCCCTGCCAAAACACGCCTGAATATACAAAAGGCCGGGGGCACAAAAGATCGGGCGTCTTGCCCGAATGTGCTCACCGGCCTCGGATCGCGCATATCGCGTACGACGATCTACCTTCTAGGATAGTCAGCGGCCAACTTTTTCCTAGCGGGCCCTTTGTGAGCGCACGCCAAGCCAAGAAGTTGAATGTGGCATGAAGCCTCGGCCATACAAAATTGCCTTGTCTTGATTGGCATAGACCCGAAGCAGCACGGCATCATCTCGGGAATGTCGATTTCAAACGGGTGGCTTGAGTCTGCCGAACATAGACTGATTGCCACCGGACTGAGCCACGGGTTACTTAGCGGCGCTGCGTTTTCAATGTTGCATAAGCGCTTTTGGCGCGTGCTCTGACCTGTCGCCAATCGAATTCGAGTGACTTAGCTCGCGCACCTTGCCTTTTCGAAAGCACAATATTTCGATCCCCACTCATCTTTCGAATTAACTCGACAATCTCGGTTACGTCGCCTTCCTTGAACAGCCATCCCGCTGATTCGTCCACATAGTCTGGAATGCCTCCGACCGCCGTTGAAATAACGGGGGTTCCGCATGCCAACGATTCCAATACTGCATTGCACGCAGTTGCATCGACAACCGGCAGCAACAGGGCGTCTGCACGTCGATATAAGCCAATGAGTTCCTCTTCGCCTATTCCCGCGCGCAAGTTGACTCTCTTACATCCGGCAAAGTACGCAAAGCAGTTTCTCGCTGTTACCACATCGAATTCTACGTTCAAGTGGCGGTCGCTGCATATGTCAATGACCCTGTGGAGCGTTTCCCAGTCCCGCATATGTTCTCCGACCGTCAGCAATCGAATTGAGCCAGAATTCTCAACTTCAGGTCCTGGCCGAAAGCGGTCCGTATCGATTCCATGGGGAATATAGACAACTCGGCTTGGGTCGAGCCATCGACGAAAATCTTCCATTTGACTGGTCGACACAACGACTGCCAGGTCAATTGCACTCAAAAGGCTCTTTTGTTGCAGCTCAAACCGCGTACTGACCCGGCGACCCGGCAAATGAAATGTTACGACAAGAGGACACGGAAGGAGCCAACGATACCGCAGGAGCACGTCCAGCTGTTCATCGCCCCAGAGAGCATGTACAACGGATGCTCGCCTCAACCGGGCGCGAACAATCGTTTGCCATTCGGCCAACCAATCCTCACATCTGTAATCCAAAAGAAAAGGCTTGGACTCTGATATCCTCCGCCACAACTTACACGCAATACGGCGTGCCAAACCCCGCAGCATTGAGCGCCGTACGACTTCGGCGCCGGTTTCTTCCGCCATGCGATCGTATCCCCCCGAGGGGGTATGATGTTCCCATCGCTTCGAGAGATAGATTACGCGCACACAACGTCTCTTCCTATATGGCAGTATATTTGCAGGAAACTGCGCTCTGCGTTGGACAACGAGAGGCCAGTGCTTCCACAAAAGTTTCCATGGCGGCTATAACTTCACGAGACACATTACATGCGTGGCTCGGAACTATGTGTGCCGCCATTTAATTCCGGACCTGCAATTAGCCGGCGGGATCGCCTGCGGCCGACCTTGCGCATCGCTCGATAACAATACGCTAATTTGCTATTGGCTCTCAGCATTCTTATAAGCAATGCCAACTCTCGTTCGCCTGTGTAGCTCGAGTATGAACGCCAAAAGCTCACAATTGTCCGCAGAGGGACGAAATCACCGAGCCAGGAAAAGCCGACAGGGATCCACCGTCGCGATGTCTTGATCAGCTGCTCCTCGAAGTCCTTTCGCCGAGCAAACCTCCTGAGCCACTTCAGGTACGACACGAATGCCGCGACTTTGGCGGGAATATCGCGATTTCGTGCTGACAGGTTGCAATTGCCATTCCGCCAGGAGATAGCTGCACCATGGATTGTTTTGATTCCGGTAACCGTTGCCATAGCAGCCCAACTTGCGTCGTCTGCAAACCACGCCAAGGGAAAGTCAACGAATCCACCCTCTCGTTCGAAGGCATCCCTTGAGAATACATGCTCAGGAATTGTAATTGAACGCCCATCCCTGAATCGGGAGAGGATCATTTCTTCTGAAGTTTCTATGGCGGGCACCACAATCCGCTGCTCGATCACTTTTCCGTCGTCGTCTATGATGGTCTTCTCGAACCGGTAGACGTCCGCCAACGGCGCATGGTCCAGTTCGGCTAGCAGCAGTTCAATACATTGTGGCTCTGCAATATCGTCGTCCGAAAAAAGCCAAATCCACGGATCCTCGGTCATGCTAACGCAACGATTCCACTGGCCGGTGAGTGACTTGCGCCCTAGGTTGACATCAAACCGATGGTAAGTAATTGTTAGTTTCGAGGAAAACTCGTTTAAAATGTCAACCGGACTCTCAGGGCTGCTATCATCTGCTACAAAGAGACGAAACTGCTTGCAAGTTTGATTTGCGAACGACCCGAGAGTTTCCCTGAAGAATCGCGCTTTATAGTAGGGAATTATTACCACGATCTGATTTGCCATTATGCACACTCACATTATTCCACCTGGCGACTACGCCGTCTCCGGCCAGCCGTTTGTTCATCGGTGGAGCGCTGCAATGATCGGCGACCTTTGGACACACTGGAGTTATTGTTCGGATTGGGATGAGGCTGGGGAAGGTTGAATGCCGCCCTCTCGATCAAGGTTGTCCCACGCCGTGGCTGGGCCGCTTCAGGCAAGGCACTTGGGCGCACACCTTCTGGTAGATTTCGTTCCGCCTTTTCCGAACCTGTTCAGGAGCATAGAATCTAGCCATAAGATTCTTCCCCGCATAGGCCAATCGCTCCCTAAGTTCACGGTCATTTAGAAGTTCGACAGCGGCTGCGGCAAACTCCGAAGCATCATCGCGAATCAGAATATCGATGCCGTCGCTTGCAGGGATTCCTTCGCAGCCAATCGATGTGCTAACTGCCGGAACTCCCTGTAACATTGCATCCAGGAGTTTAACTCGAATTCCGCTCCCAATTCGAAGCGGTACAAGCATAATGCTGCCCTTGACAGCATTCTCCAAATCGGGGACAAACCCCGCAAATTCAATGCCAGGGCTTTGAAAACGCGCCCTCGAAGCCTGGCCCCAGCGTCCGATTACCCGGAGCATACAACCGGGCATTTGCTTCGAGATTGCGGGCCACACTTCCGCTGTGAGCCATTCCAAGGCATCACGATTCGGAAAATGATCTTCCGAACCTAAAAAGGTAAAGCTAGCTTCTACTTGCTTGGCAGGCGACGCAGATTTGCATTCGACCGCAAATGGGCTTACATAAACCTTCTCATCTTCCAGCAATTCTGCGAGAGCTCTCTTGTCATCTTCGCTAAACACGATCACGCCGTCGAACTTACTTAGATATGCTTCCTCTTGGACACGCATTATGCTTTCCAGATAATCGCGATAGGGGGCGCGCTTTCGGACGGCTGAAAACCGCTTTGTGTACACAAAATGGAGCTGATGATGGATAAAGATCCTGGGAATCCCGTGGGGGAGCCACGCCCCGAGCGACAACATCTCCGCGAATTCAGCTTGCACCAAGTCGATTTCCGACGAAAGCTCAGCTGCTACGGCGTCTAAAAATGCCTCTGGCAATGGAGCGAAAGGATAGTAGGGTATCTCTGGCTCTTCTTTCTCCTCCGGAGTATCCAGGGGACGCGCAAACCTCCATTTACGGTATTGCCTGGCAGCCCATTTGAACGAACGCAGCAGGACGTCGTCCTTGGGCGGAATCATCGCTCTCGTGGGCCCACAGTACACTCCGCGAACCTTTATTTCCGGAAGATGTGTCTGAAGTGCAGCAGCGTCACCTAATCCTTTCTCATCCCAAACCGGACAAACGAGTGTAAAACGATGATCGTTGCGAAGGCACGACAGAGAAGAGTAGAGCGCAACCTTCCCCCCTGAGTCAAGAGGCCATGGCAGTAGGATGCTTGCTACAAGGATGTTCATTGCCGTCCTTGCCCAGACACCGAGATTAGCACCGAACGATGTTCGCTGCCTTGATGTCTCGCGTCGCGTTTCGCGTATCAACAACCAACTGCGCTTGCGCAACTATATCCTGATAGTTGTATTGCGAGTGATCCGTGACGATCACAACGCAGTCAAACTCCGGGATTTTGCTGAGCGGGGTGCTGGCCATATTGAGCGCGTATTTTCTTCCGTGGCCAACGGTAGGGAAGAAGGGGTCGTTATACTCGACTGTTGCGCCGCGCTTCTGCAATAGCTCAATGATCGTCAAAGACGGAGACTCGCGGAGATCGTCAATATCACGCTTATAAGCCATCCCGAGAATCAGAATCCTGGAGCCGTGCAGCGACTTGCGACACTGGCTTAGCGCCTCAGCAACATTGTCTACCACGAAATAAGGCATTTCCATGTTGACCTGCCCGGCGAGTTCGATAAACCGGGTATGGAAATCGAATTCTTTGGCTTTCCACGAAAGATAGAACGGATCGATCGGAATGCAATGCCCTCCAAGCCCGGGCCCCGGATAGAATGCTTGAAATCCAAAAGGCTTTGTCTTGGCAGCTTCAATAACTTCAAAAAGGTCAATATCCATGCGCATGCAAAGCTGTTTGAGTTCGTTGACAAGCGCGATGTTCACGCAGCGATAAATGTTCTCGAGCAGTTTCGTCATCTCGGCAGCCTTCGGCGATGAGACGACAACCGTGCGATTGAAAATCGAGCCATAAACCGCCGCGGCTAACTCGAGCGCTGCCGGCCCGCAGCCACCAACAACTTTAGGAATATCACGCCGTGCGACAGTATCATTGCCAGGATCCTCACGTTCAGGTGAGAATGCTACATAAAAGCCCGGTGCTTCTCCATCCCATGCGACGCGAAGACCATCCGGATTCCCATTCTCCAGCAGGGGAACAACAACCTCTTCCGTGGTGCCGGGATAAGTTGTGCTCTCCAGAATAATCAGTTGCCCCTCCCGCAAATGGGGCGCAATGCTTGCAACCGTTCCGGTGATGAAGCTCAGATCGGGTTCGTGATGTTCATTCAAGGGTGTCGGCACACAAATAATCACGACATCCATGCTAGTTATCCGATCGTAATCGGTCGTCGCCAGAAATCCCTTTTGGCGCGCCGATGCAATCTCTGTCGGAGGGATGCGGACGATATATGATCCGCTCTGATTCAACGTCTCCACCTTGCGAGGGTCGATGTCGAACCCGGTCACGCCGAAACGCTCCTCGGTGAACAAGAGAGCGAGGGGAAGGCCCACATAGCCCATACCCACCACGCCGATACGCGCCTCGCGTGTTTCGATACGCCTTTTGATCAGGTTAATTCTGTCCAGAGATGCCGTAGCCATGCTTTCCTCTCGTCATGTTAAAGATTAGGAGCCGGGTTAGTGGGACCGGAATCACAGTCGATCAGCAAACGGTCAGCTTCGGGATGGGCACAACGAATTGACCGCTCCATTCTCGAATGTACTGTAACTGCTGCATGATTTCGTCCTTGAGATTCCAAGGAAGAATGACAACGTAATCGGGCTTGGTCTCGCGAATACGATCCGGGTGGTAGATGGGAATATGGCTTCCAGGGAGATGACGCCCTTGTTTATACGTGCTGCGATCGACCGTGTATGCGATCAAATCTTTACCGATGCCGCAATAGTGCAGCAAGGTTGCGCTTTTCCCCGGGGCCCCGTAGCCTGCGACCTTCTTTCCTTCTCGCGCAGCATTCACAAGGAAATTGACGAACTCGAGTTTGGTTCCCCGCACCTGCCGGGCAAACGATTCATAGCCCTCGGGCCGGTCGAGACCGGCTTGAACTTCATCGGCGATCACTTTTTGCACTGCAGATGAATCCGCGTGCGCACGGCTCTCCGCACGGCAGGCAAATACGCGCAGAGAACCTCCATGAGATTTCAATTCTTCGACATCAAAGGCGCGCAGGCCGTGGGCTGTCAGAAACTTCTTCGTAGTCAACAGTGAGAAGTAGGAGAAATGTTCGTGATAGATCGTATCAAACTCATTCTGCTGAATCAGGCGAAGCAGATGGGGAAACTCCAGCGTAAGGACGCCATTGGGTTTGAGAGCCAGCTTTAATCCTTCGACGAAATCATTCAAATCGGGGACCTGGGCGAGAACATTGTTTCCCAATACCAGATCGGCCGCACCTTCGGTCTGCACCAGATCCTTCGCCACCTCCGACCCAAAGAACTTGACAAGAGTGCGTATTCCCTTTTCCGTCGCGACCTTGGCCACATTTGCTGCCGGTTCAACTCCCAGAACGGGAATACCGTACTTTACGAAGTACTGCAGCAAGTAACCATCGTTGCTGGCGACCTCAACCACTAGGCTTGAAGCATCCAGATGGAAGCGCGACTGCATTGCGTCGCAGTACTTTTCGGCATGGCGCAGCCATGAATCGGAGAACGAAGAAAAGTAGGCATAGTTGCCGAAGATGTTTTCGGCGCGCTCGTATTCTTCCAACTGAACCAGCAAACATGCATCGCAGACATAGACGCGCAGCGGATAATACATCTCGCCGTGATTCAATTCCGCCAATGATGGATAGGTCTCACAGAGCGGCGACATTCCGAGATCCACAAAGACGCGCTGCAAACCGGCGCCGCAGAATCTGCATAAAGCGGTAGTTCTTTCCAAAGCGACCTCTTTCACAACCGAAGCTGTTGCCATTCCCGTTCGACGGTCCTTTCATACACTCAGTGCGGGTGAGTTTGCTGTCCAATGCAACTCGCCATCGAGCCGTCTCGCGCTCTGTTGGCGGCGGATTTCGCTGATTCGCACATAACGCCCCTTTTCGATATCTGCGACGGTGAGGCCCGCTTCACGATAGGCATCGTAAAGCTCCTGGGCCCCCATTCGGGCCGTCCACTGCGGTCGAAACGAAGGAACCATACGGGTCATCTTGTCGAAGCTTACTCGATAGCATCGAAGATCTGGACCTCCGCCGGGAGCATATTCAATCCGGCTATTGGGAACTACATTGGCTACAATGTCTGCGATCTCGCTGATGCGGAAATTCTCATCATTGCGGCCCACGTTAAAAACTTGATTGTGGACAATTTCGCGCGGACTTTCGAGGACTGCCAAAGCGGCCGCAATGATGTCACGAATATGCACGATTGGGCGCCAAGGGGTGCCATCGCTTTTGATGAGGATCTTTCCGGTTGTCAACGCCGAAGCGACAAAGTCGTTCAACACAATGTCTAAGCGCAGCCGCGGAGACGCTCCGTACGCGGTGGCGTTGCGCATATAAGTAGGAGAAAAGTCGTCGCTCGCGAGTAATGCGATATCACGCTCGGCCAGCACCTTCGACTCGCCATAGGGGGTAACGGGGCTCAATGAGGAGGTTTCATCGAGGAAATGATCCCCGGCAGCGCCATAGGTGCTGCAGCTCGACGAAAATACAAAGCGCTTCACTCCCGCCTTCTTCGCGAGTTGTGCGAGGTGGACCGAACCTAGATGATTGATGTCGTAAGTGAGCTGCGGGTTGAGGTTTCCTACAGGATCGTTCGACAATGCGGCAAAATGCACAACTGCATCGAATCCATTCAGATCGGACTGGGTGAGCTGGCGAAGATCCTTTATAATCTCCGGAACTCTCGCCGGCATGGTCCCGAAATCGCAATTCCTATATAAATCAGCATCTAACCCCACGACCTCATGGCCCGCCTCAAGGAAAAGCGGACTTGCCACTGCGCCTATGTACCCTTTGTGTCCGGTCAACAGCACTCTCATATCAGTTTTCTCCTATTTCACGGAGGCGATGGTTTGAGTGTACGATGCGCCTCGCGTCCTAGCGACAAATCCGTTAAGGCCTAACACCGAATTACTTTCCCGGCCTCGCTATCTTCCGCGGGTTGAAGTAAACCATGCCGGCACAGCAAATCTGCAGCTTCAGCAATGGCAGAGAATGGCAATTTAGAGCGCTCCGCAATATCCAAGAGGGAGTTCTCTCCGTCCGAGAGATTCAGTACCCACAGCCGAGCGTTGATCTCGCTCCCGATCGACTCTCCCCCTGTTGAGCGGTAGAGATTTCGCCTGCCCAATTGAGGTTCGCAATAAGGGTTCTGGTTGATATACTTTCGATTCCGCTCCAGCGCATCAACGGTGGCTGCACACACTCGAAGAGAAGATGCCAGCGAGGCGGGACGAATGAAGGTGAGATCGTCCGCTGACGAATGATACTCGGGGAAGGAACCCCAGACACTCCTCATGAGGCAGCCAACCGGGAGGTTGAATCCCGGCGAGCAGTATTGCCGCTCGTCATATCCGTACGGCGAAAAATCGAGTATTTCGAAAGGCTCCCCACTGTCGCGCAGGACGCAAGCAACCGCTCGATCGATTTCGGCTGTGCTCCGGCGGCTCTTCTTGTAGTGAAAGCCGCCGGCGTCTCCAATGCAAGTGAGCACGAGGCCGTGGCGAATTCGATCAACCGAAGAACGGTTTTGCGCAAGCCATGTGATGGCGCCGATGGTCCCGGGAATGAATAGAAATCGATATGAATAGCGAAGACTCCGTCCTGACAGATGCCGTGCAAGGGCCGTCGCCACTGTTATGCCGGAAAGGTTGTCATTTGCCAAAGAGGGATGACATATGTGACATGAAATCAGAACTTCGTCAGAAGAGCCGCCCGGGATGAAGTACTCTCCGTAGGATAGGTGGCCGTCAGCCAGCGATGCATCGACAAAGACCTCGTAGTTTCCCTGTTTAAGCCCGAGCATATCATTGTGGCAGAGGCAGAAGCCCCAGTCTTCTTTGTAATAAGACGTTCGATAAGGAACCCAATCCGGATGCTCCGGAATCGTGAACAGATGCGCCCTGAGTTCGTCCAGCGGCATCGTTGCATGAATTGGAGTGCTGTAGTTGACCACGTGCAGATTGGACTGCTGGAAATCAACGACGCGCCGGCCATCTGGAGCCTTTATATACGCATCTCGAATGTTCCACTCCTTCGGAATTGTCCAATCAAATACAGCCGTTCCCGAGGGGACCTCCCGAATTAGCAATGGAATCTTTTCCTGAATCATCGCAAGGGTCTGCCTGACCCCGTCCCCGGTAATGCTGCGGCAGATTGGAAATAAGGATGCCGCGAATTGGTGGAGATCCTCTCCAACGCCGGCGATCTGTTTTTGTTCGAGTTCACTCACGAGGTTCACGGCGTAAAGTCAGGGTAAGTTCTGTCTCTTTCAGATATTACTTCAACATTTCCCGGCCATATGATTCCAAATGCCGGGTCATTCCAGCGCACGCCTCTTGCCGACTCTGGACTGTAAAACTCCGACATTTGATAGAAGACTTCTGTATCGTCCTCGAGAGTCAAAAAACCATGCGCGCAGCCATCCGGGATATATATCGCCTTGTGGTTGCCTGCTGTCAGCTCCATAGCGAACCAATTTCTAAATCGCGGTGAAGAAGAACGGAGATCCAGTACGACATCGTAGATGGCGCCCCGTGTGCAGCGGACCAACTTGGTTTCAGAATGCGGCGCAGCCTGAAAGTGCATTCCACGAAGAGTCCCCTTGCGCAGGTTAAAAGAGATGTTGCACTGGACCAATTTGGCATCGAGCCCGTGAGCTTCGAACTCATCATGGCACCAGGAGCGCGCAAAGAATCCACGTTCGTCTACGTGCGGATCAATCTCAACCTCAAATACGCCTGGCAGCTTGGCTTCACAAAAGAGCATGAGAGGACCGATGCCTAATAAGACAACATGATAAGGCCTTGCGGCTATGGGTTCGAATCAGTGTCATTCCTGCCGATGCTGTCGTCGCATTCGTTTTCAAGACGAGACCCCTTCAGCTTGTCTCCTGGCTTTCGGTCGTGTTTGGTCAGGCCTCTGAAACGCTTCACTCAATTTCCCCACACCGAACCAAACTCGGCACTTGAGATAGAATCGCTTTTGCGGAGTGAATGACAGCAGCCATTCGACTGCGGTTATCGACGTTCTGCCAAGAACCTTGAAGGTCTCGAACGGGGCCAGGCCCACGTTGTTTTCTCTCACCTGCCCCTTCCCGAAGCCAAACCACCAAGTGAGAAAGAACTTTTTGTTGAGCCGATCTTGACGTATCTCATGATAGACGGTGGCTGTCGGGACGTATCGCAGCCGCTCTCCCGCCGCGAGCAGCCGGCGGCCAAACTCGGTATCCTCGCTGCTTACCCTTTTTGTCGAGCAGGGCCCCAGATCGAGGCGAAACGTGCCGTACTTACCGAACATCTCCTTCCGAAATGCCATATTGGCGCCGTAAGGTGCGTCCTTAAGGTCTTGGGCGATCTCTCCCGGTTCAAAGTAGGCGCATAATGCTCCAATCATGCTGTATCTTCCCTGAAGCGAAAGCCAAGGCGGAAGATCAAAACTCTGAGCGGGGAGAATGCGCCCCGCCGATCCCGCATATTCCTGATACTCGAAAACTGAAGTTAAATCCTGCAGCCAGCTCGGTTCGACTGTCACATCATCGTCAGTGAACGCCAGAATTTCTCCGTGCGATTCGCGTATGGCAGTGTTCAGAGCGTAGGATTTGCCCTGCTTTGGTTCGAAGAGATATCGAAAATGCGGTGGATTCAGCTCACAAAAACGCTGCGCGACCTCGCGGGTTCCATCGCTCGAGTTATTGTCGACGACCAGGACCTCCCACTCTGAAGTCATGGGCATGACCGATGCCGAGAGGCTTTCCAACGCCCTCTCCAGACTCCTGCATCTGTTGTAAGTGCATACTATGACACTAACCTTCATAGTTAGGGGGTCCTTTCAGAATGGCCGGGGTACCTGACGAGTGGACATATAATTCCAGCGATATACTCTCCCCTAGATTTCTGACCGCATGAATTCGTACCATTAGTTTCGCGGTTCCCAGGTCTCAAAATCGAGACCCGGGGCACCCCATTCGTACAAAACTAAGCGGGCAGAAACCTAGGAGCCGGCGCTGTTTTCCGCGGCAGAGTTCTTCGAGCCGACGACTTGTCTGCTTAGAGCTTGACTCCATGTCTCCGCCATCACGCCGGCAGTAACCCAAGCGGTGCATTGAAGGCGAAACCTCTTATGCGGATTACTAGCTGAGAGCCACCGCATAACTTGAGGAAGAAGGACGCGCAGGGCAGTGCTTGGAAGACTGAGGTAGTAGCGCGGGATCCCCCATACGGTTGCCCTTGTCAGCCCCTTTTCCCGCACCCGGGAACGCCCATAGGCAAACCACCATTCTCGAATGAATCTCTTGTTGAGTCGCTCTTCCAGAATTGAATGGTAAACAACGGCAGAAGGCTCGTAGCGCAATCGCTCCCCGGCAATGAGCAACCTCTGCCCGAACTCAGTATCTTCATTTCGTATCTCGGAGCCGGGGCGCGGTCCGAGGTCTACGCGGAAATGTCCATGTGTTTCGAACATCTCCTTCCGAAAGGCCATATTTGTGCCGTAAGGAACTGCGTCTTTTAGCTCTACGGGGAAATCTCCCATATCGAATTGGGCGCAGACCACACCGCCCTGGCTCCAGGGGCCTTCAAGTGCAAGCCAAGAAGGCGGCGAGAAATCTTTCGGTGGCAGGATTCGTCCCCCCGCGCCGGCCCACTCTCTGTCCTGTAGACATGCAGTCAGGTTGTGAAGCCAATTCTGCTCCACTGTCACGTCGTCATCGACAAAAGCCAGGATGTCACCGCGCGATGCACGTATCGCGGTGTTCAGGGCAAAAGACTTTCCTTGTTTCGACTCGAACAAGTATCGAAAACGTGCCGGATTGAGCTCGCAAAAGTGCGTTGCTACCTGCGGCGTCGCATCTTTTGAATTATTATCGACGACCACAACTTCCCATTCTCTGTTCGGGGGCATAACGGACGCAGATAGGCTTTCCAAGGCCTTAGCAAGGCTCTGGCAGCGATTATATGTGCAAAGAATCACAGTGACATTCATACTTGAGGCTCATTCCATACGAGCCGGCTCGTTCTTCCATCGGCGGGCGGTATCCAGGTCCGCCACGACTAAGAGAGTGCGCCGTTCTCATCGGCATGGTTTCGTTGTGGGCGAACCGTATATTCTCCTTTTAAGGCCATGGTCCATATTTCCGCCATCGTACCGGCGATCGAACATACATTGCACTGACGGGAAAAGCGCTCCCCGGGATCACGGGCGAGCAACGACCGCACAACTTGTGGGAGGAGGGATCGCAAGGCAAGGTTCGGAAGACTGAAGCAGTAGCGCGGGATTCCCCACAACTTTGGCCGTGACCCCTTTTCTCGCATCTGCGCGCGACCAAAGGCGAACCACCATACCCAAAAGTACCTCTTATTAAGCCGTTCCTCTGCAATCGAATGGTAAACGATGGCAGATGGCTCATAGCGCAGTCTTTCTCCGGCCGCCATCAAGCGCTTGCCGAATTCCGTATCCTCGTTACCGATAAGACTGTCGCGGCAACGTCCCAAGTCCACACGAAAACCACCGTGCTTTTCGAACATCTCCTTACGGAACGCCATGTTCGTCCCATAAGGCCCCTTCTCCTTCAGTTCCCTGGGGATATCGCCAAAATCGAATTGGGCGCAGAGGGCACCACCCTGGCTCCAAGGGCCTTGAAGCGCAAGCCAGGCAGGGGGCGAGAATCCTTTGGGCGGAAGGATTCGCCCTCCAGCACCTGCCCATTGACCGTCGTACAACCGGGCAGTCAAGTTCTGGAGCCAATCCGGTTCCACTTCCACGTCGTCGTCGACAAACGCCAGAATTTCTCCGCGCGCCTCACGAATGCCAGTATTGCGGGCATTCGAAAGCCCCTGTCTTTCTTCGAAGACATGCCGGATCCGCCCGGGATGACGCAGATGAAACTCGCGTATCACTTCGCACGTATGATCACTGGAGTTGTTGTCAACAACGATCAGTTCCCAGTCATCTTCAGAAAGAGATACTGAAGCGAGCACGCTTTGCAATGCTGCGCCTAAACGATCAGCGCGATTGTAAGTGCAAAGAATCACGGAGACATTCATAGGTCGCGACAGATAAATACTCCCGATGCTATCGATGGGAGCCAGGTCTTTCATGAGACTAAAGCCGGGCGACCGCCCGTTAACGCCACTTCCAACCCGCTATTCGAGGCTCCTGCCTTGGGAGACCGAAAGGCTTGAGTGAGCGCTTTTTCTTCTCAGGGCCTGGCTCCATACTTCCACCATCGTTCCGGCCGTACACCAGGCAACGCATTGCCGGCTAAACCTCTCCTTCGGATCGCGAGCACGAAGCCATTTCCGAACTTGGGATAAAAAAGGTCGCAAGGCGCTGCGGTAATAGCGCGGTATTTCCGACTTCTTTATCCAAGGCCCATTTTCCAGAACCTGCGCACGTCCCACAGCGAACCACCGTGCACGAAAGAACTTCTTCCGAACACGCTCTTCCGGTACGGGATGATAGACGATCGCGGATGGTACATAGCGCAACCTCTCTCCCGCAGCGAGTAAGCGATTCCCAAACTCCGTATCTTCATTCCGGAGCTCGCTACCTGGGCGGGGTCCGAGATCGGTGCGAAAACCCCCGTATCGAACAAACACTTCCCTTCGAAAGGCCATGTTTGTACCGTACGGCGCTTCTTTGAGTTCCCCAGGAATATCGCCAAGATCAAAATGCGCGCATAACGCGGCACCTTGGCGCCAGGGGCCCTCAAGCGCAAGCCATCGAGGCGGCGAAAACCCTGGAGGTATGAGAATTCGTCCGCCTGACCCGGCCCAGTCACCATTCTGCAGGTCAGAAGTCAGGTTGCACAGCCAGCCGGGCTCCACAGTCACATCATCGTCAACGAAAGCGACAATTTCACCGCGCGCTTCACGGATTCCGGTGTTGAGGGCGTACGATTTTCCCTGGCGCGCCTCAAAGAGATAGCGAAACCGCTGCGAATTGCGATCGCAGAACTGCTCTGCTACCTGACGGGTTGCATCCTTCGAGTTATTATCCACGATTAGGAGTTCCCATTCTGTGGATGCGGGCAGCACCAATGCCCGCATGCTTTCTAAAGCTGTCGCCAGGATCTCGCAGCGACTATAAGTACACAAGATCACACTAATGTCCATATCTAGGGTCCGTTCGTCAGGTTGACTCGCGCTCGTCTGGATCTGCAAATACCGCTTGGTAAATGCACCTTGGTCGCGCGTCAGTATGCTCTGCCGGGAGAGGGTGCTTTAAGTCCTGTTCCAGAGTTCATCTCTTGAGTCCGGCTGTTCTACTCGATATCGACATCCCAGACCGCGCCTTCTCAGGTTTCAAGGAGAAGCCTTAAGAAACCTGCGAACATGCACTCGTCGCAAGGCCGCGCGGATGAACCGGTCGGCGAGAGATGGTTGCAGCAGCGTGGCTCTTGCAACCAGCACCAAGGCCCTCGCTCTCCGACCATGTTCCCAATAGAGTTTAGCCGTAGTCACGCAAAGGTCGGCGATCAACCCTTTATCGACGTGTCTCCACTTCATTCGCAGCGCATCTTCCCGCATCCCGAGTGCTGCTGAGTCCTCACCGGCTTGGGACATAGCAAAGATCCATTTTCTGTACTCCTCCATATGACGCTGCTGCTGTTGCGACTCCGAAACGCCCATTTGCATCAAAAGCTCCGGCGTTATTTCGGAGGCACAATCCAGGGGATCTACCAGCCCCATTTGCCGCGCACGAGAGGATGCTTGCACTGCCAGTACAGAGAGTGATTGATGCTTCCGCCGGCTCAGAGAGATTTGAGAACCGTGGACACGGTATTTGACTACCACGTCCTTCAAGTTGGCGCATTCCGTATGTTCTGCGACGCGCGCCCAAAGATCGTAGTCGTGTGCCACAGTGAAGACTTTTCTGTACCCCCCGACTTTCAGAAACAGCGCTCGCCGCAAGACAACTGCCGAATGACAATAGGGGCAGTTGGTGCGCAAGACCTCCTTGATTGCCTCATCATCGCAGGCAAAGTCAACGACCCACAGCGTCCGGCCATTTTCACCAAACCACTCAGCGGCGCCTCCGACAATGCCTACTGCAGGCTGTTCACGAAGAAATCGAATCTCCGCCTCGAGCCGGTGACTTAGGGATATATCATCCGCGTCCATCACAGCGATAAACTCCCCTTTAGCCAGAGAGCACGCCTCGTTCCTGGCCTCTACCAGGCTACAGCTCGGAATCTCGCTAAAGCGAACGCGGCGATCACTAATGGCGGCATTGATGGAGATTTCTTTCGATCTGTCCGTAGAACCAAAGTCCACAATGATGAGCTCAAGGTTAGCAAACGTCTGCTTCAAGATGCTGTCGATAGCTTCGCCCAGATAGCGCTCAACATTGCGCACGACCATCACTACCGATACTTCTGGGACGATGTTCGCGCCTTCCATTCGGTAATTCCCCGTTTCTTCAGCGATCTTTCAACGTATACGCAGTGGACGCGCTATTCTATTCCTCGTAAATCGTATTACCGCAGGGACAGTATCACCTGGATTCAGCAGCATCGACCAAGCACGGCGGACTATTTGACGAATAAGGAATGCGCGGTCCAACGATTCGCCCAACAGCTTCAGACCACTTCGGTGATACTCCCAGAACACCCTACCGCGAAACCGTAGTGCCTGCAGGGCGAGGACGCTATAGTATGACGTCTTCGTAGCCTGGCGGATCACATCCGCTTCGGAAGGCTCAAGGAACATTGCGGAGAAGCGCTGAACCATCGTATAGCGATCCAGGGCATGCGGTTCATAGCGGCGAATCCGGTTGGTAATCGAATCATTATCCGCACGGAGAAACGAAAGGATCTGATAGACAAAGCCGAAGTCCCAATGCTCCAGAATCTCCAAGCATTTCTCTGTATCTTCGTGAAGCAAGCCGACACCGAAAAACGGTTCCTGCTCTCGCACAATCTGCGAACGATACATAACGGTCGAGGGGGAACCGAAGACAAAGAGCCCCGTACGCATATAGAGCCGGCCCATCTCTCTTCCTTTCATGATCGGAGTATCGCAGGGATACCCCGAACCACGCACGACGGCCCCCTTCAGATCGTATGAACTCACCAGGCCAATCGATTCCGACTGTTCGAACACCGCCACCATGGCCTTCAGACAAGCCGGAAAGATCCGGTCATCTGCTTGAACGATTTTGCAATACTTACTTTCGGTTGAAATCGCAGCCAGCGCGGCATTGTAATGAGGAACCTGTCCAAGAAACTTTGGCTGGCGGATCAAGCGGATGCGAGAATCCTGGCGTGCGTATCCTTGGGCTATCTCACTTGAGCCGTCGGTGCTGCAATTGTCCGAAAGCACATACTCGAAATTAGTGTATTCCTGCCCAAGAACGCTCTCTATGCATTGAGAGATATACGGTGCCGTATTGTAAAAGGGCGTTACGACACTTACCAGGGGCAGATTCAAGCATCACTCCGGAAGAGACTAGCAGCCTCATCTCTATCGCCCAGTTGGTATCGGAACATTCTGCCAGTCTGTAGCGACGGACGTCTCTCAGTTCTGATTTGTAGACACCGGCCCCGTCATGGAGAGCCAACGCCCTGAAAGTTCAAACCTGAAAAGAAGGATGCCGCGATGAGAACAACGACAAACGTAATTAGAACGGCATTCCTCATCTGGCGGTTTGCTTCAATTGAGATGAGGATGCCGCGCTCCTGCGAGCGCGGCAATCGTATCATACTGCATCGCAAGTTCAGAAACTGCCCGCTGCCTGTAGGAGCGAATCTGCTCTGTGACCGATTGCCTGCGGGATTCAAGTCGATCCAGAGCTCTAATCACATCGTCCGGTTCGAAGTCGCGAATTTGCAGGAGAGCGTCGGTTTGGCCAAGATCCTCCATCATCCAATCCACCTTGGGGTCGAAGGATATGGCCACGGTAGGACGGAGAGTGACAAAGCCCAGAATCGTGCTGTGCAAACGACTGGCGACGAGGAAATCGACATTCAGGAGCGCGGCGACAAGGTCTCTCCACGAGGAGATCTCGGGAATGTGCATCTGCCTCTGTAATCTGTCTTTTGAACGATCGTCGAGACACTCGAAGATTTCCTGAATGACTTTCTGGTCCGACTGCGCTGACCAGACCATGACGATGAATCCGTCGCGCTCGAGCAATTGAGAGATTACACCAGCGATGCTGCGCAGGTATCGGCTGTAAAGCACGGCGTCTTCGAACGGCCAGTTCCCCGGTTTCGCGAATGCCATGGGGCTGACTGCGATGATTTTCCGCCCGCCAGCGATCTTTCGAATACAATTCGAGGACAGCACTTCCGTGGAAGGCAGACTGAAGGCCAGATCGGGAACGACAGGATCAAGCTTTGCCCGATGGTACAGGCCGGCGGCAATCTCCCTGCTGTTTCTGTCTCGATACGATCGGTATGCGGCCACGCGAAGAGCAGCCCATGAGAAGTATCGTGAAGTGCTCGAGCTTAGCTTACCCGCACCGACGCTGGCAACGGCGAATGGGACGCGAGCGAGGCGCGCGAGAATCGCCCATTTGAAGAGCGCGAAGGGATGTCCCCACGGCCCTCCCCATTCTTCGTCTATCTGACCTCCGCCTGAAACGACGAGCAAGTCGTGCGCACGAAGGAATCGGTAACCTTCGATCGAATGCCGTATCTCCTGTCGAGCCACGGCTATCGAAATCCGCGCCTTATGCAAACACGGTCCAGCGATGGGCGTCTTTCCCAGTGCGTTCCTCATGCGCCTGACCCAACGTTGGCGACGATTGAGAGTCTGCGGCCGATTGGATTTCCCGCTCTGTTGCGGGATGTGCCTCGATGTCCCGCGCGCCATGCCGTAAAGGGTTGTTCCCGTTGCGCAAATGGGGTAGGCGCCCGCGTCATGCCGTTCGACAAAACTCTCGCAATTCAGCGAGATTCCCGAAAATCTGGCCGCGGGAAATCGCAGCCGCATGTTGGCGATCATTGCATCCTGGATTGCGCCATCGCCGTAGTTGCCCCCGGTATACGGAGTCAAGAGCGCGATGCGGGGACCGTCCGTCTGCGAATCCTGACCGGAAATTGGTATAGGGCGAGCGGGATGGGCCTGTCCATCCGTCCCGACTTCGTCTCTAATGTCTATACGATCGCCGACTGTCATGATTGTCAATGTATTTCCCGCGTCTTCACTCATTTGGCGAAGCCGAATGGAGACAGAAACGTGAAATTGTCAGCGTCTCGCTGCCACGACGAAGAGAGTCTGGCCGAAACCGAGAGCTTCTTTCATTCTTTTGAGGCGAGATTCCCCGATGATCGCGGCGGTGAGGCGAGTCAGCTTACCTGAATTCACTACCCTGAGAATCCCTTTGTGGCCTTTTGGGTCAAGGCTCGTAGCTCTGTTAATTGAGAATTTTGAATACAAGAGCTCTTTAAGGCGCGTCATGGTGACCCATTCGCGCGTCCAACCGATATTAGGAGCAACCTCGCATCGATCAAAGACGAATTTGTTTTGCGTGGTAAGAATCAGGGTTCCGCCTGGCTTGAGCACGTAAGCCATCTTCTCCATGAAGGCATCTTTATTCGCCACATGAGACAGAGTCTCGAGGGTGACCACAACATCGAAATGATTGCTCGGAAGGTCAAGTTCGAGAATATCTCCCGCCTTGAATTCGATGCCGGGGAGCTTTTCAGCCGCGGCCCGGATGGATTCGGCGCCGAGATCGACTCCCACAACGGTGCCGAACTCCGCGAGCTTGGACGTCAACCAACCCGTGCTGCAGCCTACCTCCAGGATTTTCGGATCGCTCAGGCGAAGGTCGCGAACTGCCATCAGCGCCTCACGCATTCGCCGCATGGTCGGCTCGTCGTTGAAGGTGCCCCACTGGCGGAACTTCGCATTCCACTCGTCCCAGTGCGCCACTTCACGAATATCCGGCGGCATCTTTAGGGGCTCCATCGTTTAGTGATCCGTACCAACAGATGGAGCAGTCAGCGCTGCCGTTCCGGCTTCCAGAAGTCGCGGGAAGCAATTGACGGCTCCACGGACCGCCATGGTCGATCCGATAAATAAAGTTATCGCCGAAAGCTGGCTGTCAAGCGTTTTGCTAAGATCGTAGCGATGAACTGCAACACATACATTAAATGTGCCGTGCGCGATGTTGAGCGTGAGCTCGAACGTGCAGTGGTAGCTCTCTCCAGCCTGCAGCGAGAAAGGCTCGTAGCCTAACCGCTCTGTCGATGTATCAAAGAGAATATACTCCTTGTCATCTGTAATCCAAATTACAACCGCGAGCTTCTCCATGGGCTGGCGCGCAATTACTTCAACATCCAGGTACGCTGTATCTCCCGATTCAAACGTCGATTGTTCGCCGGAGGACCCGCGCACCCGGACTTGAGAAATGTAGACAGACTTTTTGGTTGCGACAGCGCCTTGTGTGCGCGATTCACTCATATAGTTTCGGACCACTTCGTCGGTGGGACCCAACATTGCCATTTTTCCATGCCGAAGCAGCAACGAACGAGCGCATAGTTCCGTGACGGCCTTGACGTTGTGAGACACGAAGAGAACCGTCGTGCCTCTCTCGAGGATAATTCGCATACGGTCCATGCACTTCTGCTGAAACACGTAGTCCCCTACGCTCAGAACTTCATCGACGATGAGTACGTCCGGATCCACATGGGCAGCAACCGAGAATCCAAGCCTCGCGAACATGCCGGACGAATAGCGCTTGACCGGGGTATCAATGAACTCTTCGATACCGGAGAATTCGATGATCTGATCCATTTTGGAGTTGATCTCGCGTTTTGTCATGCCAAGGATGGTTCCGTTCATGTAGATGTTTTCGCGCCCGGTAAGGTCTTGATGAAATCCTGCGCCCACCTCAATCAGGGCGGAAAGGCGGCCGTTGACGTGCATGGAGCCCCTAGTGGGTTCCATAATACGGCTCAGAATCTTGAGGATGGTGCTCTTTCCGGCTCCGTTCGCCCCGATGATTCCCAAAGATTCACCGCGGTTGACCTCAAACGAGATATCCTGCAATGCCCAGAATTCGCGTTTATCCTTTGCGCTCAGGCTTTGTTGCCGAAACATTTGTCCTGTTAATGCAGGTATCAGATCGCGGAGCGAGTTGTAGACCTCGCCCTTGCGGAATTTCTTGTATACATGCTCCACGCGGAGCGCCACGTTTGACATCAATACCCCCGGTTAGATGTTTTCCGCAAAGGCTGGTTGAAGATGCTTGAAGAAAACATATCCGCCGAGGCAAGATGCCAATGCGACGCCGATGGCGTACCCAAGCCATGGCAGGTTCGGCGGCTGGTGGCGAACAATACACGCGCCGAATCCCTCGATAATTGGACTCAGCGGATTAAGAAGAATCCATTTCTCCTTGTCGCCGAGCATTCTGGCGTCATAGAACACCGGCGTAAAGAAGATCCCGAATGTCAGAAACACCTCGACGATAAACTTGACATCGCGAAAAAAGAGACTCCCGGCGGAAACGATGAGCCCGATTCCAACAGATATCATGATCATGGCGAAGAGTAAGACGGGGAGCCACACAAGACTTATTCCTACGCCTACGCGCATGATCACCAAGAGGACAATCAGCGCTCCCGAGGCGACGACAAAGTCAAAGAGGCTGGCGAATACCGCCGCAACGGGAAAGATTTCCTTGGGGAAGTAGATCTTGGTAACGAGCGACCAATTGTTGGTCAGGCTGTAACAGGAAAAGCGAATACTCGAAGCCACAAATGCCCAGGGAAGCGACTTGACTGCAACGGAGGCAATATCCGCTGTCTTCAACGGCGCATGAGTCGCCACGGCGTAAGCGTATCGAATCACCACTCCCGACATCACAATCATGACAGGCATGAGCACAGCCCACATGAATCCCATGACCGACTGCTTATAGCGCACCTTGATGTCGCGATAGGTAATCATCATGAGGAGCCCGCGGTATTTATAGAATTCCTTCAGTTCTTCGATCATCCAATAACCTCACAAACTCAGTTGAATCTTCGGCCTACTGGCTTTACCGGGCGTCCCTTGAGATACTTCTGGACGCCTTCGTCCAGCGCTTTTCGATAGATGGCCAAGGCCTCGTGCGCGGCCTCCGCGGTGCGCTGAATATCCGCGTCGCTATGGGAGTAGCTCACCACGAACGACGGCCCGATCACGCCGCGACGGATCATTTCCTGCATGAAGAGGGTACGGAACGGCTGCGAGGATTCACGATTCAGATCGCGTGTAGCAAAGATAAGATTGCACGGGCGGCCAATCAACTCAAAGTACCCATCAAGCCTATGCTCCTGAATGGAGCAGTCGATCTGCTTTCGCAGGAGTTCGCCCTGTCGCCAAAGGACTTCGATTACCCCTCGCTCAACATAGGTTTGCATGGCCGCAATTGCCGCGGCGAGAGCATGCGTTTCGGCACCGTGGGTCGTGGAAAGAAGAAAGACGCGAGGCTGATCGTGGTCCAGACCTCCCAGGCGCATGATGTCGCGCATCCCTGCCAATGCTGAGATCGCGAAACCATTGCCCAGCCCTTTTCCGAAGGTGGAGAGATGCGGCACGACACGATGAAATTTCTGCGCGCCGCCGAGATGCCAGCGAAAACCGGTAATCATCTCATCGAAGATCAGCAGTGCCCCGCGCTGATCGCACAAATCCCTCACCTGCTGCAAATAGGCGGGCTTCGGCTGCGTTGCCGCCTCTGCCTCCATTACAACGCATGCGATCCGGCCGGGATAGCGATCAAATAGTTGGACCAGGTTGCCCAGATCGTTGTAGTGGAAAGAGAGCGTCATGTCCGAGATGGCCTTCGGGATCCCCGCATTCATTTCCCCGGCACCGATAAACCAATCATCCGTCGAGAAGAACGGCTGATCGCCGCATATGGCGATCAAGTCGCGATTCGTGTATGCCCGCGCGAGTTTCACCGCAGCGGTTGTAACGTCGGAGCCGTTCTTGGCAAACTTCACCATATCCGCCCCTTCGATAAGGCGAAGAAACTCCTCAGCCGCTTCCACTTCGATTGTTGCCGGCCGGGTAAAGTTTATACCGAACTGCATCTGGCGAACTGCCGCCTGTACAACAGGCTCGAATGCATGTCCGAGGGTAATTGCTCGCAGTCCCATTCCATACTCGATGAATTCGTTCCCGTCGTTGTCCCAGGCATGACATCCTTTGCCGCGAACCATGAGAGGAGGGGCGCATTCCGGAAATTGGTCGTCGCCTTTGGCATAAGTGTGGGCTCCTCCCGGAATCAGCCGGTGCGCCTTACGCTGAAGGGCATGGGCCTCCGCAGAGGATCCTTCGTATTTGGCTTCGGACATAATAAGATCTTTCTGTAGGTTGGCCATGTGCTCCTAAGCAAGCGGATCGAGGACCAACTTGCGTACGTAGAAGGCTTCAGCGTATCCACTGGGCGCGTTCGATTCCATCCCGCGAAGGCGCATCAGGCCCAGAAATGTCTCGGGTTGAAACCACGGCTTCGATGCCTGAGATGTAAAGATTGCGGACAGGTTATTCACTTTTTCCCGGAACGCCCACTCCTGCAGCTCGACGAAGATGTTGGGACGACCCATATCGCCGTCGAATTTGGGGATCTCGTATTCCAGAATGAGATGGTTCCGAAAGGTATTCCATGTAAGTTCACTGACTAACCGATGATCCTGATGCGCGTCTCCATTCCCATGCGTGAAGATAACGTCAGGCCTAATTCGTAATTTCAATTCCTCAAAGAAGTCCTTCACCTTGCCGCCGTCATACGGCAGATAGCCATCTTGAAAGTCTTTGAGGATCACATCGCTTTCGCAGCCTGACGTAAATTGATCGGCGGCTCTCTGCGCCTCTATCTGGCGCACACCCCTCGCACTGAGGACCACCCAGCAGAATCTCGGCTTCGTCTTGCGCCGGCTCAGTTGCAGGATGGTTGCTCCACACCCGATCTCAATATCGTCGGAGTGCGCTCCCAAGCACAAGATTGAGAGCGGCTCCTGGCGATCCCTTCCTAAGCTGAGCCCGATCATGCGCTGCGCCTGGCCTGAAGCCCATTCTTCCAAACGAACCATGGAGCCGTCCCAGATGCCTCGAGTTCGTCCAGGACCTGTTTGTCCTTAAAGGTGTCCATACATTGCCAAAACCCTTCATAGCGTCGCGACCAGACCTTGCCTTCGGCGATCATCCGCTGCATAGGTTCGTAAACCAGCTCTTCACCCGGCTTTAAGTAGCGAAATACATCTTTGCTGAGGACAAAGTAACCGCCGTTAACCCAGATATTCGATTCCTTCATGCAACGAATTGCCGCTACCGCGCCATCGTTTCTCAGTTCGACCGTATCGAGACTGCTGGCGCGCGGTTGAACCGAGATAAAGGAGGCATAGGCGTCGCGCCGCCCGAACTCCTCGATCATCTCAGGCAAGGGAAAATCCGTCAGGCCGTCGCTATAGTTGGCGAGGAAAACCTCCTCGTCTTTGAGATGTGGTTCGACGAGGCGCAAACGGTCGCCAATGGAGGAGCGGAGCCCGGTGTCGACGAAGGTGATGCGCCAGTCGTCGATGTCGCGCTGCATGAACTCCAAATCGCGCCCGCCGCGAGAGAAGACAAAATCGTTAGAGACTGACTCCTGGTAATCGAGAAAGTATTCCTTGATCACATTGCCTTTGTAACCGAGGCACACAACAAAATCCTTATGACCGAAGTGGGCATAGTATTTCATCACGTGCCACAGTACCGGCCGTGAGCCCACTGTGACCATAGGCTTCGGAACATCTTCAGAGTAACCACGAAGCCGCATTCCGGCCCCGCCGCAGAACAGAACTACTTTCATAGACCCACCTCGTCGGAACCAACGATGTTCCACACTGAAACGATTGGAGCGAGAATCGTTCTCTCGCAGGACAACGGAAAGTGAGAATACTTAGATTATCTACCACACAAGGGTGAAAAGGCACTTCAAGCACCCAGCCATGTTATGAGCTGTCCCTAATTGCTGGAGATGCTGTGATCCCACCGGTAGATCAGAATCTTCCTGCCGTCCGAGAGAACCCGATTGTAGATCAGAATTGCCGCCGGATCGGGAATCCCTTCCTCGACCCAGTGGCTATAATACGGCGCGTTTACAGAATCGGAGTAAAGGAAGACATAGTCAGGATGCTTTTCATGCAGGTAGCGCAGCGCTGTTTCCCCGTCCGTGTATGGAAAGATCGATTCGAAGCTGCGCGAATAGTAACAGAACACGTCATTCGTGAATGTCGTCTTAGGCCCCGGATCATGATGTCTGAGCCAGAGGCCGGCTTCTTTCACGGCCTGATTCGGCGCCCATCCGCTTGTGATATCGCCCATTGTCGGAATTGCGTTATTCACAAGGCGAAAGATGAGCAGAACATAGAGAAGGACAACACAGGCAGAAGCGATCGCGCCCGCCCTCGCCGGGATGCGAATTTCTCTGCTGGTGCGGCAACTCCACTCAAAGAGATAGAAAGCCCCGAGACCGGCCCACAAAAGCATGAATGGAAGGAGGGTAAAGGCGTAGCGCCAGATCTGCAAGTGGGTCGCCAAAAGCGCGACGAAAATGTACATCGCGATTCCTATGAGATAGCCTTCGCGGATCAACCTTCTCTGATCCCATTCCCGTCCCACCAGGCCGAGAAAGGCCAAGGCGACGAGCAATCCTCCCCCGAAATAGTCAGAATCCAAGAGCTCATAGCGCAGCCACTTAGCATTCCTATGCGCAGCTCGTACATAATATCTTGCAATATCCCTTACACCTGTCTTATAAGGTGAAAAGGTCGTGTACGCGCTCGTATCCAAAGAAGGGCCCAGTTCGCGCAGATCGGCAGTCAATTCTCGCGAGGCGAGCGCCAGACTTTTGCCCTCAAGCTCACGTTGACCGATTGTGTAGTTGAGTAGATTTTTGCCCTCAAACAAGAACTTGCCAGTGTAATGGTGAAATAACATGACATAGGGAGTTGCAAATGCTGCAAAGACCAACGCGAAGAGTGCGCTGCGCGTCACCCAGGATCTTAGAGAGCCTTTTCTCCAGAGAGAATAAACAAAGTAAAGCACGATCGTGAATATCGGGATCGGCAGGCATTCTGTACGATTGAGATAGGAGAGGCCCCACAACGCGCCCGCGTAGAGCCAACTCAAGCGCCCATCTTCCTCGATGAAGCGCAGACTCCAATAGATTGCACCGAATTGAAGAGCCGCCGCCAGAATCTCTGCGTAGCCGGTTGTTGATAGAGCAATAATCAGCGGATGGAATGCAGCGAACAGCGCTGCGATCCAAGCCGCAGAGCGTCCGTAATGACGGTCGGCAAGAAGGAAAAACCAGAGAACAAGCAGCGTACCTGAGACCAGGGAGACAATATGTGTCGCCGTGTCCAGGTCTCGGACAACCAGGTAGGTGCCGGCGATGAGAATTGGCTGCAGCCAGCAATGCTCAAGATCCGGCTTAGGATATAAGTAGCTTTCGAATCCCAGGCCTCGCAACAGGTTGTCCGCCTGATGTGCGTAGCCTGCCCCCTCGCCTTCAAGTACGACGACGTGAGCACGGAGATAGTGCACGCGCACCAGAAAGGCCGCGAGCAACAGCAGCGCTAAAGCCCACTTACTGGTGTGCGCGTACCGTTTGATTGCGCCGTCCCTAGAAAATGGAGGCGCTTCAGAAACAGCCGGTTGCGAGATAGAGAGCACGGAATTCTCTGTCAATGGAGGACCACTTGAAGATTCAACGATATTGAACGACCGCCTGTACGAGGAGTCGCGCGCTTAAGGTCTTGCTGAGCCATGGACCACATCTCGATCGAGCGCAATCAAGTCTTCCGGAAGATGCGTCAGATCGGTTCCGCGAAGGTAGTCACCCATGGTCGTCCCGGTACACTCGGAATCCACATTGGCGGCTCCACCTCGACTGGCCACGTCGTCGACGTGCACCGTCCGGAAATCGATACTGAAACGAGTGACATTTGAAGTATTGGGAACAGTCGAATGCAGATGAGCGGCTGAAAACTGGTAAGCTCCGCCGACCGGGCAGACCAGCCGAATCTCCGGCTCCAGTTGGAGGGGCTCTTCCGCGTGCGGCTGAACGCGTGTATCGACCTTCACGTGCTTTGCAGCGTTAAACCGGCTTTCCTGATTCCAGCGTTGGTAATTGTATTGGCTCGAGCCGTTCTTGATGGCGCGGCCAAAGTAATGCGGATGCAGCGCCATGCAGTTTTCACTGTTCAGCTCGTAAACGGGCATCCACCAATTGATCTGGCACATGGAAGCTGAGTACCAGGTGTCACGGTGCGGGTGAAAAGCATACGCGATTCCGGTCTTCAGATAATCCCCAGGGAAGGCGGTGCGCATGCGGGGGACATCGAAGTACGTTTTCTCTGGGTCGCACCCGATCTCGGCCAAAATTCCCTGGATGTATTCCTTGGACTTCGGGTGATGAATGAATTTCGGTTTAAGCTCTGCCAGGATTTCCGCGCACTTTTCGACCGTAACATTCTCATGAAGGGTAAGTGGATCGAAAGGGCGGAATGCCTCTTCGATCATCTCCTGCGCGAGACGGCAGAGTTTCAGCGAGTTCTCTGAAGGTGAATGGATAAAGACCGCCCCGAGATATATTTCAGCGCGGCGCTTTGCATCGGTCATTTTGGCATCAACGAAAATGTTCATAAACTATCTCCGGTGACCTCCATGGTGTCGTTCCTCCTGAAGTGTTGTGTCTTCGGCATTTCCGATCATAGAAATCGGCGATTGTGCTCAACCGATATCGCATTTAAAGCGGAATCATGAATTCGTTTGAACTAGAATCATCTCCAAGCTCGGGTTTTGTCCAGGAGTGACTTTGCGCATGATCAGTTCCCGGGGCCCCGAGAAACGACGCCGCGAATTCGCAATCGCGGGTGCGGCTTTTGAGCCACGGAATCCGGTTCTTTTGCTTCAGGAGGCATGTCCACCGGTTCCAATTGGCCGAGTTTTCGGCGCGACCCGGCTCGCCAGCGGCGGAACGAGCCAAGTGAGGAGAAATTTTCCGACAGTTCCGACTCTAGCCTTGTAGCGGACGGCGCTGGCGACGGAGTGCCGGGCTTCAGCATATCGCGAATTCTCGAGGTGCCAATTGGCGCAATGAGAGTGCAGGGAACCCAGGGCCTGTTTGACAATCTTTCGCACCTCGGGGGATAAGTCGGATCCCTTATTGAGCCAGCTCTCAAGCATCTGCTGTTGGTGGCGGAATTGGAATTCCTTGTTATCCCAGGGCCTGCAGATGGAGCCTGGAGGGGATGGCGTTCGGTCCGTTTGAATTAGAAGCTTGTTCACGTACGCAATCGAGGTTACGAGCGACAATCGAAAGAAGATGTCGCGGTCTTCGACGAAGGCGATCTTCGGGTTGAAGCTTCCAATCTTCCGAATTGTGTCCGCCCGAACCAGCAGGGCAGATACCCAAAAGCAGAACGATTGTGCCAGCGATTTTGTCGCATCGCGGTCGATGCCGATGGTCTGCGGATAGTGCCTGCCTTGGGTTTCAAAGCTGCTTCGATCGAGGCCCGCGCGATCCACCAATTGTGCGTCGGTGACGCACGCAGCGCATTGATTCTTGAATTGGTCGAGCGCCTTGATCTGCCATTCCAGCTTTTCGGGCAGCCAAATGTCGTCCGAATCGAGGAAACCGATGTAGTCTCCCTGCGCTTCGCTGATTCCCGTATTGCGCGCGGCGCTGGCTCCTTGATTCTTCTGACCGAAATACTTGACGCAAAACCCGGCCGCTGCTTTCTGCTGAACGTATCGTTCAACGACTTCTCCAGAACCGTCGGTGGAACCGTCGTCTACGACAATCACTTCGACGTTCGGATAAGTTTGCGCGAGGACACTCTCGATGGCCGCAAACGTTTCGCGCGTACGATTAAATGTCGGGATAACTGCAGAAACTTTTGGCGTGGTGGGCACAGCGACCTCTGGAGAGGAAAGGTTAAAGAATAACTGCAAGCTGACCCGGAAGTCCCCCGCGCCCTACAGCCTTGCGAAGCGCGCGCCTGCGTTACGGGGAGAACGACCGTCAGCTTGATCGACGATAGAACTTAAAACTGTTTGCACTCATGAGTCTGTTGCACCCAGGAAGCATTCTCCCTGGGGTGAAATCCGCGCTCGTATGGAACCCTGTGCGCACCTCTGAAGGGTGCGCCGGGCGGGCTGGAAACATTGCGCTTGCAAAGGCGTCGGATGGCACGAACTCGATACCCGTCGCCCGGGTATCCCGGCCGCGCCTCAATTCGATGGGCGGTTGGCCAATGGAATTCGGGCAAAGCTTAGCTTCCCGCGGGTGACAATGATCTCGTCTACCGTCGCGGTTCCTTCAATCAGAGCGGCTTCATCGGTCATTTTGAGAATCTTGACTTCCATGATGAGCGCGTGGCCGGGTAAGACCGGCGCCAGGAATCGCATGTCGTTGACAGCGGCCAAGGCCATAACCTCTCCGGGGCGCATGCCGCTGCCGGTGGTGTGGCTGAACAGGAGCGACGCGCTTTGGCCAATAGCCTCGATAATGCAGGTGCCGGGCATAATGGCAAACTCAGGAAAGTGGCCGAGTAGCTGGAGTTCGTTGCCAGTCACGTTCTTGAGGGTCTTCACCCGCTTGCCCGGCTCGAGTTCGAGGACTCGGTCCACCATCAACATCGGATACCGCTGCTTGAGGCAGCCTTTCACCTCTTCAAAGGTCATGGTCGTCATATGCGTCAGCAGACTTTCTCGAGAGCTACTTACTCCTGAATGACCGACAGGCAGTTGGTTTGCTTTACCGCTTGCGCAGGATCATCCCCAATGCACGGGGAAGAAAGCGCCCGCCGGGTACGGGATTGCCGGCATCGGAGAATAATCGCGTAACCCTGAGGCCGACTTCCTCAGCCATCTTGAGCGGCTCGCTTTCGCGATGAAACTCGAACGTGTGATCCCGCTGCGCAGATTCCAAAGCCGTGCTGAAAAAGACGAGCCCGTCGTGAGCCAGGTGGTGCGCAACCACCTCGAAGAGCGGCCGCGGATCCTCCAGGTGTTCCGCGAGCATGGCGGCAATGATTCCCTGATACGTTCCACCCGTCTCGCCAAGAGACAATTTGAGTGCGTTCTTGGTCTCGAACGTTACCCGGTCCTGGTGTCCCGAGACGCCGCGCAGCCGATTGGAAACCGCGACTGCGGGAGGGCTGATATCGAAGCCTGCCACCTTGATGTCGGGTCTTGTCTCTGCGGCTAAAAGGCCCATCACTCCGTGGCCGGAAGCCAGCTCCAATACGTTTGCGTTGAGCGGCAGCTGCTTGATAAAGTCGTCGCGGTACATGGCGACATGGTTGATCATAGACGGCCAGAACGGATAGATCAGGATGGCCGCCCACATGTACGGAACCATGTAGCCTTCGTGCTCGTAGACCTCTGAAACCAGCTCGGGCATTGGTTCAGGAGTATACCGGCCGTTTTTCTCGTACATCTGCTGAGACTTCCACACCCCCATGCAGTACTGTGCATAGCCTTTTGCCGCATCTTCAAAGGCTTGCTCGCCGTAGGCTCCTTGCGCCCAGCGAGCGAGGGGGTCTAAAAGCCAGGAACATAGATCGTCATTGGCCTTTACCGTGGTCCGAGCTGCTGCCGCAAAGGTCTTAGCCTTCCGATCCAGCCCTTGAAGAAACGCTTCACCCTCTCTCATCCTCTATGCTCCTCTTTCACCGAAATCTACTCTGCCGAGCTCACATGCCGAACCATCCGCACCATGGGCCGGATTAGATCGACGCCGTCCCAAGGCGGAACGAAAGTATGCATGCGTCCCAGTTTGACGATGCGATCGACGCCACGTTGTCCGGCAAGCAAAGCAAGCGCATTTTCTTTCTGCTGGTCCACCATGCCCAAGCCAAGCGTCTGCACATTGCCGTCGAACTTCGATACAACGTCCATCAAATTGTCGACTTCCAACACCGAAAGTGTTTTGCCTTGAACCGGCTCAGGTAAATCGGATCCCTGCCCTATCAATAAAGTCCAATCCGGACCCATGGGAAAGACCGCCCGGTGCGATGGGTCTTCCAGAAGCCAGGCCGCACGGGCCCTGGTGATGGCCGATGTTTGGGACGCAAGAATATTACGGCGCGGGTGCGCCCGGTTTTCGTTTTCGAAGGCGCGCTGCAGATCTTCAAGAAACGGCGCCGTCGAAGCGCCCACTTCTTTTTCGAGATACAGAACCTGCGGGGACGAGCAGGCCTGCTGGTCGAACTGCCAGACATCGCGAGCCAGGCGCTGACACCATTTGGCTTGTTGATCCGCATGACTCCATGCACCGGCATCCATTGCGGCGACGGAGATGCGCGGCCCGAAAACTGCCAGCTTCGCCCAGTGGGGAAAGGGCAGAGACCGGACTTGCAGGACCGATTCTTTGCCGCCCCAGATCATGCCGCCGTCGACGTTACGAGCCATGGCTTCATGCAGATCCTGACGGCTATGGTCGAAGGCTGCCATAAAGATGCGCCGTGTGAGGCGGCCACCCGAGTCGGCTTGTTCCAATCGTTCGATCAGAGTGCGTGTCACTTCAACGAGGCCGCGCGGAATGCGCACCAAGGCGGCGTTGCCGCCGAGAAGCGCGCAAGTCATGGAGAGGATCGGCTGGATTTCGATGTTGCCGGCGGGCCAATGACCGACAATCCCTAGAGGAAATGCCCTACACCGGGCGAGTCCGCATTCGTTCCATCCGCCATTCGAGACTGTTGGCACCCAAGCTCCCGGACAACAATCGGTTCCAAGCGTTCCGCGACGGAGCCACATGCGAAGAAAGACGATCCCGGAATCTCGTTCGAGTTCCCGTGCGTCCAGCCATTTCGCCCAGGATTCAAAGATGCCCATGACCTCGTTCGGCGTGATAGGATCGCCGGCGATAGACGCACGCAGTTCACTGGCTGCATCTGCAATCTCAGCAGGCGATTGAACTGCTTGAATGAGTCGAGTGGGGGTTAAGGTTGCCATTTAATTTGTTGCCGTCCGTTTGGTTTCCAGGTTGCCGCAGCCGCGAAGCTCCGCCTTGGGAACTCTTCCGGCGAAGCGGAAGCTGATGCCGCGCCGGCCGCAGGGACATCCATCGTAGGCAATCACCTGAGCAAGGTCCTCGGTGAGCAGCAAGTTACCGGGAAAGCTGGTGGGCAGGACACTGCAAACCTGGACCACGCCGTGCTCGCCGGCAGCGACCGGAGCAAGGGTGAGAGGATCGCGCACAATGACTTCAGCAAAGACCGGGCTATGCTTGTTGCCTTCAGAACAATCGGGAAAGATCACTCCCACGCTTTCAACCATGCCATAGAAGTCGATGACGCGATCGGGCGAGCAGCCCACAACGCGGGCCAGTTGCTGGTTGAAAACCGATTTTTCGACGGCCTGATCCTGCAGCCTTTTCCAGCCTCCGCTATGCAGAATGTGGACATTGGGGAGGTTGAGGCAAAGGTTCTCCGCCATCAGCGGCTTGACCAGATGGTTCCACAGAATGAAGGTGAAGCCGTAGACCAGGACTTCGGCATCACTTTGGGCATCTCCGAATTCCCGTCAGTCTCTCGAGATCGAGCGTCAGTTCGCCGCCCTGGGGATCGACATGAAGGCAGTAGGTTGCCTGGCTGGCAAACGGCTGTAATCCTTGAATCGCGGCGCCTCTGGCGCCCAGGGGACCCGCACTGCGCAGTGAGTCCGGTGTATCGACGACGAGATAGGGCCGGCGATTGTGCCCAATGTAGTCACGGACGATGGTTACGACTCCCTTGGTCATGCGCCGCGACGTTGCCGCGTCGAGCACAACCCGGCTCGGCAACTGGGACGTGGTAGCGCTGGACGTCAGGGTTCGTTTGACTTCGTCCGGGCCGATGAAAGCAAGCGGCGGATTTGCCTTCAGGATGCCGACAGGAATATACGGAAGCTCGGAGATGCGAGCGGCAGACCGGTAGTCGATCGGCCAGTGGCGGAGATAGTTTTCGTAGCCGGGGTGCCGCTGAGCACCATATTCCAACTCCGCCTTCAACAGCGCCAGCAATTGCGCCTCTCGTTCTTCGGGTGACTGGCTATATGGTGGAAGCGAGAGAACCCGGTCTATTTGATCATTGAGCTGTTCCACTGAGCTCCTTACCCAACGCGGCAAGCGCGGGCCGTGCGATCTTCCCCACGGAGGTTTTCGGCAGTTCGGCGACCAGCCGAATCGAATCCAGCGTCCAGTGCGCAGGGAGATTGCGGCGAATTTCTTCGGTCGTGAGTTTGACACCTTGATCGGGCACGATCATGAGAACCAGCGCGTCTCCCGCCTCGGGATGCTCGACAACACATGCGCCGCACTCGTAAACTCCCGGGATTGCTGCGACCCTTGCCTCGATTTCCGCGAGACTTACCCGGGTGCCTCTGATCTTGAGAAAGTTGCCGGTCCGCCCGTCAATCCAAAGAAACCCTTCCTCATCCTGACGCGCAATATCTCGCGTGTGAAGCCATCCATCGCGGAATACTCGTTCCGACTCTTCGGGATCGTTCAGATATCCGGAACAGATGGACGACCCCTTCACGAGGAGTTCGCCGGCCTTGCCTCTCTCGACAGGCGCGCCTTGTTCGTCCACGATCGAAACCGTGAGGTTGTCCAAAGGCTGGCCGACACTCCCGGGCTTCTCGGTCCCAGCGGTCAGGGTCCATACACGTGATGCGAGCCGTGGCTTCAGTCTGGCCGTACATGACATAAAACTTGACATCCGGAAAGAGCTCCCGCATTTCGCTGACTCGCTCGCCTGCCAAACCTCCGCCTGCCTGAAGGAAGCGGCGCAAGGACGGCTGAGGAATGCTGCGAATATTCGAGCGGCGAAGGAGGATGTTATAGACCGTGGGAACACCGGCAAACGTGGTGCATTTATAGTACGCAGCGGCCTGGAGAACCTTATCGGGAAACATGAAACGCCGGTCAAAGACGACGGAGCCTCCCTGATAAAGATGCGTGTGGAGAACGCTGGCTCCGAAGACGTAGCTGACAGGAAGAATGAGCAGCGCTCTTTCGTCGAGGGCCAGACCTTGGCTACGAATAATGGCCTCAGTATTCGCAATCAGATTGCCATGGCTCACCATGACAAAGCGCGGAACTCCGGTGGATCCGGAAGTGGCCATCAATGCCGCCAGGTCTGACACAGCGCAATCCGCGGGCGGCACGATTTCTGCTGTGACGTCGGCCAATTCCCCTTTCAGACAAAGCGCAGCGAGCCCCTCGCTCTTTCCGTCGTTGAAACCGGACTCGCTCCACAGGGCTTTGGCGCCGGACGCTTTCACAAGTTGCGGCGCCGAAGAGAGCAGCGTCCTTTCGTCCACTGGGATCGCCACCAACCCTGCGTAGATCGCTCCCAGATAGACAAGGGTGCTCAATGGAGAAAGTGCACAACCGATCAGCACTCGATCGCCTGCATTGAGACCAGCGGAGAGCAAGGTACTGCCATAAGCTGCAATGAGCCGAGACAGATTCTCGCTCTCGATGGTCAGCCCGCTGGCTGCGTCAATCAGGCAGGAGCGCGGCCCCAGGCGTTCAACGAGACGCCCGGCGAAGTTCCATTGGTTATTGGGTGGCACTGCGTGCTTTCTCAGCCAACTTGGGAGTAACGACTCGCACAATCTCCCGCACGTTCTCCATCTCCATCAGTTCGTCTACGTCCAGACTGATCCCGAAGACTTCTTCCAGGTTGCTGGCCAATGAAAGGTGGCCAACGGAATCCCAAAGCGGAATGTCGCTTGCGCTCGTATCCATCGTGACCTGGCTGGGGTCTACGTCGAATGCCGCTTTGAACGCTTGCTGAACCTTCCCTAAAACGTAATCTGTGTCGCTCATTCTTCCTCCACACCTCTATTTGAATTCCCTGTTGTTGATGATTTTCCTGCAATCCTCATGCCACGATTCCAGCACCGCCGTCGAGGATTAATGTTTGACCGACCACGGCGGAAGCTGCGTCGGAACACAAGAACTGCACGCCGCAGGCAACCTCTTCCGGCGTGACCAAGCGCCCCAACGGCGTACGGCGAAGAGTCTCTGCGATTCGCTCTTCGCTATTAGGCATCGCCTTCCATGCATCGGTGAGCACGGCTCCGGCAGTGAGGATATTCACGCGAATGCCTTCCGGCGCCAGCTCTGCAGCCAAGTGCCGCGCAAGAGACTCCAGCGCCCCTTTGGACGCCCCAACCAACGTGTAGTTGGGAAGCGCGCGGGTAGCGCCCCACGAGCTGATGGCCACAACGCTGGATCCTTTTTGAAGGCGCGGTTTCACCATTTGAATCAGTTTGAAAAAAGCGCGGACATTCAAGGCAAAGGTGAAATCGAAATGGCGGTCAGTCAATTCCGCGATGGGACGATGGATACCGGTGGCCGCACAGTAAACCAAGCCGGATAGTTGCGGACTGTGTTCCTGAAGCGCTTGGCTAAGCTGTTCCAACCCTTTTTCACTGGTCAGGTCCGCGCGACAAAGGGAGACGGTGAGGTTCTCCTCCGCCGCGATCGACTTCAGCCGCTCGGCCGACTGCTCGTTACGGAGATAATTGGCAATCACCGAGGCTCCGGCTCTAGCCAGTTGAACGGAGATGGCTTGGCCAATGCCACGCGTGCCTCCGGCAACCAGAATGGATTTGCCGCGCATTGAGAATGGATCAGGACTGTCAGCTATTCCGGCCATCAGCCATCCCATTCATCCAATCTTCGTTGGCGCATTTCAGAAGCGTTCTCCATGCGGACCGGTTCCGTTGCGGCAAAAGCTCGAAACCAGGAGCGGTTGCCCCGCCGGACCGAAGAAACCGAGGCCAAATTCAAGAACTCTGACACCGATTCGACTGCCCGGACCTGTCGTGCGTTTTGTATCCACGGATTGCATCTTAATTCAGCGGTCGAAGTCTCACGCGTCTCTACCTTATTGGACGAATCAAGCAAGGCATCGGAGACCAACGATGTATTGCCTTTTCATATACAGATTGACCTTGCGCGCTCCCAATGCCCGCATCCCGAAAGGGAACTAGACAGATGTTTGTGCGATAGCGCTCAGGTCGGGCCGCGCCTCGGTATCGCGCGCCGTTTTGCGGTATTTACCTCCGGGACGCCAAACCTTTCTCTCGGTGTCGTATTGTCGAATGATTGTCGCCGGGTACCCGGCAACGACCGAGTAATCGGGAATGCTGCGCATCACCATCGAGTTCGCCGCAATCACGCAGTTGCGGCCAATGCTCAGCTCTCCCCTCGGGCAGATGATGCACGCTCCATGTCCGATCCAGGTTCCCTGGCCAACCCGAATTCTTCCGCCTTCGGTAATGCCCTGATCGATCACCGGGATATTGATGTCTTCATACGCATGGTTATGGTCCAACATGAGAACCATCTGACCCAACAATACATCGCGCTCCAAATATATTCTGTTTTTGGCAGAGATAATGCTGCCAAACCCGATATGGCAGTTGTCGTCGATCACGATGGTCGGTTCTCCATTCGGGTCGTCGGTAGCGATGTTGAGCCATGCATACTCTCTTAAACTGATAAAACTGCCGAGCTGGATTCTCGACGCACGCGGCCGATAGATTTTACTGGTAGGGTGAAAAGACACTTTGCGGCCGATCGAGGCAAAAGGATAGAGTAGCCTCACCCAGACGCTATGCAGTTTTGTATTCAGCTGCCAAACCAAGTCCAGCGGATCATCGTTCCATCGACGATTGTTGCTATTAGGCACGTGATGCTCCTTTGAGAGTGTCCCTGAACGATTGCGCAGGTGACGCCGCTATTCAAGTGCTCAACTACTTACTCGTCGCCCCTCATTCTTGGCGCGATTCTTCGCGTCAAGTTCAGGGCGATCTGCATCATCATCTGCTTCGTGAGCAATTTCGCGGTGACTTCGTAGCTTATTGCCTTACTCAACTTCGAAGTTCCTGTAGGTCTGCGCCAGAACGCTGCCGAGCGCCGAATGAAACTGTCGCGCCCGATTAAAGTTTGGAATGATAACGGATATGAAGGGGTCTTTGCTCATTGCATGGTATCGCCGATCCATCTTTCGCTTTCCGGCGCCGAGGAGTTGCCGCCCGGACTTCCGGATTTCAATAAGCGATTGGTCCATCAGACCTTATGTAGTATCTTGCCTCGCACAACCACGAGCAGGCAGAGAGCGTAAGCGGCAAGACATGCCACCGCCCCGATAGTGATGTTGGTGGCGGGTTTGGCCGCGAAGCCGATTACGCGAAAGCCGTAACCCGCAATCAGAATTCCCGCTGACGCCAGTGCGGCTGGTACAAACGTTCTTGCATAGCGAAGAAGATTAAGCCCCGTCAGCGAACGCATTCGAACCACCTGCAAGACGTAGCTGATGATGATCGCCGCGAGAGCCGCCACTTGTCCGCCGACCATGCCCAGGACCTTGCAAGCGGGGTAGGCGGCGATCAACATGACGATTGCAGAGGCGGTAACGGCGCGGCGATGCAGCGCCGGGCGGCCAACCGCAACGAAGACGCAGGTGATTGTCGCATTCAGGAGATTCAGGAATGCGACTCCAGAGGCGACCGCCAGCGGTGCGGCTGCCGCCATATACCTGGCGCCATACGCGAGGGAGAGCAGAGAGCGCCCGCAGAGCCAAATCACTGCGACGCCGGGAAGCCCGAGTAGAATCAGCCAGGAGGAGACTTCAATAAGGATTCGATTGATGCGTTCCTTGTCATCCTGAACGTGGGTTAACGCGGGGAAGAGCGTTTGCGCAATCATACTTGTAAGGAAGACGGATGGGGTCATTATGAGAGCTACGCCCATCGAATAAAGGCCAAGTTCCGTGGCTGGATAGAGCTTGCCCAGGACAAAGATATCAGTTCGGGAGAAGATCAGATTCAGAAACGATAAGCCGAACGCCTGTTTTGAGAAATCGTAGAGATCGCGGATTGCGTCCCGGTTCCATGTGAACGATGGAAAACCTGGATAGAGGATATAGGACAAAACGCAGCGAAAAACGCTCTCGCTTCCAAAACCGATGGCGAGAGCCCATACGTTGTGCATTGTCAGGCTCAAGACGACGGTCAGGGCGACTCCACAAATGCCGCCGCCGTTGCTGATTACCATCCATCGTCCGAATTTCAGATCTTTCTGAGCGAGGGCTGAACGCGGACTCATGGCACCGTCGAACAGCGTGCCCAGCAGCGTAACGCGAAGCAACGAAGAAAGATCGGCGAGTCCATAAAAGCGCGCAACCCACGGAGCCATTGCGAAGATGATCAGGTATGTGATCAGCGCCCGACCCAAACCGAGCCACCACCCCGCGTCGAGGTACTCCTTCTCCTGCCCCTTTCGATGTTGAATCACGGCTTGTCGAACGCCAACTTCGGTAAGGGCGCCGATGATAGCCGACGACGACATGACGATCGCCATGGCTCCGAAGGCACTGGGAGCCAGGATGCGCGTCAAAATCATGTTTCGGACAAAACGACTGCCTTGCTCGGCGACGCTTCCCGCGCCGAGCCATACGCCGCCGCGCATCGCCTTTGCCCGAAGGGCGTCACCTTTGAGTATCCTGCCCATTCGAACGTTGATTTGTCTGTAGACTTCTCTTAAATTCATCGGGGACCGTGATTTTCAGGTTCTCAACAAAAGAACTGCAATGCTGACCTACTCCAGTCCCGCTTCGGTCGAACTGAATCGGGCGCCGGCATCTGAAGGATTCCGCTTTCGGAAAATGGCATGAATCGATTCCCCTCCGCCAGCCAATGGCGCCATGGCCAGCAGCGCCCGTAGGATCGTCATGCGAGCCGCCTTTCGCGCCACCCGCCATGGCAGGCTCGCGTCGCCGCGGTAGGCCACGGGCGTCCGACGGACGCCGACAGCGCCGAAGACATCATCCCAGACATAGCGGAGACTCGTGCCCACGGCCGGGTTGCGACGTGTTTCCAGCGACACCTCGTGGAGGTCAACGGATTCTGCAAGGAATCTTAGCGATTTAGGTGAAAAGTGGAATAGGTGTCTCGGCAACTCCAAACCATGCCAGTAACTTCGAAACACGCGGGCCTCGGCCGAGTCGATATTTGGCACCAGGACATAGAAAATTCCGCCCGGTTTGAGCCAGTCGGCGATGCGCTGCATGACTTTGCGCGGCTCGTAAACGTGTTCGAGAACATCAAAACAAGTGACAACGTCGAAGGACTCCGGCGGGAACGGAGCGTCGAGGATGTCGCCAACAAAAACTCGGGCGCCGGTACGTTCTTCCGCCGTTCGCGCGGCTTTCGCCGACATCTCGATTCCGAACAGTTTCCAGGATGCGCTCCGCATGGATTCGAGAAACGATCCCGCGCTGCAACCGAGGTCGAGAATCGCGCCGGATTTCTTGAACCGCGCGATTGCGTCCAGTCGAAATCCCCAACGGGCAGGGTTATTGCCTGCGGCGGAAATGAGGCTGTCATAGGCGTCGGTATAGTGCAGGTGCATCTCAGAGGGATTCGGTGGTCTGCAAAGCCAAACAAGCGAGCACGATTGGCAACGCACCAGAGTGTAGGTTTCCGCTCGGCCATGCAGACGGTCAGGAGCCCTTAGCCATTCGCGAGCTCCATCTTGAGCACAAACGGGACACGGCCCCAGGTTGCAGTTCTGCGATCTACGCGGCTGATTCTCAACCATGATTTCTTCGGAGGCGGTTTCGAGGAGTGGGGCGTTGTTCATGAATTCCCGGGTCATCGATCTCTGTACTTTAATTGCCGCAGCTCTTTTGCTCTTCTGCCGGCGCACGGAGTACAAGGCGAGTGGCAGGCTGAGCCCAATGGAAACCAACTGGACGGCTGGATTGAGGGTTAAGTTTAAGCGCGTCGCCTTTGTCAGTGGCACGCCGATCTTCGAGTACTCAAGCTCACAAAGTGGCCATGTCTCGAGACTGCGTGAAGACGGGCGACAGATCGGCTTTTTTGTACCCGGCAAGTGTCTCGCGGTACGCGTCGAGGAGTTTAACGCCCGCTGCTGCCCAGGTAAACTCAGGCGAAGCCCTCAGCGACGCTGCGCGGAACCTCTCCAGGAGCGCGCGGTCTTCATGCAAGAGCGTGATGTGTTGCGTCAAAGCTTCGACATCGCCGACTCTATGCATAAGGCCAGTCTGCATATGATTGCAGATCTCCGTGCAGGCCTCGGATGCAAGCGGCACGCAACCTGAACCCATAGCTTCAGCGATCACCAAACCAAATCCTTCTTCAATGCTGGGGAGAATGAGTAAGTCGCTCTTTCGCATCAACTCGGCGACGTCATTTCGATGCCCCAGGACCTCGACGCTGGGATGCGCGAGCATGGGAGCAAGTTTTGCCTGGTAAGCAGGGAGAAACTCGCCCGCAATTAGAAATTTGCCATCTTTTGAAGCTGGAGACTTGAGCCAGGCCTCGAGAGCATAGTGCACGCCTTTGCGCACAGCACAGACTCCAACGAAGAGCATGGTCAGGCCGCGCTTTGGGTCTCGGGGCTTCGAATCGGGATAGTACACGCGCTCGTCATAGCCATAAATGTGCCGGACGAGTTGCTCCTTTTTGAACCCCTTGTCGAGGAAAGTCTTGACCACAAACTCCGACGGGCAGAGTAGTCGCGTCGCCAGATTATATTCCTCTTCTTCTCTGCGCAGCTTTTCAGCGTCGTAGGCATGTTCGTGGTCGGGCGGAAGCACCACACCCAGGCGGTCGCACTCCTGTTGCACGACCTCCATGGCGAACCGCGTGTGCGCGTTCGGCCGTTCCAACACGGTTGGGATGCCGAGGCGGACTGCGGTTTTCAATGTTTCGACGGCGCCCGTTGGCCAAGTGTGGATGATGTCGATTTGATCGGCCATCTTTTCGATTCGGCGCGCCACAATTTGGTCATGCCACGCACACGCGCGCAGCGTGCCGACAACTCGATAGGGCAACCGCAGATTTCCCTTGGCCAGGGTTGGAAAGACTCTCACATCCGGACCAACGGGTCGCGCAACGGACGCCGGAAAAACGACGACGTCTGCTCCGGCTGCTGCCAAGCCGTTCACTTGCTGCCAGGCGATGCCGCAGATTCGATCCGCGCCCAGCCTGAGTGGAAAGCTGAAGGCAACACGAACTCGTTCTCTTGTACATTTCATGGTAGTTCCAAGCTTGCTTCCTGCCCCAGTTGGATGAGGGATGTCAGGCCTGCGACCAGGGAGTAAAGCGCCTCTTGCTCTCGGTTAGGGAATTGCGCTCAACCAGCGGTTCTCCCTCATAGATTGCTGATTCTTCGCCCACCGCGAGCGGGGCCCATTCGAACCGCAGTTTGGCGGGAACTTCTGCGGCCGGTTCGGTCGCCTGATTCGCTTCAAACGCCACCACGGAAACGCAGGCGATGACCGGGAAAAAACCCATAATGAGCTGGGCCATATAATTGACGCCAAAATGCGCGACTACAGTTCCGAAGAGCGCAGATCCGAAGCACCAAAGCAACCACTCCTCCTGCTTATCGCCTTCGATCCGCTTGCGCGCAATGCCCAGGGTAGAGAAGCCACCCTTGAAGATCCAAATATAGAAGATCAAAGTCAGCAAGCCTCCGGTCAAGGCAACGGCGCAAAACTGATTGCAGAGATCCCAGCTATCCCATCCCCAATTGATGTATTCCGGAGTACCGATGAGCCACCAGTTGCTGAAGTGCCGGACGGTCATGTCGATGAGCTGGTAACGCTGGTAGCTCGATGAGGAACCAGTGAGATCGACGCGAGCGATCAAAGCCCAGACCGGCGCTTTCATGACCATGTCGAGCCCGACCAGCATTGAGATAAGCCCTATTCGGATGAACCGCATCTTCTTGCGCAGCGGCCAAAAGCCAAGGCCCACAATGCTGCCCATTAAGGCCAATTGCGACGTACTCGAGTAGGAGGTTATCACTATGGCAGTTGCGGCCAAGAGACCTGCAGCAGCGGCCACCCGCGACTTTGGTTGTTTCCACAACCAGACAAACAGCGGAATCAGCACTCCTGCAAAAGCGCCGGCGTACAGGTAACCGAGCGTCGCAGAGGAACGGACGTGCCCCTCTCTCGTAATGACTTTGGTGCCCTGCGCCAATCCCCCGAGGAAACCGAAGACGTTCACATGGCTGATCTGCTCATTGATCATACAAAGGCCAAGGATGGTGCAAACGACCGCCAACGTCTTGACGGCGTACCGTACGCCTTCGCCATCGGAAATCAGGGACCGGACTACAAGATATCCGGCCAGGGTATCGACTAGATTGCCCATTCCCTGGATCAGCGCCGGCGCTCCGGGAAACTGGAGGAAGAAGGTAACGACCGCTGAGATGGACCAGAGAAAAACGCACAAGTCGATGCTGTTAAAGCCGCCGGGATACTTTTCGTGCCGGGAAAAAGTGATTCTTCTCGCCAACACGGTCAGAATCAGAATGCGCAGCGCGGTAAAGTGAACGCCGCCAACGACCAGGACTTCGCCGATGGGGATCGTAAAGAACGCGATCAGAAAGGGCATGATGACCCGATTGCGCGGAAGCACAATGATCAGCACGATTGCGATGGCCAGCATGACCGCCACGATCGGGCTGATCTGCGAGTCGGCTGCTCCACCTCCGAATCTAAGATCTACTGGGGGCATAGGTTAGTTTAAGTTCCCTCAACGGTTTCAGGGGTTGCGTTTGCCCGCCAAGCTTTCTTAATTTTCTGCAAGAACTTAGTTCTCGCCAATGCTGTTTTTAGCGTTTGGTCCACGCCGCTCGTGAAAGTCCGAACGAAATTGAGCGTAAATCCTTTGATTGTGGCCGCGAAGATATGTACGGAAATCTCTTGCCATGACTCAGTGGAAAGAACCTCCTTGTACTGCGCCGGTCCGGGGCCGAAATCGATTGCTCTCACCCCATCCCGGTGACCATCGCAAAACCCCTCGACAACCTTCATGATAAGGTACATCCCCGGAGAATACTTCGCATAAGCGGGATCGTAACCCAAGTAGTCGCTGCCAAAGGTTCCGCAGTTGACGTCCCCAATCCAGAACGCACAAGGCTTTCCCGCAAGATACAGGACATATCCACGAAGCCATCCTCTCTCTGCCTTCAGCCTCAGCTGCGCACGAGTAACAGGAGTGTCGAAATAACCCGCACCGATACCGCGCTGGTAAGATTTGCTCGCCAATTGCTCAACGACAATCGCCAGTTCTTCGATTTCAGAAACCTCTCGAAAGCAACGAATCACCACGTCTCCTGAAAACTGCTCAGCGAGCTTCTTCGCCTGCCACTTTTGATTCTTTCGCACCTTCGGAGACAAACCCTGATAGAAGCCATCGACCGTCGCCGGCAACTGCGCCGCGAAGTGATGCTGGCCCAAACGGAAGTGGTCGCGGAATAGGATTGCGGGCTTCGTCATCGCAAGCTCGAATAACCGCGAATCCTCTCTTAGAAAGGTCATGTAAGCGGCATCAGCCTCGCCAGCAGAAAGCGAGTTCAGGATGCTGTCAACCACCAGATCACAGTTCTGAGTCGAGGCGCAGCCACGAAGCGCCCCATTCACAAAGGCCATAATTTTAGCTGGCAAGCCAAGCTTCCAATAACCTACTCGGCAAATGACCTTGCTTTCGTCGATGCGACCGACATAAATCGCGTCTGGTTTGCCTTCCCGCGAGATTACGATGACGTGAGGACGAACTGTCGCTTCGTTCAATCGAAGAAATGTGAGGTAAGAGTCGATCTCCGAGTCGCGATTCCCGGGCCACGAATTCCACGCGTCGCGGATTTCCTCGAGTTCGACGACACTTCGAATTATCTTGACGGACACCCCCTTATCCATACGTTTCTCTCATCTTCACTAAGATCTTCGTTGAAAGTACGTTGAACTTTCTATTGGAAGCCGACCCAGACTAAGTAGAGAACCGGTGGTTGCAGCGCGCAAGATACCGCTCGCGCTGTTCTGTTCCGCCTGCAGGAAGCCAATCGCCTCAGGGCGAGCATCAGCAGAACCCAGTTGAGGGTGCCAGTGTAGGTTTGAACTTCGCTCGCAATGTTCGTTTTCCGCTCGGCTAAGGCACCACAGCCGCTAATTTGCGCATTTATCGGAAGCACAAGGGGCGCAAAAGCTAATTCGTCGGGACGGCGGTCGCTTTTGCGGCGGTAGGCGGCGCGGGAGAAGGTGAATTTGAGTATTCGTATGCTCCGACGTCCCATGCGGTGGCTCCTGGCCTGGCGTTCGTCGTCCTTCCCGTTGCGCTCACTGTATGAGTGCTTGTGATATAGGCTCTGGCATAAGTCGTGTCGCGTAGACAGTTCGTAGCAGCGTCGCTGAGCGTAGAGTCGACGCCAGCCGCCGTCGCAAGCGCAGAGCAGAATGCTTGTTGGTTCGTTCCTTTTCCTACCGTAGGGCTGCTTGATGACGTAGGGGCATAGGCATAGTTCCCAGACGACGTATATCCATCGGAGGCAGCTGTTGAATTGCTCATCAGGATACTCGTGCTGTTTGTCCCCTGCCCGCTGCAGTTCGATTCGTAGAACGCGTTCACACTTGAATAGTCGGAAGAAATGATGTGGAGATTCGCGTCCTTGTAGGGATAAACAGGAGATCCCGTAGTTGCCCCGCAACTGAACATATTGCCGCTGCCGGCGACCATCTGAAACGTGTCGTTAAATCGCTGCACGGTCCCAAGTTCCAGGTGGGAACCCCATTCGGTCCGTCCCAGAACTGCATCGGCCCCGCGTTCCAGACAACATTATTGAACCAATCGAGGGTCGCCCCAGTCGGAACCACATACCAGAAGCCCACGTTCGACGTCGGGCCTGAAAGGTAGAGATTGCTCCAAACGTTGTTATAGACTGCGTAGATCCCAGATGGACCTACAGCGTCATTGGCTACGCTTTCCGAGATGTTCGAGTGCCCGCTGTTGACGAAGTTGTTCACCCAGTTGTCGTGAAAAAGATGCAGATTGCGCGTGATGAACTGCCCGCCGTTATTGAAGTAGGAGTAGCCAACGTACCAAGCTCCGCCATACATGAACTCTTGTTGCACGGGGTCAGAGTCTGCGCCGTCTACCACATCGAACAGGAGCACATCGCCGGGAGCGGTGGGCCCTAACGTGTAGCCGGTCGGAAATCCACGGAATGCACTCATGCACTGGCTATTAATGTCGCAGTTCCCCGCCGTGGTGAACTGAACATGACTCCAGCCATGGATGTAGAGATTGTAGTAGAAGGTGCCACCTGTTGTTTGATTATAACTGACATAGATTGGATTCCAATTCGACGGGCTCGTGCAGATGCCGGTCATTTCGAAGTTATCGAGGATATACCCCTGGACTCCGCCTCCGTCGAACATATCGCCGCTGTTATAGGGACAAGAAGAGAGCGAGGTCGATGTCGTAGGCGGATTATCCCACGTGAGAATGGGCCGCGCCCAAGAGGAGCCAGAGTACCATGTTGGATCAACGCCGATATAGTTAGGCGCATTGCTCGTTCCGTTCCAACTCCAGGTCCAAGTTCCTCCCGTGTAGGGAGACGCGCTAGAGTTCCCGAAGTGCCATGTATCACCACCGCGAAAGATAATGCCAACGCCCCCACTTGGATTTACGGCCGCGCAGTTCCCCGTACATCTCGGCATACCTGGCGCATGGAGCCACGGGCTAGACTCGCTTGTACCCGCATTCGAGTCCGAACCTGCTGCGGAGACGTAATAACAGGAAGTGACGCCAAGACTCGAAAGCGTGGCCGGACTAAGCGGACTCTGCCAGTTGATGTAATTGGACCCGGACGGACACGCACCACCTGAAGCCCAGCTATTCGCCGCAAAAATAAAAGGAACCAACCAGAGAATTTTCATTTTATGGTGCACAGGCGAGAATTTCCTTTCAGGCTCAAGAACGAACTATATGCGGTCTCTTAGACCGCGACAGTCTCGCGATCCGAATGACTGCGCCTAAATCCAATGTACCCTTTCGGGGAGCAGTGTCTAATTCTAGATGACTTTAGTTTTATGATCAACATTACGTGAGTCATGCCCGGAGGATATCCGAAGAACCTGCGGGAAGGCAAGCCTACAATTATTCAGCGAAACGGTGCCAGCCGGCCGCTCGCCGTCCATCCGACATTTAATCTCCGTCTTTCAAAAAACTCCCTAAGAGCCTTGTGTTTCAATCTATTGAACCACGACATTGCGCATCGCTACTTTTCAAGATGCCGTCTTCGACCTTTCGAGAAGCTCGACCAGCAAACCCGGTCTTAATCGCGGTATCGTACGCGTCCAGGCGATACGTCGTCCGCCAAATGCGACGGCCGGTACCGGGGGGCGGACAAGAACTCCACCCGCGGCTTTGCAGAATTCGATTTCCGATTCCAGGTCGGCTACTTCGTAGCATAGGTGGTGGAGGCCTCCCCCGCGCGCCAGGAAACGTGAAACCGGTGAGTCATCGCCCGACGGCTCAACCAATTCGAACAAACTGTCTAAGGCGTGAGACCCCTTCAAGAACGCGACTCGGACCTTTTGCAGGGGATCAAAAACGATGTTTCCGTCCCATGCGGCATCGAGGAAGGAAGAGTAAGTCGCAACACCTTTGTCGATTGATGCTAATACAAATCCGATATGATGAAGCCTGCGCCCTTTTGAGTGCGATTCTATTGCGGACAGATTATTCATTTGACTTGACTATGTTCACGGGATGTCTCCTGCCGGTCGCGAACTTTCTTTTGGACGATGCAGGTTCCATTTCAGCCCACCAGGTGAGTACCCGCCCAAAGATCTTATATGTCTTGACAAGCCCCAAAGGTCGAAAGGGAGTCATTTTAAAAGATGCAAGTTGCGCGTCATTCCATTCCCCGGTATCGGCATATGCTCTGGTGATGCCTTCTGCGGCCAATTCGCTGAGGATGTGATTGGTTAACAGCCAATGGAGCGCGCGGCCGCGAAAACGGGGAAAGACATAGAAGTCAAATAACTGCACATCTTTGGGGCCCAGGGGAAAGTAGTACGTAGCTATCGTCTGGCCATGTAACGTCCAACCAAATCCGGCCAGTTGATTTTCGTTTTGGACCAACCAGAGAGAGGCACCCTTGTCGAAGCGCTCTCTGAGCAAGCCATGTGCCAGCTTTGGGTTCCAATACGAAATCATCTGCTCATATTGCTCCGGCTTCAGCTCCGCCAAACTTCTAAGTCGCTCCAGCCTGAAGGCTCCCGGAACATTGGCCCTGAGCATTCGCCGGTCATCCAAATCACAGTATAAGACCACCATGCGACTCGCGAACAGAGCCCGCTTTGCGGCGAGTCGAGCGCGGGACACTGTTGCCGCGACGCCGTGGCGCCGGTAATACTCTGCCATACGCGACATGGAGCTCGCGATGCTCATGAAGCGACCTGCGCCTCCGGCTTCGGTGGCACCGATCCATCGACTAGCTGGCGTAGACAAGCGCCGCTTACTTGTTTTCTGACTTCGGTTCGATGTGTTTTGTGCGAATGTGAAAGGTCATACAGAACCGCGATCGCATAGCGAAGCAGGTGGTGGCAGAACATGATGCTCCGGATGCCCAGGACGCCAAAGTCGGTGTGATGCTTGGTCCAGTAGCGCAAGATGGATCGCTGCTGCGCGACGGCGAAGTGGGCGGGATACGGCGCCGTGGTCTTGCCGCGGTCGTGGATGGCGCGCGCATCGGGGCAGAAGTACACTTCCCACCCGGCGTTCCAGGCGCGACGGCACCAGTCCACATCGTCACCGTACATGAACAGCCCCTCGTCGAGAAGGCCAACTTCATCAAATGCTTCGCGTCGAATCATGGAAAAGCAGCCGACAATCACATCGACGGCTAGCACCCGGTCATGCGCAAAGTAGAACATGTGCTCGCCGGCGAAAAGTGGGTTGCGCTTGAACAGTCTCTCCAGTCGCGTTGCCGAACAGAAGTTGTTCCACAGCGTCGGAAAGCGGCGGCAGGTGCTTTGCTGTGTCATGTCTGGATTGAATACACGCGGTCCCACATTGCCCGCCTTCGGATGCCGATCGAGGAACTCGGCGAGGGTATCAAGACAGCCCGGGAACACGATCACATCGGGGTTGACGAGAGCAATGTGCCGCCCCCGGCACTGACGGATCGCAACGTTGTTGCCTTTGGAAAAGCCGAGATTCTCTTGACTCTTGATCAACCGCACCCAAGGGAATTCAGCCTCGACCATGGCGACGGTGTCGTCTGTCGATGCATTATCAACGACGAGCACTTCCATTGTCCGTTGAGGAGGCGCCTTGGCGAGGCTGTCGAGGCACAGCCGCAAATAGTGCTTAGCGTTCCAGGCAACAATGACGACCGAGATGTCCACCGAATCCGTTGGCCTCACGATTTCCTTAATTGACTACCTCGGAATGTTGCGCGGCGCGCGTTCGGGAGAAAGGATTTCTAGACGAGCGAATCGTGCGCTGCATGCCCAATGCCACTTTCGCCATCGTTGACGACAGGACGCTGTTCGACGCCGCGAGCGGTTCAATCTGGCAAACGTCCGCGCCCGACAGGCCCCGCTTGAACTGGTAGACACCGGGATTTCCCGCCGGATCAATGCCTCCAAGATCGTAGAACTTAATCCCCTTCTCTTTCAGAAAACGAATCAGAGTCCACTGCAAGAGGTAGGCGCCCCTCGAATTGAGCCCCGCGTCGCTGGTGGCGCCGAGAAGATAGATGGCGGAATCGCCCAAGACCGAAGAAACAAGGCTCGCAACTGCGACCCCTTTGTCCTGGCAAATCAGGACGTGCATACGCTGCGAATTTGTCAATGCTTCCTGAATGCGCCCGAACTCCTCAATATCCACCGTTGTATCGAAGGTTTTGCGCCTGCGCATTTGCAAGTATATTTCACAAAATGTCTGGTATGCTTCTGCTCCTGTTTCTGAAATCACGGTCAGGCCGTTCCGCTCAGCTTGCTTCAGTTTGTTTCGCCATTTTGCGTCGAGCCTGGTCCGCAACTCCTCCAGCGATGGAGCAAGATCCAGAACAAAGGTCCTGTAGATCTCAGTTGATTCCGATGATTCGAACGCGAATTGCGAAAATGCGGCCCGGAAGACATTTGCACGCGTAGAACTCACAAACGCGTTGGGCAAGATTCGGACGAAAAGCTTTCTCCGCTTCAGATACTCCTGTTCGATGGCGGCCGCCAGCCGTGTAGGCACCTCGGGATCGAACTCATGGCCGCGGCGCTCCCAGAGAGGACCCCATCGCAGGTATGCGATGCCGCACTTCAGAGGGGTAGGACAAATGATTCGCAGCTGAGCGATACCAACGACTTCTCCGGCGCGCTTGAGCACGATCCGGCTAAGATTCTTCTTACCCCAGCGCACTTCTCCGTACGCTGCAGTTTGATAAAGAGTTGCGTCGTCGAATTGTTCGAGCAGCCGCGACCATTCATCCGAGTCTGCCTCATCCACCTCGACTTCCCAGGTTATATTCATCACGCGGCCGATCCTGATCCAAGAGGCGATAGAACACAGCAAAACGCCTCTTCTTTTTTAGAAGTATCGAGATTTATCACCGAAGACTTATGGCTCGGCAACGACCGCTTCAGCATCCCGCGCCGAAATGTTGCCTGCGGTCGTATTTGCTTGCGTGCCCGTAATGCGGATGTAGTGCGACTTCTTTACCGGGCTCTGCGGCACGTCATAAAACCACGACTGAACGCCTTCGGAACTCTGCCCGGCTGAAGTGAAGCCGAGCTTTCGGTAATGATCGGCAACCAGACCATTCTTCTTGGATGGAATATATACGCCGGTGATCTTGTGAATTCCGCGAGATTGGCAACGCTCGACCAGTACATCGAACATGGCAAGTTCCAGCTCACGATTGAGCACGCGGCAACTCATCAGCCAAAGATCCATGTCGATGGCGTCGTTGTTGACCCGCCCAATGAGCACCGAAACCAAGCCGTTGTCGCCGAACTTGTCGGTCAACCGGCCATAAAGCGTGACGAACTGAGGGTCATGTGCGATGGCATCAACTTCCGCGCTCGTATACCGTCTTGTGGTCAGGTTGAACTGATTTGTTTTGTTGACTAGCTGTGTAATTCGCTCGAGATATACCGGTGTAAACGGCGCGATTTCTGCGGTCATTTCCAGCGAGGCTAGAAATTGCCCGTAGTCGCCGAAGCTGGCCTGATATGCGGTACGTTGTGCGTTTGAGCTGTAAAAAGCAGACCGGTCCAAGTCATCCTGCACAACTCGATGAACGTCAAAATAATGATCGGCCTCGAGGATTTCCGCGAAACGGCTCACGTCGGAGCCCACGTTGGGCGTAGCCACTTCTGGCAACTGTTCCGCCACAAGGGCCCTCTCCATGGGATTATCGTCGACAAACACAATACTGTCAGTTCCAATATTGAGCTCCTCGGCTATTTCAAGGATGTTGCCAGGCTTCGGGTTCCAGTTTGCTTTGAATGCGCTAAAATCGCTCTCCCTCAAAATACTATCGGGATGAGAAAAGCCGGCTTTCGCGTTTTCGATTTCATTTTTAGAACAGACCGCAAGGATGATTCCACGCCGCTGCAGATCCTTAACATATTGCTGAAAGTCCAAGAAGGCTTCGCCTACTGGATGGTCCCGGCCCAGAATCAGGTTTTGCACTCCGTCATCGCCCACCACACCGCCCCAGAGCGTGTTGTCTAAATCCAGCACAAGGCATTTCTTGCTCTTCCCGTAAACCGACTTGACGAGTGCGGCGATGTTGTGGGCGAGGGCGACCGTCGCAGTCGGACTCACCGCCATATGAAAGTTGTACCAATAAATGGGCCCAGCCCAGTTGTCCAATCCTATCTTTGCCGAAAGGTAAAGAATATCGTTGATGAGGACCCGCGGATGCTCACGAGCGTACGCTGCGAATTCAGCATTCAATCGCATGACGAAATGGACTCGTCCGTACGCTTCCGAGGCCTCGAGATTTCCCAAAGGCCTTGAATTCGGCAGATCAAAGTTATTCTGGATGATCAGGGCGCCGAGCTGCGATTGAATCCGCTCCCAAAGTGAGACAAACCGTGCAACCTCTCGTTGCACTTTCTCTTCTACTTGTGCGTCGGATTCGGTGAGTTCCGGAAAGTACGAGATATTGCGCCAAGTCGTGTGCATCAGAACCAAATCGGGCTTGAAGTTCCACAAATCCCGATTCTCAAACAAGACATCTTCGGAATAGCGATTGTAGCCGGATTCGTAGAACGTTGGCTGAATTCCCTGGGCCAAAAGAAAAAGTTCCAGCATACTCTTGACCTCGCCGGTTGTAGAGCCCCCTAAAATTGCGATGCGTGTGGGAATCAGATTCGTCTGGCTTAACAACTCTTCTTTCAGGGCATGGCGCTTTCGCAAGATGATCGCGGCGTTCACGGGGAACTGCATGTTTTTTAAAATCTCGGATTGCATCGCTATCATCTCCTTCCTTCGCAAACATTCACCTAAGCTCACTGGCTGATAAACGCTTGCTTGAACGCTCTGTATGCAGTTTCTTGGCTACTTTTGGCGTTAGTGCTCGTTAGTCCTTCCGGACGACTGCAACCCTAGGACAGCGAACCGTCCACGCCGGCCAATCGCAGCAAATCAGCAACCGTTGAGCAGCCCACAACCTGCTCAGGCGAGATTTGCCGATCAGCTACCGACTCTGCCAGGGCGATAACACCAATTAGCGCGGTTGAATCCCAATTCTGCAGGTCCTCGAGCTTCTCATCGCCGCGAAGCGTTCCTGCGCGCAGGCCAAGAATCTCATCGATCTCCAGAAGGAATGTGTCGCGATCTACACTGTCCTTACTATCTTCCATACCTTCTCCTTGTTCGTGATTTGCCTTCCAGATTGGGATTCATCAAAATTGACCGATCGTGACGCTGTTAGGCCAGTGCCCCTTAGACTCATCTTGCAGAGGAGAAAAGCTGATTGCGCACTGCTCGAAGGCGCGGCAGCAGCTCGATTTCAACAAAGAGGGCGCCGTTGCTCTTCGCCTGGCTGCCGATTCGATCCAAGCGAAACCGATTCGGGCTTGACGAATTGGCAACGCTCTCGCTCAAAAAGACGGCCTCGTGCTCGGTCTGCCTGAGATGCTCGGTCAGGTCTTCGCTGAGATCCTTCGAGGAACCATAGGGCACACTGAAGGACCTGACCTTACTTCCTGACTTTGCTTCCAGTTCCGATTTGTTCAAATCGATCTCTGTGACCAAATCTTCGGGTGCGAGCGATCTGCAGTGCATGTGAGTGTAAGTGTGGTTGCCAATTTCAAAGTTGTACGACTGTAGACCGCGAAGTTGTTTGGTTGTCAGATAGAGAGACGCTTCTTTCGCCACGCTCCCCTCGTCGATGCCTGCCAGCTTCAGCAGTGTTTCGAGAAAGGCCTGCCTTGAGAGCAGAGTCAGCGATGGGAAAAGGACGCCAAAGATCTCTGCAAGAGTGTTCACTTCAGCAGCTCGATCGCCCAGCACCTTGCGGATCGCCTTGTTGACGATAGACATGCCATGGACGTGGACGACGTAGCATACCAGATTGTCCGGAGCCAGCCGCTTGTTATCGAGAAACGCCGCGTTGATAAAGAAAACTGCCGGCACACCGAACTGCCGGCAAAGAGGAGCCGCGATCTCTGCGACTGAAGCGTAAGCGTCGTCGAAGGTCACAAGCAGGGCCCCCGCCGGCAGCCCGCGGCCATCGCAATCGGTAAGAACTTCCTGAAGGGTCACGGGGCGATAACGCGCCGTCAGGAATCGCAAGGTCTCTTCAAGCTGCTGCGGGGTTCTGTCCACATGGATGCCGGCCGTGAACGGGGACGGGGCAGCCGCAATATTGTGAAACACAACACATCGCAACGAATAGGAAAGACCGACCATGCCTAAAGTCCGGTGGCTTTCAGGAGCAACCAAGGCGTTTGTCAAAGGGTTAGTGAAACCAGCTTACCGCGGAAGTTATGCGGCGGCATATTGGCCTTCCAGGAAGGTTCGATGCCAAAGCTCCAGGCTGAGCAAAGAAAATATCTCTTTGGAGTAATCCATACCGTTCGAGTTCTTTTGCAGCAAACCCTCGACCCCGTCCCGCCGGAAATATCCGCGATTGATGGTTCGACGGTCCAGCAGGACATCCCAAACCATATCCTTGAGCTCGTTGCGCATCCAGGACCCGTAAGGGACGGGGAATCCGGTTTTTTTGCGGTCGCGGATCTCTTTGGGAATTCTATTGGACAGCGCCTTTTTTAGAAGGTATTTCGTGGTTGCGCCATGCAGTTTCATCCCGGGCGGCAAAGACGCAGCGAATTCCAGCACCTTGTGATCCAGCAAAGGCACGCGGAGTTCGACGGAGTTCGCCATCGTCATCTTGTCCGCCTTGATGAGAAGATCGTCGGGCAGCCAGGTTTTCGAGTCAATATACAGCATTGCCTGCAGAGCGTCCTGGTCCCTGACTTGCGCCTGCAATCGACGCAACGGAAGGATGCTGAATTCGCGATCGAGAACGGAGAGGTAATCCGCAGAATAGACCTGGCCCAGGCTGTTGCCCGTGGTGCGATAGGGATTCGAGGTACGGCTGTAGTAATAATCGGGAAACCGGTCGCGCAGGAGAGGCTGGTACTTGGCAAAGCGCGAAGGATCGAAAACGGTTGGTCCAGAGAGAAAGTCCCGTCGAAAAAGCGGCATTCACCATCGGGCCGCCGCGCTTGATCCGCTCCAGCCAGACCAGATTGCGATAGTTACTGTATCCGGCGAAAGCCTCGTCGCCGCCCTCGCCCGAGAGCAGCACCGTGACATGCTCCCTTGCCAGCTTTGAGACGTAGTAGAGCGCAATGGCAGGAGGCTCGCAGACAGGCTCTTCCATGTGCCAGACGTACCTGGGCAGAAAAGCGCCGAAGTCGGCGGCCGAGATTGTCATCTCGAAATGCTCGGTACCAAATCTGTCGGCAGCGAGTTTGGCAAAGGGCCTCTCATCAGCAAAGTCTCTCCCCGAAAATCCCACGGTGAAAGTGCTGATCTTCTTGTCCGTCTCTTCGACGGCAAGGCTGAGGACCCCCGTGGAATCGACACCGCCGCTGAGCAGAACACCGACCGGCACGTCGGCGATCATGTGCATCTTCACGGTTTCCGAAAGGAGACGAAGGAGCTGCCCTTCCGCTTCCTCGACGCTCTCTTTTCGATAGGACGTTGGAAAGGTCAGATCCCAGTATTGCCGAATGACCGGTTTGTTGTTGACGAGCTGCAGATAATGTCCCGGCGCCAGCTTTTGAATGCCCTTCAGCAGGGTTTCTTCGCCGGGCAAATACATAAATGTCAGAAAACGATCGATCATTTCCGGAGCAATTTCACGTTTGACCGTGGGATCGGCGAGGATGGCCTTGATTTCAGAAGCAAAGATCAGCGAGTCGTCGGTCAGTCGGTAATAAAGTGGCTTGATGCCCACGCGATCCCGCGCCAGCAGGAGGCTGCTGTTGCGCCCGTCCCAAATGGCAAAGCCAAACATGCCGCGCAGCCGCTCCAGGCAACCCGGCCCCAACTCTTCATACAGATGAACAATCACTTCCGTATCGGTTCTGGTTTTGAACACATGCCCTTTTTCGAGAAGGAAGGCTCGTAGTTCCTGGTAATTGTAGATTTCGCCATTGAATACGATCCAGACGGATCCGTCCTCGTTCGAAAGAGGTTGATGGCCGCTCTTGAGATCGATGATGGAGAGGCGGCGGAAGCCAAGGGCCACGTTACCCGCCAAGTAGGATCCTTCATCGTCGGGACCGCGGTGGTGCATTGCATCCATCATCCCCTTAATGACTGCCGGGGAGACGATCGCGCCCTTGTCAAACTCGATTTTGCCGCAGATGCCGCACATGGTTTATTGAATGACCGCTCCCGGGGTCATCTCCAAATGGTTTCCATACCGCAGAGGCGGCGGAGTTGTTGACTGCGGATATAGGCAAAGTACGACCGGTCTCGCAGGCGCGGCGGACGCGTCACATGAGCCTTCAGGAATCCATAGAGAATGGCAAGCGAACCGATCACGCGCGGCTTTTGCGCTAGCCGACGCACGCAGCTTGCCGCCACAAAGAGCGGATGGTACCCGGAGACGTAGCAGGCGACCCCATGCTTCACCCGGTCGCGGAGCAATCCTTCTTCCGATCCGGTGAATCGATGGTGAAACAAGCCCAGCTCCGTGAAGGTATAGGTATTCCAGCCCTTCATGTTGGCCTTGACCTCATCGATTGTGTCCCAGCCCGAAGCGGTCCACAGGCCGTCAATGGCCTCCCAACAGTCTTTCCGGTAAATCTTGGTTGCGCCCCGCACGTGAAAGGTCGGATTCTTTTCCGCCTTCATTTCACCGTCAATCTCATGACGGATCTCTCCGCCGCCGATTCCGAGTTTCGGATCATGCTGGAAATGTTGAAGCATTTTTCGAAGTAGTCCGCGTCGAAGGTGAGGTCGGCATCGAGTTTCACAAGGAAATCCCATTCCCGAGACTGAATAGCTTTATAGCCTTCGTAAAATGCCTCCATCACACCGCCGCCGGATTTTCTGAAGCCCCTATTCGCGCGATGAACGGCGTGGATCCAGGGATGTTCACCAGCGAATCGATCTACAATTTCTCCGGTATGGTCCGTCGAGCCGTCGTTGACGATGATCCATTCCACCGGGCGCACGATCTGGCTGCAAACCGCCGCGATCGTACTTGCGATGTACTGCTCCTCATCGCGAACCGGGGTGATGATGACGTATCGTGTCAATGTCTCGTCCTCAGCCGATGTCAGTGGAATCTGCTGCGAACTTCCTTGCCGCGCCCTACTCATGGACGGAGACAAACTGGCCCGCATCCTGCAAAGCAAGCTCGTTGCAGACCACATCGAGGATGCGTTCGGCGCTTCTCCCGTCCCATGTTTCCGGAATGCCGGCGTCCCGTTTCGACTGAAGCTGCTGCCGAGCCGCTTCGCGGATGCCGCGCGCCGTGGTGCCGGCCAGGATATTGGTGCCGACTTCGATGGTGACAGGTCGTTCGGTATTCTCCCGCACCGTGACGCAAGGAACACCCAGGCAGGTGGTTTCCTCCTGGATGCCGCCGGAGTCAGTGATGACAACGGCCGCGTTCTGCATCAGGCAGAGGAAATCGAGATAACCGAGCGGGTCAATCATGCGGATGCGTTGCTTTGGAGCGTCATTGACCGCGCTGGAACCGTTGCGAGCGCCGCTTTGTTTCTGGAAGAAGCCCTCCAAGCCGAAATCCGCGATCTTCTTTTGTGTGCGAGGATGCGCCGGAAAAACCACCGGGCAGACAGACGCCAATTCTTCCAGCCCTTCCAGAATGTTGAGGAAGCTTTCGCGCTGGTCCACATTCGATGGACGGTGCAACGTCAGCAAGGCGTAACGGGCAACGCCATCCGCGGGACGGGATAAATCGGCTCCAGCTTGCAAGCCAAGCGTGCTGAGAATCGGCGAAAGACTCGCCTTATCTTTGAAGGCAACGAGGGAGTCGATCATGGTGTTGCCAACGAAGTGAATCTTGCCGTCGGCGATTCCTTCGTGGCGAAGGTTTTTGATTCCGCTCTCTTCCGTCACGAACAGAAGATCGGCGAGGTGGTCGGTGACGATGCGGTTGATCTCTTCCGGCATTTCCCGGTCGAAGGATCGGAGGCCCGCTTCGACGTGGGCGATCAGCGGTCTCGATCCCGCGGCGTCATAGGAGATCTTGGCGGCAACGAGGGCGCAAGCGACTGTGGAGTTGACGTCGCCAACGACGATGAGCAAGTCAGGCTTTTGTTCGAGCAGGGCCGCTTCGAATTTCTTCATGATTTCGGCGGTTTGAACTGCGTGCGAGCCCGGCCCCGCACCCAAGTGCACGTCGGGCTTCGGGATTCTCAGATCGGCAAAGAACCGGTCCGACATTGCCTCATCGTAGTGTTGCCCGGTGTGCACAAGAACACTCTCGAGTGCAATCTGCGATCTGCGAGTTCCATTGGAAGCGGGCAGTGCGGTGAGGCAACGGTTATGTTCCTGAATCGCGGCGATGATGGGCGCCGCCTTCATAAAGTTAGGCCGTGCACCAACCACGGTCATGATTTTCTTTGCGTTTGAGAGATCCATTATTTCCTGCTCTGGTGTGGAAGTAGCACGCCCTGGCGGTTGATGCAGGCGCCATAGAAATCAGCACTGGTTGCGAATCCGGCGGTCGCAGCGCCTTGCACGCGTCCTATTTGCCTGCAAATGCGTACAAGAGCCATCCGAGTTCGTAAGGCCGGCATTCGTAGCGAATCCAGCGCCGCCCGTTCGCCGTGCCGCGACGCAGCTTGAGTGCGCGCAGGGTGGTGTCGAGATAGGCGTCGGCAGGTTCCAGATACAGGCAGCGCCAAATGAGATTCAGCGACTTGTCAACAAAATCGAAACCCATCTCGTTCTGGCCGCCGATCCATGCCAGGCCTTTGTAAATGGCTTCGTTGAAGTCGCAGCCTGATGCCTGCTGGGCGGCGAAAAGCATCATGGGGCCCATCGCATGTTGATGAACCGAATAAACCGGATAGCGGTTCACGACTTTTCCCGTTACAGAGTTGTAATGCCAGCACCACTCGCCCAGCGGCGCCTGCAGCCGGCAGATGGTGCGTGCGGTGCGCAAAGCCATCTCGCGCGCCTTAGCATCCTGAAGAGCTCCTGATAGATGCGAAAACGCGATGGTGGGATACACCTGATCGGCAAAGCTGCCGATCTTTCGCCGCAACTGGGCCTTGGCAGACTTGCTCCAGGTAAGGTGGCCATAGACTCCCGATGGCCCGCAATTCGATTCGAGAATCTTGCGCGCGGCCGCGATTTGCCCGGCCACGCCCGGCAGGTCGGAGCGGCCGATGCGACAGCAATTTGCCAGACCCGTCAAATACCAGGCAACTTCCATCGAGAATCCCTGCTGCCCGTCGGGAAATTTGGTGAGCGCTTCAGCCGCCTTCACATCTCTGTAAACCTGCGGGACGCGATCGGGCGCCAGTTCCGAACAGGTCCAGAGCAGGAGCCCGAGATCGCCGGCGGTGTTAATCCAGCTGGTATCGCGAAGCAGATCGTCCAGGATCGGCTGAAGGTCGATGGGCGATTTTCGTCGCGAAGTTTCAAATTGACGGAGCCCGAGCAGCGTCATCAACGTGTAACGATGCGAGATCCCCTGGCGTGCCATCCCGCGTTCGGTGCGAGCGTAGGTGTAGGAGAAAAGCCGCCGATCCGGATCGAACATCGGTACGAGGCCCGCCGCCGCAAGATCGCACAATTCCGCGATTCCACTTGGCATCGAGGGTTTCTCTTCCGGCACGGTAGTGGTTTCAGCCTGCATGGTTCAGCCTCGACTCCTTGCCACCGAGAAGACGTGATTGACCACGACGTCGAGGGTCGTTCCTTTGCTGGGCGTGCAGGCGACGGGTCTTGACCGGCGTGCGATTCTGAGCTTCTGGCGCACATCGTCTTCACTCTGCAATAAGATCAGTTTGCCTGTATCCGCCAGATGCTTGTCGACAGCGCCGAGCGCTCCACGAAAAAGGCTGTAAACCGGGACCCCGAGAGCCGCGGCCTCCCTGTTCATGGTTCCGCCGCCGCTGATCACCAAATCCGACCGCCAGATCAGATCCAGGCCGTTCAGCGCGCGCTTGGGCACAATGATCCGCCCCGACTCGAAAAGTCCGGGCTTGGCCTGCCGGATCTCCGCTTCCTGTTTGGGAGTTCGAGGCAGCAGGATCGTCTTGACTTCCGGGTGCTCGTCGAGCCTGTCGAAGACCGCCATCAGGAGTTTTTCGCTCTCGGGGTTATGGTAATGAGCCTCCGTGGCCGGCGGACGAATGGTGACAACCACATCCTCCGGTTTGATTGCCAAGCTCTTCTGCCACGATGGGTCCGGCTGAAAGAAAGGAACATAGACGTCTTCCTTGATTCCCGGATAGTGCAAAATATGATCGCGGAGCGATCCGCATTTCTCAAAGTTCTCCGTAGGAATCAACGCGGGAGTGAGAACCCATTTCTTTTGTCTTGAACCGAACAAGCCTGTGATGCGCTGATCGGCAAACTCGTAGTCGATAATGTTCAGACTTGGGATTCCCAGCAGGCCCGAGAGAATCATGGACGAACGGGAATTATGAGAGACGCTGATCTTCGGTCTTTCGCCGAGCACCAGGGGAGCAAGACGCAGAATACGTACACCCAATCCGAAGAGTTTGGCGATTGGGTTTTTGCCGTAGTGGCGGCCTACCTTCGAATATTTCAGTCCAGCCAGATCGGCCAATTCGCAAACTTGAAAGCAGTCCCGCGCGGTGAGCACCACTGTACACCCCCGCGCCTCCATCTCGCGAATAATGGGCAGAAAAAACGGCACATGCGGAGAGTTCTCCAGATCGATCCAAACCTTGTAACCTCTGCTGTCGGATTTCTCCATGCCTATGTTTCCTTTAGAGTTGCTTTCGTAAGCGCCTTTGTATTGTTCAGAACTTAGAGTTTCCTGCGGATGTAACATGGTTTGACCGCCCTTTCGGGGCCGCGGATTAAGTAGAAATTTATCGGTTTACTGAAGCTTAGTCAGGAATGACTGGCTGCTCATCGAAATATCGAGAAAGTCGTACGATCGCAGCGCGGTGCAAACTCTACGCGGGAAGGCTTGCCGAAGGCTGATTGAGTTGAGCAGGTTCCTCCGCAAGGAGGGACTTCGCCTGGAATTGGTCGATTTCCGCCGCGACCCGCGCTTGCTGATTCGGCGTCAGGTGAGGAAACATCGGAAGCGATACGATCTCTCCGGCAGCGCGTTCCGTAACCGGAAAATCTCCCACCGCGTAGTTCAGCGAGACATAGGCCTTTTGCAGATGCAGCGGGATCGGGTAGTGGATTCCCGTAGAGATGTGCGCATTTTTCAAGTGATGGATCAAACCCTCGCGGTCGCCCGTTCGAATCACATACAGGTGATAAACAGCGCGAGACCAGGACGGCTCGTACGGCGTTTTGATTCCGTCGTTGCTTGATAAAAGCCGGTTGTACTCTGTAGCGCGATCGCGCCTTTTTTCATTCCATCCCGCAAGATGGGGCAATTTGGCGTGAAGAATCCCGGCCTGAATCGTATCCAGGCGACCGTTATATCCCTCCATGGCGTGATAATACTTCTTCACCTGGCCATGATCGCGTAGCATCTTGACGGTTTCTATGACCTCCGCATCGTCGGTGGTGACGGCGCCGCCCTCACCGCAAGCTCCCAGGTTTTTGCCAGGGTAGAAACTGAACGCCGCTGCGCGTCCCATCGATCCGGCTTTCATCCACCGATTGAGCCGCTTGGAGAAATACTCGGCGCCGTGCGCCTGGCAAGCGTCTTCAATGACCGTGAGTCCATATTTGGAAGCCAAGGCCAGGATCGCATCCATATCCGCCATCTGCCCGTAGAGATGAACCGGAATAATGGCCTTTACCGGCCTTCCGCTGCGCAGGCTGATGAGTACATCGGAGCTATTGCGCACGCATTGTTTTTCGAGGAAACGCTCGAGCATCGGCGCCGACATGTTATAGGTCTGTTCGTCGACATCGATAAACTCCGGTATCGCGCGGGACTGCGAAATCGCTTCCGCGGTCGCGATGAAGGTATTGGGCACCGTTAAAACCACGTCGCCAGGCTCGATTCCACACGCCATGATGGCGAAGCGTAACGCGTCGGTGCCGCTGCTGACAGCTGCGGCGTGGCTGCAGTTGGAGAAGCGGGCGAATGCTTCTTCGAACCGATCGACCACGGCGCCGCCGACGAATCCCGCAGTGCGGAGCCCCTGCTGAAATGCCCCTACAAGTTCGCGCTCAAGCTCCAGATGCGGCGTAATGAGATCCAGAAAGGGAATGGCTTCATCCTCTTTGCTCTCGTTCGGCTCCTGAATGAAGCGCAGAATCTTGGCAGGATTGCCCGCGACAATCGCATTCCGCGGCACGTCTTTGGTGACGACGCTGCCCGCGCCGACAATGGCATTTTCGCCGATCTTCGTTTTGGCAAGAATTGTGGCGTTGGAGCCGATGGATGCGCCCTTGCCGACGAGAGTTTGCTCGACCTTCCAGTCTGCCTCGGTCTGGAGCGATCCTCCCGCCGTGGTGGATCGCGGATAAGTGTCATTGATGAACATGACTCCATGACCAATGAAGACGTTGTCCTCAACCGTGACTCCTTCGCAGATGAAGGTGTGGCTGGAGATTTTGCAGTGTTTTCCAACCCGGGCATTCTTCTGGATTTCAACGAAGGCGCCGATTTTCGTATCGGCTCCGATTTCACAGCCGTAGAGGTTGATGAATTTCGATAATTGGACATTCTCGCCCAGTTTCACGTCTGCGGAGATGGAGTTACAGGGATTCATAGGCGGACAAACGCCCCCTTCCTGTTCATGGACTCGCTTGCAGCTTCCAGCATCCGAACGACCCTTAAGCCGGCACATCCATCGTTAAACGGCTCTTTCCCGGCCGTGATGCAGTCGACAAAGTAGTTGAGCTCCTGGCGAAGAGCCTCGACCTGCTCCAGTTGCGGCGACCACATGTCGCCGGAGCGGTAGCTCACCAGCAATTCGTAAACGCCTTCCTGGCTTGTAATCTTGACACCCTTGTCGTAGACCTTAACCTTCTCGTCCGCTTCAAGGTCGTTCCAGACGATCATTCTCTTTTCGCCACCGATTAACGTGGTCCTCACTTTTACCGGGGAGAGCCAGTTAACGTTGATGTGCGCGATGACTTTTTCAGGAAAATACAACGTCATAAATGCGACGTCTTCGTGCCCGTTGAGATGTCCTTGACCGGTGGCAACCACACCATCGGGCTTGCTCTTGATGAGATGGTCCATGATGGAAAGATCGTGCGGCGCCAGATCCCAAAGCACGTTGATGTCGTGTTGAAACAGACCAAGATTGACACGCGTCGAGTCGTAGTAATAGAGGTTTCCCAGCGCGCCCTCCTGAATCAGCTGGCCGATTCTCTTCACCGCGCCGGTGAAAAGGAAGGTGTGGTCCACCATGATTTTGAGATTCTTTTGCTGGGCGAGGTTGATCAGTTCCTCTCCCTGTACGGCGGTGCTGGTGAATGGCTTCTCGACGAAGACATGTTTTCCATTCATGAGTGCCGCTTTGCTGAGTTCGTAGTGCGTCCAGACCGGCGAGACAATCGCCACCACATCCGTCTCGGAGGAGGTAATGACCTCCATGGCGCTGGGCGTGACTTTGACTCCGGGGTACGCTTTCCGGGCCCGGGCCTGTGCGCTGGGGCTGATCTCTGCGATTGCGCGGACCTCAGCGCCCTCGAGGCTTACCAGATTCCGTACCACGTTTGGACCCCAATAACCGTATCCAATTACGCCGAAGTTCATTCTTGCTCATCTCCCTTGTAATGGCCGGCTTGTGGATCCTGCTGCAGAGCTAGAACGGGTTTTTCTTCTATCCGCGCCAGCACAGAATTCCATCAAAAGTCGGAACATCGTTTTCTTAGGTTGTATTTGTTGCTCGTTGCAGGGTAGGTGGGGTGGAACGAAATATAGCTTCTCTAGAATCTGCCGCTCATTCTCTTCACCGGCGTACGGCTGGGTCTAGGCCTAGTAGGCACCGGATCCTTTAATCACAGCCAGCGGAGTCCGCAAAAGGATTTTAAGGTCCAGCCATGGAGTCCATGTCGACGCGTATCGCAAATCGAGCCGAACCATTTCATCGAATCCTACAGAGCTTCTGCTCAAGACCTGCCAAAGCCCCGTGATTCCAGGTTTAACGCCCAACAGACGCTGACGATGCCAGGTTTGATAGGCGGCTAACTCGTACGGGATTGGAGGGCGGGGACCGACCAGTGACATATCACCCTGCAGGACATTCAGAAACTGCGGCAGCTCATCCAAGCTGGTGCGGCGAAGGAATTTCCCGATCGGCGTGATTCGCTTATCGTCTTTGATTTTGTAAACGCCGCCATGACCATCGCTCGTATGTGCGGACTCAGTGCGATCGGCAATGAGCTTGGTAACGAACTCGCGATGCACAGTGGGATCGTTGTTCACGTACATCGAACGGAATTTGAGAAAGGTGAAGATCTTCCCGTAACGGCCTACTCGTTGCTGGCTGAAGAAGACCGGACCTTTGGATGAAAGCTTGATGGCCAGTGCGATGACCAGAAAGACGGGGGCCAACAGGATCAGCATCGCTGCGCTTCCAACGATATCCACCATTCGCTTCACGAGCAACACGGTGCGGCGGCCTTTGTCTTTGCTGTGCAGGTCCGGATAAAGAGCGGCGTTGCTTGGCCCCCCCGGCTTTTCGTGATCCCAGTCATCCGGAAAGAGATGGAGCGAAATGCGAACCTGGCTGAACTGTGCCTCGGTCAATTCATCTCGAAGCGAGTTATTGACCTTGGTCAGAAAAGCATCCAGGACGGAACCGCGATCGTTCACAACAAGGCCGGTAAAAATCGCACCCAGAACAACCTTGTCCTTGTACCAACCCACAAGGTCGGTATCGCGACTTGTAGAGAGCAACACCCGGGTCACCGATTCGAGCGTTGCCGCACCTTCCCTCGAGCCCTCTGCAAGGTCGGTTTCGAGCAACATGAGCAAGAAGGGCGCCTTGGATCGCTCTGTCCGTTTGCGTTCAACGGCAATCATCTGGCGAAACGGAGCTTCGGCCAGAGGCACGCGTTTCGCGTTGAGTGAGGGCTCCAGCAAAGGATCATCTCCATTTCGCGCGCTGTTTTGGCGAGATAGGCTCACACTATACTCCTCTCTCCGGGCTCCTGTCCTTTCCAAATGGACATGGTGCGCCGGATCACGCGTGGTCGCACATCGCGTTCAAGGTCCCGAACAAACGCGCCAAATGCGGCGTAGACACGATGCATCGTTGAAATGACCTTCCAGACAATCGGTCGCGGCACAAAAACGTGCCAGCGTGTGGTGACTGCAGTGATCGAGCAACGGGTAGGTTGCGGCTAAACGGAATCGGATTTGGAGGTCGTGCGGTAATAGTAGCCACTGTAAGCGGACGCAATCGATCCATTCAGCAGCGCACCGAGCACTTTCTTCGGTTCGAGTGCTTCGATGCCTTTTTGCAATTGTTGTTTTTCCGTCACCCCCTGGCGAGTGACCAGAAGAACCCCGTCGGCCAGCCTCATCCAGACGCTGGTGTCGGCCAACGGCAGCACCGGAGGCGAATCAATAATGATCCAGTCGAAGCACTCCGCTAAATCATCCATCGCTTGAGGCAACCTTTGCGATTGAAGAATCTCGAGCGGATTGGGTGAAATACGGCCGGCAGGTAAGATCCAGATGCCAGCGGAGTCAAGAAAATGGATGCAGTCCTCGAGGTTGCGGCCTTCTTCGATCAGTTCAGTGATGCCCACGGCTTTTCCGATGCCGAACATCGGTCGTAAAGCAGGAAGTCTCACATCGCCTTCGATGAGCAAAACCCGTTCTTCACTTCCGTGAGCGAGCGCGCAAGCGAGGTTCGCGGCAATCGTGGTCTTTCCCTCTCTGGGAATCGAACTTGTCACAAGCACTTTCTTCAGAGGGCGGAGCCTCCGCAGGTCCTTGAGCCGCACCCCCAAAAGGCGTATCGCTTCAGCGGTCGGGCTCTCCCGGTCGGTGACGCATACCAATCGACTTCCCGGTGGAATAGAAGTCGGCATGGTCTTGACGCCGGTCAACAGCATCGTGCGACGTTCCGCGGACCGGACTGCGGCAGCGATGACGGAAGAACCTGCCGCATCGGAATACACCCTTTCTTGACCGGTGGAATTGCGGCCGTCTGGGCCGTTCGCACCGTCCAATTCCCGGGCGGACGCCGCGGCTTCCAGCTTCGACACGACATGGTGCTCGGCGCGCCGCAGCAGTTCTGGCCCCTCAGGCAGCTTTGCGGCATCGTTTCCGGACCGCTCGCCTTCGGACCTCCGTAAGGCGTCAAAGATTCGACTCATGTTCACTCTCTTCTATCGCCGCAGACCCTTTGGGGCATACAGTCGCTCGGGTCGCAGCAAATACATGACCGCGAGATTCCGCTTGCCTGTCTATCGCCGATCTCAAATTGCCGATGATTCGATTTATGTATTGCATGTCAAGAAAAAGTCTTGAGGGCAGTCATTTTCACCCCCGGTGCGCCAAGGACTCGAAACCGAATGATCTCGAATCGATCCGTTTTCACGCGATGCCTAACGCCTCTCGACCGGTACGACTGGTTGCGACAAATGAAGCGAGTCGAGGCGCAATTCCGTTGCCAGATCTTCGATGATATTTTCCTTAACGGTGGGCAATTGTCTCGCGTAGGCGCCGATGAGAGCATTTTCACAAATGATATTGATGAGCCGTGGATACCCTCGCGAACAGGAATGCACAGCCGCGATGGCCTGTGGAGAAAACAGTGGACGTGAGACCGGATCGGCTCCCGCAATCCGCAGCCGCTGCTCGATGTACTCCTGGGTCTGCTTGGCAGTGAGGGCTCCCAGTTGCGTTCGCAGCGGAATTCGTTGTTTGAGTTGCCGAAGCTCGACGGAGTCGAGCTTCGCATCGAGTTCGGGCTGTCCCATAAGAATGATCTGAATCAGTTTGTCGTCGGTCGTCTCCAGGTTCGAGAGAAGGCGAAGCTCCTCCAGTGTTTCGACCGGCAGATCGTGGGCTTCATCCACAATCAGGACGGTCGTCAACTGCCTCGCACCACGAGTGACGAGAAACTTGCTCAGATCGAGAAGAAAGTCGCATTTATTCTTTCCCGACGCGGGAATCCCGAAGTCAGAGACAACATATTGCAAAAACTCAGTTGGTGTAAGTCGGCTGTTAAAAAGGTATGCATAAGCGATATCCTTGCTGTCTTCGAGCAGGCGCAGCAGGCAGCGAAGCAACAGAGTCTTTCCGGTGCCCACTTCTCCCGTCACCACCACAAAACCCTTATGGCGGCGGACGCCATAGTAAAGCGCAGCAAGTGCCTCATTGTGCTGGGGAGTAGGCACAAAGCAATTCGGATCCGGGGTTAGATCAAACGGGTTCCGTTTGAGATTGAAGTAGGTGTTGTACATTGAAAAGGCGCAGATCTAGCCGTTATTCAAAAGACTGATAATCGAACCCGTCAAAATCGTTGCTGCGACGATCGCTGTGGTGGCCCAGCCCAGCACAAGTTTTCTCTTGTTTTTGTGCTGATCCAATGGGGACTCCACAGCAGGAACTTCGGAGATCACCGTCATCGGAAGCATCGCCTTGATGTCTTTTCCGCTGTGCATTCGATCGTCCAGGAATTCGAGTCCTCCGGCTACAACGAGCCCGAGAGCCAAACCCGCAGCGATGCCGATGGCGCAGAACTTGAGGCGATTGGGAAAGGATGGTTTCGTTGGCACGGTCGGAGGATCGAGCACAGAAAACCGCTCTCCCTGCTGGAGGCGCTCCATGCTGGTCGCCATCTGGGATTCCTGCTCCTTTTTCAGCAGGTCGTCGTAGTTGGCCTTGGACTGGTCGTAGCCACGAGTCAAATCCGCAAGCTGCTGCGAGGTCGTGGGTTCCAAATTCAAGCGCCCCGAGTATTCACCGATCCTCGATTTCAGCCCGACAATTGCATTCTCCCGGTTTGTGATCTCCATCTGGTTGGCCTGCAACTGGCTCTGTATCTGTTGCTCCGGACCGCTCACCTCGGGATCGATTACGGTCGTGGTGGTTGCCTTGGATGGGTTAGCGGCCTTCGTTTTTGCGGCCGCTAGGAGGTTGTCCCTCATCACTTCGGTCTTAGCTATCTGATTCTTAAGGACCTGAACATCGGGATACTGATCTGTATATTTCGAGCTCATGTCGGCAAGCTGAGCCCTCAATCTGTCAAGTTGATCGTTGACCGTCGCCAAGTCGGCTGTCCCGGGGCCGCCGCCTTGAGCCGATCTCGCCGCTTCCGCCTTGGTTGCATTCGCCCGTTCCTGCTGCAGCATTGCCTGCAGGTAGGTTTTCTGCTGTCTCGCAGCGTTCAGAGCATCCTGCTCATTTTGAAGTTCCGTCTGCATACCCGCCAGAATCTGAAGATTGCTCTGCTCCTGATCGGGCAGAGTTCCCCCATGCTGCGCTTCAAATTGCCGGACCTTGGCGTCTTGCGCGGAGAGGCTGGCACGCGCGTCCTCCAATTGCTGCTGCAGGAACTGCGTCGTCCCCTCAGACTGTTGTTGCCGTACCTTGGTGTTTTCAGTGATAAAAAGATTGGAGAGTTCGCCCGTGACGCGCTGCGCAAGCTGCGGATCGCCCGCCGTGTACGAGATGACGAAGGCCGAGATATTCATTCTCGCAGGATCGCGGTCAAGTTCAACGTCGATGTCCTTGCGCATCTGGTCCACTTTTTCTTCGTCCGTCAGATTGGCGCCGGAATTCTGGTACAAGTGCAGCTTGTCAATGATCATGAGAAGCCAGGTCTGGCTGAGGATCTGTTGCTTGATGCTCTCCAAGCGGGTTTGCCAGTCGTCGCTGATATTGGGCTGGACATAATCCTGGGGCATGGTCGGCTGCTCGACCAGAATGGTCGTGCTCGATTGATACCGGGGAGGTAGAATCCAGCTTGCCCCCCAGACAACGCCCCACCCCAGAAGAAGAGGAATGAGAAACTGCAGATGGCGGCGCCGTACGATCCCCAGGAGCCGCTCAATATCCAAGCCTTGAGATTTCTGATCTTGCGCAACTTGCGGCATAGTTATCTCCCGAGTGACTTTCTGAACTCATAATTTACGGTAACAAACACGCGATCGCTGTTGGGGTTTTCGGCGATGAACGCGATCCCCGGATAATTCTCTTGAAGCCGGTCGTATCCGCCTGCCGCGTTTAGGTGCTCGCCCAGAGCATGGCTCAACAAGGCCCCCAGCGTGAAAGCGTTCCCGCCCTCATACCCATAGTTCAGGACGCCTACCTGGGTCGTCACCGGCGACGAGTTCACATAGGAAACCTCAAATGATCCATCCCATGTTGGAGAAAGCTTCCATGCAGAGGACGCGCTTACACTGTCGGACGCGAGGGCTTCAGCGAAGCCCTCGCCGGTGTTGATGCTATGAAGATAGCTGAGGTCAAAACTTCCTCGGGTGCCTTGCCACCCGACGCTCGCGCTACCGGCGGCCGTCCATGCACTATAGGCTTGCGTTGTGAACTGCTGGGTGAGGCTCAGGTGCTGTATTCCAGCTGCAATGGATACTGAAAACCTGGAATTGAAGTAGATCGAATAAAAGGGAAGCAGGCTGTGCACTTGATCGGTAAAAGGCGCGTACGGGGCGTCGGTAACCACGTCGCGGGAGTAATTGTAGGAGAGACCGCCGTACTGCTTACCGGAAAAGCGCCGGCTATAGAATGCTGACCCGCCTTCGCCGTCCGAATTGGAAAGACCGGCGGCAGTTCCGGGGTTAGGAAAGCTGAAGGTCGAGTATGAAGCTCCACCGCCAAGCATGCTGTCTCTCCCGACTTGGTAATCGACGGAACCGCTCGCCGTATCGCTCATCTGCTCTACATAAGGAACGATCAGGGCCGGGACTGGCGCTTGCGTCGTACCTGTCAAGTTTCCCGCCGCAAACGGATAAGACTCGCTGAACACATCCTTGGTCCTCAGGAAGTGATCTTGAAGGCTCAAAGTCACATGAGGACTTAGGCGATCCTGAAAACTCGCAGATGCCGATTGATTCACTCCGTCGAGTGCAGTCGTGTGCTGATAGAGCGTGAAGCTTGGACTGTATCCCAACGTGACTTTCTGTCGCCCTGTCGATTTATTGAGGGCGATGGAAGGGTAAATCCAGTAGGTTTCATCGCTGAGCGCTTGCGTATTGGGGCCCGGAAAAATGTTGTCGTTATAACCTGCATTTACCCCGAGCGACCCGAGCAGGTAATTCGATCGCGTATCCGCGCCCGCGCCGCTGTCGTATGGCATGCCGCTTACTGGCGGCGGAGTCATCATTTGCGAGTCGTCTTCCGTGCTTTCGCCACCGCCTGTCGCGCTCGGCGCAACTTGCGACAACGCAGGAATGGCAACGAGGGACAACGCAATGAGCAGAATCTGGGTTCTTGCATGCATAACCGGCCTCAAGGAACTACGATTGTATCGTGGGGCTTTAAAAGTATGTTCTGAGCTGGGCTTTTCCCTTTAATGAACTTCTCGTAATTAAAATCAAACCGCGCCTCACCGCCTCCTGAAGTCGGGCGAAGAACGTAGATGGACTTCTTTTTGGCGAAGTCGCGAAGTCCCCCGGAGGCGGCAATGGCGTCCATGATCGTTGTGCCGGCGGTAATTGAGAAAGATCCAGGCTTCATGACTTGGCCGAAAATATTGTATTTCTGGCTATTGATTTGCTCCACGATGACGGTTACTTCGGGATCGGTCATGTAGCCTTTGAGTTTCTCCGTGATGACTTGTTCGAGTTGCAACGGGGTCTGTCCGGTGGCTTGCACCTCTCCCACAAGCGGCAATGAGATCTTTCCATCCGACCTCACAGGAACCTGCTTGGAGATGTCGGGCTCCTTCCAAACGCTGATGGAAAGAACGTCGGCATCCCCGATGATGTAGGTGTTGTCGCTGCGGGCTTTTGGGCGCGCGCTGGTTTGATTTGATGGGTCGGTGGTGGCACTGCTTCGAGCGTTCGTGTCGGGCTGATGCGTTGCATCCTGCCCACGAATACTCCCGCAAATCAATAGGGCTGCAAAAAGGCAGATCGTAAGACCGGAATTCGTCGAGCTTTTCACGCTTTTCCCCATAATCGAAAGAATAATTGATTTCTATGCTGTGGGTTTGAATCAAAAACCGGCGGTTTGTTTGGGGCGGATTCCGCGAGGCAGGCAAGCGACCGGACTTCCGCCTCTTGCCGACCAGGAGGGACGAAGGACTGTAGGAATCAGAGTATCGCGATGCCCCCCGGATCCAGATTCAAGGCTCGGGATTGTTCCGAGGGGAGCATCGAAGATTGAGATTCCTTTTCGCTACCGGCAGGTTCTACATCCCAGGAATTTACCTCGACAGCGACCGACTGGGACAGCATCGGCACCGACAGGACAAGCCGGCACAGATTCTTCTTCCGGACCAAGATCCCCTCAACACCTTCCAACGCCCCACGAATCACTCGAACCCGAGCGCCGCATTTCAGAAACGGATGTGGCTCTACACGATGTGGACCTGCAACGGCACGCTGAATCGCCTCAATCTCCTCGTGCGGGACGACTGCAACATGATCGCCGCGGTAGAGAATCATATGGACCCCCGGAGTGGTCACCACATCCAGTCGACGATCAAGGCCTCCACGCACGAAAACATAACCAGGGAAAAGCGGCAGGGCGAGAACCTTCCGTCGATCCTTCCACCGGCGAATCGACTCGTAGAGAGGAAGGAAGACGTCGAAGCCCTTGACGGAAAGCATCTCCGCGACAACCTTCTCGTGCTGATGGCGGGTGTAGAGTGCCCACCAGCCCTCGGCGATCAACAACTCGGCGCCAACTTCGTCCACAGCGGCCATTCTGTTCCTTCTCAGCCCGGAGTTTACTTTCTCCCTACTGACTGCACGGGCACAGCTTCGCCCTGTGAGTCACATCCGGGACCCGAAACCAACTTCTTCCTTAACCCGCAATCCTCAACATCAGTGCACAAAACCCGGAAGGTCCTCATAAAAGAAGGCCCGGAGAACTGCATTCATCATCACGAACTTAAGCGTTCAGTGACAATGCCCCAATCGTGCTAGCGCTCAGTTCCTTGTAATCTCCTGAGTCATCTTTCGTAACAATCGAGAATGACTTTAATCATCGTGTTTCCCTGATGACTTCATAGGCTAAAAAATCAACCAAATCATGACAAGTCTGAGGACGTTTTAATAAATTCTGATGAAGGACTTTAAACTTTCCATCCATCATCCGTTCCACAAAAATTCGAACCTTTTTCACACTCAGTTTCCCCGATTCCCTGCGGCCCACCCGGATTCCTGGCTATCTTGCATCAACCCAAAAATGGGGATCAGTGCCGCGACGGAAATCTCCTGTGACTTCTTCTTGGTAAATGAACACCCACTTCACGCAATCTATAGAGCAACGAACGATAGCTCATGTGTAGGTCTTCCGCGGTCTTTCGGCGATTCCAGTGGTTCTCTTGTAAGGCCTTAAGAATAAATGAGCTGGCGGCTTTGAAAGTCGGCTGGCGCGGAGCCTCTTTCGATGCGCCGTTGCGATGTTCCCGAGTCCGGAAGGATCTTTTTCCAGCTAATTGACGCTCCAGGCCGGAGGCCAGGCTGACATCCTCACCGAAAACGATGGCGCGCGCGACCCAATTTTCGAGCTCGCGGAGATTGCCCGGCCAATCCCATAGCTTTAGCGTGTGCAACGTAGAGGGGCTCAGCCTGGGCGCGAGTCGATTCAGCTGTCGAGCCAATTTTTGCAGAAGATAATCACAAAGTTGCGGAATATCGCCTTTCCGCTCGCGCAGCGCCGACAGGCGCAGAGAGCCGGCACCGACACAAACCAAAAGACCCTCGCGAAACTTGCCCCGCTGAACGGAGTACTGAAGGTCCACATTGCTCGCACAAATTAAGCGCACCGAGGCCGTTCGACGTTCATGCGCGCCAATTCGAGCATAGGAGCCGCCTTGTAGAAGGTCGAGCAATTTGCCTTGCAAACCCCAGTCCATCTCCCCGATTTCATCCAAAAAGATCGAACCACCTTCAGCGATTTCAACCAACCCGGGTCTGTCCTCCTTAGCCCGGCTCGATACTTGACTGACGCATCCGAAGAGCTCATTTTCGAGCAGATCACAGGGAATGGCCGCGCAGTTCAGTTTCACAAACGGCGCATCGCTCCGACCGGAGCGGGCATGCAGAAATCGAGCAACCACTTCCTTACCAGTCCCACTCTCGCCCTGAATTAGAACCGGGAGGTCGCTCGAGCGGAGAAGATCGATCTTGTTCTGAACTTCACGCATTGCAGGAGTGCAACCGAAAATGATTGCCTCGTCAGGCAAGTCCGCCGGATCAACTCGAAAGCTCTGATTCAACTCAGCGCGCATAGTTTTCAAAAGGAGAGTCTCTGCTGCTAGCAGCTAAGGTGCACGTTGGCGGCCACACCGTAAGCCCAGGAATCGAATCCACCCCTTGCATACTGTGCTGATTTCCCAACACTTAAGCGAGGCCCTAAGATCCAGCTCATCATCAACTTCCAGGAAGGATATGCAAAACTTTGCATACTTTCTACCAGCTTTCTGCAGACTCGCGGACTACCCACTCCGGTGTGCCGCCCACCGGAGCCACCTTGCTGAGCAGGTTGTTCGTGATCAGATCATTTGCCCAGCGGTTGAAGAGGGCACGTTATGTCCACATTTCGAATGGGTTGGGAGTGTCAAGGCTCCACCTTTGCTACACTCCACACGACTCCTGGGGCTGACCGCTCGGTACCCAGAACTACGACTCCCACAGAGCTAAAGAACATTGTGTCGCTGGGAACGGATGGCCTGAAAGGGCTCTTCAGGCGCAACTCCCGACCGTGGTCTGAGCCGGTGCTGCTGAATCTTATAAAGAAGAGCTCGATAACTGATCTCGAGGTACTGGGCCGCGCGCCGGCGATTCCACCCGAATGCTTCGAGTGCGCTCTTGATCGCCTCCGACTCCGTGCGGTTCTTCACATCACGCACCATAGACCTTATCCCTCCGCAGGGTGCGACGCTGTCGATGGAGTGCTGATCCCCTTCGGCCGATGCGGCAACCTTTGCTTCCAATTCACGAGTCGCAGCCTCGGCATCCCGCATGACCATGGTTCGTGTGACGAAATTTTTGAGCTCTCTAAGGTTTCCTCGCCAGTCGTAAAGAAGCGCAGCATCCATCAAGGAGGACGGGAGAATCAGCCCGAAACCCTTCCTCATTTCATTTGGTGCGCGGCGGATAAACTGCTCAATCAGGTATGGAATTTCCTCGCGGCGCTCGCGAAGCGGCGGAACTTTAATGGTGAATACGCTAAGACGGTAAAAGAGGTCTTCCCGGAACGATCCTTTCAGCAGAGCATCTTCGATTTCTACGTTCGTGGCGGCAAGTACCCGTACGTCGACTTTGGTCGTTTCCTGAGCTCCCAGTCGAGCGAATTGTCCGTCTTGAAGTACATGCAGCAATTTTGCCTGCAACGGCACACTGATTTCCGCAATCTCATCGAGGAGCAACGTACCACGATTTGCCTGTTCAAATTTCCCCGGCCTGTCACTGATAGCTCCGGTGAATGCCCCGTGCCGGTGCCCGAAGAGTTCGCTCTCCAGCAGATCCGCGGGAAGCGCTGCGCAATTCACTTTTAGGAATTTTTCGCGGGACCGGCGCGAATTCTTATGAATTAATTGCGCAATCACTTCTTTTCCGGTGCCACTCTCGCCCAGGATCAGCACATTAAGATCGGTATCTGCGAGCAGTTTTACCTGCTTGTGAATCTCCTTCATCTTGGGCGAGGCCGCCAAAAAGAAGTTGTTGCCATCGAGTTCTTCAACAAATGGAACTACGGCCATGTCGTCCGGCAGGCCGGGTCCATTCACGCTTTTACCGATTTCAGAAAGGGTGCTCTCCGTAGAATGGTCGAGGGGCATGGGCAAAACCGGCGACTGCGCACCGGCACGCGCCAGGGCGTCGACCAGTAATTCAAGATCGAAGCGAGTCACGGGCTTAGTCAAGAAGTGCATGATACCGAGGGCCGAGGCTTCGTCGCGCAACTCTTGGTCGCCGACGCCTGTGACCACGCAAATACATTCCCGGGACGAGCGTTCTATAAGTTGTTTAAATTTAGTTAGATCCGAAGAGTCCGGCGAAGAGAGCTCGCACAGTAAAAGATCGGGGTCGAGCCCGTTGCGCAGGAGTGATTCGGCCTGCACATTTCCGGCGGCATCGATTACTCTGTGCCCTGCTCCTTCAAGAACCATCCTCGCAAGCGTGCGGGTTGGGGCATCTTGAATGATGTTCAAAACCAATAGCAACGATCTCACGGGTCCTCTTTCCAGGAAAGCTCGATTTCCGCGCGAATGCACTAGTGAAGCAAAGCAAACTGGTGTCGGCCAGATTCCGGGCGGCGCAAAGCTGAGTTTGCAATGAGTCCGCTGCAGGCCCTTGTATGTTGGTATAGAAAGCTTGCGCAGCAGGGAGAGGTTTTCCATGCAGCCGCAATGAGGGAGTGAGAACGGGAAAAAGTCTCGTGAGCGGCCATGAGCACTGAACATTGGGGGCGGAAAGCGTGACTCAGTAAAGCACCCAACGATTCAACGCCATGCGTTCGTCAGTTGCCCTTCGGCAACCTCCCAGGCAGCAAAGCAGTCAATTCGATAAAAAACCGGCTCGCCGAGTTCTTCGGCGTCCGCGAACGTACAGTGGTTACTTGACGATATGAGAGATGTGATTGGGTGTCAATGGCACAATGGTCATGAGCCGTGCGCCCCGGTAACGCACCAGCGTAACCTAGGGGTTAAATCTTTGCAATTAGAAGAATTGCACGCCGATTCTCCGCATTTCCATAGGGCCTGGGGCGTCGCTCGGCTGTGAGATGGCCAGCTGTTCTTTACCCGCAGAATGTGGCGGCACCGAATTGCGAGCGGACGGGTCCACCCGACGCGCAGCCAGCCCTCCTGGGAATCGCGTAAGGGGCCGGCCAGGCTCAACGAAGAATTGTTGGCCAGATGCGTCTTGGGGCTTTTCGCCGCCATGGGCCACAGGGCGAACTGCTGTCGTCTCCTGTTTCAGGATTATCGGGATACCGCTTCGGTAACCTCGACTTGAATTCTTCGGTTTTGTTGTCGACGCGGATGGCGTTGCGCTGAGGGCTGCTGTCAGGATACGATCTGTGCTTAATGGCCGAATGCAGGACGGGCAAAATCGGCAAGTTTGGGAAACTTACCAGAGAGTTCGCATAAACACTTCTGATTTGATTATTTTCATTGATTTTTGCCGGGCGCACCCGCCTTTGAACTCTATTCTCTTGGAAGCAATCCGGAAGTAGCCGGGCTAAGCCTTGCTGTAGCATTGCTGTCTTTTTGTCTCAAGATAGCTTCGGTTAATTGTGCATGCGGACGGTCGGCCTTAGGTGGCCGCGGTAATGAGTTTTGCGTGAGTATTGATCAGATCCTCTTGGGAGCGCCGAGATGTTAAGCTGCTTGACAAACTTACCTGTCAAATCACAAAAAGTTCGCGAATCTATGCGGCGTAAGACGCGAGAACGATGTCATCGGCAAGCGACAACCCAAATAGCTGGTGTTTTTCTTCAATGTTCGCTCACGTCGAGGTGCGACTGTATTCCATCTTGACAAAACAAATTGTCTGCTAGAATTGCGCCTAAGTTCACCCTGTCTCCTTCGGGCCCACTGAGGCGCTGGAGGCCTCGGATCGATGATTCACGCGGGATTAGTTTCCTTGACTAAGGGCGGTGTGTCCACATTTGGCAGCCGAGCGGCTATATTACCGGTCAACAGTACTGTTGTGCGCGGAAAGTGCACTGGCCCGTCTACGCCCGGTGAAGTAATCACCACTTCTAGTACCCGCGCTCGCGTTCGAATCGTGGGGCTCCGTGGGTTTATCCTCGCTTTGGCTTGCCTGGCTCTTTTTGCAATCAGAGCCTCCGGGCAGACTCCTCATACGATCCAAATCACCAATGACGCTGACGACGGCTACTACAACGTAAATGATAGCAGCGGCTGGCATACCGATCCACAATTCGGGGAAGCCGATTTGGTTGGGAGCGATAGCACCAACGCTGACGCCTGGGTCGTTGGTTATCGCTTCCCTGCCACAGGCATCAATTCCGGAGATACGATCCGATCTGCATACCTTGAAGTAATAAGTAGCAACGGGTATGCGACCAGCACCGCCTGCTCTGACGCGCCCTGTCCGAATAGCGGCTCGACGTTCCGCGTTTATGGAGTCGCGCAAAACGATGGTCCGTCATTCAGCAATGCCGCTGGCAACACACCCCTTCCCCAGGGGCTGGGCGGTGTTCCTTACACGACGTCCTATGTCGATTACTCGACGACCGGACCGGGTGATGCACATGGAAGCTGCCAAGGACAAAACAACGGACAAAATACTTGCGTTCACATTATCGATGTAACGAATATCGTCAAGGAGATTACCGCCCTTCCGGGATGGACGAGTTCATCCGCCATGCGTTTCGTTCTGACCAGCACGAGCGCGACGGGAAGCAATGTCTATGCCGGATTTGAGGATTCTTCCGACAACTCTTCCAGAGCGGCCACGCTCTTGATCAACCCTCCGTTGCCGACCATCGTTTCCTCCGGCGGCTGGGGAACTTCTCCGACGCCAAATTACCCGCTGTCATATCAAGTCGGGCCATTTGTCTATTCTGCGGGGACGCCGGGTGGGGGATCCGCGACGGAGGCCTCGACGTTGCTTCTGTTCCTTGGCGACTACTACAACTTCGACAGCCAGTCGGTCACCCAGCCCTCGCTGGCTGACAGTTGCGGAAACACGTGGAGCATCTTGGCAGGACCCACCGACTGGGCTGGTTATTTCTATTTTCAGCGCGGCACGGTTTACTATGTCGAAAACCCTTTAGCCTGTCCGGCAGGCGACACACTTACCATTTCGATCGGAGCTCCGGAGCCATCGGAGCCCATCTTTCTCCACTTCCTTGCCGTCACGGCCTCGAACCCCTCACAAACCCCAGTCACATCTGCGATCACGAGTCCCGCTCCCGGCCAGGCGACGTCCACAGGAACGACCGCTTCCCTCACACTTCCTGGCGCCGGGCTGGTGGCGAATTGGATCTTCGGCGATTCTGATGGAGCGGAGACATTCACTCCGCAAGCCGGGTTTACGACCGATCTGAATTCGACTCCGACTTACATGACTGCCGCCACGGAAAATGTGGCGTCCTCAGGGTCCTATCAGGACACTTTTACGATCTCACCCAATCCGGACGGTTGGCAGACCGTAATGATCGGAATACCTTCATCGATCGGCACGCCCACGGTGACGGTAAGCCCGGGCGCGTCAAGCGTGAGCACAACACAGGCGTTGGGTGTAACAGTGACCGTAAACGGCAACCCGACTCCGACCGGCTCGGTAACATTGACCGATGGGAGTGGTTACACTTCCTCGGCCACTACGCTCAACAGTGGCAGCGCGACCATCACGGTCCCATCCGGCACGCTGACCGCCGGCGCCTATACGTTCACGGCTACGTACACGCCCGACACCGCAAGCTCTGGAATCTACAATTCAGCCACCGGCTCCGCTTCTGCGCAGGTGACAGTAGCCACTTCAACGCCTTCGGTGACGGTCACTCCGACCCCGTCAAGTATTACTACGGTTCAAGCCGTGAGCGTGACTGTGGGAGTGAGCGCCGGAACGGGTACCGCGACTGCGACAGGATCTGTAACCCTGTCCAGCGGCACATACAGCTCGGGAGCCACAACGCTCAGCAGTGGCAGCGCAACCATCAACATTCCAGCCGGCAAGCTCAACATAGGTACAGACACGCTCACAGCCAGCTACACGCCAGATACAAATGGTTCAGGGTATTACACCAGCGCCAGCGGTACGGGGCCGGTGGTCGTATCGGCGGTTGTGCCAACGGTCACGGTGACGCCTGGCGCCTCCAGCATAAACGCAACTCAGCCTTTATCGGTCACAGTGGCGGTCAACGGCGGAACTGGTAACCCGACAGCAACTGGAACGGTGACTCTGAGCGGCGGAAGCTATACCTCAGCGGCAACTGCGTTGAGTAGCGGTACGGCGACAATCAACATTCCCGCCGGAACGCTGAGTAAAGGCAACTACACTTTCACCGCTACCTACACTCCAGACACAGGTAGTTCCTCAATTTACTCCAGCGCTTCGGGGACGGCATCGACGTCAGTTGCGGTAGGTTTGACCACACCCACGGTGACGGTCACTCCGGGAACGAATGCCATCAGCGTAACGCAACCCCTGACTGTAACTGTCACGGTGAGCGGAACTCCCGTTCCGACGGGGACGGTAACGCTGACCGGCGGAAGCTACACCTCGGCCGCGATTGCCTTGACCAGTGGAACAGCCACCATTAGCATCCCTGCAAGCACGTTGTCGCCGGCGGTCTACACGTTCAAGGCCAACTACATTCCCGACTCAGGCAGCGCTTCAACCTATGCTGCCGCTTTGGGTACGGCATCAACGACCGTTGCCGTGAGCACGACGCCGACGGTGACAGTGACCCCAGGCGCCTCCAGCATCGGCACGACCCAGGCGCTTGCTGTGGCGGTGGTCGTGAGCGGAGGAACAGGGAACCCGGTGCCCACTGGGACCGTGATCCTGTCCAGCGGCACCTTTGCATCGGCAGCTTCAACACTGAGCGGCGGAACAACGACGATTAACATCCTGGGAAGCACGTTGACGGCGGCGAGTTACACCTTCAAAGCCACTTACACGCCGGATACTAATAGTGCTCCGATTTACACCAGCGCCTCGGGGACGGCAACAACGATAGTGAACGTGGTAACCCCAACGTATTCAATGTCGGCTACAAATCCGTCGGCGATTAGCAAAGGCGGAACGGCAACATCCACTGTCACCGTAAGTTCGAGCAATGGTTACTCGGGAACGATCACGCTCACTTGCTCAGTTGCTCCCCTTTCGGGGACTGATCCTCCGACGTGCACGGGGGGCACTGTGAACTACCCGACCAGCACTACGGCTTCCGTCACCGTAAGCACAACGGCGGCGAGCGCGGCCCTGGTTCGACCCAGCTTGGGTACTGGAAAGGGGTGGGCAGGGAGCGGCGGAGCCGTATTGGCGGTCGTCCTCTTCTTCTGGCTTCCGATCAGGCAGAAGAAGTGGCGCGCGATGCTAGGCGTCCTGTTCGGCCTGGTGTTGTTTAGCAGCCTGACGGCATGTGGCGGCGGAAGCAGTAACAACAATTCGACTCAGCAAACCAATCCGGGCACAAGCTCGGGACCCTATACGGTCACGGTTAACGCCGTGGGAAATGACGCTGCCAAGACAAGTGCACTCCCGATAACATTTACCTTCAACGTGAATTGATCCAAGAAGTCGTATTTCCTGGCATCGATCAGGAGCCCGCCGAGCAGCTCGGCGGGTTTCTTAATGTATGGCTATATGCCTCGGTGGCTACGGCCTCTGGCCAACGGTAGGGCCAGCTCAATTATTGTTTGGATTTAGCAGGTCGTTGCGGGAAGAGACTCCTGTATCGGTGATGATTTGCGACATCGACCATTTCAAGCAGATCAATAATGTCCACGGGCACCTGGTGAGAGATGAAGTTCTGCAGCAGCTATCCATCCGGCTTCAGGAGCTTGTCCGGCCATATGATGGAGTGGGGCGCTATGGCGGAAAGGAATTCCTCGTTGTGCTCGGAGGCTGCAATGCCGCGGCTCTCAAGAAACGCGCCGAAGAGGTGCGAGAGGGAATCAGTGGGGCTCCCTTCCTGACGAAGAATGGGCCTATCCACACAACTGCAAGCATCGGGGCGATCACGATTGATCGCTGGATCCGATCGAGTTCGATAGAGCCGTATCTGAAGGAGGCCGATGCTGCGCTGTACCTGGCAAAGGAGCCCGGTCGGAACCGGGTTGTCTATGCTGAAGCGAGCTTTCCTTCAAGGCGATGCCCGTCAGCTGGCGACGGCGTGCTTCCGTCATATAGTGGCTTAGTTGAACCGCGGCAGTGAAATAATCTAGTCCTCCGATGCGAATGTTGGAGATGCAGTTGCGCTCGGCATCGGTCCGGCCAGGTTGAGGCTTCCAAGTGATATAGACCCCGAGCGAGTCGGGCGAACTGAGTCCAGGGCGCTCGCCGATAAGCACCACCGACAGTTGCGTCCCAAGCGCCGCTCCGATCTCGTCCCCAATGGCTACTCGTCCCTGCTCCACGATGGCAAGTGGCGCCAACCGCCAGCCCTCCAGCAGGGGCAACAGTTGCTGAAGCAGCGGGGGAGCGTGACGCTCAACTGCAATCGCTGAAAGCCCATCGGCTACTATGAGCGCGAGATCCCAATTTCCCGCGGGCAAGCTGGCAAGACTGGCCTGGCCTAGCCGGCGGCCCAAATCCGGGCGCTGCAGATAGGTTGTCCGATCCATGGCTGCAGAGTGCAGCACCAGAACCTCTTCGCCTGTGATGGCGGCCAGGCTTGCCGCCAGAGACGCGACTCCCAGCCGTGCGAGTACAGCATCGCGAGCCTGTGCATGCGCCCGTTGGAAATCCAGCATGTCTGCGGTGTGCTGGCTGATGCCGGTTCGGCCCAGAGCCACGCGTGCCGGAGTCAGCGCGCGCAATCGTGCGGCAAGGGCAGCGGGCCGATCCAAGATCTCGCTCATGCGAGCAGCCTCTCCGGATGTTGCGCTTCCAATGCCAGGCGATGAAAGCCGTCGCCAGCCAGCCACTGCTCGAACTCCGGAGCCGGCCGTAATCCCAGCACGCGGCGCAGGTAGAGCGCATCGTGGAAGCTGGTGCTCTGATAGTTGAGCATCACATCGTCGGCGCCCGGAACTCCCATAATATAGTTGACCCCCGCCGCGCCCAGCAGAGTGAGCAGAACATCCATGTCGTCCTGATCGGCTTCGGCGTGGTTCGTATAGCAAACGTCGCAACCCATGGGAAGCCCCAACAGCTTTCCGCAAAAGTGGTCCTCCAAGCCGGCACGGGTAATCTGCTTTCCGTCGTACAGATACTCGGGACCGATGAAGCCCACCACGCTATTTACCAGCATGGGCCGGTATCGGCGGGCTACGGCATAGGCGCGGGCTTCCAGCGTCTGCTGGTCCACGCCGTGGTGAGCGTTGGCGGAAAGCGCCGAGCCTTGGCCGGTCTCAAAGTACATGACGTCGCTGCCAATGCTCCCATCGGCGCAAGTCGCGCCCCGCCGCAGCGATTGGCCCGCCTGCTGCGCCTCATCAAGCAGCGCCAGATTCACGCCAAAACTGCGGTTGGCCGCCTCCGTCCCGGCGATGGATTGAAAAAGCAGATCCACCGGAGCGCCTTGTTCGAGCGCCGCCAGTTGCGTCGTAATATGCGCCAGTACACAGCTCTGCACTGGAATTTGAAAGCGATTGCGCAGGGCATCGATCAGCCGCAGGATCTGCGTTGTGGTGACCACGTTGTCGCCGGCCGGATTGATGCCGATGACAGCGTCGCCCGAGCCGAGCAGCAGTCCATCCAGCATGGATGCGGCAATGCCTGCAAGATCGTCGGTGGGATGGTTGGGTTGTAGACGCGCGCTCAGTCTTCCGGCCAGTCCGACCGTGGTGCGAAAGCGCGTAACGACACGAATCTTCGCCGCGGCTGCAATCAGATCCTGCACCCGCATCAGCTTGCTCACGGCGGCCGCCATCTCCGGAGTTAGTCCAGGCGCCAGCACGGCCAGCCGCTCGCCGGTTGCGTCGTCTGAGAGCAGCCAGTCGCGCAAATCGCCCACAGTGAGGGAACAAACGGGCGCAAACGCCGCTCGTGTCGTGCGTGTCCACGATCAGCCGTGTAACTTCGTCGTCTTCATAGGGAACTACCTGCTCCGACAGGAAATGCGCGAGGGGAAGATCGGCAAGCGCAAACTGCGCTGCCACGCGCTCCTCCGCTGAACTCGCCGCCAAGCCAGCAAGCGCATCACCGCTGCGCAAAGGCGTTGCCTTCGCCAGCAATTCGCGCAGATCTCGCAAAGCGGTAGCAAATGGCGCCGATACTGTATGCAAAAGCCATGCGAGTGGATATAGATTAACCCGACAGGTTGTCCCCATTCCCCGCAAGAGGGCCGGCAAGAATCCAGGCATTGCCAGTTTCTTGGGGTGGACTTGAAGACTGCGCTGCCCCGCAAGCTTTACTTCGCCTCGTCACAAGAGATCATCGAGCTCGTAGAACACGCGGGGAGATTCAATGACCAAGATACCCGGTCGATGATGAATCCGGTTATCGAAATGGGGAGAGACTTGATATGCTTGCGGGAATGAACGCACACATCAACCACGACCTTGCGCTCGCACTGCTGGCCACCGATGCCGGGTTGAATGTGATTCCAGTCGCGGGCAGCGCAGAGTCCGCAGATTATCAATCGGTGAATGAACTGCTGAAGACGGTGATGCCCTCCGCGCTGACCATGCTTGCTACAGATACGCTCGGCGTGCTGGCGGAGGATACGGGCAAGGTCGGCCAACTGCTAGCCTTCTGGGACATTTGTCGCGCGCGCAACCTTGCTTGGGCCTTCGCCAACCACTTGCGCGACCTGACGGGGCTCACTCGCGATGCTGCAATCACAGCGCAAGACACGACGACCCGCGCCCTGGGCCGCGCCATCCTTGCCGTCTGATTGCTCCGGGCGTGAAACATCGCGCAATTCGCATTCGGGCCGGCTATGCCGGACGCATCTCAATTTTGGCTACCACGAATCCGGGCTAAGGAAGGGCAGGCGACAATCCACTCGGAAACCAGGGGTATCGCACTGTGTCACGGTCTTTCACGAGGTATGCGCCAGTCGCGCATGGCGCTCAGCGCCCTAAGACCGGCATCGAAGTCGAGAATCGCCAGAAATTTCCGACGTCCGAAGGACACCCGCAATTCCCGATCAGAGAATGGGGCTGTTTTCCACCCGAATCCTGCAAGCGGAGAGCTCTCTCCTGTGACCTTCGAGGCCCGAAAGCCTACTTTTTCGCGGGGAAACTGGACAATGTGTGAGGAAGAGTTCCAAATTGCACAAACCTTGAGACTTTATGGTGGACCTGGTCGGGATCGAACCGACGACCTCTTCCATGCCATGGAGAATCAACAACTTACGGCACAGACGGCAAAGGGGTTATGAACCGATATAGCCGTCAAAACCGGCACAGTCGGCGCTAATTGGCACCAAATTGACACCAAACTCTCATCTACATTGGGCTCGATGGGCGGGCTGACACGTGGCGGGCCAGCCCGCGCCGTTCTCATTTTCTCTTCCGACTCAGGCCGATCGACGCCAGGGTCTCCGCAGGGTTCGCCGCTTGGAAGAACCTAGCACCAAACGACTTCCTGAGAGGCTCATGGACTGAACGAGTGACTCGGCGATATTGTGCTCATCCAGAAAGTTGCAACGAGTCAACACGAGATGATCACTTGTCCGAGCAGCCGGTTATACATCCACTTGCGGGTAGGAAATGATCTAATTCGGGGTTAATGAGCGCCAAACCCTGTTACCTTCAGTCGACAATTACTTCCGGGGCCTAGCAGTCCGTGGTGCAAGTCCAGGTTCGTAGGTTGATATTTTGTGAAGTATCCACAGGCGATGTTTTTAGAATTGCGTCATGGGGATGGGGATACGCAAGGATCAGGAGAAGCAGGAGGACATCTGGATCGCGACTTCAGAACTGGCGCGGACTCCAGGTCATCCTTTCTACCAGCGACTGAATGAGCTTCTTGACGGGGAGAAGTTCGACTATGTTTGTCGAAGGGCTGTGCCGGAAGTTCTATGCGCCGCGCTACGGGCCGGCCGGGTCTGACGCCGGGGATCTATTTCCGTTCGCTGCTGATCGGATATTTCGAGGGAATCGACAGCGAGCGTGGCATCGCGTGGCGTCTTGCCGATTCGCTGGCGCTGCGGCAGTTTGTGCGCATCGGTCTTACGGAGCAGACGCCGGATCACTCGACGATTTCGCGGACGCGGCGGTTGGTTGATCTGGAGACGCACCGCGCAGTGTTCGGCTGGGTGCTGGGGTTGTTGGCGGATCGGGGCTTGATCCAAGGCAAGCGGGTGGGCATCGATGCGACGACGTTGGAAGCCAATGCGGCCATGCGCTCGATTGTGCGGCGGGACACGGGTGAAAGTTATGAGGAATTTCTGACGGGGTTGGCGAAAGCATCGGGGATGGAGACGCCGATGCGCGAGGATCTGGCGCGGCTTGACCGCAAGCGCAAGAAGCGCACCTCGAACAAGGAGTGGAAGAGCCCAGTGGACGCTGATGCGCGGATTGCGAAGATGAAGGACGGGCGCACGCATCTGGCGCATAAGGCGGAACACGCAGTGGATCTGGACACGGGCGCGGTGGTGGCGGTGACCTTGCAGGAAGCCGATAAGGGCGACACAACCACGTTGGATCTGACGCTGTCGGAAGCGGGCGTTGCGGTGGCGGAGTTGGCGGTACGCGAGGCGAAGCAGCGGCCTGATGAGAAACCGAAGGTGAACGTCGAGGGCATCGAAGAGTTGGTGGCCGACAAGGGTTATCACGCGGGCGCGGTGTTGGAGCGGGTCAAGGCAAATCAGGTGCGCAGTTATATCCCGGAGCGGCAACAGAAGGGGCGGCGAAACTGGGAGGGCAAAGCCGGTCAACAGCAGGCGGTGTATGCGAATCGGCGGCGAGTGCAGGGCCACTACGGCAAAAGCTTACTGAAGAGGCGCGGCGAACTGGTAGAACGCAGCTTCGCTCACTGCTACGACACGGGAGGCATGCGGCGCACCCATCTGCGCAAACATGACAACATCCTCAAGCGGCAGCTGATCCATGTGGGAGCGTTCAATCTGAGCCTGATCTTCCGCCGTCTGTTGGGCGCCGGCACTCCGCGGGAGTGGTACAACCTGGGAAAGAGCCTGTTTATGTTCCTGAGGGCGCTGTTTACGCGTCAGCAAAGCCCGATCCGGATGTGCCGAGAGAATATCCCGGCTCAGCGCGCGATCTTCCTTGTCAAATCGGCTTCTCCGGCTCGCATCAGGACATGCCGCAGATTCGCTACTTGCACCACGGACTGCTAGGTGAAATGGAACGCTGCTGGACATCCGAAGGCCTCTCTTCGAGACCGCATGAGCGTTCCCGACTGCACGGTTTACCGGTTCGACCATGACCACGCCGATGTGCAGACTCGATACCCTTTCAGAGAATTCACAGGGCCAGGAGTAGGGTTGAGCGGTGCTGGATTTTGTAGGAGCCCTTGAATCGGATGCGAATGAGCCAATAGATCATCGGGGGAATGGCAGTACGGCGAGGATAGTGAGGAAGATCGAGCAGCGCAGGAAAGCGGGAAGGACCTGCTGCTGGCCGATAAAGAAAGAACCTGTTGCGATGAAGAGTCCAAAGCACATGCGCTAGAGGTGACGCTCGATATGCTGCTGCGCCCAAAAGAGTGGCTGCAAGCGAACACACGGATATTGGCAGCCCCCCTCCTGCTCGCTGCCTCGGGAGACTCCGCCGATGCCAACGAGAAGTGCGCCCCACTCAAGCGAGCCCGTACTTGTGCGGCGGCCAACGGAGTCAGGTGGTCCAAATCATGTAGAAGGTGATGATGCTACCTATAAAGCTTCCGGGCTGGAATTTGACGATAGCAAGATAGAGCCCGCTTGAGGCCAGAGTAAGCATTGGGATGGTGAAGACGTTTCCGGAGGCGCGATGCAGGCGGCTTCCTTTGCGATCGCAATCGCGAAGGCGCCGGAAAGCAGACCGATTGAGCCACCGAAGACAGAATTAAGAGCGGGCCCTCATGCTCGCCGATCCCTTTCGGCACTTGCAATCGAGAAATTGGCTGTCGTGAAAGTGTACGCGCGCTGTGACTGGGAAAGTCGCGTGATTTTGTAAGTGCCAAAGGTCGAAAGCGCCAAGCTCGGTGAGCCTTACTACTGAGGAGACTTTATCCTTTGCAAATTCCTGATTCGGGTCAAGTTGAGACATAAATAAGCGGTCCGGTCTTGACGGCAGAGGGGGAGCACAAGGCGCGCTACTAACCCGATCGTGTGTTTCTGCGCCTACTCGTCAGTGGGTATGGAATGGTGACGGTTTTTGTCATGCTTGCTGCCCAAGGGAATTTGAGGGAGGAGTGTTCTTGTCAAAAACAGTAATGCTGGTGCACGGCGCATGGGTTACTCCTACCTGTTGGGAGCAATTTCGACAGCGCTATGAAGCTCGCGGCTATCGCGTCATCGTTCCTTCATGGCCATATATTGATCGCCCGGTCCGTGAGCTACAGGTATCCCCTGATCCGCGATTGGCAGATATGACGATCAAGGATCTGGTCGACCACTTTCAGCAAGAGATGCAGGCTTTGCCCGAAGCGCCCATTCTAATGGGACATTCGTTCGGGGGACTAATTGTCCAAATGCTCCTGGATCGGGGACTCGGCGCTTGCGGTGTGTGCTTTGATGCGGGGCCTCCACGCGGAGTGCTTCCCAGCCCGACGGCCATCGCATCTGCCGCTCCTGTTCTTCTCGCATGGAGGGGTTGGCAGCGTATCTTGAGCATGTCCCTGAAGAGCTTTGCGGCGAGCTTCGCCAATACTCTGCCGCAAGGGGAGATGAAGCCCACATACGAGCGATATATCGTTCCCGCTCCTGGCCGCATCTATTTTCAAGCTGCTCTTGGCATAGGTAATGCTGTAAAGTTCAGCAACCCTCAAAGACCCCCGCTATTGCTGATTGCCGCATCAGAGGATCGGACGTCGACCCCTTCGATGGTTGAGGCTATGTATGGAAAACACTCAAGGTCGCCTTCGCCGACGGCCATCAAGCAGTTTCCGAATCGAAGCCATTGGTTGATTGCCGAGCCTGGTTGGGAGGAGGTGGCCGACTTTGCAATTCAATGGGCGGAGGATATCAGCCCACCGTCATGATGACGGTGAGGCGTCAACCAGGCGTCTCGCTACCGAACAGTCATAAACTCACTGGTCATCTCCAGTCGACCTACGTAGAACAAAGTCAACCCCGTCGCTTGTGTTTGAGGAGATCCGCGACATGATCCGAAGAATATCGCTCGGACGCTTGCTTCTTGCGGTTGCCTTTACTGCAGCAGGCATCTTCTTCTTTTTCGTGATCATTGGAGTCTTTGGAGTGCGCATCGCCATTGTCGGCTTGATACTCCTTCTGACGCTGGCAATACTCTCCTTTCGAAAAGCGAAGGAGGTCGATTGAGATGAAACTCGATGCAGCAATTTTGGCTCGCACTCAGTTCGCATTCACGGTGAGCTTCCACATCATTTTCCCGACCATCTCGATTGGGCTCGCCACGTTTCTGGCAATCATCGAGGCACTGTGGTTGAAAACCAAGGATGCGGTCTACCTGCAAATCTATCGCTTTTGGCTCAACATCTTTGCGATGGCGTTTGGTGTGGGCGTTGTCACCGGCATCGTCCTTTCCTTCGAGTTCGGTTTGGGCTTCGCGCGTTTTGCTCAGATCGCCGGCCCGGCGATCGGTCCGATGATCGCTCTGGAGGTGCTCACCTCGTTTTTCCTTGAGGCAGGGTTCCTTGGCATCATGCTCTTCGGGCTGCACCGGGTCGGCCCGCGACTTCATTTCTTTGCAACGTGCACAGTGGCTGCGGGCACGCTGATGTCGGCGTCCTGGATATTGTCGGCGAACAGTTGGATGCAGACCCCGGCGGGTGTCACTATCCAAAATGGTCGACTCACGGTCCTCAATTGGCGAGACGTGATCGTCAATCCGTCGTGGCCCTATCGTCTGCCCCATATGTTGACGGCGGCTTACCTCACGGCGTCATTTCTCGTTGCGGGTGTCGGAGCCTATTACCTGTTACGCGGCAAACACATAGCCTTCGCCAGGAAAAGCGTCGCCATGGGTACTGCATTTGCTACGGTGTTGATCGGGTGTCAGGTGTTCATCGGAGACATTCTTTACGGAACGATATTGAAGCATCAGCCTTCGAAGATGCAGGCAGCCGAAGGTTTTTGGGAGAAGGAATCCCCATCGCCGGCGCCCTATTACTGGATCATCGTTCCTGACCAAGAGCATGAGCGAAACCGAATTGCTTTGGGTATTCCAGTTCTCGGCAGTGTATGGCTCACCCACAGCCTTAAGGGTCGCGTAGAGGGTTTGAAAAATACCACCCCGGATCAACGTCCGATCATGGGTATGGTCTTCTACGGTTTCAGGATCATGTATGGGCTGGCAATTGTAATGTTCAGTGTCGCGATCACTTCGCTCTATCTCCGATGGACCAGCCGTCTCTACGCCGCGAGATGGTTTCTCAAGCTCTTGGTGATCATGACTCCATCCGGGATCATTGCGACACTCGCTGGCTGGTATTTAGCAGAGACGGGTCGCCAACCGTGGGTGATTTATGGGTTGCTGCGTACGGCTGATGCTGTCTCTCCGGTGCCACCGTCGGCACTTCTTTCCACGCTCATCGCGTTCATCTGCATCTATTCCATCTTTATGGGGGCGTTTCTTGTTTTTTCATGGCGAATCGTCAGGCGCGGCCCTGAAGAGAGCCCCGCCCAGACCGAAGCGTCCGGATCGATAAAACAGGCGTTCCGTCCAGAGATTCTAGATCGGAAAGAGGTGGACGCATGAACCTGCCTCTCTGGTCTGCAGGCTTTGCAGCGTTCGCTCTAGTGGCCTATGTCGTGCTCGATGGCTTCGATCTTGGCGTCGGGGTGCTTCTTCTATTTCAACCCGTGAAAGCCTCCCGCGATCACATGATCGACTCCATCACGCCGACCTGGGATGGGAATGAAACTTGGCTCATCATGGCTGGGGTCACTTTACTTGCCGGCTTTCCCTTGGCCTACGGTATTTTGCTCCCAGCACTTTATCTGCCAGCCATCACGATGCTGCTTTCACTTGGTTTACGAGGCGTCTCGTTCGAGTTTCGAGCTCAGATGAAGAAGTATCGACAGCCATGGGACAGGGTATTCGGTATAGGATCCCTCGTCGCCGCGCTGATGCAGGGCATCATTCTTGGCGCGTTGCTGGCGGGCATCAAAGTTGACGGATACCAGTTTTCGGGAAGCGTTCTCGATGTGTTCCATCCATTTTCCTTGCTCTGCGGCGTAACTCTGGTAGCAGGCTACATGGTGTTGGGAAGCGGATGGCTTCTACTGAAAGCGAGTGCCCATACACAAGCTTTTGCTGTACGAGCAATTCGTGTGGCTAGCGCTGCACTCGCCATCTTATTCTGTGCCGTATGTTTCTACGCGGAACATGTTCAGCCTGGAGTTGCCGCGGCGTGGACCAAGTATCCGTTCTGGCTTTCGTGCCTGGCATTCTCTTTTGTCATAATCTCCGTTTGCCTGATCACGCTCGCCTGGATCTCGCGTCCCTTGATTGCATTTGTATTGGCCATTGGCCAGTTTATTATCGGGGTGGCCGCCATCGCCGTTATCGCGTTTCCTGACATTGTTCCATTCCGTATTTCTTTATGGGACGCCGCGGCAAGCACGGCTAGTCAAAGATTCCTTCTCACTGGAGCGGCGATTGTCGCTCCTGTTGTAATTGCCTACTCGGCCTTCGCCTACTGGATCTTTCGTGGCAAGACTCCCAGCAAAGGATGGGAGCTATGAGTCGGCGTTCAAAGCGGTTGCTTTGGTTTGCAGCAATCTACATGGCTTCGCTGCTCACTTATGCTGCTATTGTCGGTATTGAGAAGGGTATGCTTCGCCTACTACAGTAGAGTGTTAGGCGCCGACTAGGCCGGATGCAGCATATCGCGAGCGTAAACCAGACCCATCCCGTAACCGCCGGCGTTGTCCTCCACGATGGCTCGTGCTCCCTCGTAGGTGTCTCGCCTTGTCCAATCGCGTTGAAGTTCGAGTAGCACCTGCAGCCAGCTTGTGAGCTTGGCTCCGGCTGCTTCCATTCGCCGAAGAGCGAGTTCATGACCCTCCCGAGTGAGACCGCCGCAAGCATCAGCGACTACAAAAATCTCGAACTGCTCTTCGAGGGCTGATAGCACCGGAAACGAGACGCAGGCCTCCGTCAGCAAACCAGCTACCAATAATCGCCTCCGGCCTGTAGCCAGAATTGCTGCTCTAGCCGAGTCATCTTCCCACGCATTCATGTTTCGGCGCTCGATGGAAGCGACACCTGGCAGGACGGCTTTTAGCGCGGGGAGGAGAGGGCCACTGTATACCTTCGAAGCCGAGGTAGAGGCAACAACCGGGAGCCCAAATAGAACGGCAGTCCGGGCGAGAGACACCACATTATGAAGCAACGTCTGCCGAGAT
>CAWDKT010000017.1:0-244758 GCA_963802955.1 uncultured Acidobacteriaceae bacterium
CTGTCACGGCAGAGGTCGCGGGTTCGAGCCCCGTCGTCCCCGCCAAACATTCCAAATTAGTTACGGGACGTATAGACCTAAAGTGACAACGAAATCTGGGCATAATACGGGCACAATAAGCTTCTTAACTTGCACTTTCAGCCTGTTTTGTTGAATCAGTTGTGCCCGCGTCTGCCAACTCTTGTTCCCACGTTCGAAACCATCGTCTTTACAACCTTGCTCTGTGCGGCTCGCTTGTTCGAGTTCACAGCTTGCGTGTAAACATCGAGCGTGATTCTGCTGTTCGCGTGCCGCAAGAGCTCCTGAACGGTTCCCACCAACGGAAGACCGAAACGTCGGCCCCACTCTTCCGCTTTTTGCTTTGGACATTTCCTTGCTGGTACCGTGATCGCCTATTTACGAGCGTAAGATGGCCATCCACATCGACAAGGGCGGCGAGACCCCATTTTCCTAAACCGGGCTTTGTCCTCGGCCAGCATGGTCGACAGAATGGTGATTTTGAACGCCTGAATCTAATATTGCGTCTGCGCTGCTGTCTTTCCAACTAATCCCAAAACAAGGAAAAGAACGATGATCGACATCAACACCCGCCTTCCCGGATTTTTAGCAGGGCTGCGATCATTCTTCGTTTCATTGTCATCAGACGATTTCAACCTCCCCAGAGCTTGCCCACGAACTTTCTCTACCAGCAACCAATCCCCCTATTAAACGGCTCCCAGAGCGCAAGGCATGAACTGAAGCCAACTGACGTCATGCGGGACTCAGTTTGTTTCGAGCCGGAGCGACAACCTTCGTTTGCAGCAGCATCCGAAAGGCCAAGCCATGAGTGATGAGAAGGAGAGGTACATAGGCAGTCAAGAGAAAATAGCCAGCGCCTAGCAAGCCTTGGTTAGCAGGGAGTGCCAGGCGGCCTCCCTGATAGAAGGCATAGAACAGGTCCACCGTTCCGAACGTATTGAAAACCCATGTCATCGCTGTCCCACTGCGAGTTCGAAGGGTGGCCAGGGCGAGCAAAGCGAGAATGGCGCTTATGAGATCACCGTAAGCTGTTGGTTGCGCAAATGCGGCGGGTAGCTCTGAAGACACAACACCCGGCACCACAAGTGCCAATCCGAGAAATCTGAAAGCATGTAGCAGTAAGATGGGCTTCAGATTCTCGGGGCTGGGACGCTCTTTTAGCGCAGGCCAAATATAATGCCAGGCGACTACTCCCCAAGCAGTCAAGCTGAGCGCTACGCTGATTCCGAATAAGACTTGAGATGGCATGATTGATCCTTTCTGGAGGGAGGCCTCCTCGCGAAGGATTACCTCTCGTTCGTTCTCTGTTACGCCTATTATTCGATTGATTGAGCCTGGCAACCGTCGTCGGCCGGCTTTCGGGCGCAATTACCACGCCGCTGCCGTACCCGGGGGGAACGTCGCTCACTGCTGCGCTCCCGGGCCAATCAACATCCTGAGCGGCATCAACGGGCCAACAGGAATGTACTGGTGATCCATCAGCTGTTCCTTGGCGAGCGGCAGCGTTTCCATAATGGCTCGCGCCTCGTCTTCGGTCTTGGCTTCGACCAGGAAGATGACGCCTTTGCCATCGCCGCGCGAATACCACTCGCGGATCTTCCCGTCGAGGTAGAGTTTCACGGTTTCCCGAACCTCTGACGGCATCACCGCCATGATCTGTTGAGCGGTCACGCCTTGCCGGGGAGTCTGAATGACCAGCACTTCGGTAGTCGGAGGTATAGCCACGCTGGGCACGCCCGAGGCGGCCCCGGACTGTGATTGCGCTACCGCTGCGACCGGCAGCATAACCAGGACAAAGGGGATCATGAATTTCATCGGTTCACCTCTCGATTCGGTTCTGGTTCGTTTTCAATCTGAGAAGAGTACGATCGTACTCTTCAAGGGTAAAAAAATTACTCTTCAGCGAAGCACTTTATGAAAAACTGCCTCGCCTCCATTAACATCTGCTCACGCCGCTGGGGGGACAAGGTCATCCGAGCCGAAGTCAGCACTCCAGCCATACTCGGGAACAACAGTTGAAACTTCGCCACTTTTTCTTCTCGCGTTCGCCCGGGAAAAAATGGCAGTACGCGCTCACGATACGCTTCTCGCGACGCCTCGATCCGTCTTCGCACAGACAGGGGCTTTCGTGCTAACTCTGGCCCGAGGGCGGAGACCACACAACCCATTCCCGGGGAATTTGCGTGGCGTGGGCTTAGATAGTGTTCGATGATGGCTCGCAGAGCCTGACCTTCAGGCGCGGACTTTGCAACTTCCAACATACCTCTTCCCATCTCGTCGAATGCCCGTGCCACCGCTTCGACGAACAGGTCGTCCTTGCTCTCAAAATGCCGGTAGAAGCCACCTTTCGTCAGGCCTACCTTCTTCATCACCGTCCCGATGCCGCTGCTGTCGCCGCCGTGCTCGCGGAAAGAGCGAGCGGCCACGGAAAGAATGTTCTCGTGGTTCCGCGCTTTATGTTCCTGCGAATATCGCATGCCGTAAGAGTACGCACGTACTCTATTCCTTGTCAAGACCAATACACTTTCTGCGTTCCGGTGCCGTCAGGCTTCCCAGAGTTGGAGCCCATAGGCAGCATTGCCGTGCCAGGTCCGGATGCAAAGCAGACCATTGACATGATGGCCGCCGTAGCCTGCCGGACCATCGGCTCCGTTCTCTTATGCCAATTCGCCGAGGCGCTCATCGAGCTGGAATGGTATTGCGGAGTTAGGGTTCTCGAAGTGTCTCGCCCGCATCAGCCGGGAGCTCTTTCGTTAGCCTTGCTCGCGCGATCGAGTGGACCGCCGCGTGGCTAGCTTCGATGCCTTGGCTTCCAGCAGGAACATCACCTCGGTGACGCCGAAGCCAGTGTCCGATTCCTACTTCGGCGACTTGTTCCCCTGCCGGCCGACTTCAAGGGCATAGGACGCCAGCGAGCAATTAGAAATAGTAATTGCAAATTTTCTAAAGTCGTTAGAGAAAATCTGCACAGCGTTCTCGGGACTCACCAGATGCACTCTGAAACTCTGACCGTTGCCTACGAGCCAGTGCGCTTCCCAGACATCGGTACCATATTCCCACTGCTCGATCAGCACATCCCCACCCCCAACCTTTGTGATCTTGCATCCCTGCGCGTACTCACCTCGAATGTAGCCGTAGATCGGCGTCACGCCATCCGCATGGTTCACAATCCTGCGCCCATGGTCTTTGCTTTTGCGGCCGTTGCTGTCCGACGCGACCGTTGAACTGAAGCGGATCGATGTACCCGGCCACGGCCTTCCTGAACAGTCCACATCATCCCGGCAGATCCAATCTCCGGGAACCGACCAGATCCACCCGGAGGTGTCGGGCTGGGCCGAGGTCGCCGAAGTCTGGGGTGGATTACCGGGCAACCTCGCTCTCGTAGCGGTCGATGTGCTCGTAGCTTCAAATGTCTTCGGCGTACCAGCAGATTGTGCATGGACCAATACGATACAGATGCAAACAAACATCAAACAAAGCGATGGCTGTGCTCTCATGATTTCATGACGAAGTTGCGTGTTCGTCTCTCGTCAACGTCCTGTCGCAAGTGGTGAACGGTGTCACGGGGGCCCCTTCGCCGTAGGGTATCATCACTACGCCATTATTTATTTACTCCTTTCGTCTGGCCAGTCGGAGAACCTGCAGGAAACGAATGGCTTTCGTGTAGTCGTGTACGAACGAGTTCCTGGATTCCAGGGACCACGGCAGAATCGGCCCGGGCGAAGGCAAACCTGAGGGAGAATTGACGAAGCAGGGAAGGGAATGTGTAGCTTCAGGCAAGGCCAGAACCAAGGATGCTCTGGAAAACATCGTCGAGATAGATGTTGGATGGTTTTGTCCTGCAGAGCGGGCGACGAATGCCAAGCCGCCCCACCACCTGGGTTACCAAAAGCATGAGCCGGAGGGTAGGATAACGGCAACTTGTGCAACGGTACCACCCATAAGAAGCTGAAGGGCAATTTCGGGCAAGCGGAGATCGAAGTGCCGAGCACGTTCTTCGGCTCGTTCATCGCAGCGAAGCGCTGACTCTTTACGAGGGGACTGCGTAGATGCTCGCAATAAGTGGCTCTTGGCTTCTCAGGTGTCAGAATTCCGATCTCGGTCTCGATCGCTTCCAAGCCGAATACGCACGCGCAACGCGGGAAGCGCAACGGGCTTGTGGAACAGTCTATTTTTCCGCGGGTGGAGTGCCCTGCGTATTTTCCGGGGGTGGACCGCCTGGCATATCCGTTGGCTTTCCCCGGTCCTGTGCAGCCTTCAGCTGGTTGAAGATTGATTCCTGTTCCGCCTGGTGAAGGGTTTTCGTCTTCTCAAACTCTGCCTTTCGCCTCTTCCTGATTTTCCCATCGCCTGGTAAAGACGCGCCAGTCTCCAATGAGGATCCTGGTCGTTCGGCGACAGCTTGATTGCCGCTTTGAACTCCTTCACAGCGTCGTCCTGGCGGTCGCGATCGGCATAAAGGATGCCCAGATCGACATGTGCTTTCGCGATAGTCGGATCGATTTGAACAGCCTTTTCGGCCAACGGCAATGCGTCATCCTGTTTTGCCCAGATGAATATCCGTGTCTGCCAGAATAGCCAGCGCCTGCGCACTCTCAGGTACGTTCTCCAATTCTGCCTGGAACTCCTTCGCTGCTTCCTCAAATTGATCCTGAGTCCAAAGCAGATAGCCGAGACAAAAATGTGCGTTCGGCGCCTTGGGGTCTGCTTTTACAGCCGCGCGAAACTCGTCCATCGCCCCCTGGTGATTTTGCATCTGGTCGAGCGCTTCACCCGCCAGCATATCCGCTTCGGCCGACTCGGCATTCAATTCGAGGATCTGGTGATAGGTGTCGAGGACACACTGATATTGCTTTGACCACATGCAACTCTGCGCGAGCAACAGACGATAAGGAAGATTCTGCGGATCGGCGGCCGTCACCTTCCGCAGGTAAGGAACGGCGGCGGCATACTCGCCCAGGCCATAGTGTGCCATCCCAATCAGTATCTCCAGGCGGACCGCATCTGGCGATGAAGGCGCTACGCCTTTCAGTAACGGAGACAATGTGTCGATTGCCGGCTTCAGCGCGCCCGATTTAAACAGCGCCAAACCGAGGTCAAGGCGCAGCCCCGGCATTGCCGGGTTGAGCGCCAATGCTTTCCGGTACATGGGTATCGCCGTGTCATAATGCTCCTGCCGCGCTTCAAGCAAGCCTAAATGCGCGAATGCTTCGGCGTCGCCGGCGTTGACCCGAAGAACTGAACGCCACTCCGCTTCAGCCTCAGCAAATTGTCCATTTTGTTCGTGCGCGAGCGCCGCTTGGCGCTCCTGGTTGATTGACGGCGCCTGAGCCGTGCACTGCACGCATGCCATCGCCAGCATTCCGGCGGCAAAACCGCATTTAACAAATAAGGTCACAACAGTCTCTCTGTATGTTCGCTCTGGTTGCCGGTCTCACGCAAATTGCTCAAAGGCGAAGAAGCGCAGAAAAAGGCGCGACATGGTTTGCCATGCCGCGCCCAGGTTAAAGAAGCGTTCTAGTTCAGAAGGTGATCTTTCCACCCAGTTCCAGCACGCGGAAGTCGAAGTCGGCGGTTACGGAACCGAAGTTTCCATCACCGGTACTGGAGTCTATCGACGTGAAGTTCGTGTGGTTGAAGGTATTGAAGGATTCGAACCGAAGCTGAAGCTTCGTTCCTTCACCCGGGGTCAGCGGAATGTCCTTGAACAACGAGAGGTTAAAGTGTTGAAACCCTGGGCCCCTGACTGTATCCTTTCTAGCCGAGCCGTATCCGCCGGTCCCGCTGTTGCCGCTCCAGGCTGTTGCCGGTGTGGCAAAAGAGACCTTCGAGAAGAAGTGGCCTACACCATTGACTGACGCCTTTGGATTCAGATAGACCACCGGCGAAATCAGGTCGGGACGATTGCCGCCGGCGCCGAGTCCAACAGTGTCCACGCCGGTCAGGCTTACGTTATTCGCACTTCCCGTCTCCAACGAGGTAATGCCAGAGACCGACCAGTTACCGATGATTTCACGCGCCGCCAGGTTCCCCGACTTCTGGAAGAACGGCAGATCGTAAACGTAGCTCGCGTTGAAGACATGACGCCGGTCGAGACCGGCATCGCTGCCTTTGTCGTACTTTGCGTTGTAAGGAGCGGTAAGCCCGGCCAGGTCGTTCTGGCCGATATCGATCTCGTGGGACCATGTATACGAAAGCTGCGTGGTCAGTCCGTGCTTGTTTTCCATGCGCAGGCCGGCTTGCAGCGAGTTGTAGTTGAAGTTGGTTTCGTTTTCTTCCTGGTTGATGTTGTTGTATCCAGGGAAATTACGATACGGGTTCGCATTGGCGCCACCTGCAACCTTCTGGCGATCGGTCAAATCGCTCAAAGGCAGCACATTGATCTGGCGGTCGTTGTTCTGATCCCATGCGTCTGATCCTACGAACTGGACCACGGCGATCACCGACGGCGCGATCTGGTGCTGGACACCGAGGCTGTAGTCCGCAGTGCCCGGCGGCGGATAGTTGTACTTGATTGTGGTCATGGTCGACGGGAAACTCTGTGAAGTGGTCGCCCCCGTCAGCGCGCTGGTATTCGTATTCGAGAACATCACGTTGTTTCCCGAAGGCTGATAGGCAAATGGCGGGTTCAAAGCAGCGTTGTACACATCGTTGCCCTGAACGCGTTCATAGAACATGCCCACGCCGCCCCGGATCACCGTTCTTCCATTGCCGGCGATATCGTAGGCAAACCCGATACGTGGCTGCCAGGTGAAGTACCGGTTTGTCACGTTTCCGCGCGGGAAACCGTTCACGCCGGCTTCCGCAAGGCCATTGAGATAGAACTGTTCTCCGTTGGTCTGGCAGCGCAGGGTCGAACAGCTGAACGTTGTAAGCGATGACGGGTTGAGTGTTCCGGTTGCCGCATTCACGGGATTGCCCAGCGAAGTGTTGTAAAACGCGGGCACGAAGTTGGCGAACTGGTTGTACCGCTCAAAGGCGTGCGGCATGGCGTCATAACGTATGCCAAGGTTCAGCACCAGGTGCGTATTGACGTGCCAGTTGTCGTTGGCGTAACCGTTGTAGTTGTTGTTGACCCAGTGTTTGTCAGACAGATACTGCAACTGGGTGAAGCTGTTGGCAAGACCCAGCATGAAGTCGATGTAGGCATCACCCGAGAAGTTCGAGTTGCTCGAGCTGAAGTTGGCCGTTCCCTGGGTGTTGGCCTGCAACTGCTGGTTCTTGTAGTCGTGCAGCCAGCCTGCGCCGAATTTGAACTGGTGACGGCCCTTCGTCCAGGAAAGGTCATCTCTGTATTCGAATCCTTCATAGCCGTTCTTCCACGGCCAGTAGGATTCGGTCGCGGTGGCGCCAAATGGTGAGCCCGAGAAGGTGATCGCAGGCAGGTCGTCGCCGACATTATTGGCCACCGGGAAGTAGCTGGTCGCGCTCCAACTGCTCGGCAACTTGATGTTCGTTCCGCCAACCCCGATCGGGAGAAGAAGGATCTTATTGCCGCTGTAAAGGAACGCGGTTTCGTTGAGCACGTTGGGCGAGTAGGTCTGGGTGAGCTTGATCGCCGACGTATAAGACGGGTTCAGCATCGTCGTGCCGACCGTCGGATAGCCACCGGCCCACAACGGCGGAATAAACGTCGGATTCACCGCGTCATGCACATAGTGACCCATCAACTGCATCTTGCTGTTGATGGCATGGTCGATGCGCACCGTGTCCTCGCGGACGTAGTTCGGCGCAGCAGGAGAAGCAGTGAACTGGTAGCCGTTTGCCAGGTTCGGATGGGGGAACATACCCGAGTTCGCTTCCGCCTCCGTATTGGGATCGAGCATCTGCTTGGGAATTCTGTAGGTGCCGTTGGCGTTGAGCGGGAACGGCTTTCCCGGTGTCAGCCCCAAGCCTGTTTCCAGCGCTGTGTAGGCTGCATTGCTGGGCAGGTTCGGCACCACCGGAATGATAGGTTTCGCAACGTACGGTGTGTAGTTGAGGTCCTGGCCCGCCGTCGGGAAGTCAGACGTCATGATCGTGCTATACAACGAGGGCGCGGCACCCTGAATCAGCCTGCGCCATTCTTCATTGTAAAAGAAGAAGGTGCGGTTCTTGTTTTCGTTGTAAACGTGAGGAATGTAGAGCGGGCCGCCGATGTTGCCGCCCGGTTCATTCAGCATGAATGTCCGGCCTGGTTCTGCCCGCCTGCTTGTTGAAATAGTCGTTGGCGTTGTAGTCCGTGTTGCGGTTGAACTCGTACAGAGTCTCCGTGGAAATTGCCGCTGGCCCGACTTAGGACCATCGTGATGGTTCCGCCCGAGCCGATGCCGTAATCGGGGCTGTAGTTGCTTCCAGCGTCTGGAACTCGCCGATGGCGTCCTGTGAAGGCAGGACCATGTAGCAGCCGCCGCAGCCGCGGTCGTTCTGTTCTGCGCCGTCGATCAGGTAGACGTTGTGCGTTTTTCTTGTGCCGTTGAAGCTGATGCCGTTTGACGAGGTAAGAGCATCGATGCCGCCGAAACGAAGAGCAGGTTATTCGAAACGCCCAGACCGAGAGCCGCGAGCTGTACAATGTTACGGCCGTTGGTGGCGAGCTGCCGAACCTGCTCGCCGCTGATCAGCGTACTGACTTCGCTGGTTTCCGTCTGCACCTGCAAAGCATCGGCCTCCACCGATACGGTCTGCGATTCGGCTGCCGACTGTGAGGGCGCATGTTCTCCTCCAGGTGTCTGGGCAACGTTCACATCGATGCCGGACTTCGTGAACTTCTCAAAGCCTGTCGCAGTCGCCGTCAGGTGTAGGTGCCGGCGCGCAATGTTACCAAAGCGGAATTCGCCCACGACGTTTGACTTCGTCTCTCTCACCTGGCCGGTCGCATTGTCCGTCAAATCGACCGTTGCATTGGCAACAACCGCTCCGCTGGCGTCTGCCACGTTCCCGGTGATGGTTGCGTTGTCCTGCCCCCACACGCGCGGTGTGAGAGCCACGATCATCATGGCGAGTGCTATCCAAAGCACTCCCATTCCTTTCTTCGACCTATCCGTCAAGCTTTTCCTTGACTGGGTAAAGGTTTGTGTCATGGTCTGTCTCCTCAGAAATTCGTTACTTGGCTCGCTCTACCCCACTTGCTTCCGTTGCTCGTGGCAATCTCCGGTATGGCGGGTCCGTTTAGGGTCTTTCTTGCGCCGGGACAAACGTATCCTTCGCGGATGCAAGCCCACTCCCTGCTCGGGAGCAGACGCTTGCCTAATTGCATTCCGCTTGTGTCCGTTACGAATCGCAGCCGACGAGCCTGGCGGGAGAATCCAGGGCCTTCTAAACAGCCCAATCCCTCGAAGTGCGAATCAGAAGCGAGCAACGTTTTTAAGTTTCAAGAGATGCATGCGCGCATGGCGCCAAGTCCCGACGTGGTTCATTGGGGAAGCCCGCCTTGGGGCATTGAAGACCCGTTCGGCATGAATAACAACGAAAGCCCGTCAACTGGACTTAGTCTGGGGAATACGCTTGGAATCGCAAGATAAACCGAAAAAAGGCCATAGGACCCCCTCGGTTCTCCTTGCGATTCGCGGTCCATGTTGTTTTGGGCATACGTTTTCTTCAGTGCCGACAATAGTGGACCTTCAATTTGTGAGTTGTCAACAGAAATCTGTTTTCATTTTCTTTATTTTTGGAAGATCTTCCTAAGATAAATCCGTTTAATCATTAGTTTGAGCCACGGATTTTCGGACCTGAACAAACTTGACAAAAGTAGCAGAAGACGGAAGAAGCGTTTACTTAGTGAGAAGCGACCCTTCACTTGGCTGGCCAGCCATTTGCGCTGGCTCGCATTTCTCACTTATGCATCGGAGGATACTTAATTCGGAACCGGTTCGCCGGGACGTACGATTCGGATGAAATGGTCGACGAATGTTGAATTCATCTCCGAGACATAGGACTTGGGCATATGGCAACTCGCGCAATTCGCTGTCGCTTTCGGGCAGATTTTTGGGGTGGCGGCCCAGGCGCCACTGGAAACGTCGTGCTTTGCATCTTTTCGCAAGCTATGACAGCTCAGGCACTTTTGATCGTAAAAGTGCGCATCCCTCACCATCGGCGCATGCGGGTCATGGCATTGCGTACAGGCAAGCCGCGCATCTTTGGTGGTTTGCCAACAACGGCTCTCCTCCAGACGATAAGGTTGAAAGCGGACAGTATAGGCGCCGGGCTCGGGCTCATTCAGGATGACATCCATCATGGTTCGATGACATGCTCCGCAAAAATCGATAGAGCTTGTCGGCGTGAGCGAGGCCGGATTAAAGATGGCCTGGCGAGCCTGCACGGTTTGGCCGGCCATGATCGCCTTCACATGATCCAGCCCTGGACCATGGCAAGCCTCGCAATGCACACCGGGAACAGCGTCTACCGTATTCAGCGTAGAATTCGCCGAAGATGCCGTCGTATGGCAAGCGAAACATCGCAGAGCTTCACCGGCCTTGAGCGGAATGCCAAGCGCATCCTCAAGCGAGCCCTCCTTCGCGGCGGTATGTCCCGGACTTAGGCCCATGCGATGGATGAAAGAGAAGCTACTCACTTGGCTCTCGTACATTCCACCGTTCTCATTCAGCAGATAGGTCTGCCCATGCACGCCGGAACCCATCGTCCAGGTAATCGGAGCGGAAATTGAGCGGCCGTCGGATGTCACCTCAAGCGAATATCCAGAGGCCGTGGTGTTAGGAATGAACCGGTATGTGTAGGGTCCGCTTTCGAAATCTCCGGAAGAAGGCTGCCCGGCCGCGCCGCCTGAGAGCCGGAAGGCGGCCTTGGCCATTTCGCTCTCGGCTTGGGTAGAGGCAATTGCGGAATGGCATTCCGCGCACACGCTGCTGCCAACATACCCTTTGGTGGAAGCTGGAGATTTGGTGGGCCACCAACCCTGGCCGCTGACACGATCGGCCGTGGTGTCAGGCAACTCATTCTGGGTCGAGTGCCGCTGGGCGCCGGCGAAAGCAGTGCTGTGAAACACAGCCAAACTATTCCCGCCACACGGATCCCTGAAAACGGCTTGAATCTCAGTGTTCTCAAATCGCTGTCTAAGTTTACGTCAGAATCTTCGCCAAATCCTAAATGAGAGTTTTTCTGCCCTCACGGTATGTTGCTGGATTTTTCGACTCCGGTTTTCAGGTCAGCGTGACGATGGGGAGGGTACGTCTTGGCTGTAGTCGCACTCCATCTCCGTGCATTCCCATGTCTCAACCTTCAGCGCGTGTTCCACTTCCGCAAGGTAGAGCGTTCCCCCACAGATGGAACATACCCGGGAAGACACGCGCGATGCATCGAACTGACCGTCGGCAAAATCGGAATAGCCGTGCCCATCGCGGAAGATGCGATGACAATCGCGCCGTTGGCACTGGTGAATAGATCGGGTTTCCTCCGATGCCGATCCCTCGAGCATGACGTGCCGCATCGGGCAATGATGGAGATCGCACAAAGGACAGAAATTCGTCTTTGAAAGATGGTCCATGCTTCCTCTCAGGAAGGAATTCCACGCAGCCCAAAGGGAGGAAACGCGAGCATGGGCCGGCCGGAAAATGAACCAGATTTAGCCGGCAGCGCCGGCAGCTTCCGCTGTCCGGAAAGACCTCGGCAGATCCGATCGATCGAACTCCACGCCGTCTGCAACAAGTTGTCTTGCGGTCTCTGCAAGCGATGCCCGTTTCGCCAGTAACTTGTTCTCGGCGCCCTCACGATCAGCGGTCGAATCGAACTGCAGATACTTTTCCAGGTAGGCGAGTTTCCGATCGTAGAGGTCGATTTCCTGATGGATCGATTTGAGAAAGTATTTGTCGTGCGGTACGGGTTTCTTCAAGGGAAACTCCTCTGAAAAAGTTGGAGCGTAGCAGGTTTCGCGCGTGAAAATGACGATCCATGGGGGATCGCGCCCGGCATTGCTGTCTCCTCGTGACGTCGCGAGAAGGGCGAAGCAGGGAGACGCCACCGCCAGGGACCCGCAAGCCGCTGGATCCCTGGAATTGAAGGTGGCCGCTCGACCGACGCGGAAAACACCCTGTTCTATCGGCCCCTGCTAAAGCTTCGCCGGCCGCCGCCGCCAGGCTTTCGGGCTTGAAAGCAGTTCTGGCAGTACACTGGGCGGTCGCCTCGGGGCTCGAATGGAACAGTGGTCTGCTGCCCGCATCCGGCACAGATCACGCTGGTGCCCTGGGTTGCGCTGCGATGGTATCCGCCACCGCCCCCGCCGCCGCCCGCTTGTTCGTTCTTCTTAGCCTGGCGGCATGCTTTGCAGCGCTTCGGCGCCGAATAACCACGTTCGCGGAAGAACTCCTGATCCTCGGCAGTAAACGTGAAAGCTTGCCCGCAATCGCTGCAAATGAGTTGCTGATCTTCAGCCATATTTCCCTTTCGTCCATCCTTCAGGTGTGTGCTGCGTTCGTAAAACCATGGAACTCTGCTTCTTTCGCTCGGTCGCTCACGTTTGCGGTCGACTGATTCGCGGCAGAGTCCGTTGAACTCATTAGCTTGTTTCCTGCGATTGCGCTTTCAAGTGGAATCCGTCTTCGGTCGAACTCACACGGGATCAAATCTGTTTCGGTAGCAGACAAAGAATTCAGCAAACTTCCGCTTCGCTGGAATTGTCTGGGACTTCGGGGCCCACAAAAGCAGCAAGCCATTGCTGCGACCGGGTGCCGCAATCCTCGCAGAAACCGGCGAAAACCGGGAAGATGCCGAAGCCGGCTTCTTCCCGGCGATTCGTTGCATTAGACAACCCGGACGTTCTCGGCCTGCCAGCCTTTGGGACCCTTCACGACGTCGAACTCAACCGCCTGACCTTCCTGAAGCGAACGAAAACCTTCACTCTTGATGGCTGAATGATGCACGAAGACGTCTTCGCCGTTGGCACGGCTGAGGAAGCCGAATCCCTTTGCATCGTTAAACCATTTCACTGTTCCCTGTTCCATTACTATTCCTTTGTTGCGTGATGTATCGCTGAACTCAAGTGGAATTGATTGCGAGTTGAGCGGGAAAGCAGAACAGGCAAGAACGCCAAGTCGGATTCGACGACCAGTATCTAGTGTACCATTCTTTGATGCAACCTTTTGAGGCCCTTTGGTGATGGAGAGGGTTTGGCGCCGCCCTGAAGCCGATGCGAGGTCCCTTGCCGATCTACAAGAGTTGCCCTGGATCCGGATTAGCGATTAGGAGAAAAGCCCTGGGAAGCGTATGCTGGCAGGAAAGGGGACTAACCGGTCTTTCTATTCTCTTCAGCCTCCTCCTCCTTGTGTTTCCGGCGCTGAACTCGAAAAACTCCAAACTGGTTCAACGGACTACACCAAGACGAGCCCGGCTCTGTAGCAAACGTACGACTACCGAGGATTGGGGCGCAAATGCGATCTGAACTGGTGTATCTGGCTGGACTCAAGATAGAAAATCGTTTTCTGTTGTCGGCCACGGTCATGCGCGCGGCGCGCATGCTGCATGTCAACTCCAATCGGACTGAAGACACTTTGAATCGGGTGTTCTCCGACGTGGCTGAAGGCCGCTATATCGACGTGAAATTGCCGGCGATCACGCCTCCGCCCGCCATCGACGTGCTGGTCGTTGCCCCGCTTATCTAATCGGCACTTCTGACTCTTCACATTCGCGACTGCTTTCGAGCCACTAAACTTGCTACCGGTGAATTGCTCTCGGTAAAGGGCGGCGTCTTCGTGCGCCGAAGCGGACGCGAAGATCTGGCTCACCCGCGCCAACGCGCGCTCTCTTGTCACTTCGATCGTTCGCCAGGGAGTGATTAGCCGGCATCGCTGGAGCAACTGGAATTTCCTCGCCGCCGCGGCCACGCGCTACCGGCGCTCCTTGGGCACCGCAATGACTCTCGCCCTGATGGGCTATCACTTCCATGTCATGACGCGGAAGCTCTCCAAATTCAAGCTGCGCGCGCTTCCGTCAGCCGCAAACGAAACAACTCTACCCGTAGAAACCAGCGAGCGGACGTAAAGCAACAAACCGAACAGGACCGCGAAACCCGGGTAAAGTCACAATTGGCGAGACGGCCGAAACTCGGATTTGGCGCGATCGCGTGGTGTCCGCTACGGCTGTCATCCTGAGGCGGAGCCGAAGGATCTGCGGTTGTTTGTTCTCTCCGGGAGAGCCGCTTCATGCGGCGTTCCCTGTGGCTTATGCACGAGGGCTCTTATTGCGCACGCATAATGGTTAACCGAAGCCACGCGCTCTGCATCGGAGTCACTGGAGATCTCCACCGCTGCTCTCTCTTTCCCATCATTCGATTTCATACAGCTTGAGCTTGCGGTGGCATACTTTTTCATGGAGGTGAGCATATGGCTGGCGGAACTCTCTGGCGGCAATGTTGTGCGGCGTTCTTCATAATCGGGGCAATCGGACTTTTAGGGGCCGCGGCCCGGGCGCAGAACGATTGGGCTCAATTTGGCTGGGACATCGCAGGCACCAGCGCCCCCACCTTCGGGACGGGCATCACCGCCGCAAACGTCGCTTCCCTCAGCCGTCACCAGGTCAAGCTCGACGGCACCGTCGATGCCTCCGCCATTTACCTCGAAGGCGTCACTGTCAACGGATCGCGGCACGATGTTTTCTTTGTGACCACTTCTTACGGAAAGACGATTGCGGTGGATGCCAACTATGGCTCCATTCTTTGGGAGTACACGCCGGACAGATACGCCAGTTGGGAGGGCTCGCGCCAGATCACCAACAGTACGCCGGCAGCGGATCCCGACCGCCAATATATCTATGCCGCCGCCCCTGACGGCGCCATCCGAAAGCTCGCCATCTCCGACGGGCATGCGCTGTGGACGACTCCGATTACGCTGCTGCCGGCTCGAGAGAAGATCGCCTCGCCGCTGAAGGAGTTCCGCGGCCACATTATTGCCGTGACCGGCGGCTACGTTGGTGACAGGCCCCCCTACCAGGGCCACGTTGCCATTCTCGACGCGGCGAGCGGTAAGCTGTTGCACGTTTGGAACTCGCTCTGCAGCAACCGCACCGGATTGCTTCAACCGACTTCCTGTTCGGATACGCAGTCCGCAATTTGGGGCCGCGCCGGAGCCACGATCGATCCCGCGACAGGCGACATCTTCGTGGCCACCGGCAATGGCCAATATGACGGCAAAACCAATTGGGGCGACTCCCTGATCGAACTCAATCCGGATGCCACCGAGATGATCGGCAACTACACCCCGGCGAACAACGCCGAAATCTACGAGCGCGACGCGGATCTCGGCTCGACTTCGCCGGTGCTGCTGGGCGACGGCATCTTAGCGCAGGGGGGCAAGGACGACCTGATCCGTCTGATCAGCATCAACGCCATCGCCGGCACCCAGGCGCATATGGGCCATGAGTTGCAAACGGTATCCACGCCCTCGGGTGACAGGCTGTTCACCGCCCCGGCAGTGTGGCATCACGGCGGGGAAACGTGGCTGTTTGCCGCCGACGGAGGAGGCACCGCCGCATGGAAGTTTGAGAGCGGCAAGCTGGTCGCCGCATGGAAGAATCGCAATGGCGGCACCAGCCCGGTGGTGGCGGGGGACTTACTGTATGTCTACGATCCCGACGGTGGCCTGCGCGTCTACGATGCGGAGAAGGGAACGCAGACCACAGACCTTGAATGCGGCAGCGGCCACTGGAACAGCCCCATCGTCGTGCCAGGCAAGATTGCCCTTCCCGAAGGCAGCGCCAATCGGCACGACTCGAGCGGCGTGCTCGACATCTGGAGCGTGCCCGCTGGACACCAATAGCGGAAACGAGAGCGTGCAGATTCGCGATGCAGTGCCACCGGACTTCGATCGAATCGCCTCTTCATACTGGCAAAATTCACACTCGGACCTCCCATGGCAGGGTCCTTGCGCACCGTGTGGCAGCAAATGGCTATATTCGCCGGCAGCAGTGGACGATCGTTGTGTCGATAGCTTTGTAACAAGGGCACGCCTTTAGCCGGACTGAAAAGAGCAGAAGAACACCGGGCTTTTGGCCCGGGTCTTGCGTAAACTTCAATCTATGCACCCAATCATCCAACACGTCCACGGGGCCGCTCGATGAAGCTGCGCATTGGTAGCCGCGGATCGCAGCTTGCCCTGTGGCAGGCCAACCACATTGCCGGTCTCCTGCGTGTACAAGGCCACGAGGTCGAGATCGAAATCATCAAGACCACCGGCGACCGCCTGCAGGAAGTGACATTTGCCGAGGTGGGATCGAAGGGGATGTTCACCAAGGAGATTGAAGAGGCGCTGGCCGAAGGGCGCGTCGATCTGGCCGTGCACTCGCTTAAGGACCTGCCGACCGAGTTGCCTGAGCCGTTTGCGTTGGCGGCGACGCCGGTGCGCGTCGATCCCCGCGATGTGTTTGTCTCGGTGAACTACGCGTGCCTGGCCGCGCTGCCGCAACATGCGCGCGTGGGAACCAGCAGCCAGCGGCGTCGTGCGCAGTTGAAGGCGCTGCGCCGGGACGTCGAGGCTGTCGAGTTTCGCGGCAATGTGGACACGCGTCTGCGCAAGCTTGCGGAAGGGCAGGTTGCAGCGATCCTGCTTGCCGCGGCGGGTCTTGACCGACTGGGCAGAACCGATTGGGTTCGCGAGCGGCTCGACCCGACGGATTTTTGTCCTGCGGCGGGCCAGGGTGCGCTGGGCATCGAGACGCGCAAGGACGATGCGGCGACCATCGATGCAGTTTCGTTCCTCGACGATGCGGACACACGGTTTGCGATAACGGCGGAACGCGCGGCGCTGGCGGCATTGGGGGGAGGTTGCCAGGTGCCGATCGGCATTCACTGCCGGCCGAGCGTCATCCAGCAAGCGAAAGAAGCTCAGGCATGGGATGAGATATTCGGCGTAGTAGCTTCGCCTCAAACGGGTAAAGTGATTCGTGCTCATCTTTATGCGGCGCGTGAAAATGCCAATCCAGTCGCCTTCGGGCGCATGCTGGCCGAAGTGCTACTGGCAGATGGCGCGGGCCCGCTCCTGGCGGCTGGGGCTGAACCTGCCGGCGGAGCGGCCTGATGAACCGCCTTTCGCTGGCCGGATACCGAGTACTGGTGACGCGCGCTGCTCACCAGGCAGGGAAACTGAGCGACGAACTTCGCGCGTTGGGCGCGGAACCGGTCGAGGTTCCCGTCCTCGAGATCCAGCCGCCCGCCGGCTACGACGCCATCGATCTAGCGCTGCGCAGACTCGATTCCTACGATTGGCTGATCTTGACGAGCGCCAACACGGTGCGCGCATTTGCTGAGCGCGCAGCGGAACTAGGCGTGCCGCTCTCACCGCAAGGAGCGCTCAAGGTCGCCGCAATTGGTGAGGCAACGGCGGCTGCGGCACACAAGCAGGGTTTGCCGGTCACGCTGATTCCAGGCGCCTATGTCGCCGAAGCGATGGTCGAGGCGCTTGCTAAGCAGGCAAAGGGACAAAAATTCCTGCTGGCGAGGGCCGAGGTTGCACGCGATGTGATTGTCGATGCGCTGCGCGGCATCGGAGCCAAAGTCGATGTCGTGGATGCCTACCGGAACGTGATGCCGGAGGCAGCGCCGAGGCTGCTGCGCGAAGCAATGAAAGATCGAATCGACGCGGCAACGTTCACCAGTTCCTCGAGCGTGACGCATCTCGCCGAGGCAGCGCGAGCTGCGGGAATCGATTTTCCGTTTGCCGGCGTCGCCGCAATCTCCATCGGCCCCATCACGAGCAAGACGTTGCGCGAATTCAGCTGGGAGCCTGCGGCTGAGGCCAGCCCACATACCATTCCCGGCCTGATCGCCGCCGTCGCCGAATGGCTGACCCGCTGACTCGCTGCCTGTTCACGAACTCCACGTCTTGTCCTTCGACCTGCAGAGCGTCTCCAGATTGCACTGATCGCATTTTGGATTCCGCGCCAGGCAGACCTGCCGCCCGTGATGAATCACCTGGTGCGAGAAGTTGATCCAACGGTCGCGCGGAAGAATCTGCATCAGTTCCTGCTCCACTTTTTCGGCCGTTTCGCCTTTCGCGAGCTCCAGGCGCCGTGCAATGCGGAACACATGCGTATCCACGACCACTCCTTCGGCCTTGCCGAACGAGACGCCGAGCACAACGTTCGCCGTTTTGCGTGCCGCGCCGGGAACCGTAATCAGCTCGGCAAGCGTCCGCGGCACCTCGCCGCCGAAGTCGGCTATGATCTTGCGCGCCGCTCCCTGGATTGATTTCGCTTTATTGCGGAAGAATCCCGTGGTACGAATCAAGTCCTCGAGCTCCGGCAAGCTCGCCTTCGCCATCGCCGTCGGAGAAGGGAAGCGCCGGAACAGTTCCGGCGTGACCATATTCACGCGAACGTCGGTGCACTGCGCGGAAAGAATCGTCGCCACCAGAAGTTCCCACGGCGTACGGTGGTGGAGCGCGCAAACGGCTTCGGGATACGCTTCGTCCAGAGCCTTCAAAATCGCATTCACTCGTTCCGCGGCGAGCGATCCGCTAGACGGCGGCGTCTTTTTCGCGTCTCGGGTCGTCTCTTTCGTTGCGACAATTGAATGCGTGCGTGCTTTGGGGGGCACAGGCGCCTTCGCGACGGCTAGCACCTTTTTCTTTGCCTTTTTTTGCGCCATCATGATTCTCAGGAGTGCTGCTGTTCTATGCTACAAGGGATCGTGCGGTTACGGAAGAATGCCACCAGGTTGCGATGCGAATGGAAGCATCGTCCATCCAACGCAATCGCTGCGCTCCTGCTTTTTACATTCTTAGTTATCCTTCTCGGGGCGCAATCTGCCTCACATGCCTTCGCTGAGGATTCGCGGGCAACGCCGGTTTCCGGCTGTCCGCCAGCTTTTGAAGTGGCTACCGTCAAACCGAGCCGGCCAGGCAGATGGGGCCAGGATATCGACGAGACCGGCGACCGGCTCACGATCCAGAACTTCACTCTTCGCCGGTTGATCCGCGAGGCATACGGGCTCAAGTCCGATTCGCAAATTATCGGCGGTCCGGAGTGGATTAACGATCAGCGCTTCGATATCGTGGCTAAGGTTGACGATGCGGAAGCCGCAAGCATGGGCAAGATGACCGATGATCAGAGTGACAAAGAATGGGCGCTGATGCTGCAATCGCTTCTCGCCGATCGTTTTCGGCTCGAGGTCACGCGCGGCGAGCGGACACTGCCCGTGTTTGCATTGGTCGTCGCGCACTCCAGACCGAAGATGAAGCCTACGCCGACGAACGGGGCGAGCGGGCAGGGCGGCGATCCGGGCATCGACATCGACTGGGACGAGCTCACTGCGCGGGCGGCGTCAATGGACCAGTTTGCCGATTCGCTCACCAGTCTGCGCGACCTCAATAGCCGCGTCGTCCTCAACCGGACTGGCCTCCGCGGCAATTTCGATTTCCAACTCCACTGGGCCCGCAATCGCGGTGACGGCGCCTCGACGGATTCGCCCTATCCCGAAATCTTCACTGCGCTCGAAGAGCAACTGGGTTTGAAGCTCAAATCCGCGCGGGCCATCGTTGATGTGGTCGTTGTCGAATCCGCAGCCCGGCCTTCTGGGAATTAGGAGAGCACGGTGCATTACGAATGCTCGCTGGTAGTCTCCTTCTCGATCGTGGTTGTTCTCTCACCGATTAATTCAGCTACAAAGCAGCAAGCTCCCACCAGAGCAAGTGTCGATGTGGCACCGAATTTGGAAGTCGCAACCATCAGGCCCAGCAGGCTAGACGACCTTGGGCGCCAATTACACCCGTCGGCTGACAGAATCACGATCGAGAATTTCTCTCTGAAAGATCTGATTGTCTACGCTTACAATCTCAAGGACAATTCACAAGTTCTGAGTGGGCCGGATTGGCTGGACAAATCGCATTTCGAATTGCCGGAGTCGTCGGTGAGTCGGAGAGCGCGAAATTGCGCGCCATGTGAGCCAACGACCAGCGGAAGGAGCGGGGCGTGTGGTTGTGGCTCGCACCAGTTGAGACGGTCTTTATAACTTCACGCTGAATTGGTCATGGGACGAAGACGCATCGCGCGAAGCATACGCTGCCGACCTGCTGACGGCATTGCGCGAACAGCCCGGTCTGGAGCTGAAAGCGGAGAAGGCGCCGGTCGGTGCGGTGATCGTGGAATCGGCGAGGGAGCCTATATCAAATTAAGACAAGAGCCGTGCTTTCCGGCCCTGTGATCGAAGAATTGTGACTGCTTGCTTGTCGAGGCTGACGAACTCTTCGGCGCCTAACCAATAGCCTTCGAAGGCGATCGCGCCATCGGCAAAGTCACCGCCCTGGTCGAGGACCGCCAATCCCGCTTCGACGGCCGGCTCGTTGGTCACAACGTTCTTGCTTTCTACAAGAGAGCGGATGGAATCGGCGATTTCAGAGGGGCGCATTTTAAATGCTTGACGCATGACCCAAACGAACTCGCAAAGCGAAATGACCGGTACAACAATTGCTTCCTCACTCCGAAGTATGTTGGCGGCGAGCGTGGCCTGTTGCGCGTTGTCGCGTGCCGCCGCCCGAACCAGGATGTTCGTGTCGACAGAGACCTTCATCGCTTGCCAGCCCAAGCATCTTCTGTAATCTTCTTGATTTGGGCAATTGTAAGCTTGGGCGCACCCTTCCGCTCAAGGCTTCCGATGAACCGGTCAATGGAGCCAGTCTTCGGCGCAGCAGTCACCATTAAGCGTCCGTCGGGGAGCTTCTCGGCCTTTACTTTCTGCCCGGGAACGACATTGAGATGCCGCAGCAGTTCCTGCTTGAGCGTGATCTGGCCTTTTGCGGTGACGGTGAGCGTCGCCATGATCAACTCCTGATTGATTGTAAGGTGAACATGCCTTACTGTGCAATTCCGCATTGTTTGCGATCGCTAATTACAGCTTCCCCTCGAGCCACTCCGGCAGTTTTTCTGTCGCCAGCCTCACCCCAATAAAAAACTGCCCGAACAGCGCATACACCGCGCTCACTTCGTCGAACCGCATCTCGTAGATCAGCTTCTTGAAGATCACCGGATCTTCTGCGAACAGATCCACTCCCCACTCCCAGTCGTCCATTCCGATCGAACCGGAAATGATCTGCTTTACCTGCTCGGCGTATCGTCTCCCGATCATCCCGTGTTCATGCATCATGCGCTGCCGCTCGGCAAATGGCACGCTGTACCAGTTCACCTGTTCGCCGCGCTTGCGGTCCATGGGATAGAAGCAGAGATACTTCGCCTCGGGAATCGCCGGAAACAGCCGCGGCGCCATTGCCGCCGACGCTCGCTCCAGCGACGCCGCAATCTCCGCATTCCATTCCGGCGAGTGCGCCTCAAAACCTTTGCTCGTCGCGGCCTCATAGGTCTTGCGCGTCGACTCGTACAGGCCCAGCTCAACCACCGAAACATACGAATGCCGCAATTCGAGGAAGTCATAAAGCGGCGTCTGGGCCAGCTCAAGCTCCACGCGATTCAGCGACTCAAGCGAATCCCGAAAGTGGATCAGCATCAGGTCGCCTTTGTGCCCAAGCTGCGAGTAAAGCGCAGAGTGAAACGGCGCGTTCGTCTCTTTGCGCTCCAGCTTCTGCAGCGCCTCTACCGCGCCCGCAGCAATTTGTTCGCGTTCGCCCTCAGCGCAGGCCCGCCATCCCTTCCAGTCAAATCGGAAAAACTGGTGCAGAACGCTGGAGCCTTCAAGCGTGAGCGGAACCGGGGGAAAATCAGGCACCTGGCCTCCTCGCATTACGGGGACAATCCCACCTCATCCTAACAAATGGGAATTGCAGAAGTGTCCGGCGATCTGTGAGCGGACCTATATACTGGGAAAGTTCATGAACGAAAAGATCATTGCCCTCGTATTCGGGTTCGTTACTCGTGTCATCAATGCCGGAGGCTACGCGGGCATCATCGGGCTCATTACCCTAAACTCATCCGGCACGCCAATTCCCTCTGAAATCATCCTGCCGTTCTCCGGATACCTGGTATATCTGGGCCGCTTTAACCTGTTTCTGGTGGCCACCGCCGGAGCCGTGGGATGCAACATTGGCTCGGCGATTGCCTATTGGATCGGCGCGAAGGGCGGACGGCCGCTGGTAGAGCGCTACGGCAAATGGGTCCTGATGAGCCATCACGACCTGGACCGCATGACGTGGTTCTTCGAAAGGTTCGGGTCGATCGCGATCCTGTTGGGCCGGATGATGCCGGTGGTGCAGACCTTTGTAGCCTTCCCCGCGGGAATCGCACGGATGCCGCGCCTGCGGTTTCACATTTACACTTCTGTAGGCTCCTGGATTTGGTATTTTTGCCTGGCCTGGGCCGGCATGAAGCTGGGCGAGAAGTGGAATACGGATCCGCGGCTGGAGCAAGCCTTCCACCGCTTCCACATGGTCGTGGAACTGGCCATCGTGGCGGCTCTCGTATGGTTCCTCTGGGCGCACTTAAGCCGAAAGCGCGAAATGAACGAAGCGTAACGCCGCCTGAAGTGAGGCAAGTTTTTAGTGGTGTGAAATTTTCCGCAAAAGGATGGTTAGGAGAAGCAATGGCAACCAAGCAGAAAGGCAGCAAGAAGACCTCCACGACAAAAGTCGAACCCGCAAAGGGCAAATTGGGCGTAATGGTGGTCGGAATGGGCGCAGTGGCCACCACAATGATCGCCGGAGTAGAAGCAGTGCGGCGCGGCCTGGCGAAGCCGATTGGCTCGCTCACGCAGATGGGAACCATTCGCCTGGGCAAGCGCACCGACGCAAAATCGCCCCTCATCAGGGACTTTGTTCCCCTCGCCGATTTGAATGACGTCGTCTTCACCGGGTGGGACATCTTTGAAGACAACGTGTACGAGGCGGCAGCGCACGCAGCAGTGCTCAAGCCGGAGATTCTCAAAGAACTGAAACCATATCTTGAAACCATCAAGCCCATGCCCGCCGTTTTTGACCGCTACTACGTCAAGAGGCTCAATGGCACGCACGTCAAGAAGGGCAAGAACAAGCGCGATCTGGCCGAGCAGGTCATGGCCGATATCCGCGCCTTCAAAAAGAAAGTGGATCGCGTGGTGATGATCTGGTGCGGGTCGACCGAAATTTTCATGGAGCCCACTGCCGTTCACCAATCGATTTCGGCCTTTGAGAAGGGTCTGGAAAAGAGCGACATCGGCATCGCGCCTTCGCAGATTTATGCCTACGCCGCGCTCAAAGAAGGAGTGCCCTTCGCCAATGGTGCGCCGAACCTTACGGTCGATCTTCCGGCCATGATCGAGCTCTCGAAGCAAAATGCCGCCCCGATCTGCGGAAAAGACTTCAAAACCGGCCAGACCTTCATGAAGACCGTGCTGGCGCCCGCACTCAAGGCGCGCATGATCGGCGTCAAGGGATGGTTCTCCACCAATATCCTCGGCAATCGCGACGGCGAGGTGCTCGACGAGCCGCAGTCCTTTAAGACCAAGGAAGAATCGAAGCTCGGCTCCCTCGAATACATCTTCCAGCCCGAGCTTTATCCGGATTTGTACTCCGATATCTACCACAAGATTCGCATCAACTACTATCCGCCGCGCGGCGATGAAAAAGAAGCGTGGGACAACATCGACATCTTCGGCTGGCTCGGCTATCCGATGCAATTGAAGATTAATTTTCTCTGCAGGGACTCGATTCTGGCCGCTCCCATTGCGCTCGACCTCGTGCTCTTTCTCGACATGGCGAAGCGCGCGCCAAGCCTGCGCTCCATCGGCATTCAGGAGTGGCTCAGCTTCTACCTCAAGTCGCCGCAGACGGCCGCCGGGCTTTACCCGGAGCACGATCTCTTTATCCAGTCGATGAAGCTCAAAAACACGCTGCGCCACATCATGGGCGCCGACCTCATCACGCACCTCGGGCTGGAGTACTACGACTGAGGCTTTTGACCGCACGAATTCGTGCCCAAGTGGGTGCCCCAGGTCTCGATTTTGAGACCTGGGAATCACAAACATAAAGGAAAGAATCCATGCGGTCGGATACCTAGGCGCATAGCTCAATCTGAACTGAAGATGAAGGATTCAGCCGTTCTACTGATCGATTGCCCCGACCGCAAAGGGCTCGTGGCGCGTGTCTCGGGGCTGCTCTATGAGCGCGGCGCCAACATTCTGCACGCCGACCAGCACATCGACCACGACCTGAGCCTTTTCTTCATGCGCGTCGAGTGGGAGTTGGATGGCTTCGACATCGAGGCCTTCAAGACCGGATTCGTGCCAATTGCCGCCGAGCTTGGCATGAACTGGAAGCTGACTTCGAGTACCCGTCGTCCGCGCATGGCCCTCTTCTGCTCGCAATATCTCCATTGCATGGCCGACCTGCTGCACCGTTGGCGCACCGGCGAACTGGCTTGCGAGATTCCAGTCATTATTTCGAATCACCGCGAAGTGGAAAAGCTCGCGGCCTTCTACGGTGTTCCGTTCGAGCATGTGCCCGTAAGCGCAGAAACGAGGGCTGAATCCGAGGCGCGCCAGCTCGATCTTCTCGCCCGCCATGAAATCGAGCTCATCGTCCTCGCACGCTACATGCAGATTCTCTCGCCCGCGTTTGTTGCGCGTTTTCCTGCAGCAATCATCAACGTGCATCATTCGTTTCTGCCGGCATTCACCGGAGCGCGGCCCTACCACGCCGCCCACGCGCGCGGCGTCAAGCTCATCGGGGCCACTAGCCACTACGTCACCGAGGTGCTCGACGACGGACCCATCATCGAGCAGGATGTGTCCCGCATCAGCCATCGCGATCAGGTGGAGGATCTTGTTTCCCGGGGCCGTGACCTGGAGCGCATGGTGCTCTCCCGTGCCGTGCGCTGGCACCTCGACCGACGCATCCTCTGCTACGGGAACAAGACCGTCGTCTTCGATTGATCTCGAGCTTAGGGGCCGAATCGGCGGCCAAAACGCACTGGCTCGTTCAAGAAGGTTTGTAGTTTCTTTTAGATAGCGCGACAATCAAGAATTTTTGTCAGCACCTCTTGCCAAGCGATCTCCTTTAGGTTAATTTACTAACCAGTTAGTTAATTTATGACGCCGCACTCCTCACCGGACGCTCACGAGACCCAAGCCGAACGCTCGGCTGAGACAAAGGCTCGCATCCTCGACGCGGCTTTAAGCGAATTTGCCGCCAATGGACTGGCCGGCGCTCGCACCGAGCAAATTGCCACTGCCGCCGGCGTAAATAAGGCGTTGCTTTATTACTACTTCGAGAGCAAAGAAAAGCTTTATGCTGCCACGCTGGAGATGGTTTCGGCGCGGGTTCGCGACCGTTCGATGGCCGTCTTTCTTCGCGATGCGAGCCCGGGAGAGCGGCTGCTGCGCGCCGCGCTCGACCATTTCGACCGCATCCTGACCCAGCGTGAGTTTCAAAGCCTCATGCAGCACGAGATGATCCGACTGCGCCAGGGCGAGGAAGGCTTGCTGCCGATCTTGGTCAAGCGCGTCTTCGGACCACTGCAGACGATGTATCAGTCCATGGTGCGTGAAGGGATCGCTTCGAGCGAGGTGATCGATGCGGATTGGATGCAGATTGAGTTGGCGGCGCTGGGCGCGAATGTTTTCTATTTCCTCAGTGCGCCCGTATGGCGGCTTGTGGAGCCCATAGAGCCCTTCGATCCGGAGGTGCTGCGGGCTCGCAGAGTGGCTCTGGTGGAGTTTCTAGGTCAGGCAATTTTTCAGGACCGCAAACGCGGCGCTGAACTCGCCGCCAAAGTGCTGGCCGATACCCCCGTGCCGGAGTGCGCTGAATTCAAGGGATTGGAGATGAAAAGGCAGTGAACGCACGCAATCGAGTCTTTCTCATTTTGGGTTTACTCACCCTGGGATCGCTGATCTGGTACCTGGTCACGACGCCACACAGCGGCGATCTGCAGTTGATCGGCACCGTCGACGCGAATGAAGTCGTCGTGAGCTCCAAGATCCCAGGCCGCATCCAGACGCTGACAGTCGAAGAAGGCCAGGAAGTGAAGGCCGGCCAGTTGATCGCGGAAATTGAAAGCAAAGATCTGGAAGCGGCCATGAAAGCCGCGCAGGCCACTGCGGCGAGCGATCAGTGGAAGGTGCGGGAGGCCGTGGAAACGGAGCACCAGGACCAGGGCGAAACCACCAGCGCGACGGTCAGCGCGGAAGCGCAGGTGAAGGCGGCGCAGGCCACGCTGGCGCAGGCTCAGGCCAATCTGAATCATCAGCTTGCCGACACCAGCCGCACGGTGGCGCTGGCCAAGCAGGGAATCATGAGCGCGCAGGCCAGTGAGGAGGCCGAAACCAGTCTGCAAGCCGCAGAAGCCGCGGTGAATACGGCGAGGAGCAACCTGGCGGCTTCCGAGGCGGCGTTTCATCAGGCGCAGGCTCATGAGCTGCTGACGCAAGTTTCCGCGCGCACCGTTGACGAAACGCGCGACGCGGAGACGAACGCGCGCGAACTGGCCGATGAGGCGCGCGTCGAAGCGAGCTATGCGCAGGTCGTTTCGCCCATCGATGGAAAGGTGGATGTGTGGGCGGCGCGGCAAGGTGAAGTCGTCACCGTAGGCGCCCCGATCGTAACCATCATGGACCTGACGCAAACCTGGGTCTACGCGCCGCTGCCGGAGACGCAGGCCGACAGCGTCGAGCTTGGCGATTCGCTGCGCGTCGTGATGCCCAGCGGCGACACCGTCTACGGCAAAGTGATCGCCAAAGCGGCAGAGGGCGACTTCGCCACGCAGCGCGATGTCAGCGGTATGAAGCGCGACATCAAAACCATCCAGTTGAAACTGCTCATACCCAATCCCGGTGAAAAGTTTGTTCCCGGAATGACTGCGTACGTTTACATCCCCAAGACCAAACTGGTGAAGCAGTGAGTACGGTCATCAATCACAGCCCGGTGTACAGGGACGGCGCCGTGCGCCCGTCGGCAATAGCGGTGGAGCACATCTGGAAGCGCTACGGCGATTTCGAAGCGGTGAAAGACGTAAACTTCAACGTCTTTGAAGGCGAAATCTTCGGACTGCTTGGGCCGAACGGAGCAGGGAAGAGCACGCTGATCCGCATGATGACCACGCTGATCCCGGTTACCGCAGGCAAAGCGATCGTGGGCGGACACGATGTGACGAAGGATCCGGACGACGTGCGCAGAATGATCGGCGTCATTCCCCAGGCGCTCACCAGCGATCAGGACCTTACCGTTGGAGAGAACCTGGTGATTTACGCCAAGCTCTACGGCGTTCCCCGCGGCACCCGCGAAAAGAACATCGCCGAAGTGCTTGAGGCCGTTGACCTCACAAAATGGCGCGACGCGCAGACCAAGACGCTTTCCGGCGGCATGCGGCGGCGGCTCGAGATTGCGCGCGGCCTGGTGCACAATCCGAAAATCTTTTTCCTTGACGAGCCAACCACCGGTCTCGATCCCGTTTCGCGCATTGCCGTATGGGAAATGCTGAATAAGCTCAAAAGCACGCGCAACCTGACAATGCTGCTCACCACGCATTACATGGAAGAAGCCGACAAACTCTGCGACCGCATCGCCATTGTGGATCACGGCACTCTGGTGGCGCTGGGCACTCCAATGGAATTGAAGAACAGCGTGGCTGGCGCCAATGTTGTCGAGGTGCATTTTGACCGCGAGACGGAAGAGTGGGAGGAGCGGTTGAAGAAACTCGAAGGTGTAACCAGCGTGCAGCCGGAAAGCGCCGGCTTCTACCGCGTGCTGACCACGTCGGGATCGAAGACCACGATGCAGATTGTGGAGATGGCGGCGAGCCTGGGCGAGACGCTGACCTCGCTGAGTGTGCAGAATACGACTCTGGACGATGTGTTTATTCACTACACGGGGCGCCAACTGCGCGATGAGCAGGTGAAGCCGGTCTTCACCATGCCGCCGCGCCCGGGAGCGCAGCCATGAACAGAATGTTTGCCATCATCGAGCGCGAGATGCGCAAATTCTTCCGCTCGCCCACGTTGATGATCATGTCGCTGATGTTGCCGATTCTGCAGCTCATTATTATCGGCAATGCGTTCGGCGGCAAAATTGTCGGCACGCATGTGGCCGTGGTCGATCACGATCACGGGCCCGAAGCGCGAAAGGTGCGCGAGGCCTTTGATGCCGTCGCCGTGAACATCAAGACCTTCACCACGGTCGATTACCCCAATGAGGTGCAGGCGCGCGAGGACGTGCGCACCGGCAAAATCGACGCTGCGGTCATCATCCCCGAGCAGTACTCGCGGCGCGTTTACGACCAGGATGCGCCCAAGCTCGGCATTGTCGTCGACAACTCCGACCTGTTCACCTCGGCGACTCTCGAATCTGAGATGCAGTCGCTGGTAGACGCGCTCAACGATCCGACGATCAAGGACAGGCTCGACAAGTCGATCGCGCTGGAGATCGTCGAGCTTTATCCCTACGTGAATTATCTGAAGTATCTTCTGCCCATGACAGTGGCGCTGGCCATGTATATCTCGGTGATGATCGGCGGCGGTATGCTCTACATCGACGACAAGGCGCGCGGCGTCCACGAGGGCTACCTGGTCACGCCGATTACCAAGCTGGAGCTGGTTTTTGGGCTGAACATCGCCGGTGCCATCAAAGCCACCCTGAGCGGAATATCAATCGGGGTCATCGGGTCGCTCATCGCCGGACTGGGCGTTATCTTTCATCCCATCGTCATGTTGCAGATGTTGTGCCTCATCATCGCCGGCTCCATTGCCTTCAATGGCATGATGTTTCTGCTGATGGTGCGTGTCGACGATCCGCTGGTACCCCGCGCCATGTTCGGCGTGCTCAACGTGCTCCTGTTGTATCCCTCGGGCGCCATGTATCCCACAGTGTCGTTCCCCAAGTGGATGCAGGCGATGAGCGTTATCGATCCCTTCACGTACGCGATTCACGGCTTCAAGGCCGTTCTTCTCAAAGACGGCGGATGGGTTGCCATCAAGGGCGACCTCGCGTTCCTGACATTCTTCGGCATCGCCTCTTTGCTGATTGCCACGCCCATGTTCAAGCGCACGCTGTAAGGGCAGGGAACAAGGACCATCTGAAAAAGGGCCCTCGTATGGCAAGTCAGGAGCTCGCATCAAAATGGAATTGTCATCCTGAGCGAAGTTTGGCCTGTCTTCAGGCCAAACGCAGGCGAAGGATCTGCGGTTGTCTTCCCCCGAAGCTTCTCATTCGCCGCATCAGGGTGCGATCGTTCCAACTGCTGGCGAAACGGCTACTATGGCGTGCCCCGTTCTAAACGCGACTTTGGCGTTTAGGGTGGGATAATTCCCATCCCTGTGAGAGCGGCTACTGCGATGTTGGCGGCGTCGCGGGAGCCGCTGGCGTTCCCGAATCCGTCTGCTTGGTGAATTCGAAGCTGCACGGCCGGCCCAGAATCCCCGCGCCCTCGTCGCGCTTGCCCGTCCCCGAGGTATCGGTAAATTTGGCCTCGATGTTGTAGTCGTATTTGTTGCCTTTGAGCTGGGTTACCAGGCCTGCTTTTCCTGCTTGCACTGTACCCTTGGCATGCAGCTTGGCGCTGCCATCGGCGTTGATGGGACCGTCGACGACCAGGTACCCCGGGCCGCCCTCTTCGCCGTGCTGGCCGTGAAAACTGCCATCATTAATCACGCTGGAAAACTCCCATCTGTATGCAGGCATGTGAGTGCTCGCCTCGCAGGCCATCGCCGTCGTCCAATTTCCGTCGAAACGTCCTCCCGCGGACTGGGCCCAGAGCAGCACGGGGGCGCACACTGCCACAAAACACACCAATCTCATCACGTGCATAACGACCTCCAGTGGAAGCAGAATATGCCGTAAACCTGTGCATTTGGCAAGAACCTTCTGGAGAAATTTCGCGGGATGCGACGACTCATTTGAACTACCCCTCGCAGGGTGCCCCATCCTGAACGCGCATTTTGTGTTTAGGGCGGGGAAGCGCCCAGCACCTGCTCGTAGAACCGCACATACTGCGGAACCACCAGGTTGGCGCAGAAGCGTTTTTTCGCATCTTTACGTGCGGCTTCGCGCATCGCATTCAGCCGCGCCGTATCGCTCAGCAGGCTTAGTGCGCCTGCGGCCATGGCGTCAACGTCGCCGACGGGAAAGAGCAGCCCGGTTACTCCGTCCTCGATCAGCTCCGGCACGCCGCCCACGCGTGTCGCAATCGACGGAACCTTGCATGCCATCGCCTCCAGCGCCGCCAGGCCAAAGCTCTCAAGCTGGCTTGGCATCAGGAACAGGTCGGCAAGCCCCAGCAGGTTGCTCACGCGTTCCTGTTTCCCCAGAAAGTGAATCCGGGCTTGAATGCCTAGATCATGGGCCAGCCACTCGGCGGTGGAGCGATCCGGACCGTCGCCGATCAGCACCAGTTGCGCCGGCGCCTCCGCCGCCACGCGGGCAAAAATCTTCACCACGTCGGGTACCCGCTTCACCGGACGGAAGTTCGAAAGGTGCATCAGGAGAAATTCGTCGGGACGCGCCAAGCGACTGCGCGCCTCGGCCCGCTGCTCCTCATCGCAGAACGGCGTGTACACGTCGCAGTTCACAAAGTTGGTGATGGTCTGGATCGGCCGGGTGACCTCAAAATCCTCGATCGTCTTTTCGCGCAGATAATTCGAAATGCTGGTCACGCCGTCGCTTTCCTGGATGGCGTGCCGCGTAATCGGCAGATAACTGCGGTCGAGCCCCACCAATGTGATGTCTGTTCCATGAAGCGTTGTCACAAACGGCAGTCGCCGCCCGCGTGTCGCCAGCATCTGCCGCGCCAGCAGCGCCGACACCGAGTGGGGAATCGCGTAATGAACGTGCAGCAAATCGAGCGCGTAATACTCGGCTACTTCGGCCATGCGCGAGGCCAGCGCCAGGTCGTACGGCGGAAACTCAAACAGAGGATAATTCGAGACCGGTACCTCGTGATAAAAAATCCCGTCGTCGCGGCCATTCAGGCGAAACGGTTGCGAATAGGAGATGAAATGGACCTCGTGGCCCAGCGCCGCCAGCTCGATGCCAAGTTCCGTAGCCACTACTCCGGAACCGCCGTATGTCGGATAACACGTGATCCCGATTCGCATGAACCCTTCTTCAGTTCGGATTTTGCGCCGTCCTGTAATGGACGATCTGGCGCCAACGGAAGATGCAACCACTGTCCGCCTGCCAGCCAGTCTACCGCGCGCACGCTAACCGCCCGGCGGACTTGTCGCCTCGAGTTGTCCAAACGAAACCAGCTCGATAGCCGGGAAGTCGCGGATCGCCTGCAATGCGCGATACTCCACCTCGCGCGAGGCGCGTAAGCGGGTGCGGACTTTGGCCAGCTCATCGTCGTTGTAGCCGGGGTGGGTGACCAGCTCCCACGTGCCTGCAGGCATTTTCTCAAGCAGTGAACTGAGGGTGGCCTTGTCCAGCACTCCCGTACCGGCCATGGCAATCGTTCCGTCAGTGGTCACAAAGTTTTCGCCGGTCAGGATACGCCGCGATCGCGGTTCGAGCGTGCGCAATGCAGTGAGCTCGGCAATGCGCGTCAAGGAGGCGCGGGCCGTAGCTCGCACGGCCCACTCCGGCTCAAAAGGATGGCGAATGGCGCGAATGCCCGCTGCGCGCCCGGCACGAAGCACAGGCCGAAGCACCGCTGAAAAAACGTGCGTGTGCTTATGCGTATCCAGGTGCGTCAGGCGTACTCCCCGGCACTGCAACACCGCAATCTGTGCCGCAACCTCCGCCTCGATCTCCCCGGTCCGCACCCGGCCTGTGAAGAGCCTTAGCAGAAACGTGCCGAGCGAATCCGGGAAGCGCCCAGTGCGCCGATCCACGAGCGTGGGAATCTCACGAGCCGGGAGCACCGGCTCACCATCCACCAGCACAACGTGGCAACCCACGCCCAGCGTTGGCATGGAACGTGCCAGCTCGATCGCTTCTTCCGTTGCCGCCCCGCGCGCCATCAGCGAGGTGCTCGTCAATACGCCGGCCTGGTGCAACTCGGCAATGGCGCGATTCACCCCGGAAGTGAGGCCAAAGTCGTCGGCGTTCACGATCAAACGAACCACGGCCTGAGTGTATCAACCCGGAACCCGCGCCCCTGCACATGGTGAACTCGCTGCTATCATCAGTAAAGGCCGCAACGCGCACAGGATGGGCGGTTAGCTCAGTTGGTTAGAGCGCCTGCCTTACAAGCAGGAAGTCGGGGGTTCGAGTCCCTCACTGCCCACCAGCCTTCGTCCGCTCCGGCGGACTACGGCTCGGCAAGCCACTGCTGCCAGTCGCGGCGGACGAAGGCTGCCGCGCCGAAGCCCAAAGGGCGCAGGCGGGCCATTCGCATTTCACCATTATCCCGAGAGCCTCGGCCCTATGAACTCCTCTTACAAATGATCATGACCTACGTTTACATTCTTCAAAGCGTAGAAAATCCCGAACGCCACTACGTTGGAGCCACAGCGGATCTACGCGCTCGCCTGCAAAAACACAATGCTGGCGGCGTGGCGCACACGTCGAAACACGCGCCTTGGACGATCAAGACCTATATCGCGTTCACAGATAAGACGCGAGCGTTCGCGTTCGAGAAGTATTTGAAGTCTGGGTCGGGCCGCGCATTTGCTAAGGCGAGATTGTAGAGCTGTAAAGCCGCTCCTTGCCGCGCCGAAGCCCCAAGGGCGCAGGCGGGCCGGGCACCTCATCCAAGCTCTGCTTGGGTGGGTGGATCGCGTAGAAATCCAGCCGGGTGCCCCATCCAAGCTCTGCTTGGGTGGGAGAACGCGTAAAGACCAATTCCGCCCGCCCTCCATCCCCCATTTCCAGCCTTCCATCCATTTCTCCAACCCTCCATCCAATCGCCTGTTTCTTGCTGCTTGCAATGCCGTACCGTCTCCTCAAGAACTTCTGAGAGGAGCAGGGCATGGACGATCTTGTCAGCGTGGAAGAAGTCAGCCGGCGGTTCCCCCTGGATCACAGCGAAGTGCGCGCGCTTGACGATGCCAGCCTCCGTGTCGAGCGCGGCGAATTTCTGGCCATCGCGGGCCCCAGCGGCAGCGGCAAATCCACGCTGCTCAACCTGATGGGCTGCATCGATAAGCCCACCTCGGGCCGCATTGTTCTCGATGGCGAAGACACTTCGAAGCTCAGCCCGCCCAGCTCTCCGCGTTTCGCCGCGAGAAGATCGGCTTCGTCTTTCAGACCTTCAACCTCATTCCTGTCTTTACGGCATGTGAAAATGTTGAATTTCCACTTTTAGTTCAGGGGGTCGGCGCCAGCGAGCGCCGCCGGCGTGCCATGGACGCCCTCGAAGGCGTCGGCCTAGCCGAACGAGCGAAGCACCGTCCCGATCTTCTTTCCGGCGGCGAGCGCCAGCGCGTGGCTGTGGCGCGTGCCATCGTGCATCGCCCCGCGCTCGTGCTCGCAGACGAGCCAACCGCCAACCTCGACACTCACAATGCCACCCAGCTTATCGACCTGATGCGCGATCTGAACCTGACGCTGGGTCTTACCTTCATCTTCTCCACGCACGATCAGCGCCTCCTCGAGCACACGCCGCGCATTGTCCGCCTGTGCGACGGCCAGGTGGTTGAAGACCTTCACCACGCGGAGGTGATCCATGGCTAAGTTCCTGCTGCTCGCTTTTCGCAACATCTTTCGCAACCGCCGCCGCACGCTCATGACCCTGCTTATGGTCAGCAGCGGAGTTGCGGGCCTGTTGCTCGCCGGCGGCTACTTTGCATTCATGACGCGGGGTCTGCGCGAAGACACCATCCGCAACGGCCTCGGCCATCTGCAGATCTTCACCGCCGAGCATTTTCGCCGCGATGAAATTCGCGTGCTGGATACGGGAATCGAAAACTGGCGCCAGGCCGCTTCGACAGTGCGCACCGCGCCACATGTCCGCGGCGTCGCCCCGCGCATCGAGTTCTACGGCATGGTCTCAAACGGCCAGAAATCCTCGGTCTTTATGGGCAGTGCCGTCGATCCGGTTGCCGAGCGCAGTCTCGGCTTCACATCCGATCTGACAGCGGGCAGTGATCTGAACGACGGCGAGGGCAGCAACCCCGAGGCTCTGATCGGCGCTGGCTTGGCCAAATCCATGAACGTGAAAGTGGGCGATGGGCTTACGCTTTTTGCTGTCACCTCCGACGGTGCGTTGAATGGCGTCGATGTCCAGATCGCCGGCATCGTCGAAACCGGCGTTGCCGAAATGGATGCGCGCTATCTGCGCATCACGCTTCCTTCTGCGCAGCGGCTTCTGCAAAGCGACCGCATCACCAATCTCGTGGTCGGCCTTGATGACACCGCCAACACCGACGCCGTCTACAACGAGCTCATTCCCCGGCTCAACGGCCTTTCGCAGCCCATGACCGTAAAGAAATGGATCGACCTCGCCACCTACTACAAGCAGGTGCGCAACCTCTTCAACGGAATCTTTCTCTTCATGGGCGTGATCGTCTTCTTCATGGTCCTGATGTCGAGCGTGAATACGCTGCTGATGGCCCTGTTCGAGCGCACCCGCGAAATCGGCACCATGCTGGCCATGGGCACGCCGCGCGCCTGGATCATCTTCCTGCTTATGGTTGAGGCCACGCTCCTCGGCGTCCTCGGTGCGGCCGGCGGGCTCCTGGTCGGCAACCTGCTCGGCGCTCTGCTCAACGCCGCGGGCCTGCACCTGCCGCCGCCGCCCGGCTATGCCGTCAGCGTACCTTTCCGCGTGCTGCACGTGCCCGCCATGATGATCGGCTCTTCGATTCTGGTTGTCGTGTCGCTGGCTCTCGCATCCATTGTGCCCGCGGTGCGTGCATCGCGGCTGCAAATTGTGGAGGCACTAGCCCATGTCTAGCGTGAATTGTTTCCTGCGCGGGTTTCTGCTGCTGTTTGCGGTTGCCCTGCTGCTCACCTGCGCACTGGTCGGCCACGCCGCACCAGCCGCACCCGACGCCGAGGCGCTTCTCAAGCGCTCCGACACATTTCGCAACGGCTGGCCGTCGTACGAGGTGCACGTCAAAATCACCGACTACGAATCCGGCCGGCCCGATGAAGAGCACCTTTACGACGTTTCGCAAAAGGGCTCCGATAAAACGTACGTGGAGTTCATGAGTCCGCGCGAGAAGGGTGAGCACCTGCTGATGCTGGGCGACGATATGTGGGTCTATCTGCCCGATGCCAGCCGCCCGGTGCGCATCACTCCGCTGGAGCGGCTCACCGGCGACGCCTCCAACGGCGACGTGGCGCGCACTAACTATGCCGTCGATTACACCCCCGCTTATCTACGCACGGAGAAGGTGGGCGCCGTGCCATGCTACGTGCTTGAGCTTACCGCGAAGCGCAAGGGCGCGACCTACCAGCGGATTCTCTACTGGATACGCACCGAAGATGCGCGCCCCCTGAAGGCGGAGTTCTATCTGACCTCCGGCAAGCAAGTCAAGACCGCGACATTCGATGAATATGGCCTCACGAACGGCCAAATGCTGTTGCGAAAGCTCACTCTCTACGACGAGGTCATGCACAACTCGCATAGCGTGCTCGAGTACTCCGGCTCCACGCCGCGCGCGCTGCCCGACAAGCTCTTCTACCAAGGCCGTTCCGACAGGTTCTGAGCATGAATTCGCGCCTACGCTGTAACGAGATTGTCATCCTGAGCGCAGGTCGCCGCGGCGACCGAAGGCAAAGGATCTGCAGTTGTCATGACACGAACTTCAGGTTCGCAACAACAGCCATGAATCATCGTCTCATTCCGGCTTTGCTTCTCGTCGCCGCTGCCGCGTTCGTGCACTCACAAAACGCCGGCCAAAACTCCGCGCCACAGCAGGAGAGCCGCTATGATGATCGCTATTCTGTCGACGTGATCGATGACGCTACATTCTATGGCGGGCTCAGTGAGCCGCTGCCAACTGTTGTGAATCGGATCCTCGTGGAGCCCTCCTTTGCCGTTCGCGACCGCGATCGCTGGAGTATTTCGTCCAGTCTCATCGGGCTCAGCACGGATTCCTCCGACACCAACACGCAGCTGCGGGTGAGGGAAGCATACGCGGACCTTTCTGTCGGCGACTTCGACTTTACCGCGGGCCGCAAAATGCTGCTTTGGGGCACAGGCTATGCCTTCACGGCGGCCGGCGTGCTCGACCCACCGCGCATTCCTACCGATCCCAGCGACCGGCTCAGCGTGAATGAAGGGCGCGACATGATTAAGGCAGACTGGGTTCACGGCTCGCAGGCCATTTCCGCAGCCTGGTCAACCGCGGCACTCGCGCCCGCCAACAGCAGCCTGCACGACACTACGGCACTCCGTTATAACTTTCTGGCCCATGGCTTCGACACGTCGTTCATTGGCGGCCACGATCGCGGAGGCGATTCGTTTGGCGGGCTCACTTTCACTCGCGTCGTGGGTCAGGCGCTCGAACTGCACGGCGAGGCGGTTTGGCGCGAGCATCCAGCTGTGCTGGTGGGCGCGAAATACACCGTCGCCAACATCACCTTCATCGGCGAATTCTTCACGCCACCCAACATCCCTCACTATCGTGACGCCGGCATTTCGCCGCTCGCAGGCCGCCAGCACTACGCGTTTGTCAACGCCGGTAAGGCCCGTTTGCGCGAGCGCCCCGGCTGGAAGCAGTGGAGCGTCTCAGGCTCCGTGGTGGCAAACCTCGACGACCATAGCTACACTGGCATCCTCGACGTCAGTCGCTGGTTTGGGAATCATTTTTCGGCCTACATCCACATGGAGACGCCGCACGGTAGCGCGGCCTCGGAATATGGCGCAGCGCCTTACGTTGCAGCCACATCGGCAGGAGTCCGATTTCAGCTATGAGCGGTACGATAGAAAGCAAGATGCCCGACATCGAGCGCAAGCAGAAGTGCCCCGAGCGGGTGAGCACTTACCTCGTCCGAGCGCTCTTTATCATTCCTGGCGCTACCATTCTCATTGCGCTTCTCTTCTACTCGCTCGGCTACCTCAACCTTTCCCATGCCGTCCGGCATATCCTTGCGATTTTCGTCTATTCGGTTTGCATCGCATTGCCGTCTATCCTGTTGCTCACCCGGGTTTCTGTTCGTCTCGCTCCGCGCTTGCCGAGAGCGATCGTCCTCATCCAAGCGCTTTGTCTCGTGGCTCACGGCAACGGCCGGCTCCCTGGTCGCAGCCTTCGTGGTCTGCTACGCAGGCCTTAGTCCCCGCGACACGTTGTGGGCCGAGTACTAGGGGATCTCTTCCGTTCAGCATCGATCATCGCACTCGTAATCGGCCTCAGCATTTCCACATATGAGACGTCTTCAAGCCCGGCTGCAGATGGCAGAGCTCGAGTTGCGCGCGCGCCATGGTGGAAAAGGAGCGCGCCTATAAACTGCTGGCCGAAGCTCGTCTCTCGTCACTCGAATCCAGCATCCATCCGCATTTTCTTTTCAACACGCTCAACTCTATTGCCGCGCTGATCCCAAGCGACCCGCAGCGCGCTGAAGACATGGTTGGCAAGCTTGCCTCCTTACTGCGCTTTTCGCTCAACGCCCAGCACGGCGGCCTTGTCCCCCTGGAGCAGGAACTGAAGATTGTCCGCGATTATCTTGCCATTGAATCCACGCGCTTCGGTCCGCGCCTGCGCTACGAAATCCTCGTGCCCAACGCGCTCGCGTCCGTCAAAGTTCCTCCGCTGGCGCTGCAGACGCTGGTCGAAAACTCCGTGAAACATGTCGCTGCCCAACGTATGGAGGGCGCTACAATTCAGATTGCCGGGGCGATCGCCGGAGGCATTGCGATTCTCGAAGTGATCGACGATGGCCCCGGATTCTCGCTCGATTCTACAGCGCCGGAGCATGGGCTCGGCAATCTCGCCGCGCGTCTGGAGTTGCTTTTTGGCACGGCTGGGCATCTCGCCGTGATGCGCGAAAATGAGAAGACCGTGGTCCGTCTCTCCTTTCCCGCGGAATCGTGAGCGCCTATGGAAGCTGCCCGTTTACGCGCCTATCTCGTCGATGACGAACCCCTGGCCATCGAGCGCCTGCAGCGCATGCTCTCGCGCTCGAATTCCCTCGATGTCGTCGGCAGCTCCACCGATCCCGCTCAGGCGGTCGACGATCTCTCCAAGGCAGCCGCTGAAGGGCCCGGCAAAATCGTTGACGTGCTCTTCCTCGACATTCAGATGCCGGGCATGAATGGATTTGAACTGCTCGCCCGCCTCGCAGTGCAGCCGTTCGTCATCTTCACGACCGCCTATGACCAGTACGCGCTCCGCGCTTTCGACGTGAACTCCATCGACTACCTCGTCAAGCCCATCGAGGCCGAACAGCTCGAACGTGCGCTGGCAAAGCTCGGCCGATTGCGGCCTCTGGTCAAACCGGACTGGCAACAGAGCTCCGATCTTCCGGCCGTTTTACAAGATCTCGCCGCGTCGCTCCGCAGCCAGCATGAGAAGTATCCTCGCCGCGTTGCATCCCGCATCGGTGACCGCATCTCCTTCCTCGATCTGGCCGCCATTACGCACTTTGTCGCGCGCGACAAGCTCACCTACGCCGTCGTCAACGGCCGCGAGCACAGCGTCGACCAGACCATTGCCGCCCTTGAAGAGAAGCTCGATCCCAATCGCTTCCTGCGCATTCACCGCGCTATTTTGCTCAACCTCGACTGGATCGGCCAGGCGAATGTCTCTCCCGCTGGACAAACCGTCGTTTCCCTCAAGGATGCTGGGACTACGCAGCTCCCCGTCGCCCGCGATCGCGTTCGCCTGCTCCGCTCGCGCATGGGGTTCTGAGAGCGGGTCGAATCGGCCGAGTTTTGACAGGGCACGACTTCACACCTTGCTGAAGGCCGCTCTGTGCACGGAAAGGTGCTTAGAACCTCCTGAAAAACTCACGGTTCATCGCGCTTTGTAACTAGGGCACGAATGCGCAGCTCGCCGAAAGACTCTCTGGGTGGGGTAAATTTGCTTAGAACCTCCCGAAAAACTCACGTGCATCGCGCTTTGTAACCAGGGCACGAATGTGCAGCTCGCCGAAAGACTCGCTGGGCGGGGTAAATTTGCTTAATGCCTCCTGAAAAACTCACGGCGCATCGCGCTTTGTAACCAGGGCACGACTTTAGTCGGGCCGAAGACGCGCAACATTAACGCGGGCTTTAGCCCCTGAGGCATGTTTGCCGCTTCATCGGCGATGATAAGAGGAGCACCCGCACCGTAGTCAGAAGGTCATGACCGAGTCAGCTTCGCAAAAATCCGTCATCGTGGTGGGCGGCGGAGTGGCCGGGATGAGCGCTGCCTGCGCCCTTGCCGAGGCCGGGCTGCATGTGCAGTTGGTCGAGCGCCGCGGCTACCTGGGAGGGCGCGCCAGCTCCTATCGCTATCCCGGCGTCGATGAGGTCATCGACAACTGCCAGCACGTGCTCTTCGGCTGCTGCACGAATCTCATCGGCTTTTACCGGCGCATTGGCGTTCTCGATCGCATCCACTGGACGCGCACTATGACCATGATCGAACCCGGCGGCCGCCGCTCGCTGCTCGGCCCGTCGTGGTGGCTGCCGGCGCCGCTTCACGGTTTGCCCAGCCTGCTAAGCGCCCATGCGTTGACCCGCGACGACAAGAAGGCGCTTTTGCGCGCATTCACCGCCATGATCCGGCCGGTTCCGAAGGATTCCAATGAAACGCTGGGCGCCTGGCTCAAACGCAACGGCCAAACCCATGGTGCCATCGAGCGCTTCTGGCGGCTCGTCATCGCCAGTGCGCTTAACGCCGATGTCGACGGCATTGCGCTGCCCTACGCCGCCAAGGTGATCCGCGAACTCTTTTTGAATTCCGCGCAGGCCGGCAGCATGGGCATGAGCAGTGTGCCCCTGAGCGAACTCTACGAGGGTGCGGAACGGTATTTGCGCGAGCATGGCGGCGAAGTCTCCTTCAACGCCGGCGTCGAAGGCGCGTCGTGGGACGAAGATACGTCGCAGTGGATACTGCGGACACGCGCAGGGGAGTTGGTCGCGGACTTTCTTGTGCTTGCCATCCCGTTTGAAGGCATGGCCAGGCTTCTGCCTCTGATGCCCCCGACCGATGATGCCAACGCGCTCGCCGCCCAAATTCAACAACACGAGCACGGCCCCATTTGCAGCGTGCATCTCTGGTTCGATCGCGAAATTACGGACTTGGACCATGCCGTGTTGCTCGACCGCGAAATTCACTGGATGTACAACAAGAGCCGCTTGCAGCCTTGGCGCAAATCGAAGGGCAGTTACCTCGAACTGGTCGTCAGCGCCTCGCACGATTTCGCCGCATTGAGCCGTGAAGAAGCGATTAGCCTCGCTGTGCGCGAATTGGCAGAATTCTTTCCGGCGGTGGCCGAAGCGAAGCTTGAAAAAGCCGCGCTGGTCAAGGAAGTCCGCGCTACATTTACTGTTCCGCCGGGAATTGACGCCGCGCGCCCGGGTTCCGTCTCTCCTTGGCCGAACTGCTTTCTCGCAGGAGACTGGATCGCAACCGGCTGGCCCTCCACAATGGAGAGCGCCGCGCGCAGCGGCCACCTTGCCGCAGAAGCAGTCTGCGCCGCGCTTGGCGAACCGCGTAAGTTTCTCAACCCCGACCTAAAGCCCCGCGGCCTGATGCGGTTTGTTGGTTAACGCGAGCAGGAGAAGATGGTCTTTCTTCCGTAAGAATGAGGAGGATCAAGAATGCTTGGGAACAATCCGCAAAATGGGAAGATGCTCAACTCGAAACCCGGCGCAATGGGCATCACAGCCGGGGCCTATGGTGTCTATGCAGGTATTCTTGGCATCGAGCACGGGTTCTTCGAGGCCTTGCAGGGAAATACCGTGCCGGCACATCTCCGAATCTTCGCCGTGAATTCATGGGAGTTGCCGTTCCCGTTTGGGCATGAGCCGGCGTTGACTGTAATTCCCAGTTTCCTCGCCACAGGCATTGCAGCAATGCTCTGCGGCCTCGCAATCATCGCTTGGTCAGTGCGGTTTCTGCAGGGGCAGCGCGGCGGCGCAGTTCTATTATCTCTCTCAGTCATACTCTTTGTTGTCGGAGGCGGATTCGGCCCCATTTCGCTGCTTGTTATCGCCTGCATCGCTGCGAGCAAGATCGGTAGGCCGCTGAAAATGGGTCGAGCTTTGATCCCTTCAGGTCTGCGTCGGGCGTTGGCGCAAACGTGGCAGTTGTCGCTCATCTTTTCGCTGCTCTGGGTTCCCGCCGAGTTCACAGCCGGTCAAATCTTCCATCTATCAAACGATCACCGTCAAAGCCTCGCTAACCTAAATCTGCTGCTGAGTTACCCGATGTTGGGTTTGTTTGTGCTGACGCTGATCGCGGCGATCGCGCGCGAGATCGAGAAAGAAGTAATGCGGGAAACTTCGATGGAGAGTGCAGCAGCAGGAAATCAGAGCGCTTGAGGCGGCCGCGTCAATGCGCCAGCAGATAAACGCCAACGCACACCAGCACCGCCGCCGCCCACCTGCGTCCGTCGACATTCTCTTTCAGGAAAATCTTTCCGGCCACCGCATTCGTTACCAGCGTCAGTGACGCCGCAGCAGGCGCCACGAGACTCAAGTTCAGGTGATTCAGCGCGAAAAGCAGCGCGAAAAAAGCCACGGCGAGAAAAAATACTCCCGCAAAAAACAGCGGGCACGTCAGCACAGCCCGAATCGCACCCTTCAATCCAGACTTTGCGCGAATCACATCGAGATCGCCAATAGATTTCATGGCCGCTGCCGTAAGCACCTCGCCAGTGGTGGAGGTGAGAATCACCACGGCAATCATAGCCGCAGCGATCCACGGATTAGTTACCGGCGTCGGAGGTGCGGCAGGGAGGGGAAGCGTCATCGCGTTTCGACCTCCTTCGCGACGGGCTCGCCTTTCAATGAGGCTTCTGGCTCGGGATGTTGGGTGAGGGAAGGCCCGTTCGCGACGAAGCTCACGCCTAAGGTGATCAAAGCGATGCCGGCCCAGCGCTCCAGTGAGATCGTCTCCTGCAGCCAGAAGCGTGCGATGAGCGCGACGATCACGTTGCCGAACGCCGTCGCCGGAAGCACAAAAGTAAGGTCCGCCCACGACAGCGCCGTCAGGTAGCTGGCGAAAAAACCGATCAGAAACGCAATGCCGAGCCCAATCCATGGAGTGAAGACGGCCGCGATCAGTGAGCCTGGGTGCGCAAGCGAGATGGACGGCATGGCAGCCATGCCGCGCGCCAGACAACTATCACCCAGAGGAGCGCAAACGGCGACCAGGCCCAGGATCAGGTATTGGCGCGGCGAAAGAGAGTGGTGGGGCATTGCGACTTTCAGTTGTATATCTTCGCCGCAGCGGCGGTAGCGAAAAATCTGGGGCACGCCGTCCATCTGGGTGCCCCATCCTAAACGCGTTTTTTGCGTTTAGGGTGGGATAGCGGCTGATCCCTCCGGAGCACAGTGGCGAGGTCTCGCTTACGCCCCCGCGCCCACAGGTGTTGTCGGCGAAGCCTGCCGCTTCCGCGTTTCCTTTACCTGGCGATTGCGCTGCGCGCGCAGCTTGAGGAACGATTTGGCCTCGACGTATAGGCGCGGAACATCGCGATTCACAACCGCCTTCCACACCACGCGGAATGCCGCCTTGGGCCGGAAATAATACTCGTCGTAGAAGCGGTGCACCATCTCCATCACGTAATCGGTGGGCAGGCCCGGGTACTCAATGTGGGCCATCTGGTGTCCGCCGCCGTCCTGCATGTTGTGATTGGTGATAAACCCGTTCTTCGCCGCATACTCGTAAAACTCGGTTCCCGGATAGGCATGCGCGATCGAAACCTGGATCGTTTCCACGTCCAGCGACTTGGCAAAGTTGATCGTATTGCGAATCGATTCCTTCGTCTCGCCCGGCAGCCCAAGAATAAAGTCACCGTGAATCACGAGACCCAGGTCGTGGCAATCTTTCGCGAAGGCGCGCGCACGCTCTACCGTCGCACCCTTCTTGATGTTCTTCAAAATCTGCGGATCGCCCGATTCGAACCCGACGATCAGCAAGCGGCAACCGGCATCCTTCATCGCCTTCAGCGTTTCGTGGTCCGTGGTCACGCGCGATGTGCAACTCCACGTCAAGCCTAGCGGCCTCAGCTTTTCGCAGAGCTCGACGGTCCGCTGTTTTTGAATATTGAATGTGTCGTCGTCAAAGAAGAACTCCTTGACTGCGGGAAAATTCTCTTTGGCCCACTTCATCTCCGCAGCCACGTCATCGCTTGAGCGTTTGCGCCATGCGTGTCCGCTCAGGGTCTGCGGCCACAGGCAGAAGGTGCATTGCGCCGGGCAGCCGCGCGTGGAGTAGAGCGCGATGTAGGGATGCAGCAGGAACGGCACGTTATAGCGCGTCACATCCATGTCGCGCTTGTAGATTTTGGTCGCCCACGGCATCGCGTCCAGGTCTTCCACCTGCGGGCGATCAGGATTGTGAACGATCTTGCCGTCTTTCTTGTAGCTGATGCCGAGAATTTCGTTCAGCGGTTTGCCTTGCGCGTACTCAACGACCGAGAAATCGAATTCGCGGCGGCAGATGAAGTCCAGCGCCGAGCACTCATTCAGCGCGCGGTCGGGATCGGTGGTCACGGGTGGCCCAACAAACGCAATCCGGATCGACGGATTCGCCGCTTTGATGGCCTCAGCCAGGCGTTGATCGCCTTCCCAGCCAACCGTCGAGGTGAACAGCACCAGGAACTCGTAATCCTTGCAGATCTCAATGGTCTCCTGCGCGGAGACGTGGTGGGGCGGTGCATCCAGCAGCCGGGAACCCTCTAGCATGCCGGCCGGGTACGTGAGCCAGACAGGGTACCAGTAGGACTCGATCTCGCGAGTCGCAGGCCAGCGCGAACTTGCGCCGCCGTCGAAGTTCTCAAACGAGGGAGGGTTCAGGAGGAGTGTTTTCAGTGGCATCGGCATCCCTTCAATTCTATCATTCCACTTGTTTTATTAGACGCTTTTCGATGCCCGATCGGCGCAGGGATTTCGCGTCGGGGAGCAGGAAGTTTTCTCCCGCTAACCTGCGTGGAATCAACGCGCACTGGCGAGGCCCTTGACCGCGGCCTGCGTCCAGGGGGTTGGTTTCCGGGTTCCCTTGCTGGAATTACTTCGAGTGCAGCTCGTTGAGCCAGTCCTGCATGTGGCCCAACGCACGAAGAAGGTCGAGCCGCGCTTTGCTCAGATCGAGTCCGGCGTCGAGCGCGTCAAGGTAACGCTGGCGCTCCTGGATCTTCGCCTCTTGCTCTGCGGTGGGCGAAAGCTGCGGCTGCGCATTCGGCGTGTTCGCAGTGCCGTTGCCCGTTTCCATTTGGGCCGTTACGCCTTTTAGCGCCTCGGCGGCAATCTGCTGCCTCAGGCTGGCGATCTCGGCCTGCGTGTCAAGTTCGCGCAGGCTGGCCGTGAGTTGCACGATTTGAATATCGTTCTGGTGCTGGGCCTGCTCTGCTTCCACTTTGGCTCGCAGAGCTTCCGCTGCCGACTCTCTTGCCTTCGCATGGAATTCGAGATCGAAAAGCGGCAGTTTTATCCCGAATCCAGCGCTGAAGTTATTCGCCGGGAGAACGTTTCTGTAGTAGTTATTAATGTTGTTCAGCAGCGTCGTATTGCGGTTGTATTGCGCCCCGAATCCAACTTCGGGGTACCACCTGGTGTGCATTTCGTCGCCCTTCGCAACAAGCTGCCGGGAGAGCGCGAGGGTCTGAGACGATTGAATGCCGAACGTTGCCACCGGAGCTTCGTCCGCCGAAATTGCCGGAATCTCGGGGATGCTGTTGTGAGCCGATGTGATGGACCCGTCGGGCAGGCCGGTCAGAGTTGCAAGTTGTTCGGCGAGCGTGGCTGTGCGCGTTTCAAGATGCAGCCGCTTCAGTTTCAGTTGCGCAGCGGTAAGTTGCGCCTGCAGCAACTGGCTAAGAGGATCGACGCCGGCCTCCGCGCGCTGCTGTTCAATCTCCACCAGCCGCGCCGCATCCTCTTCCTGCTCATGCGTTGCCATCAGTTCCCGGTCCACCGTATCCATTTCGATGTAGGCCGTCGAGGCATCCAGCGCAACCTGTTCCTGAGCGTCCTTCAGCGAAAGCTGCGCCGCCTGCAGTCCCGCGCGTGCCGCGCGGATGTACTGAAACTGCGACATGCTGAAGACCATTGACTCGATGCTGCCATCCCAGATCGTCGGCAGAGAGCCCGTGAATCCGATCTCTGGAAATGCGGGCAGCCCGGAGCCGAACGAAACCGAAGGCACGAACGCGTCGCGGGTTTGCGACAGCTCAGCCCGTGCTCTTTGTACGTCGGCTCTGGCAAGCTGCACGGTATCGCTGTGTTGCTGAGCCAACTCCACCACCGTGGTGAGCGAGACCTGTGCCGAAGCCAGAGCAGACGCAGCGGCAAGCGCAAGTCCGGCCAACGCGGGCGCCCGGAGCCTGCGGCCGCCAATCCACTTCGTCACATGTGCTCGCGAGATCAATTCTTGAAAACCTGTGCCCGATCGAATTCGTGTGCCATCGCCGACGCGGCGGCAAGTTCGCTTTGGCCGCCAGCTGCATCTCCCAATTGTTGCTTTAGACGGGAAAGCCAGATGTGCGCGATAAATGCCGGACCTTCCTCTGACAGTGAGGACCCTGAAAGATAATTCTCCAGCATCTGCGCCGCCAGAGAAGGATTGCGATTTGCCTCAATCAGGACGCCCGCGCCGTCATAAAGGGGAACACCGGTATCCTTCGCCTTCGCCGCCGCGGCAACGCAATTCTGAATCGCGTAGTCGAGATCGGTCCAGCGCTGGCGACTGCGGTAGAAACTGGCGAGTACCGTCCAGTAATGAGCAGGAGCAGGGCTTTTATCCACTGCCAGCTTGTATTCACTTTCCGCCGTCGCGTAATCCTTTTTCGCCACGGCAATGTCGCCGCGCAACTCCTGCGCCCTGGCCGAATCCAGCTTGTCGAGCTGTAATGCGATCGCCTGGGCTTTGTCGGTTCCCCCGCCCGCAATGCCGGGAGCCTGCGCGTAATAGTCTCCAAGATCCGACAAGGCCGGCCCATTCTGCGGATTCAGTTTCACCGCCGTCTGCATCGCCGAGAGCGACTGCTTGGCGTCGCCAAATGCAGAAAACAACGACGCATGGCTCGCTACACGTCCCAGCACCCGTCCCAACCACATGTAATAGTCCGAATTACTCTGGTTGAGATTGACCGCCTGCCGGCACTCGCCGGCGGCTTGCGTCCATTGCTCAAGCGTGAATCGCACCCTGCACAGCAGGTTTTGCGCAACATCCGCCCCCGCGCCGGATGCCGGCAGCGGCGTCAACAACGCCAGGGCCTTGTCGGCCTCACCTGCCTGCAAGTCTGCGTTGGCTTGATTCAGCGTCACGGCGGCAATCTGTGCGCGGCCGAGCCCGCACGCGACAGCCAGAAGGCACGCCGCCAGCCCACGCATCGTCATCGTCGATTGCCTCACCGTACTTCCTTGATCGGTATGCCCTCCTGCAAGGGCTCGCCATTGACTGTACCGGTGGCGACAATATCGCCGTCATCCAGCCCGCTCAGAATTGGGACTTCAGTCAGATTCGGCACGCCAATCGTGATCGAAACACGTTTCAATTCGCCATCGACGACCTTGAACGCGAAATAGTTTCCGTTTTGTTCGTGCAGGGCCTCGCGCGGCATGGTCAGGGCATTCGGCGCGCTGGAGATGGTCACTTGTACGGTCACATTGGTATCCGGCAACAATCCATCCGGGCGGTCGTCGAGAGCCACCAGAACTTCGCCAACATTGCGCGTCGTGTAAGTAACCACTGCGACAGGCAGCCGGGAGATGTGGCCATGCCATTCAAGGTCTGGCTTCGCGTCCCAGCGAATCAGCGCTTTCTGCCCTACCGCCAGGCGTCCCAGGTCCGGCTCATCGAAGTACGCGCGCACGCGCTCATCGTTCAAATTGGCCATCTGCAGCAGCAGCCTGCCGGGTTCCGTATATTCTGATGGGCTCGCGTCCAGCGTATAAATGGTTCCTTTGATGGGAGCATAGAACGAAGTCTGTGCCTCGACGTGCTGCGCTGCGGCCAGCGATGCTTGCGCGTCAGAGAGTGCGGCCTCGGCGCGCGCGATCTCGTCGGGAGAAAAGCGCTGTTTCCCTGACTCGCCTGCCGCACTGAGCGTTGCTTCGGCGGTTTGCAACTGCGAACGGGCAGACGACACCTCGCCTTGCGACGCCGCTCCTGTCGCCGCCAGTTTGGTCAGCGCATCCAGGTTTTGCTGAGCTTGATCGCGCGCCAGGCGATCCTGCTCCAAAGTCGCGGCCGCAGCCTGCCGCTCAGCCAGCGTTCCGTTGTGGGTCACTGCGTACAACGTCGCCTGGGCAGATTTCACCGCACTTTCGGCGTTCGCTACCTGCGCCCGCGCTTGCGCATCGTTGAGCTTGATCAGCAGCTTTCCCGCTGGAACTGTGTCGCCCGCTTGGGCATACACCGCCTGTACCGTGGTCGCGATGGGGCTGTAAAACGGGTAATTCGCGATCGGTTCCACGCGGCCGTTGGTGCTCACGGTGTTGAGCAGCAGCGAGTGCGCCACTTGCGCCACGTGAACGGCCAATCTCTCCCGGAGAAGGTAACGTGCCGTAAAAAAAACTGCCACGAGAATGACGGCAATTCCTGCCCAAAGCCACCGTCGGCTTGTTTGCGATCTTGCTTCAGCCATGCATTTAACCAGAGCTAGTATATAAGACGCGAAATGCCCCCCTCGGGAACCGGAAGAATGGTTCCTCCGCACGGGAAAAAGCGGCGGCCGAGGTGAGCAGAGAACCTTGACGGTCGGGAAATCCCGCCGCGTGTGCCCCCCAACACTGCCTTCCCGCAGTCATCTCATCCGGATCTTTACAATACTTGCCATAGTCAACTAAAGTGCTTGACAAAGGAGCATCGAGGTCATGCCGCATAAAACTTCCCCGGAATTAGATGAAGCCGTCGCCGCCTATCGCCGTTTTAATCGCTTCTATACGCGCGTCATCGGCCTGCTTGGCGAAGGGCTGCTCAAGGGTGGCCGCTCGCTCGCTGAGGCCCGCGTGCTCTTCGAGCTCGCCGCTGGCGGGCGAACCGTCGCCAAGGAGATCGCCGCCGAGCTGAACCTCGATCCCGGTTACCTCAGCCGCATCCTGCGCAAACTGGAACGCGAGCGACTGCTCATGCGCACTCCCTCCCCCTCGGACGCCCGCCAGGCCGTGCTTCGCCTCACGAGCAAAGGCAAGTCGGTCTTCGCCGATCTCGACCGCTTCAGCCAGGATCAGGCGCGCAGCTCGCTCGAGAAATTAAGCGCCGAACGCTGCTCCCGCGTCATCGGCGCCATGCAAACCATCGAAACTGCGCTGGCAGACAACGCCCCCGGCTCTACACCAATCGTCCTGCGGCCACACCATCCCGGCGACATGGGGTGGGTCGTCGGCCGCAACGCAGCCATCTACGCCCAGGACTACGGCTGGGACGATCAGTTTGAAGCGCTGGTCGCGCGCATCGTCGCCGATTTCATCGACCACTTCGACGCTAGGCGCGAGCGCTGCTGGATCGCCGAGCGCGCCGGCGAGCGCCTCGGCTGTATCTTCCTGGTGCGTCATCCCGAACGAGAGGGTGTCGCGAAACTGCGCATGTTGTTTGTCGAGCCGAACGCGCGCGGCCTCGGCCTGGGAAAAGCATTGGTGAACGAGTGCATCCAGACCGCCCGCTCAATGGGCTACAAGAAAATGACACTCTGGACGCAAAGCATTCTTCACGCGGCCCACCACATCTACCAGCAGGCCGGCTTCCAGCTCGTTGCAGAGGAGCCGCATCACAGCTTCGGCGCCGATCTGGTGGGGCAGACTTGGGAACTGGGATTTATAGGCTCGTACAATAAACTCATGCCACCGCGCCGCCGATATACCGACGAACACGCCAGGGCCGGCCTCGATTTTGCATTTCCCGCCATCGAAACCTGGCAGAACCAGTTTCCCGGCTACGAAATCCTGAAATCGACGATCCTGAACTCACCTCGGTCTGCCCCAAAACCGGCCTGCCCGACTTCGGCCTCCTCACCATCCGCTACATGCCGCGCAAGCGCTGCCTCGAACTGAAGTCGCTCAAGGAGTATCTCTTCTGCTACCGCAATCTCGGCATCTTCCAGGAGAACATCGTCAACCAGGTGCTTGAAGACGTGGTCAAGGCCTGCGATCCCGTCTGGGCCGTGGTCAAAGGCGAGTTCCGTCCGCGCGGCGGCATCGGGACCACGGTAGAAGCCCGCTGGCCCCGGCCAAGGAGTGGTGCCCAATATCGGGCCGCATATGTGCGCTGTTCTTCGCGCCCGGTGTGGGATTCGTATGCTTTAATCTGAATTTCCGTCTTGATCCGCGGGTTTGATCCCTTTGCCTACCATGCTTACCCAGCTCCGCGCCCCCGCATCAACCCCGCTCTCGGCACGTTGCTGCTGCTTCTCGCTCTCAACCTGCTCAACTACATCGACCGCTACATCCTCTCCGGCGAAGTCGCGGCCCATCCAGCACGAGTTCCACTCCACCGACCAGCAGATGGGCGCACTGGGCACCGCGTTTTTCTTCTTCTACATGTTTGCCGCGCCGGCTACCGGCTGGCTCGGCGATCGCTTCCGGCGCAAGCCCCTCATCATCGCCGGCGCAACTCTTTGGAGCATCGCTACGCTGGCGGCGCCTGGGTTCACAACTACATCACCCTGTTTCTTCGCCAGGCGTTGGTCGGCATCGGCGAGGCAACCTTCGGTATCTTCGCCCCGGCCGTGCTCGCGGATTTCTATCCGGAGCGCGAGCGCAACCGCATTCTCTCCATCTTCTATGTGGCAATTCCCGTGGGCGCGGCGCTCGGCTATCTGGCCGGCGGGCAGATCGGGTCCCGCTGGGGGTGGCGCGCGCCATTCTTTGTCTGCGCCTTCCCGGGTTTCTCGTGGCCGCGCTCTATGCGCTGCTGGGCCGCGAGCCGGAGCGTGGAGCCGAGGACCACATCCAGCCCACTCTGAACCGCGCCACCTTCCGGGGATTGTTCCGCAATCCCGCGTTTCTCACGGCCACTTTCGGGCTGGCCACGCTGACCTTTGCCATGGGCGGCATCGCCTGGTGGATGCCGGAGTTTCTGCGCCGGGACGGCATGTCATGTCGGCGACGCCAGCCTGACGGTCGGCGCCATCACGGTCATCGACGGCATCGCCGGAACCCTTATCGGCGGTTGGATCGCGCAGCGTTTGGCTGCGCACCAATCACCGCGCACTCTATCTGCTTTCCTTCTGGAGCGTCGCACTCACCCTGCCCTGCGGCGTCCTGGTCTTCTTCGGGCCGCACTCCTGGGCCATTCCCTCGCTCTTTGCCGCCGAGTTTTTCCTCTTCCTCAATACCGGGCCCCTCAACACGGCCATCGTGAACTCGGTCGACGGCGCCGTCCGCGCCACCGCCATTTCCATCAACCTCTTCTGCATTCATGCATTCGGCGATACCTTCTCGCCGCAGATCATCGGCGCCATCAGCGACCGCTCGAACCTCAGCACCGGGCTCGGCGCAACACTGGTTTCGCTGGCGTTTGCCTGCGCAATCTTGTTGTTCGGAGCCCGCTTCGCCCCGCCCTTAGCAGAACCGGCAGAGTGACCTCCGGCGGGTGCCCCATCCTCGCGGGGTCTTTGTTTTTCCCGCTAGGGTGGGGAAGCTGATCCCTGATACCAGATCGCTGTCTCCTTAATTCGGTGCCCCATCCAAGCTCTGCTTGGGTGGGAGGCCTTAAGCGGGCGAAAGAAAACCTCATCGACTCGACGCGGCGCACCTATTTCCCCGGCATCGTCTCCTGATCCTTTGTATTCATGAACGCCCTCCGTCCGCCCTGTGGCCGCAGGTTCGGATCGCTCACCGGGCGCCGATCCTGTTCGGCAGTGAATCCGCGCAGCAGCAGGGGATTGGGTTTGAACTTCGGCGGCCCACCGTAAAACTGCCGAACGTGGCTGAGCACCATCCTAGCCCGCCCATGCATGGGTTCGACCATGCCCCGGATCTGCACATCCTGGTCGCGGTATTTCCCAAGCTCGCCGACATCGCCGCGATCTTCCTTCAGGCTGATCACGGTGAAGCGGCATTGCTCGTCCGGCGTTTGCGGCGAGCATACATCGAGGAACCTCGTCCCGTCGGCAAGTTCCACAACTTCATAAATATGCGCTGAGACGCAAATGTCTTTGTTGATGAGTTTGGAAGCCTGGTCCGTCGGAATGCACGGCTTGGTCTGTCCGGCAAACGCAAGCGCCGGAACGAGCAGCGCGAAGGCCGCCATTGAGCAGGGGAGGGTGAACTGCATCGGCAATCTCCAAAGGTATTTGGAGACACCTTATCGCGGACATTGCCCGGCCGGATGTGACGGCCGTCGCGCGAGCTCACAAAGCAAACGAGCGGTTGGAAGCCAGGAGCCGATGTGTTCTCCCGAAGGTCCGTGGCAAAAATGCACTGTCATCCTGAGCGACGTTGGGCGCGCTCTTTGCGCCAAACGGAGTCGAAAGTGGGTGCGGATCTGCGGTTGTTCCTTGTAACTGTCGCTAGGAACTTCTGGGACACCACGCCGAAGCTGCTTTCCAACTCCCTATCTTGTCCCCACCACGCCGGGTGCCCCATCCTAAACGCGCATTTTGCGTTTAGGTGGGATGATCCTGACCCCTGAACCCTGCCCCCTAACTTGTCCCCACCAGCTCGCGCGCTTTGCCGTAGTGGCTCTCCACGTACTCGTCCAGAATCTGCTTGAACTCCGCCACAATCGTGTCGCCGCGCAGCGTGGTGAACAGCTTGCCGTCCACGTAGACCGGCGCCTTGGGCTCCTCAAACGTTCCCGGCAAACTGATGCCGATGTTCGCGTGCTTCGATTCGCCCGGCCCATTCACCACGCAGCCCATCACCGCCAGCTTCAGCTCCTCCACGCCTGCATATCTTCTTGCCCACTCCGGCATCTGCCGTGCCAGGTAGCTCTGGATCCGCTCCGCCAACTCCTGGAAATAGGTGCTCGTCGTTCGCCCGCAGCCGGGGCAACTCGTCACCTGCGGCATAAAGCTGCGAATCCAGAGCGACTGCAGAATCTGCTGCGCCGCCTGCACCTCTTCGCTCCGGTCGCCGCCGGGCTTTGGCGTCAGGCTCACGCGAATCGTGTCGCCAATGCCGGCCAGCAGCAGCGGTGCCAGACCTGCGGTCGAAGCGATCAGGCCCTTCGATCCCATGCCCGCTTCGGTCAACCCCAGGTGCAGCGGATAGTCGCAGCGCGAAGCAAGCTTCGTGTAGACGTCGATCAGATCGCGCACGCCGGAGACCTTCGCCGAAGAATGATCTGTCGTGGCGCAGCCCATAGCGTTCGGCGGCGGCTGCGGAGTCGAGCGCGCTCGCCACCATCGCCTCCATCATCACCTCGCGCGCGGGCTGCGGCTCGGGCCTCTTGCTGTTCTCGTCCATCATGCGCGTCAGCAGCGACTGATCGAGCGATCCCCAGTTCACGCCGATCCGCACCGGCTTCTGATTCTCTACCGCGCACTCGACCATGGTGCGGAAGTTGTCGTCGTCCTTGCGCCCAATCGACACATTGCCGGGATTGATGCGGTACTTCGCGAGCGCGCGCGCCGCGGCCGGATATTTCATGAGCAGGAGGTGGCCGTTGTAGTGGAAGTCGCCGATGATCGGCACGCGCAGGCCGCGCTTTTCGAGGCCGTCCACGATGTGGGGCACGGCGGCGGCTGCGTCTTCATTGTTCACCGTCACGCGAACGAGTTCGGAGCCGGCCAGCGCCAGCGCCGCAATCTGTTCAACGGTCGACTGCACGTCGGCCGTGTCGGTGTTGGTCATCGACTGCACGACCACCGGAACTTCCCAGCCTACGCGCACGGGTCCGATGACTACGGTGGGGGTTTTTCTGCGCTGCATCTCCGCCATGCTTCTAGTTTAGCGAAAAGCAGGGAACAAGGGGCCGAGAAAGCAAGGGAACAAGAAAGCCGACACTGCGGGACGAATCCCTGCTTAACGATCTCGACCCGGACTAGTTTCGTATCGAGACATGGCCTCACAGCTCGCTGAGGCACGCAAGATGAGAGGGGTTTTGTAAAAGGGCACGGCTTCAGCCGGGCCGAGAAAGGGCATCAAAAGGACGGGGTTTTACAGGCTGCGGAAAAACCCTTGTTTCCCGGATCATTTTGCTTTCGGTCGCACTTTTTCGCGCTTTGAGTCTGTTCCGCAGTTCCATTTCGGTTGTCGTTTTGCCTCCGCAGGCCGTTTTTTCGGCATGCGGAGACACCTCAGCCCTAGCTGGCCATCGCTTGAATCGGAATGAGTCTCCGCATGCGCACCAGGTTATAAGCCGTGATGGTCAGCCGATAGAACCAGTCCACTCGCTTCAGACCACGCAACTTGACCTGGCGCATCGGCCGATCCAACTTGCTCCAGCCAAAGACTCGCTCGATCAGCTTGCGTCTTTGCTGGCTAATAGCGCACCGTTCATCGCTCCGTTCGTTGTCGGTCAGCGCGTTCTTGCCGCGGTTGCCCGGCGCATATTCGCTGACATGCGGCGCCACCCCGCGATCCCTGAGCGCCTGCACGAATCTGTCTTCCTGGTACTGCGTGTCAGCTCCCAACGTGATCTTGCGCTCTCCGCGTTGATCCTTAGGTCCCAGCACCCCATCTAATAACTCCACCGCTGTCTCGCGCTCCGTCACCGTGGCCGCCTGGCTGGCCTTGGCTGCCACCACCAGACCGTTGCGGTTCTCCATCAGGGCGTGTCCTTGATAGCTGGCAATGGCCTTTTCCGTGTTCGACTTCTTGCACAGACGCGCTTCCGGATCGGTGGTCGACTCCACACGGTCGCGCAGCAGTACCTCGCCACCCCAGCCCGAGCCTGCCCCCGGAGCCGGCGGATCAGGCTTGTCCTTAAAGCTGCGGGTCGAGGCCCATGCCTGAATCATCGTTCCATCCACGGTGAAATGCTCTTCGCTCAGCAGAGCGTGTTCGCGCGCTTCCACCAGCACCGACTCCAGTAACAGCTGGCTCACCGCACCGGCGATCAACCGCTCGCGGTTCTTGGTGAACACCGTCACGTCCCACACCGGATCGTCCATCTCCAGACCCACAAACCAGCGAAACAGAAGGTTATAGTTCAACTGCTCCATCAGCTGCCGCTCCGAGCGGATCGAGTACAAAATCATCAGCAGCTGCGCCCGCAGCAAGCGCTCCGGGGCAATCGAGGGACGACCGGTGGCCGAATATAGCCGCTCCAAATCTGCGTCCATCCGCGCCAGCGCACGGTCTACCAGCGCGCGAATCTGTCTCGCCGGATGATCGGCTGGAATCCGCTGTGCCAACGTCACATAGCTGTACATCGCCGTCTGCTTTTCGTCGTCTCCACGCATATCTCTTAACTAACGCAAATCAATGTGGAGAAAAAGTGACAATTAAAGGACTTTTTCCGCAGCCTGTTTAACCCCTGAGGTTTGAAAAAGGGACGAGGTCACGATCCACGGCTCGTACCCTCGACCTGCGTCTCTCCCCCTCCCTCGGTAAGCCATATCTACATATTTGATTCCAAATGAGTTACGGGGCGGGTGGCCGACCCTAAACCCTACGAGGGATGCCCCGTCCTAGCTTGCTAGGGCGGGTTTCTTGTCTTTTGCCCGCTCAAGCAGACCTTCAACAGCTTTTTCTGCATTGGCCGCGGCCGGCGGCTCAGCGCGTATTCACAGCAGAGTCGACGATAGCTCACGCGCCGCTCGCCAGGCCCAGATAGCGCAGACCGGCTGCACAATCAGGAAGCTCACATCGCCGAACTTGATCCACAAAACCATGGAGACGAAAAGCATCACCAGCGTTCCGGTCATCGTGCAATAGAGCAGACCGAGGGGACCGCCCAGTAATCCGAGAAGAACCGCGACCCAGACCTTCTTTGGCCGCAGGTCAGGCAGATCGATGGGGCCAATCTTCGCCGGCGACTTTGCGAAGGGCGAAGCGGGCTTGCTGCGGGAAGGTTTCGCCTCGATTTTTTCGTCCGGGGCGGGCAGCTCGAGCGGCCATGGCGCACCGCATCCGCGGCAAAATCCATCCTTGTCGCGTGAGCTTGAGCCGCATTGCTCACAGAATTCCATAGGTCAGCGCTTCCAGAGTTGTTGTACCCAGGAACCAGGTTGCCGAGTAGCGTTTTCCTCAAGAAGACGCCACCTTTCGATGAAGCGCACGGGGCGCGTAAACTCCGGAAGCGCTCTAAGCACGCACTTGCGGCAATTTTATCTGACTTGTTCTTGGTCTCCTGCCGGGATGAAGTGCCTTTCGCCCGCTAAAGCGGGCTCACGGCTCCTCGCGAACCTTGAAGCAGTTATTCTCCGGTGTTAGAGTGGTTCGACCTGAATTCCCCGTCAGAATTTCCCCCTCTCGGTACTTCCATCGATTCGCACTTATCTCATCAGGAGGAAATCATGGCACTTTACCTGGTAATCGGAGAGTACATTGACCCCGGAGCCCTTTTGCCGCCGCAGGGCGTGGTGCACGTGGTAGAGCAGGTCGTTTTGCCGAGTTTCGAGGCATTGGCCAAACTGCAAAAACAAAAGAAGGTCGTGGCTGGAGGAATCTATTCCGGCTCGAAGGCGGGCGCGTTCATTCTCGACGTGGCCGATAACGACGAGGCGAATCGCGTGTTGATGTCTCTACCCTTCTGGGGCCTGGTGAAGTGGACTGTGACACCCTTGCAATCGTTCCGCGACCGGGCGGTCGACGAGGGCAAGGCGATTGCGCAGTTGAAGGCAACCCTGAAGTAAGCAGGTTGGCCCCGGCGCAGGGAAGCGAACCCATCGCAAGTCGTGATGGGTCGGCCGTTTTGCGTTTGCTGCGACCAACTCACCATTCCGTCATCTCATGGACACAGACATGAAGCTGCTTTCAGTAAATTGCGGAATGCCCCGGCAGGTGGTTTGGAATGGAATGGACGTAACCACCTCCATCTATAAGGAGCCGGTCAAGGGCCGCGTTACTCTTCGCAAACTGAATCTGGATGGAGACCGGCAGTCCGATCTGTCGGTGCACGGCGGCAAGGACAAAGCCGTCTACTGCTATCCAGTTGCACATTACGAATATTGGAAAGCGCAGCTTCCGGGGCGCGCGTTGCCTCCGGGCTCATTCGGCGAGAACTTCACAATCGACAGCCCGCTTCAGGATTCGATTCATATTGGAGACCGCTTTTCCGTGGGCACGGCGGAAGTGATCGTCACCCAGCCACGTATGCCCTGTTACAAGCTGGGCATTCGATTCGAATCGGACGAAATGGTGCAGCGGTTCCTCAAAAGCGGGCGCACGGGATTTTATCTTGCCGTACTGCGCGAGGGCGAGGTGGGCGCGGGCGACGAAGTCTCGCTTGTCAGCCCCGAACCAAGCGCAATTCCGGTTTCGGAGATCGTTCGTCTCTACATCGCCAAAGAATATGACAGTGAAGATGCTCGCCTGGCGCGGCGGGCAATCAACGTCGCGGCGCTGACCGATAGTTGGAAGGAATATTTCGAGGATAAGTTGAATCGCCTCGGCCTCTGATTCCAGTTCGCCGGCCAGTGGGGCCTGTGAGTCCGGCTTCAAACTGAGCCCCGCCCAAATTCATCAAACGTTTGCAATCCCTTTGCCTTCGTGCATTACCCTGTTAATGGTTTCCTGCGGTCTACCCATCCCGAGCATTCAGGCGGCCGCGGGACGAGGAATGACGGTTTGAGCCAATCCATATTTGTTCTGGAAGACGAGTCTGATATTGCCAGGCTGGTCCAACATCATCTTGAAGCTGCAGGTTTTGAGGCACGCCTTTATCACACGCCAGCCAATCTCATTCCCGATGCCGAGCGCAAGCCTCCCGCGCTCTTTCTTCTCGACATCATGGTGCCCGGCGGCGACGGCCTCGATGTTTGCCGCCGGCTGCGCAATCACGCCGGACTTTCGACGATTCCCATCATCTTTCTCACCGCGCGCGCCGGTGAAAACGATCGCGTTCTCGGCCTCGAGTTAGGGGCCGACGACTACATCACCAAGCCATTTTCTACGCGCGAACTGGTGGCCCGCGTGAAAGCTGTGCTGCGCCGTTTCGAGCGGCCCACAACGCCTGCGATCATCAGCTTTGAAGAGGTGGTGATCGACGCCGGCGCCATGCAGCTGAAGGTACGCGGGGAACTGACCACGACCACGGCCACAGAGTTTCGCCTGCTCGATTATCTGGCGCGGCATCCCGGCCGAGTCTTTAGCCGCGACCATCTCCTGGACGCTGTCTGGGGCGATGCGCGCTTCGTTACGCCCCGTTCTGTCGATGTGTATGTGCGCCGCATCCGTGAGAAAATCGAGATCGATCCGGAGAATCCGCGTTATCTTAAGACGGTGCGCGGCGCCGGCTATCGCTTTGAACTACCCAAAGGCGAGTAACGCAGGCTCCTAGCTTCTAGCCCTTAGCCTCTAGCCAGTGATTGCCTGAACCGATCGTTGCAGACGGCCCAGGCTCCTCCAATCGGCAAGGAAAACGCTCGTAGCTAGAAGCTGGCAGCTAGAAGCTGATTCCCATGACCTCCAAAGTCTTCACACGGCTGTTCGGAATTTTTCTCGTCCTCCTCGTCCTGCAAACGCTGGTGATGGAGATCGTCTTTCACAGCTTTGCGGGGCACGCGGAGCCGGCCACGCTGCACAACATTGGCCGGGAGGCCTTCTGGTCCGGCCTGCTCGCCCTCGCGATCGCACTCGCAGTCTCTGCCTGGGTCGCGGGACGTCTGTCGCGCCGTATCGAGGGCATCGTCGAATTTTCCCGCCGCATCGCCGGGAGCGACCTCTCCGCACGCCTTCCCATCGGCGGCAAAGACGAACTCGCCGCCATCGAGTCGGCACTGAATCAGACTGCCGAGCGTCTCGATCGCGATTTCGCGGAACTCGAAAGCAGCCGCCACGAGCTTGCCGTCATGCTTGACTCGATGCAGGAAGCTGTCGTCGCCATCACGGCTACGGGTTCCGTCCGCTGGTCCAATGCCGTGATGCAGCGCATCGCCGGCGCGCGCCTTGCTGCCGGGCGACCGCTGATTCACTCTGTTCGCGATCCTGAACTGCTGGCCTGCGTTCGCGGCGCACTCGAACGGCGCGAGCTCTGCGTGGGCCGCGCCAGCCTGCTTGCCCCGGGCCGCGTCTTTGAAGTCAATGCGGCTCCATTGCCCTCTGGTGGCGCGCTCGTCGTCCTGCACGACGTAACCAGCATCGAGATTGCGCAAAAATCGCGCCGCGACTTTGTCGCCAACGTCAGCCACGAGCTGCGCACGCCTCTCACCTCGATTCAGGGCTACGTGGAAACGCTGATTGAAGATCCTAATCCCAGCCCCGAGACGACTGTCGAATTCCTGGGCGTGATTCTCAAAAATGCCAGCCGCATGGGCCGTCTTACCGAGGATCTGCTCGCCCTTGCCAGCGTCGAAAGCCCCGACTACAAGCTCACGCTGCAGCCGGTGCGCGCCAGCGTGCTGCTTCAGGACGCCGTCGACTCTCTCCGCGGCATCGTTGTCGACTCCGGCGTGAAACTCCAGGCTGCAGCCGCCCCCGACACCGTCGTTATGGCCGATCCCGACGCCATGCACCAGGTCTTCGGCAACCTGATGGAGAATGCGCTGAAATATGCGCAGTCCGGCAAACGCATCCGCGCCGGCGCGCGCCAGCTCGCCTCCGAAGTGCAATTCACGATTCAGGACTTCGGCCCAGGCATCGCTTCTGAGCATCTTGAGCGCATCTTCGAGCGCTTTTACCGGGTCGACAAGGCGCGTTCGCGAGAGTCCGGAGGCACCGGCCTCGGCCTGGCCATCGTCAAGCACATTGTGCAGGCCCACGGCGGCCGCATCTGGTGCGAGAGCGAACTTGGCAACGGAGCGAGCTTCCACTTCACTCTGCCGCTGGCTCCCGTCCCGCAATCCGCGCCGCAGCCGCAACCCGTACCCGCGCAGCAAACGCCGGCGGCCTCCGGCGTCTGACTCAGTCTCGAGTGGTACCGCTCAGCCCTGCCTGCCTTCGTCCTCGCTAATTACGAATCCCCGTTTCTTTTCAACTCCCCGTAACAATCCGCGTAGAGAATGAACTCCGGCAGACACCTCGAAAGGGAGCTCATTGTGAAAAAATCGTTGCTTTTCATCGCGTTGTTCGTGTGGGCCTTCAGTGCGGCTCACGCTCAGAATCTGACTGGGGCGGGGTCAACTTTTGATTACCCGATCTTTTCCAAGTGGTTCAGTGAATACAGTGCCGCGCATCCCGGCGTTGCAATCAACTATCAGTCCATCGGCTCGGGCGGCGGCATCAAGCAGGTCTGTTCCGGAACTGTGGACTTCGGTGCATCCGATATGCCCATGGGCGACGATCTGCTCAAAACCTGTGGCGTCAAGCTGGTTCAGATTCCCGTCGTGATTGGCGCCGACGTTCCCATCTACAACGTACAGGGCGTCAGCAGCCTTCGTTTCAGCCCCGGGACTCTAGCCGACATCTATATGGCCAAGATCACAAATTGGAACGATCCCGCCATCGCCAAGGATAATCCCGGCGTGCATCTGCCCGACCAGAAGATCATCGTGGTCCACCGGTCTGACGGCAGCGGCACGACCTTCGTTTGGACAGACTACCTAAGCAAGGTCAGCCCCGCATGGAAAAGCGGCCCGGGCAGCGGCACCTCAATCAACTGGCCCACCGGCGTGGGCGGCAAGGGCAACGAGAACGTGGCAGCTTCGGTGCGCGAGTATCCCGGCGCCATCGGGTACGTCGAACTCATCTACGCCCTGCAGAACCACATCGATTTCGGCGCTGTGCAGAACGCTGACGGCAAATGGGTGAAGGCATCGATTGACGGCGTGACGGCGGCTGCGGCCACTGCCAAGATACCTGATGATTACCGCGTGTCCATCACCAATGCACCGGGCCCCGACTCTTACCCCATCTCCAGCTTCTCCTGGATTCTCATTCCCACGCAGCCGAAGGATATGGCCAAGGAGAAGGTCATCAAGGACCTGCTGAGTTGGATGATCACGTCGGGCGAGAATGAAGTTTCGACTCTCTCGTACGCGCCGCTTCCTGACAACCTGAAGGCGAGAGTCCTCAAAACCATCTACGCCCTGCCATAAAGCAATGCGAGGGGTCCGGCGCCCGCCGGACTCCTCGTTTCGACCTCAAATTCGTGCCTCTAGCTGCTTCGCTCTTTCCTTCTTGCGTCGCTTTTCCCGGTACATCGCCCCGTCTGCCTTTGCCAGAAGCGAATCCAGAGATTCCCACGCTTCCGCTTCCGCAGTCACATGCCCGACACTGAATGCAATGCTCAGGGCCGTGTTAGGATCGGAGCTCCGGAGGCCTGCTAATTCTTCGAGCCGCTTTGCAGCCGACGCGATTCCTGATCGGTCAAATTCGCCGGCCACGGCGAATTCATCGCCCCCGAGTCGCCCGATAACGTCGGATTCTCGAAAAACCGCCTTAAGTATCTCCGCGGTTTCGACAAGGCAATCGGAACCAATCTGATGCCCCTGCCGATCGTTGATCGTTTTCAGATTGTCCAGGTCAACAAACAAAACGGAGAAGGGATCTCCTGATCGACGCGCCATCCTCCGCGCCTGTTCGGCAAGCAAGCGGAAACCCCTCAGGTTGTAAAGACCAGTGAGCTCATCACGCAACGAGAGCGAATGAATCTCCACTTGCATGGCGTTCATACGCCATGCAAGGTAGAGCAGCAGCGACGTGGAAACGACTGCGGCCATGGTGGCAAGCATTGCGGTCGCATAGGGGGGCGGCATGCGTCGCCAGTTCATGAATTGCGCCCGCATCATTTCGCGTATGTAAGGCAGCACGAGCAGGAGCGGTGAGAGCCTGCGAGCCAGCCTGCTTCCAGCGCCGCGCCCAGCGAAGATCGCGAAGAGGCCGTTCCGGCTTTTGCGCGAGACTACCACCACCGTGAGCAGAGCGATGCAGATCGTGCTTTGCACCGAAACGCCGTTGTCGACGGGAGGACCGAAGATACGCAGCGAATCGATAATCTGGCCCGACACGAGCGAGAGGGCGAGAAAAACCAGGCAGCACACCACAAAATCGGCAATCAGAACTGCGTGGCGTTTCCGGGAGCGTAAAACCAATATCGAAATTCCAACCAGAGCGAAGCCGCCCGCTGTGTGCGGAGAAATATCCGAGATAAACGATGGCATCAAGGGCGGCCGTGCCCCAGGGTTTAAATGAAGGGGAAAAGATGTCGTAAGCGCCTGACTGGCGAAGGCTGCCGTCTCCAGAACCGTAACTACCGCAGCCAGCGTCAGGGCGGCGATATCTGGAAACTGCGCCCCGGACACTCTAACAAAATAGAGGCTGATTGCACTCAGAAATGCGGCAAAACACGCTTCGGTGCTCATCAATGGCCACCCGATCAACGGCACCCGCATGGCATGGGAAAACATGCTCACAGCCAGATTGACCGCAGAGAGGGCAACCACGAGGGCCAGGCACACACTTTCGCAAACATCCAGTGCGCGCAACACATGCTGATCGAGGTCGCTGAGAAAGAATGGAGGACTCGGTTCCGGCATTGGCAACTAAACAAATGGAAAGATCGAGAAATGACGTGCGCGTTCAAAAAACTAACTTCTTTCGGCAGTGTATCGTCTGAATTGGCACTTTCAAAGCAGAAGTTGCGCAGAACTTGGGCAGCCGAACCGCGCGCATCAACAAGCCGGAAAGCACCTGGGGTGCCTGAATGGCCTCGCGGCGCGCGGGCCGGCAGCCGAATCATGAAGCCTGAATGCTCTCGGTTTTGATACACTCTCCACGGCTCGTGGTGCTACGATAATCTCCGTTTCCTTTGACATTGCAATGGCCTCTGTTTCTTCGATCTCGACGGTCAACGACCTCTTTTTTCGCGTAGCAGGGGCCGGAAATCCGCGCGCCATCCTATGGCAGAATGAGTCTGGCCAATGGCACCCCATCTCTTCCGACCAGGTGTATCAACGTGTGCGCGCACTGGCCACAGCGTTTCTGCGAATGGGCGCGAAGAAAGGCGACCGCATCGCGCTCATCAGTGAGAATCGCTGGGAATGGGCCGTAGCAGACTTTGCCGTGCTCGCCATCGGCGCGGCCGACGTGCCCATCTACCCCACGCTCCCCGCGGAGCAGGTCGCAGAACTCATCCGCGACGCTGGCTGCCGCATTGCCGTCGCCTCCACGCGGCAGCAGTTCGATAAGCTCCAGTCGCTTCGCAATCAAACACAACTCGAGCACATCGTGATCATGGATTCTCCGGTTCCCGACGGCGCCGAAGCGATGAGTTTTCTGCTTGAAGGCGCCGACGCTCTCGGCGCCCGGCGCGATCCTGTCTTCGATGCCCTGGCGCGCTCCGTCGAGCCCCACGATCTTGCCACGCTGATCTACACCTCCGGAACCACGGGCGAACCCAAGGGCGTTGCTCTCACCCACGGCAACATCGCCGCCAACCAGAACATCGCCGCGCAAGACTTCAACTTCGGTCCCACCGACGCTTGCATCTCGTTTCTACCTCTGTCTCACGTCACGGCGCGCGCGCTGGATTACGTCATGTACAACTATGGCGCGCAAGTGGCTTACTGCTCCCAATTCGAGCGGCTGCCGCAGGCGATGCGCGAGGTCCGGCCCACCGTGATCGTCGGCGTTCCGCGCGTGTTTGAAAAGATTCGCCAGGCTGTCGAGCAAAAAGCCGGTCAATCTCCGATCAAGAAACGCTTGCTCGCCGGGGCCATCCGCCTTGGTTCAAAGCATGCTGCCACCGTCTACGATGGCCGCCGGCCGTCATCGGTCGCATGGAAGGTCGCCAACAAGCTTGTTTACTCCAAGGTTCGCGAGGCATTTGGCGGCCGCGTGCGCATCTTCGTCTCCGGCGGCGCACCGCTCGGCATCGACACCGCGCGCTGGTTCGCCTCGGCCGGCATCGCGCTTTGGGAGGGGTACGGCCTTACCGAAACCTCGCCGGTCATCGCCCTCAACACACCCAGGCGGCATCGCATGGGCGCAACGGGCATGCCCCTCAGCAATGTCGAGCTTAAACTAGCCGACGATGGCGAGTTGCTGGTGCGCGGGCCTTCGGTCTTCGCGGGCTACTGGCACAAGCCCTCAGCGACTGCGGAGTGTTTCGATAGCCATGGATGGTTCCTCACCGGCGACATCGCCCATATCGACGCCGACGGTTTCCTTTACATCACCGATCGCAAGAAGGAACTGCTCAAGACCTCGGGGGGCAAACTCGTTGCCCCGCAGCCCATCGAAAACAAGCTCAAAAACAGTTTCATGGTCGCCAATGCCGCACTGGTCGGCGACCGGCACAAATTCATCTCCGCGCTCATCGCTCCCAACTTCCCGGCACTCGAGGAGTGGGCCGGGCACAACGGCATTCACGCGCCGTCGCGCGCTGAGCTTGTGGCAAATCCCAAGGTCAATGACCTATACGCGGAGATTGTGCGCGAAGCCAACAACGGGCTGGCGAACTTTGAGACTGTCAAGCGCTTTCGCATCGTGGCCGACGAATGGACGCAGGACTCCGGCGAGCTGACGCCCTCCATGAAAATCAAGCGCCGGGTTCTGAACGCCCGATATTCTTCGTTGATCGCCGAACTTTACGCCGACGAATCAACCGCCCGCGGCGAATCGGCGAGCTAGGCAGGCCGATACCCCTGCGCACGACCTTGCGCCCCCGCCACATCCGCTGCAGCGCGCCGAAGAACGGCGCGCCCCACGCGCCCACTGCCAGCAGCGCGCCAAAAATCACCACGGCATCGATGCTCACCCGGCCCTGGTGCGTCCAGTAGACATCGGGCTCCAGGTTCAGCCAGAGCGCGAATTCGTCCAGCGTGAGCGCCGCGCCCACGCCGTAACTCACCGCCATCAGCCGCCCGAAGAAAATCGACGTCGGCGAGTGCGCCCAGCCCAGGTCGAGCAGCCATCCGTAACCCACCAGGAGCAGAATGAGGATGCCCCACACCAGGTGATGAATATGCACTCCGCGCACCACCACCCACTGCATGTGTCCCTGGTGATTCACAATGCGATGAACCAGAATCCGCACACCCGCAAAAGTGATGAGGAACGAGACCGAGGCGATGAACATCCGCTGCCGGGGCCGGTCTGGAATCGTGGCGCGGATCAGATAGCCCAGGCGCGTCAACTGCAGAAGCACCAGCAGCGCAGCCACAACCAGGCCGATAAACAAAAGCAGATAGAAAGCGCCGCTATCGGGCATACCCTATTGAACCACCCGGCCCCGCAAACGAGAACTGGAATCAGGGACGAGAAACTTGGGACACGTCTCCAATCCTGCACCCTGAACCCTGATCACTGTATTTCCCGTCACGCTTCCCGTTGACAGCTACGCGATACACTGTTTGAGGCGTTGAGGCCGAGGATTTCCCCGTCTCCGGTGACCATTCACGCTCAACTTTCTTGCGCGACCGTGAGGGCCGCGACTTTGTGAGGAGATTCCACGATGCGTATTGCTTTATTGACCGGTGGCGGCGACTGCCCCGGATTGAACGCGGTGATTTATGCAACAGTCAGAAAGGGCATCAACCACTACGGAGACGAGTTCATCGGCTTTCTCAACGGCTGGCGCGGCGTACTGGATAACAACTTCATTCCGCTTACGCTCGAAAACATCGACGGCATCCAATTGACGGGCGGCACCATCCTCCACTCCTCGCGGACAAACGTCAAGAAGATCCCCGGTGGCATCGATAAAGTGCAGGAAGTGCTCAAGACCAACAAGATTGATGCGCTGATTGCGCTCGGCGGCGACGACACCCAGTCGGTCACGCAGTTTCTCTGCGAACACGGCGTAAAGGGCATCGGCGTTCCCAAGACCATCGACAACGATTTGAGCGGCACCGACCAGACCTTCGGCTATGACACCGCCATGTCCATCGCAACCGAGGCTGTCGATCGCGTTCGCACCACGGCCGATTCTCACAACCGCGTCATCGTCGTCGAAGTGATGGGCCGCGACGCGGGCTGGATCGCTTATGGCGCGGGCGTTGCCGGCGGAGCGGATGTGATCCTGGTTCCGGAAAAAGAGATTGACATCGACCACGTCTGCGCTTTGCTCAAGCACAACTACGATCACGGCAAACATTACGGCCTGGTGGTGGTGGCGGAGGGTTGCCAGTTGCCCGATGTCGGTCAGGTCATCGGCAATGCGCAGGTCGACTCCTTCGGCCATGCGCGCCTCTCCGGCATCGGCGAAGCGCTCGCCGATCTAATCCAGAAAAAGTCGGGCTACGAAACCCGTTCAGTAAATCTCGGACACACGCAGCGTGGTGGCGTGCCCACCGCGTTCGACCGCATCCTCGGCCAGCGCTACGGACTGCATGCGATCGATATGGTGCACCAGCAAAAATGGGGCCGCATCGCCGTCCTTCACGGCACCGACATCACCGACATCCCCATCAAGGATGCGATCTCGACCAATCGCCGCCTCGATCAGCGCTTCTTCGACGTGATCGCCGACCTCGAAGCCAAGGTGTAACTCGCATTCGAGTTTACGTAAACCAAGCTCTCCAGTTGGTTAGTTGTCAGCCTGAGCGACCAAACACTGCGTTTGCGATAGCGGACGCAGTGGTAGGGAGTCGAAGGTTCTGCGGTTGCTTTTCTATCGCGCGGCGGATCGTCCCTTCCTGCGAAAATCATCTAAAATGGGAACCGCGAATCCTTCGATAAGGACAACTGAGAAACCACTCAAGAGGGTTCGGTGAGATTTCCTTCCCTCCTGGCCCCTCGTTCCCTTGTTCCCTCGGCCCCTGCTTCTATGCTCTACCGCCTCTACCAACCCGGCGACTTTCCCGCCCTCTACGCTCTGGAAGAGCTCTGCTTCGAGCCGCCCATCCGCTACAGCCGTGCTTGGATGCGGCAATTGATCGCCAACTCCAGCTCCGCCACGTGGATCGCCGAGGAGAACAAAACGATGGCCGGCTTTACAATCGTCGAATGGACCACGGTGCCCAAAGGAACCGTCGCCTACATTCAGACAATTGAAGTGCATCCTGCATCGCGCCGCCACGGCATCGCCGCCGAACTCCTCTGCCGCGCGGAAAACTCCGCACACGCCGCCGGCGCGCGATTCATTTGGCTGCACGTCGATATCGAAAATGCCGCGGCCATACGCCTCTATGAAAGCCGCGGCTACACGCAAAAGGGCAGGGAAGAGCACTACTATGCGCGTCACCGCCCTGCGCTCATTTACTCAAAATCAATTTCAGACGCGCAGGGGCCGCGCTACGTGATGTAGTGCCACAATTCGACTTTCTGTTCCCTTGGTCCCCACCGATCACTGCCTGCTGTCTGCGCTCTTGATGAACGCTGCCGCGCGGTCGTGAAGCTGTTTGCGGCTTTCGTCGCGTACATACGCCATGTGGCCCGATTCGTACCAGTCGTATTCAATATTCTTCGTCAGCGACGCAGGAATGGGCAGGTGCTCCTCTTCGTATTCCGCCGCAAAGAACGGCGTAGCCATGTCGTAATAGCCGTCGTTCACCATCACCTTCAGCCGCGGATTCGTCTTCATCGCATCGGCCAAATCAGAGCTTACGTTCAACCCACCGGCACTGCTCAACATGCGGCCGCCACCCTGGCGCGACATATCCCAGTGAATGCCGTCAAATAGCGCACTGGGCACGTACGTTTCGCCCGCGCCGTACTTCAAGTCCTGCCGCAGATATAAATTCACCAGTGAAAAGTATGCCGACGAAATCGCCGCACTCTGCGGATCGTACTCCGCCCCTTCGCTCAACGGATCGAGCGTGGGTCCCAGAAACCTGGTGTCGTATCGTCCCGTCGTCATATCCGCTTCGTCTTCGAGCGTCTTCTCAAACTCGCCGCCATTCACGCGCAGGTTGGCTTTCATCAAATACGCCACGGGCAGTCCGGTGTAATCGTGCAGCTTCTCCGCCACCTGCTGCTTTTCCGCGTCGCCCAGATTATTTCCTTCCGCCAGCGCGTGCATATACTCGCCAAGCGCAAAGTCCTCTACCTCTTTGAGGAATGGCTCCAGCGTCGCCGGTTGATTGGGCAGTTTCTTGTGGTACCAGGCCGTCGCCGCGTAGGTAGGCAGCGCGAGCTCGTAGGGCAGATCCATGCCGGGCCGTGCTCCGCCCACGCCAATCCCAACGGGAAAGTTGAAAATCTCTCCCAGCAGCATCACCCCGTTCAGGTCAATATTCTTTTCGTTTTCCAGGATGTTGGCCAGCACCGCCGACCGTGTTGTCCCGTAACTCTCGCCGAACAGAAACTTCGGCGAGTTCCAGCGGTTGTACTTCACCAGAAACCGCGCAATGAAGCGCGCGAACGCCTCCGCATCCTGGTCCACACCCCAGAACGCTTTCCCCGCGTCCTTACCGGCCAGCCGCCCAAAACCTGTTCCCGGCATGTCGATAAACACTTCGTCGCTCGTGTCGAGCAGGCAGTCTGGATTATCGATCAGCTTGTACGGAGCGCCCGGCAGATGGGTGTCGCCGGCGGTCTCAACGTACTTTGGCCCCAGCGAGCCCATGTGCAGCCACATCGTCGAACTGCCCGGTCCCCCGTTGTAGAAGAACGTAATCGGCCGGTCCTCTGCCTTCGCGCCTGTCTTGAGATACGCCACGTAAAACATGTGCGCCACTGGCTGCGCGTCGGCCGGATCTTTGGGCGCCGAGAGCGCAAGCTGCGATCCGGGCAGCGGCTTTCCGTCAGAACCAAGCTGCGCGTCCTCTGTGTCGGTTGCGCCCACGGCGATTGTGCCGGCGATCGCGGTGTAGGCAATATGCTGCCCACCCACGTCGATCGAACCTTGCGTGGTTGAATCGCCTTGCGGAGCCGGCGCAGTCGACTTTGCGCTCTGCTCCGCGGTCGCGCTTTCGGGTTTCGCAGCCGTCTTGTCTTCCTGTGCGCCGAGAGCCAGCGGCAGAATCAAAATCGGCAGAGCGAGGAGGGCAGCCAACGCGGAAGCAGGTGACTTCATGAGTGGATCTCCAGTTCTGGGTCGGATGAAGGAACAGTATACCGCGCAAACAGGAACAGGAGATTTTCTCGTGTTAGAAGCGTGGCCCGCAGCCAGTGCAGATTACCAAGTGTGATGTCCCAAAAGTCCGCAGAAAAGAATGTGCTGTCATCCCGAGCGACGGGTGGCGCGCTCTTTGCGCCAAACGGAGTCGAGGGATCTGCGGTTGTTCCTTGTCACTTACGAGAGATACTTCCGGGACACACCACCACGGCTGGTTTCACGAATCACCAACGCCGCCTGTGAAACGTCTTTCAGGTGCTAAAGCTCCGGGCTTGATGCGCCTTTTGCGGCCCGGCTGAAGCCGTGCTCTCGTTACAACGCTTTACGCGCCGCAGGTTTTCCAGCAAGTTGTGAAGTTCGCGGCACGACTGAAGCCATGCTCTTTCAAAAGCGGCATGTACGCAACGATTTCTACTTCTATTCCCTGATCCCCAGTTTCACTGCGCGCTGCTGTCCGCGCTCTTGATGAATGCGGCCACGCGGTCGTGGAGCAGCTTGTCGGCATCTTCGCGCACATAAACCATGTGCCCTGACTCGTACCAGTTATATTGAATGTTTTTTGCCAGCGACTGCGGAATCGGCAAATGCTTATCTTCATACTGTGCCGCGAAAAACGGCGTGGCCAGGTCGTAATAGCCGCCGTTCACCATCACCTTGAGGCGGGGATTGACCTTCATCGCCTGGGCCAGATCGGGACCGACGTTGACGCTCACTGTGCTGCCGTTATGGTTAAAATCCCAGTGCACTTCGCTGTACACATCGGGCAGATAGGTCAGGTTGTTGCCATACTTCAAATCCTGCCTCACATACATGTTGAAAAGGGAGGTGTACGCCGACGAGATCGCCGCCGATTGCGGATCGTACTGCGCATTCTCGCTCAAGGGATCGAGAGTCGGCCCCGAAAATCGCGTGTCCAGCCGCCCGGTGGTCAAATCGTCGTTATCCTGCAGCGACTTTTCAAACTCCGGTCCTGTGATCCGCAGATTGGCCTTCAACAGGTAGTCCACGGGTAAGCCTGTATAGTCGTGCAGCTTCTCTGCCACCTGCTGCTTTTCTGTCGCGCTGATGTCGGTTCCCTGCGCCAACGCATGCGCGTAAGCCCCCATCGCAAAGTCCTCCACCTCTTTCAAAAGCGGCGCCAGCTCGGCAGGCTGGTTCGGCAGCTTCTTGTGAAACCACGCCGTCGCTGCGTAGGTGGGCAGCGCCAGTTGATACGGCAGATCGACTCCCGGATTGATCGTCGGCTGATCGATATCGACGGTGAAGTTGAAGATCTGCGAGAGCAGAATCACGCCATTCAGATCAATGTTCTTGTTGTTTTCCAGATCGTTGGCCAGTACCGCCGATCGCGTAGTTCCATAGCTTTCGCCAAAGATGAACTTCGGCGAATTCCAGCGTCCATACTTCGTAAGGAAACGCGCGACGAATCGTGCAAAGGCGTTGGCATCGCCGTCCACGCCCCAGAATGCCTTTTCGGCGTTCTTGCCCACGAGACGCCCGAATCCCGTTCCCGGCATATCGATGAACACCATGTCGCTCGCGTCGAGCAGGGAGTTGGAGTTGTCGACCATCGTGTAGGGCGCGCCGGGTAAATGCGTGTCGCTTGAAGTAACCACATGCTTCGGACCCAGCGATCCCATGTGCAGCCACACCGTCGAACTGCCCGGGCCGCCGTTATACATAAACGTGATGGGCCGATCCTCAGCCTTCGCGCCCTTCTTGAAGTATGCAACGTAAAACATTCGCGCCACGGGAGGTGCATCTGCCGGATCTTTGGGCTCGGAGAGCGCGAGCTGGCTGCCGGCCAGCGGCTTTCCGTCCAGGCCGAGCTGGGCGTCCTGCGCGTCGGTCGCGCCCACGGTGATGATCCCGGCGACGGCCGTGTAGTCGATGCGTTCGCCGCCCACGGTCACCGATCCCTGCGTTGTCGAATCCGGGGGAGCCGCCGATTCGGCTGCCGGCGTGGCCGCCTTCTCCTGCGTTCCGGGTGTTTGAGCCGGCTTATCGTCTTGCGCGCAAACGGCAACAGAAAAAATCAAAGAGGCCGCCCCCAACAGGACGGCAAAACGAGAGCAGTACGAAGACATCAGAGTTCTCCAGTTTTTAAACTCAGCGAAGAGTTAATTTAAGAGCAGCTTTCAAGCCCGTCTAATCAACAAACCTTCACGCGAATGTGTCCCGCTCGTGAATACTCCACTAACTTCCTGTCGCGAGTGATAATGACGTGCCCGTACAAACGCGAAGTTGCCGCAATGATGCGGTCAGCCGGGTCTGTCGGCGGTTTCCCCGGCAGCGAGGTCGAGGCAAGCAGAATCTTCGGTGTCAACAGCGCCAACCGCACTCCCGGAAGTTCCAAAAGAGCTTCAAACCATACTTCGGGCGCGAGTGTAAGTTGAATCTTTCTCTTAGCCGCAAGTGTCCCGATCTCCCATGCAGTAATCGGCGATATGAATACGCCGGCATTTGCAGCGCGCGCGTCCCGGATTACTGTGCGGCTCGACCCACTCATTGGTTCCCCAGCCATCAGCCAGATCGCCGCGCAAGTATCGAGCAAAACCGGATCGGGCATTTACTGCTCCGCGTCCCATACTTCTCCGGTAGCTTCGGCGAGGTCTGCGCCGGGAGCCACTGTAACGGTTCCGCGCATCGCGCCCCACAAATCCGATTCCTCATCGGCATCTTTTTTTACCGGGACAACCTCGGCGACAGGGCGATTGTGCTTAAGCAGAACGATGCGGTCGGTCTTGCCTTGAGCGACGTCGTCAATCAGTCCAAGGCATTGCGTCTTGAAGGCTGTAACGCCAATTGCAGTTTTCCTGGTTTTGACGGTTGGCATCGTCACTTCCTCTAATATGGACCATTATAAATGGTCCATATGGGGATCCGCAAGCGGCGGTGTCCAAAGTCCCACGCGCTTCACGAACTGATCCGCTACTCTGGCGGCTTCTCAAACGGCTGCTTCGCGCCGATTCGCGGCCGGCTCGCCACCGCCGTCAATTGCTTCGATGTTGCCTCCACTTCGCGAAATACACGCAGCAGGTTTCCGCCCAGAATCTTCCGGCAATCCTCGGCCGTGTAGCCGCGCGCCATCAGCGCCTCAGTAATCTTGGGCAAATCGGCGGGCGAATCGATTCCCTCTGGCAACTGTCCGCCGATCCCGTCAAAATCCGAACCGAGTCCAACGTGGTCCACGCCAGCGACCTTTGCGATGTGATCAATCTGGTCGATGAGCGCCGAAAGCGGCGGCCGCGGAATGCGGTCTGCCGCGGCGCGCCGGATCTTCGCGATCTCCGCCGGAGTCGCCTCCCGGCCCTCGGCCTTAGCCGTGTCCTTGTAAGCCGCAACTTCCTTGTCCACTTCCGGCTGCATCTTCAGCATCGCGTCACGGTACTGCTGCGAGACGAATCCCGAAAAGAAGTTCACCTGCACCACGCCGCCCTTGGAGTCAGGCCCACCCGAGTTGGCAACCGCGCGCAGCATGTCGTCCGTCATATTGCGTGGCGCGTCGCACAGCGCACGAGCATCGGAGTGCGAAGCAATCACCGGCGCGCGCGAGATGATCAGCGTGCGAAAGAATGTTTTGTCCGAAACGTGCGACACGTCCACCATCATGCCCAGCCGGTTCATCTCGTACACCACGTCTTTGCCAAACTCGCTCAGTCCCTCCTTGGTGTGCGGCACGCTCGCGTCGTTAATGTCGCTCGAGCTGTCGGCCCATCCATTGGAGTTGTTCCACGTCAAGGTCATGTAGCGCGCGCCCAGCGCGTAGTATTGTCGCAGCAGGGCCAGGGAATTCTCAATCGAGTGTCCGCCCTCGATGCCCATCAGCGCGGCAATCTTGTGGTCGCGGTGCGCCTTCTCAATCTCCTCCGGCGAAGTCGCCAGCTCCATCTCGCCGCCATGCCGCACCACCTGCTGCTTCACGGCGTCGATCAATGCCAAGGTGCGATGCGCGTACTGCCCTTTGAATCGCTCCGGCTCAGCCCAGATCGCAAAGAACTCAACGCCCAGGCTGCCGTTGCGGGCCGTCTCCAGGTTCCAGTCGCCGCCGTTCAACGGTTCGCCTAGATCGTAGTGCTCGTCGAGAAGACGTTGCGGTGTATCGGCGTGAGTATCAATCACGAGGGCGGAACGATGCACTTCGGTGGGCGTGGGCGCTTTGGATGTTGTCATAACTCGAGATTTGCCGGCTGGGTTCTGGCTCCAGGCGAGTGCCGGTACCGCTGCCAAAAGCAGAATAAACAATAATGCTGTGCGCATGATCTTGCGATGAGTGTATACCACTTTCCGCTTTGCGGCCTGGCGCTCCTTGCCCCGCTGCGGCGGCGGCTCTTTGTTATCCTTACACCCACAGTGCGCGGACATGCCGCCTCTCTCTTGTGGTCAGCCTCTTTCATGTATACACCGAAGCTAAACAACGTCTCCGATCGCGCCGTCCTGCTTGAAGCCATGCGCGACAATTCCTTCGCCATCCTCTTTGGCCCGCTCGGCGCAACCGATACGCCTCCCGCTCATTTCGCCACGCATCTGCCGCTGGTAGTCAAAGACGAGGGCGAGCACGGCCTCATTGAGGGGCACTTCGCCACCGCCAATCAACATTGGCAAGCGCTCGCCGGCCGCGAAACCCTCGTCGTCTTTTCTGGCCCGCACAGTTACGTCTCGCCCACCTTGTACACCGAGCCGCTCTCCGTGCCCACATGGAACTACATTGCGATCCACGCCTATGGCACGCTTTCGCTGGTCGAAGATCAACCCGGCAAAGAGGCCCTCCTTACTGGCCTCATCTCTGCCAACGAACCCGGCTACCTCGACAGTTGGCACAATTTGCCTGACGGCTTTCGGCGCACCATGCTGGCTGGAATCACTGGCTTTCGCATCCCCATCGCGCGCATTGAAGGCAAATTCAAGGTCAGCCAGAACCGCAACCCGGAAGAGCGGCGCAACGTCTTCGCCGCCCACTCCACCGGCACACCGGACCAGCAGGCCCTCGCGCGATGGATGCAGCGCCTCGCCGAACCAGATTTCGATTTGGTCAAAGCAGCCGCATATGGGGCGACCCCTTCTTAAGGGATAATCGCCGCGCTCTGGGATGTTTCGGCCGTGTATGCGCTCTCGCGGACCACACGAGCGCAGGTCCCCGCGAAATCGAGCATTTGGTATACTTACCAGGGCGAGCGGAAGTGGTGAAATTGGCAGACACACCATCTTGAGGGGGTGGCGCCGAAAGGCATAGGGGTTCAAGTCCCCTCTTCCGCACCAAATTGTCAAACAAGATTTGCAACCCTTTATTTCAAGGGTTTCGGGATGGTACAGAGCCGGAGTCTCCGGCTCTTTCTATTTTCAGTCGGACCACAGGGGACACGGGAAGAACTTATAGATCAGTACCCGGTGATGCAGCACATGTTACGTACATGAGGCACCCATCGCCTTCCGGCGACACGCGCCCCTATATGTCGATACAACCTGGTGTCCTGTCCCTGAAGTTCAAGCCATAACTATAGCTGTCATCCTGAGCGAAGTTTGCCGCGATTTGCGGCAAACGGAGTCGAAAGCCTGCCCGCCGTGGCGGGGATCTGCGGTTGCTCCTTGCGAATTATGCTACGAACTTCTGGGACGCCACGCTAGCCCATGAGGGAAGTTTTGAGATCGGCGCGAGCCGTTTATGCAACCAGCCCGGTTTAGATCTCAATCCTGTTAAATCTCAATTTTGACCGGCCACGTCTTCCAGATTTCGGCACAGTAATCGCGGATCGCGCGATCGGAGGAGAATTTGCCGATGCGCGCCACATTCAGGATCGACATGCGCGTCCAGTGTTCGGCGTCCTGCCAGGCCTGATCGACTTGATCCTGGCAATCAATGTAGGACTGGTAGTCGGCGAAGAGCATGTATTCGATCGCTGGTTAGCAGGGATTGGACCAGCGGTTCGAAAGGCCGCGGTCGCCGTGGGAGAACTCGCCGCTTGCGAGCGAATCGATGACCTCGCGAAATGTGGCATTGGATTCGTAGAACGCGCGCGGGTTGTAGCCCTTCAGCCTTCTTCTGTTCCACTTCCTGCGCTGTGAGACCGAAGAGGAAGAAGTTTTCCGCGCCGACTTCCTCGCGGATTTCGATATTGGCGCCGTCGAGTGTGCCAATCGTCAGCGCGCCATTCATGGCGAACTTCATGTTGCCCGTGCCCGAGGCTTCAAGGCCGGCCAGCGAGATCTGCTCCGAAAGGTCGGCCGCGGGATAGACCCGCTGCCCAGCTTGACGTTGAAGTTGGGCAGGAAGACGACCTTGAGGCGGTCGCGAACCAGGGGATCGCCGTGAATGACCGCGCCCACGGAGTGGATGAGCTTGATGATCAGCTTGGCCATGCGATAGCCGGGCGCGGCTTTGCCCCCAAAAATGAAGGTGCGCGGCGGGATATCGAAACGTCGGGGTTGTGCTGGATGCGCTTATAAAGCGTGAGAATGTGCAGAATCTTCAGGTGCTGGCGCTTGTACTCATGCATGCGTTTGACGAGCACATCGAACATGGAATCGGGCATCGACGGTGAATCCCAGCGTTTGGTAGATGAAGGCGGCCAGCCGTTGCTTGTTGTGGTGCTTGATTGCGCGCCATTCGCGTGCTGAGGTCCGGGTCGTCGATATGAGTGTTCCAGTCTCCGTAGTTTTTCCAGGTCGTGAATCCAACTGTGGCCCAGACGAGAGGTCAGCAGATGCGCAAGTCGAGGATTGGCAAGTACCATCCAGCGGCGCGGCGTCACGCCGTTGGTTTTATTTGAAAATTTCTCGGGAGTAAGTTCGAAAAAATCGCGCAGTACGTGCGTTTTCAGCAATTCGGTGTGCAGCTCGGCGACGCCGTTGACAGCATGGCTGCCCAGCGTAGCCAGATGAGCCATGCGCACATAGCGCTCGCCTGAGTTGTCAATGATGGAGAGGCGCTGGACACGTTCTTCGTCTCCCGGGTAGCGGGAACGGACTTCGTCGAGGTGGCGGCGATTAATCTCTTCAATGATCTCAAGATGGCGTGGCAGCATCGCACCGAAGAGCGGAATCGGCCATTTCTCGAGAGCCTCGGGCATCAGAGTGTGGTTTGTGTAGGAGAGTGTGTGCGTGGTGACATTCCAGGCCAAGTCCCAGTCCATCTGGTTCTCATCGACCAAAAGACGCATGAGTTCGGCAACGGCGATGGCGGGATGGGTGTCGTTTAACTGGATGCTGAAGGTACGGTGCAGGTCGGCCAGTGGACGATCCTGTGGCTTTTGAATCTTGACGATGTGCTGCAGCGAGCAGGAGACAAAGAAGAACTGCTGTTCCAACCGCAATTGCTTGCCCTGGATTTGTTCGTCGTTCGGATAAAGAATTTTGGAGATGTTTTCCGAATCGACCTTGTCGTGGACCGCCGCAAAAAAATCGCCGGTGTTGAAGCTCGAGAAATTGAACGACTCGACGGCCTGCGCGGACCATAGACGCATCGTGTTGGCGGTGTTGGTGCGGTAGCCGAGGATCGGCGTGTCGTTGGGAATGCCGCGGACGAGTTTTTCGCGGAATCCAGCGGACGCGGAAATGGCCGGATTCATCGGGGAGTCTCTCCGTGTGGCCGCCCAATCCGACTTCAAAGGCGTCTTCGGGGCGTTCGAGCGCCCAGGGATTGCCAAGACGCAGCCACTTGTCTGTGGCTTCTACCTGCCAGCCGTCGCGAATCTCCTGATCGAAGATGCCGTATTCATAGCGAATGCCGTAGCCGATGGCGGGAATGTCGAGGGTGGCGAGAGAATCCATAAAGCACGAGGCAAGCCGGCCCAACCCGCCATTGCCCAGACCAGGTTCGGCCTCCTGCTCGATCAGCGTTTCCAGGTCAAGGCCGAGCTTGCGCATCGCTTCTTCGGCTTCGTCGTAAATGCCGAGGTTGATTAAATTGTTGGCGAGATGCGGGCCGGTGAGAAATTCGGCGGAGAGATAGCAGACGACGCGAACATCCTGTGCTCGGTAGTTAAGTACAGTCTCGATCCAGCGCTCGACCAGGCGGTCGCGGACCGTGTGCGCGAGGGCCATGTAGAGGTCGTTGTAAGTAGCGCGGTCGCGCGAGCGTCCCTGTACGAAAAATAGGTTGTCGAGAAATGAATGCGCCAGGGCGTCGGATCCGGCTGCGGTTCTTTGGATTTTTAAAGATCCTTCCGGGCCGAGATCGGGAAGAGCAGGGGCTACCATGATTCACCTCGCTTGCAGGTTATCCATAACGATGGGCGGAACACTGGGGGTCGAGACACAGGGTTGCGCGCCGATGGAATAACCATAGGACTGATCCAGAGTCTCGAGCATGAAAACTGCGTCAAATGCACATAATCTTTTGTCCACAATCCCGTTATTGAACGGTCCTCATTCCGGAACTGGCCTTGACATGGAAGAGTGAAAGATACGGTAGTCTAGGTCGGTGGATGAAATCGGGAACAGATCTGCAGTTTCGTCTCCTGGTTTACCGGAGGGCTCCGGCACCGCCTTGAGCATCCGCGGACTGAAGAAAGCCTTCGGAGAGGTGCGGGCGGTTGACGGCATCGACCTCGAGGTCCGGGCGGGTGAGTGCTTTGGCTTGCTGGGACCGAACGGGGCAGGAAAGACCACGACCATCGAAATTTGCGAGGGACTCACGCCGCAGGACGAAGGGATCGTTGAACTGCTGGGCCTGAATTGGCGGACGGGTGCGGACGAGCTGCGGCAGCGGATCGGGATTCAACTGCAGGAAACCCAGTTCCCCGAAAAGTTGACCGTGGAAGAGGTTCTGCGGCTCTTCCGTAGTTTTTACCGGCGCGGCATCTCGGTTGATGAGTCCATCAAACTGGCGCAGCTTGAAGAGAAGCGAAGAGCGCGCGTGGGAGGATTGAGCGGCGGGCAGAAACAGAGGCTGGCGATGGCAACGGCCCTGGTAGGCGATCCGGAGCTGCTGTTTCTGGATGAGCCAACGACGGGGCTCGATCCCCAGGCGCGGCGGCACCTGTGGGACCTGGTGGAAGGGCTGAAGCAGGCGGGGCACACGATTATTCTGACCACCCACTACATGGAGGAAGCGGAGCGGCTCTGCGACCGCGTGGCGATCATGGATCACGGACATGTGATCGCGCTGGGTACGCCAAAGGAACTGATTGCGACGGTTGGCGGCGAGGACATTGTGGAATTTGCCATAAATTCCCAGGTTTCAGAATCGAGACCTGGGATACCCGGTGCGGCACTAGATTCGCCATTGGATATCGGAGCGCTGATCGCGATCCCCGGCGTGCAGTCGCATCGGCAGGATGACCACCTGCACCAGCTTTCAGTGAGCGAGTCGCACACCACGGTGCCGCGGATCTTTGCCGCGCTTGAGGAGCAGGGACTGCACTTGAGCGAGTTCCGGACGCACTCGGCAACGCTCGAGGATGTGTTTGTAAGGCTGACGGGAAGGAACTTGCGCGATGAGTAGCCGGCAAAAGATGAGCCTGGAATACAGCAGTCTCTATCAGATGACGATGACGCGGCTGAAGCTGACGCTGCGCGAGCCGGAGGCAATCTTCTGGATATTTGTATTTCCAATTCTGCTGGCTGTAGGCCTGGGGATCGCCTTCCGGAATCGCCCGCCGGAAGTGCTTCCGGTGGGCGCCACGACGCCGCAACTGGCGCATGCACTGGCCGCAGATAAGGGACTGAACGCGACGGAGATGGACGAGAGCGAAGGACTGCACGCGCTCGCCGTGGGCAAGATCGTTCTGCTGGCAGAGCAGAACGGAAATGAGGTGGTGTACCGGTACGATAACACCAATCCCGATGCAAGAACCGCGCGCATGATTGCCGATGGCGCCATCGAGATGGCGGCTGGGCGACGCGATGTAGTGGCGGCTCAGAACGAACTCGTGCGCGAAAAAGGTTCGCGCTACATTGATTTCGTCGTGCCTGGACTGCTGGGGATGAACCTTATGGGTTCGGCGATGTGGGGCCTTGGCTTCGCCATCGTGGATGGGCGCCAGAAGAAACTTCTCAAGCGGATGGTGGCCTCGCCCATGCCGAAGTGGCAGTACCTCGCGGGATACCTGCTGTCGCGGCTAATCATGTTGGGGATTGAGGTCGCAGTGTTTCTCGGGTTCGCTTGGCTGGTGTTTGGCGTGCCGTTTCGTGGGCCGTTGTGGGAACTCGCAGCGGTGTGTGTGCTTACGTCGCTCACCTTTAGCGCGCTGGGCCTGCTGGTGGCATCGCGTGCGAAAACAATGGAAGCGGTGAGCGGTCTGATGAACCTGGTGATGTTTCCCATGTGGATTCTGTCGGGAGTCTTTTTTTCGGCGTCCCGTTTTCCCGCGACGGTTCAGCCGCTGATTCAAGCACTGCCGTTGACGGCCGCCATCAACGCCATGCGCGGGAACATGCTTGAGGGAGTTTCCCTGGGCCGGATGTGGGAACCGATGGCGATTTTGCTGGTATGGTTCGTGCTCCCGTTTGCGGTATCGCTTCGCATCTTCCGCTGGCGATGAACAATGCCGGGACGAAGGGAACAAGGGACCGAGGGAACTGAGAATGGTAATCCATCTCGTGAAAACTCTCAGTCGGTCTTCTTCAGCAGCGTATAAATCCACCCGATAAACGTGAGTACGAGAAACGGGTACGCGTAATAAGGCAATGGCTTGGCGACCGGCGTGATCTGCTCTCCCAGGAAGATTCTTGCCGAAGTGATTGCGAAAAGAATCGCGCTGATCAGCCCCGCGAAGCGCGTCCAGATGACGAACGTGTTCGGCGCGCTGACAAGCAGCAGGCCTGCGGACCACAGGGCCGTGCCGGCCGCGAACGAAGGAATGCTGGCCTCGAGGCTGCTCGCCGTTCCGCCCAGCATCACCGCCTCGCCAATTGCGTAGACCAAAAAGCCGGCGGCGATGCCATCGCAGCCTTTTCTGAAATACATCAGGGCAAGGATCGAGGTCGCGACAATCAAGGCTGTGCCGTCGATCGCCCACATGATCGCACGCACATTCTGCGCCGCCACCATAGTGCCGGCCATGCCCAGCACAGCGCCCAGAACTATGCCGGCGACCGCAACAATCTTCAGTGGGTTTTTCATATGAAAAGAAATGGTACTACGGCATGTTCACCCTGAGCGAAGGAATTGTGGTTGAGTCGCCTTAGCGGCGAGGTTCAATAAGCTGCACGTTTGCGTAGTAACCGTCGAGGGTGCGAGCCGTGAGATCGCGCTGATCGAGCCTGATGTCAATGTGGTGGTATTCGTTCGGCTTGTCGGCGGGCGAAGGGTCGAAGGTGATTTCATACCAGGAGTGCGCATCTGCAAGACACTTTTGAATCATCCCGGAAATATCGCTGTTCGACTCGATTGCCAGGCCGCCGCTATGGATGGATAGGACCTGGACGCCGAGATCGCCGAGCTGTACGTCATTCGGCTTGGCAACACCTTTCAGAAACGCTTCAAAGTAGTCGGCGCGACCGAGCGATTCCCCAACTCCAACCGGGTTGACATTATAGAGAGTCATATCGGCCTGCCGAAACTGTGTGTAAGCGGAAACAACATCTCCGAAGATTTGTTGCGCGTCTCTCGCACTGAGATAAACACGAGGGCCTGAAACGAGGGGCCAGCCCGGCGAGATCCAGAGAACCAATTTGCGGCCCGGAAGGTTCGCAGCATACCCCAGGAGCTGATGGAAAGCCTCAAGACAGATCTGCAGGCGCTCGGGTCCACTCCACTCGGAAGAGCGGTTAATCTCGCGCAGCCCGGTCTGATGGTGTTCGAGAGCATCGTTGAGAGCGTTGCCGTCGGTCGAGAAGCCGTTGAGAATCTGCGCGCCTTGATCGGTCAGAAATGCGATTGCGGTGGGATATTTGAGTTTGCCTTCATTCAATTTCAGAAACGTCTGAACATTATTCCGCGCGTAGCCCAGGAGCGAATAGGGTGTGTTCACTGCATCGAGGAAGAGGATGACGTGAACCGGCTCCTGGGCCGCGCTCACAATCTTGAATGAGGTAATGGGACGCGGCGCCTTGTTATCGAGGAGCGTAAAGTCCTGCTGTTGAAGGTTGGTGACAGGCTGGCCGGATTTTGTGTCGACTTGGACGTTGATTCTGAGAGATTGCGAAGGCGGCGCGATGGAGGGCAACTGGGCCAGGGCTGGCACTGCCAAAGCGATGAGCGATAGAGAAGCGGCAAGCTTCGAAGGGAAGCGAACAAATGTCATGGCGAGACTCCGGTTGGTGTCTTACGCCAAGAAGGAAGAGCAAGTCCTGTGGCAGCGTAATCATACAGGACTGGCTGGACGGGAGACATGAGATTTGTCAGAGGCCCGGCATTCATGCGGCCCGGTAGAATGATTTCTATATGGATCCCATTGACGAAGGCTCGGCAGCAGCCGGGACAATTCTCGACGGCAGCCGGTTTATTCGGGCGTGCCTGCGAAAGCCGGTGGACCGGACGCCGGTATGGTTTCTGCGTCAGGCCGGCAGATATATGCAGGAATACCGCGATGTGCGCGCGCACCACTCGCTGGTGGAGATATGCAAGAAGCCGGAGCTGGCTGCCGAGGTAACAATTACAGCGGCAGAGAAGCTAGGGGTCGATGCGGCGATTATCTTCGCAGATCTTCTGTTGCCCCTGGAGCCCATGGGGCTCGACTTTGAGTTCGCGGCAGGTGAGGGGCCGGTGGTGCACAAGCCCGTGCGCAATGCAGAGGATGTGCGGGCCCTGCGGACGGACCGTGCCGGCGAGTTGGCCTATGTGGCGCGCGCGATTGAGAATGTAGCAGCGCATTTTCGCGACCGGTTGGGCGTGATCGGATTTTGCGGAGCGCCATTTACTCTGGCGAGTTACATGATCGAGGGCGGAGGGTCGCGGAATTACCTTTACACAAAGCAGATGATGTATCGCGACTCCATCGCGTGGCGCAGCCTTTTGGATAAGTTGGTCGCAGTGCTTGTGGAGTATTGCAGGCTGCAGGTGCAGGCTGGCGCGGACGTGATCCAGATTTTTGATAGCTGGGTCGGATCTCTTTCCCTCACCGACTACCGGGAATACGCCTTTGAGGCGTCGAAACGCCTGGTGAGGGCCGTGCAGGCGATGGGCGTGCCCGTAATTTACTTCGGCGTAGAGACGGCCGGCCTCCTGGGACAGATGGCGAAGACGGGCGCCGATGTGATCGGACTGGACTGGCGGCAGCCTCTCGATGAGGGTTGGCGCGCAGCGGGGTACGAACACGCGGTGCAGGGAAATCTGGATCCGATCACGTTGTTTGCGCCGCTCGAGCTTTTGGAGGTTCGCGTGAAGGAGATTTTGTGCAGTGCGAATGGGCGCGCAGGGCACATTTTTAATCTCGGGCATGGGATTGTGCCGGGTACTCCAGTGGAGAATGTGCAGGCGGTGGTGAAGATGGTGCGCGAATTCCGCCTGGAGAATGCGCATGCATAAACGTGCGGTGCTGTTGCTGGCGCATGGGACGCCGGAGACGGTGGAGCAGATTCCTGAGTATTTGCGCAACGTGGTGAGCGGGCGGCCGGTGCCGCAAACCGTGGTGGAGGAGATTCAACACCGGTATGCGCTGATCGGGCATAGTCCTCTGACGGAAATTACCTTTGCGCAGGCCCGGCTGGTGGAGGCGGAACTCGCGGCGGGCGGCGAGTCAATTCCCGTGTATGTGGGCATGCGGAACTGGATGCCCTATATTCCCGAAGTGGTGCGTAGAATGCGCACCGATGGCGTTGAAGAAGCCGCGGTCATCTGCATGGCCCCGCAGAACTCACGGACAAGCGTAGGGCTTTACCGCCGGGCGGTGGAAGCTGAGGCGAGGGGACAGCGGATCGTCTTTACAGAAGGATGGGCGCAGCACCCTTTGCTGGCCGACGCGTTTTCCGAAAGGCTGCGACCCGCATTGGCCAAGCTGAGTAAAGAAGTCGGCGAGCCGGTGCCGGTTTTGTTCACCGCGCATAGCGTACCGACGCGAACCGTGGAAGCTCCGCGTTCCGAGGATCAAGGGCCGAGACTTTGGCCGGGGCAGGGCGCCGATCCGTATGCGGATGAGGCGCGGCATACGGCTGAGCTTGTAGCGGAGCGAGTAAAGGAGATCCCGAGGTGGTGGTTCGCGTTCCAGAGTCAAGGCGCGAGTGGAGGACCGTGGCTGGGTCCAAGTGTGGAGGAGACTCTCGACAAGATTGCAGCCGATGGCGTGACAGCCCTGGTCCTGCAGCCGATCGGATTCCTCTGCGATCATGTGGAGATCCTCTATGACGTGGACATTGCGTTTCGCGAATATGCCTCAAAGCTGGGAGTTCGCCTCGAAAGGCCCGAGTCGCTGAATGAGTCGCCGATACTGGCTAAAGCGATTGCCGATCTGGCGCGACAGGGTCTGAGCAGGCTTGAGGGTAACTCCACAGGCGCTCGAGATTGAAATACCCCGACGGCACTTACCCCGGTTATCTCAGGGATGTTACTCCGCACTTTGCTTTTCAATGATTGCCCTTCCCAGCATCGGATTCTCCGGTTTAATATCAGCGTGATCTGAAGATAACTTCAACCATCGGCTGCTTTGTGCTGCGACCGGCTGGGGCTGTGCAATCTTCGGAGCTGAGTTCAACTTTCGTGAGGTTGTGTGGTCCGGGAAAGGAGGGCAGGCGATCTTGAGGAAGACCATGCAAGAAGAAAGTGTAGAGCAGAGAGTGAGAGAGAATTTCACTCAAAGAAGAAAGGTGCGGGGTCAGGTGATTTGCCGGTTTTGCGGCAGCGATCGGGTGCACCGGGTCTTCCGCGAAGGCTTCCTGCAAAAGAATTTCTACCCGATTTTTGGCTTCTACCCCTGGCGATGCAGGACCTGCGCAACGAACATGATGCTTCAGAAGAGAAAAGGCGCAAAACGCACCATGCGCGCGGACTAGGCTGTATCCACATATAGGGGTGCGTGTCGCCGGGAGCGGATTTTTCCGAGTTCCAGAAGCGACGAGTGACGGATACCGGGTGTCTCCTAGCGAGGAGCGACAACGAAATCGGGAAAATCGGCCCCGGCCCGGAGGGTTGCGGCGAAAACCGCGTGATACTTGTCGCCGCGGCGACTCGTCCTAGGCTGTGGGCCCGTCATCCGCCGCGGCGGATCGTTCTCCGCCTCGTCTCACACAATTTTCGCCCACAACGTCGCACATCCCTATATGTGGATACCACCTAGGGCTAACCACCGCGTTTCTCGCTGTGTAGTTAGGAGCGAAAGAAGTTTCTGGCGAGGAAAACGATGTTGGCTGGGCGTTCGGCCAGACGACGCATAAAGTAGGGGTACCACTCCGTCCCAAAGGGGACATAGACGCGAACCTTGTAGCCCTCGGCGACAAGCTTGCGCTGCAAATCGCGGCGCACCCCATATAACATCTGAAATTCAAAATTAGCCGGGTCGATTCCTCGACTTGCTGCGTGCGCCTTGATGGCATCGATGATCGCGCCGTCGTGGGTAGCCAGAGCATGATATGCGGGGCTGTCGAGGAGCATTCTGCTCATGGCGAGAAAATTCTTGTCCACTTCGGCTTTTCGGGGAAAGGCCACCGCATCGGGCTCGTCGTAGGCGCCTTTGCACAACCGGATACGGATGCCATCGGCGAGCAATTGTTCGACGTCGGCCTGGGAACGATAAAGATAGGCTTGGATCACGATGCCAACGGCTCCGCGCATGCCGGAGCGCGCATGAATGCGGCGCACGATATCGAGCGTGACCTGTGTAAGCTGCGAGCCTTCCATGTCAACGCGAACGAAGTTGCCGGTCGATTGCGCATGCTGAACAAGATCGCCAACGATGGATTCGGCTAATTGGGGCGACTGCGCGTCTGCGATCCGCAGCCCCATCTGTGTGAGTTTGAGGCTCACATTCGCGTTGAGGCGCCTCGCGGCGATCAAATCGAGTAGTTGGTGATAGACCTCGGCCGCGCGATGCGCTTCATTTGCAGAGCTCACACTTTCGCCGAGCGAGTCGAGGGAAACGGCGATGCCCTGGCGATTGACGGCTTCGGCGACGCGAAGTGCGTCTTCGATGCGCATGCCTGCGATGAAGCGTTTGTTGAGGCGGGTTCCCAGGCTGGAATGTTCGAAGAAATGACGGAGCGAACGATTGTGAGAAAGTGAAATAAAGGCGGAACGAAGAATGGGCATGACTTGCCTCTGCCGGAGAGCACGCCGGCAAGGGCGCACTTCGCAGACAGAATAGTTTCGCACACAAAGCGGGAACAGCGAGCTAACACCTTTGTGCAAGCTCGTCGCGGCGACAGAGCGAGATTACTACGCGGCGCGCGTCAGGTGTTTCGAGCCTGTCAATGCACCTCGAACAAGGTGCTGCCGTGGGGCGCTAAAGTTACAGCAATTTCTTTCGAATCCTTCGTTGTGGAGTCATCCCAGACATTGTGCGCGGTGTGCTTTGCGCCGTCGAGGCCAAGCTGCTTCCACGTAGTGTGCAGCGTGACTGGGTTGTCAGCCAGGTTGAAAAAGGCAAAGTACTCGTCGTAGCCGCGGGCGCCGGGCTCCGCGATGGTCGCACGCCAGATGCGGGCGTCGTCAAAGCCGGGGCCGAGGCTGGTGGGGTCAACGGGCCGGCTGTAGCTGGCGTTCTGGTCGATGAAGATCAATGTCTGGTTCGTGAGCAGCGAACGCGACAGCGCATCGAGCCTGGTGAGATTGCCGCCAAAGATGAGCGGCGAGCGGGCGACGCACCAGAGCGTGAACTCGGTCCGCTGTTCGTCGGGGGTAAGGTGCGATTGGCGCGGCGGACCCCAGCCGGGGCTCGGTCCGAGCCAGCCCTCGGGAAGCATATCGGCGTCGGGCCAACTGCCTGGGCCAGTGTAGGTAAACCACTGCGCGAGCCGATCGAATTCGCTTTTCAGGCCGAACGGAAACTCGTCGCCATAGGGCTGCTCGTGGAAGGTCCAGCCATCCCAGTGGTCGTTGGCGATACGCCACATTTGTGCATATTTAGCGACTTCTGTTGCGTCGTCGAGAGCGGTGGGGCCGGGCGAAAGGCTGAGGACGATTGGACGGCCGGTTTTGTGAATGGCTGCAGCGATTTGACGAATCTCTGTGGGGCGATAAGGGTGAGTGGCAATGCAGTCAACCTTGAGAAAGTCCACGCCCCATGAGGCGTAGAGCTGCAGCATGGAATCGTAGTATGCCTGACCGGCGGCATTGTCTTTGACTCCCCAGTTGCCTTCGTCCCAGGGGCAGGGAGAGGTGAGGTCGGCGGCGTCAGCGGCGTGGAATGAAGTGCCGGCAATGGGGAGATTCGCGGCCACCACCTGGCGCGGAATGCCGCGAACAATGTGAATGCCGAACTTGAGCCCCTGGGCATGGACCCAATCGGCGAGCGGCCGAAAGCCTGCGCCGTTTCCGCCCGAAGGAAAACGATCGGGAACGGGAATCAGCAGGCCGTTGGCGCTCCAGGCGTATTGTCGCTGTTCGAGGGTTTTGCCGGCGGGGTTGGCCATATACCAGCCTTCATCGATGACGACGTATTTCCATCCGTATTCTTCCAGCGAGGCCATGACCTTGGCATTTTCTTTGAACTGATCTTCGTTGATCGTGAAGCCGTAGGAATCCCAACTGTTCCAGCCCATGGGCGGGGTGGGAGCGAGGGCTTGGCCATGGAGAATGGTTGCAGCAGCAACGAGGATGGGAGCGAAAACAAGAGGAGAAATGGCCAACTTGGTCATGTGGAAACGTATAGCACAAAACGGCAACTCAGCGGGCGAGCGTCGCAGCGAGTCGGCCGGGTTATTCTAAGCGAAGCTCGCTTTGAGGCGATGAAACCCGGCCAACAAGGAGATTTCATGGGACGAGGGTTGAGGACAGGTGTGCCGCGAGATGCTGCCATCGCCTGCGTTTTGATGGGATGTTGGGTTGCAGTGAGTTCGGTCGTGTATGCGCAGAGTGCGAAGGCGTCGGTAAGATCGCATGCGCAAACCGTGCAGGCGCTGTTTGTAAGCGACATTCATTTTGAGCCGTTCTGGGATCCGGCAAAGGCCAAAGAACTGGCCGCTGCGCCGGTGGGGGAGTGGAAGACAATTCTTGCTGCGCCGGAATCCGCCGATCGGGAAGGGCGATTCGCGGAGCTGCAAGAAACATGCCACGCCAAGGGCGTAGATACATCGGAAGTGCTGCTTGAATCGAGCTTGCGAGCCATGCGCGAGGATGCAAGTCGCGCTAAGTTCGTCATCGTGAGTGGAGATTTGATGGCGCACGCTTTCAGTTGCAAGTTTGCAAAGCTTTTGCCAAACGCAAAGCCAGGCGAATACCGGAGTTTTGCGGAAAAGACAGTGGAGTATGTGATTGGTTCGTTGCGCGAGGCGATGCCGGGTGTGCCGGTGTTTGCAGCTCTGGGAAATAACGATTCCGATTGCGGCGACTATCAACTGGATGCCGCCGGAGAGTTTTTGTCCACGGAGGCGAGAGTGTTTACGCAGGGGCTTGCCCGTGGCGAGAAGGCGCAGGCGGAACGGACCTTTGCGGCGGCCGGCTATTACAGCGTGATGCTTCCAGCGCCCATGGAGCGCACGCAATTGCTCGTGCTAAACGATCTATTCATGTCACGGAGATATAAGACATGCAGCGGAAGGGACGATCCGGCGCCCGCTGCGGAGCAGATTGCGTGGCTGGAGCAGCAACTGAACGAGGCGCGGAAACGGAATGAGAAGGTCTGGGTGATGGCGCACATTCCGCCGGGAGTGGATCCATACTCGACGGCGACCAAGGGAAAAGATATTTGCGCGGGAAATAAGCCCACGATGTTCCTGTCGTCGGAGGCGCTGCCCGAGGAGATGGCGAAGTATGGGGATGTGATCCGGCTGGCGATTTTTGCGCACACGCATATGGACGAGATGCGTCTGCTCAAGCCGAAGCAAGAGGCTGCGGCAGCGGAAGGTGTTGTGGTGAAGATGGTGCCGTCGATTTCACCGGTCGACGGGAACAACCCCGCCTTCACGGTGGCGACGATTGATCCGGCGACGGCGACAATGAAAGATTATCGCGTGATTGCGGCGTCGGACAAAACGGGCGCCGGCACGTCATGGACAGAGGAATACGATTTTGCGAAAACGTACAACGAGCCTTCGTTCTCGGCCGCGACGGTGCAGGATCTGATCGGGCGGTTCGCAGCCGATCGCGGCGCGCAGAGCAGCGAGAGCGAAAGTTACATCCACAACTACGATGTGGGGCAGCCGATGCGCGAGCTTAATCTCTTCTGGCCGCAATATGTTTGTGCGATGAAGAATGATGAGGCAGCGGCGTTTTCCGAGTGCGTGTGCGAGAAGTGATCCGGCCAGCCAACGCATCACCAGGTTAGCAAGCCGGCATGGCGGCCCACCCTAAACGCAAAAGGCGCGCTTAGGATGGGGCACCCGTTTTGGTGAAGAGCCCCACGAACGGAGTGACTGCGAATCCCAGGTCTCAGAAGCGAGACCCGGGGCACCCATTTCTGGTGTGTCTTATGACTTACTTCTTGTCGTCGCCGCTCTTGAGCTGCGGAATATTCATTTCGCCGCTTGCCGCCAGCAGCCCGGACTTCGCGTAAGTGAGCAGCTTGTCGCGTGTATCGGTGATGTCCAGGTTACGCATGGTGAGCTGTCCGATTCGATCCCTGGGCGAGAAAGCTGAATCGGTCTTTTCCATCGAGAGCCGCTCGGGCTTGAAGGTGAGGTTCGGCGACTCCGTGTTGAGAATGGAGTAGTCATTGCCGCGCCGCAGTTCGAGTGTGACTTCGCCGGTGAGTGGCTTGGCGACCCAGCGCTGTGCGCCTTCGCGGAGCATGATGGCCTGCGAATCGAACCAGCGACCCTGATAGAGCAGGCGGCCAAGCTTGCGGCCGTTTTCGCGATACTGCTCGATGGTGTCTTCATTGTGGATGCCGGTGATGAGCCGCTCGTAGGCAATGTAAAGCAGAGCCATTCCGGGAGCCTCGTAGATGCCGCGGCTTTTGGCCTCGATGATGCGATTCTCAATCTGGTCGCTCATGCCCATCCCGTGACGCCCGCCGATGCGATTGGCTTCAGAGATCAGCTCGATAGGATCGGGGAACTCGACTCCGTTAAGCGCGACAGGCCAGCCTTCGTGAAAGCGAATGGTGACTTCTTCGGGCTTGACGGCGACGTCGTCGCGCCAGAAGGCAACGCCCATGATGGGCTCGACGATGCGAATGCTGGAGCTGAGCAGTTCCAGATCCTTTGCTTCGTGCGTTGCGCCCAGGATGTTGGAATCAGTCGAGTAGGCCTTCTCGGCCTTCATCTTGTATTCGAAGCCGGATTTCTGCATGAAGGCGGACATTTCGGCACGTCCGCCGAGCTCGTCGATAAAAGCCACATCGAGCCAGGGCTTGTAGATCTTGAGATCGGGATTAACGAGCAGGCCGTAGCGGTAGAAGCGCTCGATGTCGTTGCCCTTGAAGGTCGAGCCATCGCCCCAGATGCCGACGTCGTCTTCTTTCATGGCGCTGACCAGCATGGTGCCGGTAACGGCGCGGCCGATGGGCGTTGTGTTGAAGTAGGCCACGCCCGCGGTGGTGATGTGAAAAGCTCCCGCCTGCAGAGCGGCCAGGCCTTCACGGACGAGCGGGCCGCGGCAATCGATGAGGCGCGCTTTCGCGGCGCCGTACTCGAGAGCTTTTTTCGGAATCGCGTCGTAGTCGGATTCGTCGGGCTGTCCGAGGTTGGCGGTGTAGGCATAGGGCACGGCGCCTTTCAGCTTCATCCAGTGAATCGCTGCGCTGGTATCGAGCCCGCCGGAGAAGGCGATGCCGACTTTTTCGCCGATGGGAAGATGTTCAAGGATATTGGACATGGTGACGGTTCTATTTTAAGTGATTCGTCGTCAGTGTTCGCGGGGCAGAGAAAAGAGACCAGTTGTCATGGTCGCAGACCTGGACGTCGGGGCCGAACTCGCCGCCCTCTTTTCCGGTAATCAGGTTTTGAACGTATTGATCGTTGGCGATGTATTGGGCGGGTTCGAGAAGTTGCGAGGCGATCGTGTCCACCCCGCCATTGACAATCGTCTCAGGCATCAAGGCAGCGATGTACGTCTCGTTGTTCACCCCGGCGTCACTTATGGCGCCAACGAGCGCAGCGGCTGCATTTTTCGTAATGGGCCAGGTGCACCCTCCGCAGCGCGGAATGTGGCACTGAAGAGCATCGCCGCCATTTGTAGCCTCGGAGAATCCAAGCCTGGCAGAATCCGGAACGCGGTGCTGAACGACGAACCGCCTAGAACTTGGTTATCGAGACATTGCACTCAAATTCAGCTTCGGATGAATAATCGAAACTCTCGGCGTAGTGCACATCCAGGACCCCGGTGACGCGGTCAAGAACAAAAGAGGCCTTATAGGATTCGAAAGAATTAGGTCCCCCATCGTACATGCCAGACCACTTGATGTTCGTTTCGCTGAAGTTCGCGTGTGCAGCGGCGTCTGTCCCGAAAAATGCAGTTTGAAGGGTTTCGTCGACGGTCGCCTGGCGAGCCACGCTGTCTTGGCCCCTCTGCTTGCAGAAGAGGTGGACTGGAGCAGCATTGGCACGAACCGTGACGAGAATAATTGTCGCCAGAAGCATCCCGCAAGCGAGGCTTGGAGGTTTCATGGGGGGCCCTCTTCATCCAAAACCAATTCGCACGCTGGCAACGGACCCAGACATTTTAACCCGGCCCGGTCCCACAAGGCACGATCGACGCCATCGAGTGCCCCGAGTTTCGATCCTGAGACCCGGGGAACCGCCAAACCGCAAACACGGGCCTGGCAAGCTCAACGAATAGCGCCGAAGTGTCATTCAATCATGCCGAAGTGTCATTAAGCCGGCCCTTGTAACCAATTAAAATGTTCACAGGAATCCCATTTTTGGCTGCCGCTGTCGCTTAACCGGTTTCGCAGCAGTGTCTGTTGCAGAACCGGGTCAGGGAACCAGAGGCATCATCCAGAGCCGTTGGAAAACTGAAGACCAATCGGAGACACCATCCAGTGAGTAAGAAGCCGTTTGTATCCGTCGTGATCCCAACTTTCAATCGCGCGGGGCAAGTGCGGGCTGCGTTGAAGAGCGTTCTCGCGCAGACTTACCGCAAGTTCGAAGTCATTGTGGTCGACGACGGATCCACCGATGCAACGGAGAGCGTTCTTCGGGAGTTTCTCGGCGCGAGGAGCAACGGAGGAAATCAGGTTCGCTATATTTTTCAACCGAATCAGGGGCAGAGTGCGGCTCGAAACAAGGGGGTTGAAGCGGCTCGCGGAGAGTGGATAGCATTTTTGGACTCGGATGATCTCTGGTTTCCGGAAAAGCTCGACCTGCAGGTGAAGGCGATCGAGCGATTTGCAGGCGAGAGTGGGGCCTGCATAACAGACGCACAGTGGGTTGATGACCGAGGCGTGGGTACAACAGGCTTTCAGCGTGGCGGCAGGGGCTACGAGGGGATGATGGGGCTGGACCATGACGCGGTCGAGAGCCTGGTGAAGATGCGCGATCCCTTTTGCGTCAGCACGCTCCTGGTTCACTCCGGCGTCGCTAAAAAGGCGGGATGGTTTGAGCCTCATATCCGGTTCGCAGAGGACCACGATTTTCTTCTTCGTTTATCGCTCGTCACGCCCTTCTGTTACGTAAATAAGCTGCTGTGCCGAATCGATCAAAGTAGTTCGCCCGAAGGATCGCAATGCCGCCCATGGGACCGTAACGAGGTGCGCCTATGCGGCTGGCAGGCGATACAGGAGAAATGGTTGAAATTGGATTCGAAGCTCCCGGCAGGTGCGAGGAAGACGGTCCTCCACAATTTGCGGTGTGTGCACAGTGCCTGGGCAAATTGGTATCTGGAGCGTGGGCGCTACGACGACGCGCGGAATGCCGTGCGTGCTGCTTTAGGGTACGAGGTGTCGGCGGGACTCTTGATTAAATGGGCGTTGACACAAATTGCTCGGGGCTTTGCTCGCAAGATCGCACCGAAGGTGTTTCAAGCTGGAGTTCCAGCTTACCCTCCCGGCCGCGGAAAGTCTTCGCCCGGGTTGGCATCCGCAGTTGCCGAGGTTGAGCTCGCGCAATCGCGATAACCTCGTCGAGCCCAGACCCGGACCGCGTCAGCGGGCGCGAGAAGTTAGCCCCGCTGCACAAGCCTGGGGCCTGCGTCGCATTCAATTTTCCAGCAACAAAGCATGCGGCAACGCCGCGATCAATCCACCTGCAATCGCTTCTTGCTCTTGTTCTGTCATCCTGAATCAGGTGTCCCACTCACCGATCCAGCCTCCCGCCTGAGCTTCGCAAATAATTGGGTCCGTAATAAGTAGGTCTGTCCCCATTCATCGCGGCTTTATCGCGATCAGTGGGCCCCGAGTTCTTGCCGTCCACTCCGACTCGATTTCAACCACTCCTCGCATTCCGGCCGGGTGCCCCATCCTAGCTTTGCTAGGGTGGGATATCGCATATCACTCGCTCCGATGCGAAATCCGCTGCAGAACACGTCAAAAAACCGGGCCAATCCGCGTTTTGAGGCTCGTAAGACGCGTTTAAGGCCTCTTTCGCGAAATTACACGGTGCGCTTTGCTCTGATTCGCAACCTGCGATGGTGTCGTTTGCATGAAGAACGGCACCTGGCGACGTCATTGCCTCGCAAAAATGCAACCTCTCGTGGTTACATATCGGTCCAAAATACAACCATTCAAGGGAACATTTGGCGTTTTCCACGAACCCCTCTCGCGAACATTTGAGTCGCCGTCTCGTAAGCGTATGACGACTCAATCGCTTGCGGATGGACTTTCAACCGCATTCTCTTCCGGTTTTCCGTGCGGCGCTACCCTCGGATCAAAAACATCGCAATAAACTCACAAAGAGTGCTTGACAGAATTAAGAAAGTCAATAAATATAGCTATTGTAATTGAGAAACACAATCATCCCGTATGCCAACCAACCCCAAACCCGCTTCCGAATGGCAGGACCTGCTTCGCATCGCCCAGGGCTCGCCCCTCGTCATCGAACGCGTTCGAATCCCGGAGAAGGGAATCGCCATCGAAGGCCAGTTCACCCTCCCCGAACTGGCCCGCCTGAGCCTGGATGATCAGGTCTTCGTGACGGCCTTTCTCCGCTCCCACGGCACCATCAAAGACATGGAGCAGACCTTCGGCGTGAGCTATCCCACGATCAAGGCGAGACTTACGCGCATTGCCGGCCAGCTTGAATATGTCGATCACAACCCCACCCCTTCGCGCGGCGAGGTGCTGGAGCGCCTCAAAAACGGCGAAATCTCCGCCGCCGACGCGATCCGCGAACTGGAGGCCCTCAAGTGACCCCGAATATCGCTATCGTCCGCATCGAGACTCCGCGCTGGCGGTGTATCCCGCTCTGGATCCCCTTGTTTTTGTTGTGGATACCCGTCATTCTGTTTTCGCCCATCATCCTGATTGTCATCCTGGGACTGGCAGTGGCCGGGCGCATCAACCCCTGGCATGCCATGAGGGTGATCTGGGACTTCGTCTGCAGCCTGCCCGGCACCCACGTCCGTGTCACCACAGACGATGCAAAAGTCGTGGTCCGCATCCTCTAGCCACTTCAACCTTTTGGAGACATTGTATGAACGAGAATCGCCGTCAAATCCTGGAACTGCTCGCCGCGGGCAAGATCACCGCCGATGAAGCCGAGAAGCTGCTGGCCGCGCTCGAGCCCGATTCCACCGTCACCGCTGCAACCTACACCACCACCGCGGGCGCAAACGGCGCGACCGTCAAGACTCGTGCGAAGTATCTGCGCGTGCTGGTCGAGGCCGACGAATCCATGACCGGAATGAAGGGACCGACGACAGTGAACGTGCGTGTTCCCATGCAGTTGCTGCGCGCCGGTGTGCGGCTTGCCAGCCTGATTCCGCAGCAGGCGCACGAGCAACTGGACGAAGCGCTTAGCCGCCACGGCGTGCCGCTGACGCTGTCGCAGATCAAGCCGGAAAACCTCGAAGAACTGATCGACCACCTCGAAGACCTCACCGTGGATGTGGACGGTAAAGACGGAAACGCGACAAAAGTTCGCGTTTTCTGCGAGTAAGCAGTCAGGCGGCTTAAGGGCGCCGCAGCGGCTTGTTCATCGGCACCACCTGCACGGTCACTTCGCGCACTTCAGAAAGAAAGCGGTTGAGCACCGAGCCGCGCCAGAGAATGTCCCAGCGCGACCGCGCCGACTGGCCAAAGACAACGTGCGAGATATTCTCCTGCTGCGCAAAGCGAATCAGCGCGTCCGAAACATTGCGGTCGGTGAGTGTAACAACCTGCGCGCCAAGATCGCGCGCCATCTTCTGGTACTCCTCAAGACGTTGGTGCGCTTCAGGGTCGCTGTGCCCGCGATCGTCAGGCGGATTCACATAGACCGCGTACCAATTGCTGGCGAGGCGTCCGGCAATGCGCGCGCCCACGCGCAAGAGCCGCTCCGTGCCGGGCCGCGTGCTCAAGCAGACCATCACTTTCTCGGGGATGGGCGCCTGCTCCAGTCCTTGCGTGCGCCGATATGCTGCGGCGCTGTTGCTCACCTGTTCCGCTGTGGTGCGCAGCGCCAGCTCGCGCAACATATTCAAGTTGCCCTTGCGGAAAAAGTTGGAGAGTGATTGCTCCACCTTTTCCGGCGCGTAGATCTTTCCCTGGCGCAGACGATTGCGCAGCTCGTCGACGGTGAGATCGATGTTCACCACCTCGTCGGCGCGCTTGAAAAAGCTGTCGGGAACAGTTTCGCGAATCGTGGTATTGGCGGAGCGGTTGACAGCGTCATTAAGTGTTTCAAGATGCTGGATATTGACGGCGGTCATCACGTTGATGCCGGCGTCCAACAACTCCAGCACATCTTCGTAGCGCTTGCGGTTCTTGCTGCCCGGAACGTTGGTGTGAGCAAGCTCATCTACGATCACGGTCTGTGGATGGCGCGCCATGATGGCGTCGACGTCCATCTCTTTCAGGTTCACGCCCCGATAGGGAATCACCTTCTGCGGCACGATTTCGAGGTCGCGAATCTGCGCCTCGGTATCTTTGCGGCCGTGCGACTCAACCAATCCGATCACGACATCGATGCTTTGCTGTTGCTTCATCAGGTTGGCATCGTTCAGCATGATGTAGGTTTTGCCCACACCGGGCGCGGCGCCGATATAAATGCGCAGCCTGGCGGGTTCCTGGGCCTTTTCGAGCTTGATTTCGGCCATCGCTTAGCCCACCTCGACAGGATGGTGGACGCTCTCCACCACGGCTACAGGAATCGTGAAGCGAAATGTCGATCCGTGACCGAGCCGGCTTTCAACAGCGATTTGCCCACCCAGCGATTCCACTAATCGCCGGGCCAGCGCAAGCCCCAGCCCCGTTCCTTTTTCAGAAAGTGTATTAAAGCGGTCGAAGATCGAACTGAGGCGCTCGGCTTCTATCCCGCGTCCGGTGTCGCGCACGCTGAACTGCACATAGTGCTTGATCTCTTCCGCAGCCAGAAGAATCTCGCCTTCCTGCGGCGTAAAGCGGATCGCGTTCGACAGTAGATTGTCGAGAATCGAGCGCAGCGCTCGGCGGTCGGCCTGCACTGCTGCCAAGTCGGCGTAAGCGCTCACTTCCAGCCGGATGTGCTTCTTGGCGGCTTCGTCGCAATAGCGATCGCGCGCCTCGTTCAAAATCGGCAATGGCCGCACGCGCTCGAGCTTCAGTTCGCGCTTGCCCGAGTCCAACTCGGCCACATCGATCAGATCGCTCATCAGGTCGTCGAGCTTTTCAGCTTCCTCGCTGGCCGAATCCACGAGTTCCGTCTGCAAGGGAGTCATATCCCCGCCAAACCCCCGCCCCAACGCGTAAAGTCCGCGGCGCAGTTGCAGCAGCGGGTCACGCAACTTTCGGCTGGCAACGGCGATGAACTGCGTCTTGAAGCGGTCGGTGTCCTGCAAACTGGTCACGTCTTCAAGCGTCGTGACCGCGCCCAGCAATCTGCCTTCCGAGTCGCGCATGGGTGTGGTGCGCAGCCTGAAGCTGCGCTCCTGCTTGCCGATTCGCATCGGCAATGTCGAAGCTTCATCCTCGGCGGCAACCGGCTTTTGCATCGAGACAGCGTCGCGAATCGCATTCAGGATCTTATCGCCACCGGGAGTGGTCGTCAGCGCCATGCGGTCGCCCGCGGCTTCGCCCAACAATTCAGCCGCCGATTGATTCAACTTGAGCACATGTCCCTTGCCGTCGGTCACGATGATGGGTTCGAATATGGATTGCAGTACGGCGTCCGAAAGCTGAAACTCCATTTGCTTGCGGCCTGCCTCGGAATCGCGCAGCTCGCGCAGGCGGACAGCGATCCGGCTCAACTCGCTGGCGATCACGCCAAAGCTGTCGCGGCTGCTCCACTCCACGCGATGCTCCAGGTTGCCCTGGGCGATGCGCTGCGCATCGCGAGCCAGCATGTTGAGCGGCCGCAGTACAAAGAAAACGGTCGCTACCTCCACGAGCAACGCCGCCACAATCACATAGAAAGCAAATTCAAGCTGCCCCGATGCCTCCAGCGCTCTGTGCGTGACGGCCACCAGGCCCACCGTGAGGCAGCCGAGGAGCACGCAGCCGAGAATGAGTCGCTGGGTAAGGTTGAGCATGACAGGTATCCGCACCCGTGATTTGGGGACTTAACCATTCTCGCGGATAGAGCCGCAACCTGCAAAGCCTGAGTCTCATTTCGAGAGCGATGGAGTGCTTACGGGACTTGGCACACGGCCAGCAGTTGATTATGCCAGCGGCAGGCAAGTCCCGGTGGCTGCGGATAGTAAACCAGCACCCAATCGACGCCGAATTCAGCCTTCAGCCGTTCAAAATCCGGGAGCTTGAAGTGGTTCCAGCTTTGTTGCGCCTGCACCTGGCGCAGCCAAATCGGCCCTAACTCCGGCACCTGCGTCACCACCGCCGCGTCTTTTACCGCATCGGCTAACTGGCTGCGCTCGCCCAGGGCGCGAAAGCCGTGATAATCCTCGCCTTGTGCCCGCAGATAGTAAGGGCCCAACGCGAAATACGCGTTCTCCGGCGTATTCTCGCGGATCCATGCAAAAGCCTGCAGCCACGGGTTCACCGGCGCACGCCCCGGCAGTTCCAGGTGTTCGCTCCCGCTGAATCCCGCCCGCTGCGACGCGAACATGCAGCCATTCGAGACCAGCAGGAACAATGCCCAACGCCAGATGCTTCGCTTCAGCAGGAATTTCCCCAGCAGGCATCCGGCGGTCATCGCGAAGAAGAAGTAGAGCAAATGAAGGTAGCGCATGGGCTGCCATGGCACTAGCCGTACAAGCGCTGGCGAGGAGAGCATTACAAAAGCCACAATCTGCTGGAATATACCGTAGGCAAACACGGCGGCGGCAAAGCGCGCCAGCACAATTTGTCTGCGACTGAGGGAAATTCGCCACAGCACAAAGAAGAAAGCAAGAGGCGCAAGCGTGCCCAGCCACTCATACCATGGCCAATGAGAAATGAACAGGTAGGGCTTGTTTCTCAGAGCGGTGCGCCAACCCGGCTGCGGCGGCTCGAAGACCCATCCGAGCGGCAAGAACGAAGCCGCCGCCGAGGCCCGCATTACCCCGAATCGATTCCAGACAGAGTCGCTTAGCGCGATCGCCAGGAACGCACAAAATGAGATCCCGAAGGCAGCCATGAGCGGGTGCAAGACAACCGCCAAAAGGAGCAATGGTACGGCCTGCCAGACTTTTCTATTGAGGATCCGCGAAACTGCAAGCAGAATCATGGCCGTCGCCAGCGTTCGCGGATGCAGATGCTGGTCGACCATGTAAAGCGCAGTTCCCGCCACCGGAAGCGTGAACATGGCGGCGACCATGGCTACGCCTCCCCACTGCGCAGTCTCGTCGGCGAAGATCCGGTTCGCGATCATCTTGATCGCCCAGAGAATCAGAAACAGACCGGCGAGTTGCCAGATCAATTCCGCCCAGGCCACCGGAATTCCAGTCCAGCGGACGAAATGCGCCATCCATTGATCGAAGACAGTGGCTTGCAGTTGGATGCGGAAGAAACTGGCGCCGTGAGGGAAGAGCGCGGGGTTCAGGTCCGATTTGACCGCGGATAGGTAGACTTCATCGTCTTCAAGTCCGGGATGGTAGCCCATCACCAGAAAACCGAGAACGGCGAAGAGCAAAACGCCAAACAGATCGAACGACGGGCGCTTGCGCGACAATCGAGACCCGCGAACGGCCTCCTCTACAGTTACTACGCAATGCGCCACAGAAGACAGAATATCGTCTGGCGGTCCCTCCCGTAGGGAGGAGAGGAGAATAACCCAGTGACCTGTTTCTAAAGTTCAAGCCATAACTAGAGCTGTCATCCTGAGCGAAGTTTGCCCCGTCTTGCGGCAAACGGAGGCGACGGATCTGCGGTCGCTGCTTGTGAATTGTTTCATGAGGTTCTGGGATGCCACACTCAAGACAGGTTCGCGCAGGCAGACGCAGCCCCGAGTGGGGAGCACGGAATGATCGCAGCCCCCGTAGGGGCGGCACGACTTGGTGTCGTCCCATCTCCGTTAACATCGCCGGCTCCGTTAACAACGCTGTCTAATTCAGATTTGAGGTAGAAACAGACGAAGCAACAGAAATGCGCCGACGCCCGCAAAAAACACCAGCGCCATGCGGATGCCGGGTTCGCGGTTCACTTCGGGAATCAGGTCGCTCGCGCCAACATAGAGCGCCACGCCCGCGGAAATTGGCAGCCCGTAGTGCAGCCAGCCCGGTACTGCAACGATCACGAACACCCCAGCCACAGTAGCGAGCGCCAGCACCACGGTGGACCAGAATGCCGCCGTCCGGCTATGCCCGCTGGCCAGCATCACTGAGGCCATGGTGAATCCTACAGGGGCTTTGTGCAGCAAGATGGCCAGGAAGATCAGCCAGCCCAGCCAGTTCGAGATCGCAAATCCAGCACCGATGGCCACACCGTCGAAGAGCGCGTGCACGCTCACGCCGCACAGCACCGAGTAACCGGTTCGCGCGGAGACAAATGCGTCGCGATGCGTCTCCTCTCCGTAGTGAAAGTGCGCATTGATGGTGTGCTCCAGCAGGTGGACGATGCAATAGCCGGCCATAATCAGGATGGGCCCGAGGCGCGGGCTCAGGCGGAGGCTTTCGGGCGTCATTTCCAGGAGCGTGGCGGACATGAGAAAGGCTGCGCCCAGCGAAACGAAATACCGCAGATACGGCTCGATGCCGCGCGCACGCACAAGTACCACACCACCTGCGACGTTGGCCAGAGCCGCAAAAACCCCGAGGATCAACGAAAGTTTGAACATGCGAGCCTATCCGCTGTGCCTGATGTGCAGAACATCGCCGTCCTGCACGACATATTCTTTGCCCTCGAGACGCAGCGTACCCCTGGCCCGTGCAGCGGCCTCTGAACCGGCATCCAGCAAATTGTCCCAGCGAATGGTTTCGGCTCGGATGAAGTGATGTTCGAGGTCGGAGTGGATTGCGCCCGCTGCCTGGGGCGCCTTCGAACCGACGGGCACAGTCCATGCGCGGCATTCGTCTTCGCCTGCCGTGAAAAAGCTGATCAATCCCAGCAGCTCATAGCTCTTGCGAATCAGCCGCACCAGTCCGCTTTCGTGCAGGCCGTAACTCGAGAGAAAATCCGCCGCCTCGGCATCGTCCATCTCCGCCAGCTCCGCTTCCACCTTGCCGCAGATCGCGGTCGCGCCCGCGTTGAGCCTGCTGGCGATTCCCTCCAGCTTGTACTTGCTCACCGCCGCACTTAGATCGTCACCCAGCGTCATGCTCTCGGTCAGGTTAAGAACATAGAGCATAGGCTTTTGCGATAGGAACATGAAGCCGCGGATGAGTTTTTTCTCTTCCGGCGTCATCTCCAGTTCGCGCAGCGGAATTTCCTTTTCCAGCGACTCCTTTGACCGCAGAAGAAGAGCATGTTCGCGCTCCAATTCGCCTGTGCGCCCCTTCTTCATATCTTTTTCTACGCGCTCTATCCGCTTTTCCACCTGCGTCAAGTCGCTCACCATCAGGTCGAACTCGACGCTTTTTGCGTCGCGCAAAGGATCGATCGGTCCCTGGTGCGCGATTGCATCATCCTCAAATGCCCGCAGAACGTGAATCAGGGCGTCTACGTTGCGCAGATTCGTTAGATAGGCGGTCTCTTTCAACGCTTCCTGGCCAATGGCTGCCACATCCACATATTCCACGCTGGCAAATGTAGTCTTCTTCGGCGAGTAAAGCGCCGACAGCTTTTCCAGGCGCTCGTCGGGTACACGCGCCACGCCGAGGTGCGCTTCGCGCGGATTGGAGCGCCCGTGCTCATCAACTTTGGCTTTGGTCAGAATCTTGAACAGCGACGTCTTGCCCACCTGCGGCAGGCCGATAATGCCGGTCTTCATAGTCGTTCCATCGTGGCCGTTCTGCTGAAATCAGCGTTTAGTTGGGCCTCTCCGATGATACAACCTAGCTTCGCGTCGACTCTGCCCGCGCCACCAGCACTACAGTCACGAGACCAAGAAGCAGAACCGCCTCTTCTACGTATTCGCTTCGGTTGTGCAGCCTGTTGAAGTGCACGGTGATTGCGTTCGAGGGATCGGTGGTATCGATGGCTCCGCCTGAGGCGATACGGTCGCGCTCCATGGCGGGGATGATGCCGAACTGCGAATAGACCGTGAAGCCAAGCATCAGGACGACGAGGATCATCGGCGCAAGCACGGCGCGCGGTTTATATACGCCCCACGCGGGAGCCAGCGCAAGCACCGCCAGCGCCACCATTCCCGAAATCAGCCCCATCTCATGCAGAACGCGAATCAACTCACCCACGATCGTGCCCGCGATGTGCGTATCGGGCTGCAGCGTGGTAAATGCAGCCGCCGCAACGATGGGAAAAAAAATCTCCCCGCCCAGCCATACGATGAGCGCGAGAGAAAGCAAAGTGCGAAGCAGGGTCTTCATAGAAGCAGCTTACAGCCAACAGTGGGCAGTGAACAGCAGTGAACGGGCAGCAGGCAGCAGAATCAGGTGATGCGCATTGGAGTCAATTTATCTGCGCGCGGCCGCGGAGACGGCAAAGCTGTCATCGAGCATCTGAAAGCGCAAGTTCACGGCGTGGGCTCTTACCGTAATTGCCCGTACACCGAAGGCCTGCCGATCAAACGCTCAATCCGCTTCTGAATCGGCGGATGGGTACTGAAAAGATTCGCCAGCGTTGCACCGGAGAGCAGCGGGGCCACGATAAACAAATGGGCAGACGTGGGCGAAGCGAGCAGCGGGACCTGGCGGCTAGCCGCGGATATTTTTTCGAGCGCCGAGGCCAGGGCATAGGGATTTCCCGTCAGGTGCGCGCCTGAGGCATCGGCTTCATACTCACGCGTGCGCGACACCCAGAGTTGAATCAGCATGGCTGCAAATGGGGCGAGGATGAGCATCGCAATTGCGCCCAGGCCGCCTTCGCGGTCGCGCCGCCCATCTCCTCCACCACCCCCAAACGCGCCAAACCAGAACGCCATTCGCGCCAGGATGGTGATGGCTCCTGCCAGCGTCGCGGCAACGGAGCTGGTTAAGATGTCGCGGTTGCGCACATGCCCCAGTTCGTGAGCCAGCACGCCCTCGAGCTCATCGTCGTTGAGCAATGCCAGAATTCCGTGCGTCACGGCAACCGAAGCGTGTTGCGGATTGCGGCCTGTGGCGAATGCGTTCGGCGATTCGGTGGGGATGACATAAATCTTCGGCATGGGGAGACCGGCCTTCTGCGTCAGCCGCTCCACCACGTCGTAAGCGCGCGGCAACTGCTCGCGAGTCACCGCCTGCGCCCCGTACATCGCCAGCGCAATCTTATCGGAATAAAAGTAGCTGAAGAAGTTCGTCGCCGCCGCGATGATGAAGGCGAGGATCATGCCATTTTCGCCTCCGAAATACTCACCGGCAAGAATCAGGATTACGGTCAGCAGCGTTAACAGAATCGTTGTCTTGAAGGCGTTCATAATCGGGCTCCCGGCTCTCAGCCTGCAGTTCCCAGTTCATTCCGCCTTTTTCGATGCATGGACTGGCGGAAAGGCGCAAAACTGCCCACTGTCTCTGTATACGCGCCATAGCCCCGGCGCGGTTCCCTTGGGAACTGCGACTTATTGAGCGGTCGAAAGGCGAAGCCTTGTAACCAGGGCACGAGTTCACTCGGGCCAGAAATCGAAGCAAACCGAATGGGGGTTCACAGGTTGCGGCAAAAGTCGATTGGATGCAGTTTTGTATCAGGGCACGGCTTCAGCCGTGCCGAAAGCTGATGGAGAACACGTTGGGCTTTAGCCCCGGTGGGATGTTTCCCAGGCTGAAAATGCATTTCTCGCCGGCAAATGCCGAGTTCATTTTGCACGGTGGATGGCACGGCCATAGCCCTGTCGTTTCAAATCCGGCTATGTGCAAGTGGCTTCAGATACTGGAAGCTACGCGCTTTTCTTGAGGGCGCGCTTCAGCACCGTTTCCAGAGCCGCCTTCTGTTCGGCATACTCTTCAGGTGGCAGCGTGCCGGCAATCTTTTCACTTTCCAGCGCGAAAAGCTCCTCTTTGAGTACGTTGAGCAGGGCAGCGCTCCTGGCCGGCGGAGAGACGGGTGCGGTATGAGCGGCAAACTGCACCGGTGCGCCCCCAATCGGGAAATCGATTGGGCTGGCAGGTGCCGTTGCAGCCTGCCCAGCAGGCTTACGCAGCAGAAAGCCCGCCGCAGCCGCCAATAGAATCGCCAGCCCGCCCAAAATCCACCACTTGTACTTCGAAAGCGGATCGGGAGTATTGATCGGTACGCCGATGCCACCGCCGGGCCCGCTTCCAGGCCCCTGGTCTGGCGCCTGCGCGGTGCTGTCAGCCTGGTTGCCCTGGTCTTCGCGCGGGAACGATCCGGTGCCCGACACCGAAAAATCCAGCGCCTTGCCCTCGGCGACATCCCGTGCCATGAACGTTTGCACGGTCGGATCTTGCGGCGAAAGCTGGAAGCCTGCACCCGCTCCCCCTGTGAAAGTCATTGACTTGGGCAGCACAATCCAAGCCGTTTGAGCCGGCAGTGTCGACACCAGATGAAATTTGTATTGGGCGCTACCGTAAGGAACTTCGTACTGGACCTGGAAGAGTGTGCCTTTGCCGCCTTCATCCGGTTGGATCGGGAAGTTGAACGAATAGTGCCCCTTCGCGCCGGCGGGATCAAGCTGGATACTCGTCGGCAGGCTGCCGGTCCCGGGACGCTGCGCCGAGGCCTCGATCGCGGAAGCATCGTTGGGCAGAATCACTTCAAACGATTTCTTGCTCCACTGCGTCGTCGGCGGCGAACTGGCGTTGTGCACGTCGTAGCGCTCCACCACGCGCAGTTGGCCATTGTCGCTCTCCACGCCGGTGACGTGCTCGCCGATCGTGATCCCGCCGACCTTCGCCGCAACGTCGTAGACGGAGATGTCGCCGTTTCCACCGCCTTGCGGCGCGGCGATAAAGTAGTCGGCTCCCTGGTGCGTCACGCGAACCAGATAGGGAGCACTGGTGGGCAAATTCAGGGAATAATGACCTCGCGCGTCGGTCGTGGCGCGGCCCACTTCGCTCATTCCGCTCATCGGCTCAAGCAGTACGATCGCATCGCCCACTGCCGGCTTGCCGGTGGTCTTGTCGGTTACTGTCCCGGTTACTGTTGCGGCCTGTGCCAGTGCACCGGCAAATAAAAAGTTCAATGCCAACATGCCCACAAAAAAGCGTGTCAATCTCATTTCGTCTACTTACCCTTCAATCCTTGCGCCGCAAATCTTCACTTCTGAACCCTGATCTCTGACCCTGCCTCTTACACCTGTTGCAAATGGTCAATTTCAGCCAGCAGCATAGCCGTTTCATGTTCGAGCTGCGCGCGCTGCGCCTGGAAATCCTCTTCAGGATACTTGCCGGCGCGGTACTCGAAACTCAGGTCGCGCAGGTTCTCGTAGAGCTGCTCCTTGCGCTCCAGCAGAAAGTCGAGCCGCGTCTTCTCCCGCTGGCTGGCGAAGCCGTTCTCCGGCCAGAACGTGTAAAGAATAAGCGCAAACAGGAGAAACATCCCGGCGATCAGGCCCATCATTTCCGTCATGACTCAGAATCCTCCATCGCTTCCGGTTTCCCTGCGAATGCGTTCCATGCGCTCGCGCTCCGCCGGATCGAGATCGGCCGCATCCACGAGCACTGCCTCGTTCGGTTTGCCGCCCAATCCGCCCCACCGCCTGATGAGCAGAATCGTGCCCAGCAGCGCCGCTCCAAACACGGCGAAGGGAGTAATCCAGGCCACCAGGTTGAATCCCTTGGTCGGAGGCGCCGCCAGCACCGTGAGTCCGTATTTTGAAACGAACGAATTCAGAATCTCCTGATCGGTCAAGCCGGCGGCGATTTCAGTCGTGAGTTGGGAGAGTTCCTTATCGCGGTTTGGGCACCCAACGTGATCGCATTCACCCAGCAGTTGCGAGCAGCCGCACGTGCACATCAACTGGTGGCTCAGGGAGTTGATGCGGTTCGCCGGATTGGCAGCGGCCAGCGAGAAGCAAATGGCGACAACCAGAACCGCCGCCTCTACCGCTTTTACCCAGGCTGGCAAGCGAAGAGGAGCGTCCATCAGTCGCCTCCCTTGAACGCAGCATGCGTCGCGACCGGTTGCGCTGCACTAACTCGCAATGCAGCGGTTGCCGGCGAAAGGCTGGGCACCAGCGCAATGATTGTGCCGAAAGCGATCACCATCAGTCCGAACCAGATCCAGCCGACCAGCGGATTCAAAAACGCCTTGATAATCGGCTGCCCGGTATCGGGATTCGTGCCCTCATACACAACATAAAGATCCCACTCGGGAACCGAATGAATCGCAACCATGGTCTGCGGCTGGCCGCTCGCTAGGTAGAAGCGCTTCTCCGGCGTCATCTGAAAGACTTTCTTGCCGCCCTGGTAGACATCCAGCATCGCGTATTCCGAGTTGTAATTCAGGTTTGAATCCTGCGTCGCTCCCACCTGCTCCAGCGTATAAGGCCCGATGGCTATCTTGTCGTGCAGCGCCATCTCGCTTTCCACGCTGCGATTAAAAGCCGAACCGGCCAGCCCCACCACAACCACCACCACGCCGATGTGCACGAGATAGCCACCGTAGCGCCGTGTGTTTCTCCGCGTCAGCAGCCAGAGCGCGGCGAACGGGTTGCGCCCCGTCTGCTTCGAGATCACCTTGGCGCCGCGCAGAAACTCCGACGTGATTGCGGTGATCACCGCAATCCCCAGCGAGAACGCGACCAGCGCATAGAAGCTGCCCGAATCGAACGAGCCGTCTTTCCACGGCCGCACGCCCACTGCGAGACAAACGATCACCGTCGTCCAAAGCGCAATAACAGGCAGCACAAAGTTATGCCGGATACTTTTGAGCGATGTGGCGCGCCAGGGCAGCAAGGGCCCCACTCCGGTGAGGAAGATGAGAAACAGCCCGATGGGAATGGCGACGCGGTTGTAGAAGGGAGCCCCGACCGTCACCTTTGTCCCTTCTACATATTCCGAGATGATCGGGAACAGCGTGCCCCACAAAATCACGAAGCAAGCTGTGAGCAGCACAAGATTGTTGAAGAGGAAGCTCGATTCGCGGCTCACCAGCGATTCCAGGTGATGCTCGGTCTTCAGGTGGCCTCGTTGCATGGCGTAGGTGAAGATGCAGACAGCAAGAACAACGCCCATGAAGACGATGAACCATGTGCCGATGGGCGACTGAGCGAAGGCGTGAACCGAGCTCACGAGCCCTCCGCGCGTCAGCGTGGTTCCCAGCATGGTCAGCAGAAAAGTTGAGAAGATGAGCCAGACATTCCAGCTCTTCATCATGCCCTTCCGCTCCTGCATCATCACGGAGTGCAGGAATGCAGTGCCGGTCAGCCACGGCATGAAACTCGCATTCTCCACCGGGTCCCATCCCCAGTAACCGCCCCAGCCCAGCACCGCGTAGGCCCAGTGCATTCCCAGGAATATGCCGCAAGTCAAAAAGAGCCAGGTCACCATGGTCCAGGTTCGGGTTATTTTGATCCACTTTTCACCGGGGTAGCGCATCATCAAGGCGCCCAATGCAAACGCGAACGGCACTGAAAACCCGACGTATCCCAGGTAAAGCATTGGTGGGTGAATCACCATCTCGGGATACTGAAGAAGCGGATTGAGGCCATTTCCATCAGCAGGAATCGCACCCTTGAGCAGCGCGAAGGGCGGAGCGGCAAAGTTCAGCACCAGCAGAAAGAAGACCTGGATACCTGACAGGATCGTTCCCGCATAGGCATAGAGCTTCACGTCGGTTTTGTGCCGCAGCCGAAGCACAAAGCCGTAAGTGCCCAAAAGCCACGCCCACAAAAGCAGCGATCCCTCCTGGCCGCTCCAGAGCGCAGCAAATTTATAGGGGATGGGCAGCGCACGGTTGGAGTGATCGAGGATGTAGGTGATGGAAAAATCGTTGGTAAAGACCGACCAGACCAATGCGAAGGCGGCGCCCGTCACGGCCCAGAACCCGGCTATTCCGGCTCTGCGCGCCGTATCGGCCAGCCGCTCAGGTGAAATTCGCGAAGGTTGCCCTGTAGCAATCAGCCGCAGCGCCACTGCTCCGGCGAACAGATTGTAGGCGGCCAAGGCTAAACCGATAAGAAGACAAAAACTACCAAACGCGGCCATGAAGACTCCAGAATGATTTTCGCACGCGTGACCGGCAAAACCAGAGACTCTGAGCCCTGGAACGCCAACTCTCAAGTCGGCCTAACTTGCAGGGAATCGCGACTTTGCTGGCAACGGAACAGAGCGCAGGAGCTCTTGTTTTGCCGGAAAGGAAAGGTGAAACCTCCCCGACGAAGGTATTCTCTACCCATCATAGGACGTTTCAGTGTGATTTAGCTCACACCTTGGGTGGAGGAGAACCATTTGGTTGAGAGGAGAATGCCTCGGTGAAAGTTCTGCTCAGGCGACCTTTTTGCTCTGCGAAAGCATTTCGCGAGTCATGGACAGCATCTTTTCCGCGACAAAAGGTCTGTGCAGGAAGGCCACAGGTTGATCCGTGTAGTCATCGGGCGCAGCTTCCGGTGTGCCCAACACCAGAACGGGCAAACGCGGTATCCGCGAGTGCAACTCGGCTACGAAGGTTGGCCCGGAGATCCCGGGACTATCGTGCCCCGAGATGACCAGGTCAAGCTTGGTTGCAAAATCCGGCTGTTCAACCAGACAAAGCGCCTCTGCGGCATCCGTGGCGCGGCGCACGTCGCCAAACTGACGACCAAGAACCGACATTGTTAGATACGCTTGCAGCGGATCGTCTTCGACGAGGAGAATGGTTGCCATTGGGCCCGATTTATGCGCCTTTACCCCTGACGGCGCACGTATTCTTTCTATGCTGGCTGACCACTAAGATGGCTCGGGCACGATTCCGGTTGCCCGGGCGCTCGATTTATCCGAAGAGAATTTCCTTGTCGCGCAGGTCTTTGATCGTGTCGCGCAGCCGGGCGGCTTTTTCAAACTCGAACTTTTTTGCGGATTCACGCATTTGGCTTTCGAGCTTCGCCAGGTAGGCATCCAGCTCCGCCTGGGAGGCGAATTCGGGCATCTCGGCCACCTCTTCCTCGGCCACTTCGCCATACTCGGCCTTTAGGATGTGCGCCAAACCCATGTCAACCTGGCTCAGAATCGATTGCGGTGTGATTCCGTTCTCCTCGTTGTATGCGCGTTGGATCGTCCGGCGCCGGTCGGTCTCGCCGATCGCCCGCCGCATCGAGTCCGTCATATTGTCTGCATAGAGAATCGCCCTGCCTTCCAGGTGGCGCGCGGCACGGCCCATGGTCTGAATAAGCGATCCGGCCGAGCGCAGGAATCCCTCTTTGTCCGCATCGAGAATCGCCACCAGCGACACTTCCGGCAGGTCCAACCCTTCGCGCAGCAGATTGATCCCGATCAGCACATCAAACTCGCCCCTACGCAGCCCCGCCAGCAGCTTTACGCGCTCCAGCGTCTCGATCTCGGAATGCAAGTATCTGCAGCGCACGCCAACTTCGGTGTAGTAGCCGGCCAGGTCTTCCGCCATGCGCTTGGTCAGCGTCGTGACTAAGACCCTTTCGCTTCGCTTTGCCCGGTCGCGAATCTCTGCCAGAAGATCGTCGATCTGCCCTTTCACCGGCCGAATTTCCACTTCGGGATCGACGAGACCCGTCGGCCGGATCACCTGCTCGACCACCACGCCGGCCGATCGCGTCAACTCATACGGTCCCGGCGTGGCCGAGACATAAACCGTCTGATGGATTCGGTTCTCAAACTCTTCAAAGGTAAGCGGCCGGTTGTCCATCGCGCTTGGCAGCCGAAAGCCGTAATCAACGAGTGTCTGTTTGCGGCTGCGGTCGCCGTGCCACATCCCATGCACCTGCGGAATCGTCGCGTGGCTTTCATCCACAAACAGCAGAAAGTCGCGCGGAAAATAGTCGAGCAGAGTCGGCGGCGGTTCACCCGGCAATCGCCCGCTGAAGTGCCGCGAGTAGTTCTCGATGCCGTGGCAGTAGCCCATTGACTTGATCATTTCCAAGTCAAAGCGTGTGCGCTGGTGAACGCGCTGCGCCTCCACCATGCGGCCTTCTGACTCGAGATGCGCAACCCACTCGTTCAACTCGGACACAATCGAAGCGATCGCCTCGCTCTTGCGCTCCGGCTGCACCACGTAGTGGCTCTTGGGATAGATCGGCAGCCGCGAATATTTCTGCTTCACCGTGCCGAACAGCGGATCGATCTGCGCCAGCGACTCGATCTCGTCGCCGAAAAGCTCGATGCGATAGGCATTTTCGTCGTACGTCGGGAAGACCTCGATCACATCGCCGCGCACGCGAAATGTCCCGCGCCGGAAATCTGTGTCGTTGCGTTCGTAAAGAATCTCCACCAGCCGCCGCGTAATGTCTTTGCGCGAAATTTTCTGGCCCTTTTCCAGCAGCAACAACATGCCATAGTAGGCCTCAGGAGAGCCGAGGCCGTAGATGCAGCTCACCGAACTCACAATAATCGCGTCGCGGCGCTCGAACAGGCTGCGCGTAGCCGAGAGCCGCAGCTTGTCCAGCTCTTCGTTGATCGTGGCTTCTTTCTCAATGTAGAGATCGCCGGCAGGAATGTACGCTTCGGGCTGGTAATAGTCGTAGTAGCTGACAAAATACTCGACTGCGTTGGACGGGAAGAATTGCTTGAACTCGTGATAAAGCTGCGCCGCGAGCGTCTTGTTGTGCGCCAGAATCAGCGCCGGCCGGTTCGACTGCTCAATGACCTTGGCCATGGTGAAGGTCTTGCCCGACCCGGTCACTCCCAGCAGCACCTGGTGCTTTTCGCCCGCCTCCAGCCCCTCCACAAGCTGGTCAATCGCCCGCGGCTGGTCGCCCCGCGGTTTGTAGCTGGTCACGAGCTGAAAGTCCATGGTGGGATTATAGACGCTTGGCGAATATGTGGCGAATATCTTAGATGATCGATTGGACGCGTGGGTGCTAGAGTTGGGGATAACTTCTGAGTGAACCATGATTGTGGGCTCAAACATGTGGCGCGGCATTTCGCAAAGCGTAATCGCGGCCAGCGCGGGACTTCTCGGTGTTTCCATTGGAGGATGGATCACCGCGACAAACCAAAAGCGCGAGCGCCGGAACGCGAGAATACGGCAGCAACTCGACGGCTTCTACTCTCCGATGCTCGGCATGCACGCCGAAATTGACGCCAAAAGCCGTCTGCGGCTAGAACTGCACTCCGTCAGTCGACGCGTTTGGGAAAATCTTTTCGTTGGATACGACGCAGAAACCAAGGCGCGAATTCGCGATGAGCGCTGGGGAGCTTTCCAGAAAGTGCTGGAGTACAGCGACGATCAGCTTCGAGCTGAGCTGGTCCCCCTCTATGAAAAAATGCTTGAACACTTCAGCACGAACATGTGGCTTGCGGAGCCGTCAACGATAGGTCACTAACCGGCGCTCTCAGATTTTGTGGAGATCTGGCGCCGATTCCTAGCAAAATCAATCCCCGTTGAATGTCTCAAAGAAATTGTTCATTCAGAGGAATCGCTGAGGCCTTTTTACAAGGACCTCGAAGATCAGTTCGCAAGGTTCACGAGAGAGTTGCGCGAATAGTCGGGTGCCCCATCCTAACGACGTTGTTGGTCGTTAGGGTGGAAGGCCATGGCTCTTCATCCATCGCCACATCGCCATCGGAGTATGTATCAGGGCATGGCTTCAGCCATGCCGCAACAGCGCACAATAATCATCGGGCTTCAGCCCCTGAGCGTCTTTTTCATTGCCAAATGGCGGTAACAGTACGGATATTGCCCAGCTTTCTCCGCAAGCCCGGCCTTGATCGGGTTCTGCTCAATGTACTGGCGGTACTTCGCGACGATCTCTTCGGTGTCAGCCCGCATCTCGGAAAATCCGGGTTGCCATACCTCTCCAAGATACCCAAGCTCCTTCTTCAACCGGTAAGAGAATCTTCCTTTCACAAATTGCATGGCCCGTTCAATAGACATACTGCCGCCGACTGTAATGAGCAGATGGATATGGTCGGGCATGATGACGAAGTCGTGTGGCTGGAACTTACGTTCCGCGACGCAGCAGCGCAAAATACCTATCAATAGCGTTGCGTTTCGGTCTGACTGCAGCAAGCGGCGGCCCGCGTGCGTTTTTGTGGTGGCGAAGAACGTCCGTGAGGGGCGCGCGATATCTTCCGGATGGGCGTTGCGGGCTGGTTTGGCCATGGCAGGGGCTAAAGCCCCGTCCTCTCTGGGGAGGATTCTACGGCACGGCTGAAGCCGAGCCCTGATACAAAATGACAGGAGAGGGCGGGTGCCCAGTCCTTCGCGAAGCGGGATTCCACGCTCGCCGGCCGCCCTCATTCGCACGCCGCAAACTCGCCACGAAATGGGCGCCCGAGATTTCGCTTTTCAGATTTGGAAGCCACAACCGCCAAAGACCTAAATCATCGCGTCACAGACCCCCGCGCTCTTCGCCAGTGTGCGCATCACAAATTGCGCGTCGGCGGGCTGGTGACGGCATTCAAGAGCCCGCTTGAGCGGGCGCAAAGACCCGAGCCCCAGGCGCGAGCCTGGGGTGCGAATTGTGGAATAGCGCGTGCAGCCCGCTTCAGCGGGCGCAAGAACTGCTCGCCGGGTGCCCATCCTAACCACGTTGTTTGTCGTTAGGATGGGATACTATCGCTCTTCTTCATCGCCACATCGCCATCGGGCTATCTATCAGGGCATGGCTCATGGCACGGCTGAACCCCTTTCTCCCAGCGACCAGCTAAAAGCTACTGGCTGAACCTTGACCCCTGTTTCTTGAACTACTCTTGATCCATGCCATTTTCATACCCCAGGATCTATCCAATTCTTGACGCATCAGCGATTCCGCGCGCCGGCCGGGAGGAGTTTTTGCGGCAGCTGGGCAACGAACTGGCCGAAGCCGGTGTGACACTGCTCGAATACCGCAATAAAACCGGCGCGGAAGCAGAATTACTTGCCGATGCGGCGGCTTTGAGGGCCGCGATGCCTGCCGGCAAGGTCAAGTTGATTCTCGACGATCGTGTCGAACTGATTGAACAGCTTGAATTTGACGGCGTGCATGTGGACGCCGGGGATGCGACTCCGGCGGAAGCGCGTCGGCTGCTGGGACCGGACAGAATCATCGGCACCTATGCCGGGACGGAGGCGCTGCTGCCTGGGATTCTGAAGGAGCCTGCGGACTACTTCTCGATTGGGCCGATTTTTCCGACGACGACAAAGCAGACGACGAAGACGCCGATCGGAGCAGCCGGTGTACGCAAGTTGCGCGAAGAGGCTGGCCCCGGCGCAGTGCTGATCGCGGTGGGCGGAGTGACATTGGCGACGGCGCCGGCGGTTCTGGCCGCCGGAGCGAGCACCATCGGAGTCGCCGCGGCGATCTTTTCCGCTCCCGATCCTGCAGCCGAATACCGGCGCTGGATGGCCGCACTGGCTTAAAAGCGAATCGAAACGGGTTTAATGAGAGTGCCCAAATATTTGTCTCGAATTGAGGCAGACTTTGTCTGAATTTTCGACAGTCTTTGTCTGGAATCGAAGCAAATTTCGTGACCGGCGCCCCGCTCTCGCTCGACCTGCTTCGCGGGTCATGCCGGGATTTATGTCGTATGATTGCGTTACGAGTTTCTGCAAGCAAATTCCCTTAAACACTGGATTCCCCGTCGAACCCATGAGGAAGGACGTATCTGAGTGAAATCCAGTCTATTGCGCGTTAAACCGATGTCTCTGCTCACTCGTGAGGCAAACGAGCAGGGCGAACACACGCTGAAGCGCTCGCTTGGTCCCGTGAATCTGGTGACACTGGGCATTGGAGCGGTAATTGGCGCCGGCATTTTTGTGCTGACCGGCCAAGCCGCGGCATTGTACGCAGGTCCGGCCGTGGCGCTGAGTTTTGTGTTTGCGGGCATTACCTGCGCTTTCGCCGGCTTGTGCTATGCAGAGTTCGCGTCCATGATTCCCATTGCCGGGTCGGCGTACACCTATGGATATGCCACGCTGGGTGAACTGGTGGCGTGGATTATCGGGTGGGACCTGGTGCTGGAATATGCATTCGGCGCATCGACGGTCGCGTCAGGCTGGTCGGGATATTTCACCAGCCTCATGCAACAGTTCGGGATCACGATTCCACCGCAACTGACGGCGTCGACGGGAACCAAGCTGGTGCTTTACCAGCATCAATGGATGCCGGTGATGTCGTTGCCCCCCGGAGTAAGCGCCGCCGGGTTGCCGCATGTGACCGCGGCACTCAACCTGGTCGCGATGGCGGTCGTCATGGGAATTACGGCCATCCTGGTGGTCGGCATTAAAGAATCGGCGAATTTCAACTCGGCGATCGTATTTATCAAGCTGAGCGTGGTGGGGATTTTCCTTGTAATCGGCGGCTATTTTCTGTTCCGGCATCCCGAGGTGGCCAAGCTGAACTGGCATCCTTTCATTCCGCCCAAAGACGCGCACGGCAACTTTGGGTGGACGGGAATCCCCAAGGGAGCATCGCGAATTTTCTTTGCGTATATCGGCTTCGATGCGGTATCGACGGCCGCGCAGGAGGCCAAGAAGCCGCAGCGGGATATGCCCATCGGCATTCTGGGTTCGCTGGCCATCTGTACCGTCTTATACATCCTGGTGTCGCTGGTTCTCACCGGCCTTGTGAGTTACAAGACGCTGAACGTTGGTGCTCCGGTGGCGTTGGGCATTGACGCGACCGGCGTGAGTTGGGGCTCGGCGCTGGTAAAGATCGGAGCGGTCTTCGGACTGGCCACGGTGATGCTGGTGATGCTGCTCGGGCAGACGCGCGTCTTCTACTCGATGTCGAAGGATGGCCTGCTGTGGAAGTGGGCCTCGGCTGTTCATCCGAAGTTCCGCACGCCATGGATTACGACGATTGTGTTCGGGATTTTTGCCGCGCTGTTTCCAGCATTCCTGCCCATCGATCGGCTCGCCGATCTGGTGAATATCGGCACGCTGCTGGCGTTCTCGATTGTTTGCGCAGGAGTTTGGGTGCTGCGCGTGCGGCATCCCCAGCTGAAGCGGCCGTTCAAGGCTCCGTTTGTGCCGCTGGTGCCGATTCTGGGCATTGTGACCGCGCTCTATCTGATGGCGAACCTGGCGCTGATTACGTGGGAGGTCATGATCGGCTGGCTGATCTTCGGTCTGCTGATTTATTTCACGTATTCAGTCAAGCACAGCAAAGTGCAGAAAATGGCGCGCGCCGAGGCCGCCGCGGACTAGCAACAAGCGATAACGGGAATGTCGTAATTCGCGGGATTCGTTTGATCTTGAACCATAGCGCTCATTGAGAGCGCGCCGACTCCCGGATTTACATTTGAACTGTCAACGCGCGGATTTGCCGGCAGAATGTTGCATTGTCTGGTCTTCACTCAGCGCGCTCGGGGAGATGCGCCAATGAAATTCTCGGCTGTTTGTGTCGCCGCTTCGTTTCTTAGCGCTGCCGCGTGCCTCGGGGCACAACAACAAACCTTGCCGATCTGGCCAAACGGCAATCCCGAACCGTCCAGCATCACGGGGCCCGAGTACGATCCCACCACCGACGCAAATCGCATCGTCTCTGGCAAAGTCACGATTCGTGTTACGAATGTGAGTCATCCCACGCTTGCTATTTTCCCGGCAGATCCCAAAAAGAACACCGGCGCGGGAGCAGTGGTTTTTCCCGGCGGCGGGTACGATCATCTTGCTTACAACATTGAAGGCACCGAAGTCTGCGATTGGCTGAACTCCATCGGCATCAATTGCGCGGTTCTCAAGTATCGTGTCCCTGAGAAGGGCCATTTCCCCGAGAATGCCGAGGATCTTGAAGACGCGCAGCAGGCCATGCGCATCGTCCGGTCCCATGCTCGCCAATGGCACATCGATCCTGACCGCATCGGCGTAGTCGGATTCTCTGCCGGTGGCAATCTTGCTGTGTTGCTCAGCACGCACTTTGACTATCAGGGTAAGAATGTTCCCGCTTCTGCAGTCAGCGCACGGCCCGACTTTCAGATGCTCATCTATCCTGGCGGCCTCCGCGACAGGGGACCTGACGGAAAATTGGATCCGACATTCAAGCCCACTCCGCAGGTCCCGCCAACTTTCCTCGTCCAGGCGGAGAACGACAATGTGGCGCACGTCGAGACATCTCTCGTCTATTTCCAGGCATTGAAGGATGCAGGCATTCCGGCAGAGCTTCACGTCTATACCGAAGGCGGCCACGGATTCGGTCTCCGCCCCACGGCGCTTCCCATCTCCCGGTGGCCCCAGCTGGCCGAGACATGGCTGCACACGATCCAAATACTCACGTCAAAATAGCTGCTACATATAGCTTCGAAGTCCAAAGGCACGCTTCGCGGAATTGCACAGAATTGCTGCCGATAAGGTAGACAGGCATCAAGCCATAAAGATCGGAGCAACCACGCCCGACCGGGCGCCGCTGGAGTTTCCTTCGCTCGGTCCGATCCCGTGATGCAACCCGGTGAGACACAATCTCGCAGCCAAAATCGGGTCGGGGCAAAACCGCAGAGATTCGCCTCCAGCGAGTCGGCCGGATTTTAGCTACCTGAACCCTCAAAACCATTTCCAAATCCTTCCTGAAAAAACGGTGATTTTAACAATCGCCGAACGACTCCGACGCTGGGAAGCGTTTCCGGAGAAAACTAAAGTTTGTCAATAGAGATAAAGAAAGATGGACTAAACTAAGTAAACTAAGTTTAGTCGAATCATGCGATCATTCAACATCCACTACGCGAAGACGCACTTATCCCGCCTTGTCGACGAAGCGGCGGAGGGCGAGCCCTTTGTCATCGCGAAGGCGGGAAAACCGAAAGCTTACGTGACCCCGGTGAGCGTGTCGAAGAATAAGCCAGGCCAGAGGATCGGCTTTATGAAGGGGATGTACAGCCTGCCTCGGAACTTCGCAAGCATCGACAAGCGACTGAATAGGGAAATCTTGAAACTGCTCCCAGGCCGGGGCGGAAAATGAAGTTCCTGCTCGATACTCATCTGGTTCTCTGGCTCCCCATCGGCGGCCGTGGCATTAGCCGTACGGCGCGGAGGCTCGTGAGCGATTCGGCCAACGAACTGCTCTTCAGCGCGGTAAGTTTGTGGGAGATTGGGCTCAAGAGAGCGCGCTATCGGGGACGCTTCGCGTTCGATCCGAGCGTAATTCGCAGGCAGCTGCTTGAAAACGGGTTTGATGAATTGCCAATCACGGGACAGCACGTTGTGGCCGCGGATTCTCTGCCGCGCATCCACAAAAATCCCCTCGACCGGCTGCTGATTGCGCAAGCTTTGGTCGAAGGGATCACGCTGCTTACGGCGGATTCGACGCTCGCCCGTTATCCAGGTTCCATCCGCAGAGTCTGATCCAGTTACATCAGGCGGTCGTTTTTGCGCAGAATTCGTCGAAGGCGCGAACGAGTTCGGCGGCTATCTCCTGAGCGGTGGATTGCTCGATGACGTAGCGCGGCATAAAGTAGGCGAGCTTGCCGTCGCGCATGATGGCGACCGAGGGAGAACTTGGCGGGTTGCCCACGAAATAGCCGCGAGCGCGCTCGGTGGCTTCATGGTCCTGGCCGGCGAACACGGTCACCTTGTGATCGGGCTGGTTGGCGGAATGGGAAAGGGCCAGGCGAATGCCGGGGCGTGCTTTGCCGGCGGCGCAACCGCAGATGGAGTTGACGACGACGAGCGTTGTTCCCGGCTCGGCCATGGCCGCATCTACTTCTTCGGCCGTCCGGGTTTCCTTGATTCCGGCGCGGGTCAGTTCTTCGCGCATGGGGATCACCATAATCTCTGGATACATGTTTGCCTCCGGCTGGCAGTAGACCGCCTGCGATGAACCGCAAGTTCGATCCGTCCCGAATTGTCTTGCATTTGCTCTTCACCGGTCCCGGCTTGTTCGGCGGGTCCGGCGCAGGGAAAGCTGCCTGTCAGTATTCTACCGTCTACGGGCTATGCGGTGTAGGCTTGATCCGATGCAGATCAAAGAAGGGCAACTCCTTGCGCCGTTTACGACGCTCGGTATCGGCGGGCCGGCGCGGTGGTTTGTCGAGGCCACGGGCGAAGCTGAAGTTGCCGAGGCAAGCGCGTGGGCGCATGGGCAGGGCGTTCCACTTTTTGTGCTGGGTGGCGGCAGCAACGTTCTTATCGCCGACGCAGGCTTTCCGGGCCTCGTGCTGCGCGTCGGATTGAAGGGCATCGAGCGCGATGGAGCGTTGTTTCGCGTGGGAGCGGGCGTTGATTGGGATGAATTCGTCGAGGACGCGATAGCCAGCGGATGCGCTGGGATCGAGTGCCTGGCTGGGATTCCCGGAACTGCGGGCGGAACGCCAGTGCAGAATGTGGGCGCGTACGGGCAGGAAGTGGCTTCGGCGATCGAGGGGGTGAGAGCATTCGACCGGGAATCACGGGAATTCGTCGAGTTCACGAATGCGGAGTGCGGGTTTGCATATCGGCGCAGCCGTTTCAATTCGACCGAACCGGGACGCTACATTGTCACGCGCGTGGATTACCGGCTGGCGCCGGGCGGCGTGCCCACCGTACGCTACGCTGACCTGCAACTGGCGATCAGGGCAAATCGCGAGGCAGGCAGTGAGCCGGGCCTGGCTGATGTGGCGAATGCAGTGCGGAAGGTTCGCCGTGCTAAGGGGATGCTGCTTGTCGAGGACGATCCCGATTGCCGGAGCGCCGGCAGTTTTTTCAAGAATCCCGCGGTGAGCAAAGAACAATTCAAAACAATTGCGGACCGCAGTGCGAGCGTGCCGCCGAGTTTTCCCGCGGGCGCGGCGAACGAAGGCCGCGTGAAGATTCCCGCGGCGTGGCTCATTGAGCAGGCGGGGTTCTCGAAGGGCTATGCACTGGGCGCAGCGGGAGTCTCTACAAAGCACACGCTGGCGCTGGTGAATCGCGGCGGCGCCACTGCGAAAGAGATGTTAGCGCTGGCGAGCAGAATTGCTGCAGCGGTCGAAGAGCGTTTTGGCATTCGGCTTGAAATGGAGCCCGAGATGGTGGGGTTCTGAGAACCAGGGAACAAGGAAACAAGAAAACAAGCGAACAAAAGCCAGGGAGCGGGAATCAGACTGATCCGAGGCGGTCTAAAAGGCGGTGGCGCTCAGTGGCAAGCACGTCTGCGGCGGGCCCTTGGGCGATGAGGCGGCCTTCGCGGAGAAGCAGAACTTCAGCGCGGGTTGCAAGCGCATCGCTCACGTCGTGCGTGGCCATGACGGCCTGAACGTTATTTTTGCGCTGCCACTCTTGCAGGCGCAGTAAAAGGGCGTCGCTGGCTACGCCGTCGAGCGCGGAAAAGGGTTCGTCAAGCAGCAGCAGACGCGGCCCCGGAGCCAAAGCGCGTGCCAGAGCCACGCGCTGCGATTGGCCGCCGGAAAGATCCTGCGTGCGGAGGTCGGCGAGGTCCGTTGCGCCCGCAAGATGAAGCATTTCTTCGACACGAGCCGTGCGGCTGGCGCGGTCGAGATGGTGCAGACCGTAGGCGACGTTGGCGGCAGCGTTCAGGTGAGGGAAGAGCGCGGGCTGTTGCGAGACCAGTGCAGTGTGGCGGCGGCCGGGCTTCACGTGCCAACCGCTCGAGGCTTCAGTGAGCGTGCGTTCGTCAAGGGTGATGCGGCCCTGCGCTGGACGGTCGAGGCCGGCAAGCAGGCGCAGCAGCGTGCTTTTGCCGGCGCCGGAGGGACCGAAGATCACGGTCCAGTCGGACGCAAGCCTGCACTCCATCTGGAGACGGAACGCTCCGCGGCGCGTGTCGACGGCAAGTTCAAGCACGGCGCGCTCCGCGTTTCTGGCTTGTGGAGTAGATGACCGCCAGCGCGAACACGCTTAGCCCCAGAAGAATCGCAGCCGTTCGGTCGGCGGCAGCGTAGTCGAAGTTCTCCACTTGGTTGTAGAGCACGATGGAGAGGGTGCGCGTCGCACCGGGGATGTCGCCGCCCAGCATGAGCACCACGCCAAACTCGCCGACGGTGTGCAGAAAGCTAAGCACCACGGCAGCGAGAAGCGATCGGCGAGCCAGAGGCACCAGGACGCTCAGAACGAGGCGCGCAGGACCGGCGCCGAGGAGGCGGGCCGCGTCGACGAGCGCGGTGTCGACCGCGGCGAACCCCGCGACGAGCGGCTGCACGGCAAAGGGCAAGCTGTAGATCGCCGAGCCAACGACGAGGCCATCGAAGGAAAAAGCAAGGGGATGGCCGAGCAGCGCGGCAATGCCGCGTCCAAAGCCGGTCCGCGGACCAAGCAGGACAAGAAGGAAAAAACCGAGAACGGTAGGCGGCAGCACCATGGGCAACGTGGTCAGCGCCTGCAGCGCGGCGAGCCACCGGCCGCGGCCGAGCACGATCAGCGCCGCGAGAGGCACGGAGACAGCAATGAGAATCGCGGTGGTGACGGTCGCGAGACGAAGTGAGAGTATGAGTGCTTGCCAGTCCATGTCGACTTGATCAGGATAATGGGGCCAGAGCGATTTTATGCGGATTAAACTGCACCGGGAAGTGGAAGGCGGATCGAGTTTTTGAGGCTAAGGCACGGGCCGGCCGGGTGTAAGTCCGTACTTGCGGAGCAGCTGCTGCGTCGGCGCAGACATGAGAAAGGCGAGGAACTTTTTGGCGGCGACGCGTTGTACGCTGTTCGACACCAGAACTGCACCCTGTTCGATGGGCGGGTACTGTTTTGCGGGAATGACAAAATAACGGCCGTCGGCAGCAAGGCGAGGGGTGAGGGCGCTCGTCAAGGAGATGAGGCCGGCCGCGGCATTGCCCGAATCGACAAACTGCGCGGCCTGGGCGATGTTTTCGGCGGTCACGATGCGCGCTTTGAGGGATTCATAGAGATGGAGGTTTTGGAGCGCGGCGACGGCGGCGCGGCCATAGGGAGCCCGTTCGGGATTGGCGATGGCGAGGCTCTTAAGTTGCGGGTCGCGAAGAAGGTCGAGAGAGGGAAGCGGCAGGTGCGTGTCCTTGCGTGTCCACAGAACCAGATTTCCCTTCGCATACAGGATGGGAGCGCCAACGGCTCCGTCACCCAGACCTTGGGCGCGGCCGGCGGAGATGAGCTTCTGCGGGTATTCCATGTTCGCCGAGAGGAAGACGTCGAATGGTGCACCGTTTTCAATCTCCGTGGTGAGCATGGCTGAGGCTTGGTAAGTAGCTTCAGCGCGGATTCCTGTTTGGTGCTGGAATTCGGCGAGAACGGCCGGGAGAAGGGGCTCGAGATCGGCGGCGGCGGCTACGCGGAGCGGGGCTTGGGCGCAAAGCGGCGTGCCCAGAAGCAACAGAGACAGCGCGAATAAAAGGCTCTTCGGCAAGCGCGGTGATTCCTCCCATCCACAGCAAAAAGCCGCCGTTCACTGGTAGGCTAACACTAGCAACGAAACTGCGTGATCCAATCATTGAACCGGGCGCACGATTGGCGTCACAACCAAGGATCCTGCTCGTTTCAGGTTGTTAAGCACGCGTTTTCGGGGGCCGGTATGAATGACAATCTGCATCAACTGCGCTGCTTCGGGTGCGGGAGCCGGATCGCGGGCGCGGATGCGCAACCGGACTTCAGATGTGCGCAGTGCGGCGAGCTCTTTGAGGTCGAGTATCCGGGCTGGAGCCAGCGCGGTGGCCACGACCGGCCGAACGCAGGCGCCCTGAAGTGGCTTTGGCGTGAGCGGCGCTGCTCATCCGAAGCGCTGGACCAGTCGGGCGTGTGGCGCTTTCGCGAGCTTCTGCCGATCCTCGACAGTTTTGGCAATGCGGTTTCGCTTCGCGAAGGAAACACGCCGCTCTATCATTTGCCGCGTGCGGCCAAAGCGTTAGGCATCGATCAGCTTTATGCCAAGCACCAGGGCATGAACCCGTCCGGCTCGTTCAAGGATACGGGGATGACGGCAGCGTTAAGTGTGGCGCGCGAGCGGGGATTCGAGTGGGTGGCGTGCGCATCCACAGGCAACACCTCGGCATCAATGGCGGCCTACGCGGCCCGAGCGGGATTGCGCAGCCTGGTCTTGATTCCCGATGGCAAGATCGCATGGGGAAAACTGTCGCAGGCGATGGACTACGGCGCGTTAACCTGCCAGGTCAATGCCGACTTCGACGGCTGCCTGCGCGTGCTCACCGAAGTGGTGAAGCAGGCGCCCATTTACCTGCTGAACTCAGTGAATCCGTACCGGCTCGAAGGACAAAAAACGCCGGCATTTGAAATTGCAGAGGCCTTTGATTGGAATGTTCCCGACCACCTGATCGTGCCGGGCGGCAATTTAGGCAACAGTTCGGCGCTGGGCAAAGGATTCCGCGAGCTGAAAGAGCTCGGCCTGGTGGCGCGGCTCCCGAAGATCAGCGTGATCCAGGCGGCGGGGGCGAATCCGCTGGTCCGCAGCCTGTCCGAGAACCACGGCGCGGTGCTGCAGCCGATGGAGGCGCACACCCGCGCTACGGCGATTCGGATTGGCAATCCTGCATCGTGGCGCAAAGCGATTCGCGTAATCGAGGAGTCGGGCGGATGGTGTCTGGATGTGACCGAGGCGGAGATCGCCATTGCCAAGGCTGAGATCGGCGCGGAAGGGTTGGGTTGCGAACCGGCTTCGGCGGTAACTTTGGCGGGATTGAAGAAGCTGCGCGCGAAGGGCGTGGTGCGCGGCGGCGACACCGTGGTTCTGGTGCTCACCGGCCACACGCTGAAGGACGCGGACTATACCATCGACTTTCATCGCGGGACCCTGCTGAGCGATGAGGAGAAAAAAGGAACGGAAACTGAAATCGAGGCGCTGCAGAGAAACGCGGTGACGGTCGATGCCACGCCGGCGGCGGTGCTGGCCGCGCTCAAGGAAAACGCAGGATGAGCGTTGAAGCCAAGCCTGGCGTGCTGCGGCTGCGCCTTCCTGCAACCTCGGCCAATCTTGGTCCCGGGTTCGACGCGGTGGCCGTGGCGCTGGACTTCTTTCTTGAGATCGAGGCAGATGCCGCACAGGAGTTTTCAGTTTCAGCCACGGGAAAAGATGAGGAACGGTGTGGGCGGCTCGACGATAACCTGATCCTGGAAACCTACAAACAGATCCTGCGCGATCACGAACGCCCGATTGTGCCGCTTGCGATCCGGATGGTGAACGGCATTCCGCTGGGGATGGGTTGCGGATCGTCTGCCGCTGCGCGTCTGGCTGCCATCGCGCTGGCAATGCATTTCGGAAAGCTCGGTTGGAACAGCGAGCGCGTTCTGGAAGAGGCGTATGCGCTGGAAGGTCATGCCGACAATGTGGCCGCGTGCTGGCTGGGTGGATTTGTCGCGGTGGTTTGCGAAGGAAGCAAGGTTCACGCAGCACGCGTGGATCCGCCGGAGGATTGGCGCGCGATTATTGTGTTGCCTGCGGAGCCGCTGGCCACGAGCAAAGCCCGCGCGCTGCTGCCTAAGAGCTATCCGCTCGAGGATGTGGTTGCAAACCTGCAATCCGTCGCAGTGCTCGCGCTCGCATTTGCACAGGCACGGGGCGATCTGCTGCGCCTGGCGATGAACGACCGCATCCATCAACCGTACCGCGAAAGCATGTGTCCCCTGTTGCCGCTCCTGCTGCCACTGGTGGGAAGACATGGGATTGCAGGCGCCGCTTTGAGCGGAGCTGGTCCGGCCATGTTGGTTGTTGTCGATCACCAAAGTTATGTCGAAGAGGCTTCCGGAGAAGCTGACAAGGCGATCAAGGATCATGTTGCGGCAGAGCTGATAGCTTGCCGGTTTTCAAAAGAGGGAGCGAGGCAATCTATTGAAAGGAAAGAGGATCTTGCCTAATCTGCGGGCAATCGGCTGCCGATATCGCGAGTTATCAATGAGTTAAGGTCATTAATCAGGTAAGTAGTCATCATTTCTATGATTACTTCTTCAATTACCTAAGATTGCTTGATATTTATAGAGTAAACAACTTACATTCGCTCCGTGAGCAGTTCTGGGGGAGGGCTGCTCTAGCGCCCGAGATCCTTTAGGATCCGGGCGCTTCTATTTGCATGTGAAGTTGTGCAAACTCCGAAGAAAAGCCACAAAACTCATTCTCCGGCCATTGCGAGCTTCTGCTCGTGATCAGCGAGGCGAACTCTGCGACCTTGCCGCCCGTTCTGCATCCGATGAGTGTACCGTTTCCTGTACAATCGACGGGTGCGGGGTCCGCGAGGAGGATCATGGCTGGAGTGGGTGTTCTGGAAGTAAATGATGCAAATTTCGACGAGGAAGTGCTGCGCAGCGAGCAGCCTGTATTGGTGGATTTCTGGGCCGTCTGGTGCGGTCCGTGCAAAGCAATTGCACCGATGGTGGATGGCGTGGCGGCAACTTACTCAGGGAAACTCAAGGTCGCCAAGGTAAATGTGGATCAGAATGGAGCGACTCCGTCGCGCTATGGCATTCGCGGGATTCCAACGCTTTTATTTTTCAAAGGCGGTAAGGTTGCCGATCAGATCGTGGGTTATGTGCCGCAGGAAGTGATCGAAGAAAAGATCAAGCAATTGATCGCCTGATGCAAATGGGTAGATCTCGAAGAAGGCCCGGCCATGAGCCGGGCTTTTTTCTTGCTACGCGCCGTCGCGAAATCGAATAATACGGCGCCGGTCGCGCTTTGAGGGCCTTCGCGCGGGGAATGGATCAAATTGCTGCATGGCTTTGCGTTCCGCGGCAACCTGGAGACGGGCGTCTCGGCTGGCATCGGTTTCGCGGTAGAGCGCCTGTGCAACGGAAGAGGGGCCGCGGATTTCACTTACTGCGACAACATCGACCTCAAAGCGCCCTCCCTCATTTTGAATCACGAGCTTGTCGCCGGCACGAACCTCACGTGCGGGTTTGGCGCGAAGGCCGTTGGATTCGATTCTTCCCAAATCGCATGCGCGCGAAGCGAGCGTTCGCGTTTTGAAGAAGCGCGCCGCCCATAGCCATTTGTCGATCCGCACTGCGTCCACTGTGATTGTCCGCGAAACAGGAAAACCGATTCACGATTTTCCCTGAACTTTCCAGATATAGAGATTACCTGAATCGCTGGATGTGGCCACAGATAAGCCTTTCTGGTGAGTGCCACGATTGAGTGCGGCGCGAATGTTGGCTTTGGTAGCAGGCAGCTCGTCCAGCGGGATCTTGAGCGCGGCGCCGGGGGCTAATTGATCGACACGGCGCAGGATTTGATCGATAATGCTCTTGTATTTTCCTTCGCGGCCCTTGGGAACCTCGTTCTGGCGAACTTCCTGAAGTCGAAGGGTACTGGAATTTGCCGTGTGGCTGCGTACCACAGTTTATGTTCCTCTGTTGTTATGAGATGCGCGAGAATGTGAGTCGTATGCCCAAGGCGCTTGAGCGGCGCTATGTGCGGTTTTCGCAGTGGAGCGCTGTGTGATGGGTCCCAGAGAATATGAAGCGTATGCGTAGAGTATCGTTATGCTATTTGTCGGGTAAAAATAACTTACAAGTGTAAAAAGTTCACTGATCTTTACACACAACTCGCACTCATTGGAAGATCATCTGTAATGTAAGGTGTTCATCCAGCTATGCCAGCGATGCGATCCCGCGCGTCTGGTATGCGACTTGCAACGATGAGCACAAAGGAGCAGGGAAATACTTATGATGATGAGCGGAACACGAAACTCCCCGATCGTGTCAAACGGGCAAGAGCCTCTGTCCCACCCAACCGAGCATCGGCCGAGAGTCCTGGTAGTCGACGATGAATCCGCAATTGCAGATACTATCGCCAAGATTCTCACGCTGAGCGGATTTCCCGCCATCGCAACTTACGATGGGAACGACGCTCTTGAGTCGGCGTTGATGAATCCACCGGAATTGATGATCACCGATGTAGCTCTGCCCGGAATGAACGGGATCGAGTTGGCTGTAACAATCAAGCGAATCTACCCGGATTGCAAGATTGTGTTGTTTTCAGGGCAGGCATCGACATCCGATTTGATTGCAGTCGCCGGCCGATCCGGGCACCACTTCACTTTGCTCAACAAGCCTGTGCCGCCGCAGGATCTTCTGGCCCTGGTGGGACAGCATCTCAAGGCAAATCGCAATGGCCGAGCGACAACTGCGGCGTAGCCGGACTTCGTTCATCACCTTGTGAAGCGCCCGTTTTGGCTGCCGCGAAGAGTCTACGCTCTACACCTCTCGCACCGATGCGACGCAGTCAACCTGCCGCGATTCCTTTCCACTTTCCTTGATGTGCTCCATTCATTGCTACCCACGGGCGCATCGTTGCGAGCGCTCGTGCAGCTCAATAGATGGCTGCGGCCTCGCAGTCCCGGCGCAATCAGGAAACTCCCCGCGCAATTGGGCGCTGCCAACGAAAGCCAACTACGGTTTTTGCACAACCTGCCAAATGTAGAGGTAATCATTGTCGCTCGAGGTGGCGACATCCAGCCCCCGCTGGTGGGTTGCGCGATTAAGCGCCGAACGGATGTTTTCTTTTGAATCGGGCAGGGCGGTTAAAGGAACCTTTAGCGCGGTCCCCGGTTTGAGTTTTTCGATTTCGGCGAGAAGCCGCGTGATGATGCGCTTGTGTTTTCCTTCGCGTCCTTTGGGGACGTCGACTTGCAGAATGGTGGGAAAAACTTCTGAAACGATCCGGGCATCTTCAACGCTTAATTGGGTCGATTTCGATGACATGGGGTACATGCTCCGACGAGGTTGATCCTTATCGTATCGCAAACGTTGCATTAAACTAACGCAACAGTCCCAGTATATTGGGAGCTCGCAAGGGTGGCAATAGCTATTCTCGCCATATTTTACCGGCTATTCTATGGTCATTCGGTGGCTAACGGGGTCAAGATGCAGATGGGGTCTGCGGTTAAGCCTCGCCACGCCCACTCAAGCGGATAAGGTGCTTATTTGAAAAGAGTTGAGACGTATCTACAAAAGTCTGCTAACTTGCAAGAACGAGGTGACCCAAAAATGCGCGGAAGACAAACTTCCTCTGTCGTCCCGATCAGTTCAGCTCCTCCTGCAGAAGTGAGTCCTCATCGGCCCGTCGTTCTGGTAGTAGACGATGAAGCCACGATTGCGGACACTTTGGCCGAGATTCTTTCTCGAAACGGTTACGCGCCGATCGCTACTTACGATGGTGAAGAGGCCTTGGAGACGGCGTTGATCACTCCACCGGAGCTGGTGATCACGGACGTGATTTTGCCGGGCATGAACGGGATTGAATTGGCCATCACCATCCACCGCATCTTTCCGGACTGCCGCATCCTGCTGTTCTCAGGCCAGTCCGCCGCCCTGGACTTGCTAGCTCCCGCGAGGCTTGCGGGTCACCATTTTCAGTTGCTGCACAAGCCAATCCATCCGGCTGATCTGCTGGCAAGAGTGTCGCAGAGCCTCAGACCGATGAGCGCGGCAGTGTAAGAGTGCCGGTCGTCATGGGACTGCTGCAGTGCCGAGCATGAATGTGTTGTAGCGTCGCGCGTACTGCGTTTTGTAAGCCGTGACGCCGCTCGCATAGCTGAACTGCGAAATGCCCGGCTTCATTGACCAGCGAAGTTCGATGGCGTGAATGGTAGCCGGAATCGAGATGGCTCCGTCGACAGGCCGAACAAGCTTGCCGTCCGCGTTGGCCGATTTCAAATCCATGAACCACGGCAGATGCACCACGATTTGCGCGGGCGGGTGGGAGAACTGCGCATCAAGGTGCAGCACCGCCGCGCCCTCCTGCAGCTGATCGAGCGTGAACGCGACAGGACCGAAATTGGTAGGCGCCTGGCGAACGGCGATCGTCTTGCCTTTGCCGATCCAAGCCGGTGAGATGACCGAGAGCAGATGAAGTTCATCCCCCTGCTCGCGAACTAGCATGGTGCGCAGCAAGGTGCGGTACTCGGCCGCAAACCAACCGTGCGGCGCAAGGTTGTTGCCGAAGTCGCGATCACCCCAGGGCCGGATGTTGTATTCGAAGCCGGCGTTGGTTGAGCTGGTGTGCACCAGCAGCGCGTAAAACTCTCCGAGAGCCTGTTGCTGATCGCCCCGGATGGTCTCGGTCATCGTGTTCTTGATGGTGAGATAGTCGTGCAGGAATTTGCCGTCGGTGTAAGTCATGATGCCTTCAGCGTATTTGGCCTGCGTAGCTTTGAGTGTTGCCGTCACGCGCGGATCGTTCGGATCGAGCGTAGGCTCGGGCACGACTGAGAGCAGATTCCCCCAGTCGTAGCCGCCTTTTTGCCCGTCAAGCGCAGGCGGAATGGTGCCGTCGTGCGCGGCGGCCTGGGCGTCGAGCACTTTGAAGAATGCCTGGTGAAAATCGTCGTACTCGGCCTGCCATTTTTTTGCAAGATCGGCGTGACCGGTTTCGTTGGCCATCGCGATGGCGAGGCGCAGACCGTCGAGCGCAAGAAAGTTGTAGCCGGTGAGATGCCCGGGCACATATTCGTTATCGCGCACGTTGCTCGCCGGGACGATGTGCAGCGGATCGGCAGTGCGGGCCTGATGGAGCCAGTCCACCGCGCGATCGATCTGCGGGAGCGCCCATTCAGCAAACGCCTTGTCGTGCGTGATGCGGTAGTGCTGCGCGTAGGCCCAAACCGCTTCGCCCCAGCCATCGTATTGCTGCGGCTGTGAAAGAAAATCGCCGTCGGGTTGTTGCTTTTTCGCGAAGAACTCGAGGCATTCCTTTGCGATCTGCGGATATCCGGTGATGTCGTAGCTGTGCACGATGTCAGCGCCGTCGCGCAGATAAAACGAATGATAGTGAAGCTTGTTGACGGTCTGGATGTAGTCAGGGCCAATGTGGTCGATGGCAATGAGGTCGTAAATGAGGCTGCTGTAGAAGGTGTCGACCGCCTTGGGCTCCGGCAGATCGATCTGCATGCCCTCGGCGAGCAGGTGATTCCAATAAGCGATAATCGTTGCCTTGGCCTTGTCAAAGCTGGCTTGGTCGATGACGCTGATGACGGCCGGATCGCTGACGGGAATGAGCGGCATCTTGAAGTCGAGCGTCCACTCTTCTCCGGGCTGAAGAAGGCTGGAGTAGGTCACGATACCGACGGGGGTCGTCTCGGTTGCATTGAGCTTCACAGGCTGAGTCAGGTCGGGCATCTGGCGGCCGGTGTCCACCTCGCGCAACAGAAACTCGCGGCTGGCGAAGTTGTCGGGGAATGCGTATAGCTCGCGGCCGGAGCGATAGAAGTGGCTGCCGTCGAATGAATTCGTCCAGTTTGGGTCAAAGGCCTCACCGATTTGGCGGTAGTCGCCTGGGAATCGGCCGACGACGGGGCGCGTAAAGCGGTTGTCGCCGTGAGGCGCGCCGGTGGTGTTGGGGCCGTCATAACGGATACCGGTGGCGAAGATTGCGCGCCTGTGCTCGTGCGATAGGTTCCTCATGGACACGCGGATGAAGTTGACCAAGGGCCCATCGGAGGGAACGGCCGCGCTTGAATCGGGCGAGGAGTCCGTCCGCTGGCGAAGGCGATCGATCGCCCTTTCGTCGAGCGGAGCCTCGAAAGCTGTGACTCGGTACTCAATCCCGTCTTGCGCGAATTCGTAATGAACGATCGGCAGGTGGCCTTGTTCGAGCGTGCGAATGCGGGCAGTCGTCGGCTCCATGCTTGGGCCGGAAAAAGACATGAGCTCGGCGAAGCCGGTGCGCAGGTAGCCCTCGGGTGTGATCTCGGTTGCGGCTTCTGCGCCCATCACGCCAATTTCGTCGGTCGGTTTTGAGAAATAGGAAAACGGCTGGCCCGCCTGGTCGATCGAGGGTGAGACCATCTGCGCGGGCATGCGATGCGGATTCACGGATGCCAAACCGAGGGTGACGAGAAGAACGGCGAATTGACTCGGGTGTTCGATGCGGCGAATCAGCAAGGTTCTCATTTCGGTGCTTCCAGTCAGGCGAAGAAAGACGCACAAGAAACGGGGTCTGAGGCTTCTCCGTAGCATCTTAGATCACTCGACCGTGGCTGACGGTCGGGAGGGCGAAAGAAGGTGACACCGATCACGGCTAGAAACGCGGGATTGAGCCTACTCTCATGCTGCGGATGACCAGGCTGATCAGGGTTGGCCGTCCGCGAACACCGGGCCTTCGCTGCAGCGACGATCGTTCTACCGCGGTGAGCGCCTGGGTGCGCACCGATCCGTCTTCCGCGATGATGACCCGGATGACGCCGGCAGTCAGGAGGGTCGCGCCATGCAAGAGTCCAGATCGAATTCCTGTTCAAAATGTGGAGCGCGTCTTGAAACGCAGTGGAAGTTCTGTCCGCTTTGCGGAGTGGAACCAACACAAGAGGCTTCTGAAGCAGCTCACGTGCATCATGAATCCGAGAAAGCGCCGGTGATGGGTGGACTCAGCGGCTTGTTTTTCGGGTTGATCGCGGCGCCCGTGCTGATCATAGTCGGTGTCATGATCTGCATGACCGGGCTCGGGATAGTTCTCGGCGTTCCGCTGATTGTGGCGGGCGTGCTTGCGCCTCTCGTCGGCCCGCTTATGGGAGTGAATGCACTGCGCGGGGCCTGCCCTTGGTGCGGCGAGAAGATCAGCGGCGTGGGAATCTTCGACCGCTTTTCGTGCTCTAAATGCGGCCAGCGGATTGTGGTGAAGAAGCACGAGTTGCTAAAGGCGGAGTAAGGCCCAGGGCCTTCATAGTAGCCGAACGCAGAGGATCAGAGGATTTCTACCTTCGACGACGGCCTTCTGCCCCACGATCCTTGAACAGATCAGCGGGCGGTTGGCTCATTCTCCGAACGCACTCCATGAAAGTGCTGCCAGATTCTTTCTGCCGTTTTGCGCGGTACCACTGCGGCGAGCGATACGGCTGTCGCTAGCTGCACATCGCGCAGGCTGCCGAAGTGTGTGAGCAGCCGCTGGCGGGTTTGCGGGCCTACGCCCGGGATGTCGAGCAGCTCGGAGCTACGGTCGCGCATGGCACGGCGCTGGCGATGGTAGCCGATGGCGAAGCGATGGCTTTCGTCGCGAATAAGCTGGACCAGATGCAGCACCGGAGAGCGGCGGTCGAGAACGATGGGCTCGTCTTCGTTGCCGTAGAGGTAAATGACCTCTTCCTTTTTTGCGATCGAGGCCAGCGGCTGAGAAGTGAAGCCGAGGGATTCGAGAGCCTCTGCCGCGGCGTGGAGTTGGCCCAGCCCGCCATCAACCAATACGAGCGATGGCATCGTCGATGGCTCTTTGTTCTGTGAAGAGCTTTCCTCAGGGGCTAAAGCCTCTCCTTTTGGGGCTTCAGTTTCGCCACGACTCAAGTCGGGCCCCTTCAGAGCGGAATTGCCGTTGGATCTCTCGCGAATGCGCCTGTAGCGGCGTTCGACCACCTCGCGCATGGAGGCAAAATCGTCGACGCCGGCAACGGTTTTCACCTTGAATTTCCGGTAAGCCGACTTGTTCATCTTGCCGTCTTCCCACACCACCATGGACGCAACCGTTTCAGCGCCCTGGATGTGCGAGATGTCGAAGCACTCGATGCGGCGGGGCAGTTCCGGGAGCATCAGCGCGTCGGCCAGAGCCTCCTGGATGGCCTTGCGCGAAGGTTCAAGCACCCGGAAGCGCTGTGTATAAGACTGGTGCGCGTTTTGACCGGCGAGATCGACGAGAGATTTTTTGTCGCCGCGCTGGGGAACGGCGATCTCGATCTTGTGGCCGGTGCGTTCACTGAGCAGAGCGGCAAGAGTTTCGCGGTCGTCGAATTCAGCCGGCACGAGGATCGTCCTCGGCACATATTGCTGATCGATATAGAGCTGTTTCAGCAGGGCGGAGAAGACAGTGCCGGCGTGGAACGAGCCCGATTCTGGCTGTGGCCGGTCCCACGTCTCAGAAGCGAGACCCGGGGCACCCCTCTTTGTTGCTTCATCAGCGGGCGTATCTAAGGCTTCCATCAGGCCTGGCAAATCCTCCCAGAAGAATTCGCGGCGATCGACGATCTTGCCGTTGCGCATGTGAAAGAGATTGACCGCGAGGCTTCCGTCTTCGAAGTGGTAGCCGAAGACGTCGGCGTCGTCGTTGAGCTCCGCCGTCGCGATGCGCTGCTTTTCCTCGAGTTGGTGCACGGTGCTCAGCTGATCCCGCAGCCGCGCGGCGGCCTCAAATTGCTGGGCCTCGGCGGCGGCCATCATGCGCGCGGTGAGTGTGCGCTCAAGCTCGGCGTGGCGGCCCTCGAGAAAGAGCTGTGCGTCGCGAACGGCTTGCTTATAGATCTCGGGAGTGGTCAGGCCCTCGACGCAGGGGCCCAGGCACCGGTGTATGTAGTACTGCAGGCAGGCGCGGGGATGGTAGCGCGAGAGGTCGACCTTGCAACTGGGCAGCAGAAAGCTGCGGTGAATGAGTTCGACAACGCGGTAGGCGAGGTTGCCGGGAAAGTACGGCCCGTAATACGCGGAGCCGTCTTTGCGCAGTCGGCGCGTGACGAAGACCTTCGGAAATCGGTCGGCCAGGGTGAGCTTGACGTACGGGTAGGTCTTATCGTCGCGCAGCAGGATGTTGAATCGCGGCTTGCGCTGCTTAATGAGGTTGTTCTCGAGAGCAAGGGCCTCATGTTCGTTGGCCACGAGAATGTACTCGATATCGATGGCCTCTCGCATAAGCGAGCCGGTTTTGGCGTTGGCCTGCGAAGCTTCAAGCAGATAAGACCGGACGCGGGAACGCAGATTCTTGGCCTTGCCGACATAGATCACTTCGCCTTCTGCGTTCTTGTAGAGATACACCCCGGGCTGGGTGGGAAGTGTCCGGATTTTCTCGTAGAGGTCCATAAGTCGGGCGGCAGCCTTGGGTCCGGGCGGGCGGGAGGCCCAATTTCTAGGATAGCGGGAATTGAGGGCAGACCGCAGATGGGTGGGATCGCCCAAGCACGGGCAAAGCGGCGCGAAAGAAACAGAGCAATCCTTACCGGTTTTGGTAAAAATTACACGAAAGTGGGATAGACAAACGATCCACAGGGCGAGACGAAGCTATTGATTTTCATGCTCTTACGAGATCGACGCCAATTGGATGGTGGCGTGCCTTTCTCTTGTACAGAGGGATACGGATCTCTGCCGGGCGGATCGAAGATACCTGGGCAGCGATGGAGGGAAAACAAAAATGAAAATGAACCAATCTGGATTTGCGTTGACGGCTGCGGCGCTGGTGATGTTGGGAGTGACAGGATGCGCGACCAAGAACTATGTGCGCACGCAGACAGGGCCGTTGATCGATCACACCGCGCAGCTTGACCAAAAGACTGCGGAAAACAACCGCGCGATTAACGATGTGAACGATCGCGCGCAGGCAGGTATCTCCAAGGCGCAGGGCAGTGCCGATCAGGCGACCCAAAACGCACAGTCTGCGACCCAGGCAGCAAACACGGCGGACGCCGCTGCCAACGATGTCGCGCATCGCGCCGATTCGCTGGATAGCGTCGTCAAGGGTTTAGATAACTACAAGCAGGTTGCGAATGTTTCAGTCAACTTTGGCTTTAACAAGTCAGTTCTGACTGCCGATGACAAGCAGCAACTCGATGACTTTGCCGGCCATCTTGGCTCGGCCAAGAGCTACATCCTCGAAGTGACCGGCGGAACTGACTCCGTCGGGTCCGCACAATACAACTACGATTTGAGCCAGCGCCGGGCCGATTCGGTGGTCCAATACCTGGCAGCGAAGTACAACATCGCCCCGCACCGGTTCTACCTCATCGGCGTCGGCAAGGACCAATACGTGGCCGATAACAAGACCGCCGCGGGCCGCAAAGAAAACCGGCGCGTGCAGGTGCAATTGCTCTCTAACATGAGTGCCGACAACGAGGCGCAGGGTGCCCAGGTATCGGCCCCGGCCGGCCAGGCAGCTCCTCCTGCAGGCGGGCAAGCAGCAACCGCCCCACAGGAGTAACGCGAGCGCAAACGCGCTAACAGCAGTTTTGATAGAACGCCAGAAGGCAGACCCAGCGCGATTTTGGGGTCTGCCTTTTTCTTTCTACCCGGAAAGCTACGATTGTGTGACCGTGAGTTGGCGGACATGCTCAGCGCGGACTTCCTTGGCCGTAAACAAGCGCAGGAATGGAGCGCTGGCCGCAGCACCTTCAACGGCCGGCCGGCCGTTGGCTTCTTCGCGCTCCACGATGCACACGACCGCGGCAACGATCATGCCGGCCTCCTGCGCTGCCTGAATCGCGGCGATGGTGGAGGCGCCGGTGGTGCATACGTCGTCGACGATGACCACCGGGGCCCCTTCGCGGCAGAAGCCTTCAATGCGGCGTCCTGTGCCGTGAGCCTTCTCGGCCTTGCGAACCAGAAATCCGTGAAGCAAAGGTGCTCCCGGATGCGAGATCGCGCGCCAGGCGCTGGCCGTAGCCACATTCGAGACGATGGGATCGGCGCCCATCGTGAGGCCGCCGACAGCTTCGGCATCGATTTTGTTGGCCTCAAGCAGTTCGAGGATGGCGTGGCCTGTTAAGCGGCCGCCTTCGGCGTGCAGGGTGGTGGTACGGCAGTCAATGTAGTAGTCGCTCGTCCCGCCAGATGATAGCTTGAACTGGCCCAGTTTGAAGCTGATGCGGGCAAGAAGCGAAAGAAGTTGTTGAGAGTAAGCTGGCGTGGGCATCGAGTTGATTGTAAGCGAGTGAAGAAGTGAAAAGAGTGAAAGAGTGAAGGGAGTGAAGCATCCGGTTATCTCACTCGTTCACTTTTTTCACTTCCTTCACTGTTTTCATCACATCTTGTCGAGATGGCGGAAGCCGCCGGAGGCGACCAGCATGACGAAGAAGAGCAGGAAGTTATAGCAGGCGTGAACGAGGACGCTGGCAGCCAGCGAGCGGGTGGCGAGCCGGGCGAAGCATAGAACGAGGCTGACGCCAACCAGAAGGAAAAACGGGCCGATTGCATAACCCGTCTGCTCGCCGTGCATGGCGGCGAAGGGCAGGCTGGTGAGAACCGAGCCAACCACCATTGCCGGGAGCGACCACTGGGGGTGACCGTTTGGGTCGAGTGGGCGGACCGGTTCATTCGCAGTCTTTTCCCTCATCCAGTCATAGGCGGTGCAGAGCGACGGCAAAAGAAATCCGCGGAAAATCGTCTCCTCAAAGAAGGGCGCGAATGTAACGCCAAAGGCAAACAATAGCCACGCTGCGCCGGGGGTGCGGAAAATTTTCTCGATGGGTGCATTAGTGGGGCCTGGAAAAAGTTCACCGCCCAGAATGGCAAGCACAAAACAAACAACAGCAGCGCTGGCAAGCCTCCAGCGTAGACGAATTGCCGTGGCAGCATTCCACTGCACGCCGGCAAGAAAGCTTTTGTGCCAGAAGACAGGGAAAATGAGCAGGGTCAGGGCGAAAGTAAAGACGTAAAGCAGCCCCTCGCTACCCAGAATGTAGTGGATGTTGCTCATCGCCTGTTGCGTTGTGGAAATGCCGAAGAGGTGGTAGTGCATGGCAAGGCCCATAACCAGGCCTGTAGCCACAAGTCCGATGGGAGCAAGCACCAGCATCAAAAAGGCAAGGTGGCCGAAGTGCGGAATGCGCACCGGCGGACGCTGCGGAGGCGCCGCAAACGACTGGAAAAGCGGCGGCTCTGGATTGGGCGGCGCATACGACACCAAAAGAGGGTCGACCGGCACGGGTTCGAACGCCAAAGGATCGGCAGGTGTGAACTCAACGGGCTGTGTCTCCGTGGCGGGCGGTGTCGCCGCTGTTTCGGGCCGCGCGGAGTCGCTTGGCGGCTGACCAGCAGGCTGGAGCGGGTCGTCTGCGGGGAGGCTGGTCATGGATGTACCGGTTTCTTTTCGCGTTTTGTGGTGGATGCGGTGGGGGTTTTCTGCCGCCGGCGCTTTCCGTTCGAGCCAGACGCACCCTGAAGATCGCTATCGCTTGACGATGACTGATCGGGCCCCGCGCCGTTACTGGTCAAAACCGAGATCGGTACCTCTTCATCTTCGCCGGGCGCCAAACCGCCGTTCGCAGCCGTGAGCTGGCCGTTCATCGACCTGTAATAGCGCTTGAGGAACTGGCCAGTGTAGGAACCGGGCGTAGCGGCAATCTTCGCGGGACGGCCTTCGCCAACGATGCGGCCTCCGTCCTCACCGCCTTCAGGGCCGAGATCAATGACCCAATCGGCATTGCGAATCACGTCGAGATTGTGCTCGATGATGATGACCGAGTTGCCAAGGTCGACCAGGCGGTGCAGGACTTCAAGCAGCTTGCGCACATCGTCAAAGTGCAGCCCCGTGGTGGGTTCGTCGAGCAGATAGAGCGTCTTGCCGGTCTGGCGCTTCGAGAGCTCGCGCGCCAGCTTCATGCGCTGCGCCTCGCCGCCCGAGAGTGTGGTCGCGCTTTGGCCCAGATGCACATAGCCGAGGCCGACATCGACCAGAGTCTGCAGCTTCTGGCGGACTTGGGGCACATCAACGAGCAGCGGCAACGCGTCTTCGATCGTGAGGTCGAGAACATCGGCGATGGAGTGGCCATGGAATTTAACGGCAAGCGTTTCCTGATTGTAGCGGCGGCCGTTGCAGACCTCGCACTGCACGTAGACGTCGGGCATGAAGCTCATCTCGATGCGCCGCTGGCCGTCCCCCTGGCATGCCTCGCAGCGGCCTCCGGGGACGTTGAAGCTGAAGCGGCCGGGCTTGTAACCGCGCTCGCGCGCCTCGGGCAGCATGGCGAAAAGATCGCGGATGGGCGAGAAAACGCCTGTATACGTTGCGGGATTGGAGCGCGGAGTGCGCCCTATGGGCGATTGGTCGATGCGGACGACTTTGTCGATTTGCTCGGTGCCGGTGAGAGCGTCGTGAACGCCTGGCTCTTCGCGCGAACCGTAAATGCTCTTGGCGAGCGAACGGTAAAGAATGTCGTTCACCAGAGTGCTCTTGCCGCTGCCGCTGACGCCCGTAACCACGGTCATGATGCCGAGGGGAATGCGCAGATTAAGATCCTGCAGGTTATGCTCGCGCGCTCCAGTAATGATCAGCCATTTCCCCGTAAGCGGGCGCGGCTTCTCTCGCTGCAGCATGGTCGCCGCGCCGCTCAGGTAGCGGCCGGTAAGCGATGCACTCGAGGCCATGATCTGTTCCGGCGTGCCTGCCGCAACCACGTTGCCGCCGAGGCGGCCGGCGCCGGGGCCGAGATCGAGCACATAATCGGCGTGGCGGATCGTCTCTTCATCATGCTCGACCACCAGCACGGTATTGCCCAGGTCGCGAAGCTTTTCCAGAGCTTCGATCAGGCGATTGTTGTCGCGCTGATGAAGGCCAATCGAAGGTTCATCGAGAACATAGAGGACGCCGCGGAGGCGCGATCCGATTTGCGTGGCGAGGCGAATGCGCTGGCCTTCGCCGCCGGAGAGCGTTGCGGCGCTGCGGTCGAGCGAGAGGTAATTGAGCCCGACGGCGCAGAGGAATTCAAGGCGTTCGGCGATTTCGCGGCGAATGCGCTCGGCCACCAGCGCTTCGCGCTCAGTGAATTGAAGATTGATTGCGGCTGAAAGCGCCCGGTTCAGCGGCAGGGCAGTGAAGTCCGCGATGGAAAGGCCGCCAATCTTGACCGCGAGCGATTCTGGGCGCAAACGTTTTCCGCGGCAAACGGGGCAGGGAGCGGCAGACATGAAGCTCATCATGTACTCGCGATAACTATCGCTCCGAGCTTCTTCCACGTTGTCGCGGAGGTAGGCGAGAATGCCGTGAAAACCGGTGCGCGGCACTTCGCCTTTTGGCGGGCCATAGACGAGAATGTGCTGCTGCTTCGCGGGCAGCTCCTCAAAAGGTGTCTTGAGATCGATCTTGTAGCGGTCCGCGGCGAGTTGGATGAGCCGAATCAGGTATTGCGAGGAGGAGCCGGGACCGAGGCCGCCGTCGAGCAGAGGCTTGGACCAGTCGGTGATGACTTTGGCCGGATCGAAGTCGTAGAGCGAGCCGAGGCCGTGGCAGTTGGGGCAAGCGCCGAAAGTGGAGTTGAAGCTGAAGCTGCGCGGCTCGAGTTTGGGCACGTCAAGGCCGCAGTCGGGGCACGCCATTGAGGACGAGAACAACTGCTCGTCGCCACTGCCGAAGCCGGCGAGCACAAGCCCATTGGCGAGCTGAAGAGCCTTGGCGACCGCCTGCTCAAGTCGTTTTTCAACGGAAGGTTTTGCGGAGGACGTATGCGGGTCGGCGCTGCCCACCTTTGTCGACGATGGAACTGTCGCCTGGGATGGGGAAACATCGGACTTCAGTAGGACGCGATCGACGATGGCCTCGATGGTATGATTCTTGCGCTTATCCAGGAGCACGGGCTCGGAAAGGTCGCGGACCTCACCGTCAACTCTGGCGCGAAAGCCCTGCTGATCAATCTGATCCAGCAAATCCTTAAACTCTCCCTTTCGGCCTCGCACAATGGGTGCCATGACCGTGACGCGCTCACCGCGGCTCTGCTCAAGGATGCGCTGCACGATCTGATCGGCAGTCTGCCTGGCGATGGGGCGGCCGCAATTGGGGCAGTGGGGCGTGCCCACCGAGGCGTAAAGCAGGCGCAGGTAGTCGTAGATTTCGGTAATGGTGCCAACCGTGGAGCGCGGGCTGCGGCTCGTAGTTTTTTGCTCGATGGAGATGGCCGGACTCAAGCCCTCGATGGAGTCCACATCGGGCCGCTCGATCTGATCCAGAAACTGGCGGGCGTACGCGGAAAGCGTCTCGACGTAGCGGCGCTGGCCTTCGGCGTAGATGGTGTCAAAGGCGAGCGAGCTTTTCCCCGATCCTGAGAGTCCGGTAACGACCGTCAGAGCGTTGCGGGGAATGCGGACGTTGATATCGCGCAGGTTGTGCTGACGCGCCCCGCGCACCGAGATGTGCGTGATTGACATGTAAGGCTTTGCGATTTCGGCGGGGTGCTCAAAGGTGCAATTGGAAGGGCTGCCAATCACCAAAGTACCTTGTAGGTATTCTATTTGCCAACAGAAACAAGGGTCAACGCGGCACAACTTCTGCGACAATCGCATAGGCGGTTGCTGGCCGTGAAATACCTCAATTGGCGGCCAGGCGGTGCGTGGTACGGCGTTTGCGCATCGAACTATCTTTCAGGCGGTTGGCATGGCTGGTTGGCTGGATTTGGCGATGTTGATTTGTGCGTCGGCGGGAGCGCTGGGATTTGGCATCTTTGCCGCCTACGCGATCCTGAGAATCGGTTTTGTGTTTATGCGCCCGCGGCGACGGCCGCAGGTGCCCGTGAAGGCTGAACCAGAGACAGCGCGCGTTTCCTGAAAAGCAACGAGCCGGCTGCAGCCGTCAACTCTCCGCTCGGAACCAACAACACCTGAATTCGCGACTATTTACTGCGGCGGATTTTGTTGCTGGCGTTGTTGCTCGAGCTGCCGTTCCCGCTCCTGCATTTCCTGAATAATCTGCTGCTGCGTGCGAACCGGAACGTCGGGAGCGTAGGCGTTCGGCGGGGCCTGCGGCGCAGGAACCGGCGCCTGCTCATTCGGCGGTTGCTGCGACTGCTCTTCGCTCCCGGTATCTTCTTCGGACGGCGCAGGCGGATTCACGCTGTTGCTTGTGGACGCGGTGCTGGAACGGAGCGTGAGCACGACACGTTGTGGCGTGCCTCGGCCCAAGCCGCCAACGATGAGGACGTCGTAATTGGATCCGTCAAGAAGCTGCGAAAGCACGTCTTGTGCGGGACCGGGGCCGTAAGTGCCAAAGATGCGCTCGTCGCTGCTGAAGCCCTCGATTTTGACGCCGGTGTCGACAGAAACCTCCTTCAGAATCTGCGCCAGGCTGGAGTTGGAGGCGGTCACGGTGAGCCCTTGACTATCCAAAACCACCGAAGCGGGAGCCGGGGGATCATTTGCGGGCCAGTTGGGAGGCTTGGGAGCCGGCGGTGGAGTTGGTTGAGCTGCATCCTTAGCTGCCGGCTCGGCAGCGGCCGGCTTCTTGCGGGATCGGGCGCGATGCTGGGCAGTCGTGCCGGGCTGTGTAGTCGGTGTCTGCGTTTCGGCTGCTGCAGCCGTCCACGGCAGCAGGGAAGCCCCCGCAAAGGCTGTGGAGACCGCCAGGAAAAGCGCAGGGAAGCAGCGCGCACTGATTGCAAAGCGAAGGCGCGAGAAGGCTCTCGACGGCAATTCCACTCGCGGTCTTTGAAGCATACGCATCGGAACCCGATCTTTGCAGTTCGATCGCTGTGTTGCGCCTTTCAGGGCGCGGGTCCAGCGACAGTCTGCCGCTCCCCACTAAAATAGACTAGCAGTGGCCGGTGGACGCTCGAAAGAGCATCCATAGAATCACGGAGGAATCAGGCAGGGATGCGTCTCCTATACAAGTTGGTGGCAATCGCGGCGCTGGTCTCCACGCCGTTGGCCGGCTGGGCGGTCAACTGCACTTCGCAGGCAGAACTGGGGTCGCTTGATCGCGACGCGCTGACGGCCGTTACGGGCCGCCTGGCAAACGCGGTGCTGGCGCAGGATTATTCCGCATTGCAGGCCGCCCTGCTTCCGGAAGAAGCGTCGGCGTGGGGTGGAATTCGGGCCGCGGTGGAGCAGGGAGCTCCGCTGGTGAAGGGGGGGCAGTTCCAAATACGCGATTTGTATTTGCTGGACGCGACCGGCCAGACCGCGCCGGAGAATGCTCAATTCTTCTGCTCGAACGCATCGGGCTCGCTCACCGTGACCATCACCATGGACGCTTTGCCGCCGGGCCGTTATGCAGTCGCGATTGCCGATGCCGCGGGCGCGCCCATGGCCGGCCAAATGGGACTGGTGCTGGCGTGGGATGGCGCCGCGACGGCGTGGAAGCTGGCAGGCCTGACCTTGCGGCCAGGAGTTTTCGACGGACATGACGGCGTGTGGTATTGGGTGCGCGGCCGCGACCTGGCCAAACCCGATCCGTGGAGCGCGTGGTTCAGCTACGAAGCTGCGCATTACCTATTGTTGCCGGTGGATTTTCTTTCCTCGCCAAATCTGGAGAAGCTGCGCAAGGAACAAGGGGACATCACACCGTCTCCGCAAAGCCAGATGCCGCTGACGCTGCAGTCCGGTGACCGGACGTGGAAGGTGGAAGCAGTCGAATTGGATCCCTCGCTTCACGAGCCCGATCTGGCTGTGGTGTATCAATCGACGGGCGTGACCGACCCTGCGGCGCAGCGCACTGAAGCGACTGCGGTCTTGAGCGCATTTCTGAAATTGCAGCCGGGCATCCGCGCGAACTTTCACGGCTTGTGGGCGATTGCCGACCTGGATGGAAAACGGACACCGATCATGGAAGTGCCGATGGCGCAGATACCGCAGTAGCAGGGAACAATGGAGCGAGGAGCGCACCGGTAGCCCGTAGCTCAAGTAGCTACGAGCTACTTGGCTACAAGCTTCACGACGGAAGGACAGCCGACAAGTGCCCAATATTATCGATCTACGTTCAGACACCGTAACGCGCCCCACGCTAGAGATGCGCGCAGCGATGGCCGCAGCAGAAGTGGGCGACGACGTTTACGGCGAAGATCCCACCGTTAATTTATTGGAGCGGCGCGCGGCAGAGAGATTCGGGCGCGAGGCCGGGTTGTTTGTCCCCACGGGAACCATGGGCAACCAGGTGGCTGTTCGCACGCTGACGCAACCGGGCCAGGAAGTGATTGCCGAGTCGCGGGCGCACCTTCTCGACTACGAGATGGCGACGACGGCCGTGTTTTCCGGCTGCCAGATTCGCGCCGTTTGCGCGGAGGCCGGAATCCTCACATGGAAACAAATCGAGCCGGTCATCAGCCCATACGGAGGGTTCCGCGCAGCGACGGGCCTCATCGAAATTGAGAACACAGCCAACCTTGCCGGTGGCCGGGTGACCCCGCTGGCCGTTATGGAGGAGATCTGGGAGGGCGCGCGCGCACACAAACTTCCCGTGCATCTGGATGGAGCGCGCATCTTCAATGCGGCTGTCGCGCTGGGCGAAGACGTGAAGACACTGACGCGAGGATTCGATACTGTGATGTTCTGCCTGTCGAAAGGGCTCGGCGCGCCGGTGGGATCGATGCTCGTGGCTTCGGATGAGTTAATCGCGCGAGCGCGTGTTTTCCGCAAGGCGCTCGGCGGCGGAATGCGGCAAGCAGGCGTGCTGGCCGCTGCAGGATTGATTGCGCTTGAAGCAGGACCGAAGCGCCTCGCCGACGATCATGCTAACGCACGATTGCTGGCGGAAGCGCTCGCGAATACAGAAGGCGTATCGATCGATCCGGCGACCGTGGAGACCAACATCGTCGTGTTTCGATTGACGGCTGGCCGTGGCGCTGCGGGACTCGTTGCCCGGCTTAAAGACCGTGGCGTGCTGGCGGGGGCGTTTGGGCCGGATGCAATTCGTCTAGTGACGCACCGCGACGTCAGCCGCGGCGAGTGCATTGACGCTGCCGAGGCGCTGACCGAGGAAATTGAAGCGGGAATAAAAACGGCCAGCTTGCAGTAACCTGCCCGCCGTCGATCTGAGTGTTCCCACCCTGGCCGCAAAAACAAAGACGCGGCGAGGGTGGGGCACCCAATTTGATGAAGCTCTGACGAGCCCGCCTCACAGATCGTAGTAGAGGAAGTACTCGTACGGCACCGGCCGCAAGTTGACCGGAGCTAACTCCTTCTCGCGCTTGTAGCTGATCCAGGTCTCGATCAGGTCCGGAGTGAACACGTCTCCCTGCAGCAGGAACTCGTGATCCTTTTCGAGAGCGATGAGCACTTCGCCCAATGAGCCGGGTGTGCTCTTGATCTTCTTGGCTTCGGCCGGTTCGAGCTCGTAGAGATCCTTTTCGAGCGGCTCGCCGGGATCGATCTTGTTTTTGATGCCGTCGAGACCGGCCATCATCAGTGCCGCAAAGCATAAATATGGGTTGGTCGAAGGATCGGGGCAACGGAATTCAATGCGCTTGGACTTCGGGCTGGTGGAATAGACAGGAATACGGCAAGCTGCCGAACGATTGCGCTTGGAGTAAGCCAGGTTCACAGGAGCCTCAAATCCAGGCACCAAACGGCGATACGAGTTGGTGGTTGGAGCGGCAATGGCGAGCAGTGCCGGCGCGTGTTTGAGCAGCCCGCCGATGTAGTACTTCGCGGTCTGGCTCAGCAACGCATAGCCCTTGGCGTCGTAGAAGACGTTCTTCTCGCCTTTCCACAAACTCTGGTGGACGTGCATACCCGAGCCGTTGTCGCCGAAAAGCGGCTTGGGCATGAAGGTTGCGGTCATGCCGTGCTTCTTGGCGATCATGCGGATGACGTACTTGTACCACATCAGGTTGTCCGCCATTTTGAGCAGAGGGCCGAAGCGCATGTCGATCTCGCATTGGCCGGCGGTTCCCACTTCGTGATGGTGCACCTCGACGGGCACCCCCATGCCGCGCAGCGCAATGATGATCTCCGAGCGGATGTCCTGCAGCGTATCCGAGGGCGGTACCGGGAAGTAACCTTCCTTGTGGCGCAGCTTGTATCCGAGATTCGGTCCCTCGTCGCGCCCCGAGTTCCATATGCCTTCCACAGAGTCGACGTAGTAGTATCCGCTGTGCGCGGTCTGGTCGTACCGCACGCTGTCGAAGATATAGAACTCCGCTTCCGGCCCCCAGTAGCTGGTGTCGGCAATGCCGGTTTTCTTCAGATATGCTTCGGCCTTTTGCGCCACGTAGCGCGGATCGCGAGTGTACGGCTTGCGCGTGATCGGGTCGAAGACGTTGCAGATCACGTCCAGCGTCGGGATCGATAGCACAGGATCCATGACAGCCGATTCAGCGTCGGCGATGAGAAGCATGTCGCTCTCATGGATCTGCTGGAATCCACGAATGCTCGATCCATCAAAGCCGATGCCTTCCGTAAAAAGTTCCTCTTCGAGATCTTCTACCGGGATTGAAAAGTGCTGGACCATGCCTGGAAGATCGATAAATCGCAGGTCGACGATCTTCGCGCCGGCATCTTTGGCGAGCTTTTTCACGTCATTTGGGGTACGCGGCATCTGTTGCTGCTCCTTTCTTCGGGTTTAAACGGCGGTTCGTGGTTGTGACGAATACACGATCAAGGTTTCAGGAGCCTTCGAGGGAAACAGAATCCCAGGAAATTCACTGAGATCCTTGATGCTTTACGAATTAGTCAGGTGGAAGAGATATTCTTCGCGGAGTTCGCGGGCCGCGACCCGGCTCATGCGATTGGTGTTGGCAACCAGGTTGTGTGCCTCGGCCTCGTCAATCGAAGCGCCGAACCAAATGGAGGCACTCAGAGAAAAGGCCTGAATTTCAAAGCGCAAAAACAGCCTGAATCTTCCCGCTAAGAATCTATCACCGTCGCCAAAAGCGTCGCAACCCAAAGTACCAATGGAAAAAGGGGAAGTGACAAGCGAATGTCGCTTGCCGCTTCCCCCTGCCAACCTGTTTCGATATTCGAACTTTAGGCCATCACAGGCACTTGAACGCTGTTTACTGTCTTCACAATCCGCGAAACGATCTGGTACGGGTCCGCTTCGGAGTTGGGACGGCGATCTTCGAGATAACCGCGATAACCGTTCTTAATGAAGTTAACGGGCAACCGAATCGATGCGCCGCGATCCGACAGGCCGTAGCTGAACTTGTCGATGGCCTGCGTCTCATGCAGGCCGGTCAGGCGCAGATGATTGTCGGGACCGTACACCTCGATGTGGGCGGAAATGTTGTTCTCGAAAGCCGTCATCAGCGCCTCGAAGTACTCCTTGCCGCCGGCGTCGCGGAGATGTTTGGTCGAGAAGTTGGAGTGCATGCCCGATCCGTTCCAGTCGCCGCGAATCGGCTTGCAGTGCAACTGGAGATCAACCTCGTACTTCTCGCACAAGCGGGCCATCAGGTAACGGGCAGTCCACAGGTCGTCGGCGGCCCTATGCGAGCCCTTGCCGAAGATCTGGAACTCCCATTGGCCTTTGGCGACCTCGGCGTTGATGCCTTCGTGGTTGATGCCGGCATAAAGGCAAAGATCGAGATGTTCATCGACAATTTGGCGGGCGAGGCTGCCCATGTACTTGTAGCCGACGCCACAGTAGTACGGGCCTTGCGGGGCTGGATAGCCTTCTTCGGGGAAGCCCAGAGGACGCCCGTCCTTGTAAAGGAAATACTCCTGCTCAAACCCGAACCAGACATCCGGATCGTCCTCGGCGGTGGCGCGCATGTTCGTCGGATGCGGTTTGCCGTCAGGAAGCATGACCTCGCAGAGGACGATGTAGCCGCTTTTGCGCGCACCATCGGGATACAATGCAACCGGCTTCAGGATGCAGTCGGAGCTGTGGCCCGCAGCCTGCATTGTTGAGCTGCCGTCAAACCCCCAAAGGGGAATATCGGCAAGTGTCGGCGGCTTTTCAAAGTCCTTGATGTTGGTTTTGCCGCGCAGTTCAGGAATGGGCTTTTTGCCGTCAAGCCAGATGTACTCCAGTTTGTACTTAGCCATGTAGCTCCTTCAGGAAGGGTTTGAATTGCAGCATATTCAACAAGATCGTAGGGCTTACCGCATAAAGAGCGCGTGAAGATTTTGGCGGCAGAAGCTGTGGAAAAAAGCGGTCAGGAGCGGCGATGGGCGATAAGCATCATCAGCAGCAGGATCACGACGGGAATCAGGGCCAGTCCACCGTAATAAAGAACCCGGCGAACAACCTGCGATTTACGTTTTTGCCAGTCGCGGATTTCGGGGCGGTCTTCGACGCCCACCTGGTCCGGGTGCTCGAGGTCGTGAAGAAACTCATGAGCGTTGGCGTACCGATTTTTGGGATCCCGCTCCAGAGCCCGGTATAAGATCTCTTGAAGCTCGGGAGAAATAGAGGGGTCCGCCACGCGCGGCGGAACAGGGTGATTGAGGAGCCGGTCATTCATGGCTGCCAGCGGGGAAGGGCCTGTGAAAGGAACCCTCCCGGTGAGCATCTCGTAGAGAATCACTCCCATGGAATAGATATCCGTTCTTGCGTCGCCGCGCTTCCCCTTGATCTGCTCTGGAGCGATATAGTCGGGCGTACCCAAAGTCGCGGTAAAGTTGGCGTAGGTCAGGCGCCGCGATGCCGAATCGCCCGCGATGCCGAAATCGATGAGCTTGATGTGGTCCTGATCGTCGACCATGATGTTTTCCGGCTTCAAGTCGCGGTGGACGACACCATTGCCATGAATGGAATCGAGCGCTTTCAGAACTTCAATGGCGATTCGGATGGCGCGGTCTTTGGCGATGCGGCCTTCATCGAGGATCTTGCGCAGCAGTCGGCCCTCGCACCATTCCATGACCATATAAATGCGGGAACGGTGGTCATCGCCAAACACGCGCATCACGTTCGGGTGGTGAAGCCGTTCGCCAATGGCAGCTTCGCGTTTGAAACGGTCAAAAAAGATGGGATCGGCTTCCATATCGGGATGGGGGATTTTGAGTGCAACTGTCCGGCCATCGCGCGTGTCCGTGGCGCGGTAGATGGTGGCCATTCCGCTGCGAGCGACCTGGGCATCGACCCGGTAGTCATCAATCTTGCTGCCCGGTTCCAGGGCATCGTAAAAGCTCATCGGTGCGTCGCGCTCCAAGAGGGCTCTTTTAACTTTACTCGTTCAGCGTCAGGGATCGGTAAAGATTCCGTAAGCCTTATCGAGTTCATTTCGAGGCTCCGAAAGGAGCGACGAATCCGCCGCTGGGGCAGGCTGCTTCGCTTCAGGCGGGGAGGCGATAGGGCCTGCCGCGATACATGCCGACCTGTTCGACCGATCGCACGCGGATGACGATCGCCGAGGTATTATCGCCGCCGTCGATTTCAACTGCGCGCGCCACCATTTCGCGGGCAATCTGCGACGCATCTTTCTTCTGCGAAGCCATGGACGCGATCTCGGTTTCGCTCATTTCGTCGTGCAGACCGTCGGTGCAGAGAACCAGGACATCTCCCGGTTGCAGGGTAAGAGCTGTAGTGTCAGGTGAAACAAACATCTCCGGGCCCAGAGAACGAATCAGGATGTGCCGGGAATCGGAAGAGGGAATTTCGCCCGTGGAAATCAGGCCCAACTTGCGCTGTTCATTCACCAGCGTATGGTCCTGTGTGATTTGCCGGGCGCGGCCATTGCGGACGAGGTAGCAACGCGAGTCGCCCACATGCGAAACTACGGCCTGATCGTAGCGCAAGGCGCAAGCAACGACCGTGGTGGCCATCTTCTGTCCACGATGTTCGGGTGCAAGCGTGCAGTCATGGACCGCAGTGTTCGCCTTTTGGAGCAGCTTGGGAAGCAGGCCGATAAGCATGGCTCCCGGTTGTGCCTTCTCAAACGCCTCAGTGATCACCGAGATGGCAGTCGCTGAAGCCACCTCACCGAGATCGAGCCCCCCGACTCCGTCTGCAACCACGAAAAGGAAGCCGTGGGAACGCGCCTGTTGCCGCGAGGCAGGGATGAAGGTTCCCAAGGCGTCTTCGTTGTTGGTGCGAATTTTTCCGAAGTCGCTTGCCTGGCCGAACTGTACGTCCAACATTTGCGCCGCCGCATGAGGCATCTCGCGAACGTATCGAGCCGAGATGCTTTTATTTAGTTAATTTGAGGCCGTGCAGAAAGAACGCGCGGGTGGGACCCTCTCCCCGGTACCTCATTTTGAGGCCGGGGAGAGAATCCACCCTGAGTTTTAGGCCCGGTTACCCCGTCTTGCTTACGAGACTTGCTGTTTTGAACTGAGCAGCACCGTTTTACCTTTGGCCTTCGACGATCGCAGGAAGTAGACCGCTCCATACAACGCCCAGATTGCTGCGATGCCTAACGCCGTCAGGGGTTCCATCTTGGTGCCCAGGTTGAAGAACGGTCCAGCCACGTAGAAGGCCATGCACGTGAGGTTGGCGATCAGTCCAAACCCCGGAATGAGAGTGTGCCGCAGGATGCTGTGGTCCGGTCGTTTGTGATAGGCCACAATGCACAGGAGGCAACTGAGGCCGTAGAGAATAAAGGTGCCGAAGTTGGAGGTAAGCGTCATGGTGAGCAGCGAGTTAGGCAGCTTGGCCAGAGTGTCGTGCGGCAAGTAGCCCCAACTGGAGAAGATGCCGTGCGGCAGAGCGGCGATGGCCGCGTCGGTGGGCGCGCCGGCGTCACCAAACATAAACGAGATGGAGATGATGCCGATGACCGCTGAGATCCATGCCAGCGTCCAGATGGACCGGTTCGGTGACAGGCTCTTCGTGTGCAGCATGCCGAAGTGCTCAGGAACTTCCTCGTCTTTGCCCATGGCGTAGGTGACACGCGCGCCGGTGTTCATGCAGGCCAGCGTGGTGCCGATGAGGGCGAAGAAGACCGTGATGGCTTCGGCCAGCATGAAGTATCTGCCATGGCCCTGACCCAGCAGTTGGTCGCCGACAATGATCATCATGTCGCCCAGAGGCGCCGCTGAGCTTGCGGCACTCTGCATGGTGTACCCCGAATTGAGAAAGTAGTTGGCACAGAAGTACTCAAACAGGTAACAGAACAAACCCTGAATGAGCAGCGAAGCGATCACAGCGATCGGAATATGCTTGGTCGGATTTTTTGCCTCGCCTCCCATCGAGGTGACCGACTCGAAACCGACGAGAATGAGAATTGCAACCGTAGATTGAATAAACACCCAGCTCCATTTGTGCACGCCGACCACCGACGCTGCGTCGGCATGGGACAGGAAGTTGCCGGTAGAGTCAGTCGTCGGATACGTGATGACGAACGGAACCGGCTTGCCGGATTTATCGAGCAGCGGGAGCGGTGCCCCGCTGGCATCGCGCATGATCGATCCGTCCTTGGGGCTGGTGGCGAACTGGTAGGTAAAGGTCTGCTGCGTCTGCGTGTCGTACTGGAAACCAGGCGTGCCGGAGGGATGATTGGCGCGGTAGCCAAGAGCCAGAACGCTGAAAGTTATCAGCGCCGAAATCTGAATCACATTCATGGCGATGTTGACCGCGGAGGAGGCGCCGGCTCCCTTGGAGGCGATCCAGGCCACGAAGAAGGAGAAGAGCACCGCGACGATGGACATAAAGAGCAGTCCGGGATTGGAGCCGCTCATGAAGGTTGGATATAGAAAACCGACGACATAGCCGACAAACACTCCGGTCACGGCCACCATCACACCGGGATAGACCCAGTAGTAGAGATGGGAACCCCAGCCGACGATGAACTTCGAAATACGGGCATATTTGAAGGCCTTGTCCTTCGAGAGCATCGCCTGTTCTGCGTAGTAGTAGCTGGAGCCGGTACCGGGATAGAGCTTTGAGATCTCGGCGTAGGAGACGGCGGTGGCCAGGCAGAGCAGCAGGGAAACGAAGATGCCCAGCCACATCGACGGGGCGGTGGACGGCTGACCGGCAACGCCCGTTGTGGCCTGGATGAAGAAGGTGAGCCAGAGGAAGGCGCCCGGAGCGATCAGCGCCATTGCGTTTGCAGTCAGCTGGGTGACGCCCAGCGTGGCCTGCATCTGAGGTGCTTTCGATTCTGCCATGAGCATTCTCCTGAGATTTCGAGTTTCGTTTTGCGGCTCCCGGCGGATACCCCCGGGAATCTCTTGTGTGACGGCAGGCTTTTCCAATCCTTGCCGGATGGAGCTTATGCGGCGCTTGGAACAGGTCCGGCCATGCGTTGTTTGGCGTCTGGCCGGCCCTGTCTCAGCTTGTTGTGTTGCCAGTCTATCGGTGGCCTCATCAGGATCGAATAAGTTCGCATGAGGCCGGAATAAAGAACAGCGAAATTTGTCTTATCGCTTGGGGCCGAAGAACGCGATGAAGGCTACGGTTAAGGTCTGCTGCTGGTCAGAGGTTTGACTGGCCAGCTTGTCGAAGTACTGGAGGTTGGAATGGTCGATGCGATATTCCACGCGCATGAGGGCGCCTTCGACCCACTTGTACTCATAGGTGAACGTGCCTTCATAGAGAGTGTTTCCCGTAGGAGCGCTTCCGGTCTGGACGCCGTTCGCATCGTCAAACCATTCAAACCGGCCTGCGATTGCATTCTTCGCGGACGCTTGTTCGTGGAACGCAAAGGCCAGGCCATACCATTTGTTCAGATTATTGTCGCCACAGGTGGACGTCCCGCATTTGTAGACGGCGTCTTGGTTTTGACCGTAATCGAAATTAACATAGGCGTTGAACTTTCCCGGCGGCGTGAGCAGCAGCGTGGTATCGATCAGGTTCCGCAGGCCGCTCGCGGTGTTGGGATTCTCAGGACCAACGTAGTAGTTGAGATCCCAGGTCGCCTTCGGTTTAACCAGGGCGCTGGTGAACGCGCCGGTGACGCCGCCGTTACTCTTGGCGACGTTGTTCCAGCCATTGACCAATTGGAAGCCAATGGTTTCGGTTTTGGAAACGGGCATCGACGTCCGGGCGCCGAAGTGCCAGTAGGGAATCGCGTTCACGAACAGCAGCGAACGTGAGTAGTTCCAGTTATCCTTCGCCTCAATCACTTCAGCTCCGGCCGAGGTGACGAACTTGCCGAAGTCCATTTCGAAGCCCTTGGCCTTGGGCGGCTTCAGGCTCAGGAATGCCTGCTCGAGGTAGTTGAGCTGTTCGGCGCCGTCGGTGTTTGCCGGTGCGGCATTGATCAGGTCGTTGGTGCGGCCATAAATGAAGTCGACGTGCGCGCCGATGGGATCTGGATCGTGATTCAAAGTGAGTTTGGCGGCGCTCAACTCGAACTGATCTGTCTTATCGTTGAAGTTATAGAGCTGGTTGACCTGATCGTAGCCGTCCGTCGTGTTCGGACGGTTGAAATTGAAGCTGTAATAGCCGTCGATGAAGCCGCTGAGATCCATGGGGCCAACGCTCCATGTGGGCGCGGCTGCGGGTGCGGCCGGAGCAGGTGCAGCCGCCGGGGCCTGCGCAGCTGCCGCAGCGGGAGCCGCGGAAGACGAATCTGCTGGTGCAGGCGCAGGCGTTTGTGCGCCGGCCGTAAGTGCAGCCGCCATTGCAGCTCCGGCGATCGATCGAAGAAGCATGTTTGCGTTCAAGTGCATCGAGACGGTACCTCCAGGAGAATTTTTTGGAAAGAAGTGAATCAAGTCAGGCTGCAGAAAGACATTCTTGCTTGCGGACTCACTGCAGGAGAGAGGGGCCGACGCTCCGAAGTCGCGATGAATTGCGCACACGCGGAGCTTTGATTTCCTGCCATTCGGCTGGTAATCACGCGGTGATGATGAGCGCTTAGGTTTGAGCAAATCGAACTAGCATCAGTAATGCAAACAATGCATAAAAAAGATATGAGGAACACATGAAGACGGCATGAGGAACGAGCGATTAGGCGCTTGGCGCCGAAACGGGGAATCGAGGTCGATCCCGTCCCTTCCGCCGCCGAGTTGTGCGTTGAGGCCGGGGTTGCCGGGTGAACAAAAGTTCCGCAAGAACCTGATAAACTTGACTTTTCCTTGCGAAGGCAATTCCAATAACCGGCGATTTCTCCTTGGATCAGAACCGGTCCGCGGGATCCGAAAGGTCGGAGTTCGGGCGAAGGACCTTTCGATAATCGTGACTCTTCATTCCGCCGGCTCGGGTTTTGATCTCATGATTGGAAAGAGAGCACCTCGTTGTCTGTAGGCATTGATGCGCGTTCTGTCTTCCGGCTGGAGCGTTCGCGTGGCTCCAGTTCACGGCTGCTTCTGTTCACGCTGGAGTGCGCGCTCGGGGTGGTTGCCGTGGTTTTGGTCGCGGCCCTGACGCATTGGTTTAGCTGGCTGCATCCGGAGGCCCCACTTCTCTACCTGCTGATCGTGGTTCCCATCGCTTTGATGTGTGGATTCTGGCAAGCGGTGATTGTTTCGCTCGCGGCCGTCTTAGCCCATAGCTGGTTCACAATCCAGGCGCGTGAAGGAGGCATCGCCACTTATCCGCTCAATTCGATCGCCCTGGTCGTCTTTGTTCTTGTGGCTTTGATCGTAAGCAGGCTTTCGGCGCGCGTCACCGGCCATGCCCGAGAGGCTGAGTTGAGCGCAAGGCAAATGCACGATCTCTACGAGTTCACGCGGCGCACTCTGCAGATGAATCTTCATATGGAGCCGGGTCAGGAACTCGCCGACCTGGTGCAGGAGATCTTCGAGCTCGAGGCCGTCGCTGTCTTCGATGCCGATCTGCATGAGGTGTATCAGGCGGGATACTGGAGCGTGGATCCGCAGGAGATGGCGCAGAATGTCTACTACTTCGAGACTTCGGAGGACGATCCGGAATCTGGTATCGGGCGGCGCGTGGTGCGCCTGGGAACGGTCCCGATCGGGAGCCTGGTGGTGCGCGGCGATACCAACCCACTGACCAACAACGCCATCGCCTCGCTGATCGCCATCACCTTCGACCGCTATCGCGCCTTCGCAAATGAGAGCCGCATTGAAACCGAGCGGCGCACCGAGCAGCTGCGCGCTACGGTGCTCGACAGTCTGGCGCATGCTTACAAGACTCCGCTCACCGCCATTCGAGCCGCCTCGACCGGGCTGGCCGAGATGGGCCGGCTTTCGCCGGGGCAGGCTGATCTGGTGGCGCTCATCGACGAGCAAACCAGTCTGCTGGGAGATCTGACGACTCGCCTTCTGACCACTGCGCGGCTCGACGCCGGCGAGGTCTCCATTCACGTTGAACAGATGAGCGTTGGGACACTCGTCGAAGAGGTGCTCGAAGGACTGAAAGACCGGTTGGCCAGCATGAAGGTCGTCGTCGAAATCGATGATGAAAATCTCATCTTGACCTGCGATCGTGAGCTCATGTCAATGCTGTTGACCCAGTACATTGACAATGCGTGCAAATATGCAAACTTCGGCAGCACCATCACGATTCGGGCCTTAACGGCAGGCGCGGAGGCGATCTTTTCCGTGCACAGTTTTGGGCCCGTGATTCCCATGTCGGACCGCGAGCGAATCTTTGACCGCTATTACCGTTCGTCGACATATTCCAGCCGAGCGCCGGGCACGGGGATCGGGCTTTCCGTCGCCAAGCGGGCCGCGCAGGTGCATGGCGGATATGTCTGGGTAACGAGCGATGACCAGGAAGGCACGACGTTCTATGCTGCCATTCCACTTTCGACGGAGAAAGAGGGTTTGTGATGACGCAACCATCCATTCACGTTCTTGTGGTTGACGATGAGCCGGCGATTCGACGCGCCCTGCGGCCTCCGCTTATGGAATTGGGCTTCCAGGTGGCCGAGGCTTCGCGCGGAGAAGAGGCGCTGCAGGCGCTCCGCGCGAATGCATACGATGCGGTGCTGCTGGACATCAACATGCCCGGAATCGGCGGCATTGAGACGCTGCGACGCATTCGAACCTTTGCGCCGCGCCTGCCTGTGTTGATGTTGACCGTGCGCGACCAGGAAGAGGACAAAGTGGAGGCGCTCAATATGGGCGCCGACGATTACGTGACCAAGCCCTTCAGCATTCGGGAGCTGGTAGCGCGCATTCGCACGGCGGTCCGCCGGGTCCATGCTCCGGCCAGACCTGAAGACGCGCCCATCGAAGTGGGCGAAATTCGGCTGGAGCCGGCAAAGCGTCGCGTCACCAAGCGCGGCATCGCGGTCAAGCTTACCCGCAAGGAGTTCGAGATCCTGTATTGCCTGATGAGCCGTGCCGGCCGCGTCGTGACTTATGCCAAGCTACTCACCGCCGTATGGGGCGCAGATTGCCGTGAAGAAGTGGAGTATCTGCGCACCTTTGTTCGTCAGTTGCGTAAGAAGATTGAAGACGACCCCTCACGGCCGTTGTATTTGCTCACCGACGTCTACGTGGGCTACCGGTTTGCCGATGCGCAGATGGTCCTGGAACAATCTGCTGCCGGAAACGATGCGCCACTTGCGCAGGCGCCGGAGGACGAGATCTAATGCGGTGGCCGATCCCGCTCACAACTCAATCGGAGTTGACTACTCATCGTAGTGCAGAAGACTGAAGACGTCGTACTCTGTGAATCGATCGCGCCCTTTCAGAAAGTCGAGCTCCACGGCAAAGCCGAGACCGGCGATGATGCCGCCCAGTTGCTTCACCAGCTTGATCGTGGCTTCCATGGTGCCGCCGGTGGCGAGCAGGTCGTCGACCAGAACCACGCTCTGCCCCGGCGCAATCGCATCCATGTGAATTTCGAGGGTGTCTGTTCCGTACTCCAGATCGTAGGTGACGCGCGCGACAGGAGCGGGCAGCTTGCGCGGCTTGCGGACGGGAACAAATCCGGCATTGAGACGATAAGCCAAGGCCGGGCCGAAGATGAAGCCTCGAGCTTCTATACCCAGCACCAGGTCAACCTTGCGCTCGATGTAATGCGCCGCCAGCGCGTCTATAAGCTGCGCGAATCCAGTCTTGTCCTTCAGCAACGTGGTGATGTCGTAAAAGAGGATCCCGGGCTTGGGAAAGTCGGGCACGGTGCGAACAAGCTTCTTCAGGTCCTCAATGTTCACTGGCTTGATGGTTTCGGGCATAGCAGTACGTTGCTCCTGGGTCACGGATCGGTTGTCGGTGAGCCGTCTTCAGTCTACTAAACGCAGTGAGCAGGGATTCGAATACAAGCCATGGATGCAGACCGAAGAACACGCAACGACTGGAGAGAACGTAAAGTCTCTGTCGGTATGGGCTAATCGTGAGGAGGCCGGATTTCTACTCCCTAGTGGCTACTCCCTTGTCCCCTGCCTCTACCACGCTCCGTCGATTTGGAATGTGGATAGGCCTTCGACTTCGTTTTCGTTCAGGTTGTGCTCGACAATGCGGTCTACGCGGGCGCCACGCGGGCCGCGACGAAGACTGGACCTGAGCTCGGAGAGGTCGGCGGGGTCACCGGCGGCAACAACTTCCACGTCGCCGTCTTCAGTGTTGCGCACCCAGCCGCGCAGCTCAAGTTCACTCGCCTCACGCTGCACAAACCAGCGAAAGCCCACACCTTGCACACGTCCCTGAACGAGAAAATGGAGAACCATGGAGATCCGGCCACGGCCAGTGTTGCAGATGGGAAGTGGGGCTTGCAAGCAGTGCTGCGGCTAATCTGGCGGTCCCCTTTTTCAGGACGCCGGCTCAAACGGAGTCGATTGCCGACTGAGACAATCGCTCCGCTTAAGCCAATCGCACTGCACGCGGTTCCGCTACCAGCGGTACACCGTCAAATTATCCACGTAGACGCTTGAGGACGATTCGGCCGAGGTCCCTCCGTCCACCTGGAAGTTGGTCAGCAGTGTCGGACTCCAGCCCAGGGCAAAGGCATCCGGCACGGTGACGTTCAAATCCTGCTCCACGTTATCGAGCCACAAAGAGTGGTATGAGGCATTGCCGTTATTGTCGCGCGAATAACTCACCTGCAGGTGATGCCAGGCATTCTGTGTCCAGTTCTTTACACTGCAGGGGGCCGTCGAATGGAGCCACACATCGTTGTAAAGCTGGGGGGTCCCGGCATTGGCTGTGTAATCCCAGGTCCCAGTCCAGGAGTCGCACTGAAATCCAAAAATTACGGTCTGGCCGTTCGACATGACCTGATTCAAATCGAATTCCAAATTAGCAATGGCGCTCGAGGAACTTGTGAGATAAATCCAGCCGTCGTACAGGAAATTTGCGGCCGAGGTGTCGGCGCCGAACTGGACGTCATACCGCTCCCCGCCATAATTCGCAGCCGTCGTCACAAACTGGCGGCTCTTCCCGCTTAGTGAGGGAGAACCGCTGAAGTTAGTCACTCCGGAAGCTGAATTATTTCCCCCGGCGGTGGCCGTGTCATAGGCCGCTTCCCAACCGGTAAGAGTCTGGATGGCTCCGACGGCGATTGCAGTGGATGGAAGCTGAGAGACAGGAGACGGAACGACGTTGACCGCAACGTCGGTATCGCAGCCCGCTCCCTGATTACCCCAGGACTTGACGTGCAGCGTGTGCGCGCCAAGCGGCGAGGAGACCGGGGCATTGAGCGAGGTGCCCCCGACAATCGTAGTGGCGCTGCTGTTGTCGATGGAGAAGCCAAACGCAACGATGGGCTGCGATTTGCACTGCGTCCCCGATGCAATAACGGTAAAGGGCGACACCAGTTTTGCCCCGGGGTTCGGTTGACTCACGGTCGCGTTCGGCAAGAGCCCGGAAAGAAGCGACGCCGAAACGGTGATCGGGACATCTGTATCGCAGGCAGCTCCCTGGTTGCCCCAGGATTTGACGTGAAGCGTTTGCGCGCCGGCTGATGCCGTCACCAGTGCATTGATCGAAGCGGCATTAACGATTGTGGTCGCCCCGTAATTCAGCGAGTAGCCCATTGCGGAGATCGGCTGGCCCGAGCAGGGACCGGCGGTTGCGGTGAGAACAAACGGGATGCCAACGGTTGCGCTGGCTGCTGGACTGTTAACTACGACGCTGATTTGGCAGAGCGCCGGAATTGAACACACGAAGAGTATCGAAGCCAAAATGGCATTGGCTCTCATGGAATCCGTCCTTAATGAGCGCACACTAAAACACGCAAGACCGAGCTTGCTTGAGGACAGATGGAAGAACCCTAGACGTGCAGACTCCTACAGCCTCTGATTCGGATCTAATTTACGTGCGACTCTGTAATTGATTAGGGCCAGCCTACGGAAACCTTGATTCGATGTCAAGAAAAAAACGAGCCAGTACCGTTGAAAGACTGGTGCCATTGCATTCGACAGCGCGAATCGGTGTGGTGGGGTCGCCGCGTTAAACTGGAATCACAATGGTGTTCGTCCTCGACAACTACGATTCCTTCACCTACAACCTGGTCCAGTATCTCGGCGAGCTGGGCGCGGAGGTTGTGGTGCGGCGCAACGATGAGCTGACGCCCGAGGAAGTAGAAGCCATGCAGCCGGAACGGATTTTGCTTTCGCCGGGACCGTGCACGCCGCGCGAGGCCGGAATTCTGGTGCCGCTCATCCGGCACATGGCAGGGAAGACGCCGATTCTCGGAGTGTGCCTCGGGCACCAGGCGATTGGCGAGGCATTCGGCGGTAAAGTGATCCGTGCCCAGAACCTGATGCACGGCAAGACCAGCGCCGTGGAGCACGACGGCAAAGGCATATTCGCAAGTCTGCCCACGCCGCTCACCTGTACGCGCTATCACTCTCTCATCGTCGAGCAGCAGTCGCTGCCCGCGGAGCTTGAGGTCACCGCGCACACGCACGAGGCGAAGGGATCCGGCACGGTGATCATGGGACTACGCCATCGCACCTTGCCCGTCGAGGGAGTGCAGTTCCATCCTGAGAGCGTTCTGACCGAAGGCGGTCATCAGATGATCCGCAACTTTCTGGAAATGTAACGCATGGAAATTGAATCCCGCGCCTCGACTTTGAAGACGGTCCTGGTGCGCGGTTCCCGATTTTTCCGTGTGCCGGCTGCCTGCATCGCTTTTGGCATGGCGGCCGCGTTGCACTGCCAGAGTGCGCCGGCGGCAGGTTCGGCCGAAGCTCCACCCGCCGCACCCGTCGGTGCTTCTGCGAATTTATCTTCCGCAGTTGCGGAGGGAACGGAACCGCCGCTGATCGGAAGGCCGATCGCGATTGTTCCCATCGACAAATCTGTTTCGGGGGCCGCGCTTGAGGTTTCCGGACCGCTCCAGACATGGAACGGCAGGGCGTATCTGACTTCAAGCGGCACTGTAACCTCAGGCGATGCAACTGCCCAGGTGACGCTGCCATACCGGGGAACTCTGCGCGTTTGTGCTTCAAGCACGGTAAAGCTTGCTGCAGACTCGAGCGCACCGGCGGCCCAGATTCCGGGCCTGCTGATTGCGCTCGATCATGGCGCAGTGGAGATGAGCTTTGCCGCCAGCGAAGCTCGTGAGCGCAACGCCGATACGCTGCTGACTCCGTACTTTCGCATTCTGATCGGTGGACCGAACGCCGCAGACCTGAAAGTGCGGCTTGGCGATCACGGCGATACCTGCGTGGATAACGAAGGGACCAACGCTCCATACGTCGTGGTCACCAGCGTCTTCGATGGCGGCGTCTATCGCGTGCTGCCCGGCCAGCGAGTGATGTTTCAAAATGGTAGCCTGCACGAAGTGGTCGATCAGGAGAGTGAGCCGTGTGGATGCCCGCCGCCACCGAAGACGGCGGTGAACGAGTTTCCATTGGCTCAGAGCGAGGGGCTCGCGCCGGGTGCAAAACCGCCGTCCGCCGCAATCAAGCACCCCGCCGGAAACGATCAGGCATCGACAACACTGGTCTACAGTGGCAGCCCGCAGGCGCAGCCGACGGTAGAGATCCCGCGGCCTGACGCCGGGCCCGCGGTCACGCCGGCGCCCGGTCCGCCTGCAAAAGCGCCTCCGGTAAAGAAGAAGCCAGGATTCTTCCGCAAAATCGGGCACTTCTTCAAGCGCGTTTTCGGCGCAGAATAGCATTCATCTGGCCGGCCTGATTATCTCAGCCTAGGGACCGCAAGCAGGGAGCCGAAATGCCCAGACCCGAGGAGTTTCACGATGGAAAGGAGTAAGAGTCTTTATGAGCGATTCGCGGTTCAACTGCATGCTCCCTTTCCAATTGGGCCTCTAGCCATTTCGCCTGCTCAACCGGGTCTTCGGGGAATGCTCGGTGGTGATAAATCAAAAATCTCTCCCCACAGGTACACTCATAGGTCCCCATTAGAACCTCCATTGGCGACGGAGACTCCATGCCGTTCCTGATGATTGTTCCTTGCGACATCTGCTTCGGCTAGGCCTTGGCGTCTCGACGGTGTTTCCTCGCGACGCTCATAATTCCTTCTGGCTCACAATACCATACAGGCAGTTCAGAAAGAAAAACATGAACACGCCCGCCAACATATTGCTTTGCCAGTGCCCAAACAGAATCGAGGTGGCCAATGTTGCTGATTCCCATCCGACAAATTGCGCCAGACGTCTTGGCATGCTCATTTGGTCACCTCATAAATGAATTTCGATCAAACACCTTGGCCTTTTACATTTCTCGTGCGCGCTCGATGGCGCGAAGGACAGCCTTGGCTTTATTGAGGGATTCGGCGTGTTCGAGCTCAGGCACGGAATCGGCGACAATGCCTGCGCCGGCCTGCACCGAGCCTTTGCCTCCGATAGACAGCATGGACCGGATGGCAATGCAGGAATCGAGATTGCCCGAGAAGTCGGCGTAGAGCACCGCGCCGCCATACGCGCCACGCCGGGCCGGCTCCAGCTCCTCGATGATCTCCATGGCTCGCACCTTGGGCGCGCCGGAGAGCGTGCCGGCAGGGAAGCAGGCGCGCAGAGCATCGACGGCAGTGAGCTCTGGGCGCAGCTTGCCTTCGATGGAGCTCACAATGTGCATCACGTGGCTGTAGCGCTCGACAAACATCAGCGGTCGACCTTCACGCTGCCGAAGCTGCTCACGCGGCCCACGTCGTTGCGGCCCAGGTCAACAAGCATGACATGCTCGGCACGCTCTTTTTCGTCGTGCATCATCTCTTCCTCGAACGCGTGGTCTTCGGCCTCGTTCGCGCCGCGAGGACGCGTGCCGGCAATGGGCCGATACTCCACCTTGCCGTTATGCACCCGCACCAGCAATTCAGGAGACGACCCGGCAAGCTCAACCATCTCCGATCGTTTTGACTTTTGGGAGAATGGGTCGGCCTGCCCGTTGGTTTCGCTCCCAGGGGCCCATCCGGCGCGAAGCGCAGAAAGAACATATACGGGCTGGGATTGACGGTACGAAGGGCGCGATAGACCTGGAAGGTGTCGACTCCCGGCTCAATATCGAGGCGCTGCGACAGCACCACTTGGAATGCATCTCCGGCGCGGATGTACTCCTTGGTGCTGGCGACCGCGGCGATAAAGTCCTTCTTCGCCGTGCGGTGCCTGACTTTGAGTTTGCCGCGCGTATGCGGCTGGCGGCGTTCGGGGTGCGGAAGCGGCTTCTCGAGGCGTCGTTCCAGATTGTCGAGCCGCTTGATCGGCACGACTATATGCGGCAGAGGCATTGCCGCGTGAGACATCCGCCGTAACCACGAGCCAGATCTCTTTGCGTACATGATCGAAGGCGAGCACTTCGTCGAAGAATAGAAGACAGGCGTCCGGGATTTGCAGTTCGTCTTTCGCCAGGTTGGGGAGCCGCTCGATCTGACGCACGGCGTCATAAGCGAAGTAGCCGACAGCGCCGGCGGTGAATGGAGGCAAACCCGCCAGGCGGGCCGGCTTGTGCCCTCCAAGTGCTTCACGCAGGACCGCAAAAATGTCTCCTTCGATGAGTGTCGTTTTCGGCCGCTTGTTCCCGAGGTTCTCTGTAATCGAGATCTGGCGGCCGCGCGCCACAATGCGCTTGAATGGCGTGATGCCGATGAAGGTGTAACGGCCCACCTGCTCGCCGCCCTCGACCGACTCCAGCAGAAAGCATTCGCGCTCAGGCCATGCCGCGCGCAGAAAAGCCGAGACCGGAGTTTCCAGATCGGCCATCAGGGTGCGGCAAACAGGGACGAGCGTGTGGGTCCTGGCGAGCGCCAGGAACTCCTTGCGGCTGGGTTGGACTGGGCGGGAAGCGGCGTTCACAGCCTAAGTGTAACTGTTCGAGCGCGCCCGCCGAAGCATCCTGATCTGGAGTCCGCGCGGCCGGAATGGCCCAAAGCAGCACTGGAATTGGTCCAGACGAGTGTTTGTTTGCCTTGACGCCGAACCCCGGTCAGCCTAGACTCACTGAGGCTTGTGCTCCGGGGCAACGTTTTTGGTGCCCGCCGCACAGGTCGGGGTGGAGCGCGGTTTTGGGGGATTTGGCCGGGCGACGGACGCCTGCCTGATTTGCCGGCCGTGCGAAGATATCTCCAAGAACTGAAAGGCGAGTCCGAATCCGAGAGGCCGGGATTCGGCGAGAGATGGAGCTTCGATATGTCAACTGGGTCGACTAATGTCACGCTTGACCAGGAGATCAATCCCTGGGAAGCGCAAAGTGCGCGCTTCGATTTTGCTGCGCGCAAACTGAATCTGGATGAGGGTCTGTGGAAAGTCCTGCGCTCGCCGTCGCGAGAGATTATTGTGCATTTTCCTGTCACATTGGATAACGGAATGATCGATATGTTCACCGGCTTCCGCGTGCAGCACAATATCGCGCGCGGGCCGTGCAAGGGCGGCATCCGGTACGCGCCCGATGTAACTCTGGACGAGGTGCGCGCGCTGGCAAGCTGGATGACCTGGAAATGCGCGGTCGTCAACATTCCCTTCGGCGGAGCCAAGGGCGGCGTCATCTGCGAGCCGCGCAACATGAGCAAAGGCGAGCTGGAGCGCATGACGCGCCGCTACACTTCGGAGATCATCGAGTTTATCGGGCCGGAGAAGGACGTGCCCGCTCCCGACGTGAACACCAATGAGCAGACCATGGCATGGATTATGGACACCTATTCCATGCACATGCGCCAAACGGTCACCGCCGTGGTCACGGGTAAGCCGCTGAGCATTGGCGGATCGCAGGGCCGGCTTGAGGCCACGGGCCGCGGAGTGAGGGTGGTATGCGATGAGAGCCTGCGCTATCTGAATATGCCGGTCGAGGGCTGCCGGGTCATCATCCAGGGATTCGGCAACGTCGGATCGAACGCTGCGCGATTGATGCAGGAGCAGGGATACAAGATCATCGGCATCGCCGAGCGCGATGGCGGCCTTTATAACTCCGGCGGAATCGATATGAACCAGTTGATCGAGTACAAATATCGAAACAACACGATCCTCGGATTCCGCGGCGCAGAGGCCATTCCGAGCGAAGAACTACTCATTGCGGACTGTGAAATCCTGATTCCGGCAGCAACGGAAAACGTGATTACGAGCCGCAATGCCGACAAGATCAGGGCGCGCATTGTTGTGGAAGGCGCGAACGGACCCACCACTGCGGTTGCCGACGAGATTCTATCCGAAAAGCGCATCTTTATCGTGCCCGATATTCTGGCCAACGCCGGAGGCGTCACCGCCAGTTACTTCGAGTGGGTGCAGGACCGGCAGGGTTATTTCTGGAAGGAAGCTCAGGTAAACGAGCAGCTCGAAACCATTTTGCGCGACAGCTTCGAAGATGTTGTGCGTTACGCCGAGGCCCACGACGTGAACAACCGCATCGCGGCTTATATGCTGGCGATCGATCGCGTTGCGTTCACCATCAAGCAGCGTGGGATTTATGCGTAAGGGATCCCAAAGACGGTTTTGCCGGGCAGCCTGCGCAACAGCGCCAATTCACGACGATCGTTGCCCGCTGCGGTTCGTGTGTTCATTGCCCGACAAACAGCCGGCGCTGAACATGAAACAGCCGTGACGCCCATTCGAGCGCCACGGCTCTTTTGTCGCGATGGCGATTCGCCCGCAGCGATCTAGACCTTGCGGAAGGTGACGCCGTTCTTCACAAGGTAATTCCGGCTGGTCGTGGCCAGAGAGAGAGGCGTAATGTCCTCTCTGTTGTCGTAGTCCAGCTCGACCATGACCATGCCCTTGAGCTTGGTCTTCTTTTCTTTCTTCTCGATCACATCCAATATCCCGATCACATCCACCTTGCCCTCGCCCAGAGGGCAATAACCGGCCATGTTTCGATCCTTGCCGTCGAAGTCTTTCAGGTGCATGTGCTCCACGATGGGCAAATAATCCTTGACCACCTGCAGTGCATCTGCGCCGCCCTTTGTGAGTTGGCCGATGTCCGGAGCAAAGCGTACGTACTTTGTGTTCACCGCATCCATCACCGCATAGGTTTCATCCCGTGTCATCACGCACATTCCGGTGTGCTGATGCAGGCCTGAAGCCAACCCGTGATCGGCAATCACCTGGCATATTTCGTTCAATGCCGACACGATGTTCGGCTTGGCCGCGGCAAAGTCATAGCCGGGGCGGTGGACTGGGTTGGGCCCGATGACGATGAACCGGCCGCCGTATTTCTTCACGATGCCCGTCCAGCGGATGGCATTGGTCACCTGCTCCTCGCGCTGGGAAGGGTCGGTGAGGTTAAAGTTGCAGTAAGCCGAGATGCAGGGCAAATTGTGAGCCTGCAGAACCGCACCCAGCCCGCCAGGTTTCTGCTCGTAAGCATCGTAGACGTTGCCGAAGGTTTCAAAGCCATAGAACCCCAGGCCGCTGACGTCGGTAATTGCCTGTTCCATAGCATCATTACGCCAGGTGATGCCGGTGTGGCCGATTTGGATGTGACGTTTCCTCATGGCCAACGCCATTGAGGGAAGTGTAGCGGCGGCTGCGCTTACGGCCAAGCCTCGGACAAAATCGCGGCGCGTTACAAACTGTTTCATTCTGTTGATCTCCTCCATTCGCGCGGCTACTTGATGGGGAATCCGCGCGATACACAAGGCTGAATTTTCAAAGCAAACTAGCTCGGTTCGTTCTTGAGCTTCGCTAAATGATTCCTGGCACCGGCAGCAGTTGCCGCAGGTTTTTGAATTCGCACAGCACGTCCAAGGCAATCGGAAATGGGTCTTTGTCGGTTTGCCTTGACTGGAGCATCATAATCTCCGCAATGCACATTGCGCAATCCGCAATGCGAAATTGTCGAAGGACTCATTGCTGACTGACGGATTTATCGTTCGCTGAGCGTTCGGTCTGAATGCAATCGCGCGTTGCTGAAGGGCCAAGTGAATCGCTGTCCGCACCGCGTCATAATGCCATCGCGGATACTCCCTCGGGGCGTAAGGCGAGTTGCATCGCTTCCGCCAGGTGTATGGCCCGGCGGCCTGTGGATTGGCGTATCTGTTCGCCGCAGCTAAATCCATCGGAGACGATCAACGTGTGGGGCTCTGCCTGTCGCACGGCTGGAAGAAGCACGCGTTCTCCAATGGCTTGCGATACCGCGAACTTCTCTTTCTCAAACCCGAAGGGGCCGGCCATGCCACAGCATCCTGCGTCGAGCGACTGCAAGTTGGTCCCCATCTTTCGGAGTAATGACTCCTCGTCTTTCATCTTCATCAGCGCCTTGTGGTGGCAATGACCGTGAAGCACGACTTTTCTATCGAGTCGAGGAGGTTGATAACCCGGGGCATGATGTTCCAGAAATTCACTCAGCAGGAACGTCTGGCGGTGAAGTCGATCGGCACGCGCATCTTTGGGAAAGAGGTTTCGCAATTCATCGCGGAAGACAGAGGCGCAGCTGGGTTCCAGAACGACGATCGGCAATCCGGCGTCGATCTGCGGAGCCAGGCCCCCAAGAATATGCGCGAGATATTGCCTGGCTTTGTCGAGCATGCCGAAGTCATACAAAGGCCGTCCGCAGCAGAAGTGTTCGCGGGAGACTCTTACTTTGAATCCAGCGTGAGTGAGCACTTCCAATGCGGCGCGGCTGACCTCGGGCCGGTAGTAGTTGTTGAAGGTGTCCGCCCACAAGATCACTTCTGGACCGGTGGAAGCCGCATCCTGTTCGGCGAATGAAGGAACCCGGGCTTTGCGGGCCCACTGCTGGAAGCTGCTTGACGCAAAGCGAGGCATCTGCCTCTCCGGCGACAGGGCCAGGGCCCTTCGCAGGATCTGATTGCAACCCGGCGCATTGCTCAGGAAATTGGCGATCCTGGGCGCGTGCGACGCCAATCTGGCCCATTGGTCGATCATCCCAAACGCGTACGCATGCAGCGGCCTATGTTTGTTTTCGTAATAGTGCGACAGGAACTCCGCCTTGTAGCTTGCTAAATCTACGTTTGCGGGACACTCCGATTTGCAGGCTTTACAAGCGAGGCAAAGGTCGAGCGATTTTTTCACTTCCTCGTTCTGCCAGCCCTGGTCGATCACTTCCCCTTGAAGCATTTCGAAGAGCATGTGGGCCCGGCCGCGCGTGCTGTGTTCTTCCTTGAGGGTCGCCATATAGCTGGGGCACATCGTACCGCTGTCCTTGCGGCAAGCGCCCAATCCGATGCATCGCTCGGTGGCCTTCAGGAACGAGCCGCTGTCGTCTACGAAATGAAAATGAGTCTTGGGATGCGACGGAGCATAGTCCGCACCCAGCCGCAAGTTTTCTGCGGGTAAATAAGGGTCCACAACTTTATGCGGATTCATCTTATTGCCCGGATCCCAGGCGGCCTTGAATTCGTGGAAGGCCCGCATGAGCTCCGGCCCGAACATCTTCGGAAGGAGATAACCGCGGGCCTGGCCGTCGCCATGTTCTCCTGAAAGCGAACCTCCGTAGCTGACCACCAGATCGGCCGCGCGCTCGATGAATTCGTTGTAATTGCGAATGCCTTTCTCGGTCAGAAAGTCGAAGGTCACGCGCATGTGAATGCATCCGTGCCCGAAATGTCCATAAAAAGTTCCTGTGTAGCTGTACTCGTTAAGCAGTTGGCGAATGTCGCGCAGGTAGCCGCTCAATTTTTCAGGCGCAACCGCGGCGTCATCCCAACCTTCCCACTGGGCCGGTGCACCCGGAGCAAAGGCGGCTGCTCGCGGTCCGCTTTCGCGAAGATTCCAGACGATGGGCGCTTCGCTCTTGGTGTAGAGCCGTATGACGGGTGGATCGGACACCTGCTTCAGCCGGTTCATGAGTTGCAGCGCGCGGTCCTGCGCTTGCTCGGCATCATCGGAACCGAACTCCACCAGCAGGACTCCTCCGCCTTCGGGAAGCAGGTCGACGTTCGGCGTGCCTTTCCGCCTGAGGCCTTCGGTGATGGTTCCTTCAAATCCCTCAAACCCGATCGGCGCAAGCTCCAGGATTTCCGGAACATGATCTGCGGCCAAAAAAGCATCCTTGTATCCCAAACCAACCAGCACCTTATACCGCGGATTATGGATGAGTTTCAGCTTCGCATCCAGCACGATGACGCAGGTGCCCTCGGTCCCCACCAGGGCACGCGCCAGGTTAAATCCGTTCTCCGGTAGAAGCTCGTCGAGGTTATAACCCGATACGCGGCGTGGAATGCGGGGAAACTTCGCCCGGATCAGATCGCTATACCGATCGCGAATCGCCAGCATCCTGGAATAGATCTCGCCTTGACGGGATCCACCCTTGGCGCGAGTGATCCAGATCCTCATTCGTTGGTCGGTCCGACAGTCATGATCGTCCCGTCGTAAAGCAAAACTCGCATCTCTTCGACGTTATCGACTGTCTTGCCGCCCAGTAGGGAATGGGTGCCGCAGGAGTTATTGCCGATCATTCCGCCGATCGTGCAGCGATTGTGCGTAGAAGGATCGGGCGCGAAGATGAGTTGATGGTCCTTCAGGTGCTTCTGGAGTGTGTCCAGAACGAGTCCCGGCTGCACGCGCGCATATTGCTGTTCGGGATCGATCTCGATTACCTGATTCATGTACTGGGTAAAGTCGAGAACGACCGCCACGTTGCAGCACTGGCCCGCGAGACTTGTGCCGGCTCCACGGGACAGAACAGGAGCGCCATACTTTCTGCAGGCCGCCACTGCTGCAACCACGTCGTCAGCATCGCGCGGGACCACGAGGCCGATGGGGACCTGGCGATAGTTCGACCCATCGGTCGCATACATGGCGCGACTTCCACGATCGAAGCGAACTTCGCCCCGGACCTCGCGTTTCAACTCACTCTCCAGCTCCAGCGCCTGCGCGAACGAATCCACGGGCTTCGCGTGCGAGCTGAGTGGTAAGGCAACCGGCGAGTGGATGGGGGCTTGGTCAAAGGACATGAAAGCGGCTCCGGATTCTTGCATCAGGCTTGTTGCAGTTCGGTGGCAGGCACGACGAGCTTATCGCCGGGTTTCATCCAGAAGGCGGCAATCGAGCCCAGAAAGAGCAGCACGATGCTCCCGAGAAAAGGAAGCTCCCAGTTGTTGGTCTTGTCAATCACAAACCCGAAGACGATGGGAGAGAGAATAGCGGCCAATGCCGATCCGGTGTTCATGAGCCCGCTTGCGGAGCCGGAGAATCGGGGCGCGATATCCATTGGGATGGCCCACATCGGGCCAACCGTAAACTCGGAAAAGAAAAAACCAAGGCTGAGATAGAGCGACCCCCACTCCAGGTTGCGGGAGAACAGAATTGGAATCATGCAGGCGAGGGAGCAGAGAAAGCTGATCACGACCAGGTTCCGTCGAGCTTTGTTAAAGTCTCGCGTCTTGCGAAAGATCCGGTCGCTCACGATTCCTCCCAACGAGTCACCTAACACACCGGCGAAGAAAACCCCAGCCGAGAAAAACGCCGACTGCTTCAGATCTAGATGATAGTTGTGGACAAAGAAGGAAGGGATCCAGGCCAGATAGAGCCAGAGTGTCCACCCATAGCAGAAATAGACAACCGTGACCGGCGCCATGCGACGAGCTAAAAGAAGCCACGGGGTGCGACTCACGCTTATGCACTTTTCCGCAGAGCATAACTGGGCAGCACTTCCAACTCCGCGGCGGTGATGTGGGCGTGCTCTCCGGGGTCGTTGCGGAAATACCAGACCCACACGATGGTCCAACCCAGGCTGATCAAACCAAGGATGATGAAGGATCCACGCCACGTTACCAGGGCGATGAGCCAGACCACCAGGGGTGGCGTCAAGGCGTTCCCCAGTCGTGCCGAGGAATGGGTGATTCCCTGAGAGAATCCGCGCTTTCCCTCCACAGTCCAGTCAGACATGGCCCGGGTAGCCGCGGGAAAGGTCGCGCCCTCTCCAAATCCAAGCAGAACACGGGCGCAGAGCATGCTGGGAAGGCCGGATGCCAAACCGGTCAACAGAGTCGCCAGTCGCCCAAATGATGGCTGAGACGGTCAGAGTCAATCTTGCACCCAGACGATCGCTCACCCAGCCTCCGATAATCTGAAATACCAGGTAAGGATAGGCGAAGGCTGAAAAGACAAGTCCGACTTGCATACTTGTGAAATGAAGTTCTCTTTGGAAGATCGAAGCAGCGGTGCTCACGTTGACCCGATCGACATAGGTGATCGCATACATCACGCAGATCAGTCCAAGCACGGCTTTAGTTGCTGAAAATCTCCGTCGACCCATTGCGGCTCCATTGGCTGGTGGACTTTAACTGATTCCTGCGCGTTCCTCCTGGTTTCCCGCTGAACGGGAACGAAGAACTATCCGACGAGTGCCGCAACGTCGTGCTTGGTTTCGGTGAGGTATTGAAGAGCTGCAGTAACGCCTCCGCTGCGGTGGGGTACTCCAGCTAGCTGAAGGCCCATTTCGACTCCGCTTAGCGTGCCCGCCAGCATCAGTTCATTGAAGCTGCCAAGATGGCCGATCCGGAATACCTTGCCGGCCAGCTTCGAGAGGCCGGCTCCCAGGGACATATCGAAGGCATTGAGGATGACCTTTCGCAGCTCATCTGCATTGTGTCCTTCCGGCATAAACACTGCGGTCAGCGCGCTCGAGTAGTCCCGCGGATTTTCACAAACTATTTCCAGGCCCCAGGTTCGCACGGCAGTACGGGTAGCCTCGGCATAATGATCATGCCGAAGAAATACGTTCGACAGGCCCTCCTCCTGCAACATCGCAAGCGCCTCCCGCAGACCGTAAAGCAAGGTGGTCGCTGGTGTATAGGGAAAGAAGCCTGCGCGATTCGGTGTCAACATTTCCTGCCAGTCCCAATAGGACCGAGGCAGCCTGGCCGTTTTATTCGCTGCGAGCGCTCTTTCAGAAATGGCATTGAAGCATAGGCCCGGAGGCATCATCAGCCCTTTCTGAGATCCGGCAACGCTGACATCGACCTCCCATTCGTCATGGCGATAGTCAATGGAACCCAGGGAAGAGATCGTATCCACCATCAGCAGGGCGGGATGATGGGCTTGATTCATGGCATGCCGAATCTCATGAATGCAGCTGGTAGCCCCGGTGGATGTCTCATTGTGGACAACGATCACCGCCTTCAGCGTGTGGCTCTTGTCGGCGTCCAGCCGCGCAGCCGCGTCCTCTGCGGATGCACCCCGGCGCCAGTTGCCCGGCACATACTCGACTTGAATGCCGAAACGCTCCACCACTTGGCGCCAAAGATTCGAGAAATGTCCGGTCTCGAACATCAACACCCGATCGCCTGGGGAAAGCGTATTGACGATCGCAGCCTCCCAGGCTCCAGTGCCTGAACCCGGATACAGAATGACGGGGCCGCTGGTCTGGAAGATGGGGCGCAGATTCTCCAGAACCTCCATGCCAAGCTTGGAAAACTCCGCGCTGCGATGGTCCATGACGGGTTGGTGCATGGCCCTGAGGACACGGTCCGGCACATTCGTTGGACCTGGAATCTGAAGAAAATGTCGACCTGAACGGATCATTGAAAGCTCCCACTGAAGTGACTTGCTTTCGGAGAAGTATATCGCCCGACGGCTTCCAGGGTTCCTGTCTCAGGAATCCTGACGCGTTGGCGGCTCTCCAATATTAGTATGGTGAGCCAGAAGTTCGCATCAAAATGGAATCGTCATCCTGAGGGAGTTTGGCCCATTTGCAGGCCAAACGGAGTCGAAAGCCTGCCCGCCGTGGCGGGGATCTGCGGTTGTCCTTCCATGAATCTCCGATTCACCACACCAGCGGAATTTCATCCTTCCTTTACCGCAATTTCCAGGAATCGGCGAGATCCGTAAGTGCGCGTATCTAACCTTTCCGCCCTCATAAAAGCACAGGACGTCCAGCATCGGCGCCACTTCCATTGAGGCCCGTCCCGCTGAGGGCACTCTGGCGAATCTCGGGTAAACACGCTTATAGTGACGGTAGCAACTTCAGTTGCCGGCACGCGGACATTGAATCGCTTCGGCAAATGTTCAGCAATGCGTCATCGAATCGGAAGACCGGAAACTACCGGATTGACAGCAAAGAGCTTATTGTGAATCTGCCCAACTCCATCACGATGACGCGGATCGTCATGATCCCGCTTTTTTTGTGGATTCTGTCGACCCATTTTCCGTGGAGGGGGCAGGGCGGCGAGCAGGAAATTCTGGCGTCGATTCTCTTCGTTCTGGCTTCCATCACCGATGGACTGGATGGATATCTGGCGCGACGGCGCAGGCAGATTACGACCATCGGCATGCTGCTCGATCCCCTCGCCGACAAGATCATGGTGACGGCCGCGTTCGTCGCGTTGGTTGCCTATAATCCCGATGTCGTCAAGGTGTGGATCGTAGTCGTGATTATCGGTCGCGAGTTTCTCATCTCGGGGCTCCGCTCGATCGCTTCGTCTGAAGGATTCACCATCACGGCCAGCGAATTGGGCAAGCTGAAAACCGTGGTGCAGATCGTGTCGGTCGTCTCTGCCATCCTCGCGCATCGTTGGGTCCAATGGCAGATCGGTGTTTTGGTCATTCCTGTGAAGTGGTACGCCGTGGCCGCGATTTACTTTGCGGTCGTGGTTTCAACCATCTCAGCGGTGGATTACTTCATCGGCTTCTGGAAGCAGATCGACCATGCCTCGAAAGACCGCCGCAAGGCCGCAGTGCTTTCGCGCGGCAAAAGCGTGAGAATTTCCTAGCCGTTGCATCGCTTCAGTTCTTCACTCATTTCACTCTCTTCACTCATTTCACTCTCTTCACTTCTCACTTCTCTCACTGTCCCACTTCATATCGCACCACAGCGAGCGCGGTCTGGTACGAGTAACGCGCATTGGTGTTGGCGATTTCGGCCTGGGTCTGGTTAAGTTGCGCCGTAGTCATGTCGACAATGCCGCTCAACCCGATCTTGTATCGCGCCGTTGCCAAATCGAGGGCGAAGTTCGCCTGGCCCAACAACTCCTGCGTCACAGCGATGCGCTGATAGGCCGTTTGCGCATTCAGCACCGCCGTCCGCACGTCGCGCGCGATCACGTCGCGCAGATTGCGCACATCTTCCTGCGCGGCCTGTGCGCGGTACTTGGCCTCTTTTGACTCTGCGTTGTAGAGAAAGCCGTTGAAGACGGGAATACTGACGCTGGCGCCGGCGCCGAAATACCAGGAAGATTCGATCAGATCGTCGCGCACCGGCGCGCCTCCACCGGTCGCCATCGCTGAAATCGTCGGCATCCAAAGATCTCTTTGCGCGGTGGCGTACTGTTTCGCTGAAAGAAACTTGTCGTTGAGCGATGCCAGGTCAGGTCGAGCAGTCAATGCTGCCTGCACCATCGCTTCCGGATCGTCGGGCGCGGGCGGCGGCGTTCCATTGGTTTCATCCACCAGCGTGTATTGTTGATCCTGCTCGGAGCCGAGCACATTATTCAGCTCCGCCATTGCAGCCTGTTCGTTGTTTTGCGCGTCAAGCACCAGCAGTTTGGCCTGCGAGTTCTGCACATTGGCAAAGCTCAGGTCGAGATCGGAACGGATCTTTGCCTTGGTCAACGCCCCAACTTCGTCAACCGTCGACTGGCGTTGTGCCACCGTTTCCTGCGCCACTTTGAGCACCGCTTGTGCGGTCAGGGCCTGGTAAAAGGCTTGGTCGACGGTCAGCGTAATGTCAAGCTCCGTGGCGCGCTCGCTTTCAAGCTGGGCTTCTGCATTCGACCTGGCGCTGAGAACCAGGTTGTGTGTGCGGCCAAAGTCGGTGATCAACTGGCTGATCGACAATCCTGCGGCCGCTTTGTCGAGCATTCTTGGACTGTTGATCGTACCGGCTCCAGTAATGCGGCTGCCCGGATGCGCATCCACCGCGTCCAGATCTGCTCCTGCCAGGGGCATTTCAATCGAGCGCGCTTCACGCGTAACCTGCGCCTCGGCCAGCGCCAGCAGCCGTGCAACGCTGATGTTCGGGTTGTGTTGAATCGCCATTTGTTCGGCTTCCGCAAGAGTCAGTCTGGGGCCTGAAGGCGTTGTTGAAACCGGCGCAGCAGGTGTTTGCGGAGTTGCGGTCTGCGGTTGAGCCTGCATTGCAGGAGCCTGCCCGAGTACGGCAATCAACTTCGTGGTTGGGGCGTCGGGTAGCGGCTGCCTGGGAGCCTGCGCGACAGCGACCGAACCGAACAGTGCCGCCGCAAGTGCCGCAACACCTGCCGATTCGAGATATGCGATCGACCAGCTCTTACTCATGATCAGTTCCCTCCGCGACTGCAGCCTTCGGCTCGCTCCGGCCATGAATGAGGAGATAAACGGCTGGAACCAGAAAGACAGTTACGATGACCGAAAGCGTTAATCCGCCGATGATGGCTCGTGCCAGCGGAGCGTATTGCTCGCTGCCGGCCTCCAGGCCCAGCGCCATCGGGATCATGCCCAGCAGAGTGGCCAGTGACGTCATCAGAATCGGCCGCAGGCGCACGCGGCACGACTCTACGGTGGCTTGAAGCAGCGGCTTGCCCTGCTGGTGCAGAATGGTGGCGAACTCCACAATCAGAATGCTGTTCGACACCACGATACCGGCCATCATAATCACGCCCATCAGCGACATGATGTTCAGCGTGCTCCCGGTCAACACAAGAATGAGCACCACTCCCACCAGGCCGGGCGGAATTGCCATAAGAATGATGAAGGGATCGAGGAATGAGGCGAACTGGGCCATCAGGATGAGGTAAACCAGCGCCACGGCGATAATGAGCCCAATGCCGAAGTCGTGAAATGCCTCGTTCATATTGACCACCGCGCCGCGCACCGTCAGCACCGTGTTGCGGTCATGCGGGGTGGTGGCGAGGAGGCGGTTGATGCGCGCGCCAACGGTTTGCAGCGCCTCGGTCTGAGTGGCGACATAGATGTCGATCACGCGGCGGATCTGCATGTGATCGACTTCGGTGGGCGTATTGATCTGCTGAATGTCGGCTACTTCACCGAGCGGCACGTAGCCCGAGCGATGATCGCCGGCGAACATTGCACTCGAATCTGGATCGGCCTGTTCGCCCTCCTCCCCCGGACTGTAGCCTGCGGGCCGCGTGCCGCGCAGCGGGATGTTGCGGAAATCCTCCATCGACATGTTGTTGATCCAGCGGTCGGCGTACTGCACCGTCACCATGTAGTTGTTGCCGGTTTTAGGATCGATCCAGTAACTGGGCGCAATCATGCCGTCGGACGTCATCGCGGTGATGACATTGTCGACAACCTCCTTTGCCGAGAGCCCGATTAGGCTTGCGCGCTCGCGGTCGATATTCAGTTCGAGCCCAGGGTAATCAATGCTTTGAGGGATGTAGACGCTGGCGACGTTGGGGATGCCGCGAATCTTGGAGGCGAGCTGCTGCGCCAGAGCATAGGCCCCATCCATGTCGTTCGAGCCAATCTGGATATCGATCGGCGCCGGCAGACCCTGGTTGATTACGCCGTCGATCAGGCCGCCGGCCTGGAAGTAGGTTGAGAGTTCGGGCATCTCCCGCGAAACCTTGGCCTGCACGCGGCGCATATATTCATAGCTGCCGATGCTGTGATCTTCTTTCAGGCTGGTCTGGACGAAGGCGGTATCCATCGAAGCATTCGTGGTATAGATCGCGGAGAGATCGGGATAGACGCCGATGTTGGACACGATCATGCCCAGATCCTTCGGCTTCACCACGCTGCGAATAATCTGTTCCACCCTCGCGATGTAATCGTTGCTGACCTCCAGGCGCGTCCCGCTCGGCATGTGGACGTCGATGATGAACTGTCCGGGGTCTGTGCGCGGGAAGTATGCACGGCCCAGAAATGGGAATGACACCAACATCAGGATCGCCATGCCCGCAAAAATCACTGCGGTCGTTACACCGGGCCGGCGCATGGTCTTCAGCGCGAGTGCCTCGTACCAGTCCAACATTCCCTGAAACTTTTCGTTGAATCGGCGTTCGAAGCGAGCAAAGAAACTGCGATTCGCTTCGTCGGTTCGTCCCTCCTCGTCGTGGGGCTTGATGAACTTGGCGCAATAGAGGGGCACTACGGTCATGGCAATGAAGTATGACGCGAAGATCGAAAACACCACTCCCAGAGCCAGAGGCGCGAAGATGTACTTGCTCACGCCGCTGAATGAGGTGACCGGGAAGAAGACGATAGCCGTGGTGAAAGTGGCAGCCAGCACCGCCATCGCGACCTCAGTGCCGCCCTCATCGGCTGCAACCTGCGGCGATTTGCCCATCTCCATGTGGCGGAAGATGTTTTCGAGCACGATCACGCCGTTATCGATAAGGCGTGAAAAGACCAGCGCCAATCCGCCCAGAAGCATGGTGTTGATCGAACCGCCCATCGCGTTGATGAACAGCAAACAAACCAACGCGGATAGCGGAACCGGCAAAAGAACAGCGAGAGTCGCGCGCGAGCTTCCCAGGAATACCAGTACCATGATTCCGGCAAGAACTAGTCCGATGAGGGCCTCTTTGCCCACGTTCGCAATGGCCAGCTTCACGAAGACCGACTGGTCGAAGACCACGGCGGTCTTGAGTTGCGCCGGAATATCCACCAGTTTCTTAACGGCCGCTTTAATGCCGTTCACGATGGTGATCGTGTTGCTGCCGCCGCCTTGCTTGAAGATGGGTACGTAAACTGAGCGCTGGCCGTCGATGCGGACGATGTTGTACTGCAGCGCGCCGGAGTCGACTGCCTTGCCGATGTCGCCGACCAGCACCGACGAGTTGCCGACGGACTTGAGCGGCATTTCGTTCATCGCATTTGCGTCGGGAAACTGGCTGTTGGCGTAGATGTTGAAGTCCTTTGAGCCGATGCGAACATCGCCCGCCGGAAGGATGAGATTTGAGCTATCGACCGCCTGGACGACGTCGTTCAGGCTCAAATTGCGCGCCTCAAGCTTGAGCGGGTCAACGTAGATCTGAATTTGCCGGTAAGTGCCTCCGTACGGTTGCGGTACGGATGCGCCTTGCACGGTCGAAATCTGGTTGCGAACCTGGAACTGGGCCAGATCCTTGAGGCGCGTTTCATTCAGCCCCTCGCCCTTGAGCGTCACCAGGCACACGGGCTGGGTGGACGCGGTCATGCCCAGCACCACCGGGGGAAGGGTCCCCGGAGGCAGGCGGCGCAGGTCGGCCATGGCCAGATTGGCAACGTTGCTCAGTGCTGCGTCCGCATTGGTGCCCGGCTTGAAGTAGATCTTGATGATGCTCACGCCAGTCAATGAGCGCGACTCGCTGTGGTCGACGTTCGCCGCCAGAGTAAAGAATCGCTCGAAAGTGTCTGTGATGTCGGCTTCGATCTGCTGGGGAGGCATGCCGTTGTAAAACGTCGCCACCACGACCACCGGCATGTCGATCTCGGGAAACAGATCGATCGGCATGCTGATCATGGTCACCGTGCCGATAAGCGCGATGACCAGGCACATCATCAGGATGAAAAAGGGATAGCGGAGGGCAAACTTCGGCATTACTGACCACCCCCGTTGGCATCGCCCTTCAAATCGATCATGCCGCCGGTTTCGTGCACCGTTTCAGAAGCGGGTGTGGAGGCGACGATCGGGCTGACCTCCTCGTCTTCGCGGTACTTCTCCTGCCCGCCCAGAATGACGCGGTCGCCCGGAGTCAAACCCTGGTCGATCTCGGCCAGCTTCGATCCCTCGATTCCGATCTGGACGGGGCGAATGTGAACGCGATTGCTTGCGTCAAGCGCGTAGACCGTTTGCTGTTGCTTTGCGTTCATCACGAGCGCATCGACCGGAATCGTCACCACGTTGTGGTTGCTTGCCAACTGCAGGGCGGTATTCGCATACATGCCGGGTTCAATGGAGAGATTCTTGTTCTCCACGTCCACTTCGGTCTCCATTGTTCGCGTTTCGAAGTTCACATCCCGGGTAAAGCGGACGACCTTGCCCGTGAACGAGCGGTTGATCGCGTCAACGCGTACCTGCAGGCTGTCGCCTTCGTGCACATATCGAACGTCATCTTCCGGCACCGGAACGCGAAGACGAAGCAGGGTGCTTTGCGAGATGCGAACAATGGGGAGCGTCTGATCGTTGGAGTTGGTGCCGCCCTGGATCAACGCCCCCGTGTCTGCGTAACGCCAGACGACGACGCCCGAGATAGGCGCGGTGACGGTGGTATAGCTCTCGAGCGCCTGGACGCGCTGATTGTCTGCTCGCGCTGCCTCGGCGTGCTGTTGCGCCGCAGCTAACGCGGACTTTGCGGCATCCACCTGTGCTTGAGAATTGAGGTCCTTGGCTTGCGCATCATCCAACTCCTGTTGCGCGATCAGGCCGGGTCGCGTGGCAGCCGCCTGTTGCAGACGCTCATTCTCCGCATGCAGGGCATATTCCAATGCTTCGGCACTTTTCACTTCATGCTGCGCACGAGTGATCTCTTCCTGGCTTTGTTTCAGCTGAAAGACCGTCTGCTGCAACTGCGCCTGTAGTTCGGGCACTTCAAGAACCGCCAGCGTTTCTCCCTGGTGCACAATGTCGCCAATGTCAATATTGATCTTCTTCATGTAACCGCTCACCTTGGGGTGAACGTCGACTTCCTGATACGGCTGGAACTGGCCGGCCAATGTGAGGACGTGGGAGATATCGCCCCGCTGCGCAACGGCAACGCGTGCCGAGGGCACTGTGGCAGCGTTTGCTTCGGAAGTTGCGTTGCCCGAATGGCAAGAGGTGATCCACAATGCCGCGAGCAGGGCCCCTCCTGCAGCCAAGGCGGAAAACAAGCGCTTCTTCATATCGTTCTAACTCCTGGTCCGGTACGCCGCCGACTGTTTTCGGCGCTTGGAATCAAATGAGAATCGGTTCAACGAAACCCCAATGGTGAGTCGTTAGATGCGATTCCGGGAATATTGGTTGACTCATCCCGTATTTCCAGAACCTGCACTAACTAAGTCTTCGGTGCGTAGCCTTGACAAGAAAATGTTCTGTTCCCTCATTCCGGGATCTTCGAATTGAGGCGCGCATCTTGCCGTCCACTGCATTCCGGCGACTAGCGATCGATTGGCGCGCGCCCGAAGCAGCTTCGAGGTCAAATTGCTTGCAAGGCAAAATTGTCTTTACTTATTTGTTGAAGACAATCGCGCAATGGAAAGAGGGAAAGACAAACTAGGAGATCGGGGGAGGGCGGAAGAAAGTGGATGGGGAGAGTTCAGCCACCGGGAAGAACGATAGGCGGTCCGTTTCGATCTCGCGGAATGCGTGACCTTTCAAACGGGGCGACAAGAGGGTTGTGCGAGCGGTGAGCGCCGCAAACTCAGCCGCCGGCTGTTCTGGAGCTGGCGACGAGACACCATGATCGACCAATTCGGGTGTGCCTGCGGGTCGCGCCTTTGCAGAGCTGATGTCAGTTCCAGGACTGCCTGCAGGGCCGTACCACGCCGTCTTCGCTTCGAGCGCAAAGAGCACTGCCAACAAGCAAAGTCCGATAGCGAGAGGAGCGCGCCGAGAAGGAAAGAAATCGGCGGACCGACCTGACATAACAGCAGTCTATCATGTGGGACGATCCGGTCGATGGTCGCCAATCGAGGCGTCGCGCAGCTAATCCGCAGCCGCAACGGTCCTCGAGAGAGAAGCAGCGACCATCTCTCGAATGGAATCGATCACCAGCTCAGGCTCATCGAGATGAATCCAATGCTCGCTCTTATCGGCAATGACCTGTTGGACGCAATCTCCGATGCGATCTAGCTGGTCCTGCGAAAGCGGCCGCGCATTGCGCGGAGTCAGCACGGTAACGGGGGTTCCGAAGATCGGTTCAGCCGTGTGCATTTCTCTCACGGTGTCGGGAATCGATTGAATATGACTGCGCACGCCTGCGTAAAATCCGGGATTCGACCAATGCGCTGCCACCGCCGGCCATACGGCACGGGGCATTTTCCCCACTTCGGTTTTAACGCGATCGAGCACGTGGCGCGGATGAGCGCCGGCAGCGCCAACGACGTGATCGGAAAACTTTCCGGCGCGGCAAAACAGGAGAGATACCAGGAGGCGCGCCAGGCCGCAGCGCGTCACGGGAAGCGCGTAGCGGATGAGTCTTCGGCCCAGATCAAGCTGCGATTGCTTTGAAGGGTCGAGCGGAGGCCATTCTTCGCAACGCATCGGGTCCACCAGAACCACGGCGGCTACATCGTCAGGGTAGAGCAGCGCGAAACGGCGCATGACCAGGCCGCCGAAGGAATGTCCGACCAGAATGAAAGGGGGCGCGATTCCTGCGCGGCGTAATGCCTCGCGGAACTCCGGCGCGATACTGCTTGGAGTGCGCGGCGTGCGGCTGCATGTGCTCCAGCCTAAGCCGGCGCGATCGTAGGATACGGTGCTCGTGAACTCCGCGATCGCTTCCTGGATCAGCCGCCAGTTTAAGTGCGTAGCCCCGATCCCCGATTCAAACAGCACGACCGGGTCGCCTGCCCCACGCTCGAAAAGATAGAGACTCCGGCGCGGCCCGATGTTAATCCATCGGCCGTCGGTATAACGGCGGCGGTCGCGGCGGCTTCCGAGCGTTTGATAAACAACGCCGATTGCAACGAGAACAACAGCGAGTGCGACGATCCACAGTGCGATGACCATTGTTCTCCTAGAAGTGCGCCAGTTGCGCGGGTCTGAAGTCGCCGAGAGTGAGTTTTGCCTTCGTGCTGCCACGGTCGATGATAAGTAGCGTGGAGCCCGATTGTCCGCGCGTCTTCACTTCAAGCTGGTGCGCTGACCACACGCCTTCCTCGTGACGGATGCCGTAGTTTGTGAATTCCTTCACTTCGCCTGTTTCCTTCACTGTTTTTTCAACGTAGACGGGGAATTCGATGGTCGGGTCGAACCAGGTCTTCACTGAGGCGTAATGAGTTCGGTCGGAAGGCCCGGGTGTGCTCTTCACGACCTCGCAATCGCGCGCACCGAATTTTTCCAGGCCTTCGGAGGTTTGTCCCGGCCAGTAGTCCTGCTGCTCTAGAAAATCTTCATAGCTGAAACCGGGCCCTAAAGGGCCGTCGCTCCATTTGTCGAAGGGCAGGCTGGCAGGCGATTTGTCGCCGGGATGCGCGATCCAGATGACGTTTTGTCCATTGGTTCGCATCTCCAGGAGCAAGTGCACCGGCATTTGAAACCCGGAATCCGGTTGATGAACGGACTTCGATAGTGTTCCGATATCTACCCTCACGCGCAGCACACCGGGAAACCAATGCGCCCTGATTGTAATGGGCTCGCTGATACGGGCCCCGTTCTCTTGTACCCTGACGAACTGGCCCGAGGCGCGCAAGTCGGCAGTCTCAATGCGCTGCCGCGCGGCCGCCAGCAAATCGTGGACAGAGGTGGTCTGCGCAAACAGCGCAGGCATCAACACGGCCAACCCCACCACCACCAGCGCTCTCATGCTTCGATCCTTCCGTCGCGAATCCGAATGTGGCGGGGAGCGCTCATGGCGATCTCGTTGGCGTGGGTCACGATCACCAGCGTCATGCCGCGCTTTTCCCGGATGCCGCGCAGAATCTCCATGATGTGGGCCGAGTTTGCGGTGTCGAGATTGCCGGTGGGTTCGTCGGCCAGCAAGATCGTGGGATCGTTGGCAAGCGCTCTCGCAATGGCTACACGCTGCCGCTCTCCGGCCGACAACTCGTTGGGATAATGATGCTCACGATTTGCCAGGCCCATTTCCTCAAGCAGAGCGGCGGCGCGCTCGGCGCGGTGATTCGAGCGCCCGTTTGCGGCCAACATCGCCACTTGCACATTTTCGACGGCGCGCAGCGTAGGCAGCAGGTAAAATGCTTGAAAAACAAAGCCCACCTGCCGCGAGCGGTATTGATCGAGATCGACGGTGCTGCCCAGAGGCGACCCGCGGAACAGAACTTCGCCGGCCGTTGCTGTATCGAGTCCGCCCAGCAGGTGCAAAAGGGTTGACTTGCCACTGCCGCTCGGCCCGCTGATTGCAACGTATTCCCCTGCGTCGATCGAGACGTCCACGCCGCGAAGAGCCTGAACTCGGCCATCATCGTAGGTCTTCACCAATCCGCGCACGTCGAGGAGCGGACTACTCATAGCGCAGCGCCTCCGCCGGCGAATACCGCGCCCTTGACATACGGTCCCGGAACATTGCCGGGTATCGTTGGGAAAGCCGAACCTGAAAGGGCGTCACTCGACCCGGCATAGGGGAGAAATGCTGCATCTGATCGAGCGGCGGAATAACCGCTCCCGCTTCCAATCCAGTACCGCCGCGATAGATGCCCACAACGTTGGTTACCGTGCCCCCTGTGAAAAGAGGGTCCCCGATCTTCTTTTTCAGATTGGCTGCGAGTATATCACCCAAAAGCAGCTCGTGATGTTTACCGCGAAAGCACCGGCCGCAGATCATAGTGAGCCAATCATGTTCGAGGGAGTCAACCAGCCAACCATAAACCGCAGCATTCGAGTTTTCAGGGAGTGAGCCTCGGTCAAAGTGTAACGGCGAGGAACGGTTCTGTCCATTCGAGACCCTGCATGGCGCACTCTCGAGCCAAGGTGCCGCACGCTCGTTCCGGTATACGGCTGTTGGGGTGAAGGGAGATATTCAGCGGAGAAGAGCAAGCTGAGCCAGGTGACATGTGCAATGAAGGAGCGTAAAAATATTACGGCCGCGACAAGGCGTATCCGCTTGCAAACCGAATTAGGCCGGTAATGAATCTGGCGTTTCTTCTAGCTTGCAATGCAGAGTTTGGCTACGAGCGTTCAGGCGCCTACCGTGCTCCCCTGCTGCCCTTGCGCGCAATGTAGCAAGAGCGGCAAAACACCGGCCGATCGCCCCGCGGCTCAAAAGGTACGGTCGTTGGCTGGCCACAACCCGAACAAATCACAGGTGTTCCCTGTGAAGGAGCCGAATGGTACCCGGAATCCCCTTGTGCGCCCTTTTTTGCCTGACGGCAGGGCTTGCACCGCTTTGGAACCGAGTAACCGCGTTCCTGGAAAAACGCCTGATCGGCAGCGCTGAAGGTAAAATCCTGCCCACAGTCGCCGCAAGTAATTTGCATATCTCCGGCCATAGTTCTCCTTGAAGGGGATTGTACAGCCCATTTCGTAATTTCCGGCAAGGATTCTTTTGAAATTAAGTAGCTTATCGCAGAATTCCTGGAGGGCTGCCATGTGCCTCCGGCGCCGCGGCTGGTATAGTCCATTGCAGCGGGACAGGCGGCTGTAGCCGCGGCGGTTTCCCCTTCGGCGTCGACATGAAGACCGCACCAAATCCGCAATCCGAGATTGAGTGCATCCACCGCATTCTCGACGGAGAAAAGCACCTTTTCCATGAATTGATCCGCCCCTGTGAACGCCCCATTTACTTTCTTCTGCTTTCGTTGTTGCGAAACGAAGCTGATGCGGAGGATGCGGCACAGGAAGCTGTGCTGAAGGTCTATCGCAACCTGCACATGTTCCGCGGGGAGTCCCAATTCCGCACGTGGGTGCTGTCGATTGCGCGCAATGAAGGGCTGGGCAAATTGCGCAAGAACGAGTCCCGGCGCGAGGACTCGCTCGATGCGCTCACCGACGATCAGGCCGGCGACTTTACCCCGGCCATCCTGACCAGTTGGCGCGAGGTTCCATCTGAAGCGCTGGAACGCAACGAACTCGGTGTACTGCTTCGAAAGGCCGTTGAGGGTCTGCCGGCGATTTACCGTAACGTCGTGCTGCTGAGAGACATCGAAGAAATGGATGCGCGCGAAACTGCCGCCGTTTTGGGAGTCACGGAGGGAGCCGTGAAGGTGCGCCTGCACCGGGCACGCGCCATGTTGCAGCGGGGCCTCGCTCCAAAACTGAAGGGGTTTGCGCCCCAACGGGCCGGCAAGCTGTTTGGGTGGCTCAAATGAGGATCGACTGCAAACACGTCTGGGAGCATATCTCCGCCTACATCGACGGCGAAGTGGAAGCCGCCCTGCGTGCCGAGATCGACGAACATCTCGAAACCTGCGAGATCTGCTCGGCTGTCCTCGATTCAACGCGCAACGTAGTCGTCCTGGTGGCCGACGGTCGTGTCTTTGAGCTGCCTGCCGGATTCAGCGAGCGGCTGCATGGGCGGCTCGACAAAGAAATCAGCCTCGCCGAGTCCTGAGCCGCGACGCAATCGAACTAGGGTTATTGCCGGCTTATATTCGGCGCGCCGGGTGCGAACGGGTTGCGATGAACGATGGGATGAGCCCAAAGCTCAACGGCCACCAGCAGTAGAGTCACGATCGACACAACCACCTGAAGCCGCTCGGAGCGCCGCTGCTTCGCCGTCGGTTCGCGGCGGCGCCATTGCGCCTCGGGCCGATTTCGCAAATGCCGGATCCATGCGAGGACGAGAAGATTAATGACGGCGCCGGCAACCGCAAGCACCGTCATGGGAACACGGATGGCATCGCGGTGAAAAGAAAGGATAGGAGCAGCAATTCCTCCCGCCGCAAGAGCCGCGAGGCCAATCCCAAGCCGAAGGCCGTTGATGGTCAGGACCGCCGTGCAAAAGCTTTGCAGCAGAGCCATCGTCATGCTGGCTCCCGACAGGACCGTCATTCCTTTTGTGCTTTCCAAATAGCCTCCGGATGAGGGAGAATGCGTCTCAGGGTTTGTAGCGTTTTAGGAAATGCTGCACGGGAAGGCCACAATACCAAAGTCGGCGCGACCCCATGGAGCGACGACCTCGCACCCAGGCAAAAACCAGGCACGCTTTCCTGAAATGCCGTGAACAGAGTAGCGCACCGGGTACGGGTGTGCCAACGCAGACGATTCAGAGGATTACGAGCCGGCAAACCGGGCTCCGCAACGAAAATTCATTTGCCTGCATCGGAATTCTCTGTAACCCTTATTGGTCCCCTGCACTCCAAGGTTGCGTACCATCCATTCTGCAGGAAGGGTACCTTGAGCCTCCTGCCTTCCCCAATGCGCGGAGATCTTCCGCCCCAACCACGCAAAGAGAGGTCAAAAGGATGAAAAACCAGATCAATGCAATCCTGCTGAGCGCCGCCATGGCCGGCATGACGGGCGGAACTGCCGTCGCAATTCATGCGCAAACCACGAATGGCGTGAACACTCTTCGGGCCGTCAATGCGGGTCTCCGTTACGATGGCTCGAATGCCGCTACTGCCAAGCACTCCTGTAAAGGCAAGAACGACTGCAAAGGACAGGGCGGCTGCAAGAGCAGCGATAACGGCTGCAAGGGCAAGAACAGCTGCAAAGGCAAGGGCGGCTGTGCCACCGACGGCTCCAAGATGCCTGACTAACCCCCTAACTTACACAGTTCACATCGGGGATCGACAGCCTTCATGCAAACGAAAGCTGCCGGTCCCCAACGATCAAGTGCTGACCACTGAACGCGGAACACTGTCCTTATGCCCGGTAATCGTTTCAATGCGTATCAGAATCACGGCGTCGGAATCGGCCTGCGCATTCCGCACTACGAGCACATCTTTTCGCGCAAGCCCGTCGTTGACTGGTTCGAGATCATCTCAGAAAACTACATGATCGATGCCGGCCGGCCGCTCGCCACGCTTGATCGTATCCTCGAGCGGTACCGCGTGGTGCAGCACGGCGTATCGATGTACTTCGGCTCTGTCACCGCGCCCGATCCCGAGCATTTGAAGCGCCTGAAGGAGCTGACGCGGCGCACCAGGACTCCCTGGTTGAGCGACCATCTCTGCTGGGGTTCGGTCGACGGCACTTACACTCATGACCTGCTGCCGCTGCCTTACACCTGGGAGGCGGTGGAGCGCACCGTGGAGCGCGTGCGCATGGTGCAGGATTATCTGGAGATTCCCGTCGCAGTCGAAAACGTCAGCTCCTATGCCGCCTTTACCGGATCGCAAATGACAGAGTGGGAGTTCCTCGCCGAAGTGGTGGAACGCGCCGACTGCGGCATTCTGCTCGACGTGAACAACATCTATGTCTCCGCGATGAATCACGAGTTCAATCCCATGGACTACGTGAACGCCGTGCCCGCTCACCGCGTGGCGCAGATTCACATCGCAGGCCACTCGAAATACAAGAAGTACATCCTCGACACCCACGATCATCCGGTGATCGATCCGGTCTGGCAACTCTACGCGCGCGCCATCGAGCGCTGCGGGCCGGCGCCCACGCTTCTCGAGTGGGACGACCACATCCCCAGCTTCGACGAAGTGCACGCCGAGGCCAAAAAGGCCGAGCGTTATCTGCATGCGGACCTACAATCAGCATCAGCTTTGCCCGGGATTCAACTCTCCAACGATGTCATCCTGAGCGAGTCCGCTGTGGCGGACGAGTCGAAGGATCTGCGGTTCTCCCCCGCCCACCCTGTTGGAGCGTCTAAATGAGTTCTCGCGTCATTGAGCCTCCCAAGGATCTTGCCGCGTTGCAGCGCGAAATGGCAGCAGCCGTAATGCAGCCGCTGAATTCCGACGAAGGAATGCAGGTGACGGCAGCCGATGGCCGGGCGATGACGGCGGTCGCCGAGTCATTCATCGCGCCCAATAGCCGGCTGACCTCGTTCGAACGCCTGGAAATCTATAACCGGCAGTATTGGTTTCGCGTTTTGGGTTCGCTGGCCGAAGATTTTCCCGGATTGCGCGCCGTCGTTGGAGGACGCCGCTTCGAAACCCTCTCGATCGCGTACCTCAAGGAGCATCCGAGCCGCTCGTTTACCCTGCGCAATCTCGGGTTGAAGCTTGCAGACTGGCTCGCCGCGCATCCCGATCTTGCAGGCCGCCGGCCTCGCCTTGCCGTCGATGTGGCGCGCATCGAATGGGCTTTCGTCGAGGCCTTCGATTCGGCGGAGCGCGAGCCGCTCACGCTCGATCAGATCGCTACCCTCGATGGACATTCCCGGCTCAGCCTTCAGCCGCACCTGAGTCTTATGGCGCTCGCCTATCCTGCTGACGACCTCGTCCTCGGCCTCCACCAGCGGGAGAAGCGGCAGACCAGTGAAGCCGGGGTCCCCGCGGACGGGTCGTCGTCCGTGGGGTCCGAAGCCGGCGTGGAGCACGACGGCGACGAAAAGCCGGCCAAGCTTCCGTCGCTGCGTCCGCGCAGCACCTGGCTGGCCGCGCACCGCGTGGACCTTTCGGTCTACTATCGGCGTCTTGAAAGGGAAGAGTTTCAGATGCTCTCGGCGATCCGTGAGGGCCTGCAGCTGGGCGCGGCCATCGAAGCCGGATTTGCCCGGTCGCGCATCGCAAACTCCCGCCGTGCCGGGCGGGTGCGCGAATGGTTTGCCGAGTGGGCTCAACTGGGCTGGATCTGCGCTCCCGATCTTGAATCGATGCTTTAAGAAATGGGGCACAACTCAATGCAAAAGCTTGTAGGATTTGTGCGCGCCTGCTACTCAGGCATCACCACCTTCTTGAATTGGCTGCAAAGCCCGCTCCTGCTTGCCATCCGCCTTTATTGGGGCTGGCAATTCATGCAGGATGGCTGGGGAAAACTCACGCACCTCGCCCGTGTGACGCAATTCTTCGCCTCGCTGAACCTTCCCGCTCCCGGTGCAACCGCGGCCCTGGTGGCGCTCATCGAACTCGTCGGCGGCATCCTGTTTTTCTTCGGCATTGCATCGCGCCTGGTTTCGCTCATTCTTTTCGTCAACATGACCATGGCTTATTTGAGCGTTCCCGACGACCGCGTGAACTTCTCGCATATCCTCTCGAATCCCAGCGACTTCTACAATGCAACGCCGTATACCTACTGGTTCGCTGCGCTGCTCATCCTTATCCTGGGTCCGGGGCTGTTTGCCGTCGATGCTTTGCTGCGCCGCCGGTTCGCTCCGCAAACCAACCCCTGATCGCACGCGTTATCATCGTTCCACTCGGACTTACTTGTGGGCTCGCGTGCGATGCGAATCGTTGTTGTGCTCAATTCGCTCGGGATTGGTGGAGCAGAGAGGCAGGCGCTGGCCGTCGCGGAAGCGATGGTGAAGCGCGGCCATCAAGTATCTGTGCTTGCGCTGCAATCTCGCCGGCCGGCCGAGTGGCCGACGGCCCTCGACACCCTTCATCTGGATCTGCGCAAGCAGCCGGAGAGTTTCGCGGCGGCCATGCTGCGGGCGCGCCGATTTCTTCGCGAATTCGAGCCGGATCTGCTGCACAGCCATAGCTTTCACTCGAACATCTTCGCGCGGCTCTTGAAGTTGCTTGTCCCCTCCGCGCGAGTCGTCTCCACGGTTCACAACGTCTACGAGGGCGGGCCGATGCGTATGCTGCTCTACCGTCTCACTGACTCGCTGAGCTGCCGCACCGTCTTCGTGAGCAGGGCTGCCGCGAATCGGTTCGTTCGCCTCAAGGCTGTGCCGGAATTAAAATACTCGGTCCTCACCAACGGAATCGACACTGCCGAATTCACACCTGACAACACGCGACGCGCTGCCACTCGGACGGCAATGAGCGTCGATTCGCGTTTCGTCTGGTTCACCGCGGGGCGGCTCGCCCCCGCGAAAGATCTCCCCAATCTGCTCGAAGCCTTTCGTCAGGTGCGCCGCGAGTTTCCCGATGCGGAGTTGTGGATTGCCGGCGCCCCGCCGGACGCGAAGTTCATTCGGAGCAGCGACGGCAAAGCCAGCTTATACTCGGTGGCCGCGACACAACGCGAAATGCGCGATTCCATCCGCTGGCTTGGTCTGCGCCGCGATATTCCTGCGCTGCTCGATGCGGCCGACGCTTTTGTCCTGGCATCGGCGTGGGAAGGAATGCCGCTCGCTCTTGGCGAGGCGATGGCGATGGAAAAGCCGATTGTCGCAACCGACGCCGGCGGCGTGCGCGAACTCGTGGGCGGTGCGGGGATTGTCGTCCCGTTAAAGAATTCGGCGGCGCTCGCCCAAGCCATGATCACGACCATGCAGCAGAGCAGGGAATCGCTCGCCGCGTCCGGCCGCAAGGCACGAACGCGAATTCAGGAGCACTTCGAAATGAATGCTGTTGTCGATGCGTGGGAGGCACTGTACAAACAGCTGATCGCAAGCGGCTGACAGCCAAAGAAAAGGGCCGAAGCATTGTGCTCCGGCCCGCGGCGTGTTGTCCCCCAACCGCCGTCAGAATTGGAATGCTGCCTGAATAAAGATTCGCCGTGAGGCCGACTTGGTCGAGAAGATTCCGCCGGCGAGCCCTGTGGACTGCGCGAACCCAGGCGAATTCACGTTGCCGACTGGTGTGCCGAGGTCGACGTTGTTAAAGATATTCAACGCCTGCGCGCTGAATTGAAGGGAGTATCTGCGGCCGGTATTCGACATGCCGCCCCGCGGTCCTCCACCGCCGAAGCCGCCGCCAAAGCCTCCGCCGAAGCCACCGCCGCCTCCGCCCCGGCCGCCACCGCCGCCACCGCCGCCAAAACCTCCTGGGGGGCCTCCGCCGCCGGGCCCGAACCCTCCACCTGGCCGCGGACCGGTGGTCTCTTCAACCTTGGGTCCAACGCCGAACGATCGGCTGACACGAAGGTTCATCGCGAATCCGTCGGGGCTGTTCCCAAGGTTGGCCGGAACCAGCGACTCGCCGGGCTGCGGGATCGTATCGAGGCTGCCGAAACTGGTGTTGACTACGTTATTCGGATTGGCGGACGCACTGGCGTATGTTGGCCGGCTATTGAAGAAGGAGTCGCCGGTCAGGTCGTAAGGCGTGGTGAGATTGTAGGGCTTTCCCCCTTGGAAGATGATGAACGGGCTATAGGAGATTCCCCACTTGCCGTTGTAGTTGCCCACCAGGAATAGCCACTGGGGGCGGATGAAACCCGCGCGGCCGTAATCCTGCATCAGGTTGTATGAGTTCGTCGGGTTCGATCCTTCGCCTCCGTCGGACTTTGCCCAACTTGCTGTGTAGAAGCCTGACAGGCTGAGATTCTGCGAGAAGCGGGAATTGAAGTTCACAATAATCTGGTTCTCGCCAAAGACCGCCTCGGGGTAGTATTGGTCCACGATGCCCAGGTTCGGATCGGGTCGCGGAGCCAGTATCGTAGGCGAGCCACTTGCGTTGTAGATATAGTCGCCCGGCAGATATGCGTTCGAGTCCCGAGTGACGAGCTGGTGGAATCCGGAAGAGCGCATGTAAGTGAACGTCAGCGTGGAAACCTTCGTCAACTGCCGCTCCACGCTGGCGCTGTATTGCTCAGTATACGGGGCGCGATAGTGCGGGCTCATGGTATCGATCACGGGCGCAAGCGCGCTGCCCGTCCCGCAGCTTGCCACGCCACCCGGGATGGCGCTGAGACTGGTGCCGCTGAAGCAACTTGGCTGGGTGATCGAAATCTGTTTCTGGGCGCCCGCGGTGCCGCTGAACTGCTCCAGGTTCATGAGGTCGGCTACAGCAAAGCGGTCATAGAAGAAACCTGCTCCGGCGCGCAGCACGGTCTTTGAAGTGCCGTTCTTCTTGTGGCCGTCGAGCGCGTAGGCGATCGCGACGCGCGGCCCCCAGTCGCTATGGTCGGCTGTGTGATTTTGTGTCTCCCAGCGCAGCCCGCCGGAGAGAGTAAGAAACTTGTTGTACTTCCAGTCGTCCTGGAAAAAGAGCGCTCCGTCAAAAACGTTTGCTTTGAATCCCAGCGGTCCCGTTGTGTAGGTGAGATTGGTCGGCACGCAGCCGCCTTTCTGGGTGGAGGGGCAGGCAGCGGCGATCTGGGCCAGAGTTTCACCCTGGGCAAGGCCATTCACCGTGTCGATGTACGCGGTGACCGATGGGAAGGTAAAACTTCCGTTGAAGTTGCCATTCGTCGATGTGGCCTCGCGGTTGTCACGGATCCAGGTGCCGAACTTGATGGCATGGGGACCCGCGGTCATCGTGACAAAGTTCTGCAGTTCGTAATGATCGGAATGCGACGACGAACTCTGGGTTCCGCTGCCGCCCCCTGAGAACGAGCCGGCCACGTTAATCGAGGGCGCGATACTCACGGGTGTACTGGTCGCGTTCGCGCGGCGGTATTGGAAACGGGTTTCGTTGACCACGCGGTCATTGATGATCTGCGTATCGTCCAGCTGCAGCGCGTGTTCAATCGTGTCCGATGTGGCGGCGGTTGACGGCAGCGCGAGAGAGTTGATATTTCCGCTCTGGCTGTTATGGAAAAACTGGTAACGAGTCGTCAACGTGTTCTTTTGACCGAGTTGCAAATCGATCCGGGGTGAGACGTTGAAGCGATCGGAAGGGTTGTTAACGCTTCCTGACAGAGACCCTTCGCCATAAAGTCCCGTGGAGGGGTTCAAGATCGGCGCATCGTTCTTGAAATCGAAGATCGCGTCGTCCTGGACGTTGCGCTGTTCCACGCTGAAGAAGAACGATGCATTCTTTGAAATCGCGCCGCTGACCGTCCCGTTGTATTGGTAACTGTAGTACGACGGCAGCGGACTCAGGAAAGGATTGCCGGTGTTCATGCCGCTTTGGTTTCCCTGTCCGAAAACCCGGCCGTGCAGCTTGTCGGTTCCCGGTTTAGTGAGAATCTCAATGCGGCCGTAGCCAATGCGGTCGAACTCCGCCGAGAATGGATTCTGATTGATGCGAATCTCGCGGATCGCCGACTTGGGAGGAAGCTGTCCGCCTGTAAATCCGTCAATGTAAATCTGGCCGCCGTTCGGACCCGCCGAAGGGCCTGCCAGGGCGGTCAATTCATTCGATAGCTCGTCGGGATCGTCGGACAGCGCATCGAGATCGGAGCCTTTGAGAACCATGGCACTGGCATTGTTTTCGGCATCCGTACTTACTGTTGGGCCTTCCTCCTCAGTCACCACGACCTGCTGTTGCTCGGCCTCAATAGCCATCTTGATGTCGACGTTCTTGATTTGGCCGGCCGCCAGTGGAATCGGTTGCGAAACGAAGGGCGCAAAACCCTCAAATGTCGCCTCGATGACATAACTTCCCGCAGGCAGGCCGTGCACCTGGTAAGCGCCTGCCGCATCGGCGGTCCCATTGGCCACTTTCTTGCCGTCCGCCGTCGTGATCGTCACCTGGGTGCCGGGAATCAGCGCTCCGGAGGGGTCGGAAATATGGCCGCGCAGCGTTCCCGTCAGGGCCGGCACCGAAGGGATTGACGCCGCCGCCGAAGCCGGCGATTGCGATGGCGTCGCAGGCGCGGCTTGGGCCCGCGCCGCCGCATTGGCGAGAGCCATCGCCAGCGACAAGATGAAAGCAACCAGACAATGCAATTTCAGGTACACGATGACCTCACTCGTTTCCAGATGAATCTTTCGGTTTATTCGTTTAGTGTTTATTGGCCGGTATCAGGCGTTCCCTGGTCCAGACTCCAACTGGACAGGAGGTCCTGCGCCTCAGGGGCTTCAAGCAACGGTTCGACTCCGTCGAGCAGCTTGATGGCATTCATGCCTGACGTGTCTTCGGTAGCTACGATCATGACCGCGTCGCCCTTCTTTAAGGTGCCGATCTTAATCTCCGGAGCGCGCTCCAGAAGCCCCTCGAAATCCATTCTTCCCGGGCCGCCGCTGCCGCCCTGGCTGAATCCCCCGCGCCGCGCACCTGCGCCGCCGCCTCCGTTGAACGCAGGCCGCCCACCCGCACCCCCAGCACTCCCCTTTAGGCGGGCAGCGAGCATTGTAGCCATGTTTGGGTCGAGTTGGCGCAACTGTGAATCGGGTGTGATGTGAACCGTGACTGGCTTCTTCGTGGCCAGATCTTTCACGGTTACGGATGAAGCGGCTGTATCAACGGCAAGGATCGTGCCTGGTATGCTGCGGAAGCTGCCGGATACAATTCCTTGCGCCGCCATGGACGCGCCGTCTTCACTCTTCGTTCCGCGAGCCCAAAGCTGATCGCCAACATGGATCTCGCCAAGAGGCGCCGGCAACGCCTGATCGAAGGTCACCGAGCCGGGAGCGTAACGCTTCAGCACAGTCTCTTTGTTGGTGTTGACGTCGACATCCTTGGTCGCGGTTCCCACGCGCATGCTCACAACAATGACACCCGTCGCAGGATCGACACTCTTCACCAACCCGTGCACGCCCTGATTCCAGGCTTCGATCTCGGATTGTTGCATCTTGGCCACGTCGGCGTGTTTGATTGCGATGATCCGCGCGGCCTGCGGCGTGCCGCTGGTGACGTTGGGATCGAGGTTGACCAGCACGCGGTCTCCCGCCGCCAGGCTGCTGAATTCGAGGGGTTGCGCCTTGCTTAAATCCGTCTGTCCCGGCTCGATGCGCTTGAGTTGCGCGGTCGACGGTACCTGGACTTGATGTACGTCTCCCGCATCCGTTTTTACAGTCAGTGTGTCGCCGTTGATGGTGGCGATGGTGCCGAGGTAGTGCGTTGCCTGCGCCTGGGCATGTGCAGGTGGTGCACTTGCCGTCAATAGCGCCGCCAGCGTTGCCAGCACTGTAACGGTCAACCCACGCATTTTCCGTACCCTGAACATGACGTTCTGCTCCACGGTTCTAAATTACCGGTAAATGATGAAAAACCGATTGTCATTTCGTAGACGAACCACGTGGGCAAAAGGTTGATGGGCATTTCACCATCTGAGGCTGGCGCTAAGTTCCCGGAAAGGTTGAATTTTGAGCTTCCGCCTAACAGATATAATCGCCCCGTGAGTCCAGCCGCCATCAGCCCGCATCACGATGGGTATTTGCTGGCCTGCGTCGGCGGCACCGTTGCGCTGTTGCTGCTTTTTGTGGGACGGCTGCGAGTGCATGCGGCGATCGGGCTGTCGGTGGCCGCATTGGCGCTCGGCATCGCTGCGGGGATTCCGCTGGACAAGGTCCCGCTCGTATTCACGGCGGGTGCCGGCGAAATGATGGGGCGCATCGCCATCATCCTTGGAATGGGCGCGATTCTGGGGCAGTTGCTGGGCAGCTCCGGCGCGGCGGCCGCTCTGGGCAATGCAATGGTCGAGCGCTGCGGTCCCAAAGGAATGCCCTGGGCGCTGCTCTGTCTTGGCCTCCTCGTCGGGATCCCGGTTTTCTTCGAGGTTGGCCTTGTTCTGTTGCTGCCCATCATTCTGGATGCGGCAAAGCGTACCGGTCGGCCTCCGATTCTGGTGAGCCTCCCGGTGCTGGCAGGGCTCTCCATCATGCACGGGCTGCTTCCTCCGCATCCGGCGGCGTTGCTTGCCGTCAACGTGTATCACGCATCATTGGCGGGAGTGATGCTGTGGGGCCTGGTCGTGGGAGTGCCTGCAGCCATATTGGCCGGACCGGTTTTGCAGAGCTTGTTACTTCGCATCCGCAAACCGCGCAGGGAAGGATTCACGGCTGACTTTGGAAAGCAAGAGGTGTTGCTTTCTGCCGCGGGGGTCGAGAAAGATGCGCTCACGACTCCTCATGAAGGTTCACGCATAGCGTCGCCAACTCGGACGGAAGAAGACGAAATCCGCAGAAAAATTCCCAGACCCGCGGGTGCTCTGCGCGCGCTGGTATCGATCCTCCTGCCTGTGGCGCTGATCCTGGAAGGCGGCTGGGCTGACGACCTGACAGCTCGCGGCAGTGTGCCGAACCAGATCATGCATCTGGCCGGCTATCCCGACGTGGCAATGGTGTTGGCTGCGCTCGTGGCTCTCGTAATTCTGGGCGGCAAAGTGCAGGAGGACGCGTATCGCGTTCCCGGAGGACTGCGACGGCTCACAGCGGATTCGCTTCTTCCCATCGCCGGCCCACTTGTAATTCTGGCCGCGGCCGGTGGACTGAGCGGGGTTCTGCGTGCCTCGGGAGCGGCGCAAGCGGCGGTGACATTCGCGATGGGAACGCACATGCCTCCGCTCATTCTGGCATGGGCGCTAGCGGCTACAGTGCGCGTTTCCATGGGATCGGCCACCGTGGCCATGGCCGTTGCATCGGGAATCCTCGCGCCGATGGCGGTATCCATGGGCGTGCGCCCTGAAATGCTGGTCCTCGCGACAGGATCGGGATCGCTCATCCTGTCGCATGTGAACGATTCCGGATTCTGGCTGGTCGGGTCGCTTTTCAAAATCGATGTGAAGACAACCCTCTCCACATGGTCGGTGCTCGAGACAGTGCTTTCGGTTTCCGGCCTCGGAGCGACGCTCCTGCTGGCAGCAGTGCTGAAGTAGGGTCAGCATCCCGTTTCCACTGACCTTGATCCCTGACCCCAGCACTCACCACGCGCCCAGGAGTCGCCGCACCAGCACAAGCTCACCGAGATGGTAAGCATTGTGATCGGCGACGAGCATCGCCTCGCGAAGAATCGTCTGCCCGTCGCCGTGCCGAATATTGGCATAAAGATCGCTGGACCCATCGGCGACCAGATTGCACACGGCCTTCAGGTCGCTGCGGAAAGCGCGCACGCTCTTGTCCCATGCCTTGTCATCGCGGGGCGCGGCGGTTGTTGGCCAGTAGCCGCCGGGCCAGTCGGGCGACTTGTGGCCGGGATTGCGCGAAAACTCCAGAATGTCCCGCTGTGCAATGCGCATGTGTTCGAGAATCTCCCAGGGTGAGTGCTCCGCGCCCTTGGGGCGCTTGCCGCGCAACTCCGCCGGAAGATTCTTGATCGCGGCGCTGAAATCGGCGTGCGCGTGGCCGCCGGCAAGCAGCTCAAGCAGATGTTGGCGCAAGGATGCATCGTGAGCAGCTGCCGTTGAAACTTTCTTCGTTGCCATGAACTTTCTCCTCCATTGCTCAAAAACGTCTTCACTCTTTCTACGCAGTGGATGGGCCCGCCAGCCTGAGCGATGCAGAGAATTTTCCGAACCTGCCAATTATCAGCGAATCGAACTCCGTCGCGCCGCTTTTCGAATCCCCTCTCGCTGCTTATTGCAGGATGGGGATTCCGGCGATGCGCTGCTGCCACTCCGCCGGGCCTGTCTGGTGCACGCTGGTGCCCTTGGAATCGACTGCGACCGTGACCGGCATGTCTTTCACTTCGAACTCGTAGATCGCTTCCATGCCCAGGTCGCCGAACGCTAGCAGCTTCGAACCGCGAATCGCCTTTGAAATCAGGTAGGCCGCGCCGCCGATGGCAATCAGATACACCGCGCCGAACTCGCGGATGGCCTCGATTGCTTCGGGGCCGCGTTCGGCTTTCCCGATCATCCCCAGCAAGCCCGTTTCGGCCAGCATCTGGCGCGTGAACTTGTCCATGCGCGTGGCCGTCGTGGGACCGGCGGGCCCGATCACTTCATCGCGCACCGGGTCCACCGGCCCGACGTAGTAGATGAAACGGTTGCGGAAATCTACGGGAAGTTTTTCGCCGCGCGTCAGCATCTCGCTCATTCGTTTGTGCGCCGCGTCGCGCCCGGTAAGCAGTCTTCCGCTCAGCAGCAGCACTTCTCCAGGCTTCCAGTCGTCAGCTTCGGCGCGAGTCACGGCGTCGAGGTTCACGCGCCGCGCGCCGGAGACATCGTAGGTGAGCTTCGGCCAGTTGTCGAGCGAAGGCGGATCGAGAAAGACCGGACCCGATCCGTCGAGCACGATATGCGCATGGCGGTCGGCGGCGCATTGCGGAATCAGAGCCACGGGCAGGTTGGCCGCGTGCGACGGCGCATCCAGCACCTTCACGTCGAGAACAGTGGTCAGCCCACCCAGTCCCTGCGCGCCGATGCCCAGCCGGTTTACCTTGTCGAAGAGTTCGATGCGCAGCTTTTCGGCAGTGGTCTTCGGGCCGCGCGCGATGAGTTCCGGCATGTCGATCGGATCCATCAACGATTGTTTCGCCATCAGCATCGCCTTCTCCGCCGTCCCCCCGATGCCGATGCCCAGAATGCCCGGAGGGCACCAGCCCGCGCCCATGGTGGGCACGGTCTTCAGCACCCATTCGGCGACCGAGTCCGAAGGATTCAGCATGGTGAACTTCGATTTCGCCTCCGAACCGCCGCCCTTGGCCGCGACGGTGATTTCGACCGTGTTGCCGGGAACCAGTTCGACGGTGACGCAGGCCGGCGTATTGTCCTTCGTATTCTTGCGCGCGCCCGCAGGATCGGCCAGCAACGAGGCGCGCAGCTTGTTATCGGGATCGAGGTAGGCGCGGCGCACGCCCTCGTCAACCATCTCCTGAAGGCCGAGCAAAGGGCTTCCGCCCGCAGGACCCGCGAATCGAACATCCATGCCCAGCTTCACAAAAGCGTTCACGATTCCCGTGTCCTGGCAGATGGGGCGGTGGCCTTCGGCGCACATCCGGCTATTAATCAGAATCTGCGCCATGGCGTCGCGTGCGGCCGGCGACTGCTCGCGCTCGTAGGCCTTGGCAAGTGAAGTGATGTAATCCACCGGGTGATAGTAACTGATGTATTGCAGCGCGCCAGCGACGCTCGCGATGAAATCTTCCTGCCGAATGACGGTCATTTCGGTTCCCTCAACTTCTAATGTCCTGAATCTCAAGTTCGCTTTGAGAATGCGGTGTCATCCTGAGCGAAGTTTGGCCAGTTTTTCGGCCAAACGAAGTCGAAGGATCTGCGGTTGTTCTTCAGCGAACTTTGAACTCACCACACTAGGGTAAAGGACTTGGCTTCCAAACGTCGCCCTTCTGCACGCACGGACCGTCCTCCTCATCCATGTCGCAAAAGGAGCCGTCGATGACCGATGTACGGTCGTTGCTCAAAAGTGTGAGCCATGCGTCGCCGCTTACGCCCGGATAGTGCACTTTGGCAAACGCGATCCACGCGTCGCAGTATTTGAGCCACGCCCGCTCCGCGTCGCGGATGCCCTCCGGTTTCACTGCGCCCGCGTAGTCCTGCTGGTGCGAAGCTGCCTCTTCCATGGCCTTGCGATAAGCTGCATTCAAGTGCGCATCGGCGTCTGCCGCAGCGGCCGGTGTGCCGTTTGGTAGATCGCCCTTTTCAAACGATTCCACCGCGGCCAGAAAATCGTCGCGCAACGATTGTTCGGCATCGATTTCGAACATGCCGCGCGCCGTTCCGCTTAAATCGATCTCTCCGCCGGCGTGTGCGCTCGCGTAGGCTTGTTCGGCCTTGTCTACAATCGAAAAGGCGTCGCGCTGCGGCTGCGGCCATTGTGCAAGCAGCTTCTCCCGCGCGTTTGCGCGCTGCTGGTCGGCAATCTCGCTGTCGTAGGCAGCACAGAAGCCTTCCATAAAACCGCTCGTGATGTCGTCGCAAAAACTGAATGGCGCCTTGCTCGACGATGGGTGGTCGCGGAGGGATTCCAGATGAGCGATGCGGTAAGCAATCTCGGCCGGGGCTCCCTCGGCCTCGCAAGCAAAGCGAATCCCAGGGGAACGTTCCTCTCTACACCATCCCCGTTGGCATAGAGAACTGCCAGCATTGCCGATCCGCCAAACACGCTTGCAGTGGTGTACCGCGGCTCAAGGGCCGCCTGAATCGCAGCCCGCTCTTTCCAAGCGCATTGCCGGGCCGCCGCATAGTCCACTTTTCTCCCAATCCCGAGTAGGACTTATAGGATTCGCATTCGGGCCACGCCTTCGGCGTCGCAGTCGCAAGCGCCTCGGCAGGGAGCGGCGTCTTCAAATACTCCGTGCACTTGGCGCGTGTTTGAGCGTCAGCGTCTTCGAGTTGCGCTGCCAGAGGCGCGACGGGAACCAGCAGCAAAAGCGCGACGACAAGCTGCTTCGTCATACGAACCAGAATAGTCCCGTGCAGCTCATCCGGCGGGGTTGCGCGCCGCAGGCGGTGCGCTCAACTGCTGGCGCAGGCTGCCGGCAAGATCGGCCACCACGCGCAGTCGGTCCGCGACTGGCGACGAAACTCCGCCGGCATTCAGCGCCAGTTGTGACTGCAGTAAAAGCCCGGCCAGCGTCGAATTCAATTCGGCCTCAATGGCGGCAGCCGCAGCACGGCGAGCCAGCGCCTGCTCCCTCTGGCGGCGGTTCAGCGCGGCACGAATCTCGCGCACCAGGCGCGCCGCGCCCGAAAGCGCGAAGTTGATCTGAAGAGGAATAGCGAGGCCCGCGCACGCACAGATCTTGTCCGCAGCAGCGGGGTCGCATTGGGCCAGGGTCTCGTCGATCACCACCGCCGCAAATTCTCTGCGGCGCAGCCAGGCCAGCGCGTCTTTGCGTCCCTGCGCCACGTCCACGTCCATTCCCAACTGCGCAGCCACTGCAGCAGCACAGTTCGTCGCGCCTTCAATTCCCGTCACCATCAGAATGCTCATATAAGTTCCCCGATCTATTCCCCGATCTCAAAAACCAGTGGTCAGTTCTCAGTCGTCAGCTTTTTAGCGGTTAGCTTCTAGTGTCCTGTCCCTGAAGTTCAATCCATAACTAGAGCTGTCATCCTGAGCGAAGTTTGCCGCGTTTTGCGGCAAACGGAGGCGAAGGATCTGCGGTTGCTCCTTGCGAATGATGCTACGAACTTCTGGGACGCCACACTAGAACCGGTTGCATACATTCTGCTTCGAGTTGCGTAAGTTCTGCTTTGAGTTGCATAAATGCTGCTTTGAAACGGCACGCCTTCAGCCGTGCGACGAAAGGTGCATCAATAAGGGGCTTTAGCCCCGAAGGATGTTTCACCAGATCCCAATACCCCCAATACCACGGATGCAACCAGTTCTGGTCTTTGCCCATTAGCTGGATTCTTCGCGTTGCCGGCTGCCGAGGAGCCGCATGACAAATCGCACCTGCGAGAAGGAAGCGAATAGCTAACACCGAATCGCTGTTTCTCACTCTTCCTCGATCGCGTCGGCGATGCCGTACTCCTTCAGCTTGCGGTAGAGCGTGGTCTTGCCGATGCCGAGCAGCTTAGCCGCCTGCAGCTTGTCTCCGTTGAGGGTGCGAATGGCGCCCAGAATCGCCTCGCGCTCCAGTTCTGCAAGCGTCTTGAGTTCGATCGATGGAGACGTTCCCGGCTCCTTGCCCGCCGCCGCCACTGTGCGGCGCTCCTCTAATCCCCTTTGCTGAAGTTGCGTGGGCAGGTCGCCCAGATGAATCACCGGTCCCGAGCTGAGCGCGCAGGCTCGCTCGATTGAATTCTCGAGCTCGCGCACGTTTCCCGGCCAGTCGTGGCGCATCATGATGCGCAGCGCCTCGTCGCTCAGCGTGAACTTGCGGCCGCGCTCCTGGGTAATGTGGTCCAGGAAATGGGCGGCCAGCAGCGGGATGTCCTCGCGGCGGTCGCGCAGCGACGGCAGCCTGAGATTGACAACGTTGAGGCGGTAGAAAAGGTCTTTGCGAAAGCTGCCCGTTTCCACCATCTGCGCCAGATCGCGATTGGTGGCGGCCACGATGCGTGCCTTGATGGGCACACGGTGATTGGCCCCCACCGGCCGCACCTCCTTCTCCTGCAAAGCGCGCAGCAGCTTGGCCTGCAGATCGACCGGCAACTCGCCAATCTCGTCGAGAAACACCGTTCCCCCTTCCGCCGAGACCAGCAAACCGTCCTTGGAGCGATTGGCGCCCGTGAAAGCGCCCTTCACGTAGCCGAAGAGCTCGCTTTCAATCAGAGTGGGCACCAGCGAGCCGCAATCCACCGGAAGAAATGGCTTTTGCGAGTTGGGACCGTAGGCATGGATGGTCCTCGCCACCAGTTCCTTGCCGGTACCGCTCTCGCCCAGGATCAAAACCGGGTGCGTGCTCTGCGCGACCTTCGAAAGAATGCGGTAGATCTTCTCCATTTCGGGCGAGCGGCCGATCATCGATCCCAGCCCCTCGCTCATCCGGAGCCGCTCCCGCAACTGCCGTGACGCGGCGTCGGTCATATGGCCCTGCGCGGCGCGGTCCAGCACGGTTGAGAGTTCGTCCATGGCGAAAGGCTTGGTCAGGTAGTCGCCGGCGCCGCAACGCATCGCTTCCACGGCGGCGTTCACTGAGCCTGCGGCGGTCATGGCGATCACCGAGGTATCGGGATAAAGCAGCTTGACCTCCGAGACCAGTTCCAGGCCCTCGTTCGATGCCACCGGCAGATTCACCAGGAGGATGTCGGCAGTATGGCCGCGCAGCAGGCTCCTTGCCTGGTCGAGGTCTCCGGTGCTCTCTACCGCATAGCCCAGGCTGGCCGCAATTTCCGCGCACGCCGATCGCACCGCTGCATCCGCGTCCACCACCAGCAGGTGCAGCCGTACCGCGGGTTCGGTAATTTGTGGAATGAACTCCATCGATCCTGTCTCGAAGACTGTATCCAGCATTGTATTCGCCTCATGCATGTTAGAAAACTCGAAAGAGATTGAGCCTCAAGCACCGGCTTCCCGCTTCGGCGCCTTGGTCTTTCAACTCAGGGATCGCTTCGAAGCTTTTCATCTCGACCCGCTCGCCAGCGTTTCCATCCCTGCCGTGGATCACCCGCGCCCGAACCGGAGTTAAAGCCTAGCGGCCCGCTGCTGTCACCGGCAGTTCGATCTCCAGCCGCGCCCCGCCCTCGACGCAACTCGCCGCTGCGATCCGTCCTCCCGCCGCCTCTACGATGGAGCGCGTGATGGCGAGTCCCAGGCCGCGGTGGCTGAGCGGCCAACCGCTTGCAGACGCGCCGCCGGTTCGAGTGGAGTATCCCGAATCGAAGACCCTTTCGAGTGCCGATTCCGGGATTCCGGGGCCATTGTCTTCAATCGTCAGCGCCAGGCATGCCGCCGTTCCCGCCACCGGCGGCCTTTGCCTTAGACCCATGTGGATGCGGCCGCCTCCCGGCATCGCTTCGGCGGCGTTCTTCACCAGATTCACCAGAATCCGCGTCAGATCTTCGCCCGTGAGACGCACCGGCTGCGCGCCCCCTTCGGCAGTCACCGTCAATGCGATCGACGGTCCCGCCAACGCAGAAAGCAGGTTGCGGTTGGCCAGCAGTTCGGCGGCCAGGTTCGCGATCGGCACGGCGGGCAGCAGATCCGAGCGCCGCTTCAGATCGGTGTCCATCCCCCCTCTCCCTGCGAAATCCGCGGGAATGTTCTGCGCCGGATGTTTCGCCGTAGAGCTAAAAACCGGCCATCTCCCCGAATCGTGCTGCGGAAAAGCCGGAAGCCCCGTACCGGAGCCGTTCCCGTCGTCGAGCGCAACCAGCTTTTCCACCAGGCGCCGGCTGGCTGCCGACACCAGCCGCAGCTCGTGTCCATAATGGGTATAGGGGGTGGCCAGCACTCCCGGCTCTTCCAACAAATCGCAATAGAGCCCCAGCGCAGTCACCATATTTCGCGCCTCGTGCGCCACTTCGGCCAGGCTCTCGCCCTTGCCGTGAAACGTCGCCAGAGTTTCAACGATGCGCTCCACTCGAACGCGCTCTGTTCGCAACGCCGTCTGCCTTGATCCACTCGGTTCCCGTGTCTCTTGCGCTCGTTCCTGCATATCCAGCTTTCCTTTCCTGAGTGGGGAATCGGCGATGAGCTTTCGGCGAGCGGCTCCCACCGCCCGCATTCCAGCCCTTCCTGCCTTTTTCCCAATTCCAGATCCCCTCGCGTGCTGCGCCGCTTGTTCCACTCTTGCTCCACGCTGGCTTGCCGCACTTCCCGTTTCCGGGTTCGTTTCTGGGATTTGCCCTGTTTTGATACACGCCGCGTGCCAAACTGGGGCAGTTCTCTTAAGCGACTGATAATGGAATGGATAGATGAGCGCGAGGCGGTCTCATGGTGCAGTCCTGCTCGCCCTGCAGCTCCCGAAATGGAACTCGGGTTCCCCGCACAATCTCTCTAAACCTATCGATTCCTTTGATTTAACGCGTATTTCCTGTTTCAGGACATGACCTTCCCGCATTTCCCATCCTGGGACCAGCTGCCCTCCTGCGCCCAATACCCCGGCGCTCCCTTACAATCCCTCTATGCAAATACCCGGTACGTCCTACCGTCCGAGTGGCAGGGGGGAAGCGCAATTGCGCCCCCTCACCCTTGCTCCCGGCTTTGTGCAGACCGCCGAGGGTTCAGTCCTTGTCTCCCTCGGAAATACGCGCGTCCTCGCCTGTGCCACCGTCGAGCAGGGTGTTCCCGGCTGGCTGCGCAACTCCGGCCGCGGCTGGGTCACGGCGGAGTATGCCATGCTCCCTCGCTCGACAGTAACCCGCACTCCCCGCGAAAGCGAACGGGGAAAGATCGGCGGCCGCACCCACGAGATTCAGCGCCTCATCGGCCGCAGCCTCCGCTCGGTGGTCGACATGCAGGCGCTGGGCGAACGCACTGTGATTCTCGACTGCGATGTGATCCAGGCGGATGGAGGCACACGCACTGCTGCCATCACCGGCGCCGCGGTGGCCTTGGCAATCGCGCTGAATGCCTTCGTCAAGGCCGGAACCCTCAAGAAATCGCCGCTCAAACAACTGGTGGCGGCGACCTCGGTGGGCATCGTCGGCGGCGAGACGCTGCTCGATCTTTGCTACGAAGAAGATGCGCAGGCCGAGGTGGACATGAACGTGGTGATGACCGCCGATGGGGGGCTTGTGGAGACACAGGCAACCGCTGAGAAGGGCAGTTTCTCGCGGGCACAACTAAACGGTCTGATCGACCTGGCCGAGGCGGGTCTCAAGGAAATCTTCGCGGCGCAGCGGGCAGTGCTGAAAGCGGAAGGGATCGAGGGTCCAGGATAGGGCCGGAGACTTTTTCCTGATCCAGCCCGAATACGAATCCGCGCCGGCCCCGCCATCATTGCCCGCGTTGTTTCGCAAACCGAATAGCCTCATCAGAATCGGACCCGCTTTCCCGTCCTCGATTGCCGCGCTCCCCTTAATCTCCAGAACCTCAGCTCACGTCGCGGTCGGTTCATACGCCGCAAGACTCTCATGATCTATGAATCCCGCCGGCTTGCTGCCTCGCTAACCCGCCGTCTGGCTGCCCTCCAGATACCCCATCCCGTCCAGCACGCCGCGCATGAACGCGAAGCTCTCAATCACGCCCGGCATGGGATCGTCGGGATGAATCTCGTATTCGAGATCGACGAAGCCCTTGTAATCAATCTCGATCAGCGCCTGGAACATCTCGCGGAAGGGCAGGATGCCCTCGCCGACCGCAACCTGGCTTTCTTTACTCAGGAAGCTCGTCAGGTCCTTCACGTGCATGTTGTAGAGGCGCGGGCCTACTTCGTGAATCGTTTCCACAAGGTTCGCGCCGGCGCGCGCCGCGTGGCCCACGTCGATGCAGCAGCCGATGCGCGGGTCCATGTCCTTGATCGCCTTCAGCACGTCCAGCGGAGCAGGGAAGAGTTTGTCCTCCGGCCCGTGATTGTGTATGGCGAGGCAGATGTCGTACTCCTTCACGAAGGGCTCAATGCGCGGCAGCGTATCCGGAGTGGGATCGCCGGCCACGATCACCTTGATGCCCGCCCGCTTGCAGTACTCAAACTTGGCGCGAATGTCGGCGTCGGGATCGTTGCGAAAATAGATGGCTCCGGCGGCGTGGAGCTTGATGCCGTTGGCGGCATAGTCGGCCAGCGCCTGTGCTTCCGCGGCCGGATCCATCGGCAGGTGGTCCTTCACGTCTTTCGCGTTCAGATCGGTCACGTGGAGCTGCTTCATGAAGCCGATCATCTGTTCGCGCGTGAAGTTGCGGAAGGTATAGCTGGCGAGTCCCAGCTTCACGGGCGAGGGCTTGCCCGAGGCAGGCACAGCTTCGGCGATTGCGGAACCTGTATGGAAAGACACAGCCGCGGCTGCGAGCGCACCTGACTGAAGAAACATACGGCGAGAAAAATCTTTCATGCGAATCCCTTTCTGGAGAACCCGCACCATTCTACTGCCGGCGCGCGAGATGACGCAGAACCGCCCGTCAGATCACTGTTCACTGATCACTGTCTTCTGTTCACTGTTTCCCGAAGCGGTAGACCATGCCGGCCGTAAACCCTCGGCTGGCCTGCGTGGTCGAACCGAAGCCGGTGAAGAAGTACTCCGGTGCCAGCTTGAATCCAACGCTCGGCGTCAGGTTGTACTCTCCGATGATGGCGGCGCTTGCGGCATAGGTGTCGGCGTCAGGGTAGAGCCCAAGCAGCGGCGGTGAGATGCCGTTGGTGTCGCCGGAGAAGTTGCCGTGCGCCCATCCGGCCAAAACGCGGCCGGAGATGGAGTATTTCGGTTGCAGATAAAAGCGGTAAACGGGGCCGGCCATCACATCGTATTGGCTGATCGCGGGGCGGGTGAAGTGTCCCTGGCTGTACTGGTTCAGACCGACGTAGGCCGTGCCGTAATAGCCCCGCCCGTCCAGCGTGAAGCCCAGCCGCTCGCTGGAAAAGCGAGTGAGACCGGTTTCCCACGCATAGAATGTCAATCGCTGCAGATTTGGACCTGGAGTAAACCGCAGGTAACCCATGTCCAGGTAAGTTTCCCAGCGGTGGTCATATGCGTCATGGATCGCAGTGGCGCGGCGCTGCAGGCGGCGCTGCCGGATTCGTTCCTGCACGCTTAACTGGGCGGCTGTTTCACCAGCCGATTGCGCCTGGCTGGCGCTTTGAGTCTGATCCTGGGCCGCGCTGGATGAAGTGCTCGAGTTCTGGGCCGGAACTGCGCAGAATGCCGGCAAACTAAGCGCCAGCAAAAGACTAAAACGGCGGAATGCGTGCATCGGGTTCGGAATTCCTCCATGGGAGTGCGGAAGCACGTCCGCCGGCCATTTCTACAAGCGGGGTTCCGTCTGCGGGAACCTCGTTTTGCGGCGGACTGGATGCAGTGCTCCCCCCTCTGGTATTAAACCATCCCGGGGGCAGCCTCGTGCCGAAGCAAATGGTCTGACTTGCATTGGTTGGACGCACGGCTCGGCCAACCGGCGTCGAGAATCGTCACACAAAGATACTGTCATCGGCCTGCAGATCCTTCTCGGGCCCTGAGGCGGGCTCGGTGTGCTGATGCCCGCGGCGTACTCTACGATGAAGAGAATGGAGGCTGGAAGTCGTATGGGAAAGATTCTTTTTGGGATCGTTTTGGGCCTGGCGCTGGCGCCGCTGGCAGTGCTGGGCTGGTTTAAGTGGGGGCATCCACCCGTGGCGGTCGCTGATCCCCCGTTGCCCTTTGAACGGCAGATTACCCACGTCCCTCTCAACCTGCGCATTCAACACGAGATGCCGAATGCGCCATTAATCGAAACCAGCGAGTCGAATTTTGTAGCGGGCGCGGAAGTTTATCGCGACAATTGTGCAGCATGCCACGGATTCTATGGAAAGCCTTCCGCGTTTGCCGCGCATATGTATCCGAATGCTCCGCAACTTTGGCAAAAACACAGGAACAGCGAAGTTGTCGGCGTAAGCGACGACCCGCCCGGTGAAACGTACTGGAAAGTGGCCAACGGCATCCGGCTCACAGGTATGCCGTCGTTTGACGATGTGCTTTCAACCACGCAGATCTGGCAGGTGACCTTGCTGCTGGCCAACGCGGACAAACCGCTTCCGCCAGCGGCCGTCGCCATCGTGCACGGCGGGCAGCCGGAAACCGCGCCGCAAAGCACGCCATTGCAGAAACCGAACACGCCTGCGAAAAAGTAATTGCGGGCAATTCACGGTTCAATCGAGGCGCTGTGAGCTACAGCGAAGAGAGGGGTCCGAATGGGCTTGTTGGATCAGCTCAAAAAAGGATTTGGGTATGTGCTTCTGAGCATGGGTGTCTCGCGTCCCCAACCGAAGTCGGCCGAAAAGCCCAAGCCGAAGCAGCAATCCGGCGGGCAGTGAACCCTGCTCCTGAGAGGGAGGCGCCGCTCCGCTTCCTCTCACGAGAACGAGCTTCGAACGCGGCAAGCTGAATCCGTGGGCGGCTGCTGTGCATCCTCTCACCATACACATCGTCTGCCCGTACAATAAAGAGGGAAGCGCGTCCCACGCAGCCAATGGCCGAAATAAAACAGAAACAGGCCGAACAGTCCGGTCCCCATGTCAGCAGGCGCAAGGCCGACGACGAAGTTGTCGGCAAGGTCTACGATGCGCGCCTCATGCGGCGGCTGGGCCGCTACGTCCGGCCCTATTGGGTGCAGGCGGGAGTTTCTTCGCTCGCCGTTTCACTCAAGTCGCTCTGCGATGTGGCCGGACCGATTCTCGTCATGGTGGCCGTCGATCGCTACCTTTCCCCGGAAGCCAGTTCGCAGGATCCTTCAAATGCGGTGGCTCATTGGGTGGCAAACTCGAGCCCCTTGGCGCGCCTGCTTCCGTCCTCCCCCTATCAGGGCGTGACCCGGCTGGCTGAGATTTACCTCGCTCTTCTGGTCACTGCTTATGTCCTGCAGTTCGTTCAGGTCTACCTGATGCAGTGGATGGGCCAGAAGATCATGTTCGATCTGCGCCGTGACATCTTCCGGCACATGCAGCGCATGCACGTAGGCTTCTTTGACATTCATCCCGTGGGCCGGCTGGTTACGCGCCTCACTTCGGATGTGGACGCCGTCAACGACATGTTTACCGACGGCGTGCTGGCCATCGTCAACGATGCCTTCATGCTGGCCATCATGGCCGCCGTGATGATTGCCATCAGTTGGTGGCTGGCCTTGCTGGCCTTTTCGGTTTTGCCGCTGATTCTGATTGTCACGCGCATCTTCCGCGATCACGTGCGCGAGAGCTATCGCCGCGTGCGCACCGCCATCGCCCGCATCAACAGCTTTACGCAGGAGCACATCTCCGGCATGAGCGTGGTGCAGCTCTTCAACCGCGAAGATCGCGCCTTCAAGGACTTTGAAGCCGTCAACCGCCAGCACATGATCGCGTTCATCGACACCATCTTTGCCTACGCACTCTATTACCCGGCGGTGGATTTTCTTTCCTCGGTGGCGATTGCGCTCGTCGTGTGGCGCGGCGGTTTTGGCGTGCTGCACCTTCCGCCCACGGTCACTATCGGCGTGCTCATTATGTTCACGCAGTTTTCGCTGCGCTTCTGGCGGCCGATCCAGGATCTCAGCGACAAGTACAACATCCTGCAAGCCGCCATGGCCGCCTGCGAACGCATCTTCAAGCTCATGGATTCCGAGCCGGAGATTGTGAGCCCGGCCCGGCCCGTTCTGGGCGACGGCTCCAACCGCCTGCAGTTCGACCATGTCTGGTTTACCTATCAAAAACTCACCGACGAACAAAAATCCGCCGTCGCAGCAGCATCGGGGCACGCAAATGGCCAGTCTTCTTCGGGGGACAGCGGTTTCTATCAGGGCACGACCTCAGCCGAGCCGCAAGCGCAGCGAAGAAGTGATGGGGCATTGGCCCCTGCGCCCGACGCCGCTGCCCTCAGCTCTCTGGATGGCATCGAGTGGATTTTGAAGGACGTGTCGTTCACCATTGAGCCGGGCCAGACCATCGCCATCGTGGGCCACACGGGCGCAGGCAAAACCACGCTCACCAGCCTGATGATGCGCTTCTACGACGTGACCGCGGGACGCATCCTGCTCGACGGAGTCGACCTGCGCGAGCTCGACTTGACCGCGCTGCGTCAGCACTTCGCGGTCGTATTGCAGGACCCATTTCTCTTCTCCGGCACCATCGCCGAAAACATCCGCTTCGGCAACGAGGCCACATCGGCGAGAAAGCGATGCACCGTGCTGCGCAGGACGTGAATGTGCTGGACTTTGTCGAAAGCCTGCCGCACGGCTTCGATGAGCCGGTGCCGCGAGCGCGGCAACTCGCTTTCCACCGGCCAGAAGCAGCTCATCAATTTTGCCCGCGCGCTGGCCTTCAATCCGCGCATCCTCATTCTCGACGAAGCCACATCGAGCGTCGATACCGACACCGAACTGCGCATTCGCGGCGCGCTGGAGCGCATGGTGGAAGGCCGCACCAGCGTGCTCATCGCTCACCGGCTGTCGACCGTGCAACGGGCCGACACGATCCTCGTGATGCACAAGGGCGCAGTTGCGCGAGATGGGCTCGCACCAGGAACTGCTCGGCGCAGCGCGGACTTTACTGGAAGCTCTACCAGTTGCAGTACAAGGATCAGGAGGTCGGCGCGTTCGCTCCGCCCTCCCGCGAACCCTCTGCTGCGACCGCCACCTGACTGCTCACTCCCGGATTCCACGCCACCCGCGTCACTCCCAAATTCCGCATCACTCCGAACTTCCGCAATAAGACCAAACTGTCCTCCTGAGCGAATCGTCCGCCGCTGCGGACGACGAAGTCGAAGGATCCGCGGTTGCTTTTCCGTCGTACACGAGGCCCGGAGGGGGCAGCGGCCTTCACGGGTTGCGGTAAAACTCGACCGGCCGCCGTTTTGTATCAGGACACGCTTCAGTCGTGCCGCAAAAACCACATGAATAACGGGGCTTCAGCCCCTGAGGGCTGCTTTCTGGCAATCTGCGCCGCCACGCGGCCTTTTCCGCAGCCTCTTCTGGCCCCTGGAGTCGATGCCTGCTTCGATGGCCTTCAGGCTCGGAGAAGATCCACCCGCTCCGCGATATGATGGTACTTTGGGGATTCACCCGCGCGATTGCCCCAACTCATGCGCAAACACGCCCCAATCGACGAACCTGACAACCGTGACCATGCCTCCTCAAGTCGAGCTCTTCGACACCAGCCTGCGCGACGGCCTGCAGCAGCCTAACCTCGAGATCTCCGTGCCCAACGCCGTTCTGCTTCTTGCAGCGCATGGCCGAGTTCGGCGTGCACTATGCCGAGATCGGTTTCGCCGGCGCCAACCAGTTCGTCGGCGATCTCACCGGTGCGCTCACCTCGGTCGATACCGGCGCAAATGAAGCTGGCTCTCTTCGGGCGCTCGCGCGGCCGCGGCACAAAAGTCGAAGACTGGCCCGACGTGCAGTTCATCCTCCACCACCGGCGCCGCATTCCCGCCGCCGTAGTCGTGGTCAAATCGCGCCTGCTCGACGTCGAACGTTCGCTTGAAACCACGCCCGAAGAAAATCTGCTGATGGCGTGGGAGACCATCGACTGCCTGCAATCGCATGGCCTCGAAGTTCTCGTCGATCTCGAGCACGCCATGGACGCCAGTTGCGGCCGGCGCGAGAACGGCAAACCCTGCGACCCCGATTTCGCCCAGCGCAGCCTCGACTACTTCCGCCAGTTGACCGAGCAATGCGTGCGCCAGAACGTGAGCCGCATCGTGGTCTGCGATACCAACGGCGGCGCAAGTCCCGAGGAAGTCGCGCAAGTCATCTCCGGCCTCGTCCGCGATTTCCCCGGCGCGCAATTCGGATTTCACGGCCACACCGATCGCGGCCTCGGCGTCGCCAACACGCGCGCCGCCATCCTCGCCGGCGCTCGTCAGATCCAGGGCACGCTCATCGGCACCGGCGAGCGCTGCGGCAACGTGAACCTCACCACCGTCATCGGCGCGATGCAACTGCGCGGCGAAGCCGGCTTTGTTTCTCCTGAATCATTGACCGGCCTCACCAGCCTGGCGCACTCGGCCTACGCGGCCTTTGGACTAGAGCCGCCGCACGGCGCGCCTGTCGTCGGTCCGGGCGCATTCGGCACCTGGGCCGGGATGCACGGATCGAGCGAACGCAAGAATCCCGGCGCGTATCTCTGGACCGATCCGGCGCTGGTTGGTGCTAGCCCGACCATCGGCGTCAACGCGCAGTCCGGCCGCGCCAACATCATGCTGCTCTCTGAGTCGCTCGGCGTGCCGCTCAACTCCGCCCAGGCGCAAGCCCTCATGGACGCGAACCAGGCCATGATCGAAGGCGGCGGTTACACCGCCAGCGAGGTCTCGTTCCGCCTGGCATCCATGCGCACGTTGGGCACGCTGCGCAACTGGTTCACCGTGAAAAGCTGGCGCGTCTTCGACGAGTCCGACGAGATCGGCGGGCGTTTTATCCAGGCATTCATGACGCTCGTTCTCGGCGAAGCGACGGTTGCCACGGCGCGCGGCGAGGGCGCCGGTCCCGTGGACGCGATCACCAAGGCGCTGCGCCACGAGCTCGACAAATGGTATCCCGCGCTGGCCGAGATGCGCCTGGGAACCTTCACCGTCGCCGCTCTCGATATCAAGGCGCACGATTCGGCGGCGCACGTGCGCGTCACCGCCAGCTTCAACGCCGACGGCCACGAGCCGTGGGTCACCGCGGGCGTGAGCAGCGACATGAACCAGGCCGCGCTCATGGCCATTGTCGATGGCTTCCACTATTGGCTGCTGGTCAAGAGCGGAGAAGAAGGCGCAGTAACGATCCCGCGCGTCAAAGAGTTTGCAAGCTAGAAGAGCCTGCAGCGCAACCCGTCGCTATCGCAATAACCGCCGAGTTGCTGCACGCAATCGGGAGCGAAACTGAGCGCATTGATTTCCTCACGCGTGCCGTGCCGCTCTTCCAAAGAAGTGAAGGATCAAGGAAATCACGAAGAGCCCCAGCAGAATGTGAATCGCCGCCATCGTTACATGGAAAGCGATGAACGCAATCAACCATGTGATCAGAAATACCACCGCGAGTACAAGCCACATAAAGCCCTCTTTCCAGAAAGCGCCGCCTGCAGGCGTTTCTCTTGACTCGGATGAGAGATTCAACACAAGGTTTGCCTTCGCATCGAGAACTGAGTCGGCCCAATCGATGCAACCCGGGGGTCCAGGTAGGGCGTCTTTAGGGAGCGCCATAGGGAAGGCAGGGGGACCGATGTCGATGCAACCACAACGAGCCCGGCCTCAACCAGATTTACAATCGCACGCCCGGCTGGTACACTCCTCGCCACGAGGGCCGGCCATGAGACGGACGATCCTGCTCAGCTTGTTTGCGCTCCTTGCGTTGAGTGTGGCCAGCCGTGCCTGCGCCCAGCGCCGCGGAGGAGCCGGCTTTGGCTACGCCCGCAGTGGCCGCAGTTTCAGCCGCGCGCGCTCCGTCTCGCCCCGCCGTTTCGGCTATGCCAATCTGCCCTACGGATCAGGCTATGCGTACCTGCCCTACGGAGCCGGCTACGCTGGTCTGCCCTACGATTCCGGCTACGAAGATCTGCCTTACAACAACAGCGCCGCGTACCCCTACTCGACCCCATCGGCTGTTTATGTTCAGCAGCCCCCTGTGTTCGTTCAGCCGCCCGCGCCGCCCGTTGTCCAGCCGTCTGGGCATCCCGTGATCACTGAGTACAAATGGCCTGCGGCTGAGACGGTTGCTTCGTCCCCCGGATCCGAGCCCCAGGACTTTGCCATTGTCCTCAAGAACGGCTCGACTCTCTCCGCAGTGGCCGTCTACGCCTCTGACGACGGCCTGCACTACGTCGACCCCGACGAGAGACACCTGCGCATCTCCATGAGCCAGGTTGACCGCGCAGCAACCCTGAAGCTGAACAGCGCGAGAAATCTGAGTCTATATCTTCCCGCCCCTCAGTAACCCGCGCCACCCTCCACGAATTGTCATCCTTAGAACCCTGACCCTGAACCGCGCGAAGCGAAAGGGGCGAAGGATCTGCAGTTGCTCTTTTCCATTTACCCCACGAAGACACCAGCCAGTGTTTTTGCAAACAAGGTTTGTGTCAGGGCAATGCCGGTTGGCGTTTTAATCTCGACTGCCGCAAAGCGCCGGAAATCATCGCGGGCTTATGCCATGCCAGACGAATCAAGAAGGAAAGGTTTGTAAAAGGGCACGGCTTCAGCCGGGCCGAAACCCGCAAAATCATCACGGGGCTTTAGCCCCTGCGTGCATGCTGCGAATCAAAGGGAATCAGGATTGAAAGCACGTCCAAGAAGTCCGCAGAATTCTCGCGTCAAGCATCCCTTCCGCTAATCCCCTCGATCCAAATCACTTCCAGTTGCATGGATTTTCCGCCTCCCGGCGCACAATTGACCCATGATGCAGCGCAGCGCACTTATCTCGTCGAAAGCGTCGAGCTTCGCTGGCCCTCCTGCGCAGCTAACTCCTTATTCTTGAGGATTATACGCGATATGCCATTTGTTTTCAGTGCCCTGCAGCCTGACGAGGAGAGGGTCGATTTGTTCAAGACAAAGCCCTTAGCTGGCTACATAGGGGGAGGGGGGAGGGTAGGGGAGTGCCCAAACAGTAAATACGCCTTCAGGCACACGCCATGGGCTGAATGTGGAATAGCTCCGCGAGTTGCTTTTCTTGAGAATTCTTTCATTCAGGCGAGGTTACCAGTGTGCGGGTTTCGCGAATCTCCAAGGTCACACAGGAGTGATTTCGCTCACAGCGTTCCACGGGCTCCAGCATCACACTAGTGAGCAATTCGGCGGGAACTGCACTGATTGCGCTGAAATGCCGATGTTTCAAATGCTGATCGACTGCCGCCTGATCTGCTCTGATCGACCCCGTGGGAGATCCCCGGAGGGAGGACTGCCGTGTCCACGCAAACTCTTCATGCACCGCTCGACCTGGATTTAATGAACCCCGCTTCCCGCTACCTGCACGAATCGCGGGAACACATGTTGACATACCAGACCGAGGAGTTGGCTGCACTGCGCTTCTCGATTATTCTCACCTCGCGATGGGAGGCATCAGCCGATGAAGAACCGAGCCGGCGCGCCGAATTGCGCAACGAACTCGCCATGCTTCGCAAGTACTATGGCGACAAAATCGATGACATTGCCATGACCTTCGGCGTCGCGCAGGCAATAAAGGTGAAACAGGAAGTCGAGCGATCCGTCACCTTGCCGAGCGAGGTCAAGGTCAGCGGAATGCCGAACAGCTTCGCTGAGAAGTACCCGGGCTTCGACTTCGACGTTTAGAGTGCTTGGGGAAATTTACTCGCCAAGCTTCGCCAGCGTCGGGTACGGCTTTACAGCTTGCGGAAAACTCGATGGGCCGCAGGTTTTGTATCAGGGCACGACTTCAGTCGTGCCGCAAAGCGCCCAAAAATGAGAGGTGGCTTTAGCCCCCGAGCTTCGCCTTTCTAATAATGGACACCTTTACGCTGAATTCGTCCCGGCCTGACCCCGGGATTCTGAGCAGCCAACAAAATGCGCCACCCCATTTTGAGGTGGCGCTTCTGTTTTTCGAACTACGTTCCGATCGAACTTATCGCGCCGCCAGTGAAGGCCTTGGATCGAGCGCCCCGCTCTTGTATCCAGCAGCCATTTCGCTGATCGGGATCGGCCTGTAATCGCCGGCGTGTCCCGCCTGCCCAAACTGCGTCATGCGCTGCCGCCACCACCTTCGCCATCGCCTCGCGCGCCGGCTTCATGTAGTCGCGCGGATCGAACTTCTCCGGCGTGCGTCCACAACACCTTGCGGATGGCGCCGGTCATGGCCAGCCGATTGTCGGTATCCACGTTGATCTTGCGCACGCCGTTGCGGATGCCGAGCTGAATCTCTTCCACCGGCACGCCCCACGTCGGCTTCAGCTTGCCGCCGTATTGGTTGATGATGTCCTGCAGATCCTTGGGCACCGACGAACTGCCGTGCATCACCAGGTGCGTGTGCGGCAGGCGCTTGTGAATCTCGATCAGTAGGTCCATCTTCAGCACCGATCCATCTGGCTTCTTGTTGAACTTGTACGCGCCGTGGCTGGTGCCGATCGCAATCGCCAGCGCATCCACGCCGGTGCGCTCCGCAAACTCCACCGCCTGGTCGGGGTCGGTAACGTGCTCCAGTCCCGTTCCGCCCGCGCCGTGTCCGTCTTCAATGCCGCCCAGCACGCCGATCTCGCCCTCGACCGTCACCCCGCGCTCGTGCGCATACTCCACCACGCGCCGCGTCACGTCCACATTCTCGATCGAAGTCGACGGCGTCTTGCCGTCTTCCTTCAGCGAGCCGTCCATCATCACGCTCGTGTATCCCAGAGCGATGGCGCTCTTGCAGGTCTCAAAGCTGTTGCCGTGATCCTGGTGCATGGCAATCGGAATGTCCGGGATTGCAGCTCCGCCGCCGCCTGAATCAGCTTGAAACAGATACAGATCTTCTGCAAATGCCCGCGCGCCGCGGCTGGCCTGCACAATCACCGGCGATTTTGTCTGATCGCGCAGCCATCATGATGGCCTGAATCTGTTCCATGTCGTTCACGTTGAACGCGCCGACGCCATATCCGCCCTTGGCAGCTTCGTCGAGGAGCTGCCGCATAGAAACAAGAGGCATAGAAATCTCCTTTAAAGTCGCTCGGCCGCTCTTACGCTTCGATCCTGAAATGACGAGAATCAGCGCGGCGCCGGGAACCGCAATCACCCATATGGTAGCAGAGGAGTACGACGAAACATGGTGGCAGCAAGCACATTCGGTCCGCACAGGGTGCCAATTCAGGCCGTTGCCGTCTCAGCCGTCTCCAAAAGGGATCACTCCTCGTAGGAGATCGCACAACATGCGTCAAACGCCGGCGGCCCTTATCCATAACACACCTGTCCCAGGATCACCGGGCGCTTCGCCCCCGTCGCCGCGGGCACATTTCCCGGCAGCTGGTGCCACGTTTGCCACGCGAGCAGCGCAAACGCCGCCGCCTCCTTCGCCTCGGCGGGCATGCCGAAGTCCTCGCTCGTCCTCAACTCGCAGCCCAAAGGCTCGAGCCGCGCAGCCAGCATCGCCATCAACGTCCGGTTGCGCGCTCCTCCGCCGGAAACAACAAAATCAACGGCCCGGCCTGCCACTTGAGAACGCACAAATCGCTTATAGTTTTGCGCTATGCTCTCCGCCGTCAATGCCGTTGCCGTGGCCAGCGCGTCCTCACGCGTCTTGCTGCGCCGGCGGCAGGAGGCGAGAAACTCGGCCGCATACTCGCGCCCAAACTGCTCGCGCCCAGCACTCTTTGGCGGTTTGAGCTTGAAGAACGGATTCCGCAGCGCCTCCTTGAGCACTGGCTCGATCGCTCGGCCGCGCGCCGCGATTGCGCCACTTCGATCGAAGGGCTTATCGAAGAGCTTTTGCGCAAGCCAGTCGATCACCATGTTGCCCGGCCCGGTATCAAAGGCGATCACCTGATCTCCATTTCCGCCTGCAGGAATGACAGTTAGATTGGCGATGCCGCCGATGTTCTGCAAAACGCGCCCGCGCTTCGCGTCTGCAAAGAACACGTAATCAAACAGAGGCACAAGCGGCGCACCTTGTCCACCGGCGAACATGTCGGCCGGCCTGAAGTTTGAAACAACGGGCACTTGCAGCGCCGCGGCGATCGCCTGCGCCTCGCCCGCCTGCCACGTGCAGGTGAACCTCCGGCCCGCGTACATCTCAGCGCGCGGCTGATGGTAGAGCGTCTGGCCGTGGCATCCTACAAGCTCGATCTTCACTTTGTGCCGCCGCGCTGTTGCCATGACCGCTTCCGCATATGCAATCCCCAGCCGCCAGTTCAGCCGAGCCAGCTCCGCCGTTGAAGTTGTCCGCGCATTCATCGCCGCAAGCACGGCATTGCGCAGAGCAGCAGAGTACGTAAAACCTTCATGCGCCACCAGCGTGAGCTTCGGCGTAATCGGGTGCCCCATCCTAACCGCGCTTTTGCGGTTAGGGTGGGATATTCCATCGACCTGCACAACCGCCACATCGATTCCATCGGCCGACGTGCCGCTCATTACGCCCGCCACGGTCATCGCTGTCGTGCTCATGCCGTCTCCGCAAGCGACCGCGGCTTCGTCGGCTTTGTCGTCGATTCGCGCGGCGCGATCTTCTCCATCGTCTCGCCAAAGCGCAAAATGCGGGTTCGCAACGCCTCAAATTGCCGAGCACTCAAAGGTGGCGCCATGTCTTTTGGGAACAGCTTTGTGCGCTTTCTCTGGGATTCGCGCGCCCGCGCCAGCAGCAACTTTTGAAACACAGGCGAGCGCTCGCATTCTCTCATCAACGATTCAAAGACATTCAGAATCGGCTCCGGATGGTGGCAGACCAGCAGCAAATCCGAGCCCACGCGCACCGCAGCCACCGCCGCCTCACCCATCGGCATGAAATTTGCTACGCCGCCCATCTCCAAATCGTCTGTGACGACGATGCCGCGATAGCCGATTCTGTTCCTCAGCACATCGCTCACCCAGAATTCCGACACGCTCGCGGGCCGCTTCTTGTCCTTCGTGAGTGGATACGCCGCGTGATTCACCATCACCATCGGCATTTCGCGGCGCAGCACGCGGTAAGGTTCAAGATCCTCTTCCCACAGTTGTTTCCAGGTGCGCCGGATCGCCGGTGTCTCCAGATGCGAATCGAGCGTGCCCCCGCCCAACCCAGGGAAGTGCTTGCCGCAACCCGCGACTCTGTGCGCCGCCATTCCCTTCAAAAACTCGCGTGCGTAGGCCACAACTCCAGCCGCCGAAAGAGCCGCACAGCGCGTCGTCATCACATCTTTCGACTCGGGAAGCCCGAGATCGAGCACCGGCGCCAGCGAACTATTGAATCCGAAGGCCCGCACCGCCTGCGCCACAAGTTCACCATGTTCGCGCGCAATAGCAGCGCGGCCCGTTGCCCGCATGGCCCGCGCCACTGTCTCCACCGCAGGAATGGGCGCAAGCACGTCGCGCAAACGGTCAACCGTTCCCCCTTCCACGTCGACAAAAGTTGCCGCGGGCTCCGCGCAATATTGCATCGCATCCGCGAGCAGCGCGCGCGTCTGCTTTCGATCGGCGATATTCCTGCGGAACAAAATGATGCCGGCAGGCTGGATCAGCTTCAGCCATGCGCGTTCCATCGCCGTCAGTTCCGTGCCGCCGAGCCCGACCACCAGCAGATTCCCCGCAGCCTGGCGCAAACTTTCTGAACCTCTCACACTTAGTCCCCCTGCAACGAGTCCCTGGGTTTCTGACTGCTTAGTTCTATACCGATGGGGGTGCCCCAGGTTTCGATTTTGAGACCTGGGAACCACGAAACTGATGGTGCGAATTCATGCGGTCAGAGACCTAGTCCCTTTTTCCCGCCCCCGTCTTCTTCAATTCCTGTTGCAACTCCTCCAGCAGGTTCAGCGCCTGCAGCGGCGTCAGCGAGTTCACATCCGTAGCCTCGATCCGATCCACGATTCTCTGCGAGAGCGGCGTGAAAATCGTCATCTGTATTGGATCTGGCGCCGTCTCCACCTGCACGCTATGGCGCTCCTGTTTTTCGTGCAGTCGCAGCACATGCTTCGCCCGTTCGATCACCACCGCAGGCAGACCGGCGAGCCGCGCCACTTCAATTCCGTAGCTCTTGCTGGCCGCACCCGGCTCAATGTTGTGCAGAAACACGATTCCGCCCGCAGTTTCTTTTACTCCCACGCGCAGATTGCGCACGCGCGGCAGCTTTTCCGCGAGCATCGTCAGCTCGTGATAGTGAGTGGCAAATAATGTGCGCGCTCCCACCTCGGCGTGCAGAAACTCAACCGTCGCCCACGCCAGGCTCAGCCCATCAAAGGTCGCAGTTCCGCGGCCCATCTCATCGAGCAGAATCAGCGATCGCTTCGTCGCGGTATTCAGAATGGTCGCCGTCTCCGTCATCTCCACCATAAAGGTGGAGCGGCCGCGCGCCAGGTTGTCGCTGGCGCCGATGCGCGTATAAATGCGGTCGGCCAATCCAAACCGCATCTTGTCTGCCGGAACAAAGCAGCCCATCTGCGCCATCAGCACCAGCATGGCCGCCTGCCGCAGATACGTGCTCTTGCCGCCCATGTTCGGTCCGGTCACCAGCAACAGGCTGGGGCCGGCAGCATTCGAATCGTCGAGGCCCGCATTCAGATAAATGTCGTTGGCAATGAATCGCCCCTCGCGCGTCTCCTCCATCCGTTGCTCGATCACGGGATGCCGCGCCGCCACCGCCTCCAGCACCGGTTCATCGGCCAACTGCGGCCGCACGTAGCGCCGACCCGCCGCCAGATGCGCAAAGCAGCTCAGCAAGTCTGCCTCGGCCACGGCCGCCGAGCTGCGCCGGATCCGTCCCGCACTTTCGACCACGAATTTGCGAAGCGCAGCGAAGATGCGTTTCTCGATCTCGATGCACCGGTCGTGCGCAGTCAGAATCTTGCGCTCGTACTCCTTCAGCTCCGGCGTGGTAAAGCGCTCCGCGTTCACCAGCGTCTGCTTGCGTTCGTAGTCCGCGGGCGCAAGCGCCTGGTTTGCTTTCGTGATCTCGATGTAATAGCCGAACACCGAGTTGTAGCGCACCTTGAGCGATCCGATCCCCGTGCGCTGGCGCTCCCGATCTTCGATAGCCGCAATCGCTTGCCGCCCGCTGGTCGAAACGGAACGCAGCTCATCGAGCTCGGTGTCTACACCTGCGGCGATCGCCCCACCATCAACGAGAGTAAGCGGCGGCTCGGCGACCAGAGTCTTTACGATGCATGTGGTCACGTCGTCAAGGGTGTCGAGACGTGCGGCGACCGCGCCCCACTGCGGCGCTGCCATCCTGTCCAGCGCCGTTTTCAGCCCCGGCAGCCGCGCCAGGCTCGCGGCCAGCGCTCGCACGTCGCGCGGTCCGGCCGAATCCAGCGAGATGCGCGCCAGCAACCGTTCCAGGTCGAGAATGCCGCCAAATGCCCGCCGAACCTCTTCTCGCTTAAGCAGATCGGCATGCGCCTCAGCGACCGCCGCAAAGCGTGCCTCAATCTCCATCGCCTGGTTGAGCGGACGCAGAATCGTGGCACGCAGCAGCCGCTTACCCATCGGCGTCAGGCAGGCATCCAGCGTGTGAAACAGCGTCGACCGGTCATCCTGGCCGGTGAAAAGCGGCTCCACAAGTTCCAGATTTCGCACCGTCACTTGATCCAGTTCGAGCGATGTCGAATGCTCCTCAAACTTCAGGCTGTCGATGTGCAGCGCTTCATTCTTCTGCGTGGTCCGCACGTAGTGCAGCACCGCGCCCGCTGCAACGGCTGCGGCCTCGTGTTCGCTCAGGCCAAATCCGTCCAGCGACTGCACGCCCAGTTGCCGCTCCACCAGCGGCACGGCGAACTCCGGCGTCCAGACCCAATCCTCCACCCGCGTCCGCGCCGGAATCCTTTGCAATTGCTCCGGCACATCGGCGCTTGTTGCCACCAGCACTTCGCTCGGTGCTGCCATCAGCAGCGCATCGATCGCCTGCGCCCGCGCGCTATCTCCGCGAAACTCCGAGGTGCGGAACTCGCCCGTCGAAACGTCAAGCAGCGCCAGCGCGCAAATTACATTCGGGTGCCCCATTCTAGCCGCGCCTTTGCGGCTAGGATGGGAGGGATCTAACGTACTGGCGCCTTTTTCCCCTTCGCGATCTGATCTCGGCTCATACAGCGCCGCAAGAAAGTTGTTCTGTTCCTGGCCCAGCGCAGCATCGAGCGCTGTTCCCGGCGTCAGCACCCGTGTCACCTCACGCTTCACCAGCTTCTTGGTGAGCTTCGGATCCTCCATCTGCTCGCAGAGCGCGATGCGGTAGCCCTTGCGCAAAAGGCGCGTCAGGTATTGCTCCACCGCGTGATACGGCACGCCGCACATCGGCACATTGCGTTCCCTGTCGCGCGCCGTCAGCGTCAGTTGCAGCTCGCGGCTGGCCACCGCGGCATCGTCATAAAACAGCTCATAAAAATCACCCATGCGAAAGAAGAGCAACGCATCGGGATTCTGCCGCTTTGCCGTCGTCCACTGGCGCATGAAGGGTGTCAACTCGCTCGACTTCTCGCCGGCGAGCTCTTTACGCGCCAGTCTGCATTCCGCCGGCACGACAGCCGGGGCGCTCAATACAAACTCCGGTTCAGCCTCGGGAAGCGTGGCAGAGATTGCTCCGTCAGCCGCGGCCGCGGCCTCCACGGCGGTCGCCGGGTCAGAGTTTTCCCGGAAAAGCGGTGTGCGCCAGGCCGCTGCGCCGTCTTGGGGATCGTTGGAGATCACGCTGGCTTTAAGACTATCGCGGCGGCGAGCCGGTGCGATAGCGTCCCGAGACTCGCGCCAGAGCCAAATGCAGCCACGACCCTCTGCAAGCCGCTCCTCAGCTCGTAGGAAAGAAGACATGGTCAAAAGCGAGCAGGTGCGTGTAAAATCGGTGCCGGTCCTTCGGGCCTCGCAGTCTCCCCCCTCCCGGTCTTCGGAGATTTCAAATCCAGGTCCACCGGTTCACCGGAGCCGGCGCGTAAGTCGACGCAATGTAGAACTCGCAGAGGCTCTATGGCCGCAGGTTATCGCCTCGGGGCAGAAGAAGCGGCGACCGTAAATGAAATGAAGGCCTGTGCGGCAATCCGAGATTGCCCTGCAGTGCACAAAAAGGCATCCCCACGGAGGAAATCCAAGATGAAACAGATCAAGCAGTATGTTATTTGCGCGTTGTTTCTTGCTACAGCAATGTGCGTTGCCGTGGCTTCTCATGCCCAGTCGCCGTTCGACGGCACTTGGCGCATTAATCCGGCCCAATCCAAGCTTGACCAAAAGCCTTTCACCATCTACACCAGCCAGGGCTGGTATCACTGCGTCAGTTGCACCCCTCCCTATGTTGTGCAGGCCGACGGGCAGTTCCACCCGGTCTCCGGGCAGTCGTTCGATACCATCGGCGTAACGCTCGTCGATCCGCACACCATTTCGATCGTCAGCAAGAAAGGCGACAAGACCATTGAAGAGGACACGGCTACCGTTTCTGCCGACGGAAAGCTCACGACCATTAAAACTAAGACCTATCCGTTGAACGGCGGGGCAGCGCAAGATTCGTCGATGAAGCTCAAGCGCGTTGGCGTGCTGCCCGCAGGCGTCCACGCAACCTCAGGCAACTGGGTGCCCTTGGGGTTCACTGACACTGAGGCCGACCTGTCATTCACCTTCGCATCGAATGGCGATCAGTTCACAATGACGGATCCTACCGGCGACAACTACACAGCCAAGTTCGATGGCAATGACTATCCCTACAAGTCGTATGGAGCGAATGGTGTCACTCTCAAGCAAGTGGATGCGCACACGATTGTAGAGACCGACAAACGCGACGGCCAGGTCGTTAACGTTCAAAAAATGACCGTCTCGTCCAACGGCAAAACGATGACCATCGAGGCTCACGATCCGCAGCGCAACACAACTTCTACATTTGTGGCGATGAAGAAGTAAAACGCGGCTGATCCATCCGCAGTGCCAGTGGTCATATCTGCATAGATCGGGTTACGCGTCAGCGAGTAGAATCAACGCGGTCTCTCAGGCCGGTGCTTTCGCCTGCCCTTAGGCGGGAGCTCCCAAACCAGTTTCCCCACGGAGGAAGATCGAAATGAACCTGATGAAGCGTTACGCTGTTTTCGCCCTGCTCGCCGTTGGTGCGTTGTTTGTTGCCGCGGAAACCTATGCGCAGTCCCCGTTTGACGGCACCTGGCGCATTGAACTTTCGCAAACCAAGTTCAGCCCCAAGCCCCTGAGTTTTTACATCAGCCAGGGCTGGTATCACTGCGCAGGCGCCTGCAACCCGACGTATGACGTCGCAGCAGACGGCCAGGATCACGCCGTCTCCGGCCACGCTTATGACAGCGTTAGCGTCACCATCGTCGATCCCCACACCATCCAGGCCATTGCCAAGAAGGGTGGCACGGTCATGTGGGAACAGACGCGCACAGTCTCGGCTGACGGCAAAACCCTCACCGTGAAATCCACTGAGCATCCGATGGACGGCGGCGCGCCAACCACCTTTGAAACCGTCGCCAAGCGCAGCGGCATTGCGCCCTCTGGAGTCCACGCTACTTCGGGGAAGTGGGTGATCGTGAAGCAGAGCGGGACCGGCAGCGAGTTGCTCACCACCTACAAGCTCGACGGCGACCAGCTGACCATGAGCGCGGCCTCTGGTGAGACCTATACTGCCAAGCTCGATGGCAGCGACTCCCCGGTAAAGAATGCCTATGGCTGGGACTCCGTCTCGCTGAAGAAAATCAACGATCACACCATTGAGGAAACCGACAAACGCGGCGGCACAGCCACCGATGTTTCCACGATGACCGTTTCGCCTAATGGCAAAACGATGACCGTGGTCGATAACGACAAGCTGACGAATCGCACCTCAACCTACACAGCGACCAAGCAGAAGTAGATGCCATTGCTGGAGTTATGCCGAATTAGCCTCCGGCGTTCATCGCAGCTGACGCCCGGGGGCATCGGTCCGGCGTTGCGCGGCGGCGTCGGGAAACGCTCTGGGTCGTTTGAAGTGTGCGAGTCGAGTGATTTAAATCACATTCCAGAGGCCAATTTTCGGGCAAACTGGGTTCCTCGCAAGGAAACGAGGGCCAGAATGGAATTCAATATCCTGCTGCAGAAACTGATCGCCATCGAACGCTCAATCGGAAACGCAAACAACGCGACAGTTCGCAGCATGGTCTGCGATGCACAGGATTTCCTGCTCCAAATGCAGAAAGAGCGTGCAGAAGAATTCCTTTCCGTGGCCTGGCGCGACGCCCTGTTGCACTCGGATTTGCTACAGCGGGCTTCGTAGACCTGGAAACTTGCCACCGGCAGAAGGGTGGCCCCCGCCATTCCCACCTCATCGGAAGTTTTCGCTTAAGCGGGCACGGAAACCCCGATCCCGTGTCAGCGCGACTATCATCAGGCTTGCGGCGAGCCAGACCAGCCCTCCGGCCGCGTTCCGCGGAGAGCCCTGTCGCGTGCTCGCACCAGGCCTTGAATCGCGAAGCTCCGGCAAGCTCTCGGGCATCGAAAAGGTGATTTACATCACAGTATACTGATTGGTTACGCCTTTAAGGTAAAAGCTGCCATGTACCTGCTTTGGCTACGAGTTGCGGCCATTCTCTACGCCGGCGGCTGTGTCGCTGTTTTCCCGGCGGTTCTCTACAACTCCGAGCGTTGGCGCAAGATCTGCGTCCACACGGCCGGTATGGCCTTCTTCTTCCATTTTGTATCGGTGGTGGAGATGCTGGTGCTGGCGCACCGCTGGACGCCGGTTGGAGTCAGGGAGATCGAGTCGCTGCTGGGCTTCGTGGTGGCTGGGCTGTTCTTTCTTGTGTGGTGGCTTTACCAGGCAATCTCTCTTGGACTCTTTGCCTTGCCTGCCACCTTCTTCCTGGTTTTTGCCCCAGCCCTGGGAGAAAATGCGCGCCGCTTTCCCTCGCAGCGAGTGTGGATGAGCTGGCTGGTGGCTCATATCATTGCATTGCTGCTGGCCTATGCAGCTCTGTGCTTCAGCCTGCTGTCTTCAGTGCTGTATCTGGTGCAGGAACGCCGCATCAAATCCAAGCCCAAAGCAGGGAATAAGGGTCGCTGGGCCCCGCTCGACTGGCTGCCGCCTCTCGACACACTGGAACGCCTCGCTCTCGCCACTCTCGAATTTGGATTCCCCTGCATGACGGTCGGCTTGCTGATCGGCACCGTGCTTGTGCAGCAAACCGCTCTTGGCGCCTCCTACTTTCTCGATCCCAACATCCTTGCCTCGTTCGCGATGTGGCTCATTTATGTCACGCTCCTCCTTCTCCGCCGCGGCATTGGTCTCCGCGGTCGCAAAGCCGCCTATGTCTCCGGCGCCGCGCTCGTGGTGATGATGGCCGTCTGGGCGGTGAACTTCTTCAGCCAGGTGCACAGGTTCGGTCCCCAATGACGCTCAAGCTCATTGGCGTGAACCACAAAACGGCGCCCATTGCGCTGCGGGAAAAGATCGCCATCGGCCGCGACGAACTGGCCGAGACCACACGCGCCCTCGCCGCCACGCCGGGCGTGACAGAATGCATGATCGTTTCCACCTGCAACCGCGTTGAGCTTCTGGCAGTGGCAGACGGCACGGAAACACCGGTCGCTCAGTTCCTCTCGCGCCGATTCGGAATCGAAGCAGCGATTCTTACGCCGCACTTGTACGAATATCAGGACAAAGAGGCGGTCAGCCATTTATTCCATGTGGCCGCAAGCCTCGACTCGATGGTCGTCGGCGAACCGCAGATTCTCGGTCAGGTGAAAGAGGCGTTCGCCGTGGCGCGTGCTGCCGGCACGGTCTCGGGGCAGTTGGAATACCTGTTGCAAAGCGCGTTTGCGGCCGCGAAAAAGGCACGCAGCGAAACGGGCATCGGGTCAAACTCGGTATCGATTGCGTCTGTCGCTGTCGATCTCGCGCGCAAAATCTTTGGCTCGCTGCAGGGCCGGACGGTCTTCCTTGTTGGCGCGGGAAAAATGAGCGAGCTGGCCGCGCGGCACCTGGTTCAGCAGGGCGCAGGCGGAATCCTGGTCAGCAACCGCACCGCCGAGCGTGCGCGCCGCATGGCTGAGGAGTTGCACGGTCCCGTTATCCCCGAAGTCATCAGCTTTGACCAGCTTTATGAGGCGGCCAGCCGCGCCGACATTGTGATCAGCTCGACCGGCGCGCCCCACCCCATCTTCCGCCCGGAACATGGGCACAGCTTCATGCAAAAGCGTCGCAACCGCCCCATGTTCTTTATCGACATTGCCGTGCCGCGCGACGTGGATCCGGAGATGAACAAGCTCGACGGCATCTTCGTCTACGACATCGACGACCTGCAGCAGGTGGCTTCGGCGCACATGGAGGAGCGGAGCCGGGAGGCCGTTGACGCCGAGGCGCTCATTGCCGCGGAGGTTGAGCGATTCTACCAGCGGCAGCGAACCGTGACTGCCGCTCCCGCGATTGTTGCTCTGCAAAAGAAGGCCGAGGAGATTCGCGTCGCCGAGATTCAGCGGATTCACAGCCGCCTGGGCACGCTTACGGCTGAGCAACTGGCAGCGGTGGAAGCGTTGACGCGCGGCCTGGTGAACAAATTTCTGCATCCGCCCATGCAGGCGCTCAAACAGGCAGCCCGCGAAGGCGATTCCGCGCGTCTGGATGCTTTGTGCGAAGAGTGGGCCGTCTCGCCGGAAGGGTCCGGCGAGGTGCATCGTGAGATTGCGGAAACGAAGACAGAGGAGGCTGAGAAAAAAGCCGGAGTTTCCTGACTCCAAACTGCGAGATGGCACGACTTGACGGCTTGCGTATCGAACGAGGAGTGGAAAGTTTTTGCAAACGGCGGACCACTCGATAAGCACTTTTCAAGTGAATCTTCCAGCAAACTACGGATCGCAATCCGAATCGGTTTGTGCCGCCCCTGAAACCGATCGCAACAACCTGTTGAAACTTCGCATTTAGCCCCTGAGGGATGTTTTCGCACCGTCCCAATCTATTTGGTCTACTGGCTAATCCACAGGCCCCGGTGCTAGTGTTCCTGTGTGCAGAATCCTGGCGCGGTTCTGGCTCGTTCCCCGCTCTCCTTCGCCAGCCCCAAAGGATCCGCGCCCGGCAGCACAGGAGGTTCTCTGTATGGCCACTCTCTCGATCGACCCCCGTCTCAGCACTCGTACCGCCGACTTTGTGAGCAGCGATCACAGGATGCTCATCGACGGCCGCTTCGTCGCGGCGGCGTCCGCGAAAACATTTCCCGTTTTTAATCCTGCAACCGGCGAAGTCATCACCCACGTTCCTGAAGCCGAAGCCGAGGATGTTGACCGGGCCGTAGCGGCGGCGCGCCGCGCCTTTGACGAAGGTCCCTGGCCTCGCATGTCGCCGTCGGAACGAGGTCGGCTGCTTTGGAAGGTTGCCGACCTTGTCGAAGAACATCTGGATGAATTGGCCGAGCTGGAATCGCTGGATAACGGCAAGCCCTTCTCAGTGGCGCGCGTGGCCGACGTGCCGCTGACAGCGGACATGTTCCGCTACATGGGCGGGTGGGCCACCAAGATCTCGGGCAAGACTCTGCCTCTCTCCGCCGGATACGACTTCCATTCCTACACGCTTCGCGAGCCCATCGGCGTGGTCGCGCAAATCATCCCGTGGAACTTCCCGCTCCTGATGGCCGCATGGAAACTGGCGCCCGCACTCGCTTGCGGCTGCACGATTGTGCTTAAGCTTGCCGAGCAGACGCCGCTTTCCGGGCTGCGGCTCGCGCAGATTCTCAATGAAGCCGGTCTGCCGGCAGGCGTGGTCAACGTAATTACCGGCTACGGCGAAGGAGCCGGCGCGCCACTGGCCGCTCACGAAATGGTCGATAAGGTGGCCTTTACCGGATCAACCGAAGTGGGCAAGCTCATCGTGAAAGCAGCGGCGGGAAACCTGAAGAAGGTGACGCTGGAACTGGGTGGAAAATCGCCCGTCGTGGTCTTCCCGGATGCGAAAATTGATAGCGCAATTCAGGGCACAGCCAGCGCCATCTTCTTCAATCACGGTCAGTGCTGCTGCGCCGGCTCCCGCCTCTACGTGCACGAGAAGGTCTTCGACGAAGTTGTCGACGGCGTGAGCCAGCGTGGCGAACGGGATCAAGCTCGCGCCCGGAATGGATCCCTCATGCCAGATGGGCCCGCTGGTCTCGGACGAGCAGTATCACCGCGTCGTTGGCTACATCGAATCAGGAATTGGCGAGGGCGCGAAGGTCGCAGCCGGAGGTCCTGTTTCCGGCGTGGATCGCGGTTGGTTTGTGCGTCCCACCGTGCTGACAAACACCAACCCGCGCATGAAGGTCGTGCAGGAAGAGATCTTCGGGCCGGTGGTGTGTGCGGTTCCATTTTCCGACAGGGAGATCGACGCGATCATCAAGCGCGCCAACGACACCGTCTATGGTCTGGCCGCCAGCGTGTGGACCAGAACCTGAGCCTCGCCCATAAGGTGGCTCGCGGCCTCCGCGCAGGCACCGTTTGGGTCAACTGCCACAACGTCTTCGACGCCTCTCTGCCTTTTGGCGGATACAAGCAATCGGGCTGGGGGCGCGAAATGGGCGAAGAAGTCCTCAACAATTACCTGCAGACCAAAGCGGTAACCGTCGCACTCTGATGCAATTGCCAGTGTGCTGCTCGGGCTTCGAGAGCGCCTGGCAGCGATCCCTTCGGATCGCTGCCAGGCGCCAGACGGAGATCTCCACCAACGCGTCGGTAAAATGGACTCTTCCGATCCACAATGTTTGCCGAAGGGTCGCTGACGGATCGGCGACCACTCGGGAATAGACAATGTGGCTTACTTTCTCTTCGGAGAGACCAAACTTATGAGCGTTGCCACAACCAAGCAACTCACGACAGCGAATAGGTAAGCATAGTTCTCTACAAGCTTCGCTGCACCGAGGTATTTAGTCGGAATGGTCGAGGACCAGCTCGCCCAGCCAGCAAGGCCGATGGCACATTCAAAGGCTGTCCCCGCAGAGACCGCAGTCACCAAAACACGCCAACCCCCGAGGCGGAAACGACGAATCAAAGCCGCCAAAGCAAGCCCCAACAAAGCGCCAACAACAAATTGAGCTGCGATGATAATCAGGGCTGCGGTGCTGTTGAGGAACACGTCTCGACTCCCGGTCACAGCTTAGAATCAAAACCACAAAAGTGCCAACGTTTAGGTAAGCCCGTGAGAGAACCGTAAGGAATCGCATCTGTACGGTGGTCGCGAGCGGACGACCACCCAACCGTCAATTACTCGTCGGCAAACACTCCGGCACGCCTCCGGCGTGGATGATGCTGTCTTTTCTCCAATACATCCCATGGCAGGACTCTTGTGTGCTGGGTGGCGGCATCGGGCTATCTTCGCTGGTGTCCTGTCCCTGAAGTTCAGGCCATAAACAGAGCTGTCGTCCTGAGCGAAGTTTGCCGCGTTTTGCGGCAAACGGAGTCGAAAGCCTGCCCGCCGTGGCGGGGATCTGCAGTTGCTCTTTGCGAATGATGCTACGAACTTCTTGGATACCACGCTGGCAGCAGTGGGCTATATCGTGCGGCAGAATTGAGAATCACTAGTGTCCTGAGTCTAAAGTTCGTGCACAGAAGCGTGCGACGGAATCGAGGATTTGGTCGGCGGTCTTGTGCCAGACGAAAGGTTTGGGGTCGCGGTTGTTGCGACCGATATATTCGTGGATTGCGTTTTCCAGTTCGCGTGTGGAGCGATGGACCCCGCGTCGGAGTTGCTTGTCGGTCAGCAGGGCAAACCAGCGTTCCACCAGGTTGAGCCAACTGGCCGAAGTGGGCGTGAAGTGCAGGTGGAATCGCGGCCGCTTCACCAGCCAATCGCGGATCAGTTGCGTTTTGTGAGTGCCGTAGTTGTCCAGGATCAGGTGGATGTCCAGTCCCACCGGGACGTTCTTTTCGATGGTGTCGAGGAAGTTGCGGAACTCCACCGAGCGATGACGGCGCTGCGTTTGGCCGATCAGTTTGCCGCTCTTGGTATTCAACGCGGCGAACAACGTCGTGGTGCCGTGGCGGGCGTAGTCGTGGGTGCGACGTTCGATCTGTCCAGGACGCATGGGTAACAGCGGCGCGGTTCTGTCCAAGGCCTGTATCTGGCTCTTTTCATCCACGCATAAGACCAGCGCGCGTTCCGGCGGAGCCAGATACAGGCCCACGATATCGCGCACCTTCTCGATGAACAACGGATCCTTAGATAACTTAAACGTCTCGGAGCGATGCGGGGCCAGAGAAAAGGCTCTCCAGATGCGGCTGATCGACGACTGGCTCAATCTACACGCCTTGGCCATGTCGCGGGTCGACCAATGCGTGGCTGCCTCCGGCTGGCTCTCCAAAGTTCGCGCCAAAACACGCTCCACTTGTTCGTCACTTAATTTGCGCGACGTGCCCGGGCGGGGCTCATCCAGCAACCCATCCAGGCCTAGGTCCAGATAGCGCTGGCGCCATTTGCCCACCGTCCTCAGGGTTACAGGCAACTGGCGGGCAATATCGCTGTTGCTCACGCCCCGGCTGGCTAACAGCACAATGCGAGCGCGCACCGCGAGTCCTTGCGCGGTCTTGGGACGCCGACTCCAGGCAGTGAGTTGCACCTGATCCTGGGGATCGACCGTGAGTGGCTTCAAATGCGGGCCTGGCAGCATCGGATTCCTCCTACTCTATCCGATGCTGCAAAGTTGCATATCTATGTATTTATTTCAGACTCAGGACACTAGCAAGATTGCCGCCGACGTGTCCGGAACGCCGTCCAGCCCCAGGCCCAATCTTGTCAACCCTCCGTCTTCTCGGAAGCACCCAATCTCGTGATTCCACGCTCATTTTGCCGTCGGCCGGCTTTGCAGATTATTTCTCCGAAATCGCTAAGCTTTAAACAAGGAAGCTTAACCGATGACCCAAACCAATGAAGTCGAAACCGCTGAATCGAACCCAACCGCGGAGCTCGAGGCCAAACTCAATGACATCGAGGGGATCGACCGTCCCGCCGAAAACCCGGCTGTCTTACGCTGCATCCGAGCCCATAACCGCGCCTTAAAAAAATGCGAGTCCAGAGATCCGGGTGGCAGCCCCGAAGACGCCCACGATGAAGGGGCTGGCGCCTATCTTCGCGCCATGCCGCCTCTCGTTGGCATCAAGAACATTCGGGACTTCATTGCCTGCGTCACCTTTGCCTTGATCGTAAAAATCGTCCCCCCGGAACGGGCCGAAGATTACTTCGGCGCTGCCAGAGTCGCACTCGGCGCCATTCGCTGCGGGTCTAAAACTTCGTAGGCGATCCTCCGCGCAATTCGTGCGGGCCGCCAAGCGCGGTTCTTGGCGGTTTGTGAGGACCATTTCCCACGCTAACTATTGTGGAATCAATAACCGATCCGAAGAAAACCCGTCAAAACCCGGAGTTGCAAATTTTTCTTGCGGTTTGGAGGACGTTTTTCGACGTTAAGTATTGTAGAATCAACAAATCGATCCGAAAACCGCGGTCAAAAAAGGTCAAAAACGTAAGCAACTGAGCACAACGATTACCGGCGATCGCTTACGGCCACCGGTTCACGGTCCCCGGTCCACGCCCCGGCAGCGATCCCTTCGGATCGCGGCCAGACGTCAGAAATTGCGCAAGCCTCAACCTGAACGACGACAGCTACGCCGCGTTCTCGCGTACTGCGCCGGCATTCACGCCGCGCACACGGTAGTGCTTCATCTCAATCGAAAGCGCGCGTTCGATCTTGCGCAAGTCGTCGCGCTCGGCCGGTCCGGCAAAGGTTGAAGCGATTCCCTTGGCAGAGGCGCGTCCGGTGCGGCCTACGCGATGCACAAAATCCTCGGCCTCTTTGGGCAGATCGAAGTTGACCACGTGGGCAACGTTGGCCACGTCGAGACCGCGAGCGGCTACGTCGGTTGCCACAAGCACACGGTGCCGGCCCTCGGAGAAGTTGCGCAGAGCCTGGTTGCGTTGCGATTGCGTGCGGTCGCCGTGAATCTGGATAGCCGCATGGCCGGAGCGAGCCAGCCTGCGCGCGACCCGGTCGGCGCCATGCTTGGTGCGCACAAACACCAGGAAACTGCCTTCTCGGCGTCCAGCAAGTGCTCCAGAAGCTCCTGCTTTTTGTCTGCATCCACGCTGAAGGCCCGCAGTTCCACGTTCTCGGCCGGCTTCATCGTCGAGCCGATTTCGATGCGAACTGGATTCTTGAGATAGTTGCGCGCCACGTCCTTCACCTTGCCTTCGAGCGTGGCCGAGTAGCACAGAGTCTGGCGCTCGGCAGGAATCATGGAGGCGATGCGGCGAATGGCCGGCTCGAAGCCCATATCGAGCATGCGATCCACTTCGTCGAGCACCAGGATCTTTATATGGTCGAGGCGAACCAGGCGGCGCTTGAGATAGTCCTCAAGGCGGCCGGGCGTGGCCACGATCAGGCGGACGCCGCGGCGAAGAGCTTCGATCTGCGGACGTTCATTCATGCCGCCGACCACCAGCGCCACAGAGTAAACCGGGCTGGGCCGTACGGCCTTGAAGGCCTGCTCAACCTGCATGGCCAATTCGCGCGTGGGCAGCAGGATGAGCGCCTGCGCTCCGAGCCCTTCCATCTTCTGCGAGTCCGGCTTCTGCAGCATTTCCATGATGGGGATCAGGAAACTGAGCGTCTTGCCGGTTCCGGTCTGCGCCGTGGCCAGCACGTCGCGGCCTTCGAGCGCGGGAGGAATCGCGCCCGCCTGCACCGGCGTGGGAGTTTCAAATTTGTTGGCGTTGAGCCGCGCCATCAAGGCAGCGGAAAGGGAAAACTGAGAGAACTGAGTCGTCAAAATAGACAATCTTTCGTTGGGTTCCGGGAGCCCACGATTTCATGGGGGCCTGCAAACGGAACCGGACACAAGAGGCGCACTGACCCATCAGCGGGCGCGAGCCTTCTCAAGAAAATTGCGCGTAAGGAAGAACCGGAAACATCCCTGGGACTGGCGGCAAACATTCAACAAAATGCTTTCGCCACGGAACTGACCCACGCTAACTCGCCAATCGGCACACTACCGATCGGCACCCTCTTGTCACGCAATTCCTGCGCGGTCCCAATTGGACTGCCAACTGACTCTGGAGCGGCAAATCCGAACATCATTCCTGACCTTGTCGGATCAGGAGTTGAGTCACTGGGACTTCAGACTCAAGGGCTACGCTGTAGGGGCTTGGGGAAATCTGTGCAAGGCAGAGTTGCCTTCAGAGGCAAAGCGCCGCTCACGACCAAATCACTGAGCGCAAGCTCAGTATAGCATGGTTATGCATTTTCATCGCTGAGCGGGAGGATCTCTTGGGGAGTGTCCTTTATTGGTAAACTACCCGCGATGGTGCACAGTGCAGTTTGAAATCAAGTACATCCCATCATGCCGAGCCGCTTCGAAACTGGGTACGAACACATCGTGGGTGCTGGCTCCAAGAAGCGCCTCAAGCACTTGGTTTCATCCATTTGGGGTGCCGGTGCTGAGTGCATTTGTGCCGATTAAATGCATCCTCAATTGCCTTTGACGGCACAGTCGGGATCAGATCAAGCCCCTGCACAAATGGTTGCGACCACGCACAATCGGAGCATCGCCAATTTGCAGACTTCCTCGTAGGCAACAGGATTGTCCGCGCGGCTGTAGTCTCGGTCATACCTCTAACTCTACGCTCATTTCCAAAACCGGTCCTCTGCAGCCCATAAGAACCTGAATGTTGACGCCGTTGTTCCTCAATCTTCGGCGGGCCCTTGCAACCCGATAATTATCGGCGTTCCCCGCACAGGAGCGCCTCTCAGCGTATGCTGAGAGTACACTTCGTTTTTCCCTTCTCGCCTTCGGCATTCCAGGCTTTGCTACAGACGAGCGTCTTTCAAGCATGCAATCGAACGACGGGAGCTCGAATGAGCAACATCAGGCAAAGCGATGTGAAGAACCACTTATCTCCCCGGTTCAATACGAAAATACATTTGTGCCAGCCCGGAACCCTTCCCGATGCAACCGGATTCGCAAATGAAGAACCCGCGGGCGCAGGACCGACGGCGAACGATTCCACCAGGGACACACCGAATCTTTCTACGCGGGGTGAGGGAAAGCCCATCTTGGTTGTGACTCCCAAAGCGTAAGGGGTTGCAGCCGCGCTCCAGTCGCAGCGCATCCTGAATCCAGGCTCTGGGGAAGGGAAGTTGGGCGTCAGTGCATTCAGTCGTTTCTTTGATCGAAGGCTCGCGATGAATCATACGGACATCATATGGCCGAATTGGCTGCCGCGCGTGCTGTGGTTCCGGCATGCTTGCCCCTGCTGCAACTCGGTCCAATTCAAGCGGGGTGAGTCGCATTCGTTGGACGAACTTTTCGGCTTTTTTGCTCTTCGTCCGGTTCGATGCGCCTTCTGCTGGCGGCGCTACTACTGGTTTTCGCTGCGAGCCGCGGATTGAGCGTGGCGATTTGCCACGCGCATCCTGGTGGGATGCTGCAGCGCGGCGCTCACCAGGCCGCGGCAATTCAACGAGTGCGTGAGACCGAGACTTGCTCAGCCGCGACTGACTCCGGGCCGACGAAATACCGGCGCTGAAAGTACAGCGACAGATTCACAAGCGCGATCATTACCGGAACCTCGACCAGGGGTCCGATGACAGCCGCAAATGCGGCGCCCGAGTTAATACCGAACACTGAAACCGCAACAGCGATAGCCAACTCGAAGTTATTCGAGGCCGCTGTGAACGACAGCGTTGCCGTCTTCGAATAGTCGGCCCCCAGCTTGCGTCCCATGTAGAACGACACAAGAAACATCACGACAAAGTAGATCAGCAGCGGAACAGCGATGCGCAGCACGTCCAGCGGCAGGCGGACGATGTAGCTTCCCTTGAGCGAAAACATCACCACAATGGTGAACAGCAGAGCGACCAGCGTCAGCGGACTTACGCGGGGAACAAAATTTTTGTCGTACCACTCCCGCCCCCTGGCGCGAACCAGAATGGTGCGGGTCAGGAATCCGGCAAGGAAGGGAACGCCGAGATAGATAAAGACGCTCCGGGCGATCTCGCCGATGGAGATATTGACGACCGCGCCACGCAATCCAAACCAGCCAGGCAGAACGGTGATGAACACCCACGAATAAACGGAATAGAAGAACACCTGAAACAGGGAATTGAATGCCACCAGTCCGGCGGCGTACTGCGTATCTCCCTTTGCCAGTTCATTCCAAACGATCACCATGGCGATGCAGCGCGCCAATCCGATCATGATGAGTCCGGCCATGTACTCGGGATAGCCGCGCAGAAAGACGATCGCGAGTACAAACATCAGCACGGGTCCGATCAGCCAGTTCTGGACGAGAGAAAGCAAGAGCACGCGCTTGTTGCGGAAAACTTCGTGGAGTTCCTCGTAGCGAACCCGCGTGAAGGGCGGATACATCATGAGGATGAGACCCGCCGCGATGGGAATCGAAGTGGTGCCGATGCTGAAGCGATTCAGAAACGGAACCACGCCGGGCGCAAGCCAGCCCAACAGGACACCGAACGCCATGGCGCCGAAGATCCAGCCAGTCAGATAGCGGTCAAGGAACGAAAGACGGCTCTTTTTCAACTTCGAGGCTCCAGAAGAACTGTCGCTATTGGCGGGATTAAGAGCGGCCGATTTTGTCGATCTCGCGCATGATGACCAAGCCTTCGAGAGTCGCGAGAGGCAGCGAGAGGAAGAGTCCGATTCTGCGATCAAGCACAGTAAAGGCGTCGCGAAACGCGCGCGCGATTTCCTCCGGCGTGCCCTTTACGGCCGCTGGATCGGGAACGCCCCAATGCGCAGTCATCGGCTGGCCCGGCCAGTACGGACATTGTTCTTTCGCAGCGTTGTCGCACACAGTGAAGACGAAGTCGAGGTTCGGCGCTCCCGGCTTTGAGAATTCGTCCCACGATTTGCTGCGAAGGTTCGCTGTTGGGAGACGGGCGGATTCGATCTGGCTGAGCGCTTCCGCCCGTACTTTGCCGGTAGGATGACTGCCCGCACTGTACGCGGTGAATTTGCCTTTGCCGCGATGATTCAGGATCGCCTCGGCCATGATGGATCGCGCCGAATTTCCAGTGCACAGGAACAAGACGTTGTAGTGTTCGGCCATCGTTACTCCCTCGCCCCGATGGTCACTGGGGCGCAGCACCCCGGCGCGCAGCAGGCTGCGGCTGGTTTGGTGGCGCGCACAAACGCGCTCACGAATTTACCAGCCACCTGCGGCGCCAGCGCGTCCACGTCCACGCCTGCCTCGATCAGGAACTGGCGCGCATCCTCGACGTTGTACTCGCGCGTCACCTCGGTCGAAGCCGCCTCAAATCCCGCGGCACACAGCTTTTCGAGATATTCCTGCTCCTCAAGCGCTCCCGCCACGCAACCTACCCAGAGCAGCATGCTGCGGCGGACCTCATCGGGAACGGTGCCGCGTGTGACCACATCCGATACCGCGAAGCGGCCGCCTGGCTTCAATACGCGAAAGGCTTCGCGCAGCACCCGACCCTTGTCGGCAGAGAGATTGATCACGCAGTTCGAAATGATGACATCGACCGAGTTGTCGGGCAGGGGAATGTTCTCGATTTCGCCCTTCAAAAACTCGACGTTTTCGACGCCGGCTTGCTGCTGGTTTGCGCGCGCCAGGGCGAGCATCTCCTCGGTCATATCCAGTCCATAGGCCTTGCCCGCCGGGCCCACGCGCCGCGCGGAGAGCAGGACGTCGATCCCGCCTCCCGACCCCAGGTCAAGCACCACTTGTCCGGGCTTCAACTCGATCAATGCTGTAGGATTGCCGCAACCCAGCGAAGCCTGCACGGCCTTGGCCGGCAGTTCGCCCTTCTCGCCTGAACTGTAGAGATTTGCCGTGATCGGGTCGCAGCAGCGCAGCCCCGGATCGCAGCACGCCTGCACGCTGCCCGACTCGGCCACGGCTCGCGCCGCACTTCCGTATTTTTCCTTCACCTGTTCTTGAATGCTGGCATTGGAATCCATCTTTGCGCCTCCTTGTATACGCTAAAGCGAATGTATCCTCCGCTGGACATATTTGTCAAGGCGTATATCATGGAGATTGTGGATCGCACCCCGAAGAGCTACGACCTGGCACTCCTGTTTGCGGCGCTCTCCGACCGTACGCGTTTACGGTTGCTGAACCTGATGGACGGGCGGGAAGTTTGCGTCTGCTATTTTGTCGAGATTCTCGGGCAAGGCCAGCCTAAGATTTCGCGCCATCTTGCCTATCTGCGGCGAGCCGGCGTTGTGGCCGCCCGCCGCGAGGGCAAATGGATGCACTACAAGATCGTTGTGCCCCATCACGCCGGAGCAGCCAAAATCCTCCGCGAAACGCTCGCAGTGGTTAGAGAAGAGAAGGCGATGCAGATCGATTTGGCGCGTCTCAGCAAAGCCTGCTGTGCTCCGCAGAGAGTCTCGACGCTTGAGGGAGCGCCGTTGCCTCTTCTCGTCGATGCGGTGGCTTGCTCCTCATAGCAGGGAAGAAACGGCCCTGGCTCGAGCGAAAGATCCTGAGAACCCCAAGTCGATGCACATTCTCGTGATGTCGTTTTAGAATCCAGAGCAAAAGTTCAGTTCGAGAACATTCCCGGCGGCGCCGTCCCATGCTTCGCCGTCCCCATGCTTCGGCGTCGAAGGCCGGCCACGAAAGTTGCCGCCGCGTGAAAATACTCTACTGTTCAGCCCTGAGCCCATAAGGATCGTTCCGGCACTCTTTGATAAGCCGAGAATTGGGATTCGTATCCGAAAAAACGTCTCCAAGGCTAGACAACCCTGCCGAAACCACTGGCATCTCTCCTACAGCTTCGCTGTAGAACAATAATTCGATGCCTGTCGTTTTCCGGCATTCCCCTGTTTTTCAGGTGTCCACCAGGAGTCTATGGAAATGGAAACAGCTGTGCAGCAACCCCTTTCCGGGGAAGGTGGTGAAGGCCGGCAGTACAACGGCGACCGCTCTTTTCAACCGGTGTCGTCCGAGTACTTTGAACCGATTCTGCAAAGCCTGCAACGCATGAAGGAGGGCGACTTCAGCGTCCGATTGCCGATCATGTGGACGGGTTTGCCGGGGAAGATTGCCGACAGTTTCAATGAGATTGTTACGGCCAACCAGCAGATGGCGCTGGAGTTGAAACGCGCCGGCCAGGCGGTGGGCAAAGAGGGCAAGACCCGCGAACGGATTCGCGTGGAGCAGCGCCGTGGCGCCTGGGATGAGATGGAAGTCTCGGTCAACACATTGATCGAAGACCTGTTGCGGCCAACCACAGAGATGACGAGCGCCATTGCAGCCGTGGCCCAGGGGAACCTGACGCGAACGGTTCGCCTCGATGTTGATGGCCGCCCCCTGGAAGGCGATTTTCTAAGTTCTGCCAATATCGTCAATACGATGATTCAGCAGCTCGGCGTGTTCACCTCTGAGGTAACGCGCGTGGCTCGTGAAGTGGGTACCGACGGCAAGCTGGGCGGGCAGGCGGTTGTACCGGGCGTCGCCGGAACCTGGAAGGACCTGACTGACTCGGTGAACTCGATGGCCAGCAACCTCACCGGCCAGGTGAGAAATATGGCCGAGGTGGCGACCGCGGTGGCGAGCGGCGACCTCTCGCGCAAGATTACGGTCGACGTTCGCGGAGAGATTCTGCAGCTGAAAGAGGCCATCAATACGATGGTGGATCAGCTGCGCTCGTTCGCATCGGAAGTAACGCGCGTGGCTCGTGAAGTGGGTACCGACGGAAAACTGGGCGGCCAGGCCGTGGTGCCAGGCGTGGCTGGAACATGGAAAGATCTGACCGACTCAGTGAACGCCATGGCCGGAAACCTTACTGCACAGGTGAGAAATATCGCAGAGGTCACGACCGCCGTGGCCCGCGGCGACCTGAGCCGCAAGATCACCGTGGACGTGAAGGGCGAGATCCTGGAACTCAAGGACACCATTAACACCATGGTGGACCAGCTCAACGCATTCGCCGGCGAAGTTACCCGCGTAGCGCGTGAAGTAGGAACCGAAGGCAAACTGGGTGGGCAGGCCAACGTGCCCGGCGTGGCAGGGACTTGGAAAGATCTTACCGATAACGTGAACTTCATGGCCGGCAACTTGACCGGCCAGGTGCGCAACATCGCCGAAGTGGCGACGGCCATTGCCAGCGGTGACCTCTCACGCAAGATCACGGTGGATGTACGCGGCGAGATGCTCCAACTGAAAGAAACGCTGAACACCATGGTGGATCAGCTCAACCGGTTCGCGGGCGAGGTAACGCGCGTAGCCCGCGAAGTGGGAACGGAAGGCCGTCTGGGCGGCCAGGCAAACGTGCCCGGAGTCGCGGGAACCTGGAAGGACCTTACCGACTCAGTGAACTCGATGGCCGGCAATCTAACGGCGCAGGTAAGAAACATCGCTGAGGTAACTACGGCCGTGGCCCGAGGCGATTTGAGCCGCAAGATCACGGTCGACGTAAAGGGCGAAATCCTGGAACTGAAGAACACCATCAACACCATGGTTGACCAGCTCAACGCGTTCGCCGGCGAAGTAACGCGGGTGGCGCGCGAAGTGGGAACCGACGGCAAACTCGGCGGCCAGGCGCAGGTTTCCGGCGTGGCCGGTACGTGGAAGGATCTGACCGACAACGTCAACTTCATGGCTTCGAACCTGACAGGCCAGGTGAGAAATATTGCCGAAGTGGCGACGGCCGTGGCTCGCGGCGACCTGAGCCGCAAAATTACCGTCGACGTGAAGGGCGAGATTCTGGAGCTCAAAGACACCATCAACACCATGGTTGACCAGCTCAACGCCTTCGCCGGCGAAGTAACACGAGTGGCGCGCGAAGTGGGAACCGACGGCAAGCTGGGCGGCCAGGCGCAGGTTTCCGGCGTGGCCGGAACGTGGAAGGATCTGACCGACAATGTAAATTCGATGGCCTCAAATCTTACGGGCCAGGTGAGGAATATCGCAGAAGTTTCGACGGCCATCGCTAACGGTGACTTGTCAAAGAAGATCACGGTCAACGTCTCGGGCGAGATTCTCCTGCTGAAAGAAACCATCAACACCATGGTCGATCAGTTGAACCGGTTCGCTGGCGAGGTAACCCGCGTGGCCCGCGAAGTGGGTTCAGAAGGGCGTCTTGGCGGCCAGGCAAACGTGCCGGGCGTGGCCGGTACGTGGAAGGACTTGACCGACTCAGTCAACTCGATGGCTTCAAACCTCACCGGCCAGGTAAGAAACATCGCAGAAGTCACTACGGCCGTGGCCAAGGGTGATTTGAGCCGCAAGATTACCGTGGACGTGAAGGGCGAGATTCTGGAGCTGAAGAACACCATCAATACCATGGTGGACCAGCTCAACGCGTTTGCCGGCGAAGTGACGCGCGTGGCGCGCGAAGTGGGAACCGACGGCAAGCTCGGCGGCCAGGCCGAAGTGCCGGGCGTTGCGGGCACGTGGAAGGACCTTACCGATTCCGTCAACTTTATGGCGGGCAACCTGACGGCGCAGGTGAGAAATATTGCCGAGGTGGCGACAGCCATTGCCAACGGCGATCTCTCGCGCAAGATTACAGTCGACGTACGCGGCGAGATTCTGCAGCTGAAAGAAACCCTCAATACGATGGTCGAGCAGCTTCGCTCGTTTGCCGCAGAAGTCACGCGCGTTGCCCGTGAGGTGGGATCGGAGGGCCGGCTTGGCGGTCAGGCCAACGTGCCCGGTGTGGCCGGAACCTGGAAGGATCTCACAGATTCAGTGAACGCGATGGCGGGCAACCTGACCGCGCAAGTAAGAAACATCGCCGAGGTGACCACCGCCGTGGCCCGCGGCGACCTGAGCCGCAAGATTACCGTCGACGTGAAGGGCGAGATTCTGGAGCTCAAGGACACCATCAACACCATGGTGGACCAGCTCAACGCCTTCGCAGCCGAAGTGACGCGCGTGGCGCGCGAAGTGGGCACGGAAGGCAAACTCGGCGGCCAGGCGCAGGTCCCGGGCGTGGCCGGAACATGGAAAGATTTGACCGACAACGTGAACGTGATGGCCGCGAATTTGACGGAACAGGTCCGCGGCATTGTGAAAGTCGTTACCGCCGTAGCCAATGGAGAACTCACTCAGAAGCTCACGGTGAATGCCAAGGGCGAAGTGGCCGCTCTGGCCGAAACCATCAACAATATGACCGGCACGCTCGCTACGTTTGCTGACCAGGTGACGACGGTGGCCCGCGAAGTCGGTGTGGAAGGCCGGCTCGGCGGGCAGGCCAACGTCCCCGGCGCTTCTGGAACGTGGAAGGATTTGACCGGAAACGTGAACTTGCTGGCCGACAATCTGACGAACCAGGTGCGAGCCATTGCCGAAGTCGCGACCGCGGTGACCAAGGGCGACCTGACAAGATCGATCCAGGTGGAAGCGCGAGGCGAAGTTGCCGAGCTGAAAGACAACATCAATACCATGATTGACAACCTGCGCCTGACAACAGATCGCAACACGGAGCAGGACTGGCTGAAGACCAACCTGGCCCGGTTCACAGGAATGCTGCAGGGCCAGCGCGACCTGAGCACCGTGGGCAGGATGCTGCTTTCAGAACTTGCGCCATTAATCAATGCGCATCAAGGCGTGATTTACCAGATGGGCGGCGAAGCCTCGTCAGCCAGCGAGGGAACGCTCGTTCTCTTGTCGACGTACGCAGACAGGCCGGATGGCTATGTCAAGGAAGTCAGGATCGGCGAAGGCCTTGTGGGTCAGTGCGCATCGGAGAAGCGGCGCATTTTGATCACCGAACTGCCGAGAGGCACAGCTCCCATTCGCTCGGGACTCTTTAAAGCGCGGCCCAAAAACGCGATTGTTCTGCCCGTGCTCTTTGAAGACCGCGTGAAGGCGGTGATCGAACTGGCCAGCCTGAGCGCGTTTACGGCTTCGCATCTCGCGTTCCTTGAGCAGCTCACTGCGAGCATTGGAATCGTGTTGAATTCCATTGAAGCAACCATGCAGACCGAAGGCTTGCTGAAGCAGTCGCAGCAACTGGCGGCTGAGCTGCAAGCGCAGCAAAAAGAATTGCAGCAGACCAACGAGCAGTTGGCGCAGAAGGCGCAGGAACTTGCCGAACAGAACTACGAAGTTGAACGCAAGAACCAGGAAATCGAGCAGGCGCGCCGCGCACTGGAGGAGAAGGCGCGCGAACTGGCGCTTACGTCGAAGTACAAGTCGGAATTCCTTGCCAACATGTCGCATGAGCTGCGCACGCCGCTGAACAGCATTCTGGTGCTGGGTCAGCAACTCGCTGAAAACCCGGACGGCAGCCTCTCGGCAAAACACGTCGAGTTCGCGCGCACCATTCACGGCGCCGGCACAGATCTTCTCAACCTCATCAGCGATATTCTCGATCTCTCGAAAATCGAATCGGGCACAGTTTCGGTCGAGGCAGAAGAAATCTCCTTCGGATCGCTGTTGGAGACGGTTTCGCGCCCGTTCCGTCACGAAGCGGAGAATCGGCGGTTGTCGTTCGACGTCACAACCGATCCACGACTGGGCCGAAGCCTGGTCACCGATTCGAAGCGGCTCCAGCAGGTGCTCAAAAATCTTCTTTCCAACGCATTCAAATTCACGGAACAGGGCGGCGTTCGCCTGCGCGTTGCGGGAGCCTCCGGCGGCTGGAGCGTCGACCATCCGGTTCTGAGCGTTGCCGGGTCGGTGATTGCGTTCGAAGTGACCGATACCGGCATCGGGATTCCTGCCGAGAAGCAGAGGATTATCTTCGAGGCCTTCCAGCAGGCCGATGCCGGTACGAGCCGTAAGTTCGGCGGCACAGGTTTGGGCCTGGCAATCAGCCGCGAGCTGGCCAGCCTGCTCGGCGGCGAGATTCAACTCAAGAGCGCGCCTGGGCAGGGCAGCACGTTCACGCTGTATTTGCCGCAAACCTATGTCGGTCCGGCAGTACCCAATGTTGGCAGGCCGGAAAAGGCCGGCGCTGCAGCCGTGACTCCGGCCTTCCGCGTGGCCGTTTCCTCGGTCGAGCAGGAGGTGCATGTTGAAGATGACCGCGCGAATCTATCGGAAGGCGACGCGGTGCTGATGATTGTCGAAGACGATCCGCACTACGCGCGTGTGCTGTGTGATCTGTCGAGAGATAAGGGATTCAAGGTTCTGGTGGCACAAACTGGAGCTGAGGCGCTTGCGCTGGCACTCGAGTATCGTCCCACTGCCATTTCCTTGGACGTCTTCCTTCCCGACATGCTTGGCTGGACTGTGCTGAACCATCTCAAACAGGACTCCAGAACCCGGCATATTCCGGTTCAGATGCTCACCCTCGACGAGGACCGCCATCATGGTCTTTCGCGGGGCGCATTCGCGTTTGTCACAAAGCCATCGACAACGGAAGAGCTGGAGGCCGCTCTCACCCGAATCCGCGAATATTCGCAGCCCAGGCGGAAGAAGTTGCTGCTGGTCGAAGACAATCCGGCCGAACAATTGAGCACGCGCGAATTGCTGGGACACGACGACATCGACATTGATGTCGTGGATTCCGGTTCGGAAGCGCTGAACGCGCTGGAACGGTCGAACTACGATTGCGTTGTACTCGACCTGCGCTTACCGGATATGACCGGATTTGAGGTCCTGGAGAAAGTGCGCGATTCAAGGCGCCTGAGAGATTTGCCTGTGGTTGTTTTTACGGGCAGGGAACTTACGGCAGACGAAGACGCGCAACTGCACACCCTGGCGCGAAGCGTCGTTGTCAAAGACGTGGAGTCGCCAGAGCGGCTGCTCGATGAGACGGCCCTCTTCCTGCATCGTGTGATCGACGATCTCCCGCGCGAGAAGCGACAAATGCTCGACCGGTTGCACCAGTCCGACGATGCCCTCGCCGGCCGCAAAGTCCTTGTGGTTGACGACGACGTGCGCAATATCTTCGCGTTGAGCAGCCTGCTCGAACGCCGGGGAATGGAAGTCCTTACGGCGGGAACCGGACGTGAGGCGATCGCAACCATCGAATCGACTCCCGATCTCGCCATCGTCCTGATGGATATCATGATGCCGGAGATGGATGGCTACGAGACGATGCAGATGATCAGGCAAAATCAAGCGTTGCGGCGCTTACCCATCGTTGCATTGACAGCGAAGGCCATGAAAGGCGACCGCGAACGCTGCCTTGAAGCGGGGGCCTCGGAGTACCTGGCCAAGCCTGTAAATACAGAGCAATTGCTCTCCGCATTGCGGATGTGGCTGCACCGCTAGTCGCGAAGGCTGAAAAGCTGGAGGTGGATTGATGACAGCAGACGAGAAGGTCAACATCCTCATGGTCGATGATGAGCCTGCGAAGCTGCTGAGCTACAAAGTCATCCTTGAGGAGTTGGGTGAAAACCTGATTGAGGCTTCATCGGCCAAACAGGCGCTGGGCATCCTGCTGAAAACCGACGTCGCGGTGGTGTTGATGGATGTCTCCATGCCCGAAATGGATGGATTTGAGCTTGCAGCCTTCATCCGCCAGCATCCGCGCTTTCAGAAGACAGCGATCATTTTCATCTCCGGGGTCCACTTGACCGACTCCGATCGAATCCTGGGTTATCGCCGCGGCGCAGTGGACTATATCTCGGTGCCCGTAGTCCCTGAGGTCCTTAGGGCAAAGGTGGGCGTCTTTGCGGAGTTGCACCGGAAGACGCGGCAACTTGAGCATCTGAATCAGGACTTGGAGCAAGTGGTTGAAGCACGGACCGAAGAATTGCGGCGCAGCGAAGGAGAATTCAGAAAGCGCGCAGAGTTGCTTGAACTTGCCACAGAAGCAATCATGGAGCGCGATTTGCGTGGAGCGATTCGATTCTGGAACTCCGGCGCCGAGAGTCTTTATGGCTGGCAGAGAGATGAAGTCCTTGGGCAGGACATGCACGCCCTCTTGAAGACGAACTTTCCGGTTCCTCGCAGCGAAGTGGAAGAGGCGCTGCGTACCCAGGGTTCATGGCAGGGGAATCTGATTCAGACCACTCGCGATGGCAAAGAAGTCGTTGTGGCCTACAGAAAGACCATGAACCACGAGGGAAATGGCGTATTGGAAGTGGGCAGAGATATTTCAGTCCAGCTTCGTGCCGAAGAGGCGCTGCGGGAAAACGAGAAACTCGCTGCGATGGGTCGCGTGGCAGGGATTATCGCGCATGAGGTCAACAACCCCCTGGCCGCGATCACCAACATCTTTTACCTGCTTCGCGAGCATCCGTCTCTCGATGAGGAAGCGCGGCGCATGGCAGGAATGGCGGATCAGGAATTGCAGCGGGTCTCGCATATTACAAAGCAAACATTGAGCTTCTACCGGGAATCGAAGCGGCCGATTCCGGTCATGATTCACGAATTGGTCGACGATGTACTCGAATTGCAACAACGCGAAATTCAGATTCGCCGGATACACGTCCGCAAGAAGTATGCTTCGACAATTCCTGTCCACGGATTCCCGGTCGAGCTTCGGCAGGTGATTCTAAATCTGATTACGAATGCAATTCATGCCATGCCCGGGGGCGGCCAACTCCATGTTTATGTTCGGCAGGCAACCGATTGGGCCGCGGAAAAACACGGCATTGCGCTGACCATTTCCGACACAGGCATTGGCATTCGTCGGGAGGACGCGGAGCGGCTTTTCGAGCCGTTCTACAGCACCAAATCGGCGAAGGGGACCGGGCTTGGTCTGTGGATCAGTAAGGGCATCATACAAAAGTACGGCGGACAGATTAACTTCCGGTGCTATACCCACAAGAACGGCTCGATCACTTGTTTTCGAGTGTTCATCCCCCTCAATAGCAGCGTCGCTCAGAACTCCGGAAGCGTTGGAGACGCCGGCAGGGCCGAGCGAGAACGAGGCGCGGAAAGCACGAATGCTCCGGCCCGAGAGAACTTGCAGTCGCTTCCTGAGATTGCAGGGAAGTTTGTTGCTGGTTAGCAATCCTCGAAAAATCGCGGCGGAATTCATTCCCATTTTGCGTGGCGCCAAGCGAAACATCTGGCCCGACGTAGGCGTTCGTGCAGTTGAGCGTACCGCGCCGCCCCATCCGGAATGCGAGGCTTGAGATTCGCTCATGCCGCCGATTCAGGAAGAAGGAAGCGCGTTGCGCGCAACTCTTCCCAAGCACGTTTTAATCCCGCGCGACACCCCCCTCGATCCCGCTGCGTTCCCATAATCAAAAATTGCAGTAAACCTAGGGAAAATCCCAGTTGAAAAATGGGTACAGAATTGCGAATGTCATAGGTGAGCCGTATCGCAGATCGCGGCTGTAGCGAAGATAGCGGCGAACGATGAAGCGACGAGGCAAATCTTCTCCAAGTTGAGTAATTCGATCCCGAAGGACTTCGAGAAGGATTTGGAGGTCGGCCTTCTAAGCCGCTGTTACATTTCATGAATCGGACGAACCTCCAATGATTAACAGAGAATAGGAGACCACTCGTGCCACTAAGTGATTGTGTAACGACAACGAATCTCCTGCCTTTCGTCGATCGCTTATTGCGGTGCAGCGTTTGCAATCGCGATTTCACATTCACCGCAGACGAGCAGCAGTTCTTTTTTGAGCAGGGGTTCGAGCATGCGCCAAAGCGATGCAAGCGGTGCATGGCCAATCGCAGAGTGAACAAAAGCAGGGTACGCGCGGAGACTCAAACCCAATGCGCCATCTGTGGTGTATCAACCACGGTGCCTTTCATTCCTACCCAGGGAAGACCGGTATTCTGTCACTCCTGCTTCAAGCTTCGCTGCGCCAATGCGCCGGTCCCGGTTGTTGCGTCGTGAGTCCCGCACGCCAATCCCTCCGTACGGTTTCACGCTAACCCTGTCTTTGGGTAGCTCGCGGCGCTCCCGTTCGACCGCTTGCGGAGGCGCCGAATAGGATTGCAATTTCTCTTTTTCCCATGACTTTTCAATCGAGTCGTTTATCCGCAAACGGTTGTCGTTTGCCTGCCGCGTCCACTCCGGGCGTTCCGTCAACCCTGCCTTGTTCGTCTGATTCGCCGTCCTGATGGCGAATATCTATTTGACAGCGGCATCGAAGAAGAGAGTCTGCGCCCATCCGTATTGCTATCCGATCGTGAAATCGTTTTACTGGACGCGAGCCACTGGGAGGGAGCATGCAAACTCCCGCCGCGCTCAAGAGTATGATGTTGTTGTCATCCCCGATCCGCAACAATGATGGACGAATATCGAAGAGGCAGACCGTATCTGATGCAGGATCATGCGGATAGCAGACGCGATCGATCCTAATGTCGTTGCGAATTGCCGGATAAAGTCAATGCGAGACACTTTCGCCTGCATCTAACGTTCTGGTGCAAAGGTTTGAAACGCGAGAGAATATGCGAGCAGCGTACTCTATCCAGACGTCTCGAAACTCGGGGAGGGAACAACCGCAATGGTTGATGATCCCATGAGCAGTACGCGTAGCCGGCTGCTCCTCGCAGACGATCACCTTCTCATCCTTGAAGGGCTGACGCGGTTGCTCGCCTCGCAGTTCGAAGTCGTCGGAGCCGTGCCCAACGGACGGGTTGTTCTGGAAGAAGCGCAACGGCTCAAGCCTGATGTGATCCTTCTTGACGTGGCCATGCCTGAGTTGAATGGCATTGAGACGGCCCGCAATCTCGCCGTAATTCTTCCGTCGGCCAAAATCGTGTTTGTCTCGCAGCAGCTTTCCCGGGCGTATGTCCAGGCCGCCTTTGCTGCGGGAGCCAAGGCCTATGTCGCCAAGCAATCTGCTGCCAGTGAACTGGTGGCAGCCATTCGGATGGCCGTTTCGGGCGGCTATTATGTGACCCCTCTTGCCGGGCCCGAAGTCGTGGAGTATCTGGGTCTGCATCCGCAGGAGAATCCCGCTGAGGTTTTCGGTGCGAAGCTTACGCCGCGGCAGCGTGAAGTTCTACAGCTTGTTGCCGAGGGCAAGTCGAGCAAAGAGATATCTGCCGCACTTCGCATTTCACTTAAAACAGTGGAATTTCATCGCAACAGTCTTATGGACGTTCTCGGCATCCGAAGCATCGCCGAACTTACGCGCTACGCCATCTCTCAAGGAATGCTCAACCCCTAAGGCAAAACTCGGGCATCCGAAGCGATTAACCGCGTGCCGTTCCCATAGGCGGCAATTGAGCGAGAAGGTCGTGGTCGGGATCGTTTTGGACGCCGCTTTGAACGTTGAAGAGCATCGTCGGTTTCGAACCCGGATTGTAAGGAGCCCACGGCAGCTCCGGCGTACCGGGCCTCCCGTTCTTCGCAAAGGCGACGAAAGCGCCGGACATTCGATCCGCAAGAACCCCACTCTCTCGAGAGCCCGCGGTCAGCGGCCACAACTCGGGATTATGGAAAATCAGCGGAACATCGGTGCCATGCACTGCCCCGTACCGCCCTCCCATAAACGGCGCCGGCCATTCAAGAAGGTATAGGAACCCAGGCGCGCGTCCCAGAGCGGCTTTGCGTTCGATCAGGGTCCGAGTATTGGCCCGGATGCCGTGGTCGCTGGAGATGCGGGCCCATAAATTGGCCGCAGTTGCTTTCGGGTCACCCTGCCTGTAGGCGGCCCAGATGCGTGCGGTCTCCGCCCCTAGCACGGGCTTGAGCTGCTCCTGCGCGGCGGTATCGTCGATTGAAAAATCAGTCCGGCTGAGATTGTTGTCCTGGAGATTGCTGCCGGCGAGCAGCGGAACATCTGCCGAGATTGCCGGGGCATCGGGATCGAAGGGATCGCGCGGAACCACCTCGCCATCGACAAACGGCCCAAACCGCCCCCTGGATGCGCCCTGTGCGCCAATGATCAAATCGAACGGCGCATCCTGCAATTCGCGGAATCGGGCTTTGGCGAGGGCTAGTTGAGCAAGGAGGCGTTCGGTTGTTTGTGTGGCACTTTCACGGGTTCCCGAGCGCAGCGCAGCTCCGCTCTCGACGGCGGCGCGTTGGAAGAGTCCTTTTGCCGACGGCATCGCCATCAGGTGACACACCTTTGAGCCGCCGCCGGATTGTCCAAAGATCAGAACTCTGCCCGGATCGCCGCCAAAATTTTCGATATTGTCTCGCAACCATTCGAGGGCGGCAACCAGATCCATCAGGCCGACGACTCCTGATTGTGCGAATTCGGGCGCAAACTCTCCAAGATCGAGAAAGCCAAGCGCACCGAGCCGGTGATTCACTGTCACCACAACCACGTCGTACTTGCGAGCCAGGTTGCCACCATCAAACACCGGATTGTTGCTGGTTCCAGACGTGTAGCCGCCGCCGTGAATGGAAACCATGACGGCTCGTTTGCCGCCGTCCCTCAGGGCTGGAGTCCAAACGTTCAGCACCAGGCAGTCTTCGCCCGTTCCGCCTGGCAACTCGGCCCACCGCACTGCGCGTGTGTAGTCATAGTTGCCGTCAGGTAAAGGCTGCGGGGCACTGCGCCCCCATTCCACGACATCGCGGGCGCCCTGCCATGAGGCCGGTTTTTGCGGCGGCATGAACCGGTTCTTGCCGGAGGTATCCGCGCCGTACGGTACGCCGCGGAAAACGTGAATCCCGTTCTCAGTGCGACCGCGCAGCTTTCCGCAGGTTGTGTCGGCAACGGGCGTGGCCGGTTCGGACCGAGCTTCCGTAATAACGAAGGGAGCTGACCCTAACGCCCAGGCCCCGGCAGCCAGCATCGAATTCTGCTTCAAAAACGCGCGGCGAGATGGCATATGAGTTCCTTCTTGACCCAGTGTTCACCAGTGCCGGGTCGCGGGATGAGGATCGATATAAGGCTCCAGGAGAGCGACGTACTGCGTGATCGTCGACCGCAACGCAGGAATGTCTGGCTGACCCGCGCGAAGAAGATAGACAGTGCGGGTGGGCAAAACTCGCATCGGAACCAGTTGCGCCGCCTCAAGCAGATTGGCCTCAATCTCGGCGATGCGCAGCCCATCGTTCCAGTCGGGATTGGGTGAGGCGAGCCATGTTTTTCCATCGGCGACAGCGGTCGTTACCCAGCTTTCCCGGTCGGGGTCCTCCAACACAACATCGGGGCCGCGGTTCCGAAAGATACCCAGAATGGCGGCCGCAATGGCGGGATCGCGAACGGTCCCATCTGGATAAAACACTCCGTGGACCTTGCCCCAGTATTGCGTCATCGTCAGCTCCCAGATATAAAACCCCACGTGCGCTTTGTAGTATTCGTGCAGAATGACGTCATAGGGATTTGCGCGGCCGATGCAGCCCATTTCCGTATTGAAGAATGGCTTGCCCACCTTTGCGGCAAACGCGCTTGCTTTAGAGAGGTTTTCGTCGATCCGGACCACGGTCGGGCTGTAGTCGTGGAATGAAAGAACGTCGGCAAAAGCCGCGGTATCTTCCATGCATTTCTCGAAGGTGCAGCCGACCGTCGTTGGATGAACTTTGTCAACCTGGTGCACGGTGTCCGCAAACATGCGGGTGATGTACATTCTGCGCGCAAGATCCTGCTGGCTTCGCGGATGCTCGCGAGAACCCTGAAAGTCCGGTTCGTTTTGCACGTCCCAAAAGGCCATGCTCGGTTTGTCTTTGACGATTTCCGCAACTGCTCCAATCCAGGTCTGCATTTGGGCGTCGACGTCGGTGGGGGCAACGCTGTTGCCACTGCCTGGGCTGGCCAGATAGGGCACAAGCACGAGCATCACGCCGATGCCATGCTTTTGCGCGATATCCATAAAGCTGGCAAGATTCGAAGAAAATGTCTTGGGATCCTGTTGCCAGGCGCTGAACGGAAGGAACACTCGCGTTTGATTGAGCCTGAGTTCATTCGCGTATCCAAAATCCCGATCGACTTCCTGAGAATCGAAATGGAGCCACATATCCCACGATCGCAGTGCGCTCGCCGGCGTGTAATTGAATCCGCGCACGTCGGAAAGGCTTTGCGGCACAGTCGCCGCGAACGATCGCAAGGATTGAAAGACAAAGAAGAAAATTCCACATGAGAGCGCAAATACGATCCGGTTGCTGATTTTAGAGACATGTCTTTTCAAGATTCCAGTCATCATCATGCCTTGCCCCTTCCTTTTCAGGTACCAGAGAAATCGTCAAGCTTCGGCGCACCGGAGTATATCGCGGCTCAGTCAATGAGTGCTAATTCCGCACAAGCGCAAGAAACGCCGCATGCACAGAACGGGACACAGAATTATGGCCGCGATTTGGAAGCGCCCCGAAAAGTCAGGGCCATGCTACCAGCAGCGGAAGCTATGTGACTTGGCAAACCAGGAGTTGTTGCGCAGTCGAATTCAGTAGATGGAAAGAACGGCGTTACACTTTCAACCGGGGAGGTGAGTTGCCAACGCTTCGAGCGTTGTCCCGGACGCGTGCCGCCAGCCAGGATCCGCGATCTTACTACGCAGCACTTGCCAGCCAGCCTTTGCGCAGGCCAACGGCCTGGATCAGAACGCAAACGCCATCGAATGCAGCGACCGTGATCCATCCCACACTGAACACATTCGCTAGAACCTGCTCAGTTACGAAGATGGCGACGCTGGTCCGAGTAAAGGCTGTTAGCAGCCAGACCACTTCGAGTTCCTTTTTGCCGCCGCCACGGTACGCGACGAACGCCCCGTAAAGGCAGGAGAGCCCTACCGACAAAACAAAGGCGCCAATAAGCGATAGATAAGCGAACTGGCTGGAAGAAGCCTCCAGATGCAGGAGTTGTACCGTCAAAGCAGGCGTAATCATCAGAACGATTCCGGTTGGTG
>CAWDKT010000018.1:0-201136 GCA_963802955.1 uncultured Acidobacteriaceae bacterium
TTACACTTTCAACGAAGTACGGTCTACTATGTCGAGAACCCTCAGGCTTGTCCTGCGGGGGATAGCACAGCTCCTCGTCGGCAGTCGGAGCGCGATTTTATTCGGCGTAGAACAGTTCGGTGATAACCGTGTCCACAAACCCGCTGCGCTATGGCGCTTCAGTATAGGTGTAGTCGTTATAGAGGTAGGTCGCGCCGTTGACCACGGTCCAGAGCCGCACGTAGATCGTGGCTCCGTTGGCGGGCAGATTTACGGTGGCGCTGGTGACGGAAAGCGGCCCCATGTTGATCAGATTGGCGGTGCCGGCCGCCGTACCAACCCACAGGTAGTAGCCCGTCACTCCGCCGGAACCCGCATTCCAGGTGAAGGGGACAGTAGCTGAGGTCAGCGTGCTGCCCGGCACGGGACTGATCATCGTGGCGGCAGCAGGAGTGGCTTCAGTATAGGTGTAGTCGCTATAGAGGTAGGTCGCGCCGTTGACCACGGTCCAGAGCCGCACGTAGATCGTGGCTCCGTTGGCGGGCAGATTTACGGTGGCGCTGGTGACGGAAAGCGGCCCCATGTTGATCAGATTGGCGGTGCCGGCCGCCGTACCAACCCACAGGTAGTAGCCCGTCACTCCGCCGGAACCCGCATTCCAGGTGAAGGGGACAGTAGCTGAGGTCAGCGTGCTGCCCGGCACGGGACTGATCATCGTGGCGGCAGCAGGAGTGGCTTCAGTATAGGTGTAGTCGTTATAGAGGTAGGTCGCGCCGTTGACCACGGTCCAGAGCCGCACGTAGATCGTGGCTCCGTTGGCGGGCAGATTTACGGTGGCGCTGGTGACGGAAAGCGGCCCCATGTTGATCAGATTGGCGGTGCCGGCCGCCGTACCAACCCACAGGTAGTAGCCCGTCACTCCGCCGGAACCCGCATTCCAGGTGAAGGGGACAGTAGCTGAGGTCAGCGTGCTGCCCGGCACGGGACTGATCATCGTGGCGGCAGCAGGAGTGGCTTCAGTATAGGTGTAGTCGCTATAGAGGTAGGTCGCGCCGTTGACCACGGTCCAGAGCCGCACGTAGATCGTGGCTCCGTTGGCGGGCAGATTTACGGTGGCGCTGGTGACGGAAAGCGGCCCCATGTTGATCAGATTGGCGGTGCCGGCCGCCGTACCAACCCACAGGTAGTAGCCCGTCACTCCGCCGGAACCCGCATTCCAGGTGAAGGGGACAGTAGCTGAGGTCAGCGTGCTGCCCGGCACGGGACTGATCATCGTGGCGGCAGCAGGAGTGGCTTCAGTATAGGTGTAGTCGCTATAGAGGTAGGTCGCGCCGTTGACCACGGTCCAGAGCCGCACGTAGATCGTGGCTCCGTTGGCGGGCAGATTTACGGTGGCGCTGGTGACGGAAAGCGGCCCCATGTTGATCAGATTGGCGGTGCCGGCCGCCGTACCAACCCACAGGTAGTAGCCCGTCACTCCGCCGGAACCCGCATTCCAGGTGAAGGGGACAGTAGCTGAGGTCAGCGTGCTGCCCGGCGCCGGGCCAGTCACGGTTGCGGGGGCTGCGTTGACCACTGTGACTGAAGTAGTACCGGTGGCGCTGTTATAGATCGAAGAACTGCTGGAGTCCGGCGTGTAAGTTGCCATCAGCGAATCGGTGCCCATGGCAAGCGATCCGGCAGGAATGTCGATGATGGCCACCCCGTTAGCCAACGTGGTCGCTGAGGACGTATAGCCGCCACCGGTCAGGGTCACCGAACCGGTTGGCGTTGGCGTCCCTGAGACTGACACGGTTACCGAGAGGTCCTGTGTGGTGCCGATACTCGGGAGCGAAGGTGTCACCGTCACCGAGGGTGTGGCCGTGGTTCCCGTCATCGCGGGCATTCCAATTAGCACTGTTTGCCACCCGTCCGACGGAGAGATTGCAAACTGACTTTGGTAGGAACCGGACGACGACACGTTTTCGACGGCTGCCGTTAGATAGGTTGGAGTCGAATCCACATCCGCGAGAAAGCCCGCCTGCGGAGTGAAGGTATGTGGAGCATCAGAGTCGCCAAATATCCAACTCACAAGCAGTCCGGCGCTATTGAGCGAGATGAAATCGGAGGCGGCACTCGTCGTGTACGTGCCGGGAGGGGGACTTGTAATGGCGGAAACGACGGGGAGTTGTCCCGTATTTGATCCCGCGACCGCCAAGAAATGCAGGAATATCGGCTCCCCGTTGGGAGTAGTGCTGGGAGTGACGGTGATTGTATCGCCCGCGGGACACGATGCCGGGTTTTGCACGTAGTAGACGGTGCTCCGCATGTCATAAAAATAGCCTGCCCAATCAGTGGGCCCGTCAAGAATGTTCCACGTGTTTCCACAACTATCGGACACGGTCGGTTGAGATTCAGCCAGGCCGTAGAAGATGTAATAATCTCCGAGAAATAGAAGCAGTGTGGAGGCTCCCGGATAGACAAAGGGCCCTGTCGCGTAACTTGTTGGGTAGGTTTCTGTCGCGCCAGTCCCCCATGCACCCGATGACACAATCGTGGGTACCGGAGGATTCACTAGTAGCGTGGCCGCTTTGCTGGGGTTGGCTGAGTAGTCTTCAAATCCCGCGTAGACGTTAGGCGCGGTTGCATCAGTGCTCAACATGACAAATCGCATGGCGGAAGTGTTCGTCCACCCCGGCTGCGAGGTAATCTGCCGGACGATGCTCGTCACATCAATGATGTGGACACAGGTGTTCTGTCCGTTGTCGTTCCCGTAGCAGCCCCCATGAACATCGCCCGGTCCTGTCGTTGTGTAATCGGTGTAGGCCGTCGTATACGGCACATCCAGAGGAGTGTTTCCCGCCGTTCCACTGAATGAAGGCCCGTCATCCTGAGCAACTCCGTATACGCGGAACGTGGAGTTACTGTTGGGGCAGGGCGCCGATCCACAAATCGTACTGGTTGCAATTCCATCGCTGCTCATCAGAACCAGATAAGCCGATCGGATCGTGTCGCCGGAATTGATGGCGGTCGACGGAAATCGGTAACCCGCGACCCAAGCCTTTGTTACTCCACCCCAGCTTCCAACCCTATCTGCTCCTCCGGCTTGGGGAGTGCTGTGCCAGCCGCTGCTGTCCTGGTTGTTGTAGTAGCCATCGTCGGCGCTATTGGTGATCTGAATCGTGTGAGAAACGATCGGACTTTGTCCCAGCGCCCTTGCAAGAAAAAAAGCAAGGCAGATGCTAACAAGGACGAGACGCCGAGGCAGGATCAATTTCGCATTGCAGTGATCGCCTGGAAGGCATGCCGCCGTACCAGAAACGAACGGAATGGAAGGAATGCGGCGTCCACTCCAACGCTTTCGCGACATCACCGCCAAATGGCGGCTCACGGAAACAGCACACCTTACGATCGACATATAAAGATCTCAACCATCTAATTGCTGAATACCACCCAAACCTCGAATAGACCTGAGGGAAGCGAGAAGATCAGACTTGTGTTTAAGCGTAACTATAACATTGGCTTGCCCGATTCTTGAACAGCGATCCCGATCATTCAAAACCGTTGGGGGTTACCAGCCATTGAGAGTGTCCACAAGAATGATTACCGTCGGAATCGGCAGGAGATGGGGCGCGGAGTTCCGGCAGACGTTTGCAAAGATCGACCTTTCTGAAGATTTCCGAATCAGGCCCGGCTTGCCCAATAGTTTGCACCGTGGTTAGAGTCTGCGAGCAGACATCGAGTACAGTCCGTGCAGCCAAGGTGTAGAGAAACGTGGCCTTGGACCGTGGTGCTCGCATGCAGTTGCGCCGAAAGCAGCGATTGCAACTGAGAGATGATCGCTGCGCTATGGCGCTTCAGTATAGGTGTAGTCGCTATAGAGGTAGGTCCGCCGTTGACCACGTCCAGAGCCGCACGTAGATCGTGGCTCCGTTGGCGGGCAGATTTACGGTGGTGCTGGTGACGGAAAGCGGGCCCCATGTTGATCAGATCGTCGGTGCCGGCCGCCGTGCCAACCCACAGGTAGTAGCCCGTCACTCCGCCCGAACCCGCATTCCAGGTGAAGGGGACTGTAGCTGAGGTCAGCGTGCTGCCCGGCGCCGGGACTGATCATCGTGGCGGCAGCGGAGTGGCTTCAGTATAGGTGTAGTCGTTATAGAGGTAGGTCGCGCCGTTGACCACGGTCCAGAGGCGCACGTAGATCGTGGCTCCGTTGGTGGGCAGATTCACGGTGGCGCTGGTGACGGACGCGGGACCGATGTTGACCAGATTGGCGGTGCCGGCCGGGCCGTGCCAACCCACAGATAGTAGCCCGTCACTCCGCCGGAACCTGCATTCCAGGTGAAGGTGGTCAGAAGCTGAGGTCAACGTGCTGCCCGGCGCGGGACTGATCATCGTGGCGGCAGCAGAGTGGCTTCAGTATAGGTGTAGTCGTTGTAGAGGTAGGTCGCGCCGTTGACCACGGTCCAGAGGCGCACGTAGATCGTGGCTCCGTTGGTGGGCAGATTCACGGTGGCGCTGGTGACGGACAAGCGGACCGATGTTGACCAGATTGGCGGTGCCGGGCGCCGTGCCAACCCACAGGTAGTAGCCCGTCACTCCGCCGGAACCCGCATTCCAGGTGAAGGTGGTCGATAGCTGAGGTCAACGTGCTGCCCGGCGCGGGACTGATCATCGTGGCTGCAGCAGAGTGGCTTCAGTATAGGTGTAGTCGTTATAGAGGTAGGTCGCGCCGTTGACCACGGTCCAGAGCCGCACGTAGATCGTGGCTCCGTTGGTGGGCAGATTCACGGTGGCGCTGGTGACGGAAAGCGGACCGATGTTGACCAGATTGGCGGTGCCGGCCGCCGTGCCAACCCACAGGTAGTAGCCCGTCACTCCGCCGGAGCCTGCATTCCAGGTGAAGGTGGTCGAAGCTGAGGTCAGCGTGCTGCCCGGCGCGGGACTGATCATCGTGGCGGCAGCAGAGAGTGGCCTCGGTATAGGTGTAGTCGTTATAGAGGTAGGTCGCGCCGTTGACCACGGTCCAGAGCCGCACGTAGATCGGTGGCTCCGTTGGTGGGCAGATTCACGGTGGCGCTGGTGACGGCAAGCGGACCGATGTTGATCAGATTGGCGGTGCCGGCCGGGCCGTGCCAACCCACAGATAGTAGCCCGTCACTCCGCCGGAACCCGCATTCCAGGTGAAGGTGGTCAGATAGCTGAGGTCAACGTGCTGCCCGGCGCCGGGCCATGATCGCGGCTGCGGCCGATGTCCCGGCGAGCGAGTTAATCAGTCCGCTCCCATTCGGGCTGCCCCACCCAGTTACCAGATCGTAGCCGGTTGTGGCTGAGTAGCCATTGCTTCCGCTCGTGATGTCGTGGAAGTCCGTGGTGTAGCTCGAACCTGCACCAATCGTATACAGGCGGGGATTGATGAACCCCAGCGTGTTGTTGCCGTTGGCCACGGACTGCTGGTTGACAAGCGCCAGGTAGCCGGCCCACATGGGCGCAGCGAAGCTGGTCCCACCCCACTCGTTGGCCGTGCACGTCGTTTGATCCGCGCAGACGTAAAAAGTGTAGTTAGCGTTGGCTGAAACGTCAGGGCCGTTGCGATAGCTCTGCGAGCAACTGGCGCAGCCTGCGGCCGCGGCCGTCTGCCAGGAAGGAATCGCAAATTTGTGCGGCGAAATGCCGCCGCCGCTGTTGGCCCACGCGGTTTCAGAGGACCAGGCTCCGCCTGCGGCGGTGGTTTGTCAAATCAGTGCCACCGACAGAAGTCACGTACACGTCGTCCGCAGGGTAGGTTTCCGAAGCCTTTCCCGACGTCGTCCACTTGGCGCTGTCGCCCGCCGCTTGAAAGAGGTTCTGGCCCTGCGCCGCGAACTCCGCAAAGAATGGATCGTCGGTCGTCGGGTCGGCCGGGTTACCAGGTCCACGAGGAGCTCAGCTGAGCATTCAGCGGCTTGGCGGTGGCCATGGCATTGAAGATGGCAGCGTCGGTCGAACCAACGTACATGACCAGGCTCGAGAGACCGGGGGCCATGCCCAGCGCCTGTGTCATGTCGATGGTTTGCTCGAGGTCGTCGCAGTTGCCACCGGCGGATGAGTCAACGCAGCTTGTGCTGGTTCCGTCAGTGGAGACGAGCGAAATCGGCACGCTGTTGGTTTGGCCGATGTTTGTGAAATATGTGTTCAGGTCGGCCAGATCGGTACCGGGATACTCGAGCAGGCCAACGGACTGGCCAGTGCCGGTCAACGATACCACCGTAATAGGCGGCCCGCATATCGCTGCCCAGGAATGAGGCCGACGGGCCGGAGCCGGTGGTGGCGTTGGTTCCGGGACCGGAGGCCGGCTGGATTCTTGCTTAAGCCGGCAGGATGCGGACGCGAGAAGTTATCGAGTCCGGTGATATGCCAAAGAGAAAACGTCAGGCCGGTGGTTGGCTCCCGGTCCGGCGCGTAGAATGTCCGGCTCTCAGTGGGATGCCGATAGACATTGAGGTTCACATGGAACGCAGCCTCAACACTCTCCGCGGTTCCTGACACTCGCACGATGAGGCGATTCGGGGAGGTATCCACTACCGTCATGTTGTTCTCTTGCGCGAAATTGATGACAGCGTCATAGTCTTGCTGGGTAGGTCCAAACTGCGCTGTGAACTGTTCCACGGTGAGGAATTGCCGGTAGCTTGGACTGGTGGGATCGTAGAGATCCTCCAGGAGTTGGTCGAGCTGGTCCTGATTGCGGAAGGGCAGGGTGATCACCAGATTCATGGTCTGGGTTGGGGAAAGCTGGCCTATCAATGGCGCGGTCCCATCCTGCGTCGCCTTGCGCACATGCTTCGTCAACGCGGATTGAGCCTGGCAAACGCCAACGGCAATCGACATGACCGCGGCAAGCGGGAGTACATAGATCCCCAGTTTTCGCGTCACGTTATTCTTCCTTTTTGAGGGTCTGAGACAGCTGGCCCAGAGAAGGAACAGATCCCACACCCAGCATTTTCGTGCAATGAAATGCCGATGTCCATAGAAAGTGATGCGGCGAATGACTGATTTCTAGTTACTTTCGGGTGATGGATTAGGTTTCTTGCATTACCCACGCAGGTTTCTCCGGTACTCGCTGGTAGGATGCTCCCACCAACACAGATATTGGAGCCACGGCCGCAGGATGGCCTCGAACCGCTTCTGAATCCGAAATGGGTCACCGCGTTGACCAGCTGAGCGTCGCACAGCCAACGGGATGCAGGTACTCCTTGTTGGATGCAAATCTGCGTTCTTCCTGAATCAGGCGGGCAGCCCAAAGAGGCTCTCTGCGCTTGAGCTAAACCTTGAGAGACGTTGATCCTCGGTCAATACAAGGCTGGATGTAACGAGCGCTTTCTTCCGCCAGTGGCGCATCTCGATGACGTGCCAATGCGCGTTCACTCTTGGAATGATGTTCGAACATGGTTGTAGTTCACTTCAGACATCTTGGGGGTACGACCAGCGTTCGGAGGCTATTTATGTTACCTCAATCTCCGCGCATAAACAGTTCAGAAACCGCTTCTGGAGGAACACGCAACATAACCGCGCGGACAGCACAACCTGCGAAGGCGTCGGCCTGCAGGATGCCGCGAAACTTCGCCAGGTGCCGTTGCGGATGTTCGCCCTTCCGATCCGGCGAGTAAGAGAACCAGACGGCGGGAGGCGCGGTGTCGCCGGCCGGACGGCTGTCGCGCACATAGGTCCAGAATCTTGCGATCTTCGTTCTTCCATGACCGGGAGCCAGCACCGGAAGGGGCGTGTCGTCGCCATGCAGCTTGTCGGTGTTCATCACGTAGCGGCGCAGTGCCTCGACCAGCGGCGCCATCAGTTGGCTCGCTTCGCCAACCCAACGCGCCAAAATGGAGCGGTCCAACTCCACACCTTCTCTGGCATACATCTGTGACTGCCGGTAGAGCGGCACGTGGTCGGAATACTTCGCAGTGATCGCATGCGCCAGCATGCCCGGTCCTGGAAGCCCGCGGTCGATAGGTCTGGAGGGCGCAGGAGCCTGCACCACCGAGGAGCAGCGAACACAGCTGAGCTTGGGACGTACGTGACGGATGACTACGAAACTCGCTGGAATGTACTCCAGCATCTCCGAGACGTCCTCTCCCAACTTCTTCATCGTGCCGCCACAGTCCGGGCAGTTCTGCTGTTCAGGGAGATGAGTGTGAATCTCTCGCCGCAAGTGTCCGGGAAGAGCACGACTTTTGCGAGGAAGAGAAGCAGGCTGTTCCGATGCGGCTGCTTCAGTCTGCGCCCCTTCAGCGGGCGCAGCATGAACGGCTTCACTTCCATCGAGCCCCAGTTCCAGCTGCTCATCGCACGCGCTCGTCTTCTCCGATCGTGGTCCGAAATGCTCGCGTCGCAGCTTGATGATGATCAGCTCGAGATGCTCGATGCGAGCCATGCATCTGACGACCATTTCGCTCAGCGATCGAGGATCCAGCTTCTCCAACTCGGTCTGCTTCGCGCCAGTCGGAATCATGACCGAAGTATGCCATGATATCTAACTTCCAAAACATGAAATAGGTGGTAACTGAGTGGATAACTCGTGACTAACTTCAGACTGCCATGGGAGGTGTGAAGGTACGCGCCGGTTGCCGCCAATCTATCCCTTCGCACAGCATCGACAGCCGTACCTGGCGCAAGTTGGTCGCGCAGCGTTCGCGCGGGGAAACAGCGTGTGCAGCGACTGATGCAGGTGCATGGCATTCATGCGCGTGGCAAGCGGCGCTTTCGTGTGGTCACAACCGACAGCCAGCACACATCATACAAGCGCCATAGCCAGTCTCACGCAAGATTTCTGCACCACAGCGATCACGGCAAACTAAGAGTCGTGATATGAATATGATATAAGATGCAGGCGAGTCCAAATTGTCAAGCTATTGTCCTACATTTCCACTTGCGTCTCTCGCCCCCCACATGCTAGATTTGGGTTATTCTGTGCCAGGTCGCAATTCGATCAAATCGCTGTTGCCTTTTAATTCATTTGCCAGGCAGGCTGCGGTCTCGATTCTCCTGCGGAGGTGTGAGATACTGTAGCCGTCGGTCCCAGATAGTCCTTGGGACTCACAGGGGCGAAGCCTGCCCCAAATCTCGCACCGAATCTCGATCTCCAAGAAGGCGGCAAAACTCTTCTTTCTTCGCCCATCAGTACTTCAAGATAACTGCGTGCGGACCGCGTCGTCCTGAATTTCAAACCAGGATCAGGGGAAATATGACAATTCCGAATCCGCGCTCACGCATGGTAAGCGTTCGTCTCTCCGAAGAGGAATTCTTGGGTCTGAGGCGCGTCTGCTCCGTGAGTGGCGCACGGAGCATATCAGAAGTCGCGCGCGAAGCGATGCGCGCTGTCCTGAGTGCTGCGAATCGAGATGATCTTCTTGGACGCCATTTGGACGAATTTCGTGCAGAAATAAAGAGCCTCGAAAAGAAGGTTGAGCAATTGGAGGCGAAAATTGCAACGTCCAGAGCTGACGGGAGTCAGTGAACGAAATGCACGAAAGACACATTCGGTGCCATCAACTAGATAAATGCGGATACGCGGAGTGCCACAGTCCCGTCTCCAGAACCCTTTTGTGCCTCCGCCATGTATTTTCCCAGACCACTGCGACCAAATCTTGAGAGTTTCTGTCTGTGGTTTTCGGAGCCGACCGTAAACGCCTCGACAATCACAGGTTAACAGAGGCCTCTGCTGCATGCCTCGCCAGCGCATGCGAGTTTGGAAGGTGGGGGCGTACAGCCTTGAACAATCGACATGGAATGACGGCCCGATTGGGAAAACTCCGAGAAATGTGCAACGTGCTGCTTTACGCTAGAAGAATGTTTGAACCGAGGCTGCGCCCGACCAGCGCGCGCAGTTTGCTCTTAGCTGTCGGATTGGCGGCATTGATTGGCGCCATCCCGACTCGCCGGCTCAGTCGCGCCCAGGAAAACTCGCAGAACGGGAACGCGGAGGGCTCCGCTCAGACATCTGCTTCAAGCAGTGGCACGCAAGCACCGTCTTCCACGAGCAGTAGCGGCGAGGGGACGGGGCAGAGCGGCAATGCCGAGGGGAACGGTCAGGCAGCGGGCCCGAACGGCGAGGCACAAGCACCGGCCAATGGAGAAGGTGCCGGTCAGGCCGCGGCTCCGAATAGCGAAGTCCAGGCGCCGGCGCCGGCAGGCGGCACGAACGCCTCGTCTTCGCAGAATGGCGGCGCCGAACCGCCGACGCAGAGCAGCCGGCCTCAAGCGGCAAACCCGCGTGCGACGCCGCCTCAAAGGAATATCGAAGCCCACCCATCTGGACCCCAAGAGATCCAGCAGCCAAGTCCATATGGAAATATGCCATCCCTGCAGGAGCTTTACATGCAGGTCCCATCCGGTGGAGGCGGGCTGCAGCGGTTCGGCAGCGACGCATTTTTTCTCGGCACGGGGAACGCGAATGAATTGCCCATGGATCTCCCCGTCGGCCCTGATTATGTTCTCGGACCGGGAGATAGCCTGGTTGTCAACATGTGGGGCGGTCAATCGACCGGCTGGACAGGATGATTGATCGCCAAGGCCAGATTGAGCTCCCTGAAGCGGGCACAATCATGATTAGCGGCATGACGATCGCCCAGGCGCAGAGTGCGATCCAACAGGCCCTGAGCACGCAGTTTCAGAATGAGCACGTCGAAATCTCTCTGGGCCGGCTGCGCACGGTTCGCGTATATGTCGTCGGAGATGTGCAACGGCCCGGCGCATATGACGTCAGTTCCATGTCGACGCCGATTAGCGCTCTTGTATGCCGCGGGCGGCCCAACCAGCCGTGGTTCACTGCGCGTCCTGCGGCAGTATCGTGGCAATCAACTGGTCCGTCAGGTCGACCTTTACGACTTTCTATTGAAGGGTGTCCGCTCAGACGTTGAACGTCTCTTCCTGGCGATACTCTTCTGGTTCCACCGGCCGGTCCGCAGGTTTCAGTGGAAGGGATGGTGCATCGCCCGGCGATATACGAATTGAACGGCGAGAAAACACTGAATCAGGTTCTCGATCTTGCGGGCGGGGTCCTTGAGTACAGCGAGCTTGAAACAAATTAATGTTGCGCGAATTGTGGCTCACGAGCGCCATACGATGTTAAGTCTTCAACTCCCTGAACAACCCCGCCGGAGCTGGCTCAGAAGCTGGCCGACTTCCAGGTGCAAGGCGGAGACGATGTCGTCATTTCGCAGATTTTGCCCTACAACCAAAGCGCAGTCTATCTCGAAGGACATGTTTATCGGCCTGGCGTGTATCCGTATAAGGAAGGGATGACGATTAGCGACCTGTTGCATTCGTACCAGGACGTGCTGCCCGAACCATCTGACCATGCGGAACTGGTTCGCCTGCTGCCGCCCGACTTCCGGCCAGAGACCATCGAGTTTTAATCTGCATGACGCGCTGATTGGTAATGATTCGTTTCTCCTCGAGCCCTTCGATTTGATTCGCGTCTATGGCCGCTATGAGATCGATCCGCCCAGGGTTTCCATTGAGGGAGAAGTTCTTCGGCCCGGCGCATATCCGATGTCTCAGGGCATGACCGTGGCTGGATTGGTACGGATGGCTGGAGGATTCAAACGAAGCGCCTACCGGGATGAAGCCGGCCTTTCAAGTTATGCAGTGCAGAATGGCCAAAAGGTGCTGGTGAAGCCATAGTATTGTCGCGATAGAGAAAGCACTGGATGGGGACAAGAATGCCGATGTGCTCCTCAATCCTGGTGACGTAGTCAGCATTCGGCAATTGGCCGGCTGGCAGGACATCGGTTCATCGGTGACGATTACCGGCGAGGTCGAGCATGCAGGGAGCTACGCGATTGAACTGGGAGAGCGCCTTAGCTCCGTGTTGAAGCGGGCGGGAGGTTTTCGAGAAGATGCATATCCGCCCGCCGCGGTCCTGGAGCGGGTGCAAGTCCGTCTACTGGCCGAGCAAGCGCGTCAGCAGATGATTCAACGAATCGAGGAAACACCCGTCGAGGTCAGGCCGGGGGCGATCGCCACGCAAGCAGCAACAGATATACAACAGTCACTCGAGACGCAACGGCAGGAGATTCTCGCGAGCCTTCGCAGCCATCCAGCCAGCGGCCGCATGATTATCAATATTTCCTCAGATGTCGGCCGATGGGAGAATACACCCGCGGATATTGAATTGCGTGCAGGTGACACTCTGACTGATACCCAAGCGGCCAAATTTCGTCTTAGTTAGTGGCCAGGTCTATAACCCAGCCGCAATCAGCTATTCTCCCGGGAGAGACCTTGGCTGGTACTTACGGAAGGCAGGCGGTGCGACGCCTTCCGGCAACAAGAAAGGAGATATACGTTCTCCACGCCGATGGGTCAGTCATGCCGCGCGAGCGATAACTGGCTAAGCAATAACTTTATGAGCCTCCGCATGCGACCCGGCGATACGATCTTCGTTCCTGAAAAGATTGTCGGCGGCTCGACGGTCTGGCAGAATGTAGCGGCGGTGGCACAGATCGCGGCGGCGGTTGCCTTACCCCTCGCAATCGCCGGAGCCTACTAAAGGATGTTTTATGATTGGGTTCGGCGTCAAGGAAGGTACTTATCCCTGAGGCGGTTGCTGTGTTGGGTTCCTGTCGCGAAGAATCGGCAGAAACCGTCGATGGATGAATACTGGAAGTTGATTGGACCGGTGTTGCCGTGACCAGGGCGCAAGAAGGGAAACCGGAGATGGCCGTGGGCCTCCAATCGCGTATGATCGGAGGCATTTGAAGCAGTGGCAGGATGAAGAAATGTGGCTGGCTGCATCGCGAGTTCTGTTCGGTGCGCTAGATGCCGAAGATCTGCCGATCTCGAATGTGTTGGCTATCCATTTTTCTTTCTACTTGTCTTAGCTTGATTAGAGATTCAGTATTGGACATTGTAGGATTACGAGCAGATCTTTGACACTCGTTGAATTGGAATCCGTTGCAAAGTTTTTGTAAACAGTCGTGTCGAGAGTTTCTCCTAGTTAACGAGCGTCACCACACAGATGCTTCCTGTTGTTTCAGCGGTCGTAATGTTATGAGTGGGTCTGTCAAGGTAATCAGATGAATGACCAGGACTTAGCAATTTCTGCTCCTGCGCCTCAGCCTCCAAGACAGGGCATGGCCAAATCCAGATCCAGGAGACCAAGCGGATCTGCGACTATGCCACTCATTCGTCTCCTGCGTGTCTGTTGGAAAAGGCGCCGAATGTTCTTCGGGATCGTTGTGTCAGGAACAGTTCTCTCGGCGATATATTCTTTTGTTCCCGATCCGATATATACCTCGAGGGCCACAATCATGTCTCCCAACAGTTCCCCTTTGGAAGCGGGCGTGGTTGACGCGTTATCGGGTGCAGCTTATTCGAGTGCCGCGTCCGACGCCAGCGACGTCTTGTTGGGATTAACGACACCCGGTGCAGAATTCGTCGGCATTCTTGAGAGTCGAACAACGAAGGAGAGCGTGGTCAGGCGCCTTGATCTTCAGAAATACTACAAGGCGCGGTACTTGGAGGATGCATGCAAGGATCTGGATGGAGATACTCATATCCTGGAGAATGTGAAGAGTGGGCAAATCGCGATTACAGTTACTGCCAAGAGCCCTATTCTTGCTTCGAAAATGGTGCAAGCTTATGTGGATGAACTAGATCGGCTTGTTGAACTCGACAGTACCTCCGAAGCAAGGCGAGAAGGAATCTTTCTGGAGGGGCGACTTAAGGAAATCAAGCAGAATCTTGACGATGAAACGGAGGCTCTTAGCAGGTTTGCGACAAAGAATGCAACGCTCGACATCTCATCGCAGGGAAAAGCGATGATAGATTCTTCTCTGAAATTGCAGGACGAGTTGGCAAGTGCGCGTTCAGAAGTGGCGGGTCTTCGGCAAGAATACTCGAATGACAGTCTCAGAGTACGTGCCGCAAGCGCTCGCGTAGACGAGCTTCAAAGACAATTGAATTTGATTAACGGACAATCGGCAAAAGGTGATTTGACGACGGATACCGCCGAGTCAGCGCTCCCTTCAATCAGCGACTTACCATCTCTAGAAGTTACTTACACTGACTTGACCCGGAGGATTACAGCCGATGAAATGGTCTGGGAAACCCTCAATAAGCAATATGAATTGGCTAAGGTTGAGGAGGCAAAGGAAATACCAGTGGTTCGCCTCTTGGATCCGCCGAGTATTCCGGAACGTAAGTCTTCTCCGATTCGAAGAGTCATCGTGATGTCTGGCGCATTGCTATCGTTATTGATAGCCTTCATTTCAGTGAATCTGGCAAATTCTTGGGAAACTCGAGATTCAGAGGACGAATGGAAAAAACTCATTCTTGATGCTTCTTGCGTTATTGCAAGAGTCCGCCGGCGATTGATGAAACTGTTGAGGACGCGTCGATTTGCATCGCGCTGTGATCCGGACGGTCAATTAGAGTAGCATCTGGCGAGGACAACCTATCATTTACATTTGTAGTCCGAGAAAATGAGCGCCGGACGCTGCACTCACACAGTTATGAACTAAATGGGGGCGCTGAACACATCTCTCCTGCAGCATCTCTTAGTGCCAGACCCTGACCCAATCGATTTGAAGCGGCCATCCCGGTTCGCTCCCGACGACAAGTTGCATCCCCAGTTTCTCGGAGTCAAGCGGTGAAAATGTTCCAGCCGGTGCGGGTAGAGTGCCGCCTGATGTTACTGGAGATGGCTCGGGGGGGGCAGTCGGAGAGTATTCCTGAGTCATCAGCGGAACACCATCGAGATACCATGTCACTTGACCCTGAATCCAGCGAGCTGCGACCACGTGCCAATTATTCCAGTTAGTGTCCACTTGTTGACAATGGTTTGAGTTCCAGTAATCGACTTGCAAAGCGTTTTGCCACTGATGCAATGTTCCCATGTCACATCGTCCGTAAGCCTCGAAAACATCGAGCTCAGAAAAGAGATCTGAATTGTTGTAACGAGCGTGGAAGGCCGATTCTGTCCAAAAGGCAGGCCACCCCGATGACATTGCAGCCAGGCTGGGGTCGAAGCTGATTCTGGCTTCAAAATACCCAAATGTCCAAGCCATTCCGCTCCCAGAAAGCGGGTCCATTGTCGTCAGCCCCCAGTTCCACGTCGTGGGATTGGCAGTGACGATCAGCATTGAGTTCGAGACGGTGTAAGCGGCTGGCTGGGTGCGCCCCGCTCCGAACGGCAGATTCGTGTACCAGTTGTATCCACTCTTGCCCGTGCCGTTCACGTCGATCGTCGAGGGGTTATCGAAATCATCACAGAATACAAGATCTTGGAACCCTACTGCCTGCGCGGCCGCGGGGGCGGCGGACCCCGCAGCGCAGTTTCCGGTTGATCCAGCCGTTTCAAGCACGTTAGCGGGAGACAAATTAGGAACTACTCTCACTGAGTCTCTGATTGAAGTCGCTCCGCATGCGGAAAGCAGACATAAGATCCAGCCAATCAAGCTCAAAAACGAAACCTCCGTAGCGCAATCATATTACCCCCGCAGGTCTGTTGAAAATACCGGTGAGGGGTTTCTATTTGTCCGCGCGACGCTAACCGTGAAATCTACACTTTATCCCTGCGGTGGACGTTGCCCCTCAACCCGCATAGGGGTCTTATCGGTTGGCGGCGGGAGATGATTTTGCTCAGATGGCGAGCGGAGGCGGTTGATTGAACCTTGTTCCTCAATCAGGAATGAGTTCTCAAATCGGGAAAGTCACGGAGAATGAGGGAAGCAGGACGCCGAAGGGCAACCCATTTGTCATCAGGTGAGGTGTGCTGAGAGCAGATAAGTTTGCAATCGCGAGGGCAACGAGCCGGAATGTTCTTCAAGTCTCTTGTGCTGAGCCGAAATCGTGTTCGGGAACGTGAAGAATGCAATTACGTGGATGCCTACCAATGTCGCCATGCTATTCGTCGCGCCGATAATATCAAGCGACATCCGCGCAAGAAGACACTCCGCACAGCGCTCGCGAGATTCGTGGTGCGTGGCGAAACTATGCTACTGAAGATCGATAAGCAAATCAATAAATGCTGCTTTTAAAAAGGCAATGCAACTGCTTTGTGTCAGGTTGATTTGATCGACCTCAAGGTTTCTCTGGCAGTTCTTTATGCTCGAAACTCGAGGTCTAGGAGATAATCGAACCATCAGAAAGCCGAGCCTATGCGCCAATTCCGGTCGATTGCGGGGTTCATGAACCCCTAACGAGGCGCAATCTGAATACAGATTGAGCTCTTGCAACCTCATTCTAAATCGAATCTAAGTAGATCTTATTGATCATCGGGGGCTTTCCATCGTTGAACAGATGTAGGTAATCTATGAACCTTTCGAAAACAGGTGACGGGTTGGAAAGTGCATGATAGGATCATTTATCCATCGGCTGTACTTTCTATATCTTTTCGGCATGGCGTCGGGTATTTACGAAAGCGCGGCTGGTGATCCGCGGCCGTCTTTCTTATCTTCGGATACGGTCCACTTTGTACTCTCGAACGGCCTCTTGATATGGACCCTCGTGCTCGTTTATCCGGTGTACGAGAGCGTCCGGAATACACTACTCAGCCAGAAGTGGTTGCTGGTGCTGTATCTGCTCGCGGCGATATCCTGCAGCTGGTCCGTGGAACCTGTTTTCAGCTTGCGCTTGATCTTTCTACCACTGGTGCTCCTTGTTGGGGGAGCCTATATTTCGCTTATTTTCAGCCCTGAAGAAATAGTTGATCTTGTCGCGAAGGTATCTGCGCTCTTTGCGATCGGGAGCGTTGTCGGACAGTTCATGATGAATCCTATTGTCACTACTTTGACGGGGGGGGGGTGGACAGGCCTTTACGGTCACAAGAATTATTTGGGCGTCGGAATGTCAATCGGCATCGCCGCGCTGTTGGCCTCTCGCTCAAGATGGAACGTGTTCCGGTGGTGCGTGCTTTTTCTGTTTGTGGTTGTGCTACTCCTTTCCCAGTCTGCAACGGCAGTGGTATCTTCCGCGGCAGTATTCGCAGTATTTCTCTTCCGCAAGCTACCGCGGTTCGCTCAATTGTCGTTGCCCCCTGTCGCCGCATTTGCTGCAGTACTCCTGGTATGGACTTCGAAATTCGATAACCTTATTCGTCAGGTCTTTGGCCTCCTCAACAGGGACACAACCTTTACAGGAAGAACTGATATTTGGTACTTCGACTCTACCCAGATCGCAACTCATCCAGTTTTCGGCTACGGCTTTGAAGGCTATTGGGGGCCGCATAAGGATATTGTTATTGCTAAACTCGGCTGGTTTCCCGGACAAGCTCATAACGGATTTCTCGATACTCTTCTAAGTTTTGGGATCTCAGGCCTATTTGTCCTTCTTGTAGTCCTGTGGGATGCGGTGAGGTTTGGCCTGCAAGCGAGAGCGCGCTGGGGTGAGTTTGCCAGCGCCTGGCTTCTGCTGGTTATCGGCCTTGAATTCCTTTGTAACCTGACGTCAACTGACTATATGGAGGCATCTCCCTTATGGATGCTGTTTATTCTGGCGCTTTTTTCCTGCTCGGTCGCGGTGAGCAAGCGATCCCTTGCGGACGGTGAGGACGTTGCGCCAAATATTGTCCCGATCCACCACGCGGGTTAATATTGTTCTTGAATATGAAGAATCTGGTGAAGGCGCTGTTGCCAAAAGCAGCTCGAGTATACCTCGGTAAGCTCCACCAAAGGGTTTTCCCCGAATACGCCAGGAAATCTTATTCGCAAGAAGGCGAGGATATGATCCTAGATCGATTCCTGGGGAACAGACCTTCCGGCTTCTACGTCGATGTCGGCGCGCACCATCCAAAGAGGTTCTCCAATACCTTTCGGCTCTACCGCAGGGGGTGGAGCGGCCTTAACATCGATGCGAATCCTGGGAGCATGAGGAGTTTTCGGCGGGTTCGACCGCGGGATATTAATATTGAAGCCGCAGTTTCTTCGGTGCGCCAGAGGCTGACCTTCTATATTTTCAACGATCCCGCGTTGAATACATTCAGTGCGGACTTGGCATTCCAACACGATGGCGGCATTTTTTCAATAATCAAGAGGGTAGAAATTCAGACAGTACCACTGTGGCAGATGCTTGACGAACATGTGCCGGCCGGGACCAAGATTGATTTGTTGACGATCGACGTCGAGGGTTTGGATTTCGATGTCTTGAAATCAAATGACTGGAGTCATTACAGCCCGGAGTTTATTTTGGTGGAGTGCTGGGACTTCTCGACGCTGGAACAAGCGAACGCTGATCCTGTTGTAACTTTCCTTTCCCACTTTCATTACTCAGCTGTGGCGAAGACAATGGCTACAGTTCTTTTCAGGCATATGGTGCCCGTCAGAGGCGAAGGTACAAACGAATCAGCAGGAACTCCGCTATCGACCGCGACTCCTTAAGCGCATTTGCAACTCCTAGCAGACATGCTACAAGAAGCCAACGTTGATCTAATTTTTGAATCACCCTGCTCTTCAGCGCCTAGCTCACCCAGAATTTATACGGTAAGAAAGATTTCATCTGCATCCAAAAGATAGGCCTGGTCTTTTCAAACAACGCATTGGCAAATACTGCTGAGATCGCATATGAGACGACGGTCGCAACAGCTGCTCCCATGGCTGAATACCTCGGGATCAGATATAGATTCATTACGACGTTGATGACGGCTCCAGCAACAGTCCGATAGAGGGACAACCTTAGCATGTTTCGCGATAGGTCCCAGGGGGACTGGGCGACTCCGAGAAAGACGAAGACTGAGGCCCAGATATGAACAGCAAGCACCGGGGCGGCGGCACGATAGGCAGTCGAGTAAAGTAATCGGACAATCAGGTGCGATGCGAGTGCAACGGCCGACCCGATGACGCAGGCCGACAGAGTCATCAGCGAGAAGAGTTTTCGAAGCCGCGCGTAGAAAAGCTCTGGATTGTCTTTTACGCGCATGATAGCTGGCGAAACTGAAGATACGACTGCCATGGGGATGAAGTACCACACTTCCGATATTTTTGTGGCTGCGGAATAGAGACCAACGGCGAAATCTCCCTGCATCGTTTTGAGCATTACCGTGTCAATGCGCACATAGACCATGATCGCCATTCCGGAGAGGAGCAGAGGCCAGCCTTGTTGAAGTAGATAGGCCGCTTTGGCCCTGCTGCTGTGCCAGGAAAAAATGTTGCCCTTCGATTTATGGTAGCCAAGCACAAGCCCAAATGCGCCGAGAGCGATCTCTCCGGTCATGGCTGCAGCAAACATCCAAACGGGGGCCTTGGCGTAGATAAGCCGCACGCGAACGGCCGCAAATATGAGGAAGGCGGCGTTCTTCGCCCAAACAGTAATTTTCGATCGCACCTGTGACTGGAAGAATGAATCAATGGTGTCAAACGCCTGGAATATCAAGGTCAGCGAGAAGATACTGACGAGCAGCATCGCCTGGCGGTCATGCGGTTGAATCAACCTAACTAAAGCAATCGACCCAGCCGCGACCAGAATACCTGAGGTAAACCGGAGAGCGAACGCTGAGCCTAGAATCTCATGCGTTTCCTTGGTACTATGCAACACTTCGCGCACAATAATTCCTTCCAGGCCCAAAGTGGCGAAGGACCCGAAAAGAGTAACGAACGCATATGCGAAGTTCAAGCTTCCGAATTCGATGGGGCCCAAATAACGGGCGACCCACACGCCGACAAACAGACCCATCCCCATGCGGATGAGCCGGTCCACGATTAGCCAGCCCATATTTCCGAGTACTCGGCGCAGGCTCGGTCCGATTTTTTCAATTTGTCGTGATATGTCAGCAAGGAGTATCGGCATGTTCGACTTCTGGTTTTTTGCTCCGGTTGGGATTTCCTAAGAAGCGGATGAAGGAGGTCGTTTCAGGTTCGGTTCTTTGTTCAGCAAGTCGTCTTCGCGCATGGTAATAGCGCGGGAGTTTTCTAAGCCCAGTTTCAGCGTCTTGTGCTGGATGCAAGTATACTTTACGACTGACCTCGTGGAAAATAAGGTTCAAAGTTCATGGAAGCGGATGCATTGCGAACCCCTGTCGCCTTTTTTGTATTCAAGCGACCCGACACAACACGCCGCGTGTTCGAAGCCATTTCCCGTGCTCGGCCGTCGAAGTTGCTGATCGTTGCCGATGGTGCCAGGTCGGACAAGGAAGGGGAGGTCGAAGCCTGCCGACAGGTTAGAGAGATTGTGTCCCGCATCAACTGGACTTGTGAGGTGATGCGGAACTTCTCTGAGACGAACTTGGGCTGCGGAGAGCGGATGATCAGTGGCATAACTTGGGTTTTTACCCAGGTTGAAGAAGCCATCATTTTGGAGGATGACTGCCTGCCCGACCCGTCCTTTTTCCCTTTCTGTCAGGAACTGCTTGAACGGCATAGGTGCGACGACCGGATCGCCTATATCTCCGGTTCCAATATGGTCGAGAAACACACGAAAATCTCCGATAGCTATTACTATTCGCAAATCGGAGGGATTTGGGGATGGGCAACCTGGAGAAAGGAATGGAGCCGCTACGATCGACACCTTAGTGACTGGCCGGAACTCAAGAAGCGGCAGATGTTAAAAGAGATCTTCGACGACCCAAAGGCTGTCAGGTTCTGGACGCGCATTTTCGATGGCATGCACGATGGAACAGGGCCGAATACCTGGGACTATCAATGGGTATACACAGGGCTAACAAACTGTAAGCTAACTGTTGTGCCATGCGTGAATTTAGTTGCCAACCTGGGTTTTGGAGAGGGTGCGACACATACAATTGGCGCCGATCCTCGATTTATGATTCCGGCTCGCACTATGGCGTTCCCACTCAGGCACCCTCCGAGTTTTGTCCCTATGCGCAGTCTCGACCGCCCACGTGTTGAGGATATGCTTCCGCCCCCCATAGCCACGCGCATGTTGAAAAAAGTCCAAAAGGTCTTTGGTCGGGCCTCGCTCTGACATGACAGGCCTTTGGGACAGACCCAGGCATGAATCATCCGAAGACCCGCATGGCATCTGCCAGACATGAAGAGGGAGCTTAGCCGCCCCGAATTGCGTCGGACGGCTGAGAGGGGGATAAGGGCGGTTCGTAAGCGCCAACTCATGGACTCTGTGCGTACGGCCATTATGCGTATGCGTCTCGCTGTGAAACTGGCGCTTCATCTCGGCGAATAATCTGTCGAGGCATTTAAAATTGGCTCCTGTCGTATATGCGCATCTTCTACGATTACCAGATATTCGCAATGCAGAAATATGGGGGGGTCTCACGGTATTTTGTGGAGATCGCGTCGAGAATCAATCGGTATCCCGAAGCGCGGGTCTGCGTAGTCGCACCCCTCTACCGGAGCCGACTGCTCGCGGCAAAGAGAAACATGATTCCCGTTGTGGGAATCAACTATGCGGGAAATATGCCAAAGGCAACTGGAATTTGTCTGCGTTTTGACGCGGCAGTGGCCAATGCTCTGTCTATGGTGTATCAGCCCCAGTTAGTCCATGAGACCTTCTACTCGCGCAATCGAACGCTTGGCTCGCGGGTAAAGACGGTTATCACCGTCTACGACATGATCGACGAACTTTTCGCCGAATCCTTCCCCAGAAGCGTGGAATCGGCAAATGCGCAAAGGGCCGCCATCCATCGCGCTGACCATGTGATCTGTATCTCCGAGTGCACTCGCGCCGATTTGATTAGATTGTACAATGTCGATCCGCGTATCACTAGCGTTACCCACTTGGCGTCTTCTCTGGCGCCTTCAGGCAATTTGCCGCCTCCCCTCGAGGAGCCGTACTTTTTGTATGTGGGGAATCGCGGAGGCTATAAAAATCACTCTTGCCTCCTCGCCGCATTTGGCGAGTCATACCTGTACAAAACCCATAAACTCGTTTGTTTCGGTGGAGGAAGGTTGGGAAAAGATGAGGCGGAGCAAATAAGGAGACTGGGAATTCCGGACCATAGAGTCTTGATGGTGGACGGCGATGACGAGCTGTTGTCGCGTTACTACGCGGCAGCTGTTGCGTTTGTCTACCCCTCGCTTTATGAGGGTTTTGGGATTCCGCTGCTGGAAGCGATGCAATGCGGGTGTCCTGTCCTTTGCAGCAACTCGAGCTCGATGCCGGAAGTGGCGGGAGGCGCTGCGATCTACTTTGAGCCGGCGGATCCGCAATCTATTGCATCGGCCATGTTGACCGTCGCGCAATCGCCGCAAGAGAGGCGTCTGCTGATTTCTAACGGAAGGAGCCGCGCCCAGGAGTTTTCGTGGGATTTATGTGCACGGCAAACATACTCCATTTACGAAACGCTATTGTTTAAAGCATGAAGGCACTTATCTATGGAATCTCGGGGCAGGACGGTGCGTACCTTGCGCAATATCTCCTAGATCTCGGCTATGAGGTATGGGGGGCGTCACGCGATATCGAGGTTACGCGGTTCGAGCGGTTAGCCAAAGTAAACGCCCTGGATCGGGTTAAGCTGGTCTCCGCTTCGTTGGTGGATTTTCGCAGCGTGTTAAGCTCCCTTGCCGTTTCCAGGCCCGATGAGGTGTATAACCTGGCTGGACAGAGCTCCGTTTCACTCTCCTTCGAGCAGCCTGTAGAGACGATGGAAAGTGTAAGCACGGGCGCGCTGAATCTCTTGGAGGCGATTCGATTTTCTGGAGTGGGGATCAAGCTTTACAATGCAGGATCGAGCGAATGCTTTGGAGATACACGCTCGGCGCCCGCTAATGAAGAAACGCCTTTCCGCCCGAAAAGCCCGTATGCCATCGCCAAGTCGTCGGCATTCTGGCTGACCTCGAATTATCGAGAGGCATATGGGCTGTTCGCATGTAGCGGGATATTGTTTAATCATGAGTCGCCCTTGCGGAGCGAACGGTTTGTTACGCGGAAAGTGGTTGCGGCGGTTTCTCGTATCTTGCGCGGAAGTAAGGAACGGATCAAACTGGGCAATCTAGATATATACCGGGATTGGGGCTGGGCACCGGAGTACGTGCGCGCAATGTGGTTGCTGATGCAGCGGCAAACACCGGAGGACGCTGTCATCGCGACAGGCGAAAGTCATTCCCTGCGGTCGTTTGTTGAGTGTGCATTTCAGGCCGCCGGGCTCGAGTGGGAGAAATTTGTGGATTTTGATCCGTCATTGCTGCGGCCGACAGACATTAAAGGCAGCTATGCCGACCCCAGCAAGGCCGCTCGCATTTTGGGCTGGACAGCGGAAGTGAAGATGAAGGAAGTGGTGAAACGTATGCTCGACGCGGAGCTAACGTGATTGCACCATCGTTTGCCTGCGCGTAGCAGCGCGCTGTACGTACAAGAACTTTGACGAACTGCTTCAGCTTGGCATGGGGTTCTATATCGTACCAACATGCTGGCCGCCTTATCGACGATACAACCTTCTCGTTCGCACCCAACTAAGGTTCGTTCGCGAAACGAAATACGAAACCTTGGAATTTCCAAGGCATTTGAGACGAGCTTAGTTCAAGGCCGTGATGGGAGGAAGCGCTTTCGATGAAGAGTGCGATTCGTCTTCTCGTAAATAAACTAGGGTACGAAGTGCATAAGCGGTCCTGGTTCCCCCTTCCCCGTAGGCAAGAGCTGATACAACGATTTGGAATCAACTTTGTGGTGGATGTCGGCGCGAATAGTGGTCAATACTCATCCGAACTACGGAAGGGAGGGTATCAGGGCAGGCTTTGGTCTTACGAACCCATGCGCAGTGCCTTTGCCGATCTCGAGAAGGCATCCGCTTCCGACGACCTTTGGAGGGCGATCAATTGCGGATGCGGGGCCAAGGCCGGCAGCGCCACGATCAATGTGGCGGGGAACAGTCAATCGAGTTCGCTGCTTCCTATGCTCGGGAAGCACACATCGGATGCGCCCGAGTCGGCATATGTTTCTCAGGAAACGATCTCCATTTGTTCTCTTGACGAGAGCGTAATGCCAAATCTAAAGACCGACGACAAGGTCTGGTTGAAGATCGATACCCAAGGTTACGAGGCTGAAGTACTTAAGGGCGCAGGATGCCTAATTCCCCGAGTGGATGTTCTCGAATGCGAACTTTCTCTGGTGCCACTGTATGAGGGGCAACCGTTGATTGACGAAATGATCAGCACGATTTACCGGATGGGCTTTCGCATGGTGGGCGTGTCACCGGTCTTCTTTGAACCGAGGACAAGCTATGCGTTGCAAATTGATGGGACGTTTCTAAGAGCATGATCGTGGCACTCCCTTGCTTGCCCCGCGGCGTCGCGCACAGCGGCCGGAGGGCGCTCAAGGGGGTAAGATTTCTACGATGTGGGCTAATTTGCGGTGAGCGTACGGATCATTTCGTTTGCAAGCGCGATATGTTCGAAGGCCGCTGTCGGTAGTTATGAAGTTCAGCATTGTAACGTTGTCATTCAACCAGGGTGCATATCTGCGGGAAGCGATTGAGTCCGTCCTGAACCAAGACCATACCGAAGTGGAGTACATCGTCGTCGATCCCGGTTCTACCGACGGCAGCCGCGAGATAATCCAGAGTTACTCAGATCGAATCTCTCACATTATCTTCGAACCGGACCACGGCGCAGCGGAGGGATTGAATAAAGGCTTTTCCTTTGCTAGCGGAGAGATCCTTGGGTTCCTGAACGCAGATGACTTATTGATGCCTGGTTCGCTTCAGCGAGTGGGAGATTTCTTTCGGCAGTGTCCCAAATGCGAAATGGCGATGGGAGACGGATACATCGTCGATGGCAGATTAAGGCGGCTACGGCACGTTAAGGCTCGAGACTTCACGGTTCGACGCTATCTTTATAGCGGAACTCAATTTTTGCAACAGTCCACATTTTTCCGGCGCGAGACATTTCTCCGCTCTCCCCGATTTAATACCGAGAATCGCACTTGCTGGGATGGAGAACTGTTTGTGAACCTCGTCAATCAAGGAGCAGAAGTAGGGTACATTGACGCAGATCTTGCCGCGTTTCGAATTCATGAGGCGTCAATCACAGGAATGGGCGCGAACCAGAAGGCTTTCCGGAAAGACTGCCGAAGAGTTTTCAAGGAGCTCCGAGGGCGCGATTGGCGGCTATCAGATGAGTTGTTGCGATTCCTCTACCGCAGCGAAGGGCTTCTACTTCGTATCGGATCGCAGTTCCAAACTTCAGACAGTAGACGCGTCGAATGAGAATTGCGATTCTTTGGACTGAGCTTTCCGGATACCTGAATGCATGCCTAAAAGAACTCGCGGGGCGCGACGGCGTGGAGCTCTTTGTGGCTCATGAGGCGCCCCAAAAGAGCTCGCCGTTCGACGAGAATCAGTTCAAATGGATCACGAACCGTCTGACCTGGAATACGAGCTGCGACCCGGCCTTGCTAGAACGGCAATTGCGCGCGTTCACGCCCGATATTATAGTTTTTTGCTCCTGGCACGTGCCTACGTATCGCAGAGTGGCGAGGAATTTCGCAAACAAGTGCTGGCGCGTGATGGCGATGGATCACGGCTGGTTGGGAACGCTGAGGCAGAGGATCGGCACCTGGGTTGCGCCGTACTACTTACATCCCCTGACAGATGCCGTATGGTTGCCCGGAGAACCGCAGGCGACCTTTGCCAGAAAATTGGGCTTTCAGGATAGCGTGATTCTTCGCGGGCTCTATGCTTGCGACGAACCGGTATTCGGTAGTGCGCATTTGGCGCGTGTGCAGCAGGGACGCCCAGTTCCGCATTCCTTTCTGTTTCTTGGTAGATTTGCTCGCGAAAAGGGGCTGGACACACTGGCAAGAGCCTACCAGGCTTACCGTGAAGCGAACCCGGATCCGTGGCCGCTGGTGTGCTGTGGATCCGGCCCGTTTCAGTTCTATCTGGAAGGCAAAGCAGGAATCGATATCAAGGGATTCGTTCAGCCGAAACACCTGCCAGGTATCTTAGCATCGTCGGGATGCCTGATCCTGCCCAGCCTGTTCGAGCCCTGGGCAGTGGCGGTGCATGAAGCAGCTGCCGCAGGTCTTCTGATTCTTGCCTCTGAAAGAGTGGGAGCAGCGGTGCATCTCGTACAGCCCAACTACAACGGCTTCATTTTTGGCTGCGGCGACGTGGAGGCCCTAGCGGGTTTGATGTCCAGGGTGAGCGCCATGAGCGATTCGCACCTGAATGCGATGTCGCGGGCTAGCCACCTGCTTTCACAGCAGTTCTCTCCAAGCCGCTGGGCAGACATCCTCCTTGAGTCCTTTAGTGCGCTGAATCAGCACCGCGCGCAGCGTTGAATGTGAATTGGTCTTTCGATTTTGAAAAAAAGTGGAGTCGTGGAAAGCGAGTATATTCAGTTCGGCTGTGGCCCTGCGCCCCTCCGGGATGGCGTAACTTCGATGCAGGTCCAGCCTTTTGGTTACAGAAGCGCCTGCCATTTCTTAAGCCTCTTTTGGTTAAGAAAGGGTTCCCGGATTATCCAATCAAGCGTATTGAATTTGCCGATGTGGTTAAAGGTCTTCCCCTTGCGCCGCATTCGGCCAAAGTGGTCTATTGTTCACACGTACTGGAGCATCTGAACCTCTCGGAATTCAGGATTGCTATTCGCAACGTTCGCGCTTACTTGCAACCTGGCGGAAAGTTTCGAATCGTTGTTCCAGACTTAGAGTATTTAATTAAGAGATATGTTGGCAACCCGGATCATACGGCAGCGTGCGTCTTCCTTGACGATAGCTATCTGGGGATAAGGGTCGCAGACAGGGGAATTGACGGCCTGCTACGCATGGTCTTCGGGCGCAGCAAGCACTTCTGGATGTGGGACTATAAGGCGATGGAGTATGAACTCACGGAGGCGGGATACATTAATGTTCGCCGGGCGAATTTTGATGACTCCGACGACATACGGTTTGCGGAGGTCGAAGATTTTGATCGCTGGGAGAACTGTATCGGTGTGGAGTGTCGGCGACCTTAGCCGCAGCGGGCTCGCTTTATCGGGGTGTGCATTGTATTGGTTTGGTGTAGGCGCAGTTCGTAATTTGCAGGCGGTTGATTCAACGCCTGGGGGACGGTGCTAGGCAGTGAAAATCGTTGGATTTGTTGAGGGCGGGCGAGGAAACCAACCCGGCCTCGTGGGTGTGCCCATGATTCTCAAGAGCATTTCGGCGCATGGACACTCTGTGGTCTTGCTAATGGGCGGCACGGTGGCGCCGGGCAGGGAAGATCTTGTCGTCGCCGATCCCGAGGTTGCTCTCAGGCGGAAAGAAGGACAAGGTTCGTTCGGGATTATCCGCGTCAAGGTGAGTACGCGTTGGAATTTCTGCCCTTCGATGCTCTTGGCGCTTCAGTGACCTTGTTCGCTCTTGTGATTTTGTTACGCTACACTCGCTCTATTCGTTTCCCGTGCTTGCGGGGTATCTTTTGGCACGGCTGCATCGAAAGCCTTATGCTTTTTGGCCACACGGGGTGCTTGCTCCGTTTCAACGCACAGTTGGCGCGCGCCATAAATGGGTCTATAACAAAATCTTTGCAAATCGCATCATGCAGAACCCTTCATTAATTTTATACAGCGCTGAGGGAGAAAGGCGTGAAGCTGAAGCTCTTGGGCTGACGGCCTCCCTCGGTAATTGCCGCCGAAGGTTTCGATGCTGAAGAGTTTGAACGTCTTCCCGAACGGGGAAAATTCCGCTTGCGATACTTCGGCGGACACAATGGCCCGTTGGTGCTCTTTCTCGCACGAGTGAACGCGAAAAAAGGCGTTGATTTGCTTATTCAGGCGATGCGGCGCGTGATCACCCAAAAGACCCGACGTGCGACTGGCAATTGTAGGTCCGCCTGATCCGCCAGCTTTTAACAGTCGGGTCGTAAATTGGATCAAAGCGAACGGGATTGAAGCAAATACAGTGCTGACCGGCCCTGCGGACCCCAAGATGCGGCTAGAAGCGTTTGCAGATGCAGATGTGTATGTTCTGCCATCGCAAGCAGAGAACTTTGGTTTTACTATATTCGAAGCAATGGCATCGGGTGTACCGGTCGTTGTGAGTGACACTGTCAATTTAGCAAATGAGTTTGTTACCGGAGGGGCTGCCTTTGCATCTCCCCGAACACCGGAGGGTTTTTCAGAAAGGATTCTAACCCTTCTCGATCGTCCGGACATGCGCCACGAAATGGGGCTTCGTGGGCAATCGCTTGCGCGCAGATATTCCTGGAGCGAAGCCGGTGCCAAAGTCTCAAGTGCGCTTGAGAGTGTACTGGAAGGTCGTGCATTTGCGCCTGAGCTGCTTCCCAGTGCTGCACTTGAGCGTAATTAAAGCCTGCAAGGGAAGGAAATTCGAAGATCCGTGGAGATTATGTGTCAAACAGACACCAGAACAATTACGCGAGTTGACACTGAATAAAGAGCTGAAGAAATTGGTTGGCGCCATCGGTGTTGAGTTACAGGCCTTAGATTAGGATTCTTCGCTCGAACCTTCCATCCGGCGAAACGGCTCCAGCTTACGGTGATGGGCAAGGGCATTTGTTTATAGTAGAGTCATCGCGAGTGGCGACGCTGACTCTTATTTCCTGGCCCAACATTCGACACACACTTTTTGGGAGAGAGAACGAAGAGCGATGCAATCCAAGATGTTGATCACCGGGGTTGCGGGTTTTATCGGCAGTAACCTCGCCGATCGTCTTCTTGAAGCGGGATACCAGGTCGTCGGCATCGACAACCTCGCATACGGCCTCGGGGAGCAAATATCCTCAGCCGTCGAGTTTCATCGTGAGGACATCCGCTCAGAGGATCTGTATAAGCACTTTCAGGGAATCGACACGGTCTTTCACCTTGCCGCGAAGAATGATTTGATCGCCTGCCAACGAAACCCAGTCGAAACGATGCAGATCAACGTTGCGGGTACGGCGAATGTATTTGAGGCAGCACGCCGCGCGGGAGTTCGGAAAGTTGTTCTTGCTTCCTCCTCCGCCTTGGAAGAAGGCGAGGCGCGACTTAATGGGTTCTATGCCATGTCCAAAATCGCTTGCGAGCGAATCGCGGTGGGCTATATGCAGGCATTTGGTCTGCCTTATGTCGTGGTCCGGTACTTCAATGTTTACGGCCCGCGTCAGGATTATCGCCGCCTGAATCCACCTGTGATCAGCGCCTTCATGATCAACGTTTTGAAAAACGAAATTCCCACGCTCTTTGAGGGATATCAGCAGAATAAGCGTGATTTCGTATTTGTGGATGACATTAACGATTTCCATGTCCAGTGCATCAATGATGACCGGCTGAATGGCGGTTTATATCGACTTGGAGGTGGCCAAACTTACGCAATGGATGAAGTTTGGATGGGGGTCAAGTCTGTAACTGGGTCAGAGCTGAGCGCGGTCGTGAAGCCACGGAAGCACGAGGACACACCGACTGTGACTCTGGCAGATATATCGGCTGCGTGCCGCATGGGTTGGAAGCCGAGGACCAGTTTTGAAGATGGGCTTCGGGCTCAATGGAAGTTTTTGCAGCTCGAATTTCAATTTGGGAAGATAAGGTAAGGCGATCGTGATTATTACGAGAACTCCTTTTCGGCTTACGTTGGGAGGAGGCGGCACTGACCTCCGACCCTATTACGAGAAACATGGCGGATTCATTTTCGCCGCCGGCCTCGATAAGTACATGTTCATCGACGCGAATCGCTCGGTTGCGGACGATCTGATTCGTGTCAAGTACACGAAATCGGAGACGGTGGAGCGCGTGGATGAGCTAAAGCATGATATTGCACGAGAGGTCTTCCGCTATACTGGCGTGGAAAACAACATTGAGATCAGTTCGTTGGCTGACATTCCAGCCGGAACCGGACTTGGATCGTCGAGCTGCTATGCAGTTGGCCTGCTGCACGCAATTCATACGATGAAACGCGATTATGTTCCTTTGGCCCAGTTGGCCGAAGAGGATTATCACATCGAGGCCGAGTTGCTCAAGCGACCGATCGGGAAGCAGGACCCGTACCTCGCTGCATTTGGGGGACTCACGGTGCTGGAGATTGAGAAGGACGGAACCGTGAAGGCTCGCGCCGCCAAAGTTTCAGATGAAGTGGCCGACGAGCTGCAGCGGAACATTTTGATTTTCTTCACCGGCAAAACCCGAAATGCTGACGAGATTCTCCGTGAGCAGGAAAAGGGAGTCCGGGAACAGAAGAAGGATGTAGTCGATAGCATGCACTACATCAAGGACCTCGGATATCAGATTCTGGAGGCTGTGGAGACCGGAAACCTCGATGACATTGGGAAAAACTTCCATGAGCATTGGCAGTATAAGAAGCGCATTTCTTCGCAAATGAGTAATGCCCATTTCGATCGGGTTTACGATACGGCGCGCACACATGGAGCTCTTGGGGGAAAGATTTCCGGAGCTGGCGGCGGAGGGTTCTTCACATTTTATGTCGCTGAAAACCACAGGGGCTTTCGCGAGAAAATGCGCGAGTTCAATTTTAGAGAGATGAGATACCGCTTCGATCTGGAAGGCACCAAGGTTCTTACGGACTTCTAAGTCGCACCTATGACGCAAGGTCCCCTCACACTTGAAAATAGGCGGGCAATCATTACCGGCGGTTCGGGCGGTATCGGGATCGTTGTTGCTTCGCATTTTCTGACGAACGGCGCGTCCATTTGCATCCTTGGGCGGAGCCAGGAAAGGTTATCTGCTGCGACCAGGGAGCTACGTTCCAAGTATCCCGGCAAGTTCCTCGCTGTCCAGGCGGATATCGGAACGTGGACCTCCGCCGAACAAGGTGTTTGGGAGGCAACAGAGTTTTTGGGCGGCCTCGATATTCTCGTCAATGCAGCTGGTGTGCAGGCGCCAATTGGAAAATTTATTTCCAATGACATCCATGAATGGGAGCGGAATATCGCCATCAATCTTTTCGGATGCATATATTGCTGCAAGAACGCTCTTCCCTTCATGCTACGAGCCGAGAACGCGGCCATTGTTAACTTCTCAGGCGGGGGCGCAACATCTACCAGGGCCAATTTCTCGGCGTATGCTGTGGCGAAAACAGGGATCGTGCGCTTTACTGAAGTACTCGCCGACGAACTCAGGAGCACAAATGTGCGCGTGAATGCGATTGCACCGGGCGCGATCAATACGCAGATGCTTGATGAAGTGATCACGGCAGGCGAGATAGCCGGAGAGGAGGAACTAAGAGCAGCAAAGCAAAGAGCCGCCTCCGGTGGTGCTTCTGCTGACGCCGCCGCCGAGCTCGTTGTGTATCTCGCCTCGAATGCTTCATCGGGACTTACGGGAAAGCTCATCAGCGCTGTCTGGGATCCATGGCAATCATGGAACTCGCAGACCATCAAGGAGATTATGTCGGGGTCACAATACAATTTGAGAAGAATTACGTGAACAGCGACCTCAATGTGGGAATCATCGGCCTGGGGGTAATCGGAAATAAACGGGCCGCGGCGATCTGCGCGACGCACCGGGAAAAATCGTTGCGGCTGCAGATGTAAATGCGACATCGTTGAAGGCGTTTGCCCGGGATTTCAGTTGCGAAGTCTCGAACGAATGGCGCTCATTGACCTCCGATCCACGCCTTCATGCAATCATAGTTGCTGTTCCCAACGCCTATCTTGCTCCAATTGTCCTCGAAGCGATTCGAAATCGTAAGCATGTTCTCTGTGAGAAACCGTTCGGCATTTCGATGGTGGAATCGATGAAGATGCATCGCGCGGCACGGAGAGCGGGCGTTATCGTCAAAGTTGGATTCAATCACAGGTTCCATGCTTCACTCCTCAAGGCTCATGACGTTTTCTCCGCCGGTGCGATAGGTGAACTCATCTTTATCCGCGCCCGCTACGGGCATGGGGGACGCAAAGGCATGGAGAAGGAGTGGCGATTCGATTCCAAAATATCGGGTGGCGGTGAATTGCTGGATCAAGGGGTTCACCTTATTGACCTTGCTTCCTGGTTTGCAGGGCCGGCAACGAAAGCTTTCGGAGTTGCCGAAACGAAATTCTGGAAGACGTCGGTCGACGACAATGCGTTTGGCATACTAAGAAATGACAAAGTAACTTTCGAATTCCACGTGAGCACTACAAACTGGAAGAACATCTTTTCCTTCGAAGTATTCGGAAGCCACGGCTACCTGCAGATCGAAGGGAAAGGCGGAAGCTACGGAACAGAGCGGCTGACAGTTGGACGCAGACGAGCTCAATTTGGCGTACCTATCGTGAAGGAATACACCTTCCCACATGGAGACTCCAGCTGGAATCGCGAATGGATCAACTTTGCGGATACGTTAGCCGGCAAGGTAGTGGTCTGCGGCGGGACGATTGATGGCGCCTATTCGAACGCCGCGGTCGAGGCACTTTATCGGTCCTCAGTGTCTGGGAAGGAACTGCCAATCAAATCTATCTCGTAGATTTGTGAAGCCTGAATTTGTTGCTGTCGGATGAATCTCCACTTGTTGGTTTGTCGATGACCAAGTTGATGGTGTCGGCCCAAGGACAAGCGGCGCCGATTTCCGTGAGATAGTCGGCGAGTGGAAACGCAGGCACTGTTCGTTTTCTCGCCCGACGGATGTCAACAGAGCCAGATAGGTTCTAATGTTTGCACGCTCGAAGAGTACCCGACCTGCTGTCTTCCTGGATCGCGATGGCACAATGATCCGGCAGATAGAACTGCTGCAGGATGCGAAACTGATGCGCCTTCTACCCGGAGCCACTGAGGGCATCCGGCGCCTGAACGAGAATGGGCTGAAGGTCGTTGTCATTACAAATCAGCCTGTTGTGGCGCGCGGCATTTCGACGCTTTCCGATGTCATTGCCATGCACGACTTGCTGAATCAGCGACTGCGTCGAGGCAATGCCCACGTGGATGCCTTTTATGTTTGCCCCCATCATGTGAGTGCAACAATGGAACAATTCAGGATGGCGTGTTCCTGCCGGAAGCCAAATCCGGGCATGATTGTGCAGGCAGCTGCCGAACATCATTTGGATCTCGAAAGGAGCGTGATGATCGGAGATACCACGCAGGATATACTCGCAGGCAGGAACGCTGGAGTCAGAACCATTCTTGTGCGGACCGGGCACGGTGGTAGGGATCCGTGGCAGTTTGATTGCAGGCCAGATTTTGAAGCGCGAAATCTTCGTGTAGCGGTAGATCTGTGGCTGAAAGAACTACGATGATAAGACAAGCCGTCTTACTCTGCGCAGGGTTGGGAACTCGACTTCGGCCATTTACGAACTCATCCCCAAAACCGATGCTTCCTATTCTCGGTACGCCGATGATCGAGTGGAATATCAAAAGATTTTTAAGTTATGGTGTTACATCTTTTTTGATTAATTTGCATTACCTGCCCGATATTCTAAGAAGATTCGTTGGAGATGGCAGCCAGTGGGGCGCTGACATCACGTACAATTTCGAACGGGAAATTCTGGGCACAGCCGGCGGAGTCAAGGCATTTGAGCCGTATCTGGATGATGAGTTCTTCGTGATGTATGGCGATATCTTCAGTCATCTCGACTACGGAGCGATGGAACTTGTGTGGCGCACAAAGCCAGACGCACTTGGCATGCAGATCATGAGCAAAACCAGCGATTACGAGGACGCGGATGTTGCTGAATTGGCTGGTGATTCCCGTGTCGTAGCGGTCCATCCCAAACCCCACTTCGCGGCCTATCCAAATCCCTACCGGATGCGGGGCGTCTTCCTTTTCAGACGTGATGCATTCAGCTATGTTGCTCCCGGAGAATACATGGAGATCGGCAGAGATTTGATCCCCGCAATCGTGGCCAAACACGGCGCATTTTACGGATACGAGAGTCACGGATATTCCAGGGGCATCGACACTCTCGACAAGTGGAAGGAAGTAGAGGCACACCTGATCGCAAACGGCTTTCCCGATCAAGGGTTCAGTCGCCCGGCGCCGCCGGCTGCACCACTGAAAGCGCTGAATTCGAAGTCTGGGAGCGAGGCGGTCGTAAAGCGACCGAAATCAACGGCCCTGAACTGTTAACGATCGACAAAACCAGTTCCTAAGCGCAGTCAGGAAAGGGCAATGCAGACAGTCTCCGATTTGAAGATCAAGATTTTTGCAGATGGCGCGGACTACGAAAGCATGATCGCGCTTCATGCCCATTCATACATCAAGGGATTTACTACGAACCCCACATTGATGCGAAAAGCGGGGGTTACTGACTATGCAGCCTTCGGGAGGAAGATTCTGGCGGCGATTCCCGACCGCCCGATTTCTCTTGAAGTGTTTGCCGATGATTTTGACGACATGGAGAGGCAGGCACGCATCATTGCTTCCTGGGGCGGACAGGTCAACGTCAAAATTCCCGTCACGAATACAAAAGGCGAGTTCAGCGGCAAGCTCATCAGCCGCTTGTCGAAGGACGGAATCCGACTGAACATCACCGCTATCCTGAGCCTCGATCAGGTGAAGCGAGTCGCCGACGCGTTAGATTCGAATGCGTCAGCGATCATTTCGATTTTTGCCGGTCGTGTCGCAGATACAGGCGTCGATCCAGTTCCCTTGATGACCGAAGCACTCCAGGTGCTTAAGCCACATCCTAATGCAGAGCTCCTATGGGCCAGTCCACGAGAGTTGCTCAATATCTTTCAAGCCGATACTATCGGAACTCATATCATCACTGTGACTTCCGACATCCTGAAGAAACTGGGCACGGTCGGTTACGATCTCGAGGCCTATTCTCTCGACACGGTGAAGATGTTTTATAACGATGCTGCCGCGAGCGGGTTTTCTATTTGAGTTTGCCCGCTCCTTCCACAAACCATTTTAAGACGACTCTCCAACCTGGCCGGCATTTCCGTGGCCGGTTTGAGCTGGAGATGCGCAACGGTCAACAAAGGAGGATCATTTGGTGAGCAACTACATCGCGCGCTATCTGCAGGAAGTTGGCGAGGTCGCCACACGCATCGACCAAAGGCAAGTGCAAGCCGTAATCGAGGTGCTTCTTGAGACCCGAAACAACAATGGGCGCCTATTTATTCTTGGAGTCGGCGGCAGCGCAGGGAACGCGACGCACGCAGTAAATGACTTCCGTAAGATTGCGAATATCGAGAGTTATGCTCCGACCGATAATGCCAGCGAACTCACAGCCCGCATCAACGACGACGGATGGGACAGCAGCTTTTCGCGCTGGCTTGAGGGCAGCCGTCTGCGCAAGAGCGATACGTTGATGGTGTTCTCCGTTGGCGGCGGCAATGTAGAGAAAAACATCAGCACAAATATCGTGAAAGCGCTCGAACTCGCTAAGAAAGTCGGCGCGAAGATCGTTGGCGTTGTAGGGCGTGATGGCGGATACACAGCCAAGGTTGGCGATGCCGTTGTCATTGTTCCTACAATTTCGCAAGACACGCTAACCCCGCACGCTGAGAGCTTTCAGGCGGTCGTCTGGCACATGATGGTTTCAGACCCTCAGTTAAGCGCAAATGCGATGAAATGGGAGTCGACCAAGTGATCCGGGCCCTTTGCTTGGAGAAACGAATCGCCAGAAGCAGAAGAATGCTGAACCCCCTTTGTTTATTGAGGCGCAACGTGCAAATTCTTATCGACGATTCAATACCGACCTCTGCTTGTCGCCAGGCAAGGAAGCGCTGCGAAGGAAAACAATGAACAAACGTTTAAAGGAAGGGCTTAGGCAGTTGTTTCCGCGCTCGCTCAAACGGCACAGAATATTTACCGGGCCTCTGCGCGGATGCACGATCGTGACTTCTTGGCACAATTACCCGGCTGCGATTCTTGGCCGAACGGAACGTCCATTGTTGGAGTGCTTTGCGAAAAATGTGGGCAAAGGCGAGACGTGGTTGGATATAGGCGCTCATTACGGCTACACGGCGATTGCGCTTTCGCAGTTAGTCGGCGCGTCGGGGCGCGTCTATGCATTTGAACCGCTGCTCAATACTGCGGGCTGTATTTGCAGAACCAAGTCTCTCAATAACCTGCCGCAACTGACCGTCATCCCAATAGCCTTGGGAAGTTGCGAGGACCTCTGTTTAGAGAGCATAGCGTCGACGAGGGGGATGATCGACAGCACGCTAGAAGATGCGGCTGGATTCAAGGAGACCTTCGCGGTTGCTCGGCTGGACTGGCTATGGCCAAGAATCTCAGGAGTTGATTCGCGCATCGACGGGATCAAGATCGACGTGCAGGGCATGGAAATACAAACACTCGAAGGGATGGCCACTTTAGTCAAGCGGTTCCGGCCGAAGTTGCTGGTCGAAATCCATAAAGGTGTCTCGCGAGAGAGATTGCTGAATGTAATTGCTTCCATCGGCTACACGTCCCGCGGGACTGCCGTCGACCCTCTCCCCAGTGAATCAGACCCGCTCTACGCGGATAACCGAACCTATCTGTTTAGCCCCATCCCTGCCGGTTTAGTCACGGCATCTGTAGATTGCGAGCCTGCGTTGACAGATTGAAGGAGCGATTGCGAATGGGAAAACACACCGGGTGGTGAGCACAAGAACGCGAATTCCCGAGCAGAACTGCTGCTAAGGTGTGGCGGCTTGGAGAAAGACAGGCCAAATGGGTCAAGTAACTCTCGCGTGGCACAACGGATCGGGCAGGTTACCATTGGCCAGTACAGCAGCAATGTCACCTTTGACGGACTGAAAAGATGTTTTTGGCTTGGTCACGCCGCGAAAGACTCAGCGGCGATGAATGTAGCCGCACAATTTGCTCCGCAGTCGTTGCTTGCAGCGGCTTCGCATGGAAGGCGATTAACTAGGCAGGTCTCGTTCCACCGCAGCCTTGACATCAGCGCCCCGGCTGATCGCGGCGACGTGCAAAGATGAATGAGAAGGATTAGTCAGGGAGGACCAGCGCCACAACGGGACGCGGCTTCAATGGCGAATCAGAAGGCCGGCGCATGAAAGTTATTATCCTGAGTATCAATTACTGGCCCGAAGTGACGGGAATCGCTGTTTTCACAACCTATCGCGCGGAGCACTTAGCGGCAGCTGGCCATGATGTGGAGGTGTGCACCACGTTCCCGTATTATCCGCAATGGAAGGTCGCGGAAGAATACGCGAACCGAATGGCGCTCACCGAGGAACGAAACGGAGTCTCTATCGTTCGCAGCCGCATCTTCGTTCCCAATCGCGTGACTCCATTGAGGCGCATCTTACATGAAGGAACCTTTGTTCTTTCGTCAGCGTTGCGCGCGCTGTTCAGGAAGCGCCCCGATGTACTGCTGGTCGTTTCACCTCCGTTGGGGCTTGCGGCGGCAGCAATCCTACTGAGCCGCTACTGGCGGGTCCCGTATGTTTTCGACGTCGAAGATCTGCAGCCTGATTCTGCCGCAGATCTGGGGATGCTCCCCAATTGGGCTGTACGGCTGCTTTACTGGGTGGAGAACGTGGCATACCGAAATGCAGGACTCGTGACCACAATCACCGCGAGCATGAGGAAGAGGATTGTCGGCAAAGGCGTGCCCGCAGAGAAAGTGGAACTGCTGGAACCTCACGTGGATGAGTCGCTACTGGATTTGCTGCCCGAGGAAGGGCACGCGTTCAGACGGCGGCATGATCTTTGCAACAAGTTTCTTGTGACGCACTCCGGAAATATGGGAGTAAAGCAGGGATTGGATGTCGTGCTGGATGCGGCTGCGTTGAATCGCTCTGACAAGTCGACGACCTTTGTACTTGTAGGCGATGGCGCCGACTGCGAAAGAATCCGACACCGTGCCTTGGCGCTTGGCCTTGACAACGTCCGGTTTCTTCCGCTTCTCGACGAGGCGGATTTCCGCGGCCTACTTTCAGCGAGCAACGTCTGCTTGGTGACACAGCAACGGTCGGTCACAGAGATCGGTTTCCCGTCAAAGATCGTGACGTATCTGGCGGCTGGGTGTCCAATTGTTGCTTCGGTGAACTCGGAATGTGAGGTCGCCCGCATCACTCGCGAATCGGGAGCCGGCATTGTGGTTGAGGCCGAGAATCCAGCTGCACTACTGGCTGCGATTCGTGTAGTGAAACGCGAGGATCTGTGCAAGTTGGGTGACAAAGCTCGTGAGTATGCCAGTGTGCGGTGGGCCCCTGTTCGTGTCTTAGGGCATCTGGAGCAGAGCCTGAGGGGAGTTGCGAAATGCGCGATGAGTTCAATCGCGTAGAGAGCAATCATTCGATGCGTCGTGCAGGCATGATCGTAAGGCGTGCCGCCCTAGGCTCAATCGACTAGCGTTCGCCGGAATCGCAGAATGGAGTCCAGCACTTGCAGAATCCCGCGGTGCGTCTGACTATGGATTGCCATTCCAACTTGCGCGTGTACGCGACGCCTGAATAGATCGCTGAAATTCTTCGACCCTTTGTTGTCGATTCAAGATTGGAGGATCCGATCGCATCGATGAAGAAAGCCTTAATCACCGGCTGCACTGGCCAGGACGGTTCATATCTAACAGAATTGCTTCTCTCCAAAGGATACGAAGTTCATGGTCTCAAGCGACGAGCATCCAGCTTTAATACCGATCGCGTTGATCACATCTTGAGAGATTTTCACGAAACCAACAACCGCTTCTTTCTGCACTATGCCGATCTCACAGACGGCAGCTCGCTTTCCTCGCTTCTGCACGCCCTTGAACCGGACGAGATTTACAACCTGGGTGCGCAGAGTCATGTGAAGGTGAGCTTCGAAATTCCGGAGTTCACCGCGAATGTGATAGCCTGCGGAACTCTACGCCTGCTCGAGGCTTTGCGGCTCACTGGCGTCAAGTGCCGCTTTTATCAGGCTTCATCGAGCGAAATGTTCGGAAGTGCGCCGCCGCCTCAAAGCGAGAAGACAATCTTTCATCCACGGAGCCCGTATGCCTGCGCCAAAGTCTTTGGGCACAATATTACGATCAACTATCGCGAGAGCTATGGATTCCATGCGTCGAGCGGTATCCTTTTCAACCATGAATCCCCGCGTCGCGGCGAGACCTTTGTCACTCGCAAGATTACCCGTGCTGTTGCACGGATCAAGCAAGGAGTCCAGGGTAAACTCTATTTAGGTAACTTGGACGCACGTCGTGACTGGGGGTATGCACCCGATTATGTGCGCGCTATGTGGTTGATGCTTCAACAAGAAAAGCCAGATGACTACGTGATCGGTACTGCGGAAGCCCACACGGTCCGCGAATTTGTGGACCTAGCTTTTGCGACCGCCGATTTAGATTGGCATAAGTACGTGGAAATCGATCCCAGTTACTTTCGCCCAGCGGAAGTTGACTACCTTTGCGCAGATGCGACAAGAGCGCGAAAGGTTCTGAATTGGGAACCTACAGTAACCTTCAAGGAACTGGTTCGAATTATGGTTGAGGCCGACATGAGAGAAGTGGAAGCTCGTCTCAAGGGCGGGGCCGAGGCGCTTCAGCTTGCAGTGGATGGCGATGGAAGACATCTATGATCGATTTACCTAATAGGCGAATTGTGGTTACTGGGGGAGCGGGATTCCTTGGCAGTCACCTAATTGCCCGACTCCAGAGGATGGGCTGCGAAAATGTCTTCGTACCGAGGAGGAAAGAATACGATCTTACAAGGCTGGAGGCGATTGAACGTATGTTTGATCAGCATCGGCCGGAGGTTGTGATTCACCTGGCGGCGGCTGTCGGGGGCATCGGAGCGAATCAATTGAACCCGGGTAGATTCTTCTACGAGAACGCAATCATGGGCATTCAATTGATTGAGGTGGCGCGGCGTCGGGGAATAGAGAAGATTGTGATTCTGGGCACGATTTGCGCTTATCCGAAGTTCACACCGGTCCCGTTTCGCGAAGAAGATCTATGGAATGGATATCCGGAGGAGACTAACGCTCCTTATGGAGTGGCCAAGAAGGCATTGCTCGTGCAGTGCCAGTCGTATCGTGAGCAGTATGGAATGAACGCAGTTTTCCTCTTGCCTGTGAATCTTTACGGGCCTGGTGATAACTTTGATTTGCACTCATCTCACGTGATCCCCGCTTTGATCCGCAAGTGCCTAGAGGCAGTGCAGGCAGGGCGGAAGGAGATTTTGCTTTGGGGCGACGGTTCGCCAACGCGCGAGTTTCTCTTTGTGGAAGACGCGGCGGTGGGCATTCTGCTGGCAGCGGAAAAGTACGACAAGCCAGATCCGGTAAACCTGGGCAGCGGCATGGAAATTTCGATTTTCGATTTGGCGACGAGCGTCGCGGCGATGACGGGATTCACGGGAAAGATTGTTTGGGATATGAATCGGCCAAACGGCCAACCGCGCCGGCGATTGGACATCAGCCGTGCGGAGCGAGAGTTCGGTTTCCGGGCGGCAACACCGTTTGAGGCCGGTCTACGCAAAACAATCGATTGGTATACCAGTTCCGCCCATTCCAGAGAAATTCGGTGAATGTTGAGCGGCTTTCGTTCTCACAGCATTCCATTTTGATTAGGAACCCATAATGCCGATTCGATCGACGCCCGCGATGAAAACGCGTATGAATTATGGAATGAGGAGCAAGAACCTGAACGGGAAAGTGGCCGTGATGAGTGGACGTGCGGTGGTGCTGGCTGGACTCGCGCTGATGGCCGCCGGCTTGCTTGCCGCCGAGCAGCCGGCGTCGCCGGGCAGCGGTGTGCAGGCTGCGAGCGCTGCAAATGACGCCGGAATTGACTGCGAGCCTGTCACGGGAGGTGCGCCATACATTCCGGTGGACAGTTGGATCTATCCAGCCATGATGCGGCTTTATGCGCTGGGCTATGTCGACAGCGTCTATCTGGGGATGCGCCCTTGGACGCGCGAGAGCTTGGGCCGCATGCTGGATGAGACGGAAAACAGCCTTGAGGACCTGAATGAAGGTCCGATCGCAGACGAGGCCGAAGGAATTTACAAGGCGTTGAGAGATGAGCTGAGCTACGACACTACGATAGACCCTTGCGCAGCGAACAAGGGTACATTTAGTGTTGAGTCGGTCTACAGTGTGGAGCGTGGCATCAGCGGTACGTCTCTGCACGACAGCTATCATCTCGGCTCGACCATTATCAACGACTATGGTCGACCATTTTCAAACGGCTTCAATGACTACTCTGGCGCGAGCGGCTATGCGTCTTTCGGGCGGTTCCTGCTCTATGCGCGCGGCGAGTTTCAGGGCGCGCCCTCAACCGCCGGTTACTCGCCGACTCTGGCCGCGGAACTCGCAGCCGATGATGGCACCACCGACTATTTCAATCCTACCTGTTGGATGTCTGGAACGTCCTGTACCCCAATTCCTTACAACCAGCAAACAACGATCCCTGCGGGACCCATAGCGGCGGCCACCCGGAGTCGCTTCGTGGAGGCTTACGTCTCAGCCCAGGTTCTCAATCATGTTATATCTTTTGGCAAACAGGACGACTGGCAGGGCCCCGGACTCGGTGGCGCGATGTCGTATTCCAACAATGCTGAAAACATCTACTCTTTTCGCATCAACCGCATCGAACCGCTGGATGTACCGTTGCTTTCTCGGCTTACTGGCCTCTTCCGCTATGAGTTTTTGGTGGGCCCTCTGAAAGGTCACTCGTACCCCATCGATCCATGGGTGCACGTCGAGAAACTAAGCTTCCGGCCCACGGAGAATGTTGAGTTCGGCTTCGAGCGCACTGTGATATGGGGAGGCAAGGACCATGAACCGATCAACATCAAGAGCTTCCTGAGAAGTTTCTTTAGCGTGACCGCTCCTCAGCCTGCTGTCAAGAACAGTCCTCAAGACCCCGGAGCGCGCTTCGGCGCTTTCGATTTTTCCTACCGGCTGCCCTTCGTTCGGAATTGGCTCACTCTCTACTGCGACTCGGAGGTCCATGACGATGTCTCTCCCATCGACGCTCCCAGGCGTGCCTCGTGGCGACCGGGCATCTATTTATCTCACGTGCCGGGCATCCCGAAGCTGGACCTGCGCCTCGAGGCCGTTTCCACCGATCCGCCTGTATCAACCAGTAATGGCGGACATTTCATGTACTATGAGGTAATAGAGCGACAGGGGTATACCAACAACGGACAACTGTTCGGCGACTGGATTGGCCGGGAGGACAAAGGTGGTCAGGGCTGGATTACATACCATCTGAGCGGGAACGAATGGATCCAGTTGGGAATGCGCGATCAGAAAGCCGCAAAGGACTTCATTTCCGGCGGAACTACTCTTGGCGACATCAATTTCCAAGCAGTTAAGCGCGTTGGCAAGGACTTCGAAATCAACGGTAAATTCGCTTACGAACACTGGAAGGCTCCCGTCTATCTTCCGGGCCAGCAAACCGTGACGACCACAACCGTTCAGCTCACGTGGTTTCCGAATAGGAAGGTCAGCTTCTAGTCTGATCCTCCGACCTGTGGCAGCACCTTGCAGCGGGCCCCGGAGTTGAAGCTCTTTCCAGCGAAAGACTTATACAGTCGGGTTCCTAGCCTCGAAAGACTGCAACTTGCCCGCGAGTTTCGTGTTTGAACCTTATATCCTAAGTAAGATCTGGAGAGTCAAACCTGAACTCCAGACCGGGGCTCAAAGTTGCCGAAACACCACGAAATGAACGGACGTCCCTCGAAAGGGGGATTGCTTCAGGGCAGGGTATTTGTCAACTCTATGAAAGACTATGCATTTAAGCCCCGCGAAGCTCACGTAGGACCTGAAAAGTCGATCGATCTCTCCGGGCTGGACGCAGATGCATGCGAGACCTGCTGGAAACTCTCGTGAATCATCGACACCCGTCCTGCTGAGCTTGGCCTTGTACCACAAGGAATAGATGAAGGGCTCTTCCCGAGTAATTCCGGGGAGGGAACTCATTACTCCAGGAGAGACTATGTGTTTGAGACTCCCCCCAAGCATTGTTGCAGTGCTTTTTGTCGCCACAGTCGTTCCAGCCCAAACCGTCCCTGCCGCCCGTCAGGGTGGCGTGCCTATTGTTGTTGGCGCCGGAATGTCCGATTTCAGCATCGATTGGGGTCCGGGGCAAAGAATGGTAGGAATTTCGGCTTGGGCTGACTGGCTTCCGAATAGTTTGCCCGGGGTCATGCGCGGCCTAGGTATTGAAGCCGTCGGGCACGCGATCGATAACAGCCGTCCGGCGGGGATTCCCACCATGCGTCAGGACACGGGCTTGGGTGGGCCAATTTACACTTTTGTTCCGCACCGCGGCTTCCGCCCTTACATTAGGTATGTGCTTGGTATAGGAAGCATCGACTTTCCCGCGTTTCCAAATGCACCCAAGTCATATACCCACGACACATTCTTGGTCACAGCTCCTGGCGGAGGGACGGAGTATCACATCGCGCAACACTTCTGGGTACGCGTCGATTACGAGTATCAGTTTTGGCACGAGACCTTCGGGTCTCACGATCTTACACCCAACGGATTTAGCGTCGGAGCCTCATACGACTTCAGGCCCCTGGCGTCTCAGTAGGATGTAACGGCACTTGAACGATGCCAGTCCCGGTTCGGGAAAACCTCAGTGTGTACAGTCATACCAAACCACACTGGTGCGGTAGCGAAGGATTGGGACGTCTTTTGTGAATTCTGCTTTCCAGGATGCAGCAGGATCGGGAGCAGCATGATACTCTCCCAAGCGTAGGCAGCGTGGGCGCAATGCATTGTTCAGGCCCCTCTGTTCCTCTACCTGCTCTAAGACTCCCGATCCGTTTACCAGGTCAACTTTGCCTCGGAGCTTTCCGGCCCATTTCTGCCAATCGTCCGGCTGTAGAATGACAAAGCCGTGGGAGCGATAAAGATCATCACCCAGGAAAGACGCATCTGCAGATTCGGTGTCGGATTGAAGACCGAGTTGGTAGTCGAGATAAAGAAAGAACGGCGGATTCGCGCTGACAATGGTTGCGCCTTGGCGCGCATCTTGTGCCACAACCTTTGCAACCTTGCCCCACGGCTCATACAGATTTGCAGTGGCGTAGTGCCCTCCCGAATAGATTCCTATCCAACCGAAAAGAACTATGACGGTGACGGCGCACAATCCCAGCTTACGATATCTGGAAGCACGGTTTGACACCGCCGTTCCCATGGCCAGAAACAACCATGGAAGCATAAAAGGGACTCTCTTAATGTTGAGGTTCCCGCTTATGTCCAGCAGAGCGATGGAGAGAACAAAGTAGACAAACCAGCGCCGACCGTGGCTAAACCAAATTGCCGCGGACAGCGCAAGGACGGAGAGAAAGACGGGGACACTGAGAGGAAGGAACCACGGCGCGATGGCAGCTGAGCCGAATAAGGCGAAACTGGGAAACCCTACAACGGCGATCTCATTTTTCCAATTCAACTTGGACGCGACGGGCTCCACGTTGCTCGCAATGTCATAGATGGCGATCTTGAGCAGTGGCAAGAAGGCTGTTGCAACAATTGCCATGACCACCAGAAGGGAGCGAATGCGTTTCATCGCCAGATCTCGGTGGAAGACGATCAAATCTGCCATCAGCAAGAAGAGAAAGGCAAAACCAAAGTAGTTGGACCAAACCAGCAACGCACTAGCGGTTCCGAAAATTATCCATGAAAGGCTGCCACGACCTTCGACGATGCCAAGGTAAGCCCACGTCACCAAGGACAGCAAAAACATCGACAGGCAATACCATCCCATGATTCGTCCGAATTGAAACGCAAAGGGCCAGAGAAAGGCGAGCAACAATGTCGCCCAGTAACCTGATTTTCCTGCAATTCTTTCAGCAGATTTGGCTGTGAAGAGGGCTGCGGCGATGAAAAAGATGTTGGCAAACACCCGGAGCAGGAAAAACGAGTAGTGAGTTGTGACTAACCAGAAATGCATGAGAATTTCGGCCTCGGGGGGATGCAGTTCACGAAACCCCACGCCTGTAAAGAACGGCCTTAGAGCAGCAGCGACGGGGCGACCTGCGATGGCAATGCTATCACTTTCATCGTCCAATAATGTAAAACGAGTATTCGTGTTTATCATTACAGCTGCGTAGATCACAATGAGAGCAACGGTACCCAGCCACGCGGGCGGCCGCGGACGTTTTCGAGCGTACTCCAGTAGGTTCACCATTAGGATTATGACGCCTTTCACTTAATTCTTGCACAAGCGGTTCCAGTGTTGAAGGGCATCGTTTACCCGCGACTCGCGGAAAGCATCCGATTGCATTTTTGAGTGTCTGATCGATAAGCAAATGATGGCTATTGCGATATGCTGATCGCGCCAAGAATGCGCGCTCCGTGACATCGTCGACCATACTATCGCCGCTTCCTCACTCGACTCACGTGGCAGGGCAGTCGCCATCGTTTGTTTGACGCGACGTGACTGTCTCGGGAACCCCAACCCCTTCGACGGCTATCTCCAGACGATCGGAGAGGGTACAATCGCCGTTCAACGTAAAGGAGTGTGGGGCGTTTCCGTGTCTGACCTTATCGGGCAAAATGTGCACTAGTGGCCTGCCGCCGGCGCCGTTATGTGCAGTTGCCGTTTGATAGTGCTGACAGATGCACCTTCGGCGAGCTTCAAGACCAATCGAGCACGAGACACATATAAAGCGGGAAGAGAAAGGGCTTAGCGGTGCTGCTCAACCCGCTGTACTGATCACCGCTCAAGACAACATCATTGCTCGGCATGACTTCATAAGTGTCGGGGTCACCAGTAACATTTGCTCAGGGATAGGCCACTGGTTTAATCGGAAGGATAACTTTTTGAGTTTTTCGAAACCTCGTCCAATGCAGCTTGGCACACATTCCGTAATTGAGAATTCAGATCCGACAGCCACGATTGTCGTGTGCACCCGGTATCGTCCAGCCCTTTTGCGCAAGTGCCTTGAAGGCATCGTCCGTCTAAAGCGCACACCTGATGAAGTGATCGTAGTGGATAATACTTCTGGAGATAGCGAGACAGAAGCTATAGCTCGGGAATATGAAGTGATATATACCGTCGAGCCCATTCGGGGCGTGAGCCGTGCGCGCAATCGGGGCCTAGCGGAAAGCAGCTCTGATATCGTCGCATACTTAGACGATGACGTAACACCCGATATGCATTGGCTGGAAAACCTGCTTGCGCCGTTCACGAATCCGAATGTTGCAGCAGTGGCAGGTAGAGTGATTATTCCGCAGTCTCGTACGGGGAGCAGCCCGAGGGAAACAGCTCTTTCTCTCACCAACAAGGATTCGCTATGGTTTGAGATTGCGACGTATGGTGGTCTGGTTCTAGCGTCCAATATGGCGTTTCGCAAGACGGCCTGCGCCGGGCACATAGTGTTCGATGAGCGATTGGGCAGGGGTGCTCCACTTCACATTGGTGAAGAACATTACGCTTTCGCGTACATTTTGTCGCGCGGATACACTGCAACCTATCTTCCTGAGGCGGTGGTCTACCATCCGGCTCTGAACCCCAGCGATATTAAAGAGGAAGCTCGTTCCTTGATTGCGTATACGATTTTGATGTTTTCTGAGTTTCCTGGCTCTCGTCTTGATCTTCTACGTTTTCTTTTTCGTCGCGTTCGGCGAAAGCCGCTAACTTGGCCTCGAGATGCGCCAGATCCGGGTGAGATCATTACCAGTGGTTGGCGCACCCTGTTGGCCGCAAGTTTCAGCGGAATCCTGCTTTTTTTTCGTACAAAGAAGGCAAACAATGATCAGCAAGGTTGCTGACTGAAGGACATGTCCTGAAAATTCCCTCAGTCTGCGGCTGGAGCGGCAGTTTCTATTTTCGGGAGCAAATGTATTGTTGACTTGCGTTCACATCGTGAAAGATGCGCAACCTGAATGCTCCGGGATTTGTCGAATAGTTACGGATATCGCTAGGCAAGCCAGCTCCTTCGGATACGAGATCTCATTACTCTTCCTTGGCGATGGCCCCCTCGTAAGTGCAATGAGAGAGGTTGGCATTCCCGTCGGTACCGTTTCCTGGACGGGCTCCCGTCGTGACCTGAAAGGTATATGGCAGGCGCGGCGCTGGCTACGGGAGCACCCGGCACGGATCGCACACTTGCATCATGGCGGTGGCACAGTTCGTGCTGTGTGCCGACTGGCCGGTGTGCGCATTGTCGTACAGCATATACACGGCCGAATCTTGGAACCCACTGGTGCTTCGGTTTCGCAGATGAATCTTCGCGGTGTGGATGCATTAATCGCGTGTTCGCAGGCCGTGGCCGACTGCTTTCCTGGACGTCATGCTGAAGTCATTTATGCAGGAATCGAGGCCGGTCCCCATCCGCCTGCGATGGCTCCCATGGGACCTCTCAAGATCGGCGTTCTTGCCCGGTTGATTCCGCTAAAGAATATCGAAGGTGTAATCAATGCCACTGCTCGTCTGGCGAGTATGGGGATAGAAGTTCAGACGGAGATCGCGGGTTCCGGTCCATCCGAGCTCGGGCTTCGCGATCTTATCGCGGGCCTCAATGTGGGGGGGCGGGTGCGCATGCTTGGCTGGCGCAAAGACGTTGACAAGCTTTTGGCGTCGTGGGATCTCCTGGTAATTCCATCCTTCGAAGAGGGTCTTCCGCTTTCCGCCCTCGAGGCCATGGCAGCGGGCAGACCGGTTGTTGCAAGCCGGGTGGGAGGTCTTTCGGAGCTGGTAGTCGATGGAGTGACGGGAAGGCTTGTTCCTCCCGGCGATACGGACGCATTGGTGAGCTGCATTGCGGAACTGGCAAGCGATCGCCGACGATTGGCGCTTATGGGAGAAGAAGGGTGGAAACGCGCGCGAACGCATTTTTCGGTCGAATCGATGGCACGGCGTACTGCCGAACTCTACGATCAGCTTCTGGATCGAAGAGCGTCTCCTTCCGAATAGCGCGATGCATTCGTCGTTGCCGTAGCCGTCGCCGTTGCGCTCACGAAGGTCGCTTAACCGCCATCGCAGCAAGTGCCCAGACCGGCAAGGCACGGAATGAGATTCTGCATTTTCAGCATAATTCGCCAGGATTCGGGCACCATTCAGCAAAATTGAGGCAGCTTCATCGGTTGGCTTGGGGTCTTTGTGTACGCTGAAAAATCGAGAGGGCTGTGAATGCCGACTAAACCGCTCGAACATATCTATCCGGGCATTGTTGCTGCGCAGGCAATCCATACGGCAGTCAAGTTCCGCATCCCCGACTTGCTTGCATCCGGCCCGAAGACCGCATCGGAACTGGCGTTGGCTTGTGGCGCACATGAGCCAACACTTGAACGACTGTTGCGCGCGCTCACCAGTATTGAAATGTTTGTGAGAACTCCGGAAGGCCGCTACCGTAACTCGCCGCTCACTGAAGTTCTGCGCGCGGATCATCCGCAATCGCTGGGTGCGGAATGTATGTTCCTGCCCGCACCATTCATGTGGCTCCCGTTGGGCGAGCTTTCAGAGTCAGTGCGAACGGGTAAACCGGCCTTTGAACGAGTGTTTGGGCAAAGCTTCTTCGCATATCTCGCTGGCCATCCTGACGATGCTGCAAACTTTAACTTTGTGATGACGCAGGAGATTATGTGGACCACTCCGGCGCTGCTCAGAGCATACGACTTCTCACGCTTCAAGAAATTGGTAGATGTGGGAGGTGGCCACGGTCTGTTTTTGAGCAATATCCTTGCAGCCACACCAGAGTTGCAGGGAGTTCTGTTTGATCAGGCGCAGGTAGTGGCTGAAGCTAGAGAGTTGTTGAGGGGCAATGTCGCCGCGCGAATAAAGATCGTTGCCGGCAGCTTTTTCGACCTCGTACCAGAGGGCGGCGATGCCTACCTAATGAGAAGGGTGATTCACGATTGGGAAGACGCGGACGCAGCCAAGATTCTTTGCAACGTGCGCCGCGCCATGGGTACGGGCGCCACGTTGCTCTTGGTTGAGGGCATGGTTGACTCCGCTGTGCATCCTGCCGGTCTCATAGATCTTATGATGCTCGTGTTGGGCGGTCGCGAACGCACAGAAGCTCAGTTTCGCTCGATCCTTCAGTCCGCGAGATTCACCCTCAGCCGCGTTATTTCGGCAGGAGCTTACTCTCTGATCGAGTGCCATCCCGTCTAAACTTCGGAGTGCATTTTCACCGCAAGATTTGTCCGTGATAAATGCCGTGTCGACTGTAATCGCAAATACACGCAACAGGAATTGTGTTGGCCAAGCGCTGACGCAAAGGTCGTGATTACTTTTTTTCGTCGCTGCGTGGCCCATGTGTGCGAAACATGGCGATTGCTTCGATCTCTACTAACAACTCCGGACGACAGAGCTTCGACTGAATATCAGTTGAAGCGGGCAGGGGATCAAGTCCGAACTTTTGGAAGGCTGCGGTGCGCTCCTCGTCGAACGCCTGATAGTCGCGATCGATATCCCTCAGGTAACACGTGGTGCGAACGACATCGTGCCAAGTCGCACCTCCGCTCTCCAGAAGACCCGTGATATTCTTCAGGGTTCGCCGAGTCTGGCTCCGAGGGTCTCCAACGTGAACGCTCATGCCAAATTCATCTATGCTTGCAGTGCCGGAAATAAGCAGGAGAGCAACCCCGTTCCAATCAATGCGCATTCCCCGTGAAAATGAGCTCGGCATTGCGTAGTTATAGGCTTCATTGAGGAAGGCATAGTTGGTGACGGGATGTTTGTCGATCGGCATGTGTGTGTCTACAGTCAGTGTTTTGCTCAATTCTTGCATGCGCGGTTACTCCTTGCCATTGCTGGCCTTTCCAACAGTTCGAAACATGGCTATAGCCTCTATCTCAACGAGAAGCTCGGGGCGGCATAATTTGGCTTGAATGCCGGTCGATGCGGGCAGCGGGTCAAGATTCAGCTCCTTGTAGAATGCGGTGCGCATCTCATTGAAAGTTTCGTAATCTCGATCGATATCACGCAGGTAGCAGGTTGTTCGCACGACGTCATGCCAAGTGCAGTTTTCGCTGGCCAGGAGGGCTGTTATGTTTTCCAAGGTGCGGCGCATTTGGCCTCGAAAATCGCCGACGTGAACGGTGTTTCCGCGCTCGTCACTGGAGAATGTGCCAGAAATGAGCAGGATGGTCAGCCCATCTAGGTCGATTCTCATACCGCGGGAATACGCGCACGGTTTGGGCGCCGAATACGCCTCGTTGAGCACAGCCTGATTGCTCATTGCGCTCTTCTTGATAGGTGAGTGGCCAGTGTTCTCTAGAACTCCAGAAATTGCGTCCAATGCAGAACCTCCTCTCTTATCATTCTATGGAATGGCCTCTCCGGTCAATCGCTGATTGGCTACGTTTCGCTGTTCGTCACTCATCACGCTAACAGCCGCTAAATGCTGCGCATCATTCAGCATTGGATGCAGAGAGCTCATCGCGCAATCGTTTACAAATTCAATCGTTGGACCATTGTCGATACCGCGAAGAGGCGCTCGAGCGATCCACTTAGTCTAAATCCTGTAGTTCTGGAGGATGACGCATGCCTTCGTCTAGCGCGGTTCTTAACACTATCGCGCATTATGCCAATCTCTGTCCGGAGACTATCGCAATCATCGAACCGGACGGAAGGAACATTACATATGGCGACCTCTGGAAATGGATCGAAGGCGTCAGTAACCGACTGATTGAGGCCGGTATCAGGCCAGGGGAAAGAGTCGCAGTGCTTCTGCCTCAAGGCGCGCTGCAGGTTCTTGCGGTTGTGGGTGCGATGAACCGACACATTGCCGTTCCTCTACAGACAAGAACAACCGTTTCTGAGGTGCAGTCTTTATTGCAAAGATTGTCAGCCTCTGCGATGATTGTCTCTCTGGAATTCGAGGCAGAGAGCAATGCCGCCACCGGAATGGGTTTGCCCCTCCTGATCGCTCGAAGTGGGGAGTCTCCAAAGAATTGGCAGATTCGGGCCCCTGCTTCGCCAAACAACAAGGCTTCCCACGGTTCTGGTACCCGGCTAATTCTCATCACGTCGGCAACGACCGGCAACTTCAAAGTGGTGCCGCTCACCGCACTGAATCTTGATGCCGGAGCTCGGTCGACGCTTGAGTCCGCTCAGCTCGTTACTTCAGACCGGTTGATGCTGATGGTCCCGTTGTGCCACCGGCTCGGTCTCGAAAGCGCGTTTGCCCAATTCCTTGCAGGCGGCGCGATCATCACCACCGGCGGCTTCGATCCCAACGAGTATGTTTGTTGGCTCGACGACCTGAGACCCACTTGGTATGCATGTGCGCCAGCCGTGCATCAGGCCGCCCTCAAGCAACTTCGAGAGAAGCAGCCCCGAGATCCAATTTCGCTACGGCTTCTCCATTCGGCGGGAGCGCCGCTTCCTATCCACGTCCGCCAAGAACTGGAGGAAGCTCTGCGCGTGCCAGTCTTGAACGGATATGGTGCAACCGAAGCTCACTATATCGCTGTTGAGAATCTGCCTTTTCATGGCCATGTTTCCAATGCGGCTGGAACATCATGCGGTCAAGAAATCGGCATTTTGAATGACGATGGCCTTCTGCTTCCGTGCGAGCGGGACGGCGAAATTGTGGTGCGCGGCGAGCGCCGTCTTTCACGGTTACCTAGACGACCCAGAAGCCAATCGCGCCGCTTTTCAGGATGGCTGGTTTCGGACCGGTGATTTGGGCCGGCTGGATCAGGAGGGGAATCTCTATGTCACCGGACGCCTGAAAGAGATGATCAATCGCGGCGGGGAAAAAATAGCGCCGGCCGAGGTGGACGCAGTGCTTGAGTTGCATCCCGCAGTTCTCGAGGCGGCTTCATTTACCGTCCCTCATCCAACTTTAAGTGAAGACGTGGCATGTGCGGTGGTTTTGCGAACCTCCGTCGAAGCGCCAGTGAGCGCAGTCGAGCTTCGTCGCTTTGCGGCAGAGAGACTGGCGTCGTTCAAGGCTCCTCGCCACATATTTTTCGTCGATGAGATTCCCCGTGGAGAACTGAGCAAACCACAACGTTGGCTGCTCAGTGAGCGCCTAGGCACCAAACGCGCAGGGCCGCCCTCCCCAGCCGAAGTGACGGGACATCTGATGACCAACGGGCTCACCTATATGAAACTCTGGGAGATTTGGTCACGCATCCTGGATCGTGTCGATTTAGACTTCGATGAGGACTTCTTCGAAGCCGGGGGTGATTCATTGGCGGCAATCAACATGCTTGCCGAGGTTGACCAGCGCTTTGGTAGCCAGACGAGCGCCTTGGCAGCAAAGTTCCTCGATGAGCCCACACTTGAGAATTTGACCGGCCTGGTGGGTACACCGCCCCAGCCCCGGCCAAACCGAAGTGCATCGAATGACATCCGGATCTTCCCGCTCCGCGAAACAGGCACCGACAAGCAGCTCTTTTGCGTTCCTCCTGATGAGGAAGAGGGCCTATACTTCCGGCGGTTAGCAACGTATCTCCATGGCAAGATGGACTTGTCAATTGTTCGCCCAGCGAATACGTACCATAGCCAGGCTTTATCGAGCTTGGAGAACTCCGGCAAGGAAACGGCGGCGGTTATCCGGCGGTCGCAGCCCAAGGGACCCTACTTTGTAAGTGGTTATTGTTATGGCGGTGTCGTCGCCTTCGAAGCGGTCCGCCAACTTTTCCTTGACGGACAGGATGCACGGCTCATCTTGTTTGACGTCCCGATGCCTGGTTCTCCATCGCTGATACGCGATTGGAAGACATGGGCTGAGAGAGCTTGGGGCCAATGGCTTGCGCTCTGGAATAGCGATCACCCGGGAATTACCAGAAATCTTCGCCGTCTTTCACATATTCTGCCGTGGTTCGCATTAGTTCCCCTCCGCCGCCTCCTTGTCCCCATCGAACATGTTCCGATCACGCAGCGGGTTCTTCAATGGGCACAATTCAATAACTACCCCTTATATCGAGCGCTCCCGATTGACGCTCCAATCCTTCACTTTCTTGCGTTGGATGAGCCGCACATGTTTCAGCGCGTATCCCGCTTAGGTTGGAGGGCGGTCGCGCGGCGCGGCGTCGACGAACGGTTCTTGTCGCTAGATCATCCGAACCTGTTCCACGAGTCCAATCTGCCGGAGATCGTGGATAGCCTTCGAAAGTGGTGTGGCGGGTTCTAGAGTCTGTTATTAACTTTGTTGCTTTGCAATCGTAGAAAAATCAGAGCGTGCCGTTGTCGCATACGATGGAGGGATGGGGGACAAGGAACGAATTGGTTATTCACTGCAAAATTCGTGCCATGTAACGACCATCTTTAATTTAACAACAATTACCTAATACTACTGTGTTATAAATAAGGTACCTTTCCTTTGATTTTTCTGGTGCCCGCAGATGCGCGGCGGTACATTGAGGGCGATGAGCCGCCGCCGACCGGATTCTTCTCGCCAGCCGCAGCGTCTGCAAGCCTATCTGGATGGTTTGACACAGGCCGCCGGACATGCCGATCGCGTTGTGCCGATGGAGAACTACACGAAGGGCCTCATGCTGCCGATCGAGCGCAAGAGCGTGGAGCCGATGGCGGCGCGCCTGGCTCCGGGCAACGTGCGGCAGATGCACCAGTCGCTGCATCATATCGTGGCCGATGCGCCGTGGAGCGATGAGGCGCTTCTGAAGCAAGTACGCCGCCAGGTATTGCCGGCGATGACCAAGAAGCATGCGCTGGCGGCCTGGATTGTGGATGACACAGGATTTCCCCAAGAAGGGTACTCATTCGGTTGGAGTCACGCGCCAGTATTGCGGCCAGTTGGGCAAGCAGGAGAACTGCCGAGTGGCGGTGAGCGTATCGCTGGCCACCGAGCAGGCCAGTATTCCCGCGACCTATCAGCTCTATCTTCCCGAGATGTGGGCCAACGATCACGCAGCGGCGCAAGCAAGCCGGCGTGCCCAAGGAGATTCGTTTCCAGACCAAGCCGGAGATCGCGCTGGGGCATATCCGTTCGCTGGTCAACGAGGATGTGCCGCGTGGCGTTGTTCTGGCCGATGCCGCTTATGGCAACGATAGTGGCTTTCGCGAAGGACTTGTATCACTGGGGCTTTCCTACGCGGTTGGCATCAAGTCTTCGACCGCGCTTTGGCCTCCGGGCATCATGCCGCTGCCACCCCAGCCGAAGGGCAAAATGGGCCGTCCGCCGCGGCTGCTGCGGAGGGATGAACAGCATCAGCCGCTCTCGGCCAAAGAACTCTGCCTTATGCCTGAGCGCCGCCGACTTGCGCAAGGTGAGCTGGCGTGAAGGAACCCGCGGCATGATGCGTTCACGCTTTGCCGCCCTTCGTGTTCGCGTGGCCCATCGCGACTACTGGCGCAAGGAACCGCATCCTGAGCAATGGCTGCTGATCGAATGGCCGACAGAGAGAGAAAGAGCCGACAAAATACTGGCTGTCGAATCTGCCCGCATCGATCAGCCTGCGCAAACTGGTTGCCATCGCCAAACTGCGCTGGCGCATCGAGCGCGACTACGAAGAACTGAAGCAGGAACTTGGCCTGGGACATTTCGAAGGGCGGAACTGGCGCGGCTTTCATCACCATGCGACTCTGTCGATCGCCGCCTATGGCTTCCTGGTGCTGGAGCGGTGCCTTTTTCCCCCCTCCGGCAACTCGCGCGTCTATCCAAGCAGGAAACATCCAGATTCAAATACCCCCAGTGCGATCCGATTACACGCCCCGAGGCGCTGCCCGTAAGAACCGAACGGCATAATCCACACTCCATCGCCACCCTCCGCAGGCAGATCGCTACCCACCTCGCGCGATCTCTGCCCCGTTGTCCGTGCTGTCTTCGCGGATTCTTATAACACAGTAGTACTAAAGGATAGGGAATGCGCTGGTCGTGGGCGAACGAAAAGAGTCTAATTAATCGCTTTTGTTGGCGATTAGCTTCTGTGTCTGGAAGATGGCGATAGCTTCGATTTCTATCAACAACTCTGGCCGGCAAAGCCTCACTTCAATCGCAGTGGAAGCAGGCAGTGGATTAATCCCTTGTTCGGCGTAAAAGGCCGTGCGCTCTTCGTTGAATGCATCGTAGTTGCGGCCAATTTCGCGGAAATAGCAGGTGGTGCGCATGATGTCCTGCTAAGTGCAACCCTCGCTCGCCAGTAGGCCAGTGATGTTCTTGAGAGTACGGCGCATTTGGGCGCGGAAGTCGCCGATGTGAACGCTCTTGCCGCGCTCATCGACTGAGCCGGTGCCGGAGATGAGCAGGACGGCTAGGCTGTCAAGATCGATCCTCATACCGCGTGAAAACGAACTCGGCTTCGGATAAGTGTAAGCTTCGATGAGCACGTTTTGGTTTGAGATGGCGCTCTTCTTGATTTGGGTGTGCGCAATCTTCTCCAGAAGGTTGGCAAATCCACTCATATTGATCTTCGGATCCCAATGATTGATGAATTTCGCAGTTTGGCCTCTGTCGATAGCGCCCTGCAATAGCCTTGAAAGCCGACGGGCTTGACTCGACTGCCAGTGGATGATGCGCTGCAGCGTTCATATCACCAAATGTCTGTCGTTCAAGTGGAATGGACCGAATGACGTTTCCGCTTTGTCAAACTCGCGAACAAGGGCCGAGCAGGCCAACTCTCCGCCAAAAATGGCCAGGAGTAGCAACCATGTCTGATGAGCCTTCTGTCGATCTTACCGGTCGTTACTGCAGGATGGTCCTTGGCGGCGCCTCCTCTCTGCAACAGCATCAATCAATGCTCTGAAGCTTTTGTTACGCGAAATAGCGATTGGTTAAGAGGCGAAGCCGGGCATTAGCTATTGAAGGCAAAATTAGCTATGTATCATATGCACATGCGAGTCTCCCCTCCACTTAACGGATTTGGAGGTTCCCGGTTGCACTCCCGCACTTGTGTGTCGCTTTACGCGATCTCACAATACGCCGGGTCCAGCCCGCAATCACCTGGACTGATAGAGCCGGATGGCATCACGCTCAGTTACTCGGAACTGTGGGCGCAGATTCAAGACGTTGGTTGCCGGTTGCAGGAAGCGGGCGTCGGATCTCAGGAGATCGTCGCGGTCCTTTTGCCGCAGGGCGCGCTTCAGATTCTTGCGGTCGCAGGAGTGCTTAACCACTGTATCTGCTTTCCCTTACAACCGAGGACCACAATAGCCGAGGTTGAGGCCCTCTTGAACAGGGTGGCTGTTTCGGCGCTGATCGTCTCTTCGGAGTTTGAGGCGGAGACCCAGGCTGCCAGTTCGTTGGGGCTGACCGTTATTGTTGCTCGCAAAGGGGAGTCTCCGACGGATTGGCAAATCCGTTGTGCTCCTCCCCCTCTAGAAGCACGCGGCTCGATTTCCGAAGCAATTCTCCTGCTGGTTACTTCTGCCACCACTGGTGGTTCCAAGCTTGTGCCGCTAACTGCCGCAAACCTCAATGCAGGAATCGCATCGAGATGCGATTCCTTGCAGTTGACTGCCTCAGACCGTCTATTGCAGATGACCTCGCTTTGCCACATTATCGGGATCGAAAACACTTTTGCAGAGTTCCTAGTCGGCGGTGCGGTCATTGCGACTCGAGGCTTTGATCCCACCGCTTACTTGCGTTGGCTTTACGAGCTGGAGCCCACTTGGTATGACTGCGCACCAACTGTTCATCATGCGGTGCTCGCCCAACTGAAGCCCAAACTAGCGGAGCGTCCGGTCTCTCTTCGTTTCGTACAGTCCGCCGGAGCACCGCTTTCAGACGAAGTGAAGCAAGAACTCGAGGAAATCCTGCGCGCGCCAGTGTTCAACGACTACGGTATGACGGAAGCCTGTCCTATAGCTACTGACGCATTCCTCGTCGGCGGCCGGATTCCGAACTCTGCAGGACGCTCCTGTGGCCTGGAGATTGGGATAGTGGGGCCTTCCGGAGAGTTTCTTACATTTGACGAGGAAGGGGAAATTGTAGTGCGCGGTCCCGCTGTCTTCTCCGGGTACGCGGATAATCCGGAAGCCAACCGGATAGCCTTTCGGAACGGTTGGTTTTCGACGGGTGATCTCGGCCATCTGGATCAAGGAGGAAATCTCTTTGTAACCGGCCGCCTCAAGGAGATGATTAACCGTGGTGGTGAAAAGATTCTCCCTGGGGAAGTGGATGCCGCGTTGGCGTCCCATCCCGCGGTGCTCGAAGCTGCCGCTTTCGCCGTCTCGCATCCCACACTGGGCGAAGATGTGGCATGTGCGGTTGTTTTGCTAGCCCCCAGCGAAGCACCAGTGAGCGCAGTTGAGCTTCGCCGTTTCGCGGCAGAGCGACTGGCGTCGTTCAAGGTTCCTCGCCGCATATACTTTGTCGACGAAGTTCCTCGTGGCGAACTGGGCAAGCCGCAACGCTGGCTGCTTACAGAGCGTTTTAGCAGCAAACGCGCCGGACCACCGTCGCCCACCGAAGTAACGGGACATCTGGTGGTGGACGGCGTTGTGTATATGAAACTCTGGGAGATCTGGTCGCGCATCCTGGATCGCGTCGATCTAGGTTTCGAAGAGGACTTCTTTGAGGCCGGCGGTGACTCATTGGCAGCTCAAAAGATGCTTACCGAGGTTGACCAGCGCTTTGGCAGCCAGACGAGCGCTTCGGCGGCCAGTTTCTTCGATGAGCCCACCCTTGAGAATTTGACGAGTCTGGTAGGCGATCTGCCACAACCCCGGCCAAGCCGAATTGATTCGAACGACATCCGAATCTTCCCGGTTCGCGAAGCAGGAACCAGCAAACGGCTATTCTGCGTTCCTCCCGACGAGGAAGAAGGTCTGTTCTTCCGCCGTTTGGCAACGTATCTTTACGGCCAGATGGATTTGTCAATCGTTCGGCCGGCGAACACATACCATAGTCATGCGCTTTTTGGCCTTGAAAATTCGGGAAAGGAGACGGCGAAAGTCATCCGACGGTCGCAGCCTCAAGGTCCTTACTTTGTAAGTGGCTATTGCTACGGCGGCGTCGTCGCCTTCGAGGCAGCACGCCAACTCGCGCTTGAGAACCAGGATGTCCGGCTGATCCTATTTGACGTGCCGATGCCAGGTTCTCCATCGCTGATACGCGATTGGAAGACATGGGCTGAATGGGCTAAGCTCCAATGGCTTCTGCTCTGGACTAGCGATCACCCGGGAATAACGAGAAGTCTTTGCCGCTTTTCGCATGTATCGGTATGGTCTGCATTGGTTCCCTTTCGCCGACTGCTCGTACCGATCGAACGTGTCCCGGTTACACGGGGAATTCTTGAATGGGCACAGTTCGATAATTTCCCCCTATACCAAGCACACCCAGTCGATGTTCCAATCCTTCATTTTCTGGCGATGGATGAACCTCATAGGTATCAACGTATATCCCGCTTCGGCTGGAGGGCAGTTGCGCGGCGCGGCATAGACGAGCGATTCTTGCCACTGGACCATTTCAACCTCTTTCACGAGTCCAACCTGCCGCAAATCGTGGATACCCTTCGAAAGTGGTGCGGCGGGTTTTAGCCCGACGAGGTGGAGGTTCGAAGCTCCCAGCGCTCTTATCTTCCCCGATTCGGTTCGCAAGCCCGCGCCACTCAGTGGATGATCATGAATGAGCATCTTCTGGGGTTCCCCGCCAGACATAAACTAACGAATGATATCATTATCACAAATGCAGAATGCGGGCGCCCCCACCACTGTGATGATCCGAGGTACAGATTTCTCTTGGAGTTTGCATTTGAGAGATCTCTGGACACATCGCGAGTTACTTTATTTTCTTACTTGGCGGGATATCAATGTCAGGTACAGGCAGACCGTTCTAGGGGTAGCATGGGCCGTTATCCAGCCTTTGGCGATAGCGCTTTCGCTGAGCTTGTTTCTCGGCCATTTGGTCAAAGTGCCGTCGGAGGGGTCGCCTTATCTGCTGTTTGCTTATTCCGCCATGGTGATTTGGCAACTCTTCGCGAACGCGGTCACCGAATCGAGCAACAGCTTGTTGGTCAATGAGCGACTTATCACAAAAGTGTACTTTCCGCGCCTAATTCTTCCGCTGTCTGCGGTACTGGCGAGTTTGCTAGATTTCGTGATCAGTTTGTTCATCCTGGCTTTTCTCCTGATCTACGATCGAATAGTCCCGACGGCAACGATCGCGATTCTGCCATTCGTGGTGTTACTGGCTGTGCTGATTGCATTGGGTGTCGGCCTTTGGCTCGGAGCCCTCAACGTAAAGTACCGAGATGTGCGCTACACGATAGGGTTTCTCGTACAGTTTGGGTTTTTGACAACTCCTATCGCTTACTCCTCCAACGTCGTACCGGAACGCTGGCGAGCTTGGTACGGGCTCAATCCGATGGTGGGAGTGGTCGAAGGTTTTCGCTGGGCTTTAGGTGGTGTGGGTGCACCTCCGTTGCGCCTGCTGGCAGTTTCCGTGTGTATTACCACTGTGATCTTCACGAGCGGCCTGTACTACTTTCACCGGAGCGAAGATACATTTGCAGATGTCATCTGAATCAAGAAATGGGATAGCGATTCGCTGTGAAGCGATCGGAAAGCGATACGAAATCGGAAGGCAGGAGAGGTACCGTACCTTGCGGGACACTCTCGCGGACGCGGCTCGCGTACCGATTCGGCTCCTGGGTTCTTTGAGGCGCTCGCCGGCAAGTGCGGACTATCGGAAGCCTGAATTGTGGGCGCTCAAAGACGTTTCCCTTGAAGTTCGACACGGTGAAGTTCTGGGAATCATTGGGCGAAATGGCTCCGGCAAATCGACACTGCTGAAGATTCTCTCGCGGATCACGAAGCCGACCGAAGGGCAAGCGGAGATTCGTGGTCGGGTTGGCACACTGCTGGAGGTGGGAGCGGGGTTCCATCCGGAGTTGACAGGAAGAGAGAATATTTTTCTCAACGGTGTAATCCTGGGCATGGGCCGCAGGGACATCGAGCGGAAGTTCGATGAGATTGTTGAATTTTCGGAATGTGATGGCCTGCTCGATACGCCAATGAAGCACTATTCGAGTGGCATGTACGTTCGGCTGGCCTTTGCGGTGGCGGCCCATTTGGAAACGGAGATATTGCTGGTGGACGAGGTTCTGGCCGTGGGCGATGCGGCCTTTCAGAAAAAGTGCCTAGGCAAAATGAACGATGTGGCCCATGAGGGCAGAACGATCTTGTTCATCAGCCACAACATGCTGGCCGTCAATAGCCTTTGCACACGCGCTCTCTGTCTACATGAAGGAAGAGTGGTGTTGGAAGGGCCCCCGGACTCAGTTACCTCACAATACCTACAGAATTGGATACCCACCTTCCTGGAAGTGCTTCATGATGATTTAGAAACAGCACCCGGAAATGACCGGATTCGACTGCACCGAGCGTGCGTCCGCCCGAAAGCGGGTTCTTCGCAAGATCAGATCACGGTTCGGACTCCGTTGGTAGTTGAGTTTGAATACTGGAAGCTGGTTGAACATGCCAGGTTGGATTTGGGGGTGGAGATATTCAACGAATACGGAATCAATGTCTTTACCACCGGCAGAATTGCGAACTATCCTGCTCCGGCAGGCTTACTGCGAAGCTCGTTTGTTATACCAGCAGACCTGATGAATAACGGCACCTATCGCATCAATCTCCAGGTTGTTCTCGGGGGGACCATCGATATTGCAAACTGGCAGGATCTGTTGGCGTTCGAAGTACACGATGTGCCGAGCGAGATGCGAGGAGGCTTCCACGGCAACTGGCCCGGCGTAGTGCGGCCAAATCTGGAATGGAAGACAGAGCTTGTCGGGCCGCTCCCGGCGGATGTGAAGTGAGTCGAGATGGAGCCTGACCGAACGGGTGATTGTCTCAACCAGAAGACAGAACCTCGGTACACGGTCGAATCTGTTTCTTCCGAGGAGGGACTTTCCGCTCTTGAGGTTGATTGGAACCGTCTCAGCGAAGCCGGTGAACTTCCGAATGCATTTATGACCTATGGTTGGTTTCGCGCCTGGACAAAACAAACTTCCAAGGAGAGTCGCCGCACCCGTATCAATCCTTATGTGCTTGTGCTGAAGAACGGCGAGACAGTGGTGGGAATAGTGCCTTGGGTTCGGCGCATTGCCTCCCACTTATTTCCAGTGCGCAAGCTTGCGTTCTCGACACATCACGCGGATTACAACGATCTGCTGTTGGGAGTACGTTCTGAGGGTCTTATTGGGGACTTGTTGGATTTTCTGGTGCGGACAAGAAAGCGGTGGGATCTTGCAGATCTCAGAGATTTGCGCGTTACAGGCGAAGGCATTGCGCATTTGGAGAGTGTTCTGACGCGCGTCGGCTTGTTCTATCGCGTTCTGCATGAGACCGAAGGCTGCCCGTACCTGCCGATTAGTGGAAATGCTGACAGCGAGATGAAGAGGTTTTCCGGGCACGTGCGGCGTACGCTTTCCAAACGACGAGAGCGAGCCATCGCCATGGGATCGCAGCTGCGAGTCATTGAGAATCCTCAACAAGAACCCGGTCTGCTGGAGAAGCTGGTCGCATTGGACTGGCAGAAGCAGGTTCACAGGTCATCGCCGATGTTTGTCGGCGCTTATCCGGAAGTTTTTCAATCCTTGTTTGACAATTTAGGGCCTCGCGGCTGGCTCTATGTAGCGCTGCTCGAACTGGAAGGCGACCCGGTCGCATATCAACTTGGCTTTCGTTGCGGAGGCAAACTCTGGGACTATACCAAGGCCTATGATCGATCGTTCTCCCGTTTCGCCCCGGGCACACTGCTGGTCCAGGCACTTCTAGACTATGGCTTCACGCAGGGATATCACGAATATGACTTCCTGCGCGGCGAAGAACTATACAAAACAGTCTGGAGTACTGGATGTCATCGCCGATATCGCCTATTGATCTGGAACAGGCGTTGGATTTCGCGCCTTTGCGCCTTTACCTATCTCAAGTTGCGCGTCCGCCCGGGGGCACTTTCACCGGCGGAACCTCAACCGTGAGTGATGTGATGGAATTATCGCTTAAGAAGCAGTACAGACGGGCGACAAAGGATGTGTCATTTTGAATGAAGGTGAACGCCCCTTGCTGCAAGAAATCCCGCAAGAGCTAGCGGAGAATCTGGCGGCTTATCGGACGGCTCGCGCTGTCGCGAGATTCGCCTACTACCGCCTACATCCAGACGAAGAGTACTTGTTTCCCAAATACTACAAGCCTGGAGACAATATTCTTGATCTAGCATGCGGAATGGGAAGAACTACGCTACTGTTGTATGAGATGGGGCTTAAAGTCCGGGGGGTCGACCGTTCCGACGTCTTCATCGAAATAGCCAAACGGCGATTGCCATATCTGGATTTACAGGTGGGAAGTTATGATCAAATCAATGAGCCAGACTCCTCATTTTGTCACGTATTGATCTCACATAACGGAATTGATTATGCCTTTCCTGCAGAGCAAAGACTCACTGCTCTACTGGAATGTGCTCGTGTCCTCAGGCCAGGAGGCACCTTCATCTATTCATCGCATAACCTGAAATCCCTGCATTGGTTCTCACCCTATTACAGGGACAGGCTGCGCTGGAAACTGTGCAATTGCAGTAAGGCATTCAAGGAATGGGACTACGTATTGGAGGATGGCGTAAACACACTTTACGCTTCGTCGGACTTCGTCATACGGCAAACAGAGGCGGTAGGACTGAAGCTGCTAGAGGCCAAATGTTTTTCCAAATTTAAAGTCGATCGCATCGATAAATACTTCTCTCCATATATCTCGTACGTCTTTATGAAGCCCAACGACTAACTCGAACCCAACATGATCAAGGTCTCCGTCATAATCCCCACATTTAATCGCCGGCACGTTCTGGAGCATACGCTCCCGGCGTTAGCGGCGCAGGATTTTCCGCCGGAAGATTACGAAGTCATCGTCGTCATGGACGGATCGACTGACGGCACGGCAGAGTTCCTGCGCGAGTGGAAGCCGAAGTTCGCGTTCCGCGCGTTTCGGACGCCTCACCGTGGCCCAAGTGCGGCGCGTAACGTCGGCATTCAAGTCGCTACAGGTGAATTGGTGCTCTTCCTGGACGACGACCTTATGGGAGTTCCCGATCTTCTTCGGCGGCATCATATGGCTCACTCTGGGACTGAGCCCCAGGTGGTGCACGGTCCCATCTACGTTGCCCCAGAAAGTTCTGAAACCGTGCCACGGTACCATTTTGAACGTTGGTATGCAGACTACTATCGTTCCCTGAATCCGGATATGGAGCTACGCTACCCGCAGGAAATCGCGTCCTCGATATCAGTCTTGTCCTCTCTCGTGAATAGCTCTATGCCCCGGGATGTTCTTCTTCGGTGTGGGGGCTTCGACGACGAGATTCAAGTGTCAGAAGACCTGGAATTGGGTTTGCGACTGTGGAAGATGGGAATCGCCTTCCGCTTTTGCTCCACTGCGATTGCCTACGAATACTATGTAAAGTCTTCGTCGGAGTATTTAGACGGACTGACTCGGGCGTCGGGCGCGGGGGACTTGCTAGTCAGCCGTAAGCACCCAGAGTGGCGGCGTCATTCATCACTGTCATCTTTTGCCGAGACTTCCGTCGTAAAGAGGTGGTTGCGGAGTGCACTAAGCCGACTGCCAATCTCACCAGCTCCGCTCTTAGCGCTTCCCCTTCGCTTCGAGAAGTGGTTTTGTCGATTTGCCCCGTTACGTCAGCTCGGGGTGTATTTGCTGCACTCCGCGGCTACGGTCGCGCGTTTGTGCAGTGCTTTGAGCGTCGCTGGTTCCCGGAAGAGATTGGAAGATGTGTTCAATCGACGAGCTCCGGCGCTCCTTTATCACCACGTTGGGCCATGGAAGCCGGGCACACACCGCGGACTTACAGTGTCTCCGATAAAATTTGAGCGCCAGATAAGATGGCTGGGCCGCCGGGGATATGCCGGAATTGGGCCCTCAAAATGGCTCCGCTGGCAAAGGGAAGGTATAGGGCTTCCAAAGAAGCCAATCATGATAACCTTCGACGACGCATACAGTGATATCGCCGAATATGCCTTGCCTATTCTTCGCCGCTACGGTTTTGAGGCTGCGGTCTTTGTTGTAACCGGACGTCTCGGGGGGACCAATACTTGGGATGAAGCTCAAGGTTGCGGTACGCTCCGGTTGATGACTGCGGAACAGATTCGCTACTGGGCAGGGCAAGGAATCGAGTTTGGAGCGCACAGTCGAACGCACCCGGACTTGACGAAACTGTCTAGACCTGAACTCGAGGCAGAGATTGACGGCAGCAAGAATGACCTTGCCACCTTGCTGGGCCAACCTGTTGTCTCGTTTGCTTATCCTTATGGGCAATACGATGATGCCGTCAGCAATTTGGTCCGAAGCCATTTCGACCTAGGGTTCAGTATAGTAGAAGGCATAAACTATCTCAGAGGCGACCCGCATCTTCTTCGGCGGACTTATATTGGCCCTGACGATTCACTCTTTGAATTTGCCCTATGTGTTCATACCGGAAGCCTAAGAAGGTTCCACAACTTGCGCGCCAAGCTTGCCGTGCGGACGCGATTGAAACACGTATTCAGACGCATTATTGGGCCTTTACGTCGAGAGCAGCCAAAATCGGATTAGCGGAGCAAGTCACAATGAAGAGGTTTTCTTCCTTCTCGACAGCGCCTTCGACCTTATGAACAAATGCAGTTGCGCAGGCGACCTTTCAGCCGCGCCATTCATTTGCGGACAATGCGCCGGACCATCGATTTGCTTCAACGCTCGTGTTGAGTCGGAATCACTTTTTGGCGGCGTAATGTTGATTCAACTTTTTGCTGCGTCCATGTCACGTTCTCCCGTGCCAATCTCGGTGAGCAGAATTGAGGCTGACAAGCTCAGTGGGGGGCCTAAGGCACTAAAGGTCGGCCGCACGGCGTTCCCCAATGCGTCATCGAAAGCTCCCATCGCTAGGGCTGCAAGCGCCGCACACGTTGACGCAACGACCCAAGTTTTCGGCAAGCAACCTAGTCGCCATACTCCCAACGGCAGTAGCCATCCGAATACAAAGAGAAATTCCCGTGCCGTTAGACCTCTCATGAGGCTCGACACGTAAAGATGACCTGCGCCAGACTGCGCCCAACGAGAGGCGGCAAAGCTCAATGGTGTATACGGGTTCGAGCCCCGCGACATCAGAAGGGCCAGCGTGATGAAGCCAACTACAATCGCGGCTCCCACACACGCGAGTTGAGGGAGCCTGCGGGTAGTTGGCCGAGATGCCGTAAGCCACCACGCGAACGCAAACACAGCCTAAAGAGGAACAAACGTTTCCTTCGTGAGTGCCCCCAAGACGCCCCATAGTGGCAGTAGCCACCAACGTTCCGTCAGCAGTGTCCATGTCACCACAATGAGCATGCAGTTTACGGCCGAATCTACGCATCCCGAGAGATTAAGATTCGAGATCGCGAAGTTAGCCAGGTAGAGGAGCCCACTTAGGAGCGCAACGGCGTAATCGTTAACAAATCGACGGCTGATACTAACAAGTAAGAAGGCGGTGGTTGCGATAAAGAATGAGTTTAGCAGTCAAAAGAGCAAAGGAAATTGGATTCCACGTGCTGAGGAGACTCTTGGTGAGCCAATAGATGGGTTTAGCTAGTTCTGGAACAAGCACACGATGCGACTCGTCACCGGCCAAATTACCACCAGTCACCAGAGAATAATATCCGATGGAATCGAAGAGGCCGGGGACTGAGCGCGGGTCGTAGCGATTGAGCGTCGGGTAGCCGAGACTCACGCAAATAAGGAAGAAAAGCAACCATAAAATGGCGCTTTGCCCGGCTGAAAGTTTCACAGTAAGTGCTCCCAGTTGCTGCAACCTGAAGTGGCGTTCACGCTTATTTGGAATATTATGACGGTCTCCGTTTAAGAGGCATTACTGCGTATCCCTTCGAGCGAGGGGCCGCCGGCCTCAGGATCGGCAAGAAAAACCAGTGCCGCGTATCGAGAGCGTGCGAGATGACTCCAGTGAGCGGGCGGTTTCGGCAAGGCAGGCGCTCGGAGGATCGGAGTTTGTCACAGGGCCGCACGTCGAGAAACTTTATAGCGATGCAGATGTTGGCACGATCTACGAAGGCACTTCGCTCATGCAGGCGGTGTTCGCATTGACCGTACCGTCGCATTTTGCAACTCCAGGTCGATTGCGGCTGACTGACCCTCCACGCCGAGCGCCGACATTTGTGAAATGACAACCGTAAACGACACCGTTGTTCTCACAATTCCGTAAAGCCTCAGCAAGCCGGCTTTTGCGCATTGGGTCAGTCAGAAACAACATGAATCCTCCGCCGCCGGCGCCGGAGATCCGGGCACAGTAGGCCCCGGCCTCGAGGGCTCTGGCATACAACCTCTCGATGTTTTTGTTGACGATCTGGCTTGCCATACGTTTCTTCGGCTTCCCCAACTGGAGTGCAACACCTCATGCAACAGGCAAAAGTCTCCTCGCAGCAGGGACTCTTTCATGCGTAGTGCTTCCCGCTTGATTTGGTGCATTGCTTCGACGGCATCCGCATTGCCCGTCTCGACATTTCTCGCCTGCTCCGCAATGATCGCCGAAGAAGCTCGGGACGTTCCCGTATAAAAAAGCAGCATTGAAGCTTCGAGTTCAGAGATGACGCTTTTTCTAATCCGCAGCGGGTTGACCAGAACCCTGGCCTCCATGGCCGAACTCCATGAAGTTGAACCCGCCGAACGCCGCGGCATATTGGTCCTGGCGGCCACCAAGCAGACCTGCATCCTCGCGCTCAATCACGTAAGCGGTTTGCGCTAGCTGATAATCGTCGAGCGGATGATTCAGCCACTCCGCAAAGGCTTTGAGAGTGGCGACGATCAAGGTGGACGAGCCGCCCAGTCCCGAACCCTCCGGTACATCCACACTTGTGGTAAGCCGGAGGCTAAGCGGCTGGCCTGCATTGAGTTTTCGAACTACGTGGTTGTAAACATGCTTCAATGGGTCGAGAGCACCATCGGGTTGAAGGTAGCTCGCAGCCTCATACTCGACAAACTGGTCCCGTTCACTGGAATGGAATTGGACGAAACCAGTATCCAGCGGCTCAATAGAGGCATAGGCGTAGTAGCCGATTGTCGCATTAAGAATGGCTCCGCCATATTCATCGCAATATGGAGAGACATCGGTTCCTCCTCCAGCCAGGCCGAGGCGTACTGGGGCTCGGGAACGTATCAACATTCTGCTTCCTTCATGACTCCAATCAGTATCTAACTGCGCTCCAGAATAGCTGGCATGCTTCTTGCCCAGAATCTCTATTATTATGGTTTCTTGGGCGCCGAAATTGCACACGCTGGCACCACTTTCGCAAGAATAGAACGCACAGAATTTCGGTCACTCAGGACGGTTAGCTGCTCAATTCTGAGGTTTTGAAGCAACTTTGTTTGAAGATTGTGCTTCTAACAAAAAGCAGTAGCTGGGGATGTGGGTCTACACTCAACTGTTGAGCTCCCTATGGAACTTGGCGCATTACTAAGGTAATATATGTCGGTAATGTGCAGTTTGGTGATGAGACTTAAATCAAGCAAATTGTTGAAGAAACTCCCGAATAACCATCCCACCTTTGTGGTACTTTAGTGGGTGCTGGAAGTTCATCGCGACACCCCGCGAGCGGGCTGATGTTCGCCTGAGTGGGTGTTGCTCCTACGCGATCAGAGCCCGCGGTTTTCTTTCTGGTTGCATTAGCCAATCTGTGGAGGATAAAACGATGCAAACGCGTGTTTCGAAATTTGTTGGCTTGGTTTCCGTATTAATCTTTATGATCTCATTTCCTTTGGCCTCGTCGGCCCAAACCAAAGCCACAAAAGGTTCATCGAGTGATTCGCCGTCGAGGTTCGATATCTTCGCCGGTTACAGCTATCTTGCTCCCAAAGGAACGGTCCAAATTCCGCAGGCGAATGGCTCCACGTCACCCTATGCTTACGATGCCGTCAACGTCGGCGCCATCGCGAGCGGCGCGTATTACTTCAATCGCTTTGTGGGCATTCAGGCGGAGTTAGCCGAACACGAGTGGGGCGGTTCCTCGAGTAATGGCTCCAACATCGGTACACACGGAAACGACGATGGATTCGCGACCTTCTCCGGCGGTATCATCTTCCGCTTCCCATCGGAGAACATCACGCCCTTTGTTCATGCCTTAGTCGGCGGGGCTTACATCGATGGGCCAGACAAGAACGGTTACAAGTGGGGTCCTGACCTTACGGCCGGCGGCGGCATGGATTATGAAACGCCGTGGTTCGACCATCATCTGGCGATCCGCCTTTTCCAGGCGGACTACGAGTACATGCACGCCGACTTCGGGCCTCAAGTCCTCCCTCCTGGCGGGCGCGCCAACATTAATGCGGCGCGGCTAAGTGCAGGCGTTGTTATCCATCTTGGCTCCATCGCGCCTCCGCCGCCTGTAACGCTGGCCTGCTCGGCCAGCCCTGATTCGGTATTCCCTGGCGAGCCGGTAACCGTCACGGCAACGGCGGGCGCGCTGAACCCTAAAGATCACGTGATCTATACGCTGGTCGGGTCAGGGCGTAACGGGCACCGATAACACCGCCAAACTGGACACCAGTTCGCTGGCCCCAGGACAGTACACCATTTCGGCGACCGTCAAGGAAGGCAAGTCGGGCAAGGAAGGCCTGAAGCCTTGGGAGACTGCGACCTGCTCGGCAAACGTGACGGTGAAGGAGTTTGAGCCGCCGACGATCAGCTGCTCGGCCAACCCCAGCACCATCAAGCCCGGCGAGACATCCACGGTTACTTGCAACGCTGTCAGCCCGCAGAACCGGCCGCTGACCTATAGCTACTCGGCTTCGGCGGGTACCATCACCGGAAGCGGAAATACGGCTGAGTACTCTTCGGCGGGTGCGCCGACAGGTGCGGTTGGCATCACCGGGACCGTCAACGATGACAAGGGGCACTCGGCGAGCGCGCAGACCAGCGTGACCATCGAAGCGCCGCCTCCGCCGCCGCAGCCTCACACCCAGACGCTGTGCTCCATCAGCTTCACTACCGACAAGCTGCGTCCGACGCGTGTTGACAACGAAGCCAAGGCCTGCCTCGACCAGGTTGCCCTCGACCTCAAGCAGCAGGCCGACGCCAAGGCGGTCCTGGTGGGCGAATCCGACGCCAAGGAGAAGGCGAAGACTGATAAGGAAGAGAAATACGCAGAGCGCCACAAGCGCGCCAAGGTGGAACATTTCGCCGAGCAGCGCGCCGTCAACGCCAAGGACTATCTGGTGACGGAGCAGGGCATTGACGCTTCGCGCATCAGCGTAGCCACCGACCCGAATGACGGCCAGCAGGTACAGAATTACCTTGTACCCGCAGGTGCGAACTTCGGCGCCGATGTCTCTGGCACCACGCCGGTGGATGAGACCGAAGTGAAGCCGGAAGTGCGCAAGCCGCTGCCCGAGAGGCATCACGGCAGGAAGGCGGCGTCGAAATAGGCGCCTTCGGTTTGCGTTGAGCCAGTGGTTCACAGGCTCTCCTAGCGCAAGGGAAGAGCCCGCGGAACCTGAAGCGGATTGATTCAGAATAAGCAAGAGGTCGACCGTCTCCCGGTTCGGCCTCTTCGTTTTTTGGGGTCCTGCTGCTCAACCCGGAGCTGTGTGATGACCAAAACTCAGCGAGCGGTGTACACGAGTTGCATCCTGTTGCTCATCTTAAGCGTACAGCCAGTCTCTATTGACAGCAGTGGGGTGTGTCGTCAGGTGTTCGCTTGTTTTTTGGTGGACACTTTGATGAGTGTGTCTTAGTCGGCCTGAGAAGAGTGGGGTCTGGAGCGATGCAGCCATATTCCTGGCCGGCAGATCCTGGATTTGACTGATCGGGTGTTCGGGGATCTGCGCCAGCAAGGTGCGCAGTTGAAGTGCATGCCTCCGAGAAAATGCACAAAAGACGAAGCGGTGTGGCGGGCAGGTTGCTTTGGGAATTCAGGGCGGCAAGTGGATGAGGTGCTGCGCCTGACACTGAATTGGGCGGTTGGCCATTCCAGGTGGGAAGTCAGTTATGTATCAACGGATGGTCGACTCAATTCGGCGGGAGGATGAAAGCCGCTTTGTCGAAGGCGGGAGCTCCCTTTATTCTTATTGCTTGATCCAGACACAGTTTCTATCCCGTACATCTTGGCGATTTCAGGCCGTACGATGTGAGAGGGAGGATGTGTTCCTGAAAGCCGGAGTCAAATCGCTTTGTGTCGGGAGAATGGGAATGCGCACCCGGTCTCTCAGTCTGTTTGCGTTGTTCTTCTTTCCGGTCTTTATGACTGCCCAGTCTGGGGATCTCGCTCCTTATCAAATCTACGTTGGGTTCACTTCCCTCTCCAATTCCTTCAACGGCGTCCCCGGATCGCGTCAACCCCTGCTCGGGTGGGAAGCAGCCGTTGAATTTCCCGCCTGGCATCATCTGCGACCAAAACTTGACTATGCAGCCTTCAACGGAACCAATCTTGGCGCCCCACAGCACGCCTTCTTCATTACGGCAGGCGGCGAGTACGATTACAACGTCGGCAAGGAAACGGTCTTCGGCGAGGCCCTATTTGGCGATGTCGGGCTGAATCAGAATTGGGGCGCAAACGGTTCGCCAGGGAGCAGTGCTTCCTTCACCACGTTGTTCGGTGGCGGCATAGATACTCCAGTAAGTAAACATTTCGCGATTCGTTTCGATGGCGGGTACCAGTATACGAATTTCTATCTTTTCCAGAGTTTGAGCTTCAAGTATCCGTACAGGATTCCGGGGCTGCCCAATAACTTCGGTCGTTTCTCCACAGGATTGATTTGGATTCCCCATCTCAAATCAGCGTCCAGCAGCAACCGCCATGAACGAAAGCCAGTTGAAAGTGAGTTGGTCTACGAAGCCATCGGCTCCTTCGGTCACTACCACTTCTTCGCCAACTCATGGTGGAGCAATCTGCACACCGCGGCTGTGGAGTATGACCGGCACTCGTGGGGAAAATTCATCGGAGCGCGAATGGACTACACCGCCGATATCATGCCACTCGTGATCCTCACCCAACCCAGCAAAACCGACGTGTGGGGAAATCCGCTGACCACTGATCGTGAACACGTTCCAGGTTTGGAGTTTGCGCCCATCGGCCTGCGTATGATGTGGTTGGACGGCAAGCGCATTAAGCCTTATTGGTTTATTAAAGGTGGCTTGATCGGCTTCACGCAAAAGGCGCTCTCAAAGAACGCCTCGTATGAGAACTTTACGCTTCAAGAAAGCCTGGGCGCTCAGTTCAGACTGACCGACCGATGGGATCTTCGCACAGGGTTCCTCTTTTTTCATTTTTCGAACGGGTTTGTCGTAAACAGCAATCCGGGACTCGATTCGCTGACCTACAACGCCGGACTGAGCTATCACCTGGGAAAACGCGGGGTCGGCCGCTAGAGCCCTCGGACGAATGCGCGGTTCGATCTGGATCGGCGAGAACATCAGTGTTTCGCGATTGCCGTCTGCTTGATCGCATTGATCGCGGCCGTGAGATCGCTGACGTCGCTTGCGCTGAGCTGATAGAGAGACGGCTCGTTGTCGCGCTTGGCCAGGTAATGGTCTCCGGACTTCGAGATCGACACTTTCTCCACCTGCTTGCCCCCGGCCGAAGTGACCATTACCTGGATTGCCGCACTTGAAAACCCAGAGGTGGGGAAGCCGGTTGCCGCCAGATTGCGGAGCTTGTCCACAAGCGATTCAATCGCGGCGCCGTCCATCTTCGTCCCGTTCGACCACCAATTGGTGCCATTACGCGACAGGAACCATACCCTTGATCCCTCGTGCAGTTCGATCTTATTCGGGTCCTCGAAGCCGAAATCGAAGAGCTTCTTGTTGCGAAAACTATTCAAGCTCTGGCTGAGTGTTGAGTCGAGAATCGAATCGACTTTGTAGATCCCGGGCAAAGCGCTGGAACGGGCGTAATCGTCATCCTCATTCTTGCGCAACTCGAGTGTCTCGGTGCCTCGAGCCCCAGTGAGAGAAACGGTGGCCACAGGAGTTCCCTTGGCGAACTCAGCCGCCGCATCGCTCTTGCTCCCGTTTAAGTCCATGCGCGCATCGGCAACGCCGCGCACCAGTTCGTCTACGGCAAAGCTGTCGGCCCGTAACGGCGCCGGCTTCAGAATCTGCCAGCCGTCTCTGATGCGTGCGAACTCGATTGTCTGCCCTTTCTTGTCGAACGTCACGCGACTCACTTTGTCGGGATCCACCGTGAGCAGGTGCTTGTCACGCAGATCATTCAACCCTTTGTCGATGCTGGTTTTGTCATAGGAAGCGATGGTAAACACTCGATGGTCTCCGCCGAGCATCGCGTAAACGTCGTCGCCTGCCGGCGTCGAGTCGCCCAGCATCAGTCTTCGTTGTTTGTGATCCGAGGTCTCAATATCCACGCTCACCGATGGATCTTCGAGCCCGTACTGTGCCAGGTTAGAAGCCTTCTCCTCAACGACGCGATCCGCGTTCAGGTTTGACAAGGTCGAGAGCAGGCTGGTGACTCCGTCCTGATCGGCGCGCAGTTCCTTCGGTTCGGTGATTTGCCATCTGTCATCATTTTGTTTGACCAGCGTAACCGGCGCGGATCCCTTGTCGGTCAGAGTGAGGCCGGTCATGCTGGCCTGATTCAGCTTGAGGATCGAAGGCGAGGCGGTCGACGACAATGACGTGCTCGGCGTTGAAGCCTTATGGTGATTCGACCAGTAAAGCACTCCACCAAGAGCAAGAAGAACCACAACGGCAATGATCAGGCCACGAAGCTTCATAGCGCTCTTCGCATTTCAATTGAATTCGTGCGAACGTTTGCCGTCATCTGCGCTTCCACCAGATCACAACCCCGACAACGATCGCCAGCAGTGGAAATCCGAACTGGCTGGTAAGCCGCACGCGATTCAATTGCGCGCGTGTCATTGTGATGTGTTGATCTTCCGGCGGCTTGGGCCGGATCGAAATCAGATCCTCGTCCGAAGACAGCCAGTTCACCGAATTCAGGGCAAGGTCGCTGTTACCGTTAAAGCCGATGAACCGGTTGGCTACCCACGAAGAACTGCCGACAACTACGAATCGCCCCTGCGAGTTCGGCTTGCCGGTGTCATAGGTGCCGGCCGCCGCCAAGGTGAACGGCCCTTTCTTGTTTTTCGGGTCGCGCAGATTGATTGAAGCAGAATTTAGATCGCTCGTCGCAAGGCTACTGGCCGATGAACTGAACAGATCCTGCACAGTGGTCTTCCCGGTATCTTTGCTCTCGAGCGAGCGCGCAATCGGCAGCCCCACAGCCGTTCCCTTTAACTCGTTCACAATCGGCTGCGAGTCGTACTGTGTGACGAGTGCAACTTGCGGGCCAAGCCCTACAACCTGGCCAATGGGGTTGAAGTCGAGCACCAGATCTTTATCCAGCGTGACGCCCCAGCTTGCAAGCAGGCTCGTCAGCGCATCGTTGCCGGCAGTGTTTGACTGGCCCATATCGAGCGGCGGGTCCAGCAGAATGAACGCACGCCCTCCGCCTTCAACATACGTCTTGATCGCATCCACCTCGGGTTGCAGGTAATCGCGCGTCGGGCCGGCAACAACAAGCGTGGTGCAGTCGTCCGGGACCTGCGCCTTCTCAAGCAGGTTGACCGCCTCTGTCTTGTATTCCTCTTTGCCGAGCAGATCGCTGAACTGGGAAAGGCCGTCGCGATCGGTGTTGTCAATCTGGTGTTCACCGCTGCCGGTTACAAAGCAGACGGTGCGCGTGTTGCCTTTGAGGTCGCGGATGAAGGCGCCCGTGATGCCTTCTTCGGTCATGCTCTTGGCAGTGTCTTTCTTGCCTCCAATCTGCACAACGGCGGTGCCGTAGTCGCGAATTCCATTCGCGCGTGCAAGCTCGGGGCTTTTATCGGGGTCGACATAATCGACATGAACACGCGGCGAAAGGTTCGCATACTCGTCAAGCAGATCTTTGCCGTCGCTGAATCGCGTGCTCTGGTTGAAGTAGGTGATGGTCGCGTTCTGCTTCAACCCTTTCACGATTTTTGCGGTCTGCGGTGAAAGGCTGTAGCGTTTGTTTGAAGTTGTGTCCAGAGATTTGTTGTACCGATTTCCGAGGATGTTGGCGACAACCACCGCCGTGATCACAACCAGAACGTACGCGAAGGCATAGGCTGCGTACCTGGTTTGCCGCGCTTTAAGCCACCGGTTGGCCATCTACGACCTCCATCGCAGAGACTCCAACGATCGCGCGGTTGCAAAAAGTCCCAGGTAGATTCCCGTGAGATAGAAAATCAGGTCTTTCGTGGCAATAACTCCTCTGGAGAAAGACTCGAAGTGCGTGATGACGGAGAGATACGAGAGCACGGTAGCCCAGGTGGCAGAATCGTAGCCGCTGACCCATTCAAAGACCCACAGAAGCAGGCAAATTCCAAACGTTGCTCCGCCTGCCACAATCTGATTCCTGGTGAGCGTCGAAATAAACGTGCCGATTGCGAGCAGCAGACCGCCTTGCAGCAGCAGGCCGAGATAGCCGACTGCCAGCGGTTTCCAATCGGGCCTGCCGTAGATAAAGAGAAATGCAAAGTTCAGTGCTGTGAATCCGAGCAGGCACGCATAGAGAATTAATGCGGCGAGCCATTTGCCCAGAGTAATTTCAATGTCGCGGACCGGGGAAGTTGCCAGCAGCTCGATGGTTCCCGAGCGTTTCTCTTCTGCGAAAAGTCGCATCGTGATCAAGGGAATGAGGAAGAGGAAGATCACACCCACATTCATCAGCAGCGGCCGGATGATCTGCTCGTTGATGTTCATCGGAACGGCTTCTCCGCGGAGCTGCATCTCCATGCCCTCCACCACGAAGAAACTCAAAGCATTCCAAAAAAAGAAGCCGAAGATAAGAGCGAACATGGTCAACAGGAGATAGGCGATCGGGGAGACGAAATAGCTTCCCAGCTCTTTGCGGCAAATGGTCCAGATGTTTCTCATGATTGCGACTCTTGTGAGGTTTCAGGATTCGTAGTTTCCGTAGCTGCCGCCTCCGCATCGGTGGATTCCGCGGCGTCTTTTTCCGGCGTGCTTTCCGTGAGCTCAAGGAAGACCTCCTCCAGACTCATGCCCGCCGCACGCAGCTCATTCAGATCCCAACCCGACTCCACGACGGCGCGCGCCAGGTCTCCGCGGTTCAGTTGTCCCTTCTGGCTCTCGACTTCGCAGATCAGCCGATGATCCTTCGGATCTTTGCAGACAACCTGCGAGACGCCCGGCACTTGTTCGAGCCTGTGCTGCACTGCTTCCGAACTCAGCGCTCCATCGCGTGCGGCCACTTCTACAAGCACCGACTCCACGCCGCGCGTACGGGTCTCGAGATTCCGTACTGAATCGGTAGCGACCACCTTGCCCTTGTTGATGATGATGACCTGCTCGCAGGTCTGTTCCACTTCAGGAAGGATGTGCGTGCTCAAAATGATCGTGTGATCGCCGGCAAGGCTCTTAATCAGATCGCGCGTCTCGTTGATTTGCTTTGGATCGAGGCCGGCAGTCGGTTCGTCCAGGATCAGCACTTCGGGGTTGTGAATGATCGCCTGTGCCAGCCCCACGCGCTGGCGATAGCCTTTCGAGAGTTTTCCCAAAAGCTTCGATTTCACATCGGCGATGAAGCAGCGCCCCAAAACATAATCCACACGCTTGTCGAGGTCGGGGCCGCGCAGGCCCTTGAGCCTGCCCACGAAACGCAGATACTCCGCGGTCTCCATCTCGGGGTAAAGCGGGGGCGACTCGGGCAGGTAGCCGATGCGTTTCTTGACCTCGCGGGGCTGTTCCAGGACATCGAATCCTGCAACTGTTGCTGTGCCCGCCGAGGGCGGCAAGAAACAGGTGAGCACGCGCATCGTGGTGGTTTTTCCGGCGCCGTTGGGGCCGAGGAAACCGACGATCTGGCCCTTTTCTACAGAGAATGAAATCCGATCAACGGCAGTCGTGCGCGCGTACCGTTTGGTAAGCTCCTTAACTGCAATCATTGTTCCAAGGCTTTGACGTGCGAGGATTGAAGCTCGTTACCAACAAACGAGAAGGGGCTTCAGACTGACATAAGCATCCTACAAAGTCGGCTTTCGTCATGTCAAACGCCTCTAACGCCTTGGTTATCAGAGCCGAGCCAATGCTATACTCAGTTTGCGTTCGTGCCGCTGCGGCCCACCGGGCAATTGGTCCAGGCCCGCGCAGCATCGTAATGGAGGAGCGCCATCGCATTCGATAAACGTTCGGCAAAGTCCTTTATCCGCATCAACGAGCGGATTCGTGCGCGCGAGATTCGCGTCATTGATGAAAACGGCGAACAACTTGGGATCCTTGCACCATTCGAGGCCATGAAGATTGCCCGCGAGCGCGGCTTAGATCTGGTGGAAGTGTCGCCGACCGCTGTCCCGCCGGTCTGCCGCATCCAGGACTACGGTCGCTTTCTTTACGAAAAAGAGAAGAGCGAGCGCGCTGCACGCAAGCGACAGAAGGTCATCACGCTCAAGGAAGTGAAGTTCTCGGTGACCGTGGACGAGCACGATTACCAGACCAAGAAGAACCAGGCCGTGCGCTTTCTGGGCGAGGGGGACAAGGTAAAAGCCAGCCTCCGTTTCCGCGGCCGGCAGATGGCGCACCGCGATCTCGGCTACAACATCATCAACCGGCTGATTAAGGACATTGGCGACGCGGGCATTGTGGAATTCATGCCTCGGATGGAGGGCACCATCCTGCACGCCATTCTGGCTCCGGGGCGCAAAGAGGCACCGAAGCCCAAGCCTGCTCCGGCTGCGGCCGCATCCAAGGCGACGTCAGCGCCGACGCAGTAACCTCTGCAAACAGCCTTAACTTTCATACGGGCGCCGCATGCATGCCTGTCCGCACGCGCACGAATGCAGATTTGCACCTGAAAAAAACGAGTCCTCCGGTTGATAGCACGAATTTCAAAATGGTAATATTGGGCCATTGATAACGCTATCCATCCCGGCCTGAATCGCATTGCGGCGCATCCTGCTTTAAAGCAGGTTCGCGTTGGTGCGGCCGCGAACTTAGGTGATTTTGCAGCGGAGCGGCAGCAATGAATCACTTGGCTGCCGCACGGCCAACGACTCCTGGGCGGCGCCCCACGCTACGCCATCTGTTCGACGACGCGCCCGGGAATCTGCGCGGCAAGGTGCTGGGAATTTATGCTCTTTTGCTTGCCTTGAATGCAGCCAGTTGGCTGTGGGCGGCCATCGCGTTTCGCCACTATCCGCTGTTGCTCGGAACGGCCCTTCTCGCTTACAGCTTCGGTCTGCGTCATGCCGTGGACGCCGACCACATTGCAGCCATCGACAATGTGACGCGCAAGTTGATGCAGGAAGGCAAGCGTCCGGTCGCTGTCGGCTTCATGTTCTCCCTTGGCCACTCGACAATTGTGTTCCTGGGTACTGCTGCCATAGCGGCCACAGCGCTTGCGCTGCAGCACCGCATGGACGGTGCGCGCATGATCGGCGGACTGATCGGCACGCTGGTCTCCGCACTGTTCCTGTTTGGCATCGCCATAGTGAACATCGTCGTGATGGTCTCGATCTACCGTGCGTTCGTGCGCGTGCGCAACGGCGCAACCTACGTTGACGAGGACTTCGACATGTTGCTGGCGAGCCGTGGTTTTCTGGCGCGGCTTTTCCGGCCCATGTTTGCCATGATTCGCCGCAGTTGGCATATGTATCCCCTGGGAGTGCTGTTCGGGCTGGGCTTCGACACGGCGACGGAGATCGGTCTGCTGGCAATTTCCGCGGCCGAAGCCTCAAAGGGGCTTCCGCTATGGTCGATCCTGGCTTTTCCCGCACTTTTCGCCGCAGGCATGTCGCTGATCGATACCACCGACAACATCCTGATGCTGGGAGCCTACGGATGGGCCTTCATCAAGCCGGTGCGCAAGCTTTACTACAACCTGACCATCACTTTTGTCTCGGTTGTGGTGGCGCTCGCGGTGGGCGGCGTTGAAGCTCTTGGCCTGATTGCGGGCCAATTCCACCTGGGCGGGGTTTTCTGGGAGGCGGTGTTGAGGCTCAACGGCAACTTTGGCACTCTCGGATACTGCATCGTCGGAATCTTTGCCCTCAGCTGGATCATCTCAATTGCGGTGTACAAGTGGCGCCGTTTTGACGATCTCGAATTCGGCGACTGATGCCCCTTGCGCCTGGAGTAAGGGTGGGTACGGTTGAAGCTTCTTCCCGACATCTGCGGAACTTGTGCGACTTTGGTGGGTTAAAACAAGTGATTCCGGGCGGTCCTGCTATATGAATCTGCCCTAAACTCGAACCGGCGTTTTCACGTCTATGTCACAAAGGGTGGATTTCAGTTCCTCAAACGGGCGGCCAGTTCGATGAGCGTCCGGCGCGGATATCCATCGGATCCAGGAGTAGCCAGCGAGCGATATGAGGTTTGTCCTGAAGGCTTTACCGATCTTCTTGATGGTTTTAGGCGCTGCGATTTTGTGTGAGCGCCCCGCCTACGCGTACGCCGATCCGGGCAATGGTCTATTGGCCATTCAAGCAGCAGGGTCGGCTCTGGTGGCTACCGGTTGGTATCTGCGCCGCAAGATCTATGCGTTCTTGCACCGCCCCCCGAGCGTCAAGCATGAGACCAAAGTAATGGGGAGTGCCGCCGACGTTGAGAGCTCGCCCCGCGCGTGATTGGCCTGCCCGTGCTTTCTGCATGCGAACAGCAACCGCTCTGTTCAAGCACTGATACCGAACCGACCTTCCGCGACCCTGCCGGAGAGTTGAGGCTCGTTGACGGCAGCGCCTTCAGGAAGGTTCGCCGATTCGCAGCGGCCGAGACGCAGGAGTTTCTAGCATCACCACTGCGGGCCGCACTTGAACGGAGCGGCGACCTGATTTCCAGCCGAATTGCGACACCGGCTGACCATTCTTTCATCGCGCCCGGCGAATTCTGGCTCGAGCACCCGCGCCTCGATCCCATCAGCTACCCGTGGGAGTGGACGCCGGCACAGTGGCGCTCCGCTGCTGAGCTTACTCTACGGGTAGCGCGACAGGCGATTGAGTCGGGCTGGACGCTGAAAGATGCCACGCCGCTGAACATCGTATTTGCAGGGGCAAAGCCCGTCCTCGTGGATGTTTTGTCGTTCGAGCGGCGCGACCCCCACTCTGGGGTGTGGCTCGCCTACGGGCAGTTTGTGCGCACCTTTCTTCTTCCTTTGATCGCAGCCAAATATCTGAGCTGGCCTCTGGAGGCCACGCTTTTCGCCCGCGATGGCTACGAGCCGGCTGAACTCTATAAGGCATTGCCGTTCCGGCGACGGCTCAGCCCCGATCTGCTGGACGTGGTTACGCTGGCCGCGCTATTCGAAAAGCGAGGCACGAAACAGGGCTACGCGAAAACGCCTGCTGCAATGGATCCCGAACTGGCCACGCACATCCTGCTCAAGCGCATTGCACGTTTGGAGAGACAGATTCGGCATACGGCGAAGGTGCGCAACCGCAGCCAGTGGAGCGAATACACGCAGACTGCCGCGCATTACCGTGCCGCCGATCACGATGAAAAACAGGAGTTCGTGAAGAACGTGCTGCATCGGTGCGGACCGGCTGAGGTGCTCGACATTGGGGCGAACACCGGGACGTACTCCCTTATCGCAGCGAACAACGGCTCGAAGGTCGTCGCGCTCGACAGCGATCCCGCGGCGCTTGAAACGCTGTGGCGAAGGGCGGCCAAAGAGGCAAAGCCCATAACGGCGCTCGTGGCGAATATCGCCCGGCCCACGCCCGCTGCAGGCTGGCGTAATCGTGAGCAGCTCTCATTACTCGATCGCCTTACCGGCAAATTCGACCTGGTTCTAATGCTTGCCGTGATTCATCACCTGATCTTGCGCGAGCAACTGCCTCTCAGGCACATCGGCGAACTCTGCGCGAGCCTCACGCGGCGATGGTTGGTACTGGAGTGGGTACCGCCCTCGGATCCGATGTATCAGGAATGGCTGCGCGGCCGCGATGAACTCTACGGGCATCTGAGTGAAAACGACTTGAACGAGGCATTCGCGCCGTTCTTCCAGTTCGCGGATCGATGCGCGCTCGACAATGGACGCGTGCTGCTGTTGCTTGAGCGGCTGTAATCTGGCACTGGCGTGCCCGAGGCCGCCGATGATCTCGAAACAGGAGTGGGATGACCAAAAGAATCGCTCAAGCGCTCGGCTTTGCCGCCATTCTGCTCCTGCCTAACTACATCGATCTGACAACTTCCACAGGCGATGAGCGCATGCGCACGCCCTTTCCGCTCACTAAAATCGCTCTGGCGCAGTTCACTGATCTGGTCATCGTCGCTCTCGTCTTCCTGGTTGTCATGGCGCTTTTGCGCAAGTTGAAGTGGTGGCCGACGCTGTGCTGGATCCTGATGGCCGCGATGCCTCCACTGTTGCTGTTGCGCAATCTGAACGTTTTTCCGTTCCCGGTGCCGAATGCAGCGGTGCTGGTAGCCAGCCTGGTTTGGCTGGCCTTGCTCGGATTTCTCATTCTGCGCATCCGCCCGATGGCGGTGAAGCTTCGCGAGGCCGGCGGCATCATCCTGACCGGATTCGCTGTTTTTGCGCTCGTCACGACCGTGCAATTAGTCCGCGCGGCGATGTGGCGCCCCGGCCCCCAGGCGTATGCGGCGCCGATTCCGACGCAGCCCGCGAATAAACCGCGCGTGGTTTGGATTCTCTTCGACGAGCTGGCCTACAAACCTGTATTTGAATCTCGCGACCCGTCGCTGCAGCTTCCGAATTTCGATCGCCTGCGCAGCGAGAGCACGCTTTACACCGATGTGCAGCCCATCGCGTACTGGACGACGCAAGTAGTCCCGAGCCTGCTGCTGGGCCGCATTGTGAAGACGGTGACTTATACGGCCGACCACCGCTACCTGGTGCGGACCATCGATTCGCCGCATTGGGAGACATTCGACGTCAACTCGTCGCTGTTTGGCATCGCGAAGCAGCACGGGGTGACGACGTCGATCGCAGGATGGTGCATCACCTATTGCCCGGTTTTTGCTGGGACGGCGACGCAGTGCTATTGGTCAAACGACGATGCACAGGACCGGGGGCCCACGGACCTTGACGCCAGCTTTGCTGAAAATGTCTGGTTTCCACTGCGACTTCTGGCAGAGCAATCGACCATGCCGGCAAGGGCTTGGGCCGACACTGCAGCGTGGAAGTCGAGGGGGCACGTTGCTTCAGTGAAGGACATGAGCGAGCACGCGCTCGCGACGCTGGCCACCAGTAATGCCGATCTCATTTACATCCATCTACCGCTGCCCCACCCGCCGGAGTTCTGGAACCGGCACACGCGTACCTTCGGTCCTGGCGGCTCGTATCTTGATTCACTCGATTATGCTGACCGGCTCCTGGGCCAGATGCTCAATGAACTCCAGGCTCAGCCGCGTTGGGCGGACACTACAGTCATTGTGCAAGGCGACCACTCCTGGCGCACACAGTTCTGGCGGCCGCAACCGGGCTGGAGCGCGGAAGACGAACGCGTCTCACACGGCGGCCAATGGGATCCCCGGCCGCTTCTTCTGATTCACGAAGCAGGCGAGAAAGACGCAGAGACGGTCGCGAGCCCGACCAGCCTGATGTATGTGCACGATTTCATCGCTGCGAAGATCCGGACGCTCGATCGATAATCCGCGCGAACTTGGCGCCGATTCCTCACCGGCGCCTGCTCACTTCGGCAGCGGCATCGTGCCTGAAATGCGAAGAGTCGCCGCAGGAATGCCTGGTCCCGGCTGTCCCCCGCCAACATAGATCTTGTAATCGCCGGGAACGACGGCGCGATTGCCGTTCACATCCACCTCGCTTAGTTCGCGCGGGGTCAGAGTGAATTGCACGCTGCGCGTGGCGCCGGCCTGCACGTGAATTCTGGCAAAGCCCTCGAGCTCCAAGTGAGGCGACACCGCGGTTTGCGGCGGCACAATGTAAAGCTCGGCCACTTCGTCGCCGTCACGATTGCTTGTATTGCGCAGGGATGCCGTCACAGTCGCTGAGGCCCCGGCCTGGATCTGCTTCGAACTCAATTCCGGCGTGTCGTAGCTGAACGCGGAGTAGCTCAGGCCGTACCCGAATGGATACAGAACCTCGCCCGTGTAATAACGGTAGGTTCTGTTGCTCATCGAATAATCGGTAAACGCCGGCAGATCGGAAGTAGAGCGGTAGAACGTTACAGGCAGCCGGCCCGCGGGATTGTTGGTCCCCGCAAGCGTCTCCGCAATGGCATCGCCGCCTTCTTCACCCGGATACCATTCTTCAAGAATCGCATCGGCATGTTCTTCCGCCCACGGAACAGCCAAGGCACTGCCGGCCGTGAGTACGACGATGAGTGGTTTACCCGTGGCACTTAATGCTTCAAGCAAGTGCTCCTGCGAGTCCGGAAGTTCGATGCGCGTCCGGTCGCCGCCGTCGAACCCCTCTGCGTGCACATTCATCTCTTCGCCTTCTAGATTCGGAGAAAGCCCTACGAACGCGATCACTGCATCGGCCTCTTTGGCGGCCGCGATTGCCGGAGCGAGCAAGCTGCCCGCCGGCGGCTCCCACTCAAGACCGATGCTTCGATCGTTCAGCTCGTGCACATACTCCACGCGAATCGAGTGCGGATTTGTGTCAGCAAAGGTGAGATGCGCAATGGGCGGGTTGCTGTGGCTGTCGACCACCAGCTTGCCGTCGACAAATATGCGAATGCGGTCCTGCGGGGCTTGCGCAGGCTGTTGGACGCCCGCCATCGCGCCGGGCGGCTGCGGGGGCCGCGGGCCACGGAAACTAAGTGCGTATTCGCCGGCCGCGGGCGGCAGCAGTTCACCCGTCCATCGCACGGCAAATACCTTGGAGGGGAAGTTCGGCGAGGGAGCCACGCGATTCCAGTCGAAGTTGATCTTGGCGTCCACGCGGATCAAATTTGGCGTTCCGGTAAAATTCAGGTTGTCGAAGTACTCGCCTTTCAGGCCGGCTGTACTCAGCGTCGCATCGGTGCGCAGATAAGCTGAAGGAATCGGAATTGGCGTCCCTGCGGCCAGAACCGATCCCGGCTCGTAGAGGATGTTCGCACTGCCGAATTGCTTGCGCAATCCATCGAGCGGCGTCACCGGGTTTGGTGCCGTGCCGTTGTAATTACCTTCGATCGACTCGATCAGATCGGCGTCGGGACCGATCACCGCAATCTTCCGGATCGACGGCTTCAGCGGAAGAATATCGTTGCGATTCTTCAACAGCACAATCGACTCGCGAGCCGCCTGTAATGCAACCTGGCGATGCGCGGGCGAGTTCACTTCAGAGTACGGGATCGCATTGAAGGGCACGTCGGCCGCAGGGTCGAACATGCCCAGCCGCATGCGCGCCGTGAACAGGCTCACGACCGCTTTGTCGATGTCCGCTTCACTCAGCAGATGATCGTGAACCGCCGCCACGAGATTGTCGTAGGTTCCGCCGCAATCCAGGTCCGTGCCTGCCTTCACGCCATCGGCGGCTGCCTCGTCCATATTCGCAGCGAAATGATGGCCGCGCGCAATATCGGCCACGGCATCGCAATCTGAAACCGGGAAGCCCGAAAATTTCCAATCGTCGCGTAGGGTTTGCTGCATCAGCGTGGAATTCGCACAAGCGGGCGTGCCGTCGACGGCGTTATATGAGCACATAATCGAGTCCGCGTGGCCTTCCATGATCGTGGCGCGAAACGCGGGGAGGTATGTGTCTTCCAGGTCATGCGGCGAGGCATTGACATTAAATCCATGGCGCAGCGGTTCGGGGCCGCTGTGCACCGCGAAGTGTTTCGGTGTGGAGACCAGTTCGAGGTACTTCGGATTGTCGCCCTGCAATCCTTCGACGAATTGAACGCCCATGCTTGCGGTCAGGAAGGGATCCTCGCCGTACGTTTCCATTCCCCGGCCCCAGCGCGGATCGCGAAAGATGTTGACGTTCGGCGACCAGAATGTGAGTCCCGCGAAGCGGCTCCGATCGCCTTCACGCAGGGCCTCGTTGTACTTGGCGCGGCCCTCGACCGAAATTACCCGCGCGACCTGCTGCATGAGTGTCGTATCGAACGTAGCCGCCAATCCGATGGATTCAGGAAAATTGGTTGCGAAGCCGTTGCGCGCCACGCCATGCAGCGCCTCGTTCCACCAGTTGTAGGCGGGAATGCCCAGCCGCGGAATGCCCGGCGCGACATCCCCCATTTGGCTCACCTTTTCTTCGAGAGTCATCCGGTGCACGAGGTCCTCTGCGCGCTGTTCTGGAGGGAGCGCAGAATTCAGATACGCGCATGTGGCGGGGGTGCAAGCCGCTTGCCCGTCTTGTCCGGATTGTTGCGCCTCTAACGCGGCCGACATCACACCAAGGAAAACGATTGCTGCAAGAATACTTGTCGCTTTTTTCATATGGGTCATCTGTCGCAAACTTCGCTGGCGGAAGGTTATCACGCAAGGCGCGCCGCGCGCTCGCAAGCTTCAGCAGAGTGCGCTTTGGCATAGCTCAAGGCTCGTGTGCCGCCGTGGTCGGATGCAGCCCGTGATCGATAACACCGACAAGCATACCGTCGGGGTCGTCGGAATACTTCCAGAACATGATGCCGCCAAGCCCGTGCGCCAGCACATAGCTGCATTTCGCCGCGAGTGACTCAGGATCGTCATAAGACACAAAGATCTTCTGATCGGGGCTGTACAAGTACGGCGCCGAAGCTGCCGCATCCCAGTAGCGCGTATATCCCTGGCCAAGCAGGGTCGAATTGATTGTTGCAAAAGGGATGAAATCGACCGGCGCCGGCTTCCCGGGCTGGAAGAGTCCATTGTTTTCGCTTCTCACTTGCCGCCACGAGCGGCCGTAAAAGGGCACGCCGAGAATCAACTTTCCCGCGGGTACTCCGGCACGTTCGAAGGCGCGCACTGAAGCGTCCGCCGAATCCTTGTTGGGGCCCGCCGGGTCGGTGAAAAGCGGGGACTGGTGCCCGGTGAGGCCATTCGATGGCGCTTCGTTAAAGTCGTACGCCATCAGATTTATGGAGTCGACGTAGCGCTCCACCTTGCCCATTTCAGTGTGCTGAAGATACTCGTCGGAAGCTCCCGCGGCAAGCGTGAGATAGAGCCTGCGGCCGATGGTCTTCTCCTCCTGGTCAAATCGCGCGCGCAGTTCCTCCATCAGGAACGTAAAGTTCTGCGTGTCTTGTGCACGAAAAACGTGGCCTGCGCCCGGCAGGCCGGGATATTCCCAATCGACATCGAGACCGTCGAGATCGTAGCGCGAAAGGAACTCCATCACGCTGTCGATGAAGACCTTTCTGCTTTGAGCCGTGAGCGCCATTTCGGAGAAGCCTCCCGAGCCCAACCATCCACCCACTGAAATCAGGATCGTCAGCGATGGATTCGCTTTCTTCAGCGCGGTCAGCATCCCAAGGTTTTGTACATCGGCCTGAGACGCTGTCGCGAGCCGGCCATCCTTGATGGCGGCAAAGGCGAAGTTGATGCGATTCAAGCTGTGCGCGTTGATCTGTCCCGGGGCGAGAATAGCGCCGCTCGGAAAGACGTAGCCAACGATGATTGGCCCGCCGGCGCTTTCTGCACTGGCCGCGCACACGGGTGAAAGGCCGCAAAGAACGCCGATGGCCAGGATGCTGATTCCCAACTTCACCAGATTGTGACCTCTCGAAGACAATAGACGTGCGCGCAACGCATTCGGTGGCGAACCATTGAGCAGAAGCCGCATCGATCAGGCGCCTGCACCGGCCACGAGTTTTCCGTTCACGAGGGAAGCGACCAAATTGCCTTCCTGGGTTACAGCAACAAGATTTGCCGGGAGTCCGGCCGCAAGGCCGCCTCCTTGATTTTCGAGGCCCAGCAGCCGAGCCGGATTGGTGGTGATCAAGCGTAGGCCTTGGTCCAGAGGCGCGCCGGTGAAGGTCAGGAAATTCTGGAGTGCGCGATCGAGCGTGAGCACGCCGCCCGCAAGCACACCGTCGCGCGTCGCGCGTCCTTGCGCCACCTGCACGGCGAAGCCGCCGAGTTGATACTCGCCATCGGGCATGCCGGTCGCGCTCATCGAGTCTGTCACGAGGATTGCGCGCTCCGACCCCTTAGCGCGCCACCACAGCCGGGCGATGTCAGGGTCGGAGTGCACGCCATCGCAAATGAATTCAGAGTAAAGAGAATCATTGGTCAACATCGTGCCCAAAATGCCGGGTTCGCGATGGTCGAGCGCGCGCATGGCGTTGAAGGTGTGCGTCGCGCTCACTGCGCCTGCGGCAATCGCAGCGCGCGTTTCTGCGGCAGTGGCATTCGAGTGGCCGAGCGACACGCGAACGCCGCGTTTTGTGGCGTGTACGGTCAGCTCGACTGCGCCCGGCAGTTCCGGCGCAAGCGTCATCAAGCGAATGTGCCCCTGGCTCGCATCGAAGAGCCTGTCGAAGGTGGAGATACTCGGTGCCAGCAGATGTTCGGCCGGCTGCACGCCGCGCTTTTCGCGCGAGAGAAATGGTCCTTCCAAGTGAATTCCGAGCAAGCGGGACGCCCCATCGCTGCTTGGATGCTCGATGAGCTTTGCCAATCCGTCAACTGCGCGCAATGTCGCATCGAGAGGAGCGGTCACTGTCGTCGCCAGAAAGTTGCCGGTTCCTCGCGAGGCCAGAAACCTCGCAACGGCGGCGAGCGCCTCGGGCGTGGCTTCCATCACGTCGTGGCCGGCCGCGCCATGAATATGAATGTCGAAAAAAGATGGAGCCAGCGTCGCGCCGGCGAAGTCGAGAACGCGCGCACCAGCCGGCCGGTCGCTTGCTTCGCGTGTCGAGATCGATGCGATGTGGCCGTCTTCGATGACGAGCGCAGGGTCGTTAACCAATTTTCGACCGTCAAAGAGCCTCTTTGCGGTGACGACCGTGCGGGCACTAATCATAAGCTGGGCCTCAAAGCAATTTGCGAAGGCGCATCCTACTTCTTCAGAACCAGATCGACGGTTTGGATGTCGACAAGCCCGTGGCAGCCATAAATTGCAGGTAGAACCTGCGCGGCCGGGTGCAGGCGACGAAGCTCGGCGATTTTTTCAGTGCCGGCTCGATAAGCGGGAAGATACATGCGTCCCAGGAGCGGATGACGGCCCCACGCGCCGGAGAGCTTGTCGGCCCGTTCTTCTGTGACGAGAAAATCCTTTCGCAGGGTTGCCGCAACTTCCTTCTGCTCGCGACGCTCGCCCCATGTCATGTACGAAGATTGGTTCTTGGCATCGTCCTGCAGCAGCGCGAGGAGCACTCCGATCTGCAGGTCTTCGTCGGGCAGATCTTCCACTTCGGCGACCCCGTGCGCAATAAGAATTGCGTTGTTGGCGAGTCCCTCAAAGAGCGTTGCAGCGCGCGTGTTCATGGTAAGAACGGTAGCTTCGAAGCCTGCCTTGCCGCGCACGTAGAGGTCCTGCAAGTAGGCGAAGGTGGTTACGTGTCCGGGAACGACTTCGTGGCTCACGAGCTGCTCGAATTCCGGATAGGAAATCTGCAGCGAAGCATTGATCTCGTAGGTCGCTTCGTATTTTGGAGCGCCCGTAAGAGTGCGCGCGCGGCCAATGTAGTTCATGGAGCCCGAGAACCACGCTTCTTTGATGGGCAGAAAATCGATGTTGGCGCGCGGCACCTGCGCCAGTTCTTTAGGCAGATGGGGGACGAGATTCTTCGCGCTGAGCGCGTCGAAGTGCGCGATGACCGCCGCTCCAAGGGCCTTTACCGAGGCCATGGGAGTGACGCGGTCGCACCGCCAGGCGTCCACGGCGGCAAGGATTCCGCCGGCCTGCGACGTTGAATAGCCGGCGTGGCCGAGCAGTTCTGCGACACGTTCGCGCTTGGCTTCAGGGTGCGATGGTTCGGGGGGCTTGCCAGTCGAGGCCTCGACGGCGCGAGTGTAGGGAACCGGATCGCCCTTGCCGAGGACTTCCATGGCGAGGTCCCACATCACTTCAAGGCTGAGCGCCAGGCCGCTCAAATAGGAGCTGCGCGATTCGCTCGAGCGCGTAGCTTCGTGGCGCAGGCCCGCGATCGCGGCAGGCAGCTTCGCTTCGCGCAGGTAGATCTCCACCGCATCGCGATCGATGCTTTTTGCGCACACCCCTCCGGACTGCCGTAACCGTTCGGCGGCCGGGTGTGTATAGGCCACCGGCAACGGCTCGTCGGAGAACCACGAGTCGGCGATGAAGCGGCCTGTGCCCGAAGGACACATGACGTCACCGCCCCAGAGGGTGTCGATACCGAGCACAGCGTCAGCGACATACTTCTCAAGTTGGTTCATGAGTCTTGCTTCTCCTTTCTGAGGGAACCGAACCAGACATACAGGCATAAGCCGATAAACAGCAGCGCGGAAACCGACTGCGAGACGGGATCGTAGGAGTAGAACGGGGTTTGAATGAAATCTTCATGAAACGAAGGCAGAATGCGCAACGCCGCGCCCAGCACGCCCCCCAGCGCGCCGCCGGCCATGAGGCCCGAGGCCAGAATCATGCCGCGTTCGCGAATGCGCTTGCCGGGTTCGCCGCCGGTGTTTCCGAGCGCTGGTTGACGAAGTGCGACAGGAAACCGCCCGCCAGGATCGGCGTGGTGAGACTCAGCGGCAGGTAAATGCCGAGCGCAAAGACCATGCGAGCGATTTGCCAAGCATCTCCATCACCAGTGTAATGAGTGCGCCGATGCCGAACGAGAAGATAGGTGACGGGCTGCCGGCTCATGAATCCCACCACCAGAGCCTTCATGATGGAAGCCTGCGGAGCGGCAAGCACGGGCGCGGGTCGCCCTGGGCTGCTTCGCCAAATTGGAAGGTGTGCGCCAGCAACACGATGGTGAAGCCCAGCCGCAGCCGCCGCGGCAATCACGCCGATAAACTTTACCTTTTCCTGTGCGGCCGGAGTCGAGCCGAGCCAGTAGCCGGCTTTAAGATCGGTAATGAACTGGCCGGAAACGCAAAGCGCCGTGCAAACCATCCCGGCGATAGCCATGACAAAAAACATGCCCGTAGTTCCCGAGAGCCCAAACTTCAAAACACCACGCACGAAATGATCATGGTCAACATCGTCATGCCGGAAGCAGGGTTGTTTGCCGTGGTGGCAATGGCGTTTGCGGCCACCGATGCAAAGAAGAAAGCAAACACCAGGGTCAGGAAAAGGCCCCAGCCCAGCATCGTCCATGAAACCTGAAATTTCCGAAGAAGATCGCCACTGCAATCGCGCTTATAACGATTCCCAACAGAATAGCTATCATCGGAGACATCGCGATCTGTGCGTTCCTCCACCTGTGCGAATCGCTTGCGTGAAATACCCGCATCGCGATGCGGAACGAGCCGGAAATCACGCGCAGCGACTTAATGACGCCGAGAATGCCTGCTGTCGCAATAGCGCCCACCCCAACGTAGCGTACATAGCTCGCATAAATTGCGGCGGCTGACATCTGACTGACCGGCACAGTTCCCGGGTACACCGGCATATTAACGTGGCTGCCTAGAAACCAGACCAGTGGGACGAACACGAAATTGGCGAGATATGCCGCCCGCGCAAAACACCATCGCGCTGCGGAGCCCCATGACGTATCCAAGGCCGAGAATGAAGCCGATGGCATCGAAATTGAAGACCATGCGACCGCGATCAGCCAAGTCGTTCGCATGATCGGAATGAACTGAAGATTCAGATACTCGCGCCACACGTGGAATGTGGTGACAATAAAATCAAGAGCCTGCAATGAACGTCGCCTGCAGCAGCAACTTTGCCTGGGATCCGCCTTTCTCACCCGTTACAAGCACCTCGGTAATCGCCGTTGCCTCGGGGAATGGAAACTGCCCGTGCATCTCGCGCACGAAATACCGTCGCAGCGGGATGACGAAAAGGACGCCCAGACATCCGCCTGCCAGGCAGATGAAGACGGTTTCGATCGGGGGTGGATTGAGGTGGAGAATGTAGAGCGCGGGAAGCGTAAACACTGCTCCGGCCACCACCGCGGCCGATGCTCCGCCCATGCCGGTCGATGATCACATTTTCAAGCAGGCTCGAACGCCGCCGGTAGGCCCGCGCCAGGCCGATGGTGAGGATGGAGACGGGGATTGCTGCCTCCATTCCCTGGCCAACCTTGAGCGTTGAATAAGCTGAAGCAACGGTAAAGATCACGCAGAAAAAAACGCCCCAAAGGACGGCTCTCGCAGTCATCTCCGGTACCGTCATCTCCGCGCGGACGATGGGAGTGTAGGTTTCCCCGGCTTTCAGCGGCTGGTATGCATTTTCAGGAAGAGATTTTGCCTCTTGCTCGCTCATGGATTCGATCGTTCCTCATTCGCTGCGCGCTGCTTGCATTCGTGGCGCCGCTGGTACGGCTTTCCGCTCCGGGATGAGGCCACGGAACGTAGCTCCAGTTTCGCGCCACGCTTCCAGCGGGCTCGGTTCAGCCCCGGGATTTCTCCTGTTTCGAATCGCACAAAGAGTGTACCGCCTGAGGCGAGGTCGCGGTATTCAACGCACTGGATCGCTGGGTTGGGCCGTCGGCCGCGCATCTCCAGGTTCAAGCTGCGCGCGCTGCGAGAAATAGGGTTGGAGCAGGCCGCGCCGATGGGCACTCGCTTACCCGCAAACTGTAAGGGTGGTCATATTTCGGCTTCCCATCTCTCGCTGGCCGGGATAGCATTACGTATAAAGGTGTTAACGCCCGTAGATTCCCAGGTGTATCTCCGAATGACCCTGCCGTGCGGCAACTGCTCACGCTGAAGGTGAACTCGCTTTCGACGTGCGTCGTTCGGTCCATAATCTCTGTCACTGCATCTCCATCGCCTGAAGACGAGGAATATACATGAAACAAGGGAAGACCAGCATCGCGAAGCCCCTGACAACAAACAAACATCTCATCCGCTGGGTCGAGAAGATGGCGGAACTGACGCAGCCGGCCCGCATTCATTGGGTGGATGGGAGCAAAGAGGAATACGACTGGCTATGCGATGAGATGGTGACGTCGGGAACCTTCACGCGCCTGAACCAGCAAAGCTGGCCGGGCTGCTTTTATGCGCGCTCCGATCCCCGCGATGTGGCGCGCGTCGAGGATCGTACATTCATCTGCTCTCTTTCAAAAGATAATGCCGGGCCGACCAACAATTGGGTCGATCCCTATGAGATGCGCCGCAAGCTGAAGGTCCTCTTCAACGGCTGCATGCGCGGGCGCACGATGTACGTGCTGGCATTCAGCATGGGGCCGGTGGGGTCGCCCATGTCGCGCATCGGCGTGGAACTCACTGACTCACCCTACGTGGTCGTGAACATGCGCATCATGACGCGGATCGGCCTGCCCGTGCTGGCCGAGATCGACCGCGACACAATGCGCGTGGTGCCGTGCATGCATTCGGTGGGCATGCCGCTCGCGCCAGGGCAGAAGGACGTTCCATGGCCTTGCAACGACGAAAAGTACATCGTGCATTTTCCTGAGACGCGCGAGATCTGGAGCTACGGATCGGGCTACGGTGGCAATGCCCTGCTGGGCAAGAAGTGCTTTTCGCTGCGCATCGCCTCGAACATCGCGCGCGACGAAGGCTGGATGGCCGAGCACATGCTGATCGTCGGCGTGGAGTCACCGAAGGGCGAAAAAACGTATGTGGCGGCGGCCTTTCCGTCGGCCTGCGGCAAAACAAATCTGGCCATGATGGTGCCGCCTAAAGCGCTCGGCGACTGGAAGATCACGACCGTCGGCGACGATATTGCATGGATCAGGCCGGATGCGAATGGACAGCTGCGCGCCATCAATCCCGAGGCAGGATTCTTCGGCGTGGCTCCGGGAACCAGCGCGAAGACCAATCCCAATGCCGTCGCAACGCTGAGCCGGAACTCGATTTTCACCAACGTCGCGCTTACGCCCGATGGCGGAGTCTGGTGGGAAGGCATGACGGACGAGCCGCCTGCCGAATGCCTCGATTGGCGCGGTGAGCGCTGGACTCCCGAAATTGCGAAGCAGACTGGCGCCAAGGCCTCGCATCCCAACGGACGCTTCACCGCGCCCGCATCGCAGTGCCCATCGATCGACCCGGCTTGGGAGAATCCCGACGGCGTTCCGATCAGCGCCATCGTCTTCGGCGGCAGGCGATCGACAACCATCCCGCTCGTGTACCAGGCATTCAACTGGAGCTCAGGCGTATACATCGGCGCGACCATGGGTTCGGAGACAACGGCGGCCGCCGCGGGCGCCGTAGGCAAGGTGCGCCGTGATCCGATGGCGATGTTGCCGTTCTGCGGCTATCACATGGGCGACTACTTCCGGCACTGGATCAAGATGCAGCGCTCGCTCCGCTCGACGCCCCGGATCTTCCACGTGAACTGGTTCCGCAAGGGCGAAGACGGCAAGTTCCTGTGGCCGGGATTCAGCGAGAATATGCGCATCCTGAAATGGATTGTGGACCGCGTGCACGGGCGCGCCCAGAGCAATGAGACGCCCATCGGCTGGACGCCTTATTACGAAGATGTGGAGTGGAAAGGTCTAAATGTATCGCGCGAGCAGTTCGAGCAGATGCAGGTGGTTGACCCAACCGCCTGGCGCAAGGAGCTGATCGGGCACGAAGAGCTCTTCATCGATCTGCACGATCATCTCCCGCCCGAGATGATCTACGAGCGCGAGCTGATGATCTGCCGGTTGTGAACGTGGCGGGATCTTATGAGAGTCGTTAAGTCCGACTCGTGCCGCAAATCGTGCGGCAAGGTTGGGTCAACAATCAGGCCGCGTCCCGCTCAACCGTCGGGCTGAAGCCAAGCTCTCGCCAGAAATTGCACGCCAGGGCAATCGTCTCCTGGCTCGTTACAGCTGCTGTCCGCAACAGCAAAACAGTCCCTTCGGACGCAGCCAAACCCTGCGGCGACTCGGCGATGGCGATGCACTTCTCCGGCCGATTGGTGCAACTGGCCAGGTCGGCAATCAGAAGATTCGTTGTCGGCGTAGCAATCACAGTGCGCGGCGGAGCCATGCGGTCTACCAGCCACAGAATCTCCAACTTCGACTCCAGCTCGTCAGGCACGCAATCGATCACGAGGTCGGCCTCGCGCACGGCGTCTTCAATGCTTGAGACAAAGACGACGGCGGGCAGCGCCTCGGGGCCCAGCTCCTGCCGGATCCGCTCGCGCGCATGGTGCAGCGTGCCGGGCATCACGTCCTCAAGAAAAACGCGAAAGCCGGCCCTTGCAGCGCCCAGGGCGAGCCTGCGGCCCAAGGGCCCGGCCCCGATGATGGCGACCGTGGTCACGGTCGCTTACTTTGCGGTGAGAGCGTCGGCCACATCCTGGGCGCTGGGCCGCGCCTGAATCAGGTGCTCGGCGATCTTGGCGCGCTCTTCGGCGGACAGGGTAGGAATGACCGCCAGAATGCGGCGGAGGGTGACGGCGACGTCGTCAATGTAGTTCATCAGGCGGATGGCTTCTCCGGAAAGCGGCATGTTTCCCTCTTGACTTCAGGTTCTGCTCCTATTGTAGGGTGCGGCGGGGGAGAAGCAGAAGTCCGGAATCAGGGAACGGCGATCAGACATTGGAGAACCGTGACCAGGGAACACGGCCCCATGAACACGCGGCCCGCCATCAAATCCATCTGCAAGCACGACCATGTACCCTTCGATCTGCACGGCGCCGGAGCTGCCGCAGCACGAACCGGTCGCGGCGTGAAGGGCAAGAGGGATTGCCTGCATTCGAGGCGCATTATCGGCTGTGATGACCTGCGAAACAGCGGTGTATCATTGGTGCACGTTTTATGCCTCTTCCCGCGGGGGTCCATCTTGGCGTCTACGAGGTTGTCTCGTCGCTTGGCGCAGGCGGCATGGGCGAAGTGTACCGCGCACGCGATGCCAAGCTGGGACGCGACATCGCTCTGAAGATCCTGCCTTCAACCTTGGCGCATGACAGCCAGGCCATGGCGCGGCTGGAGCGTGAAGCACGCACGCTCGCCTCGCTGAACCATCCCAATATTGCGGCCATCTACGGATTGGAGGAATCGGACGGCCGTCGCGCGCTGGTGATGGAACTGGTCGAAGGCGAGACGCTGGCAGAGCATATACGCGGACGGGCCGGAGCGGGGCGGAAACCTTTGCTTGCGGAAGAAGCGCTGCCCATTGCAAAGCAGATTGCCGAGGCGCTGGAGTACGCACATGAGCGTGGAGTGATCCATCGTGATCTGAAGCCGGCCAATGTGAAGATCACACCCGAAGGCGTCGTGAAGGTGCTGGATTTTGGCCTGGCCAAGGTCTTGAGCGATCAGGACTCGATGGCTCCGGTTGTCTCCGCGAACTCGCCCACGCTGAGCGCGATGGCGACGCAGGCGGGAATCATCCTGGGAACGGCTGCCTACATGGCTCCGGAACAGGCCAAGGGCAAGCAGGTGGACCGGCGGGCCGACATCTGGGCGTTCGGGTGTGTGCTGTTTGAGATGCTGGCCGCAGAAAAGCCATTCGATGGCGAGACGATTACCGATCTGCTTGCGGCGGTGATCAAAAGCGAACCGGATTGGACAGTGCTCCCGCAGACCACGCCGCCAGCAATCCGGCGGGTGATCAGGCGATGCCTGCAAAAAGACACTCGCCAGCGCTTGCAGGCCATTGGCGACGCTCGCATCGCGATCGAGGAAGCGTTATCGGGCGCAGATGCTGACGCGGCTATCTCCGGCGGCCCAATTGCCGGAGCCGAACGCGCATCGCTTCTCGGCCGCGCTCTGCCGTGGACGCTTGGCGCCATCGCGGTCATCTGTGCAGCCACGGCAGGCTGGCTCCTACTGAAGCCCAGGCCTCAGCAAAGCGTGGTTCGCTTTTCTGTCGCGTCGCCAGAAAATTCGGAATTTGTTGTTGGCAGCTCCATGAGCCTTAGCCCGGACGGCCGCATGCTGGCCATCGTCGCCCGCGCCGGACCGGACAAGGCCAACGTTCTCTGGCTGCGCCCGCTGGATAGTCTCACGGCGCATCCGATTCTCGGAACGGACGGGGCGTCCTCACCGTTCTGGTCGCCGGACAGCCAGCAAATCGGGTTCGAGGCAGGCGGCAAACTCATGAAACTTGCCTCCTCAGGCGGGACCCCGCAAACACTTTGCGACACGAAGAGATTCGATGGGGCCACCTGGAACCGCGACGGCGTCATTCTTTTTGTGGACAATGGCGTCCTATACCGAGTGCCTGACACGGGCGGCGACCCAGCGCTGGTGTTCGCACCGGATGCATCCCGTCATTGGACCAACCTTGGATTCCCGCAATTTCTTCCCGATGGCCGGCACTTCATCTTTGAAGCGGATGCGGGCGCGTCAGACGACAACTTTCTCGAGGCCGGATCGCTCGACTCAAAAGCTGTGGTGCGCCTGGGGCAGGCGGACGCCGAGGCCTTCTTCGCTCCACCCGGCTACCTGTTCTACACGTTTCAACGTACGCTCATGGCCCGGCCCTTTAACGCCCGGACGTTGCGCTTCACCGGGCCCCCACTGCCGATTTCACAAAATGTCGGCCGCATGCCGTACTTCAATTACGCATTCTTCTCCGTCTCCCCCGCTGGTGTTTTGGCCTATCAGTCCACGGCGACCGCCTCTCTTAACCAGGTCACCTGGTTCAATCGAGCGGGAGAGAAACTGGGCACAGTCGGACCACCCGACATCCACACGGCTCCCGCGCTCTCGCCTGACGGCTCCCGACTCGCCGTCGCAATCGGTGATTTCGGCAAGCGCGACATCTGGATCTACGACCTGAAACGCGGCACCGCTTCGCGTCTCACCTTCGGGCCTGCGGACGCCACCAATACAACGTGGTCGGCGGATGGAACGCACATCGTGTATTCGTCGAATCCCGACGGTCGATATGACCTTTACCGAAAAGCGGCAAATGGTCTTGGCAGCACGCAGCCGCTCCTCCAGTCTGCTCAAGAAAAGCACCTTGACGACTTGTCTTCCGATGGCCGTTATGCCATCTACGACACAGCGAATGACCACGAAGGGCTTTGGGCGTTACCGCTTTTCGGTGATCGCAAACCCTTCCCCTTCGTCCAGAGCAACTTCCTCGCTGTCTCCGCAGTGTTCTCGCCTAACGGCCGCTACGTTGCCTATATGTCCGGCGAGACTGGGAGTTACGAGATCTATGTTCAAACCTTCCCGCAGCAGACGGGCAAGTGGCAGATTTCGACCGCCGGCGGCTTACAGCCGGAGTGGAGCCGGGACGGCAAGGAACTGTTTTATCTCGCCCGCGACAGCAGGCTGATGGCGGTCGACGTGAATACGACGGCGGCAACCCTTGAAGCTGGGATTCCCAAGCCCCTCTTTCAAACCCAACTGGATTCGACATACCGCGGGAGAAACTTTTACGTGGTTTCGCCCGACGGCCAGCGCTTCCTCCTCCTCGAGCCGGTGAATGATGCTGCATCGCCGCCCATCACAGTGGTGGTGAACTGGCCGGCGCTGTTGAAAAAATAGGCAGCCAACTTTCCGGCGGCGAAGGGATCAAGCCTGCGCGATTTCTATCTTCGATTTGAGAACGGGCAAAAATCAGAAGTCGTGGTGATGATCGATGAGCGTGGGAATGTTGGGAGATGTGCTGGCGGCGGGTACGTCGTGCGCCGGCATGGGACCGCCGGCCGACTCGGTTTGCGCGCGAAGCCGTGCGACGGTTTGCCAGTTGTCTTTGTGCGGCTGGTCGGAGAGCCATGCAGGCAGAGGCATGGCGAGGTAGCGGCTGAGGGCTTCAGCGTATCCCTCGTAGAGCCCGCGCATTTGTTGCAGCCGTTCGCGAAAAGATGGGTCGCCGCAGAAACTCACGCCGCTCTCGCAAAGCATGTCGAAGAGCTTCTGGCACCGCTCGGGCGGCAAGCGATTCGGTGCATTGTTGACGGGAGCAAGAGAAAAGATCTGCGCGAGGTCGACGAGTGCGTGACGCGCCATGGCAAAGGTCAGTTGCGCCTGGCGAGCCTCAGTGCCGCGGATGCCGACGATCAGCAGCGCCGAGGCGTCGAGGACGGCGGTGAGCGCGCTGAGCCAGCTCTGGTTGGTGTGCTGCGAGCGAAAGTAGCAGAGCAGCGGATAAGAGATGTGGCTCTCGAGAAGCTCGGCGGACCAGCGTTCCCACTCGACCAGCAAAATGGAGAGAGCCTGCTCCGCGCCCTGGTAGGAGTGGCGGCGAATGAGCTCGGCGGCGGTGGGCGGAGAGCCGGCACGCGCATCAAGAAGCGAGATGCTGACTTCGCGTCGTGAGAAGGCGCTGTAGAGGACGGGGAAGTATCCCATGATGACGGCCAGGAAACCGAGGCCGGTGCCGGACTCGAGGATGACAAGCGCGCGGCCCCAGGAAGAGAGGGGAGTAACGTCGCCGAGACCCAGAGTGAAGATGGTGGTTCCGCTGACATACAGGTCAGTGGGAAGGCCGGGCGACTGCAGGCGCGCTGCAGTTTCTGGTTGCGTAGCGTCGTGAAACGGGCTGCCGTCCGCGTAATAAAGAAGAGCAAAGCCGACAACCATAAGGGAAGCCCAGACGATGAGAAGAAGAATGAGCGAAAAAGGACCGAAATAACTGAGAAGTGTTTCGCGCTTGCGGGGATTGCGCAGGCGGCGACCGATAAAAACCCACGGCCTCCATGTGGCGATGTAAAAGAGGCGGGTGAGACGGAAGCGGCCGACGGCGCGGCGCGGCAGGATGATGGTCTGGAAGGCGTCAAAGAGGACAATGAAGAGGCAGAGAATGCCGGCGATGAGAGCGGCGATGTGCATGAGACCTCCGGCATGCGGCACGCGCGGGCGAATGGGATGACGCGGCCGTTGGTTGCATTGTAGGGAATAGGACGCCGAAGAACCAAAGGGCCAAAGGGAGAATGGACCTCGATCATCCATCCCCGATCACCGGAATGTGCGTTTACGGATGCTGTTCGATCGAAATGGGAACCATAGTCGAGTTTCCACTGGCAGCCACACCGAGGAGACTCGTAGCGACTCCAGGGAGCGAGATGGGAGTAAAGGAGACGGAGCCGTCGACGGCAGATGCGGCTGTGGAGGCCTGCGTGGAGAGCAGTGAGCCTTGCGCACAGAATGCATGTGCAGCGCAGGGCGGCGACCAGGCGTAAAGCGATTGATAGAACGCAACCGTTCCGCCGGCCATGGGGTTCCCGTCCATATCGAGCACGCGGAGAGCGATCTGGCTGGGTGTGGCCGAAGCAGCAAGAGTCTGAGTGGCGCCGGTGATGGGCTGAAGCGAGGCGTATTCGGGGCGTGCGCCAAAGGCGGTAAAGGTGACGCATTGATTGGTTCCATTGAGGCAGGCGCTAATACTGGCGGTTTGGCCTTCGGCAAGCGGCCCGACGGTGAGATTCTTGGTGGCGATACCGGAGGATGTGGTGAGCGCAGCAGCGGAGCCTTGCGGGGAGATGCCGCCGCCAGATGGAGTTTGCCACGCGACGGACTGATTGCCGACAGGAAGTCCGTTGGAGAGCACGAGAGCCTGGACGTTCCAGGTAAAGGTGGTGCCAGCGGCAAGCGAAAGCTGCGGGGAGAGCGCGGAGAGAACAGGCGGAGTTCCGCCGGCGAATTGCGCTTGTACGCTGGAGCCGTTGGTCAGCGAAGCAGTGACGATCGACCATGTGCCGTCGTTCGCGGTCACGTTCATGGTGGCGCGGCCGTCACCCGTAGCGGCGACGGAGCAGACGGGCAACCCGCAGGCGAGCGTGGCTGTGCGGGAGGTGATCGCATAGGTGACGGTGACACCGCCTGCCGGAGCGAGCGATGGGCCGAGCGCGGTGACCGCGAATGGAATCGGAACTCCCACTGGAACGGTCCCTGAGGGTGCGGAATCGAGAGTCAGCGCATCGCCCGAACCGGAGTCGTAACTGATCCCGGAAGGAATAACGGCGGCTGCGTCGAAGCTCGGCTGATCGTCAACTTCGACGTCGACCGAACCGGTGACGCCGGATGCAGCAGCAGGCGCGACGGCAGTGATCTGGTTGGGCGAGATGCTGACGACCTGCGCGGGCTGGCCGCCGACGAGGACGGTGTCGGCCATGCGGAAGCCCATCCCCTCAATCGTGATGGCGCCGCCGGAGGACGGCAGGCGTGCGGGCGAGACGGAATCCGCGTAGAGGACCCAGCCGCTATAGGTGAAATCGGGACGCCCGTCGCCGCGAAGATCTGCGATGCCGATGCGCACCATGTCATCGCCGATGGCCGTGACCCGGAGCCAGGTCTCACCGGGGGCGGCGCCATTGAAGGCGCGGACCGCGCGCGCGGGCGTAGATCCGACAGGACTGAACGCATCCCAACTCCCGACTGAGGGCATGGCCTTGGCGGCGGAAGGGGAGCCGGATTCATCGAAGGCCTGGGTGACGACGGTGAAGATGCGATTGCCGCGAACGGGGAAGGTGAACCAGTCTGTCTGGCCGACCTGGCTGAGGCGGCCGACCCACTGGCCTCCGGTGGGCATGGGGCGCGGCTGAGATTCGGCGCCGATGGCGTCGTTAAAGCCGGGGACAGCGGAGCCGGCGGCAGTGACGGTGACGGTTCGAGTGCTGCCCGCGGAGAGATTGGACAGGGTAACGGTTTGCAGCGCGCCCGAGGATGCGACCTGGCCCAGTGTATAAGGGCCTACCGAGTTCGAAAAAACGTCAAGCGGATCGACGGTCTCGAATGTGATCTGGTAGGCGGCCGAAGTAACGCCGGGCGGAAGCGGGATGCCCCTCAAATCGAAGAAACCTTGTAGAGATGCATCGCTCGAGCCCCACATCGAGAGCGCGTTGCCGCTCGAATCGGTGAATCCCGTAACAGGACTGCCGTGATTGGCACTGAAGAGAGCGCCGCTGACGGCGGTGACGGTGTACTCGTAGAGGGGATTGCCGTTGGAGTCGAGCGGGCGGGCGACGACGTTGACGCCCTGCATGGCGTCGCCCGAGTTGAAGCTGACCGTTCCCTGAATCGAGATCGTGTTAGGAGCGGTGATCTGCTTCGAGGGGAAGTTCGCGAGATTCGCACTGGTGATGGGGTAAATGCGGTTGAGTGCGGCGATGTCGTCATAGCGAAGGGTGGCAGGGCTGGGAATGCATTCGCCGCCGACGGAGCCGCAGGCGCCGCTGAAAGGCTGCATCACGGGCGATCCGAGAGCGCCGTACGGGTCGCCGCCGGTGAGTGCGCCGGGGTTGACCTGGGAGAAGTCGAGTCCGAGAATGCGGCCGAAGGCGCGCTCGATCTGGAAGCTCATCATTTCGACGAGTGCAGGGCTGGTGGCGCAGAGGCCGTTGAGCAGAATAATGCCGTGGGCGAAGGTCGCGTCAGGCGAGAAGTTGTCGATCCAGAAATAGACGCCGTTGGTCTGGCAGGCATTGGGCTGGCTGGCAGTGGGGCCGAAGATGGCGTTGATCACGGAGCCGTCGGCATCGTAGATGACGGCGACGGGATAATTTGCGGCGGAGGCTGTGACGTCGGCTGGAGCGGTGATTTGGCTCGAGGAGTTGACCTGGATGTTCTCGCCGCTGACGTCTTCATTGAGCGAACCCGCGTCTGTGAGGGTAACGCCCGCGGTGGGAACGGCGCTCCAGAGCGCGGCTGCGGCGTCAACCATGGCCGTGGCCTGCTGGTTTGAGACGGAAGCATTGAGCGGGCCTTTGATCGACGTAGTAGTTCACCTGTCCGCCGGCCCAGTGGACGGGCTGACCCGTCGCGGCGGGATTGAAGTAGCTGGATCCGGCGATAAACTTGGGTCCGCCTGCGAGTATGGCTTGCGGCAAGAGAACGATCGCAAGCGCAACGAGGCAACGAAATTGGTGGCGAAACAGCGCGAGGCCGTTTGGCGTGGCGGCGCGGGCAGGCGCGGAGTTTCGAGTGGACATGCAATCTCCGGATGTGGAGAACGGGGCAGGCGCGTGCCCAATGGGTTTAGGGGATTCTGGGAGGATTCTCAGAAAGGAAGCGGTGCGGATGAGAAAGCTCTTATGAAGCTTAAAAGCCGGCGACTCGCCCCAATGCGAGCGTCCATTCGGCAAGAGCCGCGACGGCCGTGCCGGGCATCCAATGTTGAGCGATGAAACGGATGGGGGCGCTCCATCTACAATCGACTCGGGACAAGCCATGAGTGACTTACGAGAAACCGTGATTTTAGGCTCCGGCTGCGCCGGATTGACGGCAGCGCTCTATACGGCGCGCGCCGGGATGAAACCGCTGGTTTTGGAGGGCCACGAGCCTGGAGGCCAGCTTTCAATTACCACGCTGGTGGAGAATTTTCCGGGCTGGCCTGAGGGAATTCAGGGTCCGGAGCTGATCGAAAACATGAAGAAGCAGGCAGCGCGGTTTGGGGCAACTTACGAACATGCGCATGTGACCTCAGTGGAGCCAGGCGGGGAGGCAATCAAGTTGCATACGTCGATTGGCGAGATCCCGACGCGCACGCTGATTGTTGCTTCCGGAGCGAGCGCGCGCTGGCTGGGGTTGCCGAGCGAGCAGGCGCTGATCGGGCATGGCGTATCGAGCTGCGCGACGTGCGACGGATTCTTCTTCCGCGACAAAGAGATCGCCGTGGTGGGCGGCGGCGACTCGGCGATGGAGGAGGCAATGTTCCTATCGCGGTTCGCGACCAAGGTGACGCTGCTGCACCGGCGCGATGCGTTTCGAGCATCGAAGATCATGCTGGAGCGGGCGAAGGCGAATCCCAAGATCGAGATGCGCACCAACACCGTCGTGGATGAGGTGCTCGGCGTGGACGAGAAAGAGGTAAAAGGGCTGCGGCTCCGCGACGCGACGAGCGGCGCGAAGTGCGAATTGGCGGTCAGCGGGATGTTTCTGGGGATCGGGCACGAGCCGAATACGAAGATGCTTGTCGGCAAGATCGATCTGGATGAAGACGGATACATCAAGACCACGAAGAACGTGTTCACGACATGGAAGGGCGAAATTGTGCACGGGGTATTCGCGTGCGGCGATGTGCAGGACAGGCGGTACCGGCAGGCCATTACAGCAGCGGGGTCGGGATGTATGGCGGCTTTGGAAGTGGAGAAATATCTGGAGGACCTGGGGCATTGAGCGGGCACAGAACGCGATGACAGCGCTTAGTGAAAACCTCGAACATCTGGAGGACGCGGTTGCGGCGGCGTGCCGGGCGGCGGGCCGCGCGCGCAGCGAGGTGGAACTGATGGCGGTGTCGAAGATGTTTCCGGCGGAGGCAATCGCCGAAGCCGCGGCGCTGGGATTGACACTGTTTGGCGAGAATCGGGTGCAGGAGTTTGCGACGAAGATTTCGCACGAGGCGGAGCGCGGCACGTGGGCGGTGCGAGAGAGGCTGCGCTTTCATCTCATCGGACATTTGCAGTCGAACAAAGCAGCGCGGGCTGCGGAGATTTTTGACGGCGTCGACTCGCTGGATTCGGTGCGGCTGGCAGAGCGGTTGAGCGAAGCTGCGGGGAGGGCAGGCAAACGGCTGCCGGTGCTGATTGAAGTGAAGCTGAGCCCGGAGGCGACGAAGACGGGAGTGCAGCCGGAGAGTGAAGAAGCGGCACGGCTGCTGGAGCGGCTCCCGGATCTGCTGGATCTTGAGGTGCGCGGACTGATGACGATTGCGCCGTGGGGCGCGGCGGAGAACGTGACGCGGGCGTGCTTTCGCAGCTTGCGCATGTGGCGGGACCGATGGGCTGCGGCGCATCCGAATCTGAAGTTCGACGTGCTTTCCATGGGAATGAGCGGAGACTTCGCGCTGGCCATCGCCGAGGGAGCCACGCGCATTCGCATCGGGACGGCGTTGTTTGGCAAGCGTACGCCGCCGCCAGAGCGGCGAGGCCAGGAATTGGATCTCGACTGATGCTGCGCGCCGCGGCGGAGGGAGTCATGCTGGCTGTGCAGGCACGGCCCGGCGCCAGGCGAACGGCGGTCGCCGGAATCTACGGCGAGGGCGCGGCAGCGCAACTGAAGATTGCGGTGCAGGCTCCGCCGCTCGAAGGCAGGGCCAATGCGGCGCTCATTGAGTACCTGGCGAAATTGTTTGACTTGCCGAAGAGTGCGGTGGAGTTGATGTCGGGCGAGTTATCGCGCAGTAAAGCATTTCTGCTGCACGGAATGACGATGGCGCGAGCGACGGCGGTGCTTGCGCAGAAGTTGGAGAACTGAAGTTCGCTCTAACCTGGTGTCATTCCGCAAGTGTCCGCAGCAAGAGGTACTGAGAACCTCTGATCCACCACGCCAGGTTTCTGACCGTTTAGGTTTGTACCAATGGGGTGCCCCAGGTCTCGATTTTGAGACTTGCGAACCGCGAAACTGATGGTACGAATTCATGCGGTCGGAGACCTATCGTGCCGCGGTCGACTGTGCCTGCAGCTTCGCTTCAAATACCTGCTTTCGATTCGCGATGTAAGCTTTGTAGCCTGCGGGATCGACAAAAGCGTTGCGGTCGCCGTTCTTCCAGCGCGCGTATTTCGCGGTAAGGCCAAAGTAGTCGCCGTGCGCGCCGAGAAAGATGTCGCACGGCAGGCTTTCGAGCACAGCAAAACCACGCTTGTAGTCTGAGGCAATCTGCGGGTAGGCCTTATTGCCGACGAGCCTGTAGCCATCATTGACATTGGGGCTGCCGACGATGACAACATGCATCATGCGGCCATCGTAGGGCTCTTCGAGAGTCCAGGTGGTTGTGCCCTTGGTGTGGCCCGGCGTTAAATGCGCGGTGAGCACCGTACCACCGAGGCTGACGGTGTCGCCATCATGGAGCACGCGATCGACGTGCGTCGGCGGATAGCGCATGTTTTTCTCTGCGCCGTATTGAAAGTCGGTCTTGCCGCCGGATTCAACGACAGGAACGTCGCCCGCCATTACGTAATACTTTGCGCCGGTGAGTTTGATGACCTCGGCGCTACCCGCACAGTGGTCGTTGTGTGCGTGGCTGATGAGCAGGATCTTGATGTCACTGAAGCGGAAGCCGAGCGATTCGACGCTCTTGCGAATGAGAGGCACAGAGACTTCAAGGCTCGAGTTGATGAGGATGAGACCGCGCGGCGTGGCGATGACGTACGAGGCGAGGCCTTCACTGCCCACGTAGTAAAGATTGCCGGCGATGCGGAAGGCCGGAAAGGGTTGGGTCCACGCGGGCGCATATTGCGGCGCAGCAGGGATCGAGAATGCGAGCGCAAACAGCAGCGCGAAACCAGCGGAAAACAGGCGGACCTTCACTTGGTCACTCCTACTCAATGTTGATTGCGAGCGATTTCGATGGCGCGTTCGAGGTGGACGCCGCGCGAGCCCTTCACGAGAACGACATCGCCGGGGCGAAGGTTTTCGACGAGCCACTGACCGGCGGCTTCGGCGTCGTGGAGGAAGATGGACGAGACTCCTCCGGCGCAAGCCGCAGTGGCAAGATGTTCGGCATTACCTTGAACGGCGACGACGAGATCGAGGCCGGCCTCCGCGGCGGCGCGGCCGCTGGCGGCGTGCAGCGCAGGGCCATGCTCACCCATTTCAAGCATCTCCCCGGCGACAAGAATGCGCCGGCCAACTGCGGGGCGGGCGGCGAGGGTATGAATCATGGAGCGGAGCGCCTCGGGGTTGGAGTTATAGCTGTCATTCAAGATGGTGGCGCCGGCGATTTCGATCACCTCACCGCGCTTATCGCCTGCGCTGAGCGATGTGATCGCCGCAACGGCGGCATCGAGATCAACGCCAGCTTCGAGGGCGACGGCAAGGCCGGCGATCGCGTTCATGGCATTGTGCGCGCCAAGCAGGTGGAGCGTAAAGCTGGATTCGCGCTCACCCTCGCGGAAACGGACGTGCAGGCCTTTAAGATCCTCGACCGCCGAAAGGATTTGAGGATTGGCGCAAGGGCCGCTGCCGAAGTAGACGACGCGGCCGGGAAAATCGCGGCCGAATTGCCCCGTATAGGCATCGTCACAGTTAAGGAAGGCGACGCCGTTGGAGGGCAGCGCGGAGATCAACTCGAACTTGGCGCGGGCGATCCCCGCCTGGCCTTCGGGGAAATATTCAATGTGCGCGGTGCCGATATTCGTGATGACACCCCAGTCCGGCGCCGCAATGCGGGCCAGCACGGCGATTTCACCCGCGTGGTTCATTCCCATTTCGACGACGGCGATTTCGTGCTCGGGCATGAGTCCAAGAAGTTGTAAGGGCAGTCCGAAATGGTTGTTCAGATTGCCTTGCGAACGAAAGACGCGGAACTTTGCGGCGAGAGCGGCCGAGGTAGCTTCTTTGGTGGTGGTTTTGCCGGCAGAGCCGGTAATGGCGACGATGCGGCGCCCCCACTGGCGGCGGACGTGATTTGCAAGCGACTGCATGGCGATGAGCGGATCTTCGGCGATGAGGAGCGGGTGGGCGAGAGCGGCATCGGGAAGGGAAGCGGCACGGGCGCGAGAGACGAGCGCGGCGCACGCTCCACGCTCGAAGGCTGCGGCGGCAAAATCGTGGCCGTCGAGCCGCTCACCGCGGACGGCAAAAAAAAGCTCGCCTGGGGCGACCGTACGCGAATCAATGGAGTAGCCCGAGGCGACGAGAGCGCCGGCGTTTGGGATGCTGGAGGGAGACTCCAGAACCGCTCCGGAGGCCATTGCCGCTTCTGCGAGCGAAAGATTCATTGATCCTCACGAAAAAGGTGATCCGTGGTCAGATGCGGTTTGCGGTTCCTGGATCAAAATCTTAGTCGACGGTTGACGGTTCCCAGTTCGAAGTTCACAGTTGGCGATTCGCAGAAGCGAGTTGCGAGGGTCCGATTCGTTGCCCTTCAAGATAGATCGATTTCAGGAATCGCGCAATGCCAATCGGGGTATTCCGGGTCACATTCGTAACGGGCGTGAATTGCCGCGCCCGGTTCGCGATAATCCGCACTTTGTTGGATGCTAAATCGTGCTGGATCTGCTGTAGCCCAATTCGCTGAGAGCCGATAGCGCAACCTGGGCATCGTCGAATGGAATCGTGCGGTCGGCAAGGATCTGTTCCTTCTCATGGCCCTTGCCGGCAATGAGGACGACGTCGCCGGGCATGGCAGCCTGAAGCGCCAGACGAATGGCAGCAGCGCGATCGATTTCGATCGTATAGGCAACGCCGGTGGACTGCAGGCCGGGCTCGATTTCGGCGAGGATGGCGGCTGGATCTTCGGAACGGGGGTTATCACTGGTGGCGACCACGAAATCGGATCCCTCTCCGGCTGCTTGACCCATTTTTGGCCGCTTGGTGCGGTCACGGTCACCGCCGCAGCCAAAGACGGTGATGACGCGCGGGCCGGATGCGGCCGTCATCTTGCGTGCCAGAGAAGTAAGGTTGCGCAGTGCATCGTCTGTATGAGCGTAGTCGACGATGACAGCGAAGGGCTGACCCGCGTCGACGGGCTGAAATCGGCCAGGGACGGGCGCGAGGTGAGGAACGGCTGCGATGAGATCGGAGAACGGAACTCCGCGCGCATGGGCGGCAGTGAGCGCGGCCAGGAGGTTGAGAATGTTGACTTCACCGGCAAGTCGCGACACGAGTTGCGCGGAGCCCGCGGGGGATTCGAGGGCGATTGTGGCGCCGGAGGCAGTGAGGGAGCAGCCGGCGGCGCGCCAGTCGCCGGTTTCGATTCCATAGGTTTGGACTTCGGCTCCGGCGTTGCGGGCGGCCGCGGCCAGTTCCGCAGAGCGAGGATCGTGGGCATTGAGGACAGCGACACGTGGAGCGGGATAGACCGAGCCGTCGAAAAGGAGACGCTTGGCGGCAAAGTATTTTTCCATCGTCTCGTGGTAGTCGAGGTGGTCGCGAGTGAGGTTGGTGAAGACAGCAACATCGAAGGGGATTCCGGCCATGCGTTGCTGATCGAGCGCGTGGCTGGAGACCTCGGTGATAAGCTCGGTTGCGCCGCGATTGGCGCCTTCGGCCATCAGTTCAAAGAGGTCGCGTGATTCAGGTGTGGTGTGGATGGATGGGCGGTTCTCCCCGGCGATGTGATATTCGACGGTGCCGATGAGAATCGTGGAGCGCGAACTGGCATTGAGGAGCGCCTCGATTAAGAAGGCAGTTGTCGTTTTGCCGTTAGTCCCGGTAATTCCGGTAGCGGCGAGCCTGCGTTCGGGATGGCCGAAGAAGGCTGCCGAAGCCTGAGCCAGCGCACGGCGGCCGTGTTCAACGTGGAGTGCCGGGAGCCCGGGTTGATAGACCGTGAGATGGTCGAAGGTTTGCGCGGAATCGGTGATAATTCCGAGGGCGCCGGCGGCCAGGGCTTTCGAGACGAAACGATTGCCGTCCGCCGAACTGCCTTTCATGGCGACGAAGACGGCGCCGGGGGGGACGCGGCGCGAGTCGTATTCGATGCCGGTGATGGGCGCGGCGGAGTTGCCGCTCGAACCAACGGCCGTGATTTCAGCGATCAGATCGTACCAGTGCATTCTGATGTCGATTGTAGTGCGGGGAGTTCGTAGCTCTTCATTCGCAGTTCAAAATGTTTCGAGCATCATTCCGGTTCGAAATAGGGTGGACGCGTCGAGAAAAGCAACCGCGGGTCCTTCGGCTCCCTTTGCCCCTATTCGCGTAGTGAATACGGGTCCCGAACGCGCTTCGCTCAGGAAGACACATGCTGTGTTTTCGATCGCTGAGTGGGTCGCTGCTTCAATACGCTATCGCGTGCAGCGGACGACGATCCTGGTTCCGGTCGAAACCATCGTTCCGGGGTCGGGGGCTTGCTGGCGGGCGATGCCATCGCCGGTGATGTCGACTTGCAGCCCGGCGTTGGCCGCCTGTTCGATCACTTCACGCACCGAAAGGCCAATGAGCGATGGCACGCGAAGCTGATTTCGATCGGCAATGACGATAGAAGTTGTCGAGGTGGGAGGGCTGGTTGTTCCTGGTGTTGCAGACGAGGTGGATGTGCGGGGAGGGATGTCTGATTTCGCGACCGGACCGGAAATGGAAATGCCGGAAGCGATCGGCGCCGATGAGGCCGGCGCCTTGGCGGCCGATGATGCGGCAGGAGGATTACGTAAAGGATCGTCGCTGGGGAGATCGTTAGCGGCCTGGTAGAGCGCCTGCATGTCTTCGTCCTGGTTTGTGTCTTCGTCTTCGGTGACGGGAGTTTCTTTTGCCGAAGCCGTGGTATCAGGGCGGAGATCGATGTCGTGCGGCACGCCAAGATATTCAAGGACTTCCTGCGCGATTTCGGCGAAGACGGGCGCGGAGACTTCGTTGCCGTAATACGCCCCTTTGGGGGAATCGATAATCACAGCCACGGAAATCACCGGATTGTTGACTGGCGCGAAGCCGACAAATGAGGCGATGTGCATGGTCTTGGAATAGAGATGTGTGACAGGGTCGATCTTCTGTGCGGTTCCCGTTTTTCCGGCGGAGGAGTAGCCGTCGAGTTGCGCCGGTTTTCCGGTACCGTAAAGCACCACGCCTTCCATCATCTTGCGCATTTCGGCGGCAGCCAGTTCGCTTATCACGCGATGCGCGCCGGACGGGAGTGGATTGGGCAGATCTTCATTGATCTTGAAAGGCGACGGATGCAGATCTTCGGAGACCTGTTTGACTTGCGGCGTTCGAGAATTGGTCCCGATGGGCGGCAGTGGCGGCTGTTGGACCGGGGTCGAGTTTTGATTCGGCACAGGCAAGACATCCTGACCGGGCATGAGGATGTGCGGTGGAAGATAGGTGCCGCCATCGGCGATGGTGGAAACCATGGAGACGAGCTGGATGGGAGTGACGGCCTCTTCCTGACCGATGGCGACATAGCCGATGGATGCCGGCCGCCAATACTTCACGGGACGCAGCAGGCCGCGCGTTTCGCCGGGCAGTTCGATGCCGCTACGCTGACCGAAGCCGAAGGCGCGAATGTAGTTGTAAAGACGGCCCGGGCCTAGTTTGAGCGCTAGCTTGATCACGCCGACATCGCTGGAGCGGGCGAGGGCCGTGGCCACGGAGACAGTGCCGATTCCGCGATCGCCCTTGTCGTCATGAATGATCCGGCCGTAAAGATTAATCTGGCCGCCCTGGCAGTCGATCATATCGTCGGGAGTAGCCACCTTCGCGTCCATCGCCGCGGCATAGGTGACCAACTTAAACGTGGAACCGGGCTCATAGACATCGCTGACGGCGTGGTCGCGCAGGAGCGCGGGATTGGTGTGACGAAACTGGTTGGGATTGAATGTGGGCCGGATGGCGAGGGCGAGAATCTGGCCGGTGTGCGCATCCTGTACGACAACAGTTCCATTGAGCGCCTGGGTTTTTTGCATGGCATGATCGAGCGCGCGCTCAGCCATGTACTGAATGTTTTCGTCGATCGTGAGCATCAGGTTGCGGCCGGGCTGCGGATCCCGCTCACTGGATCCCAGGACCTTGCGGCGCGCGTCGACAGCGGTGTACATGAGGCCGGGGCGGCCGTGCAATTCGCTGTCAAACTTCTCTTCAAGGCCGCCGAGGCCATCGTCGTCGACGCCGACGTAGCCAAGCACCTGCGCGGCCAGCTGGTTGTCGGGGTAGAAGCGCTCAAATTCCTTCTGGAAGTAAATGCCCTTCATGTCGAGGGTCTTGACGGCGGAGGAGACCGTGGGGGTGACGCGTCGTGCGATCCAGGCAAAGTCTCGGCCGGCGTTGAGGCGCGCAAGAATCGCGTCCCGGGTTGTGAGCGCATCCTCAGGATTGGTGTGGACGATGGCAGCAAGCGTACGTGCCGCGGCCGGCTTGTCGGCGATCTCGCCGGGATCGGCGTACACAGAGTCCACGAGCACCGTCATGGCCAGCTCGTGCAGGTTGCGGTCATAAAGTACGCCGCGGCGCGGAGCCACTTCAAAGGTGCGCTCCTGCTGTTTGGCTGCGCGCTCCACGAAGTCCTGATGGCGGACAATCTGCAGCCAAAAGAGGCGGCCTGCGATGGCGCAAGCCCAGACGAGGAACAAAAGGCAAATGATGAAGAAGCGCGACCGCTGAAAAGGAACGGAGCGCGGGGTGGTGGCGCGGCTTCGAATCGGTTGAACGGCTGCCGACATGGCGTTGTAGGCCCCCCGCCTCCTGTTATTGCGCCGCAGGCGCGGGGCGAGCGATCTGGGCCAGAGTGGGCGCGCCGGAATCAGGCCGGTCGGTGGGGTAGATCACCTGGCCGGGCTGCGGCTCGACCAGACCAAACTGGTGAGCCATTTGATCGATGCGGGCCGGCTGCGTGAGTTCGGCTTCACTCAGGCGCAACTGGCGATTGTCTTCGCGCAACTGGTTCAATACTTGTTTTTCGCTCTCGACACGGTAGCTGCTTTCGATGGCGGAAAAGTGCTGCAGGCCATAGATCATGATGAGAGAGAAGAGCACGGCGACTGCGGCTGAAAAGACGCGCATTTCGCGAACACGCACCGGGTCAGACGCTTTGACGAGGCGCGAGTTGTCAAAATGCCTGGCAAAGTAAAACTCCGGCGTACGCACGCGGCGGCGCCGCTGGGCTTGCTGCGCCATCAGTTCGGCGTTGCGCTCGGCGATCCGTGTTCCCCAGCCGCGGCCGGATTCAAAATAGGTTGTTGCACATGCCGCCATGTTCGTTCTCCATTGATCAATATTCAGTTACGTTCCGCTGCTCTTAACTTCGCGCTCCGCGAGCGCGGGTTACGGTCGATTTCTTCTTCACCCGCCGTGACCGGCTTCCTCGTCAAGATGTTCCAAATCCCGCGCTGCGCGCCTTCCCGGAAACTGTCCTTTGCGATGCGATCTTCTAAAGAATGAAAACTGATAACAACGATCCGTGCAGAGGGCTTAAGCAACTTTGGTGCGGCCTCAAGCAAAGCCCGGATTTCGTCTAACTCCCGATTGACATAGATGCGAAGCGCCTGAAAGGTCCTGGTTGCCGGGTGAATGTGTTTCATCGGCGGGACGGCCGAGGCTACTATCCGCGCTAACTGTGCCGTGGATGTAACCGGCCGCCCCCGCACAATGGCTCTGGCGACTGTCCGCGACCTCCTTTCCTCACCGTATTCGTAAATGAGATTTGCCAGTTCGTGCTCGCTCATCTCATTCACCACTTGTCCGGCGGTCGGCCCGGAACGCGTATCCATACGCATGTCTACGGGGCCGTCCGCCTGAAAACTAAACCCTCTGCGCGCCTGGTCGAACTGCAGGCTGCTTACGCCGAAGTCGGCAATCATGCCATCGAGCGACGCCGGCTTCACGTGCTCTCTAATCCGGCTGAAGGCCTCTCCGATGAACTCGACTTGCGGCGCCTTGCCGCCCAGCTCGTCACAAACCCCGGCGAGCCGGGTTTTTGCAAGATCGAGCGCTTCGGCATCGCGATCGAATCCAATCAAGCGCCCCGCGGGTCCCAGTTGCCGGATGATGCCCTCGGCATGCCCCGCGAGTCCCAGCGTGCAGTCCACGTACGTGCCGCCTGGCTGCACGGCGAGAAAATCCATTGCGACATCAAAAAGAACCGGCACATGGCGTGTTTGCTGCTGCGTCATGCGCGCCCCCCTGAGGGGCTTATGTTCCGCGCTCCTGGGCCAGAATCCCGCCGACCTTCATGCGCTCCTCTGCAGTGAGGGAGTTTGCGGGGAGATTCTGCTCAAAGCGCGCGCGGTTGAGCACTTCGAGGTGAGTGATCTTGCCCATCACGGCAAGGTCGCCTTCCAGCTTGGCCGAGGTGCGTAAGATCTGCGGAAGCATGATCCGCCCCTGGGCGTCCATCTTTACCTGTTGGCCGTAAAAGCTGGTCATATCCAGGTATTTCGTTACTGCGTCGTTCATCGCGCTGTGTTTTGCCAACAGCGCCTCAATCTTTTCCCATTCGCCCAGCGGCCAAATCTGTGCGCGTTCGCCGTCCTCGCTGGTCACATAGAGGTCGCTAACGGCCGCGGCGTCCAGCAACTGCTTGAAGGGAACCGGCAGCTTAAGCCGCCCGTTCTCTTCGACCTTGGCTGGATGGTTGCCGCGGAACATTGACTTACCTTTCGCTTTTGCGGTTTGGCATATGCTTGTTGCAGAACCAGCCCGCGGTTTGAATCAGATTCGGTGTTAGCCCGGATGATTCCCAGGCGGCTCTGGGACCCTGAAAACCGCCGTTGAGGACAGAGAACGGAGTAGACTTGGCTTGAAAGTCTCAGGATGGTTCCAAATGACTCCATCCAACTCCAATTTTTTCCATCTCGGTCGATAGTATCCCCGTTCTCTTTCCCCGCAAAGAGAAAAAACGGTGGAAACTGTATAAAAATCAGGCGATTCCGATTAAATCAGGCTAATTGATGAAGACATTTGAGGCACCACAAGATATGGTGTTTACCGGTTTGATTCCTGGGGTGGACGCGGTTCCATGGCCGTGGTAAGGGAACGAAAGGCGAAAACCGCCGCGATGGAATAAATGATTCCGTGGTTTCGCGATAGAAATAGATTCATGTGACTTTAACCGTCACTTAAATATCCCTTTGCAATTGAAGTGATGGAATGACGGCAGCGATCTTCTCCCTTTCCCCTGGGGATTGCTTCCGACCATGCTCTCTTCCTTTACAGCGCACCGTTTTCGCTGGCCGATTGGCTCGCTGGTTCTATTGTTGGCGCTGTTTGGCTGGGGACTCGAATACAAGCTATCGCTTTATCACGAATGGGAAGTTCACCATATCAGTTCAGACCCGCCGGCGAAGCTCCTGACCGAGGCGGAGAGACGCATCGCCCCGAAGGGCGCAATTACTTCTCCCGTCCTGGTCCGCCCAATTAGAGTTTTAAGCGCCCATGCGCTGGTGCCGGAATATGGCCGTGAGCAGGCGCGGAGTGCGAGTCCGCTTCTCCCCGTTTTCCAAGAGGCTCCAGCTCGATACCGTCTCGCGGGGCGGTTCTTCATCCGTCCTCCTCCGGTCTCATAGACCTCTCTCTTAACGGCAAAGTCTGAGAAGGTTTGACCTTGAGTTCGGGATCGAAACTGCCGCACGTTGTCGTTTCAATCCGGACATAGAGCACCCGAACTCGGCGCCCATCATTTCTTCATCGCGGCGTTGTGCGGGAGATCGCAGGATCACGCTTCTATCCAAGGTCAAAAGACCTGCCAGATTCAGCCGAACCTAAACGAAGCTTCGCTGGTCTTCCCGCTTTGCGCGACGACGCGGCCTTCGTTCCCATTCTTCCCAATCGAAAAGATCCAACTACACATGGAGAGAATTTATGAGGCGATTCCGAATTGCAGAATGTGTCTTTGTATTGAGCTTGATGTTTACGTTTTGCGTTGTTTGCAGTTCGCAGTCAGTGCCCGGAGTGAGAGGAAGGGTAGCGGACGCGAGCGGAGACCCCATTGCGAATGCGGCGGTTTCGCTCACGGATTTGGCGACCAACCTGGTGCTTCACACCACGACGGACCAGGATGGCCATTTTGCATTTGAGAATTTGTCCACCGATCCGGAACTCGTATCCATCGACAAGTCGGGGTTCGAGTCATTCACCGAGCGGGTGTCATCGGCGACGCAGCAAAACATCACGGCCATCCTGCAGGTGGCGGCTTTGAATGACAGCGTGGTGGTGCGCGGGACCGTTGACCCCGAAGCCAAACCGATGCCAACCCGCGAGGACGTGATGCTGACGCCGGATACCATTCGCGTGCTCGATCGCAAGCAGTTGGATGCGGCAGGCCCGCTGGCCGGCGGCGCGCAGGTGCTTGAATCCACTCCCGGAGCCAACGTGATCGGCTATGGAGAGACGGGCTCAACGAAATATACGGTGATCGTGAACGGAGTCCAGCAGGGCTGGGCAGGTGAGGCGACAAGCTTCACGGCCCCGGGCTCGCTGGGCATCACCTATGACGGCATTCCGGTGGCTGACCCGGCAACCGGTTTGTGGCAATCGGCCACCATGCCGCAGAACCTCGTGATGCAGGACGTGCAGGTAACTTACGGGCCGGGCGAAGCCGCGGACCGCTGGTATACCGACGTGGGCGGACGCGTGGAGTACACCCCGATTCAGCCGACTCTGGACCGGCACCTGAGCGCCGCCGTCACCGATGGCCCCTATGGCCAGCAGAATTTCGCCTTTGTGGGCAACACCGGCAGTTTCAAAGGCTGGTCCACGGTGCTGGGTGGCGGCCTGGGACGCGGCGACGATTACCGTCCGGCGCCGGACGGCTTCGGCGATCCGTCCAAGAACGGCTCGGTATTCGGAAAGACCGTCAAGACGTTCGCGGCGGGCAGTTTTGCTTTTGGTGTTCTTTACGCGAAGGGTGGCGGCTATCGCGCCCAGGTCATTCCCACCACCGACGTCGGCCTGGTTGAGCCCGGCACCGGCATCCACTACAGCCAGGCAAGCAGCGGCTTCTTTAGCTCGCTGCCCTACGCCGACTACAACAAGTACGACACCAATGAAGGATTCATGGCCTATGCGCGCCAAAGATTGTTTCTGAGCCACACCAGCACGCTCGAGAATTCGGCCTGGTACACGCACATTCGCCGTTTTCACCGCCGCAACGAAGATGCTCTTGCCCAGGGCGCGCAGGTGGACGAGTGGAACAATCCGCACAGCAACATGTTTGGAGACCAGGTCGGGTTTTCCCAGGTGTTCCCTCTCAACACGGTTCAGTTCGGCGGCTACCTCATTCATGAGGTCTATAACCCGCACAACCTGTTTTACAATCCCGCCGATGGAGGCAGCGGCGCTCAGCAGATCGTCGGCGCAGGCTCGAAGTTCCGCTCCGGCTACTTCCAGCAGGACAACGTAACATTCTTCGCCCAGGACGATTTCCATCCCATCCCGCGGATTCACATCATCCCCAGTGTGCGCGTGGACGGATTCAGTACCAGTTATAGCGATCAGGCGTCGCGTGACTTCACATTCGCCCCAAGCACGTACTTCTACGAAAACTCGAGTGGAACGGCCACGCCGTCTACCGCCCCTGTCTACCAGACCCACTGCTCGCTCAACCCGCAGACGGGCAGCAATGCGTCCGATCCCTATTACAACCTTTGGGGAACTCCCGTCCCTACCTCAGACGGCAGCGTAGCCAAGGACCAGGGATCTTTATGTGGAGCGCACGAAAGCCGCTCGGCCGTTGAGCCCGGCATCGATGCTTCCGTCATGCCCAAAGATTGGCTCACGATCTATGGCGGCTATGACACCACCTACCGCAGCCCCGCGCTGGGCGGCGGCGGCGGCATGTTCCAGGCCGTGAACCCGGCCTACTACATTCTGGCGAAGGGCGCCTATGCTCAATTCGGCGGCAAGGTTCACTTCACCCACGCGCCGGGGCTCAGGAATTTCATCGCCGGGGTGAATTACTTCCACAACAATTACACTAACCAGGAGATTGACGTCGAAACAGCACTCGGCGTAGAGGAGACCAGCGGCGGCAACTCCACCTACCACGGCGTAGACGCCTTCTTCGACGCCGATCCGCGCAGCAACATTCACTTCTTCTTCAATTTCGCGGGCGAAGCTTCGAATTTCACAACCTATGTCACCGGTGGACCCCTCTCAGATTGCGGAACGTCGTCGAATGCCACTGGCCTCGCCGATGGGTGCGCGTACTACAACAATCTCCCCGTGTCCTACGTCCCCAACTTCACGCTGAATACGGGAATCTACTACGGGATCCAGCACCACAACCACGTGCTTGTCGAACCGCGCTTCTGGGTGGAGAGCACCGGCTCGCAGCACCTTTGGTCGAACAATACCGGCGCGCCCACCTCAACAACCATGCCGGCCTACACAACGGCGAATCTCTCCTTCAACGCTCCCATCAGCTTCGGGGAAAAACAGTCGGTCAACCTGCGGGTCGATATGATGAACATCGCAAATTCGCAGTACAACGAATACGAGTACGTCTCCAGCGGCGGGTATTTTGCGTCGCTTGCTCCGGATCAGAACAACATTCCGAACGGTTACATAAACGCCTATCCGGGTGCGCCGCGCTCCATCTACGGCACGGTCTCGTATCAGTTCTGAGAATGTGATTGCGGCAAGCGTTTGGGCGGGACGATGCGGGAATGGTCCGATGGTCATCACGGGCCATTCTCGACATCATTGACCTGTCCTTTCCCTAGAGCCTGTTTCATAAATCCGCTTTGTATCAGGGCACGACTTCAGTCGTGCCGAAAAGAGCCTGAAAAGCGAGGGGTCTTACAGGTTGCGGAAAAAGTCCTTTAATTGTCACTTTTTCTCCACATTGATTTGCGTTAGTTAAGAGATATGCGTGGAGACGACGAAAAGCAGACGGCGATGTACAGCTATGTGACGTTGGCACAGCGGATTCCAGCCGATCATCCGGCGAGACAGATTCGCGCGCTGGTAGACCGTGCGCTGGCGCGGATGGACGCAGATTTGGAGCGGCTATATTCGGCCACCGGTCGTCCCTCGATTGCCCCGGAGCGCTTGCTGCGGGCGACAGCTGCTGATGATTCTGTACTCGATCCGCTCGGAGCGGCAGCTGATGGAGCAGTTGAACTATAACCTTCTGTTTCGCTGGTTTGTGGGTCTGGAGATGGACGATCCGGTGTGGGACGTGACGGTGTTCACCAAGAACCGCGAGCGGTTGATCGCCGGTGCGGTGAGCCAGCTGTTACTGGAGTCGGTGCTGGTGGAAGCGCGCGAACACGCTCTGCTGAGCGAAGAGCATTTCACCGTGGATGGAACGATGATTCAGGCATGGGCCTCGACCCGCAGCTTTAAGGACAAGCCTGATCCGCCGGCTCCGGGGGCAGGCTCGGGCTGGGGTGGCGAGGTACTGCTGCGCGACCGTGTGGAGTCGACCACCGATCCGGAAGCGCGTCTGTGCAAGAAGTCGAACACGGAAAAGGCCATTGCCAGCTATCAAGGACACGCCCTGATGGAGAACCGCAACGGTCTGGTGGTGGCAGCCAAGGCCAGCCAGGCGGCCACGGTGACGGAGCGCGAGACAGCGGTGGAGTTATTAGATGGGGTGCTGGGACCTAAGGATCAACGCGGAGAGCGCAAGATCACGTTGGGAGCTGACACGCAGTACCAGGAAGACAGATTCGTGCAGGCGCTCAGGGATCGCGGGGTGGCGCCGCATGTCAGCGAATATGCGCCGGGCAACCGCGGCAAGAACGCGCTGACCGACAACGAACGGAGCGATGAACGGTGCGCTATTAGCCAGCAAAGACGCAAGCTGATCGAGCGAGTCTTTGGCTGGAGCAAGTTGGATCGGCCGATGCGCCAGGTCAAGTTGCGTGGTCTGAAGCGAGTGGACTGGTTCTATCGGCTGACCATCACGGCTTATAACCTGGTGCGCATGCGGAGACTCATTCCGATTCAAGCGATGGCCAGCTAGGGCTGAGGTGTCTCCGCATGCCGAAAAAACGGCCTGCGGAGGCAAAACGACAACCGAAATGGAACTGCGGAACAGACTCAAAGCGCGAAAAAGTGCAACCGAAAGCAAAATGATCCGGGAAACAAGGGTTTTTCCGCAGCCTGCTTAACCCCTGAGGGACGACAATCCGGATACGGCGGCCATTTATGAAACACGCTCTCAGAACGAAAGACAATTTAATTTCACCTTTGGTTGCCGCATCTTTAAACCTTTGGAGCACCGGGCGGGAATCGAACCCGCGAATGCAGGTTTTGCAGACCTGAGCGTTAGCCACTTCGCCACCGGTGCTCATTCAATTTGACGATCCATCTCAAGTCATTTCGATCTCTCCAACATGCTGTTGAAACGTGCTGCATCGCCCATCGCCGAGCGGCCGCGACGCCGCTCAGCACCTAGAACTGAAGCTTGGCTCCGAACTGAATCTGGCGCGAAGTGGTTGAGGTGGATGTGACCAATCCAGCCGTGGGCGAGATGCCCGAAGTGGCCGACGTATAGACGACTTCATTCGGAGTGAGAAAGTTGGTGTGGTTGAGGATGTTGAAAAACTCAGCGCGAAACTGCAATCCGAGGCGTTCCGTGAGATGGCCGTTGCGCACTGCCGAGAAATCGAGTTCTGTGAGGCCGGGCCCGGTGAGCGAATCGCGCCTGACGTTGCCGTAGGTACCGGCGGCCGGTGGCAGGAAGGCAGCGGGGTTGAAGTACTGGCTTGGCGTGCGTGGATAGAGATTGCCGCTGAAGTTGGGATTCCAGTCTGGGCGCACGGGGTTGCGTGTGTCGCCGTTGCCGGTGGGGTTATAGCCAAGCTGGGGACTGAAGGGAAAGCCGGTTTGCGCGGTTACGATGGCGCTGGCCGTCCAACCGCCGGCGATGAAGTCGACCGGCAGCGGGGCGTGGCTGAGGAAATGCCGTTTGCGGCCGAAGGGCAGATCGTAGCTGGCGTTGATGGAAGCGGACTGGCGCACATCCGTGGCTGCCGGACCCCAGTCAAGCTTGGGGTTGAGCGGGAACTCGACAAAGGCGGGCGTGTTGCCGCTTACGCTGGTGTTCCACGCCGAGCCATCATCCAGGTTTTTTGAGAAGGTGTAGTTGCCGCGGAACTGGAAGCCGTTGGCAAAGGACCGGCGCACATCGACGATGAGGGAGTTGTAGAGGCCCACTCCCTGCGAGACCCAGGAAGTGGAGTTGGCCAGAGCCGGGTTGGCGTTGACGGCGCCTGCAGGATAGAAAGGTGCGCCATCGGCCAGATATGTGGGCACGGGCTCGTTCATGTCTTCCGAGAGAATCTGGTGATAGCTGTGCGAGCCAACATAGCCCAGGGTGAGCGAAGTCTCCGGAGCGACCTGCTGCTCGACGCGGAGGCTCCAGGTGAGCACGGCGGGCGTGGCGATATCGGGCTGCACGTTGCTTGGCGAGACTTTGGTGCCTGCGGGCGGAGGTGTGCCGGGAGTGATCTGCAGATTGGACACGGCGATGTTCGAGATGGACTCTGCCGTGTTGAAGGGCGCGGTCTGGTCGAGGCGATAATCGAGCGTATCGAGCAGGCCATGATACAGGCCAAAACCGCCGCGGACCGCGGTCTTGCCGTTGCCCCACACGTCCCATGCAAAGCCCACGCGCGGCTCGGGCAGGAAGAGGGCGCGATTCGACGTGAGCGCGGAAGAGCCGACGATCGGCTTCGTTTGCAGGACTCCGTTGACGATAGCGTAGTTGGCGGCCCGGCCCTGCGCTTCGTTCCAGCCATCGGTGGATTCGGAACGGAATCCGGCGCGAAGCTCGAGGCGCTGGCGCGAGCTTGACGGTGTCTTCGACGAAACGCAGAGCCGGCAAGCATGCGCCAGCCGAGCTCCGTAGGCGAAGGAACCACGGTAAAAGTCTTCACTGTGCCCTGCAGGAAGGACTGCAAATTGCTGAATGAAGCCTGGCCATATTGATCCTGAGCGAGCAGATCGTTGGACTGGATGCGCTGCAACCACAGGCCGGCCTCAATTTGATTACGGCCGCGCGTCCAGTAAACATGGTCGTCAAGCGTGAAGAGATTGCGCGTTGAATCGTTGTTGCTGCCGACATTCAGGCCCGCCTGTGTAATTTGCGAGGCGCCGTTCGAAGCTGTGCTGCCGCTGATGACGATGGCGCCGATAGGCTCTCCGGAAACCCACCCGGGCAGCGAGACCGGAGAGTATCCGGTAAAGAAGAAGCTTGCGCGCGAATAGCCGAAGCGGGCCGTGTTGAGCAGCGAGGGAGAAAAGATGTGCTGCTCCTGAACGCTCGCCACCTGCTCGCGAAGGCTCTCGTTGATCAGGCTGAGAGGATTTTGCGAGGGCGTGTCGGCGGCGCTGTCGTCCACTGTGTAGACGGCAAAGAGCAGGTCCTTGCTGCTCAGGTTGTCGTCAAAGCGCGTGGTCCCGAAGTCCTCGCGAATATGCTGAGGCGGATGGCTGAAAGCCTCGGCGATACCGCTGCCCAGTTCGGGTCCGTTCTGCGCTGGCCAAAGACTGAGCAGGGGCGCGACGGCAGCATTCACGCCGACGTATTGCTCGGCGCCCGATGAGTTCGGCAGATAGCCCTGGCGTGCCTGGTTGTCGGGCACAAGCGTCACCGCGCTCAATCCCCATGCCTGGCGGAATCCCTCGTAGTTGCCGAAGAGGAAGAGCTTGTCTTTGCGAATGGGCCCGCCCAGCGAGACGCCAAACTGGTTGCGCTGAAACTTGCGGAATCGATCCCTGGTCAAAGTAATTGCGGGCGTCGAGAGCGCTATTGCGCAGGAATTCGAATGCCGTACCATGCAATTGGTTGGTGCCGGAAGAGGTCACAATGCTCACTTGCGCGCCGTCGCGCTTGCCGTATTCGGCGCCGTAGGTGTCGGTCACCACGTTGAACTCGCGCACCGCATCCACGCCGAGCAACTCTCCGCTGGTTCCGCCGGGCGTCACATTGATCAGCGACGCGCCGGTGTATTCAATGCCGTTCAGCAGAAAGAGATTGTCCTGCGGGCGGCGGCCGCTTACAGAGAACATGTTGCCGACCGAAGAATTCGAAGATCCGATGCCGCCCGAGCGTTCGCCGGAGTAGTTGACGGTCGCGGGGTTCAGCGTGAGCAGTTCATCGTAACTGCGTCCGTTGAGCGGCAGTTCTTTTACCTGTCTTTCGTCAACCAGCCCTGCGGTTTGCTGCGTCGTCGTGTTCACGCTGGGGCCGGCAGCATCGACGACGACTTCCTGATTGACTCCGGCAACCGTGAGCGCGAAGTTTAGCTGCAGGCTCTGGCCGATGGTCAGCGTGATTCCGGACTGTTCCTGGCGGGCGAAGCCGTCATGTTCGACAGTGACGGTGTACGGACCGACGGGAATTGAAGGTGCAAAGAATCGACCCTCTGCATCGGTTACCAGGACGCGCTTGCCGCCGGTCTCGGTCTGGCGAATGGTTACCGTAGCTCCCGATACGGTTGCGCCGGATGGGTCGTGGACGGTGCCGGTAAGGGTTGCGCCCACGACCTGCGCATGAGCCGGAAATGGCGCCGAGAGCAAGAGAATGGCCGCGATAGGTAAGAGTCGGATAATGCGTGTCACAAGGCCTCCTGAATAAGGCAACGGTTAGGGAAGAAGTTGCGGGTATAGCGGAAGCTCACGGCTCACCGTGTTCATTCCAGCTCAAATGAGTAATTTCCCGGGAAGGATCAGCGACAACAACAACAGCGACAACAACCGCGCAAAGCCGTCGGGACGGCTGTTCGAAGGGAGCGCGGGTTGCAGATCAAGCTGTTCATCCGATTTCCGATATGTGTTGTTGCGGGCAATAGAAAAGCCGCGTCAGCTAAGGCTGATGCGCGGCTGTTTGATGCTCTGAATTCGAAAGTTCAGCTCAGGCACACGACAGCCGCAATGCGCAACAACACGCGTCGAGGGCCGCCGAATCGAACCGAAACTTCATAGCTTGAAGTTTAGCGGCGACTGGGGCGCACGTCAAGCGCAGCATGGTGCCCGAGATATGCATGAGAACGAGGCCGGTAATTCTCATTTGCCCGGCATTACGGCGTGAGTCTTGGCGTAAGTGAGCAGCGAGGTGAAGCGGGGATCGCCGTGTAAGGGCTTTAGGTCGGGATTAGTGGATAAGCGGTTAACGGCCCAGCCAGGCAGGCCATGATCGACCGCTTCGCGCAAAATATCGCAGAGTAATCCGGCGCCCTGCCGGATTACTCTGCACCACGCTCGAGAGACAGTTCACTCGTGCTTGTCCGATTGCATCGGAAAAAGCGATACATCCGCACCGAACTCAACAGAACCGACCTGTCGGTGAAAAGGGCCGCTATCGTCTGGCTTTGGCGCGGTGGCGCGCGCGGTCGACGACCAGCTGAACCAAATACAGGAAGATCAGAAAATTGATGGTGAGAAGACCGACGCGAATCCAGGTGAGCCGGCGGAAGATTTCGAAGACTTCCCAGGGCAAAAACGAAGCAGTAATGGCGAGAGTAAGGAATTCGCCCCAGGCTTTTTCGAGATAGAGTCCGATGCCTTCAGCGAGAGAGATGGCGGCATAGGAGAAGGCGACGAGGCCGATGCGGCGCAACGCAGGGTCGTTGACGAGGGAAGCTTTTTCGAGAACGAAGTTGACGAGACGCGACTCAGGGTCGAAGTGAAGATGATCGGCGAGGATGCTGAGTTGATCGGCCACATCTTTGTGGAGGAGGCGGCGGGCCCCGATGCCAATAATGACGAAGAGAAGGGCATGGAAAAATTTGTCGGCCGCGATGAGCAGCAGCCACTTGTTGTGGTGGCGGCGCGAGGAATGAGATTTGGAGGAGGTGGCTGGCATGAGGGCGGGAATTCGTCGCTGTATTCAAGGGTAAATGACGAGGGTGGAAGATCGGCAGATTGAGTGGGACAGCCGAAGCGTGTTGGCGCAAATCGAAGCTTGGATCCGCACGATCCGGGCTACCGAAACGGGCCAAGCGGGTCTTTGAAATCGAGGAGAATCCGGGCCGGGGACTTGCTGCCATGCAACGAGTAGGAAAGGCGGTTGCATCGTAGGCTTCATGAGCCGAACTTTGCTTCCAGGAAGACCTTACCCTCTGGGTGCGACTGCGCGCCCCAAAGGAACCAATTTTGCGTTGTATTCCGAAGGCGCCACGCGGGTGGACGTGTGCCTGTTTGACGAAGCGGGAAACGAGACCGATTGCGTCACGTTGCGCGAGCGCACTGCCTTGGTGTGGCATGGGTTCATCCGCGACATCAAGCCGGGCCAACTCTATGGATATCGCGTGGACGGACCGTGGGCGCCGGAAAAGGGGCAACGATTCAATTTCAACAAGCTGCTGGTCGATCCCTATACCAAGGCCATTTCAGGCCAGGTGGATTGGCAAGCGCCGATTTTTCCTTACGACGTGAAGTCGGGCGATGCCATGAAGATGGATACGCAAAAGAGCTCGAACGGCGTGCCGAAATCAGTCGTCATCGACGGATCATTCAACTGGAAGGGCGATCGCTGGCCCGACACGCCGCTGGTCGACTCGGTGATCTACGAAGTGCATGTAAAGGGCTTCAGCTGTCGCAACCTCGACGTGCCGAAAAATCTTCGCGGCACGTATGCGGGCCTGGCGCACAAAGCAAGCATCGCGTATCTGAAGCAGCTGGGCGTGACTGCAGTGGAACTGCTGCCCGTGCACCATTTCATCGACGAAGGACACCTGGTGGAGAAAGGACTGAGCGACTACTGGGGATACAACACGCTGGGCTTTTTTGCGCCGATGTCGCGGTACAGCTCGTCGGGAGACAGGGGCGGGCAGGTGCGCGAGTTCAAGGAGATGGTGAGGGCGCTGCACGCGGCTGGAATCGAAGTGATTCTGGACGTGGTGTACAACCACACGTGCGAGGGAAATCATCTTGGACCGATGCTGAGCTGGAAGGGAATCTGCAACGCGACGTACTACCGGCTGGTAGAGGGCGACCCCCAGCATTACATGGACTATACGGGCACCGGAAACACGCTGAACGTGCGCAATCCGCAAGTGCTCAAGATGATCACGGATTCGCTGCGCTACTGGAGAACCGAGATGCGCGTGGATGGATTCCGCTTCGATCTTGCGTCTACGCTGGCGCGCGAGCTGCACGATGTGAGCAGGCTCTCGTCGTTTTTCGACACCATCCACCAGGACCCGACACTGGAAGACGTGAAGCTGATTGCCGAACCATGGGACGTCGGCGAGGGTGGCTACCAGGTAGGGCAGTTTCCCGTGTTGTGGGCGGAGTGGAACGGAAAATATCGCGACACGGTGCGGCGGTTCTGGAAGGGCGACGAAGGAATGCTTTCGGATTTCGCGTATCGGTTGACGGGGTCGAGCGACCTTTACGAGTTCGAGGGGCGCAAGCCTTATGCAAGCATTAATTTTGTCACCGCGCACGACGGATTCACGCTTTGCGATCTGGTGAGTTACAACCAGAAACATAACGAGGCGAACAAGGACGACAACAAAGATGGGAGCGACAACAACGACTCGTGGAACATGGGCGCGGAGGGGCCGACCGACGACCCTGAGATCAATCGGCTGCGCGAGCGCCAGATGCGGAACTTTCTGGCGACGCTGATGTTTTCGCAGGGTGTTCCCATGCTGACGGGAGGAGACGAGATCGCGCGAACCCAGAAGGGAAATAACAATACCTACTGCCAGGACAATCCATTGGCATGGTTTAACTGGAAGCGGAGCGCGGCTCAGGAGCGATTGAGGGAGTTTACGGCCAAGGCGATCGCGATGCGGTTGGCGCACCCGAATCTGCATCGGCGGAAGTTCTTTCAGGATCGCGAGATTCGAAGCAAGGTGGGAGATAAGGTGCTGCGCGTGGAAAAGGATATCGCGTGGTTCAACCCTGACGGAAATGAGGTGCCGGACGAAGCATGGAACGCCGGATGGAGCCGGGCCATTGCCCTCCTGCTGAACGGAAGGACGCTGCAGGTGACGGACGAGGACGGAAGATGGGTGATCGACGACAGCTTTCTGCTGCTGGTGAATGCAGCGCACGAGGGGGTGGAGTTCTGCCTTCCCGATTCGCCGAGCGGGCGGCCGTGGGTGCAGGTGGCGGAGACAGAGAGAATCGAAGATCCGTTTGCGCAGGTTGTCGTGGGCGAGAAGGTGATTCTAGGGGGAAGATCGCTGAAGATGTTGAGTGACGGGGAGCAGCAAGGGATGGAGAGACCGCCGGGCAGCTAAAGCCGGCGCGTTGAATCGTATCCGGCTGCAAAACTAAGCGAATGAACTCGGAATTACTTCGTTCGAAAAACGCCCGAGCACTCATGCACGAACTTACGCAGCGAGATGCTAAGCCTGTTTCAGAAATCAGTTTTGTAACAAGGTCACGGCTTCAGCCGTGCCGCAAAAGGCGCATAAACACTGGGCTTTAGCCCCTGAGGGATGACAACTGGGACCGGCACAATCATTTTTGAAACACGCTCTAGCCTCGCAGGCGCTATTTCTTCAGATGCAACAGCGAGTCGCGATCGAGGATTTCGCCGTTGAGGATGATCGTGGAGATGCGGCGTGCGTTCCAGATATTCACCGTCGGGTCGCCGTCGACTACGAGGATGTCGGCCCGGCGGCCTGGAGCGATGAGGCCGAGCTCGTTCCAGCCGAACTGGAGGGAATAATTGTTGGTGGCGGCTGCGAGAGCTTCGCGCGGTGAGAGTCCAAGACGGACAAGCAACTCAAGCTCAGTGTGAAGCGAGATGCCGGGCATAGTGCCCATGGCGTCAGATCCGGAACCTGCGAGGTAGTGCGGAAATGCGGAGAAGATGGTTTCATTAATACGCCAAAGACGGGTCGCCGCCTGCCCGGCTTTTTTTTGCAGATCCTCTTCCATCCAGCGTTGAGCTACGGCGGGAAGATGGCGCGACCACGGCGGAAGCGGGTAAATCATATCGCCGGTGGCCGGGTCGGAGGGATGGAACATGCGTTCACGATCGAGGAGGGCCGCCGCGGGCTCGCTCCAGAGATTGCGATGGTCGGGTAGCTCAACATATTCCAGGCTGAAGTCGGGCATGAGCGCGGCGTGGTGTGTGGCGACGAAATGAGCGTAGTTGCGCAAACGCGGATCGGTGGGCGGAATACGCTCGGAGTAATCGTACGCGGTAGCCGCTGACGGGCCTTCAGGGTCGTTGACAAGCGGTGATTGCAACTCGTCCGGGATCACGCCGAGGTCGTAGCGCTGTGCGTCTACGAGCGCGTCGACCCCGGCTTCGATGCCAACGCGGTAAGGCGTCGAAACGAAGATGCCAAAGGTTGCGAGGCCCAGGTCGTGAGCCCGCGCGATAATCCATTGCGAATTTGCCGCTGTCAGGTGGGGCGTGAGCAGAAGAACGCGCGTGCCGAGGCCTTTGGTGTCGACCATCTGGCGCGCGGTGTCTTCGGGGCTGAGCTCAACGGAGTGCGCGCCCTCACGCAACTTTGATACCCACTCCGGACGTCGCGCCAGGAGGCTCCAGTTGTCGGTCACACCCACGGTATCGATGGGGTAGATGTGCGGGCTGGGTTGCGCGTTGAAGTCGATAAAGCCCCGCTCACTGTCGGCGCGCGCCACTACGGTGGTGACGCCCATATAGAGATTGGCATTGGCCTGGTCCTGGGAGTTCATTCCGGCAAAGCCATCGATCAGGCCCGGGATGATGTATTTTCCTGTGCAGTCGACGACGCGGGCGCCTTTGGGAACCGTCACTGCGCCCGGCAGACCGGCATCCGTGATCTGCCCATCCTGTATGACGACGATGGCGCCCGGAAGATCGTGCGCCGAATCACCCCAATTGGTGACGTCGACCAAGGTACCGCCGGTGAGAACAAGAGGAACGGACGGTGCAGCCGGCTCAACTTGTGGATGGGCCGCGATCGGTGCAGTGAGCACCGCGCATAGCAACGCCAAGAGCAGAATTTTCAATCGCATGCCAAAGAAGCAGTCTGATTTGGATTGTCGCATAGCAGAACGGTGCGAAGTTTTATTGCAGGACCGTGTCAAACTCGGTTCGGGGATTGCGAAGCCGTTGCACGCGACGGTAGTGGACCGAGTGATCACTTGCCGTGCGAGCCTGGCGATTGCGGATGGACCCAGTAGTGAAGAACAAAGTCGTGGAAGTCTGGAGAGAGCTCAACCGCGCCCAATTGATATTCTTTGCAATCCATATACCAAATGGAGCCGGTTTTGAGATTCGCGCAGAGATCCTCGCCGCTGTGACCAAATGCGAGTGGAATGTTTTGTTCGTAGAATTCGCGCATCTCCGGGACCTCCGCATAGATCCTGAGCATGGTCGCGCGATGGCCGAGGATGGGTCGAAAAGGAAGCATGCGATCCGCAGGGTCAATCGAGACGGACATGAACCCCTCAACTTCGAGGTCGGTTAAATTATTGCGGGCGATCTTATGGGCGGGGTTATTGCAGGAAATGACGCAGCCCTGCGGAGTACGGCTTCCGCCGTTGTACTTCAGATAGAACTGCACGAGATCTTCCTTACCCGGGAATGAGCCGGAAAAGATTGTGTTTATATCCGCTTCCTCAACACGCGGTCCCACAATCGCGAAGCATTTTCCGGCTTCCCTCAGCTCTTCTTCCAGGAACATCTGATTCTCCTAGGTTTCTGACCGCTTAGTTTTGAACCAATGGGGGTGCCCCAGGTCTCGAGTTTGAGACCTGGGAACCGCGAAACTGAAGGTACGAATTCATGCGGTCAGAGACCCTAGCTGGCAATGAGGACGCGGCGCGGACGGCGGGAAGCGAGATGCGGCAGTACCTGAGCATAAGCCGCCTCAATGGAGAGACCATAGCGCGCGCGGAGCTGGTCGACTTTGCCGTGCTCGATAAATCGATCGGGCCATCCGATGCGGACCACGGGAACCGCATGGCCCATTTCTTCAAGAGCTTCAACGACGGCAGTGCCGAAGCCGCTCATCTTCACGTGATCTTCAAAAGTGACAAAGGCGGCTACGCGGGAAGCATACTGCGCGAGCATCTCGCGATCGAGCGGCTTGATGAAGCGCGGGTTGATGACGGCGGCGGAGTAGCCGTCGCGCTCCAGCCCAGCGGCCAGGTCCTTTGCGAGCGAGATCATGGGCCCGAGGCCGAGGATCGCGACATCGGTGCCGTCTGAGACGATCTCAGCCTTGCCGACGGGAAGTGACTGAGGTTGCGGCTTGCGAGCGACGCCGGCAACCGCGCCGCGCGGATACCGAATCGCGCTCGGGCCGGGAAGATCGAGAGCCGTCTTGAGCATGTCCGCGAGCTCGTCCTCATCTTTCGGCGCCATCAGAACAATTTCTGGAATGCCGCGCAGGTAAGCGATGTCAAAGAGGCCGTGATGCGTGGGGCCGTCGTCGCCGGAAAGGCCGGCGCGATCCATGCAAAAGAGGACCGGCAGCTTCTGCAGGCAGACGTCGTGCACGATGGGATCGAAGGCGCGCTGCAGGAAGGTGGAGTAAATCGCGCACACAGGACGAAAGCCCCGCGTTGCCATGCCCGCGGCGAAGACAACAGCATGTTCTTCCGCGATCCCGACATCGAAGTAGCGGTTGGGATGTTGCGGCCGGAAGTGGTCGAGGCCGGTGCCGTTGGGCATGGCAGCGGTAATGGCGACGATGCGGTCGTCGGTGTTGGCGAGCTCGGCCAGCGAAGTGGCAAAGACCTCAGCGTACGTGGTGGAACCGTCAGGCGTTTTGCCGGTCTCGGGATCGTAGGGGCCAAGGCCGTGAAACTTCTTTTGGCCGTCGAGCGCAGGCTGGAAGCCTCGCCCCTTCTGCGTAAGCACGTGCAGCAGGACCGGATGATCGAGAGTCTTGAGGAACTTGAAAGATTCGACCAGCAAGGGAAGGTTATGGCCGTCGATGGGACCGAAATACTCGAGGCCAAACTCCTCAAAGAGTATGGACGGCCATAGCATGCTTTTGGCGGCCTCTTCAGCGCGGCGGACCACCTTGATAGCAGTCTTGCCGCCGAAGCGTTCGATCAGGCGCGTGGCGCGGTCGTGCAGGTGCTGATAGTGCTCATTGGTGACGATGCGGTGGAAGTAGCGGGCGACGGCGCCGACGTTGCGATCGATCGACCACTCATTATCGTTGAGGACGACGATCATGCGCTTGGTTTGTCCGGCAATGTTGTTGAGAGCCTCGAACGAGATGCCGTTGGTGAAGGCAGCGTCGCCGGCGACGGCGATCACGTGTTCATGGCCGCCGGCGAGGTCACGGGCCACGGCCATACCGAGAGCCGCGGACAGTGCGGTTCCCGCGTGGCCAGCTCCATAACAATCGTGCTCGCTCTCGGTGCGCAACATGAAGCCATTGAGGCCGCCGGGCTGGCGGATGGTGTCGAATTGCCCGCGACGGCCGGTCAGGATCTTGTGAATGTAGGCCTGGTGACTGACGTCGAAGAGGATCTTGTCTTCAGGCGTATTGAAAACCGCATGCAGAGCCAGGGTGAGTTCGACGACACCGAGATTGGGACCGAGATGACCGCCCGTTTTGGAGAGCGCCTGAATGAGGAAGACTCGAATTTCCTCCGCGAGCGCGGCCATCTGCTCGTAATTGAGTCGTTTGAGGTCGGCGGGAGAATCAATGGACTCCAGCAATGTTTCCATGCGCTTCCTTCCGCCGGGAAAAGGCAGGGCGTCCAGGGGAAAGACCCCTGCGTTCACGTGCCCTCTGGAATGAGGTCACAGCGACTGGCCCACTTCTTTCCTAGTATACCTGCGTGCCGGATCACCGAACCCATGATTAGACGATCAAGGCAAGGCTTGGGTTGGTGGAGCGTAACCGTAGCAGCGAACCGAAAACCAGCTATACTTGTGCCGCGGTGAAACGGAATTACAAAACGCGCACTTGGGCCGTTCTGCTGCTCCTGGCTGCGACAACGTGGCAGGCGAGGGCGGCGAAGAACGTGTCGGTTGAGGAGTTGGGGCGGATTCTCTTCGCCGAACAGGGCAAATCGGACCAGAAGGTCGCAGATCGACTATCGGAGGTGGTGCTGACGGAACGATTGACCGCTGTGCGGCTTACGCGGTGGGAAAAGCAGTTTCCCGGGAGCCGCACGCGCGAGGCCCTGATCAAGCTGTCCGACGAAGTCGCTTTTCTCGATCCTCCGGCGATCGATGTGCTTCGCGATCCACCGCCTGACAGCGAAACGCAGGAGAAGATGCTGGCCCTGGCAATGGACTATGTGAGGACAACGATCGGGCGATTTCCAAACTTCTCTGCAACCCGAGAGACCACGCACTTTGAGGGCCAGCCCGAACAGCAATCGGTGTTCTCATTCGCCCGCAATCTGGGCCAGGTGGTGAACCAGAGTCGAGATCTGGAACAGACAGGCGGCACAAAATGGCTGCAGAGCGAGGGCGCAACTCGTGTGACTGTGGCCTATCGGGACGGGAAAGAAGTGACTGAACCGCAGATGGGAAAGGATACGAAAGAGGGCCAGACGGCCAACGGCCTGACCACCACCGGCGAGTTTGGGCCCATTCTCAGCGTGGTCATGGGCGACGCGATGCAGGGCCAGGTTACGTGGGCGCGTTGGGAGCAGGGCGAAAGCGATCCGGTCGCGGTCTTCCGCTATAGCGTGCCGCAGCCAGAGTCGCACTATTCAGTGGAGGTCCCGAACGGGACGAAGAGCGATTTCGTGCGTCCCGCGTATCACGGAGAAATTGCGATCGATCCCGCGACTGGCGCCATTTCCAGGGTGAGCGTTGTTGCCGATCTTGCTCCGCCAAACCAGATGATGCAGGCCGCGATTCTGGTGGAATACGCTGCGGTAGAGATCGGGGATCGCACCTACAACTGCCCGGTACACGGCGTGGCCTTCTCGAAGATTCCGATGACTCCTGCGACGGGCAATGCAGATCGCCAGGCGGTGGAGGTGCAGACGAAATTGAATGACGTGGTATTTACGAACTATCACCTGTTCGGGTCAGAGGCTCACATCGTGATGGGCGGCAGCGGCGCCGCGGCTCCTGATGGAAGCGGCGCGAATCCGACACCCAAGCCCGATGATGCGGCTCCCGGGGCTGCGCCAGGTGAGAGCACACCGCATTGAAGAAATCACGGCGCGCCGCTGAGGGAGAACGCGGAGGACTATTCCGCCTTAGGGTGCGTTCTCAAATCCGGGCTACCGCGGCCCTATTGATGTGGAATCGACTGGCGTACGTTGGAGAACAGCTTATGCGTGACTCGAAAGCCCTCGCAGTTACTGTGCTGCTGTTGTGCTGTGTGGCCGCTGCCGCGAAAGACAAGAAAAAGCCTTTGCTGCCGGCAGACATTCTTCAGGCGAAAACCGTACTGGTTGTGATCGATCCTCACGCGGGAGTGGATGCTGCGGCTCCCCTCGCGAATCAGACAGCCCGAAGAGATGTGGAAAAGGCCCTCGCAAACTGGGGCCGTTTCGAACTGGTAACGGATATCTCGACGGCCGATCTGATCGTCTCGATTCGCAAAGGCAACGGAGGAAGCACCCCGTCCTTCGTCGGCGGTATTCCAACTGGCGATGACTCGCCCTCGGACGCGAGTAACCGCGCAGGTCCGGCGAACGGTCGAGCCTTTCCGGAACTACCGGCTGAGGTTGGCTCGGCAGACGACACGTTTATGGTGTATCGCGGAAAGCGCGAAAATGCGCTCGCTGCGCCTGCCGTCTGGCGCTATACGGCGAGGAACGCGCTCCAGCCACCTTCAGTTCCGGCAGTTGATCAGTTCAAGAAACTGATTCTTGAGGCGGAGAAACAGCAAGCGACCCAACCCTGATTTGCGCGCAGCGATCCTACTGCAGCACGTCTGTTTCCGTTTGAATTTCGAGATCAAAGCTCGGCTACCCTACCGATGTTTGGAGTCAATTAGACTCTCAATCCTTTCTTGCCAATACTCTCGCGCCCATGCTAGATTGGGCCGCTATGGGCCCCGGATTCGGAACTCTCGTTACGCTGCTGCTGGTGGCGACGGCGACGCCGGTGATTGCGGCGAAAAGTGTGACGGTCGAGCAGTTCGGCCAATGGACGGCTGCCGAGCGCGGTAAATCCGACGGGAAGATAGCGAAACAGATCTCCGGCATGGAGCTCTCTGAGCGCGCAAGCGAAGCCAAACTCACACAATGGGAAGCCGTGTGCCCCGGCCCGCGCACGCGCGACGCGCTGATTGCGCTTGCCGATGCATCCCGCTTCCTCGCTCCCCCGGCGGCCGAAATACCTCAAAAGCCCGCCCCGGACCTGGTTGCACAACAGACCATGCTTTCGACTGCGGTCGAGTATGTGAGCAAGACTTTGACCAAACTGCCCGACTTTTCCGCGACGCGGGAGACCATGCATTTCGAGGACAAGCCTCCCATGCAACAGATCGAGGGTTCCCCAGGATTGCAAACATTCTCACAAAGAGGTTTGAGACAAACCGGCCTCTCCAACCCAACTCCAAGATTCTTGCCCGGTGAACCAATTCATTTCGTCGCACAATCAAGCGTTTTGGTGACGTATCGGGACGGACTCGAAGTGCGTGACACACAGAACCTCAATGCTGAGAAAACCGAAGCTGTGGAAGGATTCACCACGAGCGGCGAATTTGGCCCGATTCTTTCTGTCATCGTTGGAGATGCAGTCCACAGCGATGTGCGATGGGGATACTGGGATCAGAATGCCGCGACTCCTCAGGCCGTTTTCCGCTACTCAGTGCCGCAGGAACAATCGCACTTTACGGTGGCGCTGCCCAACGCGCAGCAAACGGTGACTCTCTCTCCCCCGTATCACGGCGAAATCGCCATCGACCCGGCAACGGGCGGCATTCTGCGCCTGACGGTGATCTCCGACCTCCAGCCTCCATATCAACAGGTGCAAGTGGCAATTATGGTGGAATACGCTTCTGTCGAGATTGGAGCCCAGACGTACCTTTGCCCGGTAAGGGGTGTTGCCCTCTCTAAGATTCCGGTTGTCGGGGCCAGCGGAAATGCGAAACATCCCGTGCCCGTGGAGACTCGGCTGAATGACGTTTCTTTCACGCACTACCATCTGTTTCGCGCTGAGACGAAAATCCTCCCCTAAGCTCTAACCGTCCTCGAGTGCAGTTTTCCTCGGTTCACGACCGGGACCTCTTTCGCGCGACGGCTCACGCTGCGTCCCTCTTCGAGGTTTCTGACCGCTTAGTTTTTACCAATGGGCGTGCCCCAGGTCTCGGTTTTGAGACCTGGGAACCGCGAAGCTGCTGGTACGAATTCATGCGGTCAGAGACCTGGTCCAGCGTTGTAGGATGAGCGCAGCGATACCTTCGCGGGAGGGTGGAGAGCGTGGTGAAAACATATCGTTCCGTTCTTTTTTTTGTTGTGATCGCGGCATTGGTTGCGAGTGCAGGATTTGATGTCGCGAGAGCACAACTGCCTGAACCGGGCGTTTCATCGCCGGCGCCCAATCCGTTGACTGACTCGACCATGAAACCGGGAAAGATGATCCTTTTCGACCTGGAGGCGCGCTTTGCCAAAGATGTGCTGGAACGGGGCGGAGCAGGATTCGCCTCCTGGTTTGCCGACGACGGCGTGGCGCTGGGCAACGGAGCGGCGCCGCTAATCGGCAAAGTGGCGATCGCAAAGTCATCCACCTGGTCGGCGAAAGACTACCAGCTCACGTGGACGCCGACCGACGGCATGATGGGGCCTTCCGGCGACATGGGATATACATGGGGTCATTTCGAAGGGCGCAGCAAAGACGCCAACGGGAATCCCGTACTGACCAGCGGACGATTTATCACCGTGTGGCGGAAGGGGCCGGATGGCAACTGGAAGGTGGTGCTGGACGCGGGCGCCAACGATGTGCCCGCCGCAGGTGACTGCTGCAAACTGCCCGGAAGCTGAAAGTCAGGGAACAAAGAGCACGGAGCAAGGGAACAAGGAACCGCCGGGCCAGGTAACAAGCGGCAAGTTTCTAACGTAACTTGGGAGCGAAGCTTGTGCGGGAGGAGGCACGAGTACTTCGGTTGTACGGCTTTTCCCTTAGATTGACCGATTTGGGGAAGAGCCAAGTTCGTCAATCTCCTCGATACTGACAATCGGGTACATCTATCTATGGTCGCGATGCTCGGTTCGCAAGGTGGTGAGAACCAGGATGCGGTGGTGCGTCCGGAGTTGAGCGTCTTTGATCGCAACCCAGATCCGGCGCTGGATGAGCTGACAGAGCTCGCAGCGGTCTTGTGCAACGCCGATTATGCCTACATCGGCTGGATGGACTTCAACCGGCTATGGTTCAAGGCGCGCTTCGGCTTCAAGGCGATGGAGCAGCCGCGTGCGTCAACGGCGGACCATTGGATGATGGAGAAGGGCGAGCCGCTGCTGATCACGGATGCGGGCCGGGATCCGCAATTTCCTCCCGAGGGCATTCCTCTGGCCGGCACCACTCCGTGTCTTTCGTACGCCGCAGCGCCGCTGATTTCCAGCGATGAGCAGACCATCGGCACCTTTGCGGTGCTGGCGCGTAACGCCGGGCAGTTCAAGCCGGAGCATCTGACGCTGCTTGAGATTCTGGGCCGCCAGGTGGTGACGCGGCTGGAGCTTTACAACCGTGTTCGATTACAGGAGCAGGCGCAGCGGCAGCGGCAACGCACAGAGCGGGCGCTGGCCATCGAGCGTTGTTTTGTGGCGGCGACGCTGGACTCGATTCCGGCGCTGGTAACGGTTCTGGATACAGCAGGGCGCGTGGTGCGGATGAATGATCCGTGTGCGCAGCTAACCGGGCTCACGCTGGCTTATTCCGTGGGCCAACCCTTTGTGGACGAGTTTCTTGTAGCGGACGATCGCGAGTGGGCGCGAGGAAAACTCCGCAATGCGGCAGCGGGGCAGGTGTCAGGACCGCACGAAACTGCGTGGCGGACGGCAGGCGGCGGTACGCGGCGCGTGAGCTGGACATTGAGACCGCTGCAGGGACCGAGCGGCGAGATTCAATACCTGATTGTGAGCGGGCAGGATGTAACCGATCAGCGAGCGATGGAGCAAACGCTGCTGAAGAGCGAGGCACGCTATCGCGAGGTGGTGGAGAACAGCCTGGGATTTGTCTTCACCTGTTCGATGGAAGGCCGTCTTACCTCATTAAATGGGTTCACGGCTGAGACTCTGGGCTACCGTGCCGAGGCCCTGGTGGGGCGCATGGTTATGGAGCTGATGGATGCGGAGGGGGCGGCAACATTCCAGGATAGCCTGAACACACTGGAGAGTGCTGAGGAATGGCAGGGCACATTGCCGCTTGCGACGGAGCGATGGAGTGTTTCGCCGCATCGCGGTGCGCAGCCGCCGCATGCAATTGCCGGGCGAACGTGCGTTTGTGCTGAACCACGGCATAGACGTGACGGAGCAGCACGAGGCTGAGGAGGCGCTGCACCTGGCAACGCGGCAACGCGAGCTGATTCTGGAAGCGGTAGGCGATGGAATCTTCGGCATCGATCTTGACGGCAAGGTGACGTTCATCAACGAGGCGGGCGCGAAGGCGCTGGGATGCGCGCCGGAAGAGCTTGTGGGCCGGGACGCGCATGAGTTGATTCATCACAGTCACGCCGACGGAACGCCGTATTCGAGGTCGACCAGCCCCATCCTGCAGGCACTGCGGCGCTGCGAGCCCATCCGGATGAGGGACGAGGTCTTCTGGCGCAAGGACGGGACCGCGATTCCGGTGGAATACAGCGCCAACCCCATTGTGGACGACGACAGCGTGAACGGCATGGTCGTCGCCTTCCAGGACGTGAGCGATCGGAAACGCCTGGAAAGTATGAAGGACGAGTTTATCTCCACGGTGAGCCACGAACTGAGAACGCCGCTGACATCGCTGCGCGCGTCGCTGGGATTGATTCATTCGGGCGCGCTCGATAAACGGCCGGAAAAGCAGCGGCAGATGGTTGAGATTGCGATTGGGAACTGCGATCGCCTGATCCGCCTGGTGAACGACATCCTGGACTTCGACCGCGGTGAGAAGGGACGGCTGCCGCTGAATCGCGAAGTGGTTGACTGCGAGATTCTGCTGCGACGGGCGGCAGATGTGGCGCACAACGCGGTCACCCAGGCGCGCATCGATTTTCGGCTTGAGGCGAACGCGCCACCGGTATTTGCCGACGAAGAACGAGTGATGCAGGTGCTGAACGAACTGGTGGGCAACGCCATCAAGTTCTCACCGGAGGGCACGACCATCCGGCTGGGTGCGCAGGCTGTAAGCGGCGTAGTTCCCGGGACAAACGAGGTTTGCTTTATGGTCGAGGACCAGGGACGCGGCATCGCGCCGGAGAAACTGGAGCGTATCTTCGACCGCTTCCAACAGGGCGACGCGTCTGACTCACGGGCGCTGGGCGGCACGGGGCTGGGGCTGGCATTATGCCGCAGCATCGTAGAGCAGCATGGCGGCCGCATCTGGGCGGAAAGTGAGCTGGGCAGAGGCAGCAAGTTCCTGTTTACATTGCCGGCGGCGACGGGAGCGGAAGGGCGATAGGAATTGTGGCTCGCCCGGAGCCGGCATGCCGCGCAGTGCCGGATTTGTCCGCGGTTCAAAGTGCCGACTAGACCGATTCCGGGATTGCTGTACCCATGGCTCATCCTTCACCTTGTCTTCCTGAGCGACGGAGCGCTTTGCCGTCGTGAAGCGACGCAAAGCGAGAGGGAGTCGAAGGATCTGCGGTTGCTTTTTCGCTGCTCGGTGGGTACACCATTTGTGAAATTGCCTTAAGAGGCCCGTCCGTGCCCTCGCCGAATATTCCTGGTAAACAAACACCGCGTTTTCAAAGGGTTAAGCGGCGGTCTTTGCAGTAAAACTGCGCAAGGAATAGAGCTCTTTGCAAATACGGGCGACAGAATCACTTGGCCGGTATTTTGACTGTGGCGCTCAACAAGCAGGCGGCCCGGGAGTGCCGGTCATTCCCGATTCACCCAGCGACGAAGACCTGTCGGCCGGTCTCCAAGAAAAGCAAATATTCTCAGGGGAGGCTGTGTATCGACACGATGAGCCGGGGAGCTGTGCGGAGCGGAGAATTGTACGCAGAAAAAAAAGGCGGCACGAACGTTAAGCTGTTCGTGCCGGGAGGCCAGTGACGCAAACTACTTCCAGCCCGAAGGCGGTTTCGACCACCCTCACAACCGGAATAAATACACGATAGCATAGATTCGGAAAAATGCAATACAAAATTCCAAATTCTTTTGGATGAGTTGGGAATCAACCTTCCGGTGGAGAAAATGCCCAGCAGGAGCTGGCCTGGACGGCGTTTTGAGGGCGGTATTCCGGGCTTTGATGGCGGTTCCGCTTCGCTCGTATCTGCTTGCTTTCATTCTATTAATGCAGCCGATCCGGGGTGGGAGGCGCGGCCACTAGCGCGTCTATGGCAAGCGTGTGCTTCGCGGGAGCAACGGCGGAGAACGAAGGCGAGTTGGCGCAATTGGGAGATACCGATCATCTCAAAGTGTGGAATGATCGCGTGAGAAACAGGCGGTAATTCAGATTTGCGGAGGGAAAAGGCGGGGCAGGAGGAGGGTAGTGGCTGTTTAGTGCGTTGATGTCGCGACGTGTTCAAATTTGACCATCCAACTCGCTTAATCGTTGGGTATAGTCCCTACCAATGCGCGCCCTCCGATAGACGATACGCCGGGGCAATGAGACTTGTTATCGATTCAGACTCTGGTGCGCATTATCGGACTTGGGCCTTGGAATCAGTGATCCGCACGCTCAGGATTCAAACGCTAAAGGGTCAAGTAGCGATGTGCAAGTCGAGGTCCGCGTCCCTGGCTAAGCGGCTAGATTCCGAATATATGAGCGATGCGCAGAAGGTAGAAATCGATCACCGCCGCGAGCAATCTTTGAGAGAGAGTCAAACCTTGCAGCTTATGGTGGACCTGCTGGAGAGGCAGGAACGGGAAGAGGGCTGCAATCTCCAGTGACATGATGCGCTTGTTACAAAACCCTTCACCTTAAGACCCGTCAGGCTCTGCCAGAGTCCAGTGGACGACGCTCTGAATCGCAGTGGGCATAGCCCCGCGATAAAAATGGCGCAACTCAACCTAGGCAGGGATCAGGGGAGCGTCTGCGTCTTCGCGGCGAGGTCGAAATCTTTCGTCGTTAGGCCGCCCGCGTCGTGCGTGACCAGCGCCAGTCGCACGCGGTTGTAGCGGATATCGATGTCGGGGTGGTGGCCCGCCGCTTCGGCGAGTTCGCCGACGCGATTGACGAATTCGAGCGCGGCGACGAAGTCCTTGAACTGAAATGTCCTGACCAATTCGCCGGCCTCGATCTGCCAGCCGGGCAAAGCGCCCAGACGCGATTGCGCCTCTGCCAAAGAGAGTGGCTGCATGGTTGACCTCCTGGAGATGAGTTTACGAGATCGAACCGCAGGGACGGGAGGCGCCGGCGGGACTACGTCATGTCGAAGGTGGAGTAGCGCTTGTTCTGTCCGCTGATTTCGGAGCGGAGCTCCTGCCATAGCTCATTGGGAATTTTCAGGAAGACCTCGACGACGGCGGGATCGAACTGTGTTCCGGAGCAGCGCAGAATCTCTTCGCGCGCCGTATCGAAGCCGCGCGCCTTGCGGTAGGGGCGGTCGCTGGTGATGGCGTCGAGTGTATCGGCCACGGCGAAGATGCGGGCTCCGATGGGAATCTCGCGGCCGCGGAGGCCGTTGGGGTAGCCGTTTCCGTCGTAGAATTCCTGGTGGCAGAAGACGATCTCGGCTGCGCCGGCGAGAAACGGAATTTTGCGCAGCATGTGGTAGCCACGCGTGCAGTGCTCACGCATCAGGTCCTGCTCTTCGGGCGTGAGCTTGCCCGGCTTGCGCAGAATTTCATCGGGAATCGCCATTTTGCCGATGTCGTGCAGAAATGCGCCGCGCGCGATGACCTTGATTTCCTCGGGAGGGAGGCCCATGGCCCGGGCCAGGGCAATGGCGTAAGCCGTTACGCGTTTGGAATGGCCTTCGGTTTCGGAGTCCTTGAGGTCGAGCGCGTCGCCCAAGGCCTCGAGCGTGACATCGTAGGAGTGCTCGAGATCGGCCATGGCATGGCGCAGCATTTCGGTGCGGGCGCGCACCATTTCTTCCAGGCTCTGGTGGTAATTATGGGTTTCTTCAAGCGCCTGGCGATGGCTGAGGGCGCGATCGACGGTGGAGAGCAACTGATCGCGCTCGAAAGGCTTGAGCAGGTAGTCATAGGCGCCGCGGCGCATGGAATCGATGGCGATGCTGATGTCGTGAACGGCGGTGACCATCACCACGGGAAGATTGGGCTGCATGGTGTGAATGCGTTCGAGCAGCGCGACACCGTTGACATCGTTCATCACAATGTCGGTGAGGACGAGGTTGAAGGAGTTCATCTCAAGCGCTTCGAGGGCTTCGCGGCCGCCGTCGGCCTGTTCCACGGTGTAGCCCTGGCGCTCCAGAGTGGCGGCCAGCATGGTGCGCACGGGCATTTCGTCGTCGACCACAAGAATCCGCGCCTGCTTACGCGCGCCGTCATTCTCGCCGCCGCGTAGACTTCCGGAAGGATCGAAATTCTTTGTGTCCACCAGACTCAATGCCAAGGGGTAAACCCCGCGTTTTCTAATCTCTTCGGCAACGTTCTCAAGGGTGAGCGACCCTGAGGCTCCTCTATACGTTCACGACCCAACGCAGCGAGACGATCGGAGACATGCTGCGAACCTCGATTGGAATGGTTTGTTATATTCCTTTCTTTCATTTTCATTCCGATTACGTGCCATGCTCTTGATAAGTTTCGCGAATTCTTGCCGTTATGCACAAAAGGCCAAGCAGCTGCCCGGCCTGTATTCCTATCCTTGATTTTTCCAGGACACAGGTACCGGGAAAAAAGCTCGCGCACCCGGCAACAATGATGCAACGCAAGTAGTTAACTGCAACATAATGACTCTGGCCCAACGATTCAAACGAAAGGTTATCACTCTGGTAACCCTGTCTCAATCACCCGAATGTGGCAGCGCCGCGACCGTTGCGGTACTTCGCGATTGCCCGCGCGGGTTACTTCGATTCGGCGACCTGGGCGCTCGCCGATCCTTCACGATTGCCTGGAATCGCGGCGCGCGCGGCGAGCTGCTGCCCAACCCTCCTTGGTGATTTGGCGCCCGCGCGCCACGGCCAGCGCGTCGGCGGGAACATCTTTGGTGATGCAGGAGCCGGCGCCGATGTAGGAGCCGTCGCCAAGGGTGATGGGCGCGACGAGGGTCGTGTCACTGCCGACAAACACGCGCTTGCCGATTTGGGTGCGGTGTTTGGCGGCGCCGTCGTAGTTGCAGGTGATCGTTCCGGCGCCGATGTTGGAGCCCTCGCCGATTTCGGTGTCGCCGAGATAGGAGAGATGGTTGGCCTTGGCGCCTTTGCCCATGCGCAGCTTTTTGCCTTCGACGAAGTTGCCAAGGTGAGCGCTTTCGCCGATCTCGCAGCCGGGGCGCAGATGGACGAAGGGGCCGATTTCCGCGCCATCGGCGATGGCGGAATCTTCAAGCACGCAGCTCTGGCGGATGAGAACTTTGTCGCCGAGAGTGCAGTTCTCAATGACGGAAAAAGAACGGATGCGGCAGCCGCGGCCGACGCGCGTCTTGCCGAGGAGTTGCACAAAGGGCTCGATGATCGTCTCCGGGCCGACCTCGACGTCGGGATCGATGACGCAAGTTTCGGGACGGGGGATGGTGACACCTGAGCCGACGAGCAGCGAAACGGGGTCGCCGGGTGAGTTTCTTCTTTCCGAGTTCATCGTGTTTTCCTTTGGCGCACCCGCCAGCTCTTCGCGGACCTGCTCGAGCTTCATGATGCGCTCCTGTTCTATTCTGCCGTGCCCGCAGCGCCATTGGCGGCGGGCGCGCCAGCCGGGCGTGGAATCGTGATATCAATCGGTGCAGGTGCGCCCAGGTCGAGCGCGTCCAGGCCGGGTTTGATCTGCGGCCCGTTGCCCACCACCAGGATGGCCAGCTTATCCGGGTGAATATACTTTTTGGCGGCCGCAGTGACGTCAGCCAGCGTGACTTTCTCGATGGCGGCGCGGTAGGTCTCAAGATAATCCGCGGGATAGCTGTAGAACTCAAGCCGTTCGCGCTCGTCGAGGATCTTCTCGCGGGTGTCGTATCGGAAGAGGAACGAATTGAGGAGGTCGTCCTTGGCGCGTGTGAGCTCGGTCTGGGTGAACGGTTTGGAATTGAGGCCGGCGATCTCGGCTTCGGCGGCTTTGATGGCGTCGACGGTGGAAGCACTTTTGGTGAGTACTTCCACGTCGAAAGGGCCGGGGTGGTCGTATTCGAGACCCATGCCGCCACCGACCGCATAAGCAAGTCCGAGCCGGGTGCGCACAGTCTGGAAGAGGCGGCTGCCGAAACCGCCGCCGAGGATCTCGTTCATCACGACAATGGCGGGAGTATCGGCATTGCTGCGTTCCACGCCGAGACCGACGATTTGCACGTTCGACTGATCCACATCTTCCTTGTCGATGAAGTAGACGCCGGGCTTGGGGCCGGGGAACGCGTCGTGGCGCGGAGGCAGCGGCGTTATGGGAGGAAGGCTTTCAAAGACGGCGCGAACCTTGGCCTCCATTGCCGCCGGGTCGAAGTCGCCGCTGATGCCGACAACGAGCTTTCCCGTGAGCGTGCGGTCGTGCCAGGCCTGCAGGTCGGCCACTGTGACTGCGCCGATGGTGGCCAACTCAGGCTGGCGGGTGTAGGGGCTGTCGACGCCGTAGACCAGCTTCGCCGACTCGCGCTCGGCGATTCCAGCCTCATCGTCGTTGCGGCGCACGATGGTCGCGGCCTCCTGCTGCTGGGCAAGCTGGAGCTTCTCCGCGCTGAACCTGGGATGAAGAAGCAAGTCCATGGCGAGCGAGAAGACCTGATCGGAGTCGCCTTTGAGCGAGTCCCAGGAGACCGCGGTGGAATCGTCATCGCCCGCTGTCTCAATATGCGCGGCCTTGGATTCGAGCAAATCGTCCATGGCGTCGCCGCTCATTTTTTCGGTGCCGCTGGTGCGCCAGGTCTCGCCGTAGAGAGTCGACGAGGCCGGCTTTGGCAGGGTCTTCGTCTCGCGAGCCGCCGGGGATGAGCACGGAACCGTAGATGAAGGGCAGCTCATGGTCTTCCTGCAAGAAGACCACAATCCCGTTTTTGAGCTCGATGCGTTTGGGCTGCTGCGGATGGAAGGCGTGGAGGGGCGGAATGGGGATTTGCTCCCAGGGCTTGGATTGCTGCGCGGGGAGCAGGGTGGGTAAAGGGAACAACAATCCAAGAGCGGCGATCCTGAAAGTGAGGTTCTGTTTGTTCCCAGGTCCTAAAAACGGGACCTGGGGCACCCCGTGTTGTGGCCGATTGACGTTCTTCATTGTGCGCCTCCGTCTTTTTTCGCTTCGGCGGCGGAAGGCTCGGTGTCGATTTCGGCGCTGGTGCGATTGGAGGCCACAAAGACCTGGTTTGCGACGCGGCGAATGTCGGCCTTGGTGACCTTGTCGACTTGATCGAGCTGAAGGAACAGCTCGCGCCAGTCGCCGTAGCGCGTCTGGTACTCGGCGAGCGAATTGGCCAGCCCCTGATCATCGGCGAGGCCACGCAGCAGGTCGGCGCGCGTGCGGGTCTTGTACATTTCAAGCTCTTCGTCGGTTACGTCTGAAGTTTTAAGCTTGTCGATTTCCTTGTGTATGGCCTCGCGCATCTCGGCCGGTGTGTGGCCGGGAGCGGGAATGGCGTAAAAGGCGAAGAGGTTCGGATACTTGTCGCCGGGTAAACCGCTGAAGCCGGCTGCTTCCACCGCGATCTGCTGCTGCTCGACCAGGCTGCGGTAAAGGCGCGAGACGCGGCCATTGGACATGATGTCGCCGATGGCATCGTAAACGGCGTCGTCGGGGTCGCGGTAGCTTGGCCGGTGATAGCCCTCAATATAGAAGGGCTGAGTCTGTTCGCGGATGACCACCGACTTTTCCGCGAACTGCTGGGGCTCGACGGTGGTCATCTCTTCGGGCTTGGGCCCGCCGGGCACGCGGCTGAAATATTTTTTCAAGCATCGGCAGCGCGGTCTTGGCGTTGACGTCGCCGACGATCGCCACGACGATATTTCCGCCGATGTAGTACTTCTTGTGGAAGGCCATGGCTTCGGTTGCAGTAATCTGGCCAACCTCGCTGGGCCAGCCAATATCGCTGCGGCCGTAGTTATGCGCGACGAATGCCGTGGCCAGAAACTGCTCCAGAAGGCGGCCGACGGGGTCGGAGTCCACGCGCATGCGGCGCTCCTCCATGACCACATCGCGTTCCTTGTAGAACTCGCGCGGCACGGTGTCAGCCAGGCGGCTCGATTCCATCCAGGCCCATAGTTCGAGGCGATTTTCGGGCATGGACCAGTAATACTGCGTGTCGTCAAGTGCGGTTTCGGCGTTGAGGCCGTTGGCGCCGTTCGCTTCGGCAACTTCAGTGAACTGGTTCGGGATGACGTATTTCTCCGCCTCGGCTTGCGCGGCGACAAAGGCCTTTTTAAGTTCAGCAAGCTTCTGGGGGTCGCGGCCCTCGGGCTTCAGATACTCGGCTTCGTAGGCGTTGTTGGCGGCTTCGACCTTCGCGAGCGCTGCTTTTTCATCGGTGTAGTCTGAGGTGCCGATCTGGCTGGTTCCCTTGAAGGCCAGATGCTCGAACATGTGCGCCAGGCCGCTCTGGCCCGATGGGTCATCCACATCGCCGGCATCAATAAAGGTGTTGTAGCTGAAAACAGGCGCCTCGTGCCGCTCGCAAACGATCAGCGTCAGCCCGTTGGGCAGGACTTTGACGGTGGTTCGCTGCTCAAAGCTCTTCAGATCCTGAGCACGGGCGGTCCAACCAGCGAATAAGGCGAACGCGAAAAAGAGAAGGGCAATCGAATACCGGCGGGAGAGCCCGAGTGGCATTTAACCTCCTGTTTCCGGGAAACTCTTTGCGACTGTTGCTCTCTTCAAAGCTATTGCCCATGAGCCGAAGCGTCAATGCGAGACTTGCAGGTGGAAACGGAGCGATGGGTGCCCGGTGAGAGCCAAAAAACCGCAAACGGTATAATCGGAGGCATGGCCGCGAGCGCAAAGGCGAGGATTCCGGATTCGACGGCGGCGCAGAGTGTGAATGCCGGGGTTACGGAAAAGCTGGGCGCGCTGGAGGATCGGCTGAAGCAGTTGGGCAGCCTGATGGTTGCGTACTCCGGCGGCGTGGACTCGGCGTTTCTCGCCGGCACCGCGCATCGCGTTCTGGGCGAACACATGCTGGCCGTGCTGGCCGATTCGCCCTCGCTGGCGCGGCGGGACTTGGAGCAGGCTGTCGCATTTGCGGAATCTCTGGGAATGCCTCTCCAGGTGATTGCGACCGAGGAACTGGATCGGCCCGAATATGCGCGCAACGACGCCAACCGCTGCTTCCATTGCAAGGACGAGCTATTCGACGCCATGCAGGCGATGGGGACGAAACTGGCTTTCAAGCACATTGCCTACGGCATGAATGCCGACGACACGCGGGATTACAGGCCTGGGCAGCGTGCGGCCGAGCAGCACGCCGTGTTGGCGCCATTGGCCGAGGCCGGACTGACAAAGCTGGACGTGCGCGCGCTGGCCAAAGCAGCCGGCTACCCGATGTGGGACCGGCCGGCGGCGCCGTGCCTCAGCTCGCGCGTGGAGTATGGCCGCACCGTGACGCGCGAAGTGCTGGAACAAGTGGAGCGCAGCGAAGATAGCCTGCGGCAGTTGGGTTTTCGCGAGTTTCGCGTGCGGCATCACGGTGAGCTAGCCCGCGTGGAAATTTCGCGCGACGAACTGCCTCGCGCGCTGAACCTGCCGATGATGGACGCGATTACGTCGGCCTTGAAGCGGGCAGGATTCAAATTTGTCACGCTCGATTGCTCGGGGTTCCGCTCGGGTTCATTGAACGCCGTGCTTCCCGTCGAGGTGCTGGCGCGGCGGGGCGTCTAGAGCGAACGTTGCAGAATCTCTCCCACCCTGAACGCAAAGAGCGCGTTTAAGATGGGGCACCAGCCCAAAGCGATCGGGTGGACGTTTTAGCGGTCTCTGACCAGACAATTTAGAATCACTAGGCGATGAGAATTGGCTATCTGGAGTGCTTTTCCGGAATCAGCGGCGACATGCTGCTGGGGGCGCTTGTGGATGCGGGCGTCCCCTTCAATGTGCTTGCGGACACCGCTGCCGGTTTGAATGTTGGCGCGCGCCTGGAGATGCGAAAGGTGAGCCGCGGCGGTCTGGCAGCGTTGAAGGTGGACGTGGTCACGGAGGAACAGGGACCAAAAGACAAGGGACCAGGGACCAGGGACGAGGGACTGGAAGAGCTGGGAACAAGCCACCCCATCGCGCACGCGCACGACCACGAACACACGCACGGAGATCATGGCCACACGCACGATGCGCATGAGCATCATGCGCATGAGCACGCTGAGCAGAAAAAAGAGACCGATCATGGACCAGAGCATGCTCACGAACATGCACATGCGCCGCATCGGTCGTTGTCGACGATTCTCTCGATCATTGAGGCTGCGCCGCTCAAGGATTCGGTAAAGCGGCGTTCGTCTCGGGCGTTTCAACTGCTGGGCGAGGTGGAAGCTGCGATTCACTCAATCCCCATCGAGCATGTGCACTTTCACGAGGTCGGTGCGGTGGACACGATCGTCGATATTGTGTGCGCAGCAGCTGGATGCGACGCGCTGGGCGTGGATCACTGGATGGCTTCACCGCTGAACGTGGGCAGCGGAACCGTGAAGTGCCAGCATGGCACGCTGCCTGTGCCTGCGCCGGCGACACTGGCATTACTCGGCGATGCTCCTATATATTCAGCCGGACCGGCGATGGAGCGCGTGACACCGACGGGCGCTGCGTTGTTGCGAGCGCTCGATGTGTCGTACGGAACGCTGCCTGCGATGCGCGTGACGGCGCGCGGTTATGGAGCAGGCGGCCGCGACACGCCTGGCGAACCGAACCTGCTGCGCCTGCTGGTGGGAGAGGCAGACGAGACGGCCGTGGGCGCGGAGCCCATTGCAGTGATTGAAACTGTGATCGACGATGCAAATCCGCAGTTACTTGCCTACGTGAGCGAGTTGCTGCTCGAAGCTGGTGCGTGGGATGTTTATCGATCGCCGGTACAGATGAAAAAAGGACGCACGGGCGTGCAGGTGACGGTGCTTTCAAATCCGAAAACGATGCCTGTGTTGCGCAATGTGCTGTTGCGCGAAACGACGACGATCGGACTGCGCTGGCGGATCGAGAACAAGATGGCTTTGGCGCGGGAGTTTGCGGAGGTGGAGACCGAGTGGGGCAAGGTGCGAATCAAGATCGCGCGATGGCCCTCGGGCGAGGTTGCGAATGCGTCCCCGGAGTATGAAGATTGCCGGAGTTTGTCTCGCCAGCACGCGGTTCCGCTGAAGCAGGTGATGCAGGAGGCGTTGCGCGTTTATGGAGAAGCGGAGCACCGGCCTGCGAAGAGGGAACGCTGATGGATCGGTTGCAAATTGAAGCGCTGCTGAACGAAGTGCGCGACGGCCGGACGGGCGTGGGCGATGCACTGGAGCGGCTGAAGAATCTGCCATTTGAGGATCTGGGTTTTGCCAAGCTCGATCATCACAGGGCGTTGCGTACCGGCATGCCCGAGGTGATTTTTGCCGAGAGTAAAACGCCGGCGCAGGTAGCGGTGATTTTTGAGCGGATGGCTGAGGCGGGCGGCAATGTGCTGGCCACTCGCGCGTCGCGCGGAGTGTACGAGGCCGTGTGCAGCAGGGAACCGCGCGCGGAGTTTCACGAAGCCGCGCGAGCGATCACGCTGAGGCAGACCGAGCCCGAGACCGGCAAAGGAATAGTTGGCGTGGTTTGCGCGGGAACCAGCGACCTGCCTGTGGCGGAAGAGGCCGCGGTGACCGCGCGATTAATGGGCAACACGGTGGAACTGGTGGCCGATGTGGGGGTGGCGGGAATCCATCGGCTGCTGGCGCAGCAGCACACGCTCAAAGCTGCGCGCGTGCTGATTGTGTGCGCGGGGATGGAGGGCGCGCTGCCTACCGTCGTCGGCGGACTGGTTCATGCGCCGGTGATCGCGGTTCCCACGAGCGTGGGCTACGGCGCGTCGCTGGGCGGTATCGCGGCACTGCTGGGCATGCTGAACACCTGCGCGCCGAATGTGTCGGTGGTCAATATTGACAATGGATTCGGCGCGGCGTGCATTGCGTCGCTGATCAATCATCTCTGAGCGCTCCCCGGCCAGTGCACGAGGAGTGCCATGCCGCATTGCCCGATGAAATTCCGCTATGTACGCGGCAGGCTGGCCAAGACTGCGCCGCGCATTCTCGACATCGGCTGCGGCAACGGCTCGCCGACGCTGACCAAGCGATGGTTTCCCGGCTGCCGCTACGCAGGCGCGGACATTCAGCGGTACAACCAGAGCGATGCGGATGTGGCCGCGATGGACGAGTTCTATCCGCTTGGCGAGGACGGATCAGGTTACAATGCCATTCCGGAGTCGAGCTACGATTTCGTGATTCTCAATCACGTTGTCGAACACATGCGGAAACCGGCTCCGATTGTGGCCGAGCTCTGCGGCAAACTCAATCCGGGTGGATTTTTCTGGATTGCATTTCCGTCGGAGCGAAGTTTGCGATTGCCGCATTCTGAGGACGAGACGCTGAATTTCTACGACGATCCCACGCACATTTACTTACCCAATGTGGATGAGATCGCCGGCATCCTGAAAGCGAATGGTGTGAACGTGCTCGACGCTGGCCGTTCGCGCGAGGGGTTCTGGACTTCTATTGCGGATGGAGTGAAGTTATCCAAGCGCGTGGTGCGGAAGGGATTCACGGGAAGGTTTTCAGGTCGAGGCCTTTGGTACGTGCTGGGATTTGAGGATCATGTGCTCGGACAGCGCAAAGTGGGTTGACCTAATAAAAGAGTTCGCCGAGTCACCCGCCGTTGGAGACGTCGATGACTCGGCAACTCGTCAAAACAGATGCGAACTTCCGACTCGCCAAACCAGTGTCCTTGAAGTTCAAGCCACAACTATTACTGTCATCCTGAGCGAAGTTTGCCGCGTTTTGCGGCAAACGGAGTCGAAGGATCTGCGGTTGTTCCTTGCGAATTATCCTAGGAACTCCTGGGACGCCACACTAGAAGCGAATCGACGGGCCCACGGTCACTCGCAGATTGTTGTAGGTTCCGTTGTTCAGGTAAATCTCATCGCCCGCTTCCGCGCGAATTCCAACGGGGCCGAAGAAGCCTTCAAATCCGCCGCCGGGATAGAACGCGAGGTGGGTTCCGGGATTTCCTACACCCGAGACTGCGCCGGTGAAGGTCGATCCTGAGACCACTCCGGAATTATTGGTGCTGAAATCGATGAATCCGATTTTTCCTGTGGCGAAGAGACGAAAGGGGCTGCTGCCGCCGAATTGGAATTTAGGCCCGAAGAGCCCTGTGAGCGGGCGGACGCTGGTCCTGACGAAACTCGTGGTCGCCCCTGCGCCGGTCCCAGTGCTGTAGGACGTGGTGAAGTTTCGAGCAAAGTCGTAATTCATTTCGCCCTCGAGCGCGACGAAAGGGTTCATATTGAAAGCAGCGCGTCCACCCACACCGACAAAGTTGGTTGAAGAGCCTGAAGGAGCGAAGTGAAAGTAGTCGGCGTAAATTCCGACTTCCGCATGATTCAGGTAATTCGGGCTGCTTTCCGGGGATTGAGATTGGGCGGCCATCCAACTGGGAAGGGCGAGCGACATGCACACGCCAACGAATGCATAGAGATATTTTTTCATTTCTATACTCCTATTGAATATCAGCATCTAACTTGCACGACTTAGGGCAACCACGCCGCCGTTCAGGCGCATTCAATTGAGTTCTGATGCCGGTGCATGATGCGAGGTTGGACTCCGCCGCGTGAGAGTTTTTCTTATGTGACAAGAATGCGCAGTGAATCGTGCGGAAACGCTTTTGGAGGATGCGGGCCGCCGTCCCAGGCCTGAACATCCAGACCTGGGAGCCCGATGGAGCCTGCCTAGGCTTGGGGCGCCTGGGCCTGGCGGTTGTGCCGGTGTGCGCGGCGGTTGGCCAGCATCTGCTCGTACTGCTGTTTCTGCGTGTCGTTGAGCAGAGCTTCGATCTTCGAGTTCGAGTCCTGCATGATGGCCTGGAACTTGGCGCGACGATCCTGCTGCGTGAGCGATGCGTCGGTGCGCAGGGTTTGCATCTGCTGGCGACGGTTCGCGATGATGGGCGTAATTTGCGCAACCTGGTCACCGTTCAAGCCCAGACGCTTGCCGAGATGCGCGGCCATCCGGCTGGGATCAACGTTGCGTTGGAAGTTACCCCTGTGTGTTTGCGCGGCTTGCGGCGCATTGGCGTCGGGTGATTGGGTTGCATCGGGCGCCTGCGCGAACATCATGCTCGCGGAAAGCAGCGCGCCCAGAATGAAGGTTGTCCTGGTCGTAATCATTGGTCTTATTCTCCCTTTGGCTGTCGTGTTGCTGACCGGCCGTTGGGAGTGTAGACACAGGGTGTGCGCAGGAGTTGTGTAAAGCCGCGCGGCAACCGTGTAAAGAATTGTCACGCGGTGTGAGAGCGAAAAGCGCGTTGTGGTGCGGGTGTTTGCGGTGAAACCAAGGAACGAGGGGATGCGTCTAAAGCGCGCTGCGGGGGGAAAGGAAGTGTATGCGAGGAGTGTCGTCATCCCACCCAAGCAGAGCTTGGATGGGCACCCGGTTTGACGGCTGTATATACGCATGAGATGATCGATATATACAAGGAGGAAGCCATGCGAACCGCGGCATCGAGGGCAGGTACGCTTACTTCAATTCGTCTGAACACCAAGCTGGCAGATGAGGCAGTGCGCCTGATGGAGGTGAATTCTCGCACCGAAGCGATTCACGAGGCTCTTGAGGAGGCAGTTGAAGCGAGACGATTCAAGAAGTTGATGAACAAGTACGGCGGCAAGCTAAAGTTTGCGGGACTCGATGAGTGAGTTCGTGATTTTCGACACATCCGTGCTGGTTGACCGACTGCGGAGCAATCGTCATGCGCAACGGATCGACGAATTCAGCCTACTCGTGCGCCACTCCTCAGTGGTCCTTGCGGAACTTTGGCGCGGGGCGACGGGAGCGGAAGAACGGAAGTTTGTTGCGATCCTGACGAAAAGCCGCTTCACCTTGACTCCGACGACGAAGAATTGGCTGGAATCGGGCCAGATCCTCGCGAAGCTGAGAGAGGACAAGGGATTTGAGCCGCATAAGTTGCGTGATTTGCATTTCGATGTGCTGATCGCACTCACGGCGCGGGCGTACGGTGCGAAGCTCGTCACGTCGAACCGCGCGGACTTCGAGTTAATTCGCGAGTATCGGGACTTCAGACTGGAAGTGTGGTGAGGGTGTCGTCACCCAACCTAAGCAGAGCTTGGATGGGGCACTCCAAAGTTTGGCGCAGAAACACGAAGGCCGTCCGCAAATGCGGACGGCCTTCGTGTTGGAGAGAACCAAGGTGCCAGTGAACTTGAGGCCCAAAGTCTTAAATGATCTTCGCATTGTGGCTCCCACCCTGGCGACAAAAACAAATACGTCGCGAGGATGGGGCACCCAATTTTCCTAACTAATCGCCGGCGACGAGGTCAGCTTCCTGCTCCCTGTGCCGGTTGATCGGCGAAGCAGCATTGTTCGACGCAGGCTTGATGTCGCCGATAGAAACGATGCCGCCCTCAGCAGGTTTGATGCCGAGGACGTGTTCCTTGTAGAGCTGGGCCATGCGAGTGTTCTCGGCGTCCTGCTTGATCTTTTCGTCGCGCGCGCGGATCTTTTCTTCGCGAGCGTTCTTGGCGATGCCGAGATTGTCGAGCGTGTGGTTGGCTTCGGCGTTCACATGATCCATGTTGAGCTTCAGCTCATGGCCCACCTGGTTCATGGCCACCTTTTTGCCGCCGGCGAAGATCTCGTGGCGGCCGTGCTCCTCGTACCACTTGGTCAGAGTCGCAGTCATGTGCATCTTCTCGATGATGTTGCGCCAGCCCACGCCGGTGTTATACGCGCAGAAGCTGATCTCGCCTTCCTGCGTGGCGTAGGGGATGATGCATTGCTCGGTGCGGCGGAAGTCGTAGTTGAAAAGATCCTGGAACCACATGCCGGCGATGAAGAGGAAGTTCCAGCGGTCCTGGCGGCGCTTCTTGATGTCTTCCATGGTGCGGTCGCCCTTCACGCTGCCGTAGTTCTTGCCGGTGGCGTTGAAGGTCTTGTCCATCTTCTTCATCATGTCGGTGATTTTGAAGTGGGTGGGCGCCATGAACGGATCGTAGTTGCGCAGCAGCGAAAGGCCGAATCCGATCACTGAAAGCCATTTGCCGCGGGCCGCGTCATTCACCTTGGCAAGATCCTTGGCCACCTGGTCCATGTGCAGGAACGCGGTGACGGGAACGGCTTCCTTGGTTTCTTTGTCGATCATCACAGCCATGCCGATGCCGCAGTTGGGGTGGCATCCGCAGGAGAGCTGGCCCCACTCGGCGGTGGGCCCGTGCACAAGGTCGGCCCAGTCAGAGAAAGTGCTCATGAAAGAAATTGGGAACCAATCGCGGGCCGGCTCGCCCATGCCCACCTGCGTCTTGACGTCGTGCGCCATGTGCGAGAGGGTGTAGCGCTGGGCAACGCGGCGCTCTTCGGTGATCTCCTCGTCGCGGCCGGTGAAGCTGACCGGCTGGAACGAGAGAAAGCTGATCTTTTTGGGATTGTCGAGCGCGAATTCGATGATGCGGCCCACCTGCTCGTTGTTGATGCCGTTCACGATGGTGGTGACGGGCACGATCTCAACGCCGGCCTCGTGAAGATTGTTGATGGCCTGCAGTTTTACGTCGAAGAGGTTGCCGACTTTGCGATGCGAGTTGGCAGCGTTGCCGATACCGTCAAATTGGAGATAGACGTAACGAAGACCGGCTTCAGCAGCTGCGCGGCAGAGCTCCTTCGACTTCGCGAATTCGATGCCGTTCGACGCGGCCTGCACGGAGTTGTAGCCGACCTTGCGCGAGTAAGCAACTGCGTCAAGGAAATAGGGCGAGAGCGTGGGCTCGCCGCCGGAGAACTGAACGCTCATCTGCCGCCTGGGCTTCATGGTGATGGCGTTGTCGAGCATGGTCTTGATTTCGTCCCAGGTGAGCTCGTGGACGAAGCCGACCTGGTTGGCGTCCATAAAGCAGGGATCGCACATCATGTTGCAGCGGTTGGTGAGATCGATGGTGAGCACAGAGCCGCGACCATGAGTGACGGTCGATGTGCCGTGGTTGTGCAGTTTCTCGTCGCCCTTGCCGTGGGCGCGGATGTCGCGGCCGGGGAAGCTTTCTTCAAGATGCTTGAAGAAGGCCGGATCGATCGACATGACGTCTTCAAAGTGGCCGTGCTTGGGGCAATCCTTCACCATCAGGATCTTGCCGTCGCGCTCGACGATCTGCGCCTTGATTTCGCCCACTTTCTCGTTGAGCAGGACCTCGTGCGGCAATTTGCCGTCGAGGATCTGCTTGCGAATCTCGGGAACGCACTTGGGGCAGAGCGAATCTGTGGTGCGCGGCCAGCCGAGCGGCGGCTTCTCTTTTTGCCAGCTTTTCTGCAGTGGCTTTTCGCTCCACTTGGGCGTGAAGGAGGCGTTGGGGCTAATGCGGTTGAGGCGCTCGAAAACACCCCATGCTCCCTGGGCCGCGTAAACCGCGGCTTTCTCAACATACTTTACGGCCTTTGACATGAATCGCTCCTCCTAGAGATTGAAGGCGCCGGAGATGAAGTTGTTGCCCGGCACAGAGCCTTCGATTTCCATGAGGTAAACCGAAGGCCAATAAGTCATTACGAGAGTAATTCGGAAGGGCGGGCAACCCAACAAAGGCGTAGCGAACGGGGAAATTGGGGTGTGAATGGGGATTTGGGGGTGGCGAACGGGGTGCTGAGGGCTCCTGCGAGGGCGGCAAGTATTTGGCGCGACGAGGGTTACTGCTTCGATCTCCGCTACGGTCCCTGCGGGCCGCCGGTGCGGGCGACCTGGTTGATGATGCGCTGGATGATGACGACCTGGACATGAATGTGGCGCGCCACGTCGGGCAGGAATTCGACGACAAAGTTGCCGGAGGGCGCGGTCGCGAGGCCGACGAGATAGCGGTCGACAGAGGAGCGGACATTGGTGCGCTGCCCCGGGACGTAAAGATTGCCGATGGCGTCGTCGATGGCGAAGCCGGCAAGAACGCCGTAGTTGGGCATGCCTTTCCCAGAGTCACTGCGTGTCCAGAAGGACTGGGCGATGGCGTGGGCGATGCGCCGCTTGATGGTGGCGTCCGGCATCCGGAAATAACGCGGTTCCTGATGGGTGAGGGCAGGAATCGCAAAGGTGTCGAAGAACTCGCCCGTCAAGTCCTGCGTGAAGCTGACGGCGACGTAGCGTCCGAAACCGGGAAATCCCGGGCCGTAGCCGGAATGGGAGTTGGCGGCGACGGAGATGCCGGCTTCGCCCGCGATGGTGATGAGGTTGAAAGGGTCGAGCAAATTGTGTGCCGCCAGCCATCCTTTTTCGTCCACAGTGAGAGGCTCTACTTCAGTTCCGTTCTGCTTGAGCGGGGGACCCTTGACGACCTGGACATACCAGTTGATGAGGGGCGAATAGTGCTTACACGGAGCCGGTCGAGCCGTCGCCGTCGTGCCCAGGCTCGTGGAGACCCCGGTGACACGGGAAGTTGAAGAGGATTGCGATTGGTCTGCGGCGGAGGTCCATTGTCCGGGCTCGTTTGCCGAGCATGGCTGCTGCGAGGGCGGCGGCAGCGGCGCGAGGTTCTGAGGCGCGGGAGCATCAGGAAGATTCTCGATCTGCGGTATCTGATTACTGCTTGCTGCAGCCTGCGAGAGCGCTGACGGAATGAATACAGACGCGAGCGCGCATCCAAACAAGAACAGGAAAGCGGCCTGCGTTCCGGGGCGGAGGGGAGAATTGAGTCCGCTGTCCTTTTGCTGCAATGGACGTTTTCTCAAGATCCGGCCCTCGTTTTCGGGAGCTTGGTATCCCGCATCGCCAGGGCGAGAACCAGCTTTGGGTCGGCCAGGTCGATCCGTCTTCAAGAATTGCAAGGGGAGGGTCTACCTCCGTTATTGAGCTAGGACGCAAATTTTGAGTAAAAGGTCACCTAAGGCGCCTAAAAGATGGGGCAGTCTGCCGCAGCGTGCCAAGCGAGTAAGCGGCGCAGGATCTGCAATTGCGATGGGGGCGCGGCATCCGTAGTAATCTCCACGATTCCTCTTAGATGGATCAGGCATTGACGTTGCGGGGTGCGCGCCGCAGACTTAAGAAAGGTTGCCTGTCACCGATTGGACGCAACTTTTTAGAGATGATGAGCTCAAATAATCCTTCCGGCTGGGGTTCGTCTGGCGTGGGTCAGCGCATCGAAGAAGCCGTAGAGTTGATCGAAATCGAATTGCGCCACGCGATCGCCTATGTGAACGATGCTGTGATTCCTCAGGTGCGGAAAGAATCTATTTCGGCGATGCGTTCGGCGGCCGATACGCTACGCAATCTTGCCGACCGCTTTGAGCAACAAAGCAAACGCACAGCAGGACAACCGCAAGACCCACCGAAGGAGCCGCGCCCCTGATGGTCGCATCCCGCGAAACCAGGAAATTGGGGCGGATGACATGCGCGCTGGGACTGGCAGTCGCCCTGATGGGCGCAACTGGCTGCCGCCACAAGCAGAGCAGAGTGCAGCCGCCTCCGCAGGGGCTGCCGCCGGCCGCTCAGACGCAGGCCCCAGAGACCGCATCGAACCTGCCGCCCGCGAGGATTCCGATGACACCGGTTCCGCCGGGAGGCGTGAGCATGGCGGACCTGAATTTTGTGGAGACGCACAAGCCGATTCTGAGCGAGACGGGGTACGCCACGTGGTACACGGCGCCCTACAAAGGCAGGCGCAGCGCAAACGGCCAGGTATTCGAAGACTGGGCGATGACCGCGGCCAATCGCACGCTGCCCATGGGCTCGCTCATTGAGGTAACCAATCTGCAGACGGGCCAGTCGGGTATCATGCGCGTTACCGATCGCGGCCCGTTTGTCGAAGGCAGAATTCTGGACCTGACGATTGCATCGGCGAAAGCAGTGGGGATTTATCGGAGCGGGACGGCGCGCGTACGCATGGATGTCTTCGACACGCCCAAACCAATCGATAGCGGCGGACGCTGGTGCGTACAGATCGGGGCATTTCACAGCGAGCACGAAGCCATCAAGCTCAAAGAGAAGCTGCTGCGCCTTTATCCTGGATCGAATGTGATCGAGTTCCCGGGCGAAAACAGCTACTGGGTGCGCATCCGGCCACAGGGCGACGACCGCGCAATGGCCGAGTATATTGCGCGCCATATGCAGCCGTCCGAGGGCGATGCGTATTTGACCAGGCTGGACTGAAAAAGCAGCAAGTCAGCGAGTCAGCAGGTTGGCGAGCACGATGCGTCTCGGGTTGTTCTTCTGCTTATTGATCTTCGCGAAGTAGCGCCGTGAATCCCACAACGAGCACTGCCGGGTGCCCCATCCTAAACGCGCTTTTTGCGTTTAGGGTGGGAGCTTTGCTAACACCGCTAATACCGCCAACTCTGCTAACGCCTCTGCTTCTACCGCAGGAGCGCAGACGCCGCCCAGAGCACCGGTTCCTGGCCGTGGAAGTCCCCGGTACGGCGCTTGCGCATCAGGTAGTAATCGAGGCTATCGAACTTGTTTGTGCCTTCGCATATGCTGGTCATGTCGTTGTTCTGATCAAGAAAGCCCGTGAGGGCGATCCACGCCTTGCGCGCGGCGGGGCCGTAAGTCGCGCCATCGAGCCAGTCGTTTTTGACGCCGGTGATTAGCGCAAACGTGAACATGCCCGAGCTAGAACTCTCCTCCCATGCTTCGGGATGATCGATGAGCTGGCGCCACATGCCGTCGGAATCCTGATACTTGAGCAAAGCGGACATCATGAGCTTGTAGCCCTGCATGATGCGCGCGCGCTGCGGATGGTCCGCGGGCAGGGTCATGAGCATCTCGGCCATGCCGGCGGCCACCCAGCCATCGCCGCGGCCCCAGAAAAAAGGCACGTCGGGCGCGTGATAGAACAGGCCGTTCGGCTGCTGCAGCTTGTCGAGGTAGGCCACCATTTCGTTGGCGTCGCGGTCGAGATATTTTTTGTCGCCGGTGGCGCGGTATGCCTCAAGCTGCAGGATGGTGAGCATGTACATGTCGTCAATCCAGAATCGCGTCTCGTGCGACAGGCCATCGGGCAGCGGATTCTCCCATTGGCGGTCGGCATAGGAGAGTCCGTAATCGAGATACTTCTTGTCCTTGTTCTCCATGTAGATCTGCAGCGGCACGATGCCGAAGATGGAGTCGTCGACGTGGTCGCGCTTGGGAACCAGAGCGGCCTCGGAGCCGCCGGGCATCAGCGGATCAAATTTCTTGATGAGTTCGTCGCGCAGGCCGGCGTCGTGCGTCAGCTCGGCGAACGTAAGCGCGCCGTACCAGGTGCCCACTTCGCCGTAGAAGATGGTGCCCGGGCTGTGCTGGTGCGGACTGGTGACGAAGTGTTCAGCGACGGCCTTGCCGATCTCCTGGGGAGAACGGCCTGCCGGCCAATTGCTGAAGTATTGCTGCTGCACAGCCTGTGCCGTTGCCGTGGCGGCTGAAAATGGCAACAGCAACCCCAAAACGACAGAGCATATGATCGCCTTCATCTTCTTGCCTCGTGTTGTTCTGATCGGCAAGCGCGAATGCCGATGCACGTCGATGATAGCGCGGGATGGGGGGATTGGGCGCTAGGGTTCCGCGGCAACGTCAGCCGGGTCGATGGCCTGACTCATCTGGGCGGAAAAACTGCTCCATGTGCAGGAAAGGTCCTGCCGGCTGCACCCAGGAATGAAGAGCTGCGCAACACCTGGCGGATTTGTGGGGGTAAGTTTCTGCGCATTGCGCATCTGCTCGAGCGTTTGCGCCGAATACTCGACGCGGACGAAAGGCTGGGCACCGTCGCCTGAGCGCCACAACTCGAATAGGAGTGCGCCGCCCGGAGCCGGGTCGTCGATGCGGCCGTCGAGCACCCAGTTCATGCCGAGAGCGCCAGCAACGGCGACGATATTTGTATCGTGACCGGCAAGAATCACGAGGCGATCGCCGGGATTGCCGATAGCGCCCGGCACCGGCTGGCCCGTTACGTTCTGCTGCATGGTCATGAGGATGTGATCGAGAAGATCCGAGGCAAACGGGCGGGCGACAGGGAGCGTTCGAAGTCCGTAATCCCAACGGGCGGTGTCAATTTGCATTAGATTGCGCAAAGTCGCGCCGTCGACGCATCCCCAGCCTACATCTCTAGCGGCCATTCCTTGCGTGTATTCAAGGAGAAAATTCTCGACCAACGTGGCCGCCGTAAGAACAGGGCCGCTCACCACAGGAAGTGAGCCGTCCGCGCCGGGTGTGAGACTGGATGGAACGCTGAGGATCGAGGTGCGTTTTGAGTTGGCGAGCGCTTGGCCGCATCCAGCGAGGACGCGATCGAGCAAAGACAACTGCGAAGCGTACGCCTCGGTGAGATTTTTGGGACTGCCGCCGATGCGCCCGGCGATTGCAGCCGCTGCGAGCGCTGAATTAACGTGGGCGATGCCCGCTTTGAAAGGCTGGAAGAGCGGATCCGTAGCGCCGTCAGGCTGGGAGTGGACCTGGATGCTGCAACCGGGAAAGATTCCCTCAGCCAGCATCCTGCCGGTTTCGCGGGTGCGTTGGTCGGTGTCGGCGAGGATGGTGACGTGGCTGGCATCGGAGCAGCCGCTGGCGGCAAGCAAGCCTGCGCCGGAGAATTTGGCGCGGTCCCATTCGCCGAAGAGCCTGATGAGCTCATTTCCATGGTCTGTTTGGATGCCGGGTGCTACGTCCCATTTCGGCCACGGCGCGGCGGAGAACTTGTCAAGGTCAGCCTGATGGCCGAGCGGCGTACGAACACCGTGGCGCGTGAGCATCACGACAAATTCCAAATGTGCGCTTGAGGTGACCTGATAGGCCGGAATGGATTGCGCGAATGAGAGCACAGGGGAGGCAAAAAGGCTGAATGAACCGAGGAGCAAAAAATGCGCTGCGGCGCGAAGAAGCATGATTCATCTCCAAGAGAAGAGTGTAACGGGAAAGCGCGAACTGGTCCTTGATGCGCCGATGAGATCATCCTGAAGATTCAGCGCGTGCCCTTTTTGGGGCGAGTGCTGGGGCCAGTCTCAGGCTCGAAAGACAAGTCTCAGTCGCGAAAGGCAATTGTGCGGCCCGGGCCGTCGGATGAGAAAGTTCTCCAGGCGCCGGCATCGCTCATTTATAGTGTTGGCGGGTTCATCGCCAGGAGAATTAAGGGATGACCTCGTAGTCGGCCGGTGCTCCGGCCGCGAAGGTTCAGAGAAATGCAAGTGACCGATCCATCCGCAGGTCCCCGCCGCGCCGTTGCCTCGAGCGAAACGGCGCGCGAGATTAACCGCGAGATTGTGCTGCACACCATTCATCTGCACCAGCCGGTGAGCCGGGCAGATCTGGCGCGGCTAACCGGGCTGCAGCCGAGCACTGTCTCCGTTATCATTGGCCAATTGATCGACGAAGGGTGGGTATTGCCAGGCACTTTAGGCCGGCTGCCGCGCGGTCGCCGGCCGACTTTTGTGGCACTCAATGATCGTCATGTAACACTGGCGATCGATCTGAGACCCGGAAAAGCCAACCTTGCGGTGGTCGACATTAACGGCAAGATCCTGGGCAGGCAGACAACCGTGTTTGAAGCACAAAGCGTCTCCAAGGATGAGGCCAGTGCGGCGATCGCGCACATTGCCCGAGCTGCGCATACCCTCAAGGCGGCATATGGCGATCGTGTGTTCCAGGGATCGGGCGTGAGCGTTTCGGGACGCGTGGATCAAAGAACACATCGGCTCCTCTTTTCCCCGAATGTTCCCTGGAGCCAGATTGATCTCTATGCGGAACTCGAGAAGGTTCTGGAGACGCCGGTCGAAATGGAGAACGCGGCCAATGCCTGCCTGTTTTCAGAACGTTGGTTCGGGAACTTCAACAATGCCTCCAACATGATTGCGATTTCCGTTTCAGAGGGCATCGGCGCGGGTTTGCTGGTAGACGGCCGCGTGGTGCGAGGCAACAATGACCTTGCGGGTGAATTCGGCCACATGCCGCTGGAGGAGTCGGGGCCGGTGTGCGGCTGCGGCAACGTGGGATGTTGGGAAACTTTCGCCTCAAACCGGGCCGGGTTGCGGTATTACCGGGAACTTGTGCCGGAGAGCGCCCTGACCTCGTTTCAGGACTTGCTCGATCTGGCTCTAGGCGGCGACATCCGGGCCTTGCGCTCGATCGACAAGATGATGTACTACCTCGGCCGAGGATTGACCATGCTGGCAGCCGGTTTGGCTCCTGAAGTGATCATTATCATCGGCGAATGCACCGCATTGTGGCCCCGAATTTGCCCGCTCCTGGAGAGTCAGCTCATCGCAAAGTCGTTCACGCCGCAAGCGCCGCGTGTTGTGGCCGCCATGGACGGCGACGTCGCGCGGCTTCGGGGTGCAGCCGCGCTGGTGTTGCACAAGGTGCTCTTTCAACAAGCGGACTTCGCGCCGCGACAGGTGCAGCCGGACCGCGCGACCGCTTTGAAGCGATAAGCGCAACTCGTTTCATCCTGCGGAGGTTTTGGAGCACGCCTCTTAAGGGCAATCTGATAATCGGGAAAGTCTTAACTCACCGCTGGTCTTAGACGCCCGCTTGATGCCGCGGCGATTTTGTAAGATGGGTTTTTCGGGAGTGACCATTCCTTCGGAGCCTTGCCATCCATGAGAGTTGGAATCATTGGCGCGAGCGGCATTGCACGCAAGCACGCCCAGGCCTACAAGAACATTGGCTACCAGATCACAGCGGCCACCGATCGAACGGAAGAACGCGGACAGAGGTTCGCCAAGAATTGGGGCGCGGAGTTTGTGGCCACTCCCGAGGAGCTGAGCCGGCGCGCGGACGTGGATTTCCTCGACGTGTGCACGTTTCCCGGCTACCGGCTGGAGGCGGTCGAGTTGGGCGCGAAATACCGCAAGCATGTGCTGGTGGAGAAGCCGATGGCCGTGGACCTGGCGACTGCGGCGCGCATGATCGAGCTAGCCCGCGCGGCGGGCATTCAGCTCGGCGTTGTCAGCCAGCATCGTTTCGACGACTCGACGCTGTTTCTGCGGTGCGCGATCCTGGACGGCAGGTTGGGTGCGATCCTCGAGGCCGATGCCTATGTGAAGTGGTACCGCACCGACGAATACTATGCGCGGCCGGTGAAGGGAAGCTGGGCCGGGGAAGGCGGCGGCGCGCTGATCAGCCAGGCCATCCATCAAGTAGACGTGCTGCTGTACTTGATGGGCGCGGTGGATGAAGTGTTCGGCTACTGGCATTTGGGAGCAACGCACAAGATCGAATCGGAGGACCTTGTGTGCGCGGTGGTGCACTATGCGTCCGGCGCGACAGGCGTGATCCAGGCAGGAACTGCACTGTGGCCGGGCTATCCGGAACGGATCGAGATTCATGGGACGAAAGGAAGCGCCATCGTGACCGGCGACCAACTGACGACGTGGGACGTGAAGGACGATCGCGGCGATCCGGCGCCCATCGCGCAACAAGCGAAGTCGGGAGCGTCGGATCCGATGGCCATTTCGCTCACGCCGTTTGAGCGGCAGTTGGCGGACTTTGGCGAGGCGTGCAAGGCCGGCCGGCCGCCGGAATCTTCAGGCGCGGACGGCTACCGGGCACTCGAGTTGGTGCGGAGTATCTACACATCTTGCGCAGAAGGAAGAAAGGTGATGATTCCGGCGGCCAAACTGGATTAGTTTGATCTTTCGCCCACTTCGTGGGCTGGGCGTTCTGCCGACGATTTCCCAGGCTTCGCCGGGGGCTACCGTCTGCCGCCCGCTGCGCGGGCTCCATTATTGATTGACGGCGCTGGCGAGGAAGCCGCCGTCTACGATGATGACTTCGCCGGTGACGAATGAGGCTGCTTCAGAGGCAAGGAAGATGGCTGTGCCGGCGAGTTCGTCGGCATTCCCGAAGCGGTGCATGGGGGTGCGTACGAGCAATTCTTCGCCGCGGCGTGTGCCTTGCACAAGCTCGCGGTTAAGCGGCGTGGGAAAGATGCCGGGAGCGATCGCATTTACATTGACGCCCTTCTCAGCGAGCTCGATTGCCAAAACCTTGGTGAACGAGGCGACACCGGCCTTACTTGCCGAGTAGGCGGCCACGCCGTGGAATCCGACAAACGAACTCAGCGAGGCCAGGTTGATGATGCGCCCGTAACCTGCACGCGCCATGGTTTCGCCAAAGATCTGGCAGGCGCGAAAAGTGCCTGTGAGATTGGTATCGAGAATGCGCGCCCAGTCCTTTTCGTCGGCTTGTAACGTGGGGGAGTTTTTTGTGATGCCTGCTGCGTTCACCAGAATGTCAACTTTGCCGAATTCTGCAAGCACTGCATCGTGCATAGCCTGAATCGATGTGCGGTCCAGCACATCGCTGGTTACGCGCAATGAGCGGCGGCCGACGGCTTCGATCTCTGACGCAGCCTTTTCTACCTCGGTCAAGCGGCGCGAGCTGGGCACAACGTCTGCTCCGGCATTGGCCAGCCCGAGCGCGATGGCGTGGCCCAGGCCGGTGGTTCCTCCAGTGACGACGGCGACTCTACCAGACAGATCGAACAAATTGACGTGCATAGAAAAGCGTCACCCCAGGAAGAATCTGACCCCGAACAAATGGTAGTTCATCGGGAGAGCGGTCGCCTGTTCAGGGCGCCGCGTGAGTGAGCGAGGCAAGCGGCGTCGATTCCTGGCTCAAGTCCGCAGTGCCGCTGAGCGGGTTGCTGAACGAGACGCGCGAGCCCAGCGAGCGCACCAGATCGGGAATGTCGTATTGGAGCAGGACGCCGGGGATCACATCTTCGGGCGCGCCAACGGGCAGGGGCGCTTCGAGCAGGCTGCGATAGCTTCCGAGGACATGATCCACTTCAATGTGGCGAATGCGGCGGTCGAGCACGCCGGCATGGATCAGCACCAGTCCCATGTGGCCGCTGCCTTCGGCGGAGATGTGCGCAGGATCGACGTCGGCACGATCGGCGAGGTAGTCGACGGCACGGATAACGTCGTCGGTGCGCAGGCCTACGAGCGTGCGCCCCACAAGATCGGCGCGAAGACTCAAAAGATAAAACGGCCCAAGAAGAGGCGCCTTCATATCGTCGGTGCCGGGAGGGGATGGGCGCGGGGTGACGGCAAAAACTACGTTGCCGTGAGCCGCGAGAGCATCGAATCTGGCTCGACTTGCCTGCGCAATCGCGCCGGTTCCGTGAATGGAGTTGGGAACCAAAAGCAGAACCGCGGAATGACGGCCCGGCGTGGAGGGGATCGATAGGTCGCCTTCAAGATGCAGTCCACCCGCGGTTGGAAGAGCGATGGAGCCCGACTTCGCAGCCAGCAAGTCTCCGTTGAACTTCGATTCGCCGGGCTTTACATCCGCGCCGGTCTCATCACGAATCAAAGACACTAGCTTTTCCAGCGCAATCGTGGGCCGGTGCGCGGGCACAATTCGCGCCGCGTGTTTTTCGTTCAGCGAAAAGACCGTGGCGCAGCCGGGAAAGCTGGTCGCGACCTGGCCGGTAGGAGTCACCTGGAACGCGTCCTTTGGAACACCTGCGAGCAGGGCCATAGCAGCTTTCGGATCGTCTCCGGCAGGAGCGATGGGGTGGTCAGCGTCTGCCTCAGGCTCAAGGTTGCGCATGAAGAAGCTGACGATGTTGCCCATGATGGGCATGAGGGCGCCGTGGTGGCCGGGGCCCGTGATCCACTGCAGTCGAGCCTGCGGAGACACGCGGTTTGTGGTGTCGGTGTTGAGTGCGGGCTCGGTGGGTGTAGGCGGGACACCTGCTGGTCCGGTGCCAACCGGCGTTCCGGCGCTGGCCGGATCGAAGAGGGAATAAAAGCGGCGCGCCTCGATGACGGTCGAGCGGGCTCCAGCGAAGGGAAACATGTCGGAGTAAGTGGAAATGACAGCGTAGGGGCGTGGCGCGGCAAGTTCAATCCATTCGGGAAAGCCCAGGCCGGAGGAGATGAAGCGCGGAGTCGATTGCTCCGCATCCTGCGGCCCGAGCGCGGGCAGCAGCGTATCGAATGAAGTGATGTAACAGGCGGTACCGATGGCCGCGATGCGCGGGTCGAGCGCACTGGTGAGGGCGGTGACGGTGCCTCCGCCGGAGCAGCCGAATGCGCCAATGCGGTGCGGGTCGACATCGGGAAGGGAAGCGAGGTAATCCACTCCGCGCATCGCGTCCCAGATCTCGTACTTGGCGAAGGTCTCGCCAATGAGCATCGGCTGCAGGCTGGCCTCGCCATGCTCGCCGGTCGGCCGCGCTGCCAATGACTCGCCGGGCTTGGCCGGATCGGGATACTGCAAACGTTCGCCCTGGCCGATGGGATCGTAGGAGAGCACGATGAAGCCGTTGCGGGCGAAGATTGCCGCCATGGGGGCATCGCCTGCTTTGCCGCTGGCCGCGTGGCCGGGCGTCATGAGGATGGCGGCGCGCCTGGCGCTGGGGGCTGCGCCGTCAGGAACATAGAGCAGGGCAGTGACGTAAAAGTTGGGCTGGCTCTCAAAGAGCACCTTGCGAATGCGAAACCCCTGGGCCTGCGTTTCGCCCGCGATCTTTGCATTGAGCGGCATGCGCTCCGGCAGAGCGCCAATGAGCGAGAGAATCTGGGCTCGAACTTTGGCCTCGCGCGCTTCGGCCTGGGCGCGTGTGTGGATGGCGGCGACCGCGGCAGAGCGATTCGCCTCAAATTGCGCCGCGATGCCGTCGAGATACTGGTCGAGTTCGAGGCGGCCATGGTTAGCCGGATTGTTGGCTCCGGGGTCTGGCACAGAGGCGGCGCTTTGTGCCGCAGGCTCGGACGGCGCCGGCGGTCGTCCGGCAGCGGCAAACGCACATGAGGCGACAAGAAGTGCGAACGCGGCGGCGAGTTTGGTTTGATTCATCACCCTGCCTTGATACTCCATTGGCAGATTGGGGTCAACCGCGTGGATCGGATCCCCCGCCAAAGAATCGCAAATTCATTTGTGGCGTGCCTTTGATAAGCCGGTATCCTGTTCGAGATGTGAAGCCGTTGAGTCCCGTCAATGCACTGCGATGGCTGTTCGATTCGCGCTACGGCCCGCGTGGCCGGCTGGTTCCGCGGTGGATTTTTCTGCGCGCGCTGGCCGTCATTTACTTTTCCGCATTCTATTCTCTCCTGGTTCAAATCAAGGGATTGATCGGCCCGGAAGGCATCCAGCCGGCACAGCAGTATCTGGCGGCCATCGCAGGCCAACTGAGCGTCTCGCGATATTGGTACGCGCCGACACTCTACTGGATCTCGGCGAGCTCGACCGCTTTGATGACGATCACGTGGATCGGGCTGATCGCGTCGGTGATTGCCTTCCTGAATCTTTGGCCAAAGCTGAGTTTCTTCATCTGCTTTGTGTGTTTTCTTTCGTTCGTCGGCGCCACCCAGGTATTTTCGAGCTACCAGTCAGACGGCATGTTGCTGGAAGCGGGTTTCCTGGCACTTTTCTTTGCGCCGCCCGGCCTGCTTCCGGGATGGGGCGCCGATCATCCGCCTTTGCGTGCGAGCTGGTTCCTGTTGCAGTGGGAGTGGTTCCGCATCTACTTCGAATCGGGCATGGTGAAACTGGCGAGCGGTGACCCGGAATGGCGGCACCTGACGGCCATGGACGAGTACTACCAGAATGGCCCGCTGCCTACGTGGATCGGCTGGTATGTGCAACATCTTCCGCATTGGTTCCAGGTGGCTTCGGCAGCCGGAACGCTGGGGTTGGAACTCGGACTCGTGTTGATGATGTTTTTCCCGCGGCGCGTGCGCTTGATTTGCTTTTTCATCGTCACGCCGTGGGAGATTGGCGTGATTCTCACCGCAAACTACGCGTTCCTGAATTACCTGGTGCTGTCGCTGGGAGTTCTGCTTCTCGATGATAAGTTCCTCATGCGGTTTGTTCCTGCGCGCTTTCGCCCGCATGAGCCGGAGCCGCTTGCTGAGCCTGAAGAAGAGCGGCCGTTGTCGATCCTGGCGGCGAGCCGTACCGGTAACGAGAAGCCGGAGATCGAAGTACGCGCAGGAAGGCGCGCCAGGCAGACGTGGCGTGAGAGGCTCGCATTCCACTGGCGGGCGATTCGGCTGGCCCTTACGGCGGTGATGCTGACCTGGATTGCGTACGACACCACCGCCGAAATGATCGGCATCCCATTGCGCGAAATTCCGCTGCCGACAGAGCCGATCGTCGCGCTCGAGCCATTGCGCATCGCCAATCAATACGGCTTGTTTGCCGTGATGACGCGCGGCCGATACGAGATCGAGTTCCAGGGATCGAACGACGGGACCAACTGGATCGCCTATCCTTTCCGTAACAAGCCGCAGGCATTGAACGAGGCGCCGGGAATTTACGCGCCGTATCAGCCGCGCTTCGACTGGAACCTGTGGTTCGCTTCGCTCGGCGGCTGGCAGCAGAACGATATCGTCCCCATTACGGAAGAGCGGCTGCTGGTGAGCGATCCCGATGTGCTTTCGCTGTTTCGCGAGAATCCTTTTCCACAGGCTCCGCCGCGCTATGTGCGAGCTGTATTGTGGCAGTATTGGTTCACCTCAATGGAGGAGAAGCGGCGCACGGGCAATTGGTGGCGTCGGGAGTATCTGGGGCTTTATGCGCCGGAGCTCACGATGACCGCGGACGGCAGATTCGCGGCCGTCGAGTGGCCGCCTGAGCTGCCGATGCATGACTAGACAGCAAGTCAGCGAGCCAGCAAGTCGGCTGGGCAGCGAGTCGCTGAGCGGCGAGCTCTGGGGTGTTGGAGGAGCCATTATTACGGAGGACCGAGAAAATTGAAACGCGCCTGTGTGATTGGATCGGGTCCGAACGGATTGGCGGCAGCCATTGTGCTGGCCAAGGCAGGGCTGCGGGTTGAGGTCTTCGAGGCAGAAGCAGAGCCCGGCGGCGCAGTGCGCACCATGCCGCTTACGCAGCCCGGCTTTCTGCACGATTTTGGCTCGGCTGTTTATCCATTTGCGGCGGGTTCTCCGTTCTTTAACTCGTTGCCGCTCGCGGACTTCGGTTTGGAGTGGATCCATGGCGAGGCTCCGCTGGCCCATCCGCTGGACGATGGCAGTGCAGTGGTGCTGGACAAGGATCTGGCCAGGGCCGAACGGCTGCTGGGTCTGGATGGCCGCGAGTGGCGGCGGCTGGTCGAGCCCGCCGTGAATCATTGGAGCGAGTTTGCCGAGGACGCACTCGGTCCCATGCTGCGCATTCCGAATTATCCGTTTCGGATGGCTTCGTTCGGATTGACTGCGATTCAGTCTGCGAATTCGTTCGCACGAAGCCACTTTACAAAAGAGCGTACGCGCGCCATCTTCGCGGGGTTGGCGGGGCATTCTTTCCTCAGCTTCGATGAACGGTTGAGCGCGACAGTCGGACTGCTGTTCGCGATTACGGCGCACGCGGTGGGCTGGCCCATTCCGCGCGGTGGCGCGCAATCCCTTTCGCGGGCGCTGATTGGCTACCTTGAGTCGCTGGGCGGAACGGTCCACACTTCGCAGCGCATCGATGCGGCGGCTTTTCGTGAGATGGAAGCGGACGGCGCATTGGTGTTCTTCGACACTTCGCCGCGACAGATGCTCGGCATTGCCGGCGACCGGTTCAAGCCTGATTATCGAAAGGCGCTGGGGCAGTTCCAGCCGGCGCCGGGTGCATTCAAGATCGACTATGCGCTTTCGAATGCGGTGCCCTGGCGGTCGGCCGACTGCTACCGCGCGGTGACGGTTCACCTGGGCGGCACGCTGGAAGAGATCGCGGAGGCTGAGGACGCAGTGGCGCATGGCCGTTGCGCAGAGAAGCCTTTCGTTCTGGTGGCACAGCCTACGCTCTTCGATCCATCGCGTGCTCCCGATCGAAGGCACGTGTTGTGGGCATATTGTCATGTGCCGAACGGGTCTACCTTCGACATGACGGAGCGGATCGAGGCGCAGATCGAGCGGTTCGCGCCGGGATTCAAAGACTGCGTGCTCGCGCGACGTGTCTCGTCGCCAGCCGATCTTGAAGCGAAGGATGCGAACCTGGTTGGCGGCGACATCAGCGGCGGCGCGATGACCATGCGCCAGATGCTCTTCCGGCCGGCTCCGGGCGGCTACGCGACAGGCGTGCCGAATCTGTATCTTTGTTCGGCATCGACTCCGCCGGGCGGCGGCGTGCACGGCATGTGCGGATACCACGCGGCGCGGCTCGCACTGCGCAAATTGGGGATCAAATAGGACGGGCGCTAATTCAAGAACAATTCAAGAACGTAGACCGTCCGCCTGACCCGCGCAATACCTTCCTTATCACGCGGCCCAGGCGAACGGCCATTGGAATGACTTACAGCGTTTCGGGACGTGCGGCAGTGTCCCAGTCGTGCATTTCCCCCCTTGGAAATCCTTTGAACGAGAACGATCTGATCTATCCTCGCGCGTAGCTTTCTAATGCCATCCGGCTGGGTATGGTGATGGTGCAGCCGTGTTGCGCGACGAGGTGACGGTTTTTGAAGATGCTTAGCGTGCGCGTAACAGTTTCACGCGAAGCGCCGATAAACTCGCCGATTTCTTCGTGCGTAAGCGAGACATGGCAGTGCGCGGCTCGTTCGGGCTTCTGGCCTGGCTCATCGCTCCATTCCAGCAGTAGGCGCGCCAGACGCTCTGGCACTGAGGTTGACAGGCCCACCATGCGAAGCTGCTCGCAAGCGAGGTTGAAGCTGTGGCTCACTTCGCGGATGACGACGGGGTACACGTCGGAATGACGCGAGAGAAACTGCATGAACACCTGGCGCGAGATGTGCGCGATCTTAGCCGGGTAGAGTGCGTCGGCAGTCATCTCGTGAGCGCCACCTGAAAGCGTGGACGAGAGACCGAGGACCTCGCCGGCCTTGGCGATGTGAAAAGCCAGCCGTCGGCCGTCGCTCGAGTTGATGGAGAGCTTGATCTCACCTTCGAGAACAACATAGATGCCGGAAGTGGCCTGCGTCTCGCTGAAGAGCACCCTGCCCGCGGGATAAGTGGAGGGTGCGAGCAGCGGCTCAAGATCGGCCAGCGCCGCCGCCGACAATGCCTTGAAAAATTCGCCCTTCCGGAAAGAAGGAAGATTCGCCTGGTTCGTCGTCTCGTATCCGTCGTTCATCTCAGCCCTCCAACTCTGTCTGTTGTTCGTTCTTGCGCGCTACCTCTTCGGCAAGGTACTGGGTCCAGGGTGTGCCGGCGAGAATTGCGGCTCCGGATTCGGAGTAGATGGTTTTCAGTACCCGCATTCCCTCGGCATCGGCAAAAGTGGTTTCTCGCAGGTCGAGAGCCAGCTTCTTTTTTGCAACCGCTGGAGCCTTTTCACCCCAAAGGCGTCCAAGTTCGGCCGCCCAGGGTCCGGCAACGCGACCTTCCAGCTTGATCACGACCGTTTCCGGGTTTTCATCAACGGTGATTCGGAGCATTTGCTGGCCCATCCTGCGCCACGCAAGGGATAAGGCACGGCGCGTGCCAAACTCAGACCTTGGTGCAGCGCTATCGCGGACGGCATTGAAAGGAAAGCTCTTATTTCTTTGCGGGGTGGGCTTGTGGAGGCGAAGAGGTTCGCAGCGCGACGAAGTGACGAAGACGATATTTCGTCGCGGCGACGATGGGAAGTCGCGGCGACGCCTCGCGAGGCATCGCGAAGACTTACATATAGTCGCTGCGCTCGATGCCTAGCTTCTTCATCTTGGAATTGAGGGTGGTGCGTTTCAGGCCCAGGCGCTCGGCCGCGCCGCCGGGTCCGCCGATGATTCCCCTGGCCTCGCGCAGCGCGCGCAGGATGTGCTCGCGCTCGGCGGCATGCAGCGTGGGATTGGCGATTGCGGCGGTATCGTCTTCTTCTTCCTCTTCCATGGCTTCGATCTCAGCCAGCGGCACGTGGAGCACGGTTCCGCGGGTGAGGATCACCGCACGTTCCAGAAAGTTTTCGAGTTCGCGGATGTTCCCCGGCCACTTCCATGCCACCAGCGCAGCCATCGCTTCATCCGGAATCGTCTCGATGGTTTTGCCCATGCGGCGGGAATGACGTGAGACAAAGTGGCGCACTAGGACGGGAATATCGGCGGCGCGCTCGCGCAATGGCGGCGCAAAGACGGGGAAGACCTTGAGGCGGTAAAACAGGTCGCTGCGGAACTGTTTTTCGGCAACCATTGTGGCCAGATCGCGATTGGTGGCGGCAATGAGGCGCACGTTGACTAGAATCGGACGCGTTCCGCCCAGCCGCTCGAATTCGCGCTCCTGCAAAGCGCGCAGAAGTTTGGGCTGCAGATCGAGCGGTATTTCGCCCACCTCGTCGAGAAACAGGGTGCCCTCGTGCGCCAGTTCGAGGCGGCCGATCTTGCGCGCGATGGCGCCGGTGAACGCGCCTTTCTCATGGCCGAAGAGCTCGCTCTCGAGCAGCCCGGCGGGAATAGCCGCGCAGTTGAGCTTGATGAACGTGCGCTCGCTGCGCGGGCTCAGGCGGTGTACGGCGCGGGCCAGCAGCTCCTTGCCGGTTCCTGTTTCGCCTTGGATGAGCACGGTGGCGTCGGTCGGGGCGACGGTTTCAATCTGGCGCAGCACGCTGCGCAGGCCCGTGCTTTCGCCCACGATGTCGTCAAAGCGGTGATCGAGATTAATCTCTTCCTGGAGATACTGCTTCTCCTGGGTCAGGCGGTCGCGCAGTTCGGCAATCTGCTTAAAGGCGAGCGCATTGTTCACGGCCATGGCCACCTGACCGGCTACCTGGCCCAGCATTTCGGCGTCGCGTTGCGAGAATGCATTCTCACCGCGGCTGGCCACGGTAATCGTGCCCAGGGTGCGCTCCCGATGCACGAGAGGAACCCAGAGACCGGATTGCATGCCCATCGCAGTGAGATGTTTGACGGATTCGGGAGCAAACGGCCACCGTTCAATCTTATTCAGGATCACGGGGCGGCGGGTACGGTAAGCCTGTCCGGACGGAGAAGCGTTGGGATCGAGCAGAACTTCGCCTTGATTGGTGCCTGCATCGCCGGCAGATGCAAGAAACTGGACGCGAAGCTTGCCCGTGGCTTCGTCGTAGAGCGCCAAAGTTGCGGCGTCATGGGGAACCGTCTGCTGGATGCTGGCGGAGAACGCGCCCAGCATCTTGCGAATGTCCACATTCGCCAGCAACAGGCCGCTGAGTTCGGCGATCACCGACTCCTGCGCCTCCTTCTGGCCGGTTACGTCGCGTGTGACTTTGGCAAATCCGGTAACCGCACCAGTGCTGTCGTGGATCGCGGTAATCACCACGTTGCCCCAGAAGCGCGAGCCATCTTTGCGCACGCGCCAGCCTTCTTCTTCCACGCGCCCCTTTGCCGTAACCTGGCGCAGCAATTCGGCGGGCTGGCCGCGATCGCAATCCTCTTGCGTGAAGAACCGGGAAAAGTGGAGCCCCAGAATTTCGTCCGCCTGGTAGCCCTTAATGCGTTCGGCGCCGGGATTCCAGGTGAGGACGTGGCCTTCGCGGTCGAGCAGATAGATGGCATACTCGGCAATGCTTTCCACGATCGACCGAAGGCGGAGGTCGTTCTGCCGTACCGATTCCTGCGCTGCGCGCTGCTCGGTTACATCGCGAATGAAACTCACCACCGCCGGACCGGATTCGGTCTGTATCGGCTTGAGCATGATGTCGACGGGAAACTCCGAGCCATCTTTGCGCAGGCCAAAGAGATTCATCGCCGCGCCCATCTGCCTGGTGCGGGGATGTGCGTTGTAATTCTCGCGGTGGCGCGGATGGCCGCCTCGGAATCGCCCAGGAACGAGCATTTCGATTTGTTTGCCGATGAGTTCCTGGCTGGTGTAGCCGAAGAGCTCTTCAGCGCGCGGATTGGCCGCGCACATCACACCCTCGGCGTCGGTAACGAGGACCGCGTCCGGCGAGAAATCGAAGAGGCGCTCGACAATGTCTTGGGCAAAGCCCTCTGCGATGCGCTCTTCAGCATTTGCGGCCCGCCCCGGGTAATCCTGGGGACACATGTTGTGCTACCGACCTTAGCTGAAAGGTACCGCCGGAGGCCATGGTTGCGCAATGCCGTGGGAAATGATGAAATCGCCGCGGGTTGGCGAGAGCCAGTTCAGGAGGGTCGCGCCTGCTCGGCGAGGTATGCAAGCCACTCTTCCATTCCCGCGCCGGTCCTGGCGGAGGTCTCGAAGATGCGAACGCCGGGCCGGATTTCGTTGATGTTCCGAACCGCCAGCTCGCGATCGAATCCGCAGGGGCCGGCAAGATCGATTTTGGTGATCACCGCTGCGTCAGCGGAGTTGAAGAGGCCGGGATACTTGAGCGGCTTATCCTCGCCTTCGGTCACGCTCAGCAGAACAATGCGAATGCGCTCACCAAGGTCGTAGCTGGACGGGCAGACGAGGTTGCCAACATTCTCAATGAAGAGATAGTCGAGCCCGGCAAGCGCCACACCCTGCCAGCCGTCGAGATGCTTGGAGATCATCTCCGCGTCGAGATGGCAGATGCCATGGGTGTTGATCTGGCGCACAGGAGCCCCGCTTGCAGCCAGGCGGCGAGCATCATTATCGGTCTCGAGGTCACCGACGAGCGCCGCAGCCTGTGCGCCGCGCCCGCGCAAATCGCGCAGCGTGCGTTCAAGGAAAGCGGTTTTGCCGGTGCCGGGGCTGGAAACCAGGTTCAGGACCAACACTCCCGCTGACGTGAAGCGATCGCGCAGGCCCGCCGCCAGCTCGTCGTTCTTCTTCAGGATTCCTCGCCGCAACTCGACGATCCGCGTGGTCATGTCTGCTCCTCAACTTGCTTCGGCGCGCCGTCTTCGTTCGCATCGGGCTCCGAATCTTCCAGCTCAATCGACTCGATCTCCATCTCGCGCCCCTGGCGAAGATCGGCCGAGGGCTCGCCGCAACGCGGGCAGCGGAAACTCTGCACTCCGTCGAGCTCGAAATCCGCAGCGCAAGCTTCACAATGCACGATCACAGGCAGCGTGTTGATGACCAAGCTAGATCCTGCCAGCGCACTGTCTTCGGTGGCAAGCTGCCAGCAGAACTGGAGCGAATCTTCGACGACCGAGGCCAGCGCTCCAACCCTCAGCCGCACGGCTTTCACGCGCGCGGCAGGATAGCGGGAGGCCGATTCCGTGACCGCCTCCACGATGCTCGCCGCGATGGATAACTCATGCATCGATTCTTCTTGCAAGATACTACGGCGGCGACCTCCCTGGCTGGAGCGCGGTCGCTCGGTCCGCAGGTTTGGTCCTATGTAAGATAGAAACAAAGGATCTTCCCCGTGCCCGTAACAACTTCAGTAACAAGCGCATCCAGATCGCGCCTGGCCCTAAGCTCGCTGGCGCCCGAGACGTTTCAATCCGAGATCCGCGCCATGACGACGGAATGCGATCGCATCGGCGGGATCAACCTGGCGCAAGGCGTCTGCGATACGCCGGTGCCTGCAGTGGTGGAAGCAGCGGCCATTCGAGGCCATCCGCAACGGGCAGAACATCTATACGCGATGCGATGGTATTGCGCGCCTGCGCGAGGCAATTGCCGCCAAGCAGATGCGCGATTACGGCCTGCGCTACAACCCAGAGAACGAAGTGATGGTGGCCGCCGGGGCGACGGCAGGCCTGCATGCGGCGGCCATGGCGCTGCTGAATCCCGGCGACGAGGTGTTGCTTTTCGAGCCGTTCTACGGCTACCACGTCAATACATTCAAGTCGCTCCGCGTGAACCCGATCCTGGTAGCGCTCGCCGAACCCGACTGGCATCTCGATGTGGATGCGATGCGTGCTGCGGTCACGCCGCGCACGCGAGCCATTCTATTGAATACTCCGGCCAATCCCAGCGGCAAAATCTTCACCTTGCCGGAGCTCGATGCCGTTGCCCAGCTCGCCATCGAGCGCGACCTCTTCCTGTTTACCGACGAGATCTACGAGTACTTTGTGTACGACGGTGCGCGGCATATTTGCGCGGCCACGCTGCCCGGAATGCGCGAGCGCACTATCGTGATTTCCGGATACAGCAAAACGTTTTCCATCACCGGATGGCGTATCGGATACGCAACGGCCGACGCGCGTTGGATGCCGGCCATGGGCCACTTCCACGATCTCACGTATGTATGCGCGCCCGCGCCTTTCCAGGTGGCGACGGCTGCGGGCATTGAGCAGTTGCCTCAGGACTTTTATACGCAGCTTGCCGCCGATCACCAGTCCAAACGCGGACGCTTGCTGCGCGCGCTGGAAGATGCGGGAATGAAGCCATCGGTCCCGCCGGGCGCCTATTACATCATGGCGAATGCCGATCGCCTGCCGGGACAAACTTCGGCGGAGAAGGCGCGAACCCTGTTGCGATTGACCGGCGTGGCCTCAGTCGCCGGTTCGGCGTTTTTCCGCCCTGGCCGCGGCGAGAACCTGCTGCGCTTCTGCTTCGCCAAGCAGGATGCGGAACTGGACGAAGCGTGCGAGCGCCTGCGGAGGTTGTAAAACGATTCCTGCGGTGGCAATCCGGTGATGTCAGGGTTTGGCAGGTTGTCTCTGGAATCGCGCTACATCCCCGGCTGCGCGGCGGCCCACGACGTTAGATTCTGGCTTTGAAGCTTGCGAAACTCCACACATTCGTCGATGCGCTCAAGAGCGTGCTTCAATGCTACATCGGCGGCGGCGACAGGATGATCGCTGAAAAAGCTCTGCACGTTCGCGCGAGCTTCAGCTGAACAAAAATAGCCGGTGGCAGTGACAACGTAGGAGCCAGAACTTTCGGTGAGCTGTGCATGAACCTGGTCCCAGTGCGTTGTGATGAATTGCCATGCCTGATCGCGGTTTTCCGGGATCTCAAGAGCGATCGCGAGCAGGATTGCCGAATCCTGGTTGCGAACCTTGGTCGAGACCGCGTATTCGAGAGCGCGGTGCAGCAGATCGCGGTTCGTAAACTGGGCCAGCAGAAAGAGCGCTTCTTCCTGAAGAATCGGATCGGGCGAGGTCTCATAGACGTTCTGGAGCTTGTCAAAAAGAGCTGCGTCGCCATTTTCGGCTGCTACGCCCAGTGCGGCCCGCGCCAGGGTAGGTTCAACCGCAGCAGGGTCGGCGAGATATTGATCGGCGATCTTGTGCGCCTGCGCAATGATTTCCGGATCGTCGCCGCGACGGCCGAGCAGCGAAAGAAGCACCGCCCGCAGCTCTTGTTTGTTGGGCGAGTCGTCCGGCTCGGGGGCACCGAGCCTCGCATATTCCGGCCCAAAGTTGCGGCGAATCCAGGCTGCGAGTGCGTCGCGTTCCTGCTTGCTTGAGGCCAGTTGATCGTCAACACCGGCAACGCCGGAAAATGCAAGGGAAACCACTTCGGCATCTGAATCGCTCTTGAGAGCTTCTACAAGATCCAGGAAATCGCCCACGGTAGCCTTATTGGCGCGCACCTGCGCCCACTCGTCGCCAACCAGGCTGATGCGCTCGGGAGGCGTGAGCCCCGATTCAACATGATCCACCAGCGCCCGGTATTGCTGAGGCGCGTAGGCGCTGCGGTAGTAACCCTTGCCGGCGGAATTGGCGAAGAAGAGGCCGTCGGGCGGCGCCTTCATGCTCGACGTCTCCGGTGTGAGCAGCTCGCAATCCTGTGACGAAGACGCGGCGGTAAAGCATACGGGAAGCGTCCACTTCTGGTCTGGATTCGGAGTAATGCTCGGGCTCAGAAAGAAGCGGGATTGCGTCACGGAAACTTTGCCGTCCGCAGGAACTCCAAACTCCAGGATCGGCACGCCCGGCTGCACCACAAGCGATTCCATGATTTTGTCGACGGGTTTGTGGCTGGTTTCCGTCTGGGCATTCCAAAAATCCTGCGCGGTGGCGTTGCCGTATTCGTGCGCGGCCAGGTACGCATGCACTCCTTTGCGAAACATTTCGGGTCCGAGGTAGTTCTCCACGGTCAACAGCACGTCGCTGGCTTTTCCGTAGGCGATAGAGTCGAACATCTGGTTGATTTCGGCAGGCGTGTTGGCCGTGGCGCGGATGGGCCGCGTGGTCGGCTGCGCGTCGATATTCAGTGTGCTCTGCTCATCGCCGGCCACCACCTGCGGAATGTTCCACTCGGGATGCATGGCCGCCACGGGCTTGTTCTCCATCCACGTAGCGAATCCTTCGTTCAGCCAGATGTTATCCCACCAGTTCATAGTCACCAGATCGCCGAACCACTGGTGGGCCATCTCGTGGGCGATATCGATTGCGGCATTGATCTGGCTGTCGAGCGATGCGGTTTTGGGGTCGATGAGCAGATCGGTTTCACGGAATGTGATGGCGCCGAAGTTCTCCATCGCGCCTGCCTCGAAGTTGGGTACGCCGATCAGGTCGAGCTTCTTGAGCGGGTAGTGAATGCCGAAGTAATCGTCGTAGTAATGCAATGCAAACTTCGCCACTCCGAGCGCAAACGGTGTGTACGCAACCTTGTCCGGCGTGGCGCATACCCGCAAAGAGACGCCGTCCTGCTCGCCGCCGGTGCACTGGAAGTCGCCGACAAGGAAGGCGACGAGATAGGTGGACATTTTGGGGGTGGCGCCGAATTCGATGGTGTGCTTTCCCGCGCCCGGTCCTGGCGTGTCGTTCACAATCGGGCTGTTTGAGATTGCCGTGTCGCCGGAGTCGATGGTCAGCGAGATATCGAACCTTGCCTTGAAGGCAGGCTCATCGAAGCAAGGAAACGCGCGGCGCGCATCGGTGGGCTCGAATTGCGTAACGGCGTAGCGGCGGCGTGCGGTTTTGGCGAGATAGAAGCCGCGCAGTTCGTCGTTCAGAATGCCCGTGTAGTGGATCTTTACCGTGGCATTGCCGGCCGGAACAGTCTTGGGAAAAGTGAACGTTGCCTGCTGCTTTTCGGGGTCCAGGCTCACTGTCCCGGTCTGCGATGGACCATTCGGGAAAATTTCAACAGACTGAAACTTGATTTCGATGGCGTTGAGCGTGATTGCCTGGGTGGGTTGCGCGATGTTGACGTCGATGGATTCGATACCGGAAAAGGTGGCGTCGTTCAGGTTGGGCGTGAGCGCCAGTGTGTAGTGGGTCGGCACAACGGTGGTTGGCAGGCGTTGCGCGCGCGCGGGCTGGGCGGACGAGAGCGCAAGGACGGCAAGCGAAGCGGCGGCCAATGCCGCCTGCGCAGAAAAATAACAGATGCGGAATTTCATCGATTCCCTCGCAGAATATGAAGCGAAGCTGTGGAGTGATTTGCCAGGGGAAATGCTCGCTTCGAAATGCGGATGCGAGAATCCGACCCTCGAGCAGCCGCTGATCCGATTGTGACACAACGGGCTAACCCAGGCGAGCGGGGGCCAGCTTGGGCGAGATGATGTGGATGATGATCAGCGCCAGCGGATAGGCAAGGCACGCAACGATAAACAGCGGCACATAACTGTGCGTCAGATAGACGATATAGCCAGTACACAACTGGAACAGAACTCCGGCGACGGCGCCCGCCATGCCGCCGATACCGATGACGCTGGCGACTGCGGCTTTAGGAAACATGTCGGACGGCAGGGTAAACAGGGTTGCCGACCACCCCTGGTGCCCGGCTGTGGCCAGGCCTAACAATGCCACCACCACCCACAGGTGATGAACGAAAGGCGTGGCAAAGATAGGAGCAATGCACAAAACACAAAGCAGCATCGTACCTTTGCGGGCGATGTTGGGGGAGACTCCGCGGTTAATCATGGCTCCTGAGAGCCAGCCGCCTCCCACGCTGCCAATGATCGAGATGGCATAAGCCATCACCACTGGAGTCCGGCTTTGCGAAAGGCTCAAGTGAAAAGTTCCCTGCAGATAGCCGGGAATCCAGAACAGATAAAACCACCAGACGGGATCAGTGAGGGCTTTGCCCAATGCAAAGACCCAGGTCTCTTTGCACGGCAGGACGCGCCTCCATGGTACCTTCTCGATTTTTTCGCCGGGGTCGCTGAGGATCAGGGCGAGCTCAGCTTTGGAGACGCGGCGATGCTCCTCGGGACGGCGGTAGATAAGCAGCCAGAATATCAACCACAAAATTCCGAAAGAGCCTGCGACGACAAACGACCCGCGCCATGTAACGAGCGCGACCAGCGTGGGCACAATCACGGGGACCACAATGTTGCCGATGTTCGCACCGGAGTTGAAGATGCCGGTCGCATACGCGCGTTCGCGCTTGGGAAACCATTCGGCAACCGTCTTGATGCAGGCCGGGAAGTTGGCGGCCTCGCCCAGGCCAAGCAGAAACATGGCGACGCCGAAGCTGATGGCGGAAAATGCGGCGCCGGGCAGCATGGCCGCAACGCTCCAGATGCTGATGGCAATGGCGAATGCCTTGCGCGTGCCGAGCTTGTCCGTCAAGCCTCCCGCGACCACCATGCCGATGGCATAAGCGGCCTGAAATGCGGCGGTGATGTATCCGTAGGTCTCGTCATTGAGCCCCGGGATCACGGTTTCGAGGGTATTTTTCAGATAAGCGATCACGCCCCGATCGACGTAAGCAATCACTGTCGCGAGAAACAGCATGCCGCAAATGACCCAGCGCTCGTGCGTCATGCGGTCTGCCGGCGCGGCGCCAAAAGAGACTTGCGACTCGCCACTTGCTGGGGGCATTTGGTCAGACTCCGGGTAAAGCCTTCGTGGTCCGACCAATTATATAGGCGCGAACCGGCGTCGCGGGGTTGCGACCGTATCGACAGAACAGAAGCGCAGTTGCGGTCAGGATTCGTGTTTTTTGTGCGGCCGAAGCGAATCGAGAAACAGCAGGCATGCGCCGGTAACAATCGACGAGTCGGCCACATTGAAGTCGGGCCAGTGGTAGCTGAAGATGTGGACCTCGATGAAATCCACAACCGAGCCGTAGGCAATGCGGTCGTGAAGGTTGCCCACGGCGCCGCCCAGGATGAGCGCCAGGGCAACGGTCGTGATATTGACGCGGCTACCCAGCCGCAACATGGCGATGAAAACAACCACCGCGGCCACCAGTGTGAATGCGATCAGCGCCCAGCGCACGACGTTCGGCGAACCCGCGTCGGCGAAGAGAGAAAAGGCCGCACCCTCGTTGGTCCAGTGCGTGATGCGCAGGATGTGGTCAAAGACCGGAATGGCGCCGCCGAGCATGATGTGGGCGGATACCCAGATCTTGGTCCATCGATCGGCGACGATAACGACCACGGAGATGAGCAGCAGCCAGGGCAGGCGGCGAGGCGCTTGAAAGCTCACTGGGCAAACTCCTGATGAACGGAGTGCAGATCGGCATTTGCGGTATCCCACCCTAGCCGCAAAAACAAGAACACGGCGAGGGTGGGGCACCCCATTGTGTATCTCATTGGCCTACCTCGCGTGATTCGGGCTGAGGAGGCGCAATGCCCATTTCGGCGAGCATGGAGCGGCAGCGGCCGCAGACGTTCTCCCAAATGCCGTAATCGGCCGTATCCTCGGTGTACCTCCAGCAGCGAGCGCATTTTGCGCCGGAGGCGACGGACACCTCAACATCCGAAATATCGAGTGGTGCCGCAGTCTGGCTTAAGAATTGTTGTTCAATTGCGCCGGCCCAAGATGGTTGAGTCGCCGCTACTTCTGTATCGATGGTCTGAGCCGCAAGGAGCCGATCCTCGATTTCTTTCTGGGGAACGTAGACTATTTCCGCCTTTGAAACGATGGCGGCCTCTGCTAACGCGGCTAGGTACGCCTCATAGACGCCTTTCCGATGGTCTGGTATAAGCCACTGGAGATTACATTCAAGGGACTTCCCCACGCGCTTGTCTTTCCTCAGAGCTTCGATCTTCTGAAGCACGCGGCTTCTGACCGGTAGCAGGAACTGCTGCCATGTAAGAAGCTCTTCATTAGGGTCCTTCGAATAAATCTCTTCCGGTTTGGGAAACTGCGCCAGGTGCACACTTACTTCGCGACTTTCGACGGCGGGCAGATATTCCCATACTTCGTCTGCGGTGAAGCTCATGATCGGCGCGACCAGCCGCACCAGCGCTTCGGTGATCTGCCACAGGGCGGTTTGCGCCGAGCGGCGCGCGGGATTGGATGGAGCGAAGGTGTACATGCGATCTTTGAGCACATCCAGATAAAACGAGCTCAGATCGACGATGGCGAATTCGTTCAGGGCCTGATAGACGCGATGGAATTCGAACTGCTCGTACCAGCCCAGAATCTTCTCAGTCAGGTCGCGTGTACGGGCCAGCATGTAGCGGTCGAGCGGCAGCAGCTCGGCCTCCGGAACACGATGCTCCGCGGGATCGAATCCGGCAAGATTGCCGAGCAAAAATCGAAATGTATTGCGAAGTTTTTTGTAGAGCTCTGCGCAGCGCTGCATCAGGTTTTCGCTGGCGGCCATATCTTCGCGGAAGTCGACGGACGCGACCCAGAGGCGCACAATTTCGCCGCCCATTCTGTTTGCAATATCGACAGGATCAACACCGTTGCCGAGCGATTTCGACATGGCGCGGCCCTGCTCGTCGAGCGTCCAGCCTGCGGTGGCAACATGCGAATACGGCGCGCGGCCACGCAGCGCGACGGAAGTGAGCAGCGACGAGTGGAACCAGCCCCGGTGCTGATCGCCGCCTTCGAGGTAGAGGACTTCTTTCGCCTGCCCGGCGCCGCTTTGTTTTTCGAAGGCCTCATATGCCGCGCTCAGATCGGGATCCGATTCGCAGACCGCCATCCAGCTCACGCCTGAGTCGAACCACACGTCGAGAATGTCAGTCTCTTTGCGGAAGGCCGTGCCGCCGCAATGCGCGCACCTGGCGCCCGGGGGCAGCAGTGCGTCCAGCGGAGTGGTATGCCATGCCTCGGCGCCCTCGCGCTCGAAAAGATCGACAATCTTGCGATTGTGCGCGGCGTCGATGATCGGCTGGTTGCAGCCTTCGCACAGGAACACGGCGATGGGCACTCCCCAGATGCGCTGGCGGCTGATGCACCAGTCGGGGCGCGTGGCGATCATGTTGGTGATGCGCTCCTTGCCCCAGGCCGGATCCCAGACAACCTTATCGATTTCTTCCATAGCGAGCTTGCGAAAGGTGGTCTCTGAGCCGTCGGCACGCTTCATCGGGGTTTCAAGGCCGACAAACCACTGCTCGGTGGCGCGAAAGATGACGGGATGGTGGCAGCGCCAGCAATGCGGGTAGGAGTGCTCCAGTTGCGAGCCGCCCATCAACGCGCCGCGCTCTTCGAGCATGGCCACAATGACCGGATTGGCCTTCCACACGTTCATGCCGTCGAATGCGGGTGGCGTGGCGAACGGCCAGGCGGCCGGATCTACGCGGATGTGGCCGCCGGCATCGACGCGGCTCGTGGGGTCGAGGCCGTAGCGCTCACCGGTGTAGAAGTCGTCGGTGCCGTGCGACGGCGCGGTATGGACGGCGCCGGTGCCCGTGTCGGCGGTGACGTAAGTCGCCAGCACGCCGAGGATCGAGCGCTCAAGAAACGGATGCTGAAATGTGACTCGGTCGAGGGCAGAGCCTTTGAAGCGCGCGACGATGTCACCCTGCGAGGCTGGCCGCTCAGGGTCCTGTTTGCTCCTCAACTTGCAATCCGCGATCACTTTGCCGGCCAACTCGTTGGCGACGATATAAGTGCCTCCATCGCAATCCAGCGCCACGTACTCGAAGTCGGGGTGGAATGCGACCGCCATCGATGCGGGCAGCGTCCAGGGGGTTGTGGTCCAGATGATGGTGTAGAGATCGCGGCCGGCAAGGGCGCTGCTGATCGCACCTGGATCGGAGGTGAGCCGGTAGCGCACATAGATCGACGGGCTGGTGTGGTTGGCGTACTCCACCTCGGCCTCGGCCAGGGCGGTTCGGTCGTGAATGCACCAATAAACGGGCTTTAGGCCGCGGTAGACGAAGCCTTTCTCAAGGAACCCATAAAACGCTTCCAAAGTCCTGGCTTCGTAAGAACGCGCCATGGTCTTGTAGGGCGTTTCCCAGCGCCCGAAACACCCGATCCGCTCGAATTGCTCGGTCTGAAGGTCGACGTATTTCTGAGCGTAAGCGCGGCAGGCCTCCAGAACGGCAGGAACCGGCATCTCAAGCTTTTTGTGGCCGAGTTTTTCGTCTACTTTGATCTCGATGGGCAGCCCATGACAGTCATAGCCGGGAACATACGGGGAATCGTAGCCGGCCATGGTCTTTGACTTGACGACAAAGTCTTTGAGACCTTTATTGAGGGCGTGGCCGAGGTGAATGGGACCATTGGCGTAGGGAGGGCCGTCGTGAAGCAGGTAAACGGGCTTGCCGCTGCCAGCTTTGCGCAGTTCTTCATAAAGGCGGAGCGAGGCCCAGCGGGCCAACCGAAGCGGTTCATTCTGCGGGAGGTTGGCTTTCATCGGGAAGGCGGTTTGGGGTAAGCTGAGGGTCGCCTTCAACTCCGGCGTTGGGGACATCGATACTCCGTTCGCTGATGCAAACTTGTTCATGGATCAGTGTAAATTGCGCCAAGCGAATTTTCAGGGTAACTAACCCGACCTGGTTTCCGTCTATTGATTATGGAATTGGTGGGACCGACGAAATATGAGACCTTGGAGAAGAAGGCCCGTGAACAAATCAACCGGGTCGCCGAGACAAAGGCGGGCGCGGTCGAGCATAATGGATGCATGGGCCACTTTCAGGGTACGCCCGCTTCCCCGGGCAGGCGGCAATGAGCCGACGAGGCAGCAACAAAGGCAAGTAAACAACTGACATGACTCCGGAAGCAAAGAACGACCAGGAGGGCGCGGCACCGATGACCGGCCATGAGCTGGATGCGTTTCTCGGGAAAGCGTTCGAGGAGAAGCCCATCTGGACGGGCCTCTGGGAAAGCGTTCGCGACGTGTTTTTCCCGGTGAAGCTGCCTCCTCTGCAACTGACATCGACGCCGGTCCCTGTGCCCGACCGGATGGCCGTGAAGGCGAATCCGTGGGCCATCGGGTTCTCGACGACGTTCAATATTCTTGCGTTGCTGCTGGCCATATGGCTGGGAATTCACGTCGTTCACAACATTGTGAGCGCACCGGTGCAGAACACGACCATCGATGTGGGCGACTACAACGCACCCAAGTCGATGAAGCTGGCCGGAGGTGGCGGCGGTGGTGGCGACAGAAGCATCGTTCAGGCGAACAAGGGCAAATTGCCCGAAAAGATAAAGGACCCGATTACTCCTCCGCAACCACAAACTTTTGAAAAGCCGCTCCTGCCTGAGCCGCCGGCTATCAATGTTCAGAAGGACATTCAATTACCCGACAATCCCGACATGCCGATCATTGGCATGCATGAGTCGACGAACGTGAAGCTCGCGTCGGCTGGAACCGGCAGCGGAGCAGGGATGGGAACCGGCAGCGGCGGCGGGTTGGGTTCCGGCTCGGGCAACGGCTACGGACCAGGATCGGGTGGAAATACGGGCGGCGGGCTCTATCAGATCGGCGGCAGGGTTTCGGCGCCGGTTGTCATCCACAGCGTGGAAGCCGAGTTCAGCGACGAGGCTCGGCGAGCGAAGTACCAAGGCGTCTGCCTGATCTCGTTGATTGTGGACACGCAGGGGAATCCGCAGAATATCCGCGTGGTGCGCGCGCTGGGCATGGGGTTGGATGAAAAGGCAGTCGAGGCGATTCGCCAATACAAATTCAAGCCGGCTATGAAAGACGGCAAGACGCCCGTTCCCGTGATGATCACGATCGAAGTGGATTTCCGGCTGTATTGAGCGGGGACGTGTTTTCTGAAAAGGAAAGAGCGGAGCGCTCCAGCGTTCCGCTCTTTTTTCGTTCTATAAAGATGCGTGTATTTATGGAATAAGCCAATCTCCGTCGTCTTCCAGCAGTTCGCGCATCGCGGCACAGTCGGCCGGTGATTTGGCGCAGGGAGCAATTTCTGGTCCGTCCACTGCGCGCATTAGGGTGACGATCCGTGCGTCTGACTTAAGGGCCTCATCGTGGCATTTCTTGGCCACCGCCATCAGCTGGTCCCAGTTTCCTTCCAGAACGGTTGCTTTGTTCTTCGCCTGATGGTACAGGCCGCACGAGTCAACAATCTTCGCCAGATCGGTTGCAATTTCGCTTGCATGCCGACCTTTGCTTTTCGGCAGCACGCTTAGTTCCAGAAGCATGGGAAACAGCCCTTTCATCTTCATCTTTAGCTAATACATCCGTTGCCGCAACAAGGCCGTGACTTGGCATACGCGCGGAGGTGATGCGGCTCACTTCTGCGAATCTCCAACACGCGAAGTGCGCGGTGCGAGGCCTTCGTGGCACGATTTTCGGTTTGATTTTTGGGTTTGATTGTCGATTCGTGATGGGAGTCACTGGTTGCGATCGCATCAAGTTCCTATACTCGGAGCGCAGTCCAGGAAAGGTTACGACATGGCTGAATCGGCGGTGATCGAAGTTGAACATGCGGTGGGAATCGAGCAGAGAGTTTCTTTCGATCTGGTAGAGCTGACGAGGATGTACGATTTCACCGGGAAGACGGTGGCGATCACCGGCGGCGCCGGCATTTTGGGAAGCGAGATCGCCGGCGCTCTGGCAGGTTGCGGCGCTAAGGTCGCGATCCTCGACGTGAACCCCGAGGCGGGCAAGGCTGCGGTCGACGGCATGGGCCTTCGCGGAAAGAGGGTGTCCGTCTTTCAATGCGACGTTCTCAATCGTGACAGCGTGGCGCAAACTGCGCAGGAAGTTGTGAGCCGGCTGGGCAAGCTGGATTGCCTGGTGAACGGCGCCGGAGGCAACAAGGCGCAAGCCACCACCAGCGCCGACGTCAAGTTTTTCGATTTACCAGCCGACGCGCTGCGCTGGGTTTTCGAGTTGAATATCCTGGGCACGATCCTGCCCAGCCAGGCCTTCGGCAAGGTCATGGCGGCGCAAGGCTACGGCACGATTGTGAACATCTCTTCAATGAATTCCTTCAGGCCGCTCACGCGCATTCCGGCCTACTCCGCGGCCAAAGCGGCCGTGAGCAACTTTACGCAGTGGCTCGCCGTGCATATGGCACAGGAGTACTCGCCAAAGATTCGCGTGAATGCAATCGCACCCGGCTTTTTCCTCACCAATCAGAATCGTTTCCTGCTGCTCGGCAAAGATTCAGGCGAGCTGACTGCGCGCGGCAAAGCGATCATCGGACACACGCCGATGGCGCGCTTCGGCGAGCCGTGCGATCTGTTCGGCGCTGTGCTTTGGCTGCTCTCTCCGGCGTCGGAGTTCGTCACTGGCGTAGTGGTTCCCATCGACGGCGGGTTTTCGGCGTTCAGCGGCGTGTAGGGCGCACAAAGTGCGGCTGAGACGGGCTCCGGCAAGGGCAAATGCCCGGCAAATTTTGGAGCTCATCTCAGCTCGCGCAGGCGCCAGCGATAATGCTTAATCACTCGAAACTCTTTTTCAATTTCTTTCGCTGATAAACCTTTACAACGCCGCGAGGACTCCTATAGCATCAATCTCGCGTCTCATCGGCCGTTGCGTCCGTAATTTCCTCTCTATTCGGCCGCTGTACGCGAAACTTCCTCTACTTAACAGGTCGGAATGGGTTGGCGAAAGTGGCTACTGATGTTGGTCGCTGCGTCCTCGGTTTGGATGCTGGCAGAGATTGTTTCTGGCACTCGGGCGGCGACTCCGTCTGAATCATCGCAATACGTATCCAGCGGTGTATTTACCCCGGCGCACCCAACTGCCGCGAGCGCATTTAAAGATTTTCTCGATGTGCATCCGGAGCATCCGGTGCAGCCGATCGCCTATACACACAAAGTTCATCTGGCCAGTGGAATGCAGTGCACGACTTGCCATGTGGGTGTCGATCAAGGACCGGAGGCACAGATTCCCAATGTCACGTTCTGCATGACTTGCCACCAGGTAATCGACACCAATAACCCTGAGATCAAGAAGATCGCTGCCTACCAGGCGCGCGGCGAAGACATTCCATGGGTGCGGGTATACAACTACAGTCCCTCGGCCCATGTGCGATTCAATCACGCGCCGCATATCCGCGCAGGAGTAAGCTGCGCCACCTGTCACGGCGATATGACCAAGCAAACCACGGCGGAACGCAAAGTGAATATGGATATGGGTTTCTGTCTCCAGTGTCACGAGCAAAAGCATGTGTCTGTCGATTGCGCAACCTGTCACTACTGACGAAAAGGATCCCGGCGACTCTTTATGGAACGGCGTAATTTCATCAAGATTTCGGCACTCACGGGCGTAGCAGCTACGCTCGATGCCTGCCGCGCGCCGGATAAGCAGCTCATCCGTTTCATTCCTCAAGACGATCTGATCCCCGGCATCGCTGTCTGGAAGCCGAGCATCTGCACACTGTGTTCCGCAGGATGCGGCCTTACGGTGCGCGTAATGCAAGGCGACGCCGAGGTGGTGCGTAATGGCGAACAGGGCCTCATCAAGATGGGTCTGGCGAAAAAGCTTGAGGGCAGCCCGCAGAATCCGATCAACGCCGGCAAGTTGTGCGCGCGGGGGCACGCTGGACTGCAGGTGGTTTATCATCCTGACCGGATCACAAAGCCGATCAAGCGTTCGGGCCCTCGGGGATCAGGCCAGTTCGAGGCAATTCCGTGGGACGACGCGATTAAAGAATTGACTTCGCATCTGACTGCGCTCAAATCGTCAAAGTCCGCGAACGCGCTGGCGTTTCTTGCGCGGCCTTTGCAGGGACAACGACGCGAGCTGATCGAGAAGTTTCTGAAGGCCTTTGGCGCGCCGCCCGCGGTCTGGTACGAGCCGTTCGACGAAGCTGTGCTGCGCCAGGCAAATTTTTTGAGCTTTGGCCATGCCGCGCTGCCGACGTTCGACTTGGCCCGCGCCGATTATGTGATCTCATTCGGAGCGGATTTTCTGGGTACATGGAACTCGCCGGTCGCGCAGTCGATCGGGTACGGCGAGATGCGCCGTGGCCGTCCCGGACGGCGCGGCAAGTTCGTGCAGATTGAGTCCCGCATGTCGCAGACCGGCGCCAACGCCGATGAGTGGCTCGCGTGCAAGCCGGGAACGGAAGGCGCGCTGGCGCTGGGCATTGCGCATGTAATTTTGAACCGGAAGCTCGCGCCCCAAAGCACGGGATCACCTGCGGCTTCGCGTGCCGGCTCGCAGATCGCAGGCTGGTCTACGGGCTTGCCCGAGTTCACGCCTGAAGCGGTTGAAAAACAAACCGGGGTCAGCGCCGCCGTCATTACGCGCCTGGCGCATGAAATCTCGCTCAGTGGATCGGCCGCCGCGATCGTTGGCGGCGCGCCTCTGGCCCAGACCAATGGTCTCTTCACGGCATTGGCTGTGAATGCGCTGGAATCGCTCGTGGACGCGGGCCGCGACGAAGGGCCGATTCTGGGCTTTATGCCTGAGCCCCCGCTCAGCAATGCCGGAGATCCCGATGTTCCGGTCCAGGCAAGCTTTGCCCAGCTCAATTCGTTTACGCAATCACTCTTGAACACTAAGACGGGTGCTCCGCAGATGCTGTTGCTCTACGAGGCAAATCCCATTTACTCGGCGCCGCCTGCGGCAAGAGTACGAGAGGCAATTGCCAAAATTCCCTACATCGTCAGCTTCGGTAGTTTCATTGACGAAACCAGCGCCCAGGCTGACCTGATTCTGCCCGACAACGCACCGCTTGAGTCCTGGCTCGAGAGCGTACCTGAATCGGGTTCGTTTCAATCGGTGATCAGCGTCGCTCCGCCTGCTGTTTCGCCGCTGCACGATTCGCGCCCCATGACGGACGTGCTGCTTGGCGTGGCGCAGCAGCTTGGCGGGGATGTCGCCAAGGCTCTGCCCTTTACGACCTTCGATGCCATGCTTAAAGCCGCGATGGCGCCCCTCCGCACGCAAGGCGGGTCTGTAACGGCGAAGACTGACGACGACTTCTGGCAGAACGTGCAGACGCAAGGCGGTTGGTGGAGTGCGCCTGGCGCGGCGGAATTAAAGAACGCCGCACGCAAGTCCGCGGAAATGCCTGCAGGCAAGCAAGCGCCAATGGCGATGGCTGCTCCGGAGTTGGCCGGCAGCGATCCCGATTTTCCTTTCTACTTTCAGCCCTACGTCTCGCAGTCGTTTGGCGACGGATCGATCGCGAACCTGCCGTGGATGCAGGAGTTGCCCGATGTGCTCACCACCGGCATGTGGTCAAGCTGGGTGGAGATCAACCTCAAGACTGGGGAAAAGTTGGGCATTCAGCAGGGCGATCTGGTGCAGATTGCGTCGCTGGCCGGAAGCCTGCGTGTTCCCGCGGTGCTATCGCCGGGAATTGCACCCGATCTTCTGGCCATGCCTGTCGGCCAGGGACATGAGAACTTCGGCCGGTTTGCAAGCGGGCGCGGCGCAAATCCGCTTTCGATCCTCGCGCCGGTTGTCGAACACCACACAGGATCGCTTGCCTGGGCTGCGACACGCGTGAAACTAACGCGAGTGGGCGGGCCGGAGCAGGCGAAACTCGTGTTCTTCTCGGGGGGCATGAGCACCTTCCCGCATGAAGAGGAACCACGGTAGATGTTGTTTTATAGAATGCTCCGCGCGGTGCGGAGGAAAGGAACCAGAGTTTATGTCGCGCAAGTGGGGATTGGTAGTGGATCTGGACCGCTGCACGGGATGCGAAGCGTGCGTGGTCGCATGCCGCGCCGAAAACAACATTCCCACGGCGGGCGAAGACCAGGCCGCGCGCGGCCGCTCCATCCAGTGGATTCGCGTCGAACGCATCTGGGAGGGAGATTTTCCGAATCCGAAGGTGCGTTTTCAGCCGGTGATGTGCCAGCAGTGCGATGAAGCACCGTGCGAGCCTGTGTGTCCCACATACGCCAGTTATCACACGGAGGAGGGGCTGAACGGCCAGGCTTATAACCGTTGCATCGGAACTCGCTTTTGCGCCAATGCCTGTCCCTATACCGTGCGGGCCTTCAATTTCTTCAATCCGGTCTGGGACGTGCCTCTGAACCTGCAGCTCAATCCCGACGTTTCTGTGCGCAGCGTAGGCATTATGGAGAAGTGTACATTCTGCGTGCAGCGCATCAAGTCGGCTGAGATCCAGGCTGAAGCTGAAAAACGGAATCTGAAAGACGGCGAGTTCACCACCGCATGCGCGCAATCCTGCGCGTCAAAGGCGCTTGTCTTCGGCGATCTCCACGATCCCAATAGCGAGGTTTCGCGGCTGGCGAGTTCGAATCGCAGCACCAAACTATTGGGCGAACTAGGCACTAAGCCCAATGTTACTTATCTCGAGCGAGGCACCTGGCAGGATGCAACGAACAGCTGAACAAATCGAGCGGGACCTGCTGCGCCCGATCTTCACCAGCAGCGGCAAGTATAAGGTTGCCGTCGCACTCTCATCCTGTCTTGTCCTGGCGGGCGTGGCTGCATTTGGCTATCAGCTCTATTCCGGCATTGGCGTGTGGGGTATTAATTCGCCGGTCTTCTGGGCTCTCGATATCACCAACTTCGTTTTCTGGATCGGAATCAGCCATGCCGGAACTCTGATCTCGGCGATTCTGCGTCTCTGCAATGCAACCTGGCGGCGGCCGGTAACTCGCTGCGCGGAGGCGATCACGGTATTCTCGATCGTGATTGGCGGTCTCATTCCGCTTTGCCACATCGGGCGCCCGTGGCTTGGCTATTGGTTGATTCCTTATCCCAACCAACGCGGAATATGGCCTAACTTCCGCTCGCCGCTGCTCTGGGACTTCTTCGCGATTCTCTACCTATTTGACCGGCAGTACTACCTTCCTCTATCTGCCGACGATCCCGGACTTCGCCGCAGTGCGCGACGCCTCCACCGGCTTGCGCAAGAGGATCTACCGCATATTGGCGCTGGGATGGCAGGGCACGCCGCGCCAATGGCAGCGGCTTGAGATCGCGATGCATATTATGGCTATTGCGATTGTTCCGGTGGCCGTCTCGGTGCACACCATCGTTTCCTGGGACTTCTCAATGACGCTGGTGCCGATGTGGCACTCGACCATCTTCGGACCGTACTTCGTTGTAGGCGCAATCTTCAGCGGCATCGCCGCCCTGATTCTGGCCATGGCGCTGCTGCGGAATTTTCTGCACCTGGAGGAGTATCTCACGCAGCTGCACTTCAACAATCTCGGCAAGCTGCTGCTGACCATGAGCCTGCTGTGGTTCTATTTCACCTTTGCCGAGCGGCTGACCACGTGGTACGGCAACTCGCCGCGATGAGATGGATGTTTTCTGGGAGAGCATTCGCCTGCACTTTGCGCCTATGTTCTGGACGATGGTGGTTTGCAACTTCATTATCCCCGTGCCGATCCTGTCCATCAAGCGCTTCCGTACCATCACCGGAACCGCGATTGCCTCATGCACGATTATCGTGGGCATGTGGATTGAGCGCTTTCTTATCATCGTGCCTGCGCTCGATCGCAAGTTCTTGCAGCTATGCCTGGGGTAGCTACCGGCCCACCTGGGTGGAAGACACGCTCATGGCTTCGAGCTTTGGCATGATGGCGTTGCTTTACCTGCTCTTCTCCAAGGCCGTCCCCATGATTTCCATCTGGGAATTGAAGGTTGGGCTCCAGCCCCACGGCGGCGGAATTATTACAACCGCGCCGGCCATTCGTAAGCCGCATGGCCTGGTGCTCGAAGGGCCGCTGCCCACGGACGTGCCGGAATGAAAGTTCTCTATGCGTCTATATCGCCGATCCGGAGACTGCGCAGAGCGCAGTCGATGCCTTGCATGCAGCCTGCTCGGAACTCAAGATTTGATGAGCGGCAGATCGTCATTGTCTCCGGCGAGCCGCACGAGGGCTACGATTTTGCGGACTCGCACCTAACCAGCCGCCCTTATAGATGGGCGGTGCTTGGCGGCGCCATTGGCGGCGCTGAGTGGCTATCTGCTGACCACGCTGACCCAGAAGTCATATCCGATTCATACCGGCGGAATGCCTATTACACCGCCGTGGACCAACGGAATCATCATTTATGAATTGACGATGCTGGGAGCCATCCTGATGACACTGATCGTGTTGCTGCGTCGGCGCGCGGCTGCCGAATTTCAAGGGAGTCATCACGGATCCCGAGATCTGGCTGGGCAAGATCCTGGTGGGCGTTGCCGATCCGCCCGAAAGCTTGCAGCCGGGGCTGGAGAATGTGCCTGCTGCAAGCCGGAGCCACAGAAATAAAGGAATCCTACCGGGCTTCGGGTTAGCTCGCCTCTACACGAACCTGGTGCGGCGCGTTGCCGTTGCTTTCTTAAGGTGGCGCGCGTCGGAAATCGATGTCTTGGTACAAGAGCCTCTCGTCCAAACCTCCGGCTGGAAGATGACCCGGTGTATACGGTAGTGTTAGTAGTTGAGTTTCCGCGCAGGGCCCTCTGGGCTGGTTTGTGGCCTGGCCTTTCAGCGGCTGCAGCAAGAAAGCAAAACACGCAGCTGGTGGTGTATGCGCTCGCTGCCGGGAAACAAAACAGAAATTCCTGACTAAAGGAGTACTAACTCATGTTCAAACTCGCTATCCATACTTCAGCTATTCTCCTCTTGGTCTTACTTGCAAGCTTACCGAGCTTTGGCCAAAGTTCCGGAGCCGCTACTTTCAAGGCGAAGTGCGCGATGTGCCATGGCGATGACGGGCTTGGTAATACGGCCGTAGGTAAGGCTTTGGGCGTGCGCTCCTACAAGGCTCCCGATGTTCTGAAACTGTCCAACACCGCCCTCGCCGCCATTATCAAAAACGGCAAGAACAAGATGCCTGCTTTTCATGCACAACTCACAGATGCACAGATCACCGACGTGGTGCATTACATCCACACGCTGCAAAAGAAGTGACTCAATTCGGCGGTACCTGTGGCTTGGAAAAGCGGATCCTGGCTCTGGACATCGCTTGTTCGGAATCTCGGTTTTTTCCGGCCCCAGAAGCTCTTCCTGAAGCGCAATTACGACGGCCGGTCTCAGCGCCTCTTCTAACTTCCCGCTGCGCAACCATTGCTGGAACCGGCGGTGGCAGATACGTCGATCTCGCCCGCCTCCACATGCTGCTCAGACATTTATGAGACCGCTTGGCTCTGTTGACATCCTCGGCACTCTGCAGTTCCGGCGCGGCAGAAGCGGGTTAAGCTGAAACTGCTCTGGCTGTTTGCATTCCGTATGGCCGAGGTTGGATTGGTGCGATTTGCCCGGCTGGCGCTCGATGTCAGCCGGAGAGTGTTGCCCGCGCAGCGGACCAAGTTCAGCAAGCGGCAGTTTACGCAGCCGCAACTGCTGGCTGTGCTTTGCCTGATGCGCTACGAGGATTGGACCTTTCGCGAGGCTGAGGTTCGGCTGGGTGAGCACGCGGAATTGCGATCTGCCCTCGCATTGAACTCCGTTCCCGACTACACCACGCTGTATCGCTTTCTGGTCCGGCTTGATCCGGCCGATGTGGCGCGGGTGATGAAGGAGATCGTACGCCGTATGCCCGGGAGGTGGCGAAGTCCGGCCACGGTAGCCGTCGATGCCACCGGGCTGTCGCAGGCCGCGGTGAGCAGTTACTTCATCCGCCGTGTAGAGCACTTCGGCCAGAAGCAGCGCACCTGGAAACATTGGCTGAAGTGGCTCGCCGTGGTCGATGTAGAGCGGCAACTCATCCTGGCTCAGTGGGCTCGTCAAGCACCGTGGAACGACTGTGCCACCCTACCTATCCTGGTGGGCCAGGCGCATGAACATACTCCCATCGGCTGCGTGCTGGCCGACGCCGAGTTCGACTCCGAGCGCAATCATACCTTCTGCCGCGAGCAACTCCAGGCTCAAAGCATCATCCCGGCCAAACGCCGCTCCAGTTGCAGGGCATCCGGTGTGCGCCTCCAGATGCGCGAGAACTTCCCCACAGAACAGTATGGGAAACGTTCCTTGATCGAAAGTGTCTTCTCAGCCGTGAAGCGCAAACTCTCCTGCCGGGCGCCCGGCAGAACCCTGCACACTCAATCCCGCCAAGCACTCCTCCTTGGATTAGCCTTCGATCTTTACCGCCTCTAGCTGCCTGTCGTTTCACTGCTCGCAGAGAGGATGTCAACAGAGCCAAACCGCTTCTAGAAATTACTGACATAACTGACATAAGGGACGACCGCCTTGCCTCTTGTCGAAAGGTAAGCGGCCAACGGATCGCCGGGCAGAGCTCTGAGGCCTGCGACGACGCATTCAGCGTTGAGCTCAGCGCCGGACAGGTTGGTGTGGGCGTGCGGGTCGCCGAAGAGTGTTTCGACGGTGGCGGGGCCGAGAGCATCGTAGCGGCGCGCGATGATCTCATTGAGATCGAGGAAGGCAACCTTTTCCTGGACGGCTATCTGATGCGTCCAGCCGCGATAAGTGCTGGTCTGCCGCACAATGTGACCGTCGACCCAGAACTTGCGCGGTACGAGCGAGCAAAGGATCGGAGTAGCGCCTTTGGCGCGGGTGTCGGCGACGTACTTGCGAAGGTACCAGCCGAAGGAGTGAACGAGTTCTTTTTGATGGGTGCGGGGATTTTCGGCTTCGACCGTCTCTTCGCCGATGCCCGGCAAGCTCCCCCTGAATCGGGGGCCGGCGGGAGCAGCGCCCGGCGGACGCGCCGGTGGCGTGGCGCCGGGAGCGGCACCGTCGTCGGGAATGGGAGCGGCGCCGGGCAGGGTCAGGCCGCCGTCGTTGTGCCCGAACTGAATGAGGACGAAGTCGCCCGGCTTGACGTAGGCGAGGGTCGCGTCCCAATGCGTGTCGGAGATGTAGGTGTGGCTGCTTAGGCCGCCAATCGCGCGGTTGACCACATTGATTTTCGACAGGTCGAAGAGTTCCGAGAGCGGCGCGCCCCAACCCCACAGGCCGTCAGGACCGGACCCATAACCGTTGCGGACAGTGGAGTCGCCGACGAGGATGATGCTGGGCAGCTCGGGGTTAACAGGACCGGTAAGTCCAAGACGCTGCTCGAAAACCATCGGATCTAACGGCTCCCTCGGTGCGGGGGATTGCTGCGCGGCCAACGCCACGAGGGCGGAGACGCCGATGACAGCCGCGACAGTGATCTGGGCGCGAGACGGAAGTTTTTTAAGCATGATTATCCCCATTCTGCGAAAACATCGGAGTGTGGATGAAGCAACGATAAGTTATTGCGGGAGGCTTTTTGCGCGGCATAGGGATCATAACGCAGACGAGAGCCTGTGAATCGGCTTATTAATTAACCGCATCGCCGGCTGCACGACGATCGGCAGGTAAGGTAATCTTGTGGCGAAGATTTTATCCTGCTGTGCGGGGTTGAAAGATCAATTCCTCCTCTGAATAAAGGAAGCTGATGCCATCTGATTTTGAGCTTACTCGCAGAGAATTTGTGAAGACAGCGGCCCAGGTTTCTGCTGTGGCCATGGTGGTTGGTGGTGCCACGCTCCCTGCGCAGACCACGGGAGCCGGGGCAGGAGGTTTAGAGTCGCAACCGGCTGCCAAAGAGGTTGCGATGGGTTCGGTGTTTCCCTATGGCGCGGTGTACTTCCGCAAGTCGAATCCGCCTGCGGAAGATTGGGCGCGCGACCATGCGACGGCGGCGCGTGTGGGCATGAATACCTTTCGCCACTGGTTTCTGTGGGGCGCGATCGAGGTGGCGCCGGGCAAGTTCGACTGGGCCGACTACGACCAGATGATGGACCTGGCGCACGCGAATGGTCTGAAGGTCATCATCGCGGAGTTCACGACGTGCGCACCGGAGTGGGCGTTTCGCAAGTATGCGAGCGCGCGATACCAAGGCGAGCGACGGATCGGTTGCGAGGAAGCGAGATCGGCGCGAGTACGCGGTGGGCGGATTTCCCGGACTGTGTCTCGACAATCCGGAGGCGCAGGCCGCGGCGGAGAGATTTCTGACGGCGCTGATCGAGCGCTACAGGAACCATCCGGCGCTGCTGGGATACGACCTCTGGAACGAGAACATCTACAACGGCGGCGAGCCACGCAAGATGAACTGCTACTGCGATGGCACCAAGGCCCGGCTGCGCGAGTGGCTGCGGGCGCGTTATGGTTCGCTGGCGGCGCATGGGCAAGGCATGGAACAGATACAGCTACGAGACGTGGGAGGATGTGGATCCGCCCGAGACGCTTGGCCGGATACGCCGAGAGCCTGGACTGGCTGGAGTTCGAATCGACGATGCGTTTCGGCTGCTGAAGTGGCGCGTGGATCTGTTCCGCAGGCTGGATCCGCATCATCTGATCTGCGCGCATGGCATGGCGGGAACGCTGAAGTGCTGCCGTCGTCGGCGCACAACGAGTGGCGCTCTGCGGCGATGATGGATGTGTGGGGGCTGACGTGGGTGGCGTCGCGCAAGGGCAACGCGCCGTGGCTGCAGTATCAGGCGATGGACCTGGTGCGCGCCGGCGCTCGTGGCAAGCCGTTCTGGCATGCGGAGGCGGAAGGTGGACCGCTGTGGATGCAGCCTCAGGTGATCGGCCGGCCGCGGGAGGACGGACGCCAGCCGGATGCGGAGGATGTCCGCATCTGGAACCTGATTTCGTGCGCGGGCGGGGCGCGTGGGATTCTCTATCCGCGCTGGAGGCCGCTGCTGGACGGGCCGCTTTTTGGGGCGTTCGGCCCGTTCGCCATGGACGGCTCGGTAGACGCCGCGGGCGCAGATGGCGGGCAGCGTCGCGAAGTGGGCGAACTCCCATGCCGAGGTGTGGAAGTCGCGGCCGGTGAAGGGAGAGGTTGGCATGCTATTCATTCCGGAATCGGAGATCTTCAACTACGTGCAGCAGGGCTCAACCGAGTATTACGCTCAGTCGATCGCGTGGAGCTTATCAGGCTTTCTTCGACTCCAATATTTTGTGCGACTTTGTGCGCGCTCGAGGATATCGACGAGTACAAGCTGCTGTATCTCGCGTATCCGGTGATGCTGAAGAAAGAAACTGCGGACAGGCTGAAGGAATATGTGCAGCGCGGCGGCATGTTGATCTGCGAGGGTGTGCCGGGATACTTCGGCGATAGCGGACACGTTGGAACCGTGCAACCCAACTTGGGCCTCGATGAATTGTTCGGCGCACGTGAGAAGATCGTGGAGTTCGATCCAGACCTTTCCAGGAAATTAATGTTCGAAGTAAACGGCAATAAAGTTTATGGTCGCTACTTCCGTCAGGACTACGATTTGCACGGCGGCACGGCGGCCGGGCAATATTCGAACGGAAACATTGCGGCCGTCTCGAACAGTTTTGGCAAGGGAAAGACTTTGCTGATGGGTTCGTTTCCGGGCAGCGGCTACTTTCTGCATCACGGAGAAGAAACCCGTGTACTGTTCGCGGGCTTTCTGAAGCTCGCCGGGATTGTGCCCGCGATTGTCATCGACGATAACACCGTTCAGGCCCGGCTGCATCAGGGTGAAGGTGGGACGCACATCTGGGTCACTAACTCGACTCGGGCTGTGAAGAAGGTTACGGTGACTCTGGCTGAAGGGGCCGGACCGTTCCAGTCGGCGGAAGATGTTTGGGGTGGCCAGAAGATTGCGCAGAGCGGACGGCAGTTCACGGTAAGTGTGCCGCCGCGCGATGCGGTTGTCTTGTCGTTGTTGTAAGCGGCTTTTACTCGAACCTTTTGGAGCTGCAACTCTTTCGAATCCGTTGTTGTCGACGATCGATCGCCGCGGGTTTCTGAATCTTTTGCCTGGCTTTATCCAGCATTCAATGAGGCTCTCCAACGAACCCTATTACACGGTTTGGAAACATACTTGATTAAGAAACGAAGTAACAATCGGCACAGAGGCAGTGGCTATCGAATTAACAAATGCCCATGTGGTGTACCATGGCGATTCTGTTATCCCTTTCACAATATTGCAATGTACCACCTGTACTTATGACTTCGAATTCTCGAATCCTCTACCTTTTCCTGTGCAGAAATCGACGCGCCAACTTCTATTGGCGGAGGACTACAAGGACATAAAGGTATATACCCGCTGCCTCGCTTAGGACACCAAGACTGGCCTGTGAAAATTCAAACTGACCCACTACCGTAAACCCATATGACTTGACATTCGAATTACGAAGTGCATAGAGTTGCGTTTCGCATGAAAATATGCGCACACTTCATATTCTCCTAGGGAAAAAACAATATGCCGAGCCTCCTATCGTCTAGATCAGCCCTGGTTTTTCTTGTTGCCTTTCTGTCGACGGTCTCACAGGGACAGACGTCAGCACCCGCCTCCCAGCAGCAGCGCCAGGAATACCTCGATATGTTGGAGAAGATCCTTCCCAAGGTTCCTAGCTGGACGGTGTGGCAGCAGAAGACGGGAGCTCTGCCTCCTGATTTCAATGCGTTGCCGAAGCGCAACGAGCTGCCGGATCCAATGACTTTTCTGGATGGTCGTCCAGTTCGCACCGCGGCGGATTGGACCAGGCGCCGACAGGAAATCCTCGATCTATCGGAGAAATACGTGTGGGGGAAAGTTCCACCTGTGCCGACGATCGCCCGCACCATCGTTGAGAGCGAACACCACGGGGATGGATACACGGTGCGTAATCTGCGTTTCCTCTTTGGTCCGGGAGAGAAAGGCAGCCTTCGGGCCAGGGTCATCATTCCCGATGGCACGGGCTCCATGCCTGTGCTCATCAATTCCGATTTGCTGGGATGGGCTCCAGAATTGATCCGCCGCGGTTACATTTCTGCAGGCTACGCGGGCAACGACTTTATGGACGATGCCGCCCCGCTGGACGCCCTCTACCCGGGCTACGACTTTGCCCTGCTGCCGCGGCGCGCATGGTGTGCGAGTCTCGTGGTCGATTATCTCTACACCCTTCCTCAAGTCGATCGGAAGCGCATCGCCATCTTCGGCTACTCCCGCAACGGAAAGATGATCTCGATAGCTGCTGCACTCGATCCGCGCATCACCGCGGTGATTGCAGGGTCGACAGGAGTTGGCGGTGTGCTCCCGTGGCGCGCGACAGGCGAAAGGGGATCGGGAGAGAGCATCGAATCCACGACTCGCGAATTTCCTACCTGGTTCGCGCCCCAACTTCGTTTCTTTGCCGGCCGCGAGGACCGGCTTCCCGTCGACGGCAATCTGCTTGCGGCCATCATCGCCCCGCGACCTCTTTTGATGGAGTGGGGCAACAACGATGAAGTTTCCAGCACCTGGGGCAACGAGCAAACCTATTACTCGGCGCTGAAGGTCTATCAGTTGCTCGGAGTGCCCCACCGCATCAGCACCATGCGCGTCCCCGGCTTTCACGGCGCTAACGACGAAGGCGCCTGCCTTGACTGGCTCGATATGCAGTTTGGCCGAACTGATCGCCCCTGGGTCAACAACCTCATCTTCCAATGGGATTGGAATCGTTGGCGCACCGCCACGAAGCAATCGGTGAACCTTGCCCTCTTCAAACCGCACCAACCCGATGACCTGCTGACTTTGACCGATGGCGACTCTATTCAATCCGTCGACCAGTGGCAAACGAAATCGGGACATCTGCGTAAATCAATCGATTGGATGCTGGGGACGGAGCCTCCTCGTCTCTCCGCCACTGACTCGGCCAGTGGGATTAATTTCCACCGGCCGCTCCGTCCGGCGAATGCTCCAAATCCGGGCCAGGTGACGCCCGACCTTCCCGCATGGGTGATGGACCGGGGAGGAACTGCGTTTGGCTGGCTGGAACCGGAGAAAAGCGAAACGGCTTCGCGCCGTGTTCACTTTGGGGATGGAGTCACCGGCGACCTCTACTATCCGGCGAATACGCCGGTGGGAAAGAAGTTACCGGTGGTGGTTTGGCTGCATGGGTACAGTTATCCGCTCGGGTATATGTGGGTTTACCGCGAAGATCTGCACCCGATCCTCGCTCTGGTCCACGCCGGGTATGCGGTGCTCGCTTACGATCAGAGTGGCTTTGGAAGCCGTCTTTCGGAAGCCGGGCCTTTTTACGATCGTTATCCGCAATGGTCGCGCATGGGTCGCATGATTGAGGATGCGAGCGCAGCCGTCGACTACCTCCAGACCGATCCCATCGCCGATTCTTCACGGGTTTACCTGTTTGGATTTTCGCTGGGGGGGAACGTGGCGCTCTACACGGCCGCGCTTAATTCGCGCGTGAAAGGCGTGGTCTCGATTGTCGGCTTTACGCCGATGCGCACCGATACAGTGTCCACGGGGACCGGTGGAGTGGGCCGCTATGCGTTTGAGCGTGGGCTTATTCCGCGGCTTGGGTACTTTGTCGGCCACGAAAAGCAGATCCCTTACGACTACGATGGCCTTCTCGCTATGATCGCTCCTCGTCCGGTCCTGGTGGTTGAACCGTTGCTGGACCGGGACGCCACTCCGTCCGATGTGAGCAATGCGATCAACCAGGCTCGCAAAGTCTATGCCCTCTACGGCGCAAAGGATCAGTTGGGGCTCATGGAACCATGGGATTACAACCGGCTTCCGACTTACATTCAGAACCAGGCAATCGAATGGATGAGCACGCACGAACACTAAGGAACCGGGTCAAGGGCGGCGTTCTTTGCCGGCGAAGCGAACCCTTGACGCGGTCCGGAGCTTGCCGTATTCCGCGTCGATCGAGCGAAGCGCTCGGCAGTTATCGCATAGCTACTGGCGAAGGAAGCAGTTCGATCGGCCAGTGCGCTATGTGGTCTAAGTTGGTTGTACAACTGGGGTACAAGACACCCATAAAACCTGCATTCGAGAAGTGCATTATCGCTGGCATCCATGGTATGGGCAACCAGTATGCGTTCGAGGCGAAGCGCGACGAGGCGGGAGTGTAGTTCTCCGTTGCGTGCGAGACGAGCTGAACTGGCTGGCTTCGTTGGAGATTCCGGAGTGGATGTTCGACTCCGGTCTTTGCAGTGAGATGAAGCAGGAGAGCCTGGCGTATGTGAGCGGCAGCGCTTTGCTGTCGCTTCGAGCGCTCCTGTCGTCCGACGCAGATCGTATTGAATCGAGGGTGATTCAGGCGCAGCATCTTTCCAGTGACTCAGGAGGTGCTGATGTCGATAACGTCCCGATTCAGAGCCAGACAGGGCGAGCTATTTGCTCCGACGATGCCACAGCCGCAGGTACCGCAGGAAGCCTATCAGCGGATGCTTCGCCTGTTGGCCCGGATGATAAACGAACACCTCGCGAAGGAACTTCGCCCCGGCGCGCAAGCGGAGGTGGGCGATGAGTGAGAAGGTTCGCACACAGCATCTGGAACGCAAGGCGATTCTCTACGTTCGCCAGTCATCCCCCTACCAAGTGATTCATAACCTGGAGAGCCAGAAGCTGCAGTATGCGATGGAAGCACGGCTGCGGCAACTGGGATGGCGCGAGATAGAGGTCATCGACGAGGACCTGGGACGTTCCGCGGCTGGGGCGGTGACACGTGCAGGCTTTGAACGCATGGTCGCCGAAGTCTGCCTGGGCAAGGTTGGTGCCGTTGCAGCCCGTGAAGTCTCCCGCTTTGCACGAAACAGCCGGGAGTGGCAACAGTTGGTTGAAGTCTGCCGCGTTGTCGACACGGTGTTGGTCGACCAGGAGATGGTTTACGCGCCACGGCTCAGCAACGATCGTCTGCTTCTGGGCCTTAAGGGCAGCTTGAACGAGTATGAACTTGATTTGCTGCGTCAGCGTTCGGTCGAAGCGCGCAGAGAGAAGGCGCGCCGGGGTGAGCTGATCGTGTCGGCTCCTGTTGGTTACGTCAAGAGCGAAGATCAGCGGTTGGAGAAGGACCCGGATCTGCGCGTGCAGCAGACCATTCTTCTGGTCTTCCGCAAGTTCGCCGAACTGGGCACCGTGCGCCAGACGTTGATGTGGTTTCTGGAACACGGGCTGGAAGTGCCCACACGTACGCCGAACGGCAAGACCAGGTGGAAGCGCCCCGTCTATCGCTCCATGCATCGTATGCTGACTTCTCCGGTTTACGGAGGAGCCTACAGCTACGGCAAGACAGAACATCTCATAGGCTACGAGGGAGTCCGAGCGCATCATGTCTGCCGGCGGAAACCGAGAGACCAGTGGCTGGCTCTGATCCCAGGCGCCCATGAGGGTTATGTCACCTGGGATGAGTTCGAACAGATTCAGCGCATGGTTCAGCAGAACAACCAGGGTGAGCCCCAGCCTGGCGCCGCGCGTAACGGTCAGGCGCTTTTGGCTGGGCTATTGCGATGCCGGCGCTGCGGACGTAAGCTGACGGTACGATATACCGGCAACGGGCATGACGTATTGCGGTATTCGTGCATGCGCGGATTTCTGGACAACGGTGAGCCTCGTTGCATCGCGTTCGGTGGCATCACCGTCGATGCGGCTATCGGCAGAGAGGTGCTTCGCGTGGTTCAACCTGCAGCTATCGAAGCTTCCATGCTGGCCCATGAAGAACGTGCCCGGCAACGGGACGATGTGCTGGAGGCGCTGGAACGAGATCGACAGGCGGCCACATATGCAGCTGATCGAGCCCGTCGGCAGTACGATGCTGCTGATCCAGAGAACCGGCTGGTCACCGCGGAGTTGGAACGGCGCTGGAATCTGGCTTTACAGCACGTGCACGAGATCGAGGCGCGCATTCATCAGCACAGCGCGACTGTTGACCAGACTCCAGCTGGCACCGGCGAGGACCTCTACCAGCTCGCCACTCAGCTCGAGACGATCTGGACCGATTCGGCCACGAGTGCGCAACTCAAGAAGCGTATTGTGCGTACGCTCATCGAGGAAGTGCTGGTCGACGTGGACAGTTCTCAGGGAGAACTCCTTCTGACCATCCATTGGAAAGGAGGCGTTCATACCGAGTTGCACCTTCCTCGCCGTCGACGCGGTCAGTGCAGCACCCAGACCCCCTGTGAGTTGATCGAAGCCATCGCTGTCCTTGCACGCATTGCAAGCGACGACATCATCGCCAGCGTCCTGAACCGCAACGGTCATCTCACAGGACGCGGCAACCGCTGGACACGTGAGAGGGTAACCGCCTTGCGCAGCCATAACCGCATCCCCTGTTATAAGCCGGATGAACAAAACCTATGGGTCAACCTGACCGATGCTGCAGCTTGTCTCGATATCAGCCCCCGCACGCTCCGCTTGGCCATCGATCGCGGCGAAATCCCCGCCGATCATCCTTTCGCAGACGGTCCTTGGGTAATTAACAGAGACATCTTGGAGAGCAAGACCGCTCAGGCTCTGAAACGACGCGCTCATATTCAACCGCATAAACCCGCAGTACTGCTTTCTGAAGAGCACGAGAGCCTGTTTTCAAGCACATAGCGAGGTGGGGCAGTATGGAACCACGTTGTAATGATGGCGCCATCGCACCGGGGTTTCTCTTGCATCATGAAGCGGATTGACCCACTCGACATTCAGAGATTCGTCTCGCAGTCTTCCGCTGAAACTCTCAATGAAACCACCTCCACCATTAATTAGTCGCCAATTAGTCACTGACCAAGAACAAAGAAGAAACGGACGCCAGCTTTAGCCGTACGGTGGTCGTTGGCTGGGCGTCGGTTCCCGAAGGCCTGGCTTCCGCCGGCTCCTGCGCGCCGGTGTGCGGATTCCAGATGGGCAGCGACTTGTGCCCGCGCAGAACCACCTTGGTGTCCACGGCCTTCGGAGACGAGTTGGCGAAGAAGTAGATATCGCGGCCGTCCTTCACCTTGTGGATGTAAGTCAACGCGCCCTCATATTCGGCCGCGCGCGTAACTCGCCCAAAGGCGCTTCGAATGTCCACATCGCGCTGGGGCAGCGCCATTTCAACGTGAAATCCAGCAGCCAGGGATGATCGGGCAAAAATAAGGCCTGTCCGCCCGCGGCATTCTTCTTGACGTAATACCAGAACACGTAGAAGTTCTGGTGGTCCTGCGCGCGCTTCACATCCGCCTTCAGCGGGTCATCCGGGGACGACGCCGAACACGTCCGCCATGGCCTGCTGCACTTCCCGGTCTTTGCCGAATTCCGCGCTGTGGGTGGGCAGTTTCCCGGTCGCGATCACCGTGCCGCCCTTGTCGTAAAATTCCTTGATCTTCTGGCCGCTGCGGCAGAGAGCACTCGCCCGCGGGCAGGATCAGCACCTGGTACTCCTCGCGATTCTCGCTGTTGTTGAGAACCAGCGTTCGTGGTCGACGGTGCACTTGTCCACCAGCACGTCGGGATGCAGGTAGGTGTAATCCACGCGCGGCCGCGGAACAGGGCCTCGCCGATGTCTGGTAGTCGGCCGGGAGCGACGCCGCCCTCGCGCGCGTAGACGGCTTCCATGATCTGTGGGGCCTTCTCGTCGGGGGATAGCGGGAACGTTTGGCCGCCGACGTGTGATAGTCTGCGTGCAGCGAGTCGATGGGATAGAGCACCGCGACATCGGCCACGTGCCGCCCGCCCTGTAGCATGTAGCTGGCGGCCCACATAGTCGTTCAGCTCCGCGCGCTTGGGCTGGACCGTGCGCGCCGTCACCTGGGTATTGATTCCCATCGCGTACTGGTCCATCGCTTCCTGGAAGGCGATCCTATCGGTGAGGCCGGCTATATGCGGCGTAGGTCTCGGCCCGGATGAGGCGATGGTCATAATTAAAAGCCGACGAGGTAACAATTTTGTAAAGGAGATGTTCGACCGTCCCAGCCACCAGATGTCGTCGATGGTCGGAATGGCCTGATACTTGAACATTTTGATGAGATCGCCGGTCAGAGGAGTGGGATTCGC